>JBQDEV010000004.1:0-255079 GCA_052084925.1 Micrococcaceae bacterium
ATCCACCAGGCGAGGGCCAGCGCGATCACGCTGGCGAGCGACCAGGCGAGCGGCGGGGGGGAAAACGGCCGCCGCTTACCCCCCCCGGGCGGGCGCCCCGGGGCGCCCCCTGGGAATCACTCAGCGTGTGGCCCCACCCAATGGTGGGGCCACACGCTTCTTCTTAGCGATACTGAAGCTTGCTGGTATCAGCGCACGACAGTCCGGTTGTCTTCGTGGAGGCGCTCGGTCTCGTCCTGCCACTGCGTCGTCTGGGGGCGCAGGCTCTCCTCCACAGCGCGTGCGTGGTGAGCACAGAACAACAGCTGGCCGCCGGATGTCAGGACAGCGCGGACGTATGCCTGCGCGCCGCACCGGTCGCAACGATCCGCGGCAGTCATGGTGGGCTTCTCTGCGGTGGCTGCACTGGTCACTGTGACCTCCTTCGTCGAATTACTTTCACACTATAGAACCATCTCGGCGAGGAAAATGTTCGCAGTTCGACGGATATCGCGCCGTGTTTCGCTCCGCGCGTAGGGTCGTCATCCTTGTGGCGAACTCAAGGGGCGACATCACGCCTTCTTCCACGGATTGCAGATATTGTAAAGAGATGTGCCCCTTAGGGCCGCAGCGACGAACCAGGCGAAAGGTAGTGCACGCCAGTGGCACGACAGACTGAATACAATGCACGGCATCTCTCCGTGTTGGAGGGACTCGAAGCGGTCCGCAAACGCCCGGGAATGTACATCGGGTCGACGGACTCGCGCGGCCTGATGCACTGCCTCTGGGAAATCATCGACAACTCGGTGGACGAAGCCCTGGCCGGTTACGGTCAGTCGATCAGTATCACTCTCTACTCCGATGGATCGGTGGAGGTCGAGGACAACGGTCGCGGCATTCCGGTCGACATCGAGCCCCGTACCGGTCTCTCCGGCGTTGAAGTTGTCTTCACGAAACTGCACGCCGGCGGAAAGTTCGGTGGTGGTTCCTACGCTGCCTCCGGTGGTCTTCACGGCGTCGGTGCATCCGTGGTCAACGCCTTGTCCTCACGTCTGGACGTTCAGGTGTTCCGCGGGGGCAAAACACACCAAATGTCCTTCCGCCGCGGCGAGCCGGGCCGTTTCGCTGACACCGGAAGCACACCGAAACCGAGTTCGACCTTCACGCCCTTCGAAGATGCCTCGAGCCTGGACGTGGTCGGCAAGGCCAAGCGCGGCTATACCGGCACCCGGGTCCGTTACTGGGCTGACGAGCAGATCTTCACTCCCGACGCCAAGTTCAACTACCAGGATCTCGAGAACCGGGCGCGGCAGACGGCATATCTGGTTCCCGGACTCCGTATCGCCGTCCGCGACGAACGTCGGGTTCCCGGAACTCCCGGGGAGGACGGCCCGGTCGAGGAAGTCTTCCAATACGACGGCGGCATCTCAGAGTTCGTCGAACACCTTGCCGCCCTGAACCCGGTCACCGACATCTGGCGGCTGCAGGGCTCGGATACCTTCACCGAGCGGGTTCCCGTGCTGGGGGACAACGGGCATACCGAGATGAAAGATGTCGAGCGGGTCTGCGAGGTTGATGTCGCCATGCGATGGGACGTCGGTTACGACACCACCATGCGCAGCTTCGTCAATATCATCGCTACGCCGAAGGGGGGAACACATCACTCCGGGTTCGAGCAGGCGCTGCTCAAGGTTTTCCGCAAGGCCGTGGAATCCAACGCTCGGAAGCTGAAGGCCGGCAACGACAAGATCGACAAGGACGATGTCATGGCCGGACTGACGGCGGTCCTGACCGTGCGGCTCTCCGAGCCACAATTCGAAGGCCAAACGAAGGAGATTCTCGGCACTCCCGCGGCGAAGCAGATCGTCAACAAGGTCGTCGCGCAAGAACTGGGCGGCATCCTGAATTCTTCCAAGCGCCAGGACAAGCAGCAGACGAGCCAGCTGCTGGAGAAGGTCGTCGCGGAGATGAAGTCCCGCATCTCCGCTCGGACCCACAAGGAGAACCAGCGGCGGAAGAACGCTCTGGAGACGTCCACCATGCCAGCGAAGTTGGCCGACTGCCGGACCAACGATGCTGAGAATTCTGAGCTGTTCATCGTGGAGGGCGATTCTGCATTGGGCACGGCCAAACTGGCGCGTTCTTCGGACTTCCAAGCGCTGCTGCCGATCCGCGGCAAGATCCTCAACGTGCAGAAGGCCTCTGTGGGGGACATGCTGAACAACGCGGAATGCGCCGCCCTGATCCAAGTGGTTGGCGGGGGCGCAGGCCGAAGCTTCGACCTCGACGCAACACGTTACGGGAAGGTCATCCTGATGACCGATGCCGACGTCGACGGTGCACATATCCGCACGCTGCTTCTCACACTCTTCTTCCGTTACATGCGACCTATGGTCGAAGCCGGTCGGGTCTACGCCGCCGTGCCGCCGCTGCACCGTATCGAGGTCATCACCCCCGGTTCCGGGGACAACGAGATCCTGTACACGTACACGGAGGCTGAGCTGACCGCCGTGCTGCAGAAACTGGACGCCGAGGGGCGCAAATACAAGGACGATATTCAGCGCTACAAGGGTCTCGGCGAGATGGACGCAGATCAGCTCTCAGAGACCACCATGGATCCCCGATACCGCACGCTACGCCGCGTCAACATCGCCGAAGCGGACCAGGCCGAGCAGATCTTCGAGCTGCTGATGGGATCCGACGTGGCACCCCGCAAACAGTTCATCATCTCCGGTGCCGAAGAATTGGGGCGCGAACAGATCGACGCCTGATCCTCGACGACCGACTCAGGCGCCGGCGTAGTGCCGGGAAGTCAGCCGCATCCCCTCGTCGACGGAGATGCGCGGCGACCATCCCAGCACGTGCCGGGTGCGGCGTTGATCGAACCAGTGCGCGGTCGAGAGCTGTTCGGCCAGGAAACGGGTCAGCGGCGGTTCGCCGTCCTCGGATTCGAAGGGCAGCGATTCCCAGACTCTCTCGATCACCGATCCGGCGACACGGGCGAGGCCGGCGGGCACACGCAACGCCGGTTCAGGGGAACCGCCAGCGCGCGCCAGGCCGCGAATGAGCTCCCCGATCGGTCGCGGCTCACCGTTGGTGACCACGAGGGCCTCACCATGGTGACGATCCACCGCACCACAGGCGGCCAGCACGGCGTCCACCGCGTTTGCAACGTAGAGAGTGTCGACCAGAGCGGCACCGGAGCCGATCAGGGGCATGCGGCCGGCGCGGGAGCGTTCGATGATTCGTTCGGTCAGTTGGGTGTCACCGGGTCCCCACATCAGGTGCGGGCGCAACACCAAGACGCGGAAATCCTCGGAATCAGCCCCCAGGGCCAGCAGCTCGCCTTCGGCCTTGGTACGGGCATAGTGGCCACGTGCCCGGAGAGGATCCGCAGGGTCTGCGCCGTCGCCGATGATGGAGGAGCCACTGTGAGCCACCGACGGTGAGGAGATGTGGATGAAGCGCGACACACCTGCTTCCCGGGCCGCCGAGAGAAGCAACCGGGTGCCCTCCACATTGACGTGCTCGTACTCGTGGCCCGGTCCGGAGACCGAGACCTTCGCGGCGAGATGAACGACGGTGTCCACACCCGTCAGTGCGCGGACGACCGTGTCGTGGTCGGTGACCGAGCCCCGGACCTCGTGCGCGCCCTCGATGCCGGTTGGGCGCCGTTGCAGGGTGGTGACGGCCGCCCCCTGGGCGATCAGGGCCCGGGCGACGCCGGAGCCGAGCACGCCGGAGGCGCCGGTGACCAGGACTCGGCGGTGGGAGGTGCTCATGGTGCCGTTACCTTTCCGCCGCTCAGCACGGTGTGGGCCCAGCGGGCGAGCCGGGTGCGGTCGATCTTCGAGTTGTGCCGGATGTCCACGGGCACCTGGGAGGTGACGAGCACCGCGGCGACCGGGAGATCGACCGACGCGCGGACCTGGTCGCTGAGCCAGGTCGGCGCCAGTCCGGGCTTCACGGAAGGGTCAGTGGGCTCGATCACGGCGACGATGGCCTGAGCGCTGCGCGGACCGACGCCGACGACGGCAGTGCGGGAGACGGCCCCGAGGGTGTCGATCCGGGCTTCCGGACCACCCGGAGCAACCGGGCCGTTCGCGGTGGTGATCACGTGCTGCAGGCGGCCCTCGATCCACAGCCGGCCAGCGGAATCGATCCTGCCAATGTCGGCGGTGCGGTGCCATTGACGCTCGCCGTCGAAATCACGCTTGGACAGGTGGTCGGTGTGCCAGAGGCGGTCATATCCGGCGGTCATGTGCGGTGCCGAGACGACGACTTCGCCGAGCAGATTCTCCACGGTGTTACCGCTGTGCGGACGTTGGGCCGGGGTGCCATCGTCGTTCAACGGGGCGATCGCGATCTCGACCCCGGGCACGGGACGGCCCACGCAGGCCCCGTGCTGGGCCGCATCATTGTCGGAGTACACCGCACGGAGGGTGTCCCGGTCGATGTCGGCGAGCAACAGCGATTCGGTCATCCCGTACGGGGAGTGAAATTCGGCGTGAGGCATCAGCTCGAGGACGCGATCCATGAGTTCGGGAGCCACGGGGGCTCCGGCCGAGAGCATCAGGGAGATGGTGGTGAGCCGGCGGCGCTGATCGTCGGTGAGCCGGTCGGCGGTGGCCACGACATTGCGCAGGGCGGCCGGGGAAGCGAAGACCATGGTGGCCGAGCCTGCCGCGGCGGCATCGGCGACAGCAGCCGCGGTGAGGGTCGAGGGCTTGGTCACCGACATCTTGGGGGTGACCGAGGTTGCTCCGATGGCGGGCCCCAGCAGGGCGAAGGGCGCGAATCCGGCCAGCAGCGACGAACCGGGAGTGACCCCGAAGGCGTCGCGGAGGACCTGTGTGAGCGCCGAGAGCCGATCGTGGGTGTAGCGGACGCCTTTCGCCGGGCCGGTTGATCCCGAGGTGAAGAGGATCGCGGCGGTCTGCGTGGGCTCGGGGTCCGGATGATCCTGGGTCGGGTGGTAGACATGGCCATCGTAGGCGGTGGCCAGGCCGTACAGGCTCGTCTCAACGTGGAGCCCTGCTCGCAGGGGACGTGACAGCGTCTGCACGGAGAGGCGGCGTCCCGGCCAGCGCTGGGTCCGCGCCAGGGTGAGGCCCGGCAACTCGCCGATGATCCACTGGGGACGTGCCGTGCGCACGGCACGCGTCATTCCCTTGATGCCGAGGCCGGCGTCCGCGACAACCGCTATCGCGCCGACCCGCAGCACGGCGTAGAGGGCGGCGGTGAGATCGCGTCCGGGCTGCACCAGCAGTGACACGCGGTCCCCGGGGCGGACTCCGGTGCGTCGGAGTCCGACGGCGATGGCGTTGACCACGCTGGAGAGCTGCGCCCAGGAGACGCCGTCGGGGTTCTGGGACGCCGAGACCGTCATGTCGACGAGAGCTGTGTCCGGGCTGGCTGATTTTTCCTGCAGGAAGCACCAGAGGGGCCGGTAGCGCGGACGGTGCGACGGGGCAGCGACGGCGGCATCGAGGGGCCGACCGCGCTCGTCGATCACCGCGTTGGCCCAGGTGAAGATCGGAGTACCCAGATCCTGATCCTCAGCCAGCAGGTGTCCCGAGGTCTCATAGCGGTGCAGGTCGACCTGCGGGATCCGGGTCAGCAGGTCCTGCTGATACCGGTCCAGGAAGACCGGGTCGAGTGCGCCCCACAGCAGCAGGCTCGGCAGCGATGAGGTGCTCAGGCTGCGCGCGATACTGCGCAGCGGCTGGTAGGAAGCATGCCGGGGGTCTGCCGGGATATCGGCCACGAACCCGCCGATGCCGCCTCGGCGTTCGGCGCTGCGGTAGGGGGATCGATAGGCGTTCTTGACGGCGGAGTCGAGTCCGGGATGGCCCAGGCCGAGAGTAACCTCGAGGAACGCATCGGTGACGACGGTGGAACCGGCCAACAGCGGTCCGGCGAGCGCCGCCTGCAGGGGTGCGGGCAGCGGGTCTCCGGCGTCATGGTGCACAGCGGTATTGAGTGAGATTGACCCGGTGACGAGATGCTGGTTGGCGGCCGCCCAACCCAGGGAGATGACACCACCCCAGTCGTGGCCGAGCGTGAACAGGGGCACGGGCGCCTCGGCGCGTTGCGCATCAATATCGAGCCCCAGCGCGCGGACCACGGCGTCGAGGTCGGTGAGGCGTTCTGCCAGGGTGCGATAGCTGCCGAGCCGCTGCGGATCGGGGATGCCGTCGTGCTCGAGACGCTGGGAGAAACCCATATCAAGCTGATCCGGTGCGACGACGCGCCAGATGCGCGGGCGACGCTGGCGTCGGCGCGGCTCCGATGCGGAGCCGCCCGCCGCCTTGCGCGCGGCGGCCAGACTGGCGGCGGCCACGTGCCGCCACAGGTAGGACCAGGTTGGGTTGCCGTGCACGGCAAGGAGGACGGCGTCGGGCTCGACACCGAGACGCTTCAGTTCGCTGCCGGTGTCGAGCACGTGGAAACCACGGGTGCCGTCATGGGTTTCGGCCTCGACGAGGCGTGACCACGCAGGATCCCACCCGGGCAGCTCGGTGTCCGGGGCAAGATCGTGGGGGAGACCGGCGGACTGGGCGGGAATGTGCATCAGTTGATCACCATTCGATTTCGAGCATGGCCACGTTCAGACCGGAGCCGACGCCCATGCACAGCACACGGTCTCCGGAGGTCAGGGATCCGGTCTCGCGGGCCAGCGTGATGGGCAGCGCAGCCGGTCCGATATTGCCGAGCACCGGGAAAGTGGTGGGGATCCGGTCGCGTGAGATTCCGGCGGCATCGATAATTGCGTCGGTGTGCATCTGGGAGACCTGATGGGTGATGTAGCGGTCCATCGAGGCCCAGTCCCAGTCCTGCGGGGCATCATTCCAAGCGTCCATGACCAGCTGGAGCCCATTGGTCAGCAGGCCGGCGGAGTCGGTGTACATGCCGTTGTGATCACCGGCGCACAGATGGTGGTGCTCGGTGCCGGCCCGGGTCACGCCGCGCAGAATGCGGTGACCCTCCGGATGGGCGTCACTGCGCCCGATGACGGCGGCGGCGGCGCCGGATCCCAGGGTCAAGGACGCGAACTGCTGGAGGAAGTTCTCGCGGGTGACGGAATTGGCATGGAGGTTCTTGATGGTCGCCTCATGCACGGCGTTGGCGTCTTCGCCGGCCACGACCAAGGCGTAGTCGATGTGTCCGGCGTCGATCATGGTCGAGGCCAGATCCATGCCGTTGACGAAACCGAGACAGGCGTTGGTGACGTCGAAGTTCGTGGCCGAGGGCGGCAGCCCCATCTGGTCGTGGATGCGCACGGACACCGCGGGTTCCAAGGAATCGCGGGTGACGGAGGTGTTGATCAGTAGCCCGACCTGGTCCGGGGTGATGCCCGCCTGCTTGAGCGCTTCGGTCCCCGCCTGGGCGGCGCCGTCGAGGTAGTCACCACGCTGCTTCCACATCCGCCTCGCCTTCACTCCGGCCACCCGCAGGAGCAGTCCGTGGGGCAGATGCAGGCGTTTGAGGACCGAATCGATGCGGTGATCAAGATCGTCTGACGTGACTTCGATCGGTGCGGTCACCTCCACAACCGAGAGCAGGGCGGCATGGTGGTGGATCGTGGTGGCGTTTCCTGACACGTGGCGTCGACTCAATCAGTAGGGGTGCGATGGCCGTGCCAGGCTGTCTCGGAACCTCATCAGAACGCGAAAGCGAAGTCCGGCACGAGAATCAATTGTATCGGCACCCGCCTGGGCGTTGGGTAGGAACGACCGGCGGACACGCTCAGCGCGAAACGTCAGCCGACGACAATTAGCAGGACCGGGCCGATCATGAGTGCGGCAGCGAGCACGATGACCACTCCGGTGAACAGTCGTGGAGGAACTGATCGCGGCTGGAGCAGACGGGCCAGGCGGGTGGAGGAATGCTTCGGGTCGCCGCCGGCCTCGGCGTCAGCGGACGCCTCGGGCTGCGCGGAGGCGGGCGCACCGGCGCTGGCCACCACTGCGATCGCACTGACTAGGTCCTGCTGCCGGTGTCGGCGCAGCGCGGCATCGTCGGCGAGCATCTCGGTCAGTTCGGTCACTGCCTCGCGGGCGATGGCGGTGGTGGGCAACCAGGCGCAGGCGCGGTTCCAGGCTTCGAAGGCCAGGCGTAACAGGTCGTGACGCTGTCGCAGATGCGCCTGCTCGTGGGCGATCACCGCGTCCAGTTGGGCGGGTTCCAGATGCTCGATGAGCCCGCGCGAGATCACGGTCAGGGAATTGGTGATCCCCGGGAGGCAGTAGGCCAAGGGATGGTCCAGGGGCAGAATGCGCATCTGGCCGGTGGGCGGACCGGTGGTGGCGTCGGTGGGTGCAGCCGCCGTGAGCAGCTGCACCGCGCGGCGGTGGCGGCTGCGCTCACGCAGGGTCTTGCGGGTGGCATCCAGCAGGGTGAGGACGAGGTGAACGCCCAGGGCCAGTCCCAGCGTCACGCCGACGATGCGATCCGGGGTGAACTCCTCCACGGCGACGATGGCACTGAGACCGCCATGGGTCCCGAGATCGATGAGCCTGCTCAGGGCGCTGATGAGGCCGTTGCCGAAGGGGGCGAGACCCCACATCAGCGGGGCGCCGATCATGGTGATTCCGCCGGCCAGGCCGACGGCCTGCCAGAGGATCATCGCCGTCGCGGGCGCTCGTCGCACCCACGACGCCCGAGACAGCGCCACCGGAACTGGCCAGGCCAGGGCCAGCGCCGCGACCAGGAGCAGATAGGGCGTCATGGTGACCGCGGATCAGGCGGTGGAGCTCGAATTCAGTGCCCGGCGCAGTGCGGCGGCCTCGTCGGGGCCGATGGATCCAACGAAACGAGCCAGCACGGCCTCGCGGTCGGGCACGGCTCCGAGGACCTCGTTGAGGAGCTCGACGGTGTGTTCCTCACGGGTGCTGGCGGCGCTGAAGCGATGGGGGCGCTTGCCTGCCTGGCGCAGGACGAAACCCTTCTTCGTCAGTCGGGTCAACACCGTGAGCACGGTGGTGACTGCAGGTTCTGGTGCGCCGGGTGTCTGCTCGATGTGCTGATCTCGCAGCTCATTGGCGGTCAGTGGCTCAGCGCGGTCCCACAGCAGGTCCATGACCTGCTGCTCAAGCTGTCCGAGGGACATGGTGCTCCTGGTGTGGTCGGTGTGTCGGGGATCGAGGGCTGGTGCCATCAGTATGAATTCTACAGCGTGTAGAAAAAGGCGTACACTGATGTCGAAACGGCCTCAGGATCGTGGCTGGTCTGTTGTCAATTCTAGCTTCAGTTCACCTGTGCGTCGCTGATCTCTGTGTCACAGAGACCTGATCTGCTCGGAACGTCTCGCACGCGCTCCGGCTCGGAGGGAAAGGAAGCCGATGGATCCTCTGGAGATCGCACGGTGGCAATTCGGAATCACCACCGTCTACCACTTCCTCATGGTGCCCCTGACCATCGGGCTCGGGGTAGTGCTGGCCAGCATGCAGACCATGTGGCACATCACTGGCCAGGAGCAGTATCTGCGCATGACGAAGTTCTTCGGGAAGCTCTTCCTGATCAACTTCATCATGGGGGTCGCCACGGGGCTGGTCCAGGAGTTCCAGTTCGGCATGGCCTGGAGCGAGTACTCGCGCTTCGTCGGAGACGTCTTCGGTGCGCCGCTGGCCATGGAGGCGCTGATCGCGTTCTTCATGGAGTCGGTGTTCCTGGGCATCTGGATCTTCGGCTGGGGTCGCGTGCGTCCCTGGATTCATCTGGCGTCCCTGTGGGCCGCTGCCATCGGATCGATGTTCTCCGCTTATTTCATCCTGGCTGCCAATGCCTGGATGCAGCACCCGGTGGGGATCGAGATGGTGGACGGGCGGCCGGTGCTCACCGACATCTGGGCCGTACTGACGAACAACACCCTGCTCGTGCACTTCCCGCACACCGTCTTCGGTGCCCTCGCCGTGGCCGGGGGCTTCCTCTTCGGGGTGGCGTGGTACCACCTGCACCGCCGCCGGGTGCAGGGGGTCGACGCCGTGGACGCCGAAGGGCGGGTCGTCGTCGGCACCACCGGCTCCAAGGGCCGGGATGAGACCGACTACCGGGTGTGGCGCACCTCCTTCCGGTGGGGCGGCTGGATCGCCCTGGTGGCCTTCCTGGGAACCGCCTTCTCCGGGCACGCCCAGGCACAGTTGATGATCGAGCAGCAGCCACTGAAAATGGCCGCAGCTGAGGCTGCCTGCCACGACGGGACGGCGTTCTCGGTGTTCTCGTTCGCCGATCTGCGCAACAGCGACGGCGCCACCACCTGCGACGACATCGTCGGGGTTTTCGAGATTCCCGGGCTACTCTCCTTCCTGGCTCATGAGGACTTCACCACCCCGGTGGACGGCGTCAACACCCTGATCCCGCAATATCAGGAGAACTACGGGACCCACCTTCCCGACGACCCGATGTACGGTGACCGCGCCGGAACCGAGATCGACTACCTGCCGGTGATGGAGGTGACCTACTGGGGCTTCCGCCTGATGATCACCTTCGGTGGGATGGCAGCCCTAGCGGCGGCGATCGGACTCTGGCTGGGACGCAAGGGCACGGTCCCGACGAGTCCATGGCTGATGCGGTTGGCGCTGGTGCAGATCACCTTCTCGTTCTTTGCGAATTCGGCGGGCTGGATCTTCACGGAGATGGGACGGCAGCCGTTCGTCGTCGCACCGAACCCGGACCCCACCGGAGTCGATCAGGTGTGGATGTTCACCGCCGCAGCCGTGTCTCCGGGAGTCTCCGGGGGCGAGGTGCTGTTCTCCCTGATCGCCCTCACCCTGATCTACGCCGTGCTGCTGGTGGTGGAGCTGTGGCTGCTGATTCGCTATATCCGCGGCGGGGTGCCGGCCGGCATGCCCGAGCTGCTGGCCGATGAGACCGACGACGACGATCAGCATCATGACAAAGACGTCCTGGCCTTCGCGTACTGACCCTGATGTCCGGTACGCGGAATCACTGAAAGGCAGATGATGATGGAACATCTACCCACCGTCTGGTTCATTCTCATTGCGGTGCTGTGGACCGGCTACCTAATCCTGGAGGGCTTCGACCTCGGCGTGGGCATGCTCATGAAGGTCTGGGCCCGCAACGAATCCCAGCGGCGCGTGCTGCTCAACACGATCGGACCGGTGTGGGAGGGCAATGAGGTCTGGCTTATCACGGCGGCCGGTGCCATGTTCGCGGCATTCCCCCTCTGGTACGCCGCGATCTTCTCTGCCCTCTACCTCCCGCTGACGCTGACCCTGCTCGCGCTCATCGTGCGGGCGGTGGCGATCCATTACCGCAGCAAGTCCGAGACGGTGCTGACACGCCGTATCTGGGATGCGTGCCTCTTCGGCGGCTCGGCCGTCACCGCGTTCTTCATGGGCGCCCTGCTCGGTCTCACCACCACCGGGCTGCCGCTGAACGAGAATGGCGACCGGGTCGGGGGTGCCTTCGCCTGGCTTACCCCGTACGCGGTGCTGGGCGGACTCGCCGTTCTGGGCATCTCGCTGGCCATGGGCTGGGCCTGGCTCGGACTGAAGACCCTGGGCGCACCGCGGGAAGCCGCGGGCTGGCACCTGAGCCGTTACGGCATCGTCTACCTGCTGCCCATGGCGGTGTGGGCATTCGTCGTTGTGCTCGAGGCAGGACGCTGGTGGACATGGGCGGCCCTGGTCACGGCGCTGACGGCGGGCATCGCAGCCTGGATCTTCGCGCTGCGTCAGCGTGAGGGCTGGTCGTTCGTGGCCATGGCGAGCTTCGTGGTGGCTTCGATGACGGCGATCTTCGGCAGCCTCTACCCGGTGGTGCTGCCCTCCACCCTGGACCCGGCGTTCCATCTCACCATCGATTCGGCCTCCTCGAGCGGCTACACACTGAGCGTCATGGCGTGGGTCGCCGCGGTGTTCATCCCGCTGGTGCTCGCCTACACGGCCTACAGCTACTGGGTATTCCGTCAGCGCCTGAGCGAACAGCACATTCCCGAACACGCGGTGGTGACCCCGGTGTGAAACCCGAACTCCCGCACTCCCGGTCCGGGCGCTGGGCGCTGATCTGGCTGGCCGCGCTCGCGGTCGTCAAGGCAGCGGGGTGGATCATGCTGGCCACCGCCGTGGCTACCGCGCTGGGGCACTTGGCCGCCGCGCTCAGCGCCCCCGATGCATCCCGTCTGCTGCACCTGCTCTTCAACCCTCTTCCGGCCACATCCGAGCAGCGGTTCACGCTCGGCACGATGGCCGAGGCGGGTGAGTTCCACCGGGCGATGCTGCTCGGGGCCTCCGGGGTGCTCCTGCGGGGAGCGGCGCTCTGGGGGCAGCAGGTCATGTCCCGTCGCGCCGCACTGGGGGAGAAGGAACGGCTGCGGCTGGAGCTGGTGCGCAGACATCTCGACGACGGCGGCACGGATTCTGACTCCGCTGCCACGGACGTGATGCTGGCCTCCCACGGCTTGGACGAGCTCGACCAGTACTACACGGATTTTCTTCCCGCCCTGGTTTCGGCGGCGGTGGTACCGGCCGTCCTCGGGCTCTGGGTGTTACTGCACGATGTGGTGTCCGCCGTCGTCGTCGTGTTGACCGTGCCGCTGATTCCGCTGTTCATGATCCTCATCGGCCGTTATACCGAGGAGCGCGTGGACGAGGCCGCCGAAGGGCTCGACCGGCTCTCGCACCACCTGCTGGAGTTGGCCCGGGGGCTGCCGGTGCTGGTGGGGCTGCGCCGGGCCGGCGTGCAGCGGGCCTCGCTGCGCGCGGTGTCTGAACGGTATCGGGCCACGACCATGAAGACGCTGCGTTCTGCCTTCATGTCGGGATTCGCGCTCGAGCTGATCTCGACCCTGTCGGTTGCGGTGGTGGCGGTGTTCATCGGAGTGCGCATGGTCGGCGGGGACCTGGACCTGGTGGTCGGACTGCTCATCCTGATCATCGCTCCGGAGATCTACCTGCCCTTCCGCGAGGTGGGGTCGGCCTACCACGCCGCCGAAGACGGGGTGGATGCCCTACGCCGCACCCGGCAACGGCTGAAGGCGCCGCAGCCGCTCCGACTGGCGGACTCCCTGTCCCGGGAGCCCCGGGAGTTCTGGGAGGCGGGTTCCGAGGCGCCACAGCCTGCAAACCGAGACGACGACGCGGTGCTTCTCCGGGACCTGCGCCTGAGCTATCCGCGGAGTCAGTACGAGGACGGTCAGGCCACGACGCCAGCGGACCCCGTGGTGAACGGACTGACCCTGGCGGCCCGGGCCGGGACGATCACCGTGTTCTCGGGCGCGTCCGGGACCGGGAAATCGACCCTGTTGCGGTCCCTCGCCGGCACCCTGCGCGACGACGAGGTGCACGGCTCCGGGCAGGTGCTCGGGCTGAGGCAACGGCGCATTGCCTGGTTGGACCAGCATCCGCGCTTCACGGAACCGACCGTCGCGGAGGAACTTCGCCTGGTGCTCGCCGCGCAGGACCGGCTGGTACGGGACGGCCACGAAGAGGAGCGCGTGGCCGAGGTGCTGAGGATGGTGGGTCTCGACGGGCTGGCCCCCCGTCGATGCATCGACCTGAGCCCGGGCGAGGCGCGCCGTGTCGGGGTGGCCCGGGTCCTGGTCCGGGTGCTCCATGCGGCGCCGTCGGATGAAGCCTGGCTGGTGCTCCTCGATGAGCCGACTGCCCATCTGGACCCTGCCTCTGCTGTTCAGGTGCGTACCGCCCTGCGGCGTCTGCGTGACGAGGTGGGGGCGGTCGTGCTGATCGCGTCTCACGACCGGCGGTTGCACGCTCGAGCCGATCTGCTCGTGCAGGGTGATCTGAGCGGCGGCTTCGACGTCGTCGCTCAGGTCCCGAAGGACGAACGGGACATCCCGGACACACCGGACGAGATGGTGGGGACGGAGGAGACGGAGACGACCCTGCCCGGATCCGGCGCGAGCACCCCCGACCCCGCTGACCGCCAGCAGGTGGCCGGGTTGTCGTGGGGCCGAACATTCCGGCTGCTGCCGTGGACCGAGAAGGGCTTCCGCTCCGGTATCGCTTGGGCGGTGGCCGCACTACTGTCGGGCGCGCTGCTTTCGGCGCTGTCGGGGTGGCTCATCGTGCAGGCCTCCTACGAACCGCCGGTCCTGTTTCTGCTCTCCGTGATCGTCGGTGTGCGCTTCTTCGGAATCGGTCGTGCCCTGTTCCGGTACCTGGAGCGCCTCAGCGTGCACCACGCGGTGCTGCGCTGGGCGAATCGGTTGCGGCTGGCCGTCTGGGACGGGCTGGGGCGGCGTCCCGAAGGCTGGAACCGGCTGCGCCACGCCGGAGGGTCGCTCTCGGTGCTGGTGTCCGATCTCGACGAGCTGCGCGATGCGGTGCCGCGGGTCGTGGTGCCGGTGCCGGCTGCCGTGCTCGCCTGGGTGCTCAGCACCGCCGTGGTGGCCTACATGGCGCCGCCGGCCTGGTGGCCCGTGGCGCTGGCAGGGGTGGCGGGTCTTCTCGTTATCCCGGTCGTGGCAGGGCGGCTGGACCGTCGCGCCACCGCCGTCAGCGCTGCGCACCGGGGCTGGCTCATGCAGCGCACCACGGTGTTGTTCGCCGCGGCCGCGGATGTGCAGGGGAGCGGGACCGGCGCTGAGCTGACAGCCCGATTTGGCCGGAGCGATCACCAGGGTGCGGCACGACTCAAGCGCAGCGCCTGGGTGGCCGGGCTGGGGCAGTCGCTCAGCGCCACAGTGGCGGGGCTGACCGCGCTGGCCGTGCTGTGGTTTTGCCTCACCCACGCGGTCGATGGCCCCTCCGCGGCGTTGGCGGTTTTCATGGTGCTGGCGCTGGCTGAACCGTTCGGCCAGGTGGCCACCGCCTCCCAGTCTGCCTCGGTGGTGCGTCGACAGCTGGGGGTCCTGGAACCGCTGATGCGCGAACCCCCGCACGACGACGAGACCCGGCGCACGACGACTGCGGCAGCGGGGGAAGTTGAGCTGCAGGAGCTCACGGCCGACTATGGGGGAGCCCCCGTGCTCACCGACCTGAGTCTGACCGCGGCTCCAGGGGACTTCGTGGTGGTCACCGGGCCCTCGGGTTCCGGCAAGTCCACTCTGCTGGCGGTGCTGATGGGTTTCGTGGCGCCGCGGTCGGGGCGGCTGCGACTCGGCAGCACCGACATCGGTGGCCGGCGCGGTTCCGGGGTGGCCTGGTGCCCACAGGATGCCCACCTGTTCGATTCCACGGTGCGCTCCAACCTGCTGCTGGCTCGCGATCCCGACGATCTGGCCACGGATGCGGAACTGACGCAGACGCTCGAGCTCGTGGGCCTGGGGCCCTGGCTGGCGTCCAGCCCCCTGGGGCTGGACACTCGGGTGGGACCCGGCGGTCATTTCCTCTCGGGTGGTCAGCGCCAGCGCCTGGCCGTCGCGCGGGCGCTGCTCAATCGCTCGCACACCGTGCTGCTGGACGAGCCGACGGCACATCTCGGCGCCGACGAAGCCGCGCAGCTGGTCGATGACCTGCGGGCGGCGCTGCGAGAGCACACGGTGGTGATGGTGACCCACGACCGGCGATTCGCCGACCACGGGTCCCACCATCTACACCTGACCGGGCAGCGCGTCCTCGACCGGGCCTAGTCCTCCAGGAGCGAACCCTGGATCAGGCCGTCGTCGGGACGCGCCGCATCCGCACTGCCTGGTTCCGGAGTCGTGGTGTCGTCTGCGGTGGTCTGTGCCGGCTCCGGTGCGGGGGCCGGGCTGGATCCGATCCCCACGACGTCGATGGCGTTGTCGAGGGGGATGCCGGAGCCGTCGCGGCGGCCGAACTCCAGCGGTAGGGTGCGGGCAACGCCGCTGCCGGAGGCCGCCAGCGCCGGGCTCGGCCCCGCCCAGGCGGTCCGCAGCCCGGACTCGCCCTTGAGTAGCCGATGCGCGCGGACACCCCCGGTAGCACGTCCCTTGGCGGGGTACTCGGCCAGTGGCGTCACCTTGGCCGAGCCGGCGCCCGAACCGATCAGGTCCTCCTCGCCGGTGGTCACGGTCACCACCACGGCCAGCGCTGGCGCATCGAGCTGCTCTGTCACCGTGTGGGCGGGGGCCACCGAGAAGGAGAGCACCTGGTCGTCGGCGGCGAGCTTGATCCCGGCCACGCCGCCTCCGGTGCGACCCTGAGGGCGTACCGTCGAGGCGGGGAAGCGTAGCAGCTGTGCGCTGGCGGTGATGAAGATCAGCTGGGAGTCGTCTTCGGCAGCAGCGGCACCGACGACCTCATCCTTACCCTTGAGCGCGATCGCATCGAACTCGTCCGCGTTGAGCGGCCAGTCCGGGCGCACCCGCTTCACCACACCCTGCTTCGTGCCCAGGGCCAGCACGGTATTCAACGGGACCATGCCGACCAGCGTCTCGCCGCGCTGCAGGGTGATGAAGTCCTTGACCGCCACCCCGGAGGCCAGCTGGGGGGACTCGGTGGGCTCGGACAGGCTCGGCACATCCACCACGTTGATCCGCTGGATGCGTCCGGAGGACATCAGGGCACCGACTTCGCCGCGTGCCGTGGTGGCGACCACGGAACGGTAGGCATCGTGGCGTTGGCGTCGTCCATGCCCGGTGACCGCGGTTCGATCACGGGTGCGCACCAGCTGGCCGGAGGTCGACAGCAGCACCCAGCACGGGTCATCCGCCACCATCATCGTGTCCTGACCGGCGGCCTTCGCTTTGGCTGCGGCAGCCGGAGTGGGCAGCGGTGCCAGATTCTCGGCCTCGAGCAGCTGGGTGCGGCGGTCATCGCCATGCAGCTCGGCCACCTCGGCGAGTTCCTCGGAGACGGTGGAGCGCAACAGCTCGTCGGAGGCGAGAATAGCCTCCAGCTCGGCGATGGCCCGCTTCAACTCGTCCTGCTCGGCCTCCAGCTCGATCCGCGAGAAGCGGGTGAGCTGGCGCAGACGCAGCTCCAGGATGTGATTCGCCTGGATCTCGGTGAGATCGAAGACCATCATCAGCCGCTGGCGGGCCGCCGCCGTGTCGTCCGAGGACCGGATGATCTCGATGACCTCGTCGATGTCGACCAGCGCCAGCAACAATCCCTCGACCAGATGCAGCCGGTCCTGCTTCTTCTTCAGCCGGAACGCCGTGCGGCGCCGCACGACCGAGATCCGGTGCTCGACATAGACCTGGAGCAGTTCCCGCAGCCCGAGGGTGCGCGGCTGCCCTTCGACGAGCGCGACGTTGTTGATCCCGAAGGACTCCTCCAGCGGGGTGAATTTGTACAGCTGAGCGAGCACCGCCTGCGGGTTGAACCCCGACTTCAGCTCGATGACCATCTTCAGCCCGTTCTTGCGGTCCGTGAGGTCCAGGACGTCAGCGATCCCGGAGACTTTCTTGGCGTTGACCGCGTCCTTGAGCTTCTCGATGACCTTCTCCGGGCCGACCCCGTAGGGCAGAGCGGTGACTACCAGCCCCGTCTTGCGGGGCGATACCTGCTCGACGGCGACGTTGGCCCGGATCTTGAACGAGCCTCGACCGGTGGCGTACGCATCGCGAATGCCCTGCAGGCCCACGATGCGCCCGCCCGAGGGCAGATCGGGACCGGGGATGTGCTCCATCAGCTCATCCAGGGTGGCCTCGGGGTGGGCGATGAGGTGCCGGGCCGCGCTGATGGTCTCGCGCAGATTATGCGGGGCCATATTCGTGGCCATGCCGACGGCGATGCCGGAGGCTCCATTCACCAGCAACTGCGGGAAGGCCGCGGGCAGGACCTCGGGCTGGGTGAACTTGTTGTCGTAGTTGGGGATGAAATCGACAACGTCCTCGTCCAGATCCGCTGTCATCGAGATGGCGGCGGGGGCCATGCGGGCCTCGGTGTAACGCGGGGCGGCCGGGCCGTCGTCGAGGGAGCCGAAGTTGCCGTGTCCGTCCACCAGGGGCAGCCGCAACGAGAACGGCTGGGTCAGGCGCACCATCGCGTCATAAATCGCGGAGTCGCCGTGCGGATGCAGCTTGCCCATCACCTCGCCGACGACGCGGGCGGATTTCACATGGCCCTTATCGGGGCGCAGACCCATCTGCGCCATCATGTAGAGGATGCGCCGCTGCACCGGCTTCAGCCCGTCACGGGCGTCGGGCAGGGCGCGGGAGTAGATCACCGAGTAGGCGTACTCCAGGAAGGAGGTCTCCATCTCCGAGGAGACGTCGACGTCGAGAATATTCTGCTCGTCCAACGGCACCATCTCCGGTGCCGCCGCGGAGGAAGCCTGTGAGCGGTTCTTCGACGTGCGTGCCATGATCCTCTTCGGTGTTTGCTGTCTCTGGGAGCCGATTAGCGTCTAGGCTGATCATATGGCTGAGCAGACTCGAAACCGTGAATATCCGGCGCATTGGGAAGCCGATGTCGTCTTGCGCGACGGGGCCACCGCGCGCTTGCGGCCCATCTCCCCGGATGATGCCGAAGCCGTGCAGCGCATGCACGCCGGACAGTCACAGAGCTCGATCTACCTGCGCTACTTTACCTACAAGTCGTCGCTGACGCCGAAGGAGGTCCAGCGATTCACGGTGGTGGACTACGTGGACCGGGTGGCCTTCGTGATTCTGCGCGGCACCGAGATCCTGGGCATCGGCCGCTATGACCGGCTCGATGATCCGCTGGAGGCCGAGGTCGCGTTCAATATTGCCGACGCCCATCAGGGCCGGGGACTGGGATCGATTCTGATGGAGCATCTGGCGGTGGCTGCCCGGGAGAACGGGATCCGCCGGTTCTCCGCCGAGGTGCTGCCCGAGAACCGGAAGATGCTCTCCGTGTTCCAGGAATCCGGTTTCGAAGTCTCCCGGAAGTTCGACGACGGAGTGGTGGTCGTCGAGTTCTCGATCCACCCGACCGAGAAGGTGCGGGCCGTGATGGAGTCTCGCGAGCACCGTGCCGAGGCGAAGTCGGTGCGGGAGCTGCTGAACCCGCGCTCCATCGCCGTCATCGGGGCCTCACGCAGCTGGGGGTCGGTGGGGTACGCCCTGCTGGAGAACATCATCGAGGGTGGATTCACCGGCCCGGTCTACGGCATCAACCCGGAGGCCATGGAACTGGCGGGCATGATCTCCCGGGCCTCCCTGGACGAGGTACCCGAACAGGTCGATCTCGCGGTGATCGCGGTGCCGCCCGCACGGATGGAGGCGGTCATTGCGGACTGCGCGCGCAACAATGTTCGTGGGCTGCTAGTGGTGACCGAGGTGCACGACGGCTCCGAGGAATCCCTAGCGCTGCAGAGCCGTCTCGTCAGCACCGCCCGCAGCCAGGGCATGCGGGTGATCGGCCCGGCCTCCGCGGGCGTGATCAACACCGACCCGCAGACCGCGCTGAACGCCTCGGTGGCGCCGTTCATGCCGGCCCGAGGCCCCATCGGAGTCTTCTCCCAGTCGGCGGCGATCGGTGCAACCCTCTTCGCCGCCGCGCATCGGCGCGGGCTGGGACTGACCGCCATGATCTCGGCTGGGCACCGCGCCGATGTCTCGGGCAACGACGCCATGCAGTACTTCGAGGATGACGCCTCCTCCGCGGCCGTCGGGGTCTACTTGGAGTCCTTCGGCAACCCCCGCAAATTCAGCCGCATCGTGCGTCGGCTCTCACGGAGTAAACCGGTGATCGTGGCCCGCTCCAACGCCATGGGACGCCGACTGCCTCCCGGCCACTCGACGCGCACCACGCAGGCCCCGGCCGCCACCGTGAATTCCATGCTGGACCAGGCCGGGGTCATCCAGGTGGAGAACCACTCGGATCTGATGGACCTGCTGCAGGTGCTGGCCTGTCAGCCGATCCCGGCGGGGGAGCGCATCGGGGTGCTGGGGAACGCGGAGGCGATGAACCGCCTCGTCATCGACGCCGCCCAGCGCCAGGGGATGAAGGTCACCCGCGTGGACCTCATCGAGGCCCTCGACGCCGGGCACACGGTCGACGACGCCATCCGCACCTTCACCCGCGGCGTGCGCGAGGCGATCGAGTCCCAGCAGATCGATGGGCTGGTCGTCGTCGTCCAATCCGGGATGCACCAGCTGCCCGGCCAGACCCGAGACCTCGCCGAGGCCATCGCCGAAGCCAGCGAGGACTCCTCTGTGACGGTGGTGACCTCCTTCACCGCGGTGCTCGACGACGAATTCCGGATCTCCGGGATCGTCGGCGCAGACAGCGGTGAGCGCGTGCTCGACCGCACCGATCTGTCGACGCCGACCACCGAGGCGGACAGCGAACAGGACCCCGCCACCGCGGCCGTGCAGCTGCAGAGTGGGGTCCCCGTCTTCGCGAATCCCAGTCAGGCGGCCACCATGCTCTCCAAACTGGTCCGGTACCGTGCCTGGCGCGATGCCGAGCACGGAAGCACGGTTCAGGTGGCGAATATCGACCGCGAGCGCGCCGAGGCGCTGGTGACCCAGTGGGTCTCCAATATCAATGGCACGGAACTGTTGCGCCTGAGCACCCGACAGACGGTGGAACTGCTGGACTGCTACGGTATCTCGGTGCTGGATTCGCGCACCTTCGACACCGACGACGAGGCCGTCGCGGCCGCCGATGAACTGGGCTGGCCGGTGGCGATCAAGGCCGTGGATTCCTTCCTGCGCCACCGCCTGGACCTGGGCGGGGTGCGACTGAACATCCCCGACGAGGAGTCGCTGCGACATAACATCTGGCACATGCGCACCGTGCTGGCACCCTATGGGGATCCGCAGCTGGAGATTCAGACCATGGCGCCCACGGGCCAGGGCTGCACTGTCACCGCCCTGGAGGATCCGCTGCTGGGCCCGGTGGTGTCCTTCGGCCTGTCCGGCGATGCGGTGGAGCTACTGGACGACTGGGTGCACATGGTGCCGCCGCTGACCGATCAGGATCTGGAGAGCATGATTCGCACCCCTCGGGCTGCGGCCCGGCTCTTCGGCCACTCGGGGATGCCGGCTGTTGATGCCGAGGCGCTGAAGGACCTGCTGGCCCGCATGGTGGCGCTCAAGGATGATCTGCCGCAGGTGGCCCGTATGCGCTTCAACCCGGTGCTGGCCTCCGAATCCACTGTGACTGTCCTGCAGGCGGAGATCGATGTGGCCAACGCGGCACAGCGCACCGATTCGGCCCGACGTGCCATGCGAGATTCCTGAGTCCGCCACGACCGCTACCATGGTGAGCATGACTCGACGCACCGATTCGACGGCTCAGCTCAGCGCGGCGCTGGAGCGCACCGGCTTCTATCCTCAGCTCGTGGCCAACGCGCTGCGCGAGGAATTGGACGGTCGCGACGTCGTCGAGCATCTCGTGCACGTGGACACCCACTTCGACTACGACGACGTCCATCGGCACATCACCGTGCTGGCCCTGACCGACGACGTCCTGGCGGCCGTGCACCTCTCCGATTTCCCGATCGATGACGACGGGCACCGGATGCGCGCCCAGGTCGCCACCGAGCTGATTCCGCTGCGCCGCCTGGATTCCGTGGTGCTGACGACCCAACACGAGGAACCGCAGCGTCACCGCCGCGACGACCCGGTGGCCGAAGTCACCCTGGCGGTGACCTGGGCCGGGGGACTGCGCCTCGACCTGGCGCCCGCCGGGTGCGCCGACCCCGAGTGCACCGCGGACCACGGCTACACCGGCACCGCCTCCCGTGAGGATCTCACCCTGCGGGTCGCCGCTGAGGCGGAGGGCCAGGCCGCGGTGAATCAGGCGCTGGCCTTCTCCCGAGCCCTGCGCCGCGCCGCGGTGCAGTGGGCAGGTCGATGAACCAGCCCGTCCCTGCCGGTCCCGCCTATCCGAGCCGGTCGCTGGCCGCGGTGCTGCCCTCGATCGGGGCCAGCCTCGGTGCTGGCACGCCGAATCCGCTGCGACTGCCGAAAGCGTCGACCGTCTGCCTGCTGCTCATCGATGGACTGGGCTCCGCACAGCTGAAGCGCTTCGCTGGACATGCGCCTTTCCTCTCCGGAGCCCCGCGCGACACCCTGCAGTCCGCTTTCCCCACCACCACGGCTGCCTCCCTGGCCACCCTGGGGACCGGCCTGTCACCGGGGCAGCACGGACTGGTCGGCTACGACGTGCTCGACCCGGAACGCGACGTCGTCGTCAATCAGCTCGGTGGCTGGGACCCGGCCACCGTGCCCGAGACCTGGCAGCCCCACCCCACCGTTTTCACGCGGCTGGCCGAGCGAGAGATCGAACCGGTCACCGTGTCACGGCCGAACTTCGCGACCTCGGGTCTGACCCGGGCCGCCCTGGCGGGAACCCGTTTCGTCGCCGCGACGTCACTGACCGACCGCTTCGCCGCGGCCCGGCGCGAGGTACAGGAACCGGGGCGGCTCATCTACCTCTATGTCAACGAGCTCGACAAGGCCGGTCACGCGGCCGGCCCCGGCTCCGAGGCCTGGCTGAGCGTGCTCGAGGAGATCGACGGCGCCGCCCGCCGCCTCGCCGCCCAGCTCCCGACGGGCACCGCCCTGGTGGCCACCGGCGATCACGGCATGATCGAGGTGCCTGAGGCGCAGCGCATCGATTACGCACTGGACCCGACGCTCATCGACGGGATCCGGCACACCGCAGGCGAGCCGCGGTTCGTGCAGCTGCACTTCGCCGCCGACGCGAGCCCAGCGATCCGCGAGTCCACGCGCCAGGCGTGGGGGCGCGCCTATGGGGACCGCGCCTGGGTGCTCACCCGTGAGGAAGCCATCGCCGCCGGCTGGTTCGGCGACGTCGAATCGCGCGTGCTACCACGGGTGGGGGAGCTGATCATCGCGCCCTTCGAACCACTGGCTCTCTACGACGGACGCCGGGTGATGCCGGGCGCGTTCGAGATGGTGGGCCACCATGGGTCCCCCACCCGAGCCGAGCGCGAGGTACCGCTGCTGCGTCTGGCGTGACCGCTGGAGACCAGGCGCGGTAGGAGCCGATCAGTCCGACTTCGTCCCGAACATAATCTCGTCCCAGCTGGGTACGCTCGGACGGTTCTTCCGATTCTTGGCCCGGGCGGACCGATCAGACTTCAGCGCCTGGGCGGTCTCATCCTCAGTGAGCCCCTCGAAGGCATCCGTCTGCCCGTCGATCTCCTCCGACGTCACCTCGTACTGCTCCGTCTTGAGCGAGGTATGGGAATGCAGGCGCGGAATCCACCCGTCCGTGTCCTGTGTGCTGCTGTCCTCGGCGGCAGAAACGGAGCGGTCGGTGTCCGTGTCGTCGCCGTCCGTACCGTCGGTGCTGTCGGGATCGTCGCCGGATTCGGTCTCCTCCGGGGTGACGACCAGCTGCGGTCTTGTCCACGTGGAGGGATGCTCGTCGCGGGTCAGCATGAGTGCGAGCTCGTCGTCGCCCTCCTCGTCGACGCCGAGCCGCTGTCCACGGCGGGCGTGGAGCACGTCGAGCAGCTCCTCCTGAGCGTCAGGATCGACGGCGGGCCGCGCACCGGTGGCGGGCGTGTCCGCCTCCTGCGGGGCCGGGGCCTCGACATCGAAGGGGCTGTCGGTCACAGCGGAGAGCCGACGCGTGCCGAAGGGGGAGTCGGACTCCAGCTCGGAGAGTACCTGAGCCCATCGGTTCAGATTTCCCACCTGCTTCGAGGCGGGGCGGAAGCTCCACAGGGCCGGAGGCTGATCGCCAATATCGGCGCGCCCGCCCTCCACGGAGAACTCGGCCGAGATGGTCCAGGCCGTCTCGCCCTCCTCGCGCCAGGCGTTCCACACCAAGGTGCTGGCGTCGAAGCCCAGGGCGGTGAGCCGGTGGCGCACCATCGGCCCCAGGGCGGCGGGATCATCGCCAAAGACCGACCGGTAGAGGTCATTGCCCGGCTGCGGGGGCGAGACCTCGATGCCCTGCGCCTGGCCGGCGAACCAGTTGCGCTCGGCCAGTACTGGGGCCTCGTAGGTGCGGAGGCGAGCCGGGTCGAGCCCGTGCGACTCGGCCAGCTGTTCCGCGGTCGCACCGGCGCGGATCTTGGCCTGGATGTCCTTCGGCGACAGGACCGTTGCCGCGTCGTCGGCGGCAGCGGCGGAAGGGCGACCGATCGGACGGGTGGCCGCGGCTCGCAACGCATCGGTGATCTCCAGGGTGAACTCGGTGCCCTGGGGGTCCGAGAGCAGGAGACGCTCGCCGTCTTCGTGCACCCCGACGAGACGTAGCTGCTGCTGGGGTGTGTCCATGCCGTGCCTCCGCTTTCCAATGGGTTTCAGGGTGAACTTTGCCATGATTCTATGTCAGGTGCATTGCTGTGCCGCGGTGCGTCGCCGATTGGCCGCGGATCGACGGCGGATTCGCCGCTCGCGGCCTGTTCGGTCGCTGTGTGACAGGTCCGCGGCGGATCTGATTTGTGTTTTCAGTGTGGTTAGGGAAAAATCTCAGCGAAACATGCGGCGACGCAGCGCGGATCGCGTTGAATCCTGACGCCGTCGAGCACTGGGAATTCCGGGGTCTGGCCCGTTGTTGCGAAGGTGCTCACCATTCACATGCTGACCGAGCGGAGCGGGAAAACAATGGCGACCGATTATGATGCCCCACGCAAGAACGAAGACGAGATCCGCGAGGACTCCATTGAGGAGTTGAAGACGCGCCGGACCGACACGCAGTCTGCCGTGGTGGATGAAGACGAGACCGAGGCGGCCGAAGGATTCGAACTCCCCGGCGCTGATCTCTCTGACGAAGAACTCCAGGTTCGCGTCCTGCCGGCGCAGGCCGACGAGTTCACCTGTGCCTCCTGCTTCCTGGTCCGTCACCGTTCGCAGGTAGCGAAAGAAGAAGGCGGACTGCTTTACTGCACCGATTGCGAAGGCTGACCAGCCTCGGCCGGTCGACCCGGAGACACTGCACGGGCGCTTCCTCAACGATGAGGGGGCGCCCGTGCTGTATCTCGTCCTGGGGAGAGTTGTGGTCAGTGGTCGTTCAGCTCGTGGCGAATGCGCCCCTCGATGTCATCGTCGGCCGGCTCCGCAGCCTCCTCCGCGATGAGCTCGGAGAACATGGAACCGTTGAGCGCTGCCACCAGTTCCTCGGGACGGCGGGTGGACGTGAGCCAGTAGGGGGTACGGTCGCGGCGATCCGTGATCTGGATGCGCACCACGGGCGAGATCCACCCGCGCAGGCACATGAACGCCAGTCCATGCAGGCCAGGGCCGCGCTGATAGGTGGCGTCGTCGTCGCGGTACCCGGTCACCGGGCCGAGATGCTCGCGCTCGATCCCGGCTCGGCCCACCTGCAGCGTGGACTCGGTGACCACGATCTTCGGGGTTGTCGCCAGCAGAATAATCGTGCAGAGCAGGTACATCCCGACGGCGGCACCGATACCCCAGGCCACACCGAGAGGGGCCAGGACCATGTAGCTGAGTCCCGAGAACATCAGGGCGACAATCCACAGCCACCACGAAGGCGTGAGCCGCTCCACGTAGAGCGCGCCGGCGGGCTGCGAGGGTGCGGGGTTCGTCGAATCTGTCATGACACTAGGGTCCCACATCAGCTGACGGACTCCGCGCATCGGGGGCCCGCGTTGAGGCGATAGAGTGTGCACGGTTGACCGACGACATCACCGGAAGGAAAGAGGCGCGAGAATGGACCAGGTGCACGTGGAGCTCAAGATGCTAGACGACGGTATCGAGCCACCCAGCTACGCCCTGCCCGGTGACGCGGGGGCCGATCTGCGCACCACCGTGGATGTCGTCCTGGAACCGGGGGAGCGCGCCCTGGTTCCCACCGGCATTGCCATCGCCCTGCCGGAGGGACTGGTGGGTCTGGTTCACCCTCGTTCCGGACTGGCTGTCCGCCACGGGCTGACCCTGGTGAACTCGCCCGGCACCATCGACGCCGGCTATCGCGGCGAGATCAAGGTGCCCCTGCTCAACACCGACCGGACCCAGGCCATCACCCTGCACCGCGGCGACCGTATCGCCCAGCTGGTGATTCAGCCGGTCCTGCAGGCGTCCTTCGACCCGGTGGAGGAGCTCTCCGAATCCGTGCGCGGCGACGGCGGCTTCGGATCCACCGGCGGCTTCGTCACCCCCTAGCGGTCCCTGCCAGAGCGTCCCCAGCGCGCTGTACTAGGCTGGGCAGCGACTATTGCGAGCGAATGCACCAGAGAAACGGGAGAATCACGCCATGCTCTTCGGGCGAAATCGCCATGTGAAGGCCGAGACCGTGTCCTTGCCTGAGAACCTGCGTCACCTGCAGGAAACAGAGGCCCAGACCGAGACCCCGGCCGAAGAGGGTCCCTTCGACCGCAGCGCCCGTGACGACATCAAAGGGCTCCTGGATCTCGGCGCACTGAAGATTCCGGTGCGGGCACAGGTGCCTGTGCGACTCGACGTCGAAGAATCGAGCAAGCGCATCATCGGGGTCACGCTGACCTCGGAGCAGTCCACCCTGCAGGTTCAGGCCTTCGCTGCCCCGCGGACCTCCGGGCTTTGGGATGAGATTCGCGCCGAGATCGTGGAATCGATCAAGAAGAACGATGGGGCTCAGGCCGGGGAGAAGGAAGGGCGCTTCGGCACCGAAGTTCTGGCCCGTATCCCGGCTTCCATGCCCGATGGCAAAGCCGGCTGGCGCGTGGCCCGCTTCATCGGCGTGGACGGCCCCCGCTGGTTCGTGCGTGGTGTCTTTGGCGGGAAGGCCGCCTTCAGCTCTGAGGCCGCCACCGAGCTCGAGGACCTCTTCGCCCAGTTGGTTGTCCATCGAGGGGAGACCCCTCTGCCGCCGCGGGAGCTGCTGCCGCTGACCCCGCCGGCGAACATGAAACCGTTGCGTCGGCCGTCTGCGGAGGCCGGCGAGCCCGGGGAGTCTGCACCGAAGAGCGCGTCCCCGATGCCGCAGCGCGGCCCCGAAATCACCGAGATCCGCTAGTGAGCCAGGAGAAGCCCGAACCCCGTCCCGACCACATGCTCTCTGTGGCCGAGCAGCTGAGCCGTCGCGCCTCCGTGTCTGACGACGGCCAGCTCGATCTAATGGCGTCGATCGGCGGGTGGCGAGGACTGATTGAGTCCATTCTGCCGTCCGCGGTCTTCCTCGTGGTCTTCATCCTGGGTGAGAGCATCTGGACCGCGGGCATTGCGGCGACCTCGATCGCCGCCTTGTTCGCTGTGGTTCGTTTGATCCAGCGCCAATCGCCGCTGCAGGCCCTGACCGGACTGGCTGGAGTCGTGCTCTGCGTCGCCGTCGCGCTGTTCACCGGCGATGCCGAAGACTACTTCGTTCCGGGGTTCTACACCAATGCCATTTACGGGGTGGTGATGATCATCTCGATGATCGCCCGCTGGCCGCTAATGGGGCTCATCTACGGATTCCTCAGATCCGAGGGGGTAACCTGGCGCCAGCAGCCGCGCAGGAGACGCAGCTACCAGGTGGCCACCGGTTTCATCGTGGCGATGTTCGTGGCGCGCCTGGCGGTGCAGCTGCCGCTGTACTTCGCTGGGGAATTCGCTGCACTGGGAACCGCCCGTCTGCTCATGGGGGTTCCGCTCTATGCCCTCGCGCTGTGGCTGGCCTGGCTCGTCTCACGGCCGACGGTCCGCGATCAGAGCCTCTCTGAAGAGCCTTCGACGCCATCTTCATGAATCGCATGAAGCTTCGAGTTCTCCGGTTGGACATCTGCTAGTAGACTTGTCACTGGAACGGTGTAGGAGTGGGGGAGACACTGGGCAAGACCGTTCCTTCCATTGTTGTGGCAGGAGAAAGTAGCATATGACAAGCACCATCCGGTCAGCTGCCCAGGCTGACCTTCCGGAAGATCTCTCGGGAGTCAAGACTCCCGAGACCGTGACGGTTGAAGTCGGACCTATGGCGCATGGCGGACATTGCGTCGCCCGGCACGAAGGACGAGTCATCTTTGTGCGGCACGCGATCCCGGGGGAGATCGTCGTCGCGCAGCTGACTGAAATCGGAGACAAGGCCCGCTACTGGCGTGGCGATGTCGTTGAAATCATCCGCGCCTCGGAATTCCGTCGCTCCCACCAGTGGAAGCTCGCGGACTCGTTGCGCGCCTATCACGCTGGTCGTCAGCCCATCGGCGGCGCTGAGTATGGACACATTGTTCTCGAGCACCAGCGGCGCCTGAAGGCACACGTCTTCCGCGACACCCTGTCACGGATCGGCAAGCAGTCGGTCGATTCCACAGTGATTGGTCTCGAATCGGACGAACCCACGGGACTCCACTGGCGCACCCGCAACGCATTCGCGGTGACGTCCAGCGGACGCATTGCCATGCACGTGCACCGCAGCATGACCACCATTCCAGTGCGCAATATTCCCCTCGGGGTGTCCACTCTGGACGAGTTGCACCTCTGGGATATGGACTTCACCGGTGCCGAACGCGTCGAGGTGGCCACGCCCTCGACCGGCGATGAAGCCCTGATCATTGTGATCCCGACGAAGGCCACCGCATCCCAGGAGGCCCGACTCAATGAGTGTGTGAAGCGGTGGAAGAAGCAACTCTCGGCCTATCCCGACACGGTTTCGGCCGTGGTCGCTGTGGAATCGGAGAAGCTCGGCGGTCCGATCGAATTGACGCGTCTGCGAGGACGCACTTGGGTCAAGGAAATCGTGGAGACCGAACAACACGGTTCGAAGACCTTCCGCGTCAGTGGACCCGGATTCTGGCAGGTGCATCGTGAGGCCCCCGCAACGCTCGTCAACGCGGTGATGGCCGCTGCGCAGGTTCAGCCCGGTGAAATCGTCGCTGACCTCTACGCTGGCGCCGGACTGTTCTCTGCATTCCTCGCGGACGCTGTCGGCGAGCAGGGTTGCGTTCTCTCGGTCGAGGCATCGGCCGGTGCGAGCCGTGACGCCCGTCGGAATCTGCACGCGACCCCACAGGCCTATGTGCTCAACGGCAGGACTGATCGTGTGGTCGGCTCCTGGCTCAACCGCCCCGACGCGCCGCTGAACCGCGGCGGGCTAGACGGTCGTTCCGTTGACACGGTCGTGTTGGACCCTCCCCGGTCCGGAGCTGGCAAGGCTGCAGTGCACAGGATTCATCAGCTCGCTCCGACGAGGATCGTCTACGTGTCTTGTGATCCTGCCTCCTTCGCCCGCGACACGCGGTGGCTGGGGGAGCTTGGATGGTCGCTGGATTCAGCAGATGTCTACGATTTGTATCCAGACACCCATCACATGGAGTCGGTCGCCGTCTTCACGCGCGCCGATTGATTCCTGAAACTGGTTAGAATGTTGTGGAGGCCACTGGCCTGTGTGCTCTCAGCCCGCAGGCCAGACGGCACCGCACCGATAACGCCGCGATTGACTCGCGTCTTGCGTTGAGGGGACGTAGCGGGTCATCACGCACGAACGGCTGAGCGCCCTGATGAGGGCGGGAAGAGGAGTCCACTGTGACGACTGTTGATAGCTTCGGTTCCAAAGGCGTCCTAGACGTCAAAGGCGCCGAATACGAGATCTTCCGACTGAAGGAAGTGGAGGGCTCGCAGAACCTTCCGTACGCATTGAAGATCCTCCTGGAGAACTTGTTGCGCACCGAAGATGGGGCCAACGTCACCAAGGAGCAGATCGAGGCGCTGGCACAGTGGAACCCGGCCGACGAGCCGAGCACTGAAATCCAGTTCACTCCCGCTCGAGTGATCATGCAGGACTTCACCGGTGTGCCCTGCGTGGTCGACCTCGCCACCATGCGCGAAGCCATTGCCGATCTGGGCGGCGACCCGGAGCGCGTTAACCCGCTGGCACCGGCAGAGCTCGTCATTGACCACTCGGTTCAGATTGACACCTTCGGCACCGCCGACGCCGTTGAGCGCAACATGGAGATCGAATACCAGCGCAACGGGGAGCGTTACCAGTTCCTGCGCTGGGGCCAGACGGCCTTCGACGACTTCAAGGTCGTGCCCCCGGGCATGGGCATCGTCCACCAGGTCAACATCGAATACCTGGCTCGCACCGTGATGACTCGCGAAGTCGACGGTGTGCTGCGTGCCTACCCCGACTCCTGCGTCGGCACCGACTCTCACACCACCATGGTCAATGGCCTGGGCGTGCTGGGCTGGGGCGTTGGCGGCATTGAGGCCGAGGCCGCAATGCTGGGCCAGCCGGTGTCCATGCTGATCCCCCGCGTGGTTGGTTTCAAGCTCACGGGTTCCATCCCGTCGGGCGCGACGGCAACCGACGTCGTGCTCACCATCACCGAGATGCTGCGCCAGCACGGGGTGGTCGGCAAGTTCGTTGAGTTCTACGGTGAGGGCGTCGGCTCCGTTCCGTTGGCGAACCGCGCCACCATCGGCAACATGTCTCCGGAGTTCGGTTCCACTGCCGCGATGTTCCCGATCGATGAGGTCACTCTCGACTACCTGCGCCTTACCGGCCGCTCCGAGGAGAACCTCGCCCTGGTCGAGGCCTACACCAAGGAACAGGGCCTGTGGCACGATCCTTCGTCGGAGGTGAAGTACTCCGAGTACCTTGAGCTGGACCTGTCCACCGTCGTTCCCTCCATCTCGGGACCGAAGCGGCCACAGGACCGCATCGAGGTGTCAGACTCCAAGGAACAGTTCCGCAAGGACATCCACAACTACGCTGAGACCGACGAACTGGGCGCCGGGCGTCCCTCGAAGTCGGTGGGTGTGAAGATGGCAGACGGCCGCGAGTTCGAACTCGACCACGGCGCAGTCTCGATTGCCTCGATCACCTCCTGCACCAACACCTCCAACCCCTCCGTGATGATGGCCGCCGCAGTGCTGGCCCGCAACGCCGTGGACAAGGGCCTGAAGTCCAAGCCGTGGGTTAAGACCTCGGTTGCTCCCGGTTCCCGCGTCGTGACCGAGTACTACGAGAAGTCCGGGCTCATCCCGTACCTCGAGGACCTCGGTTTCAACGTTGTCGGCTACGGCTGCACCACCTGCATCGGCAACTCCGGCCCGCTGGAGTCCGAAATCTCGCAGGCCATCCAGGACAACGACCTGTCCGTCACCTCGGTGCTCTCGGGCAACCGTAACTTCGAAGGCCGCATCAACCCGGACGTGAAGATGAACTACCTGGCCTCACCGCCGCTAGTGGTCGCTTACGCCCTGGCCGGGACCATGGACTTCGATTTCGAGAACGATGCCCTGGGCCAGGATGCCGAAGGCAACGAGGTGTTCCTGAAGGACATCTGGCCTGACCCGACCGAGGTTCAGAAGATCATCGACGCGTCGATCGACACCGAGATGTTCAACAAGGAATACGGCACCATTTTCGACGGCGACGAGCGCTGGCAGTCGCTGGAGACCCCGACCGGTGCCACCTTCGAATGGGATGACCAGTCGACCTACGTGCGTAAGCCCCCGTACTTCGAGGGGATGGAGCACCAGCCGGAACCCGTCACCGATATTCAGGGTGCACGCGTGCTGCTGAAGCTGGGCGATTCGGTCACGACCGACCACATTTCGCCTGCCGGTTCCTTCAAGTCGGACACCCCGGCCGGTCGCTACCTGCTGGAGAACGGCGTGGAGCGCAAGGACTTCAACTCCTACGGTTCTCGTCGTGGCAATCACGAGGTGATGATCCGCGGTACCTTCGCAAACATCCGCATCAAGAACCAGCTTCTGGACGGAGTCGAGGGCGGCTTCACCCGTGACTTCACTCAGGAGGGTGCGCCGCAGGCCTACGTCTACGACGCCGCTCAGAACTACCAGGCAGCCGGCACCCCGCTGGTCGTGCTCGGCGGCAAGGAGTACGGTTCCGGATCGTCGCGTGACTGGGCTGCCAAGGGCACCGCACTGCTGGGCGTCCGCGCCGTCATCACCGAGTCGTTCGAGCGCATCCACCGCTCCAACCTCATCGGTATGGGCGTGCTGCCGCTGCAGTTCCCGGCCGGCGAGAACGCCGAGTCCCTGGCGCTGGACGGTACGGAGACCTTCGATTTCACCGGTGTGACCGTGCTGAACGAAGGGAAGACGCCTAAGACCGTCAAGGTCACGGCGACGCACCCCGAGGGCAAGGTCACGGAGTTCGATGCCGTGGTCCGTATCGACACCCCCGGTGAAGCGGACTACTACCGCAACGGCGGCATCCTGCAGTACGTTCTGCGCCAGATCGCCGCGGCCTGAACGGCTGACTGACTGATCACACTGCACTGAAGCGGGTCCGAGCTGAGTCTCGGGCCCGCTTCGTGTTTGCCCGCTTCCAGATCAGGGCGGCGGCTCCGAGCCAGAGGACCCAGCCAAGGGCCTCAACTACCCAGTTGACGCCGCCGGAGTCGGCAACCGACTGCAGGAAGAACACCCGAACGCTGTTGAGCCCGCCGTGGACGAAGACTGCCGGCCATACTGAACCCGTGAGCAAACGAAGAACCACCAGCGCTGGAGCCCAGGAGAAGATGGACGCCAAGTAGGCGACACCCACCTCGAGTGGTGCATCCTGCAGAATCAAGGGGAGAGCGGGGAGATGCCACACCGTCCAGGCGACGGCCGAAATGAGGCAGACACCGACGATCGGAAGTTGCTGTGTCCGTGAGACCAACCAGCCACGCCAGCCCCATTCCTCGCCAATCGCGAATGCCGACTGCAGGAGCAGAAACGGGATGACCGCGACCAGCGCGAGGACCACGGCGTCGGCCGGACGCAGCTGCCACCCAAGCAGCAAGCCGAGAGACAATTGGAGCAGTGAGATGACGATGAGTGCCGAGAACCCGACGCCGAGTCCCCACCACGACCCTTTCCAGCGCAAGGCGAAGACCGTGGTAAAGCGCTCGGGCCGCCAAGCCAGGAACAAGATCGCTGCGACGGCGAACGGCGTCAGCTGAGCCGCCGGGACCAAGAGCCCGGACAACTCACCGGTGAGCCACCCCAGCAGCATGGGGGAGGCGACCAGAGCCGACGCAGCTGTCGCACAGACAATGAAGAGTGCCGATTCGGACAAGGGACGTGTGGATGGATGCGAAGCAGACACAATGACCTCCAGCGTTTGATTTGTACACTGTACAATCTAGAGTGTGATCGACGGACTGGCAAGAGCGCGCGAGGAGTCAAATGAGCAAAAGAGGGCCACGCGGGGATTTGGACCGCGAGAGGATCAAGGGTGCCGCCGACGAGTTGTTGATTCAGAAGGGACGCATTGAGTCCGTCTCACTGCGCATGATTGCCCAGCACCTGGATATCGCGGCCAACGCTATCTACACCTACTTCAAGAACCTGGCCGAGCTCTGGCACGAACTGGGAGATGATCGGCTGGGCCGGCTTGAACCGCAGACCCTGGCGCGGCAGTGTGCCCACTGCGCCCTGCACGAGCTCATGGACCGGGCTGGGCGGCTCTACGCCGAGCCCGGGACTCTGGCCCTCATGTTTCACGCTCCCGTCTTGGGGCCACATTCCTTTCGGCTCAGCGAGACTGTCATGGAGCTCAGTGAGCAGGCGAACGTGAGCCGCCGGGACGCGCACGATGCGATCATGGGCTGGTTCTTCGGTAGCGCGGCTCTGAACAGCGGGGGATGGACCAGCGGCACTGACGCCCAGCTCGACCGCGTCGAGATTCGTGAGCAGTTCCCCCTGATCGCCGAACGTGCGCAACCCAATACGACAGCACAGTTCAATGCTTTGCTGACCGGCCTGGGCATCTTCTGTCGACGGTCATCGGGGTCGCCCGAATGCGGCGCCGTGGGCGGATAGACTGGACCGAGTCCATCGAATAGGAGCACCCGTGAGTATTGTCCGCACGTACCGATTCTCCCCGGAAACCACCCGGGCCACCGACTATCGCGAAGCCTGGTACGACGAGGCCGCTGCTGAGTTCGTGATCCACCACGGCGCCGTGGGGCAACCGGGTACGACGGCGGTCGAGAAGGTCGAGGACGCTGCCACTGGTGAAGAGCTCCTCGCAGGTTTCGCAGCCCAATGCCAGGAGGACGGCTTCCGGGAACTTGCCGACGAAGACCACCACTTGCTGTCGGTGACCTATCAGCTGAAGGGGAACTCTCCGACGCCAGTGGAGACGACGCTGCTGAATAAGCTCGAGTCGGAGATCACTCACCGTTTGGCATGGCGCGGTCTCGGTGATGTAGTGGAAACGCGGCACGACGGCGGAGTTGCCGTGCTCATCGTGGCTGCGCTGCATGTGCGGAAGGCCGAGGCCGAGATTCCGGCGGCGGTCAAGTCCGCCGGGGTGCAACTGTCGAAAGTCTCCGTCACGCGGCGCTGATGCCGAACCTGTAGACCTGAAAGAAAGCGATAGCGGATCAATGACCATGCAGTTTCGTCGCCTGGGAGATTCCGGGCTCACCGTGTCCGTCGTCGGATTGGGATGCAATAATCTCGGACGCCCCGGTACGCATACCGAAGACCAGAATGGAACCGATGAGGTCGTCGGAGCTGCTCTCGACGCCGGCATCACCTTCTTCGACGTCGCAGATGTGTACGGTTCCACTCCTGGGCTCAGCGAACAGCGCCTCGGTGCCGCACTAGGACGTCGTCGTGACGAGGTCGTGGTGGCCACGAAATTCGGAATGGACATGCAGGGGAGCAACGGCCCCGACTGGGGCGCACGCGGCTCTCGACGGTACATCATCCGGGCGGTGGAAGCGTCGCTGAAGCGCCTGGGCACCGACTGGATCGATCTCTACCAGTTCCATACACCAGATGCGCTGACACCTATCGAGGAGACGCTGTCCGCCTTGGACTCGCTCGTCGAGTCAGGGAAGGTTCGCTACATCGGACATTCGAATCGAGCTGGCTATCAGATCGCCGAGGCTGAATTCGTCGCACGTGCGCTGGGAACCGAACGTTTCATCTCGGCTCAGAATCACTACAACCTCTTGGATCGCCGCGCCGAGCTGGAGGTCATCCCCGCCGCTCGATCCTATGGTCTGGGAGTCCTGCCGTACTTCCCTCTGGCCAACGGGCTGCTGACGGGCAAATACTCACACGGTGCGGCTCCGGAAGGAACACGCCTGTCTCGAGTGCGCACCGAGATGGTGACCGGGGCAGATCTTGAGCAGCTGGCTGCCTTCGGACGATTCGCCAGAGAACGCGATCTCTCTGAAGTCGAGGTGGCCTTCAGCTGGTTGGCCGCTCAGGATGCGGTCGCGTCGGTCATCGCTGGCGCTACCCGCGTGGAACAGGTTCAGCAGAACGCCAACGCGGTGCGCTGGGTTCCTGACGATGCTGAACGCGTGCAGCTCGATGACCTCTTTCCGCCTCAGCCGAAGGTCGCGCTGTTTTGATAGGGAGCACCGTCGACAGTCCTCTGATCCCGCAAGGTATGGAAATCGTTCTGCAAGTCGCCGGCGTGTTGGTGTTGGCCCTGGTAGTCGTCGCGGTGATCAGCCTACTGCGGTCGCCCTTGGAGCCCCAGCGGCGCCTGATCTGGGTGGTGGCAATCTTCGTGCTGCCACTGATCGGACCGGCCGTCTGGCTGTGGTGGCGTTACTGGTACTACCCACACCGCCGGGACGAAGAGCCGGACTGGGACCCCAACGACCGCACCAAACGCGTCAATCTTGCACGCAAGAGCTTTCGGGATCTTCAGCGAACCGCAGACGACTGACGGTCACGAGGCTCGGATGGCGTCGTCGACGCAGGTGGGCCTCGCAGAACGGGCCCCGGCCAGCAGGAGAATCCTGCCGACCGGGGCCCGTGCTGCATCACGAGGTCAGTCCTGATGGAACTTTCGTCCGTTGACGCGCTCCGAAGCACCGGACTGATCCAGGTACGGAGTGATACCGCCCAGGTGCAGTGGCCAGCCCGCACCGGTGATCATGCAGAGGTCGATGTCTTCGGGGTCCGCCACCACGCCCTCGTTGAGCATCAAGCCGATCTCTTCCGCCAGCGCATCTTGGACCCGGGCGAGTAGCTCCTCTGACGTCTGAGGGCTGTCACCGAACCTCAGCAGCGCCATCGTGTCCTCTAGAACCGTCTCGGTGTCCTCCGGCGACGCGGCGTCGTCCCGCGCCCAGATCGCCGTCTTCTTGGCATCGATGAGTCGCCGGATGTTCTCCGAGACGGGGAACCGCTCGTCACCGAACGCGTCGTTGAGAGACTCGGTGACATGCTGCGCCACCGGGAGACCGACCATGGCCAGCAGGGTGAAGGGCGTCATCGGCAATGCCATGGGATCCAGGGCGTGATCCGCGGTGTGAGCGTCGGTTCCTTCGTCGAAGGAGTTCTGAACCTCCCCCATCATGCGCAACAGGATCCGGTTCACCACGAAAGCGGGGGCATCGTGGACGAGGACCGCGGTTTTGCGGAGCTTCTGAGCCGTTGCAAAGCCGGTGGCAAGAACCTCTTCGGTGGTCTCCGGCCCACGCACAAGTTCCAACAAGGGCATGACGGCGACAGGGTTGAAGAAATGAAAGCCGATCATCCGATCGGGGTGCTCGAGCGCGGAGGACATCTCCGTGATCGACAGCGACGAGGTGTTGGACGCGAGAATGCACTCCGGGGACACGATGGTCTCCAGCTGGCTCAGCACCTTTTTCTTGAGCTCGATCTCCTCGAAGATTGCTTCGATCACGAAGTCCGCGTCCGAGAAGACGTCCTGCGAAACGGATCCGGTCACCAGCGATGCCAAGGACTCTGCGACTTCGGCCGAGAGACGTCCTTTGGCGGCGAGCTTCTCGAAGTTCGACCGGACGGCGGCTACGCCCTTGTCCACCCGGTCCTGGTCCAGGTCGGTCATCACGACCGGGACCTTGAGGTGTGTGGCGAAGACCTGAGCCAATTGTCCTGCCATCAGCCCGGCGCCGACGACACCGACTTTCCTGAGTGGTCGTGCAAGCTCGGGATCGGGTGCGCCTGCCGGGCGCTTGCTCCGCTTCTGTACAACGTCGAGGAACGCGTACACGGTGTTCGAGAACTCGTGCGTGGCGATCAGGCGCGACAATGCCGCGCACTGTGCTGCGGCAGACTCCTCGCGTGTGGCGGTTCGGGCGGCCTCGAAGAGGTCCATGACTTCATTCGGTGCAGGCACATTCCCGCCGGTCTTGGCCTCAACTAGGGCACGCCCCTCGAACACCGCCCGGTCCCAGGCAGCGGGGGAGGAATCGTGCTGACGGTTTGCTTCGACCGCGGCCATCGTTTCGGCATCGTTCTGCAACACGCCCACGGCCCACGCGGTAGAGGCTTCGACGAACGGCGCCGTGGTGCTCTGATCCTCCCCGCCGTCGAAGAGGGCATCGGCGAGCCCGATCTCGTGGGCTGCCTTGGCGTTGAGGGAACGACTGTTGTTCAGTGGGTTGCGGAGCATGACGGTGAGCGCCTTCTCGGGACCGAGCAGGTGAGGCACCTGGAAGACGCCACCCCAGCCGGGGACGAGCCCGAGATATGCCTCGGGGAGTCCCAGAGCATTGGCATGGGTCGAGACGGTCCGGTACTGACAGGCCAGTGCAATCTCCAGGCCACCGCCGAGAGCCAAGCCATTGATGAAGGCGAAAGTGGGTACCGGGAAATCGAGCAGTCCATCGTAGGCGGCATGCCCCAGGGCAGCCATGGCACCGCCGAGGCTCGGGTCCGATACTGACTTCATGCTGCCCAGGTCGGCACCGGCGACAAGGAATCCTGGCTTGCCCGTTACGGCCAGCCCGACGATCTCGCCGGCGCACGCTCGCTCCGCCTGTGCATCGATGGTGCGTCCCAGCTCGATCAGAGTGCCGGGTCCCAGCGTGGTCGGCCGTCGAGGGCCGGCATTGTTATCCAGGGTCAGGAGCGCCAGACGACCGAGATTCTCCGGGAGCTCGATGTCCGTGACGACGGAATGGGTGATGATCTCGTCCGCGAACTCTGCCGCGACATACTCGAATTCGCTGAACCGGTCGGTATTCTCGGTGGGCATGCTGCTCCCTTGCGCATCAATCGATGGTGAAGTGTACTCGTCGGTACGACGTGCAGCTCCCACCGTATCGCACTCGGCTGTGTTCTTGGACACAGATTGGTGATCGTCCGGCGCCCGGTCCACGCCCCACCGCGGAGGGGTCAGTCGAGGGGGTCTGGGTCGAGGAATGCGACCGTCAAGATCGGGGAAACGAGTGCGACCTGCCAGGTGCGCGCGCCGAGATCGAGAAGGGCCTGACGAACCGAGTCGGGTGTGATCTCGGCTGGAGGCCGCCAGCAGATCTCCTTGAGCGTTGCGGGGGTGAGTAGGTTTTCCGCTGGCATATTCTCAGATTCTGCGGCGCGTCCGATCCAGGCACGGGCTGTCTGGAGACGACGTGCGGCCAACGGATCGCGATCAGTCCAGGCTCGGGGCGGAGGTGGCGTGGTCGATCGGACCCGGAGTGCGGGCAGATCACCTTGCTGTTCCGCAGCACGTTGACCCTCGCGGATGGCTCGCAACCACCTCGGCGCCTCTTTGGCGGCGGCTCGACCGACGAATGCGGGAAGCTTCAGGAGCTGGGGCACCGAACTGGGCTCGGCGACAGCGGCAGCGATGATGGCTTGGTCTTTGATCAGGCGGGACGGGGCCACATCGCGGGACTCAGCCAATTCCTCGCGGGTCGTCCACAGGGACCGGACGATAGCCAGCTTCTCTGAAGTGCGGATGGCGGATATCCCGGACGTCTTGCGCCAGGGTTCCTTACGCGGCTCAGGAAGCGGTCGCTTTCTGATCGATTGGAATTCCTCCTCGGCGATGTCCAGTTTCCCCTGTTGCGAGAGTTCCTCGATCATGGCCGTTCGAAGCTCAACGAGGAATTCGACGTCCAATGCAGCATAATCACGCAGATCGGAAGGCAGCGGACGGACGGACCAGTCAGCGGCGGAATGCTCTTTAGCGAGGCTCAGATTGAGCTTGTTCTCCAGCAAAGCTGCAAGTCCGACGCGTGGCATACCTGCAAGCCGCCCGGCCAGTTCGGTGTCGAAGAGACGATCCGGCCACATGCCGATTTCAGAGAGGCAGGGGAGATCCTGGGTGGCTGCGTGCAGGATCCATTCGACGCCGCGCAGTGCATCATTGATGATGCGTAAGTCGGAGAAGGCCTCGGGGTCGATGAGCCACAGGCCGGACCCTTCCCGCTTGAGTTGCACGAGGAAGGCTCGCTGCCCATAGCGAAATCCGGAGGCTCGTTCCGCATCGATGGCGACTGGGCCGTGTCCCGCTGCGAGTTCACGTGCGCATCGCTCGAGCTCGGGGCGAGTGTCGGTGACGAAGGGGGTACCGCTCTTGGGCTGGGTCACCAATTCTGGTGCTGGCGCCTCAGGAGAAGTAGCGGTGTTGTCGTTGCGAGTCGCGATGATTCAGTTCCTTCGGACGCGTGGCAGTGCGGTAACCCCCTCGGGCACCGGTGGCAACCCGGCGAAAGCGCAGACCATATCGGCCCAGGCTTCGAGATGATCTTGAGCTTCCGGACCGCCGGGTGTCCATGAGGCACGAAGCTCAATGTCAATGGTATCGGGCTGGGTCGCCAACCCGCCGAAGCTTTCGGAGAGCACTCGAGTGGCTGTCCCACCGGCATGGTCGTAGTCCGCCCGGTGGTTCTCCAGCGCTTCAACGAGCCAGGTCCATGCCACTGCCCCCACCATGGGGTCGGTGCCGACATCCGACTCGAGCGAGGCGCGTATATAGGTGACGACGCGAAACTCGCCCTGCCAGAGATCGGACCCGGCCGGGTCGTAGAGCAGGATGAATCGTCCGGTGGCTAGTTCTGGTCCGCCGATGGTTTCATGCACCTGAGCGCCGAGGGCAACGGCGTAGGGTGCCAACCGCTTGGGGGCGGGAATCTCATGCAGCACCACCTCATTACGGATGCTGGCTTGACGGATTCCGCGGAGGGCCCGGCGAAATGCCTCGGGCAGGTCCGCGACGCTCGGTGTGAAGGAATTGATCACGGTCACATCTCGAGGTTAAACCCCTAGTTGAAGGATTCGAGTGCGGCGCGCCGAAACGGTGCCCGGACGGTATTCTTCAGTCCTCGGTCTTGTCTTTGGCCGTCACGGCCGCGTCCGTTGGTTCCAAGCGCAGGGAGATCGAATTGATGCAGTACCGAAGGTCCGTTGGCGTCGCGAACCCCTCACCCTGGAAGACATGCCCGAGGTGAGACGCGCAGGAGGCACACCGAACCTCGACTCGTCGCATTCCCAAGGTGGTGTCTTCGATGTACTCGACCCGGTCCTCGGCCAGCGGAGCGAAGAACGAAGGCCAGCCACATTGCGCGTCGAATTTTGTCTGTGAGCGGAACAGCTCAGCTCCGCAAGCGCGGCATGCGTAGACTCCCTCGGTCTCCACATCCCAGTAATCTCCGGTGAAGGGGCGCTCGGTTCCGGCTTCGCGTAACACGCTGAACTCCGCAGGGCTCAATCGTTGGCGCCACTCATCTTCGGCAACGGTTCGAGGGTCGGCTGGGGTGTCATGATGATTGCTCACACCGGAATAACGATGAAGCATGTGGTTTTGTTCCGCTCGAGGGGCACGGACCTGCTGAACGGTCGGACCTGGAAAAAAGTCCTGCGGATGCACAGAATGATGGGTATGGGTCAGAAGGAGCAGTCGAAGGTGGCGAATTTGTTGAGCCGACGTGGCGCGCGCAAGGTTGCGCGACGTATGGGGCGCACGGTTGAAGAGGCCGCCCCGGTATTGCGCTGGTCGACGACGGCTGCGACCGCGGGGGTGGTAGTGGGATCAGTCGTTGCTGGAACCATCTCCGGGTTGGCCTCGATGTTTGCCCGCACGGTTGTCACCCCCGTCAAGAACCATGCCGAGGACTTGGAGATCCTCGCCGTCGTGAGCGTCAAGGGTCAACCGCATCGGCACGAGATCATTCTGCCGGCCACCGAGGAAACCACGGTTCCCGGTACCTACTCTCTGGTGTTCGACGGCGGCCGTGGTGTCGCCCGGATCGGACAGATCACCAGCTTCGATCCCGCCGATGGCACCGTACAGCGTGCCGTCGAAGAGGTGTATAGCGGTGATTTGGTCGGTGCTTTGCGCGGACGCTGGACAGGATTCATCTACCCCACACCTGTGGACATGGGGTTCGAAGCTGAAGACGTCGCGATTCCGGTCGACCGCGGTTCGGCTCCCGCCTGGCTGATTCGACCAGAGCAGGGCGGCCGTCATGCGCGGCAGGATCATGCTGGCCCTACAGGTGACACCTGGGCAATCATGGTGCATGGGCGGGGCGCCCGACGGCAGGAAGGGATTCGGGCGATCGCGACGGCTCGCGCCATGGGGATGACCTCGCTGTTGATCTCCTACCGCAACGACGGCGAGGCTCCGGCTGCAGATGATGGCAAGTACGGGCTGGGCGCGACTGAATGGCGCGATGTCGAGGCCGCCATCCGCTTCGCGTTGGAGCATGGAGCAGACGAGGTGGTGCTCTTCGGTTGGTCGATGGGGGCAGCGGTGTGCCTGCAACTGGCTGATCGTTCAGAGTTGGCGCCCCGCGTGGCCGCGCTCGTGCTCTCTGGACCCGTGATCAATTGGATCGATGTTCTGGCTCATCAGGCTCGACTGAACCGGCTTCCGGAAGCGGTCGGTCGGCTGGGGCAATACATGATCACCTCACGAGCCGGTCGCCGTGTCACGGGGTTGGCCGCTCCGGTAGACCTGAAGACAATGGACTGGGTTTCGCGCGCGGATCAGTTACGGGTCCCCACCTTGATTCTTCACTCTGAAGATGACACCTACGTCCCGGTGGGACCCAGCTTGCAACTGGCCCAGAAGAACCCCAGCCTCGTGACTTTCGTCCGTTTCACCCAGGCTCGTCACACGCGGGAATGGAATGTGGACCCGGAACGCTGGGATACCGCTGTGCGCGTGTGGCTGGAGTCCACGCTCTCGGCTCCGCGACCTGGTGTGCGCGCGATCGGCACAGTCGATCAGTCCCTGAGCTAGTCGAGGAGTCCTCTGCGATTCAGGAGAGGCTCTACCACGGCATCACGACCGCGGAATCTGCGGTAGGACTCGAGCGGGTCTCTGACACTGCCCCGTGAGAGCAGCTCGCGACGGAAGTGATCACCGTTGTCTCGGTTCAGGCCGCCGTGCTCGTGGAACCATTCCACTGCGTCGGCATCCAGAACCTCGGCCCAGAGGTAGGAGTAGTAGCCGGCCGCATAACCGCCACCGCCGGCAAAGATGTGCTTGAAATAGCTGGACCGATAGCGCGGGGCAACCACCGTCGGGTCGATCCCTCGGGAAACAAGCGCCTGATGCTCGAACGCTTCCGGATCGGCGATGTCGTCATGAGCCTCGATGCTGTGCCACGAGAGATCGAGGATGACGGCTGCCAGGTACTCGGACGTTCGCAGTCCCTCACCCCACAACGCGGCAGCGTCGAGCGCGTCCAGGACCTCCGCGGCGAGGGGATTCCCAGATTCGATGTCGAGAGCAAATTCTTGGAGAAGCTCCGGGTGCTGAATCCACATCTCGTTCACCTGCGAGGGGAACTCGACGAAGTCGCGAGGAACCTGGGTGGCCGAGAGTGAGGCGAATCGCGCGCGTCCGAACAGCCCGTGCAACGCGTGGCCGAACTCATGGAAGACGGTGGTGACTTCGTCCAGAGTGAGCAGGGTGGGATCCCCCTCACGTGGCCGCGCGATATTGAGATTGTTGACGACGACTGGTTGCTCTAAGAATTCCGAGGATCCCACCCTGATGGAATTCATCCAGGCACCGCCGGACTTCGTCGTACGGGAGTAAAAGTCGCCGAGGAACAGTCCTAAACCCGATCCGTCCTGGTCGAAGACCTCCCACACCCTCACCTCCGGACGATACCCGTGGAGATCTTCGCGCTCATGGAAGGTGACGCCGTACAGCCGGGTGGCTGCCTCGAAGACACCCTTCTCAAGCACTCGATTCAGCTCGAAGTGACGGCGCAGCCCTTCGGCGCTCACCGCATACTGCTCCTGAGCGTGCCGCTCGGAATAGTACGGGACATCCCAATGCTCGAGGTCATGACCTGCATATTTCTGCAAGATCTCCCGCTCAGTCTGCGCATTCTTCAGGGCTGGCCCGAGCGCACGATCAATCAGAGACCGCACGGCTGCGACATCGGGAGCCGTTCTGTCTTGCAACGCGTACTCGGCAAACGTCTCGTACCCGAGGAGCGACGCTTTCTGAGCGCGCAGATGCGCTTGCTCGCGGGCCAATGGAAGCGTTGCGTTGTCACCTTCGGTGCCACGGCTCCAAGCAGCCTCGAAAAGTCGGCGCCGGGTTTCACGGTTCTCTAGTCGAGCGAGTAGCGGTTGCGAGGTGAACATGGATAGCTCGAGGAGCCATCCATGGTCATGACCCGCCTCGCGCGCCGCGTGGGCCGCGGAATCCTTGTCTTGTTGAGACAGCCCCGATAAGGATGACTCGTCCTCGACGAACAGAGCGTGCTCGGCGTTGCCCCGGATCATGGCTTGAGAATAGGCGGCGCCGAGCTGGGCCAAGCGGGAGTTGATCTCCGCCAGTGCTTCCCGATCCGCCGCGGTCAGCCCTGCGCCATGAAGTCGGAACTGCCGCAGCACGTGCTCAGCGAGCGAACGATCCTCGCCCTCGAGTAGATAGATATCGATATCGCGAATGCGCCGATAGAGCTCTGAATTCAGGTAGAGGGTGTCCCAATGCTCGGCGAGTACCGGTTCGATTTCCGCCGCGATCTCATCTCGGGCCGGGGTTCGGTCGGCGGGAAGCACCGTGAAGAACACGGCGCTGACCCAACGCAGCAGCTGTCCGGAACGCTCCCAGGCGACGAACGTGTTCTTGAATGTGGCCTCCGCGCTGGACTCTGTGATCTCCCGAATTTCGCCCTGATGCTCGTCGAGTGCACGACGGAACGCGGGAAGAAAATCCTCATCACGGATGGCCCGGAAATCGGGGAGAGCGTAAGCCAAGGTGGACTGCTGCAGCAGAGGGTTCGACATGAGAACACTGTTTCGTGTTGGAGGGGTCAACGTCAATATTTCCGGCAGGCACTAGAATGGAACGCAGATTCTGCACGCAGGGACGACGCCGGGCTGATCCGGTGTCACCGCCACAAAGGAGCGTAGATGGCTGGGCATTCCAAATGGGCCACAACCAAGCACAAGAAGGCTGCACTCGATGCCAAGCGGGCCAAGGCGTTCGCGAAGTACATCAAGGCAATCGAAGTCGCGGCGCGCGCGGGTGGCCCGGATATCGCCGGTAACCCGGCACTCGATCTTGCGATCAACAAGGCGAAGAAGCAGTCCGTTCCCAACGACAACATCGATCGGGCCGTCAAGCGCGGTGCGGGCTTGACCGGCGAGGTCATCGACTACACCGAGATCATCTATGAAGTGCGCGGCCCGAACGGTTCGGCGCTGATGGTTGAGTGCCTGACCGACAACAAGAACCGCGCTGCCTCCGATGTGCGCGTAGCGGTCACTCGCAATGGCGGTACGATCGCTGATCCCGGCTCCGTCGCCTTTCTGTTCAATCGGCAGGGCGTGGTGCGACTACCCGCTGAGAACAAGACCGAGGACGACATCCTTCTCGCGGTTCTCGAGGCAGGCGCCGACGAGGTCGTTGAATCCGCGGGGAACTTCGAAGTCATGTCTGATCCCTCCGACCTGCGTGCGGTAGCAGAGGCACTTGACGCCGCTGAGATCGAGTACGAGACCGATGAGATCGAGTTCGTGCCGACGATGCACGTGGAGCTGGACGCCAACGACGCCCGCACCTTCATGCGTCTGGCAGACGCCTTGGAAGACTTGGACGACGTTCAGAGCGTCTATGACAACGTCGAATTGACCGCCGACGTCATGGCGGAGCTCGAGAAAGACGACTGAACGCGTGCGTGAACCCGGATCTCCGCTACGGGTCATAGCAGTGGATCCAGGGCTGACCCGCTGTGGACTAGCTGTGGTGGACGTGGCCCAGAACCGGTCAGCGGAACTGGTCGATGTCCAGGTGGTGGGATCACCCAACACGGAATCGATTGGCACGCGACTGAACGTCATCGACCAGGCCGTCGAGTCATTGCTCGAACAGTATGCTCCGCACCATATGGCAGTGGAGCGGATGTTTGCGCAGAACAATACCCCTACAGTGATCGGAACGGCTCAGGCCTCCGGCGTCGTTATCGCGGCGGCGGCACGCAGGTCCATTCCCGTGGCGCTACACACCCCGTCTGAGGTGAAGGCTGCCGTCACGGGTAACGGCAACGCGGATAAGAATCAGATCACCTCCATGGTCACACGCATCCTGAAACTCACGGAGCCACCGCGACCTGCCGATGCAGCCGACGCGATCGCTCTCGCCGTGGCGCATGCCTGGCGCGGTGGGCTCTATGGCCGCGGGCTCGACACCGGAAAATTGACCAGTCGGCGCACAACATCAAAATTCCCTACCACCACTGCATCGGCTTCACTGACGCCAGCGCAACGGGCGTGGCTGGCTGCCGAGAAGCGCGGAGGGCGATGACGCGCTGACTCGAGCCACGTGACGCGGTCTATCGGAATAATGTTCTAAGCTGTGAGAGTCGAATCGAACGGGATTCGATCGGAGCGACGTCCGTACGCGGGCTGGAAGACACAGAGGAGACAACGGTGATTTCATCGCTGACGGGCACGCTCGAGCATGTCGGACTTAACCAGGCAGTGCTGAACGTGTCCGGAATCGGGTATCTGTTCTCTGCGACTCCGCAGACATTGGCTACATTGCACGAAGGCCAGCATGGCCGAGTGCTGACGTCGTTGATCGTCCGCGAAGAGTCCATGACGTTGTTCGGGTTTGCTACCGCGGATGAGCGGGAGATCTTCGAGATCATGATGGGCGTGTCCGGTGTCGGCCCTCGGACCGCACTGGCAGTCCTTGCCGTTCACACACCCGACGCCGTCCGTTGGGCCGTCGCCAGTGACGACGAGAAGGCGTTCACTAAGGTATCCGGCATTGGTCCCAAAGGCGCGCGACGTATTCTGCTGGAGCTGTCGGGGAAGCTGGCTCCCGTCGAAGCGCCTGTCGCGGCACTGTCGGATCCAGCCGGATCGGCGGATCAGGAGTGGATGGAGCAGGCCATCGGCGGGCTGACCGGATTGGGTTGGAATGACAAAGACGCCCAGAAGGCACTGGAAATCACGGTGCGTGACGAGCCTGAGCTCGCTGAAACCAAGGACGTATCGCGCATCCTACGGGCAACCCTGAGTCGCCTCGGTCGTGACCGCAGCACAGGAGGAAGCCGGTGAGTCAGGAATCTGCTCGCGGCGACGAGCGAGTCATCAGCGCCGGCGCTGACACTGAGGAACGAGAACTCGAAGCTGCATTGCGGCCGCGAAATCTCCATGACTTCGTTGGCCAGCGACGAGTGCGCGATCAACTCTCCCTCGTTTTGGAAGCGGCGCGGCTGCGTGGGCGAAGTGCCGATCACGTCCTGCTCTCAGGCCCTCCCGGACTGGGCAAGACCACTTTGTCGATGATCGTTGCCGCCGAGATGAACGCGCCGCTGAGAATATCGTCAGGTCCGGCCATCCAGCATGCGGGGGACCTCGCAGCAATCCTGTCATCGTTGACCGAAGGCGAAGTCCTCTTCCTGGACGAGATCCACCGGATGTCTCGACCGGCAGAGGAGATGCTCTACATGGCGATGGAGGATTTCCGGGTTGACATCGTCGTCGGCAAAGGAGCCGGTGCCACCGCCATCCCCCTAGAGCTGCCACCTTTTACCCTTGTCGGGGCAACGACTCGGGCCGGGCTGCTTCCCGGCCCCTTGCGGGACCGCTTCGGTTTCACCGGTCACCTGGAGTTCTATGGGGCCGATGAACTGGAACTCGTACTGCGGCGCTCGGCAACCATGCTCGACATGCAGTTGAATTCCGCGGCGTTCAGCGAAATCGCCTCTCGTTCCAGGGGCACTCCGCGTATCGCGAATCGTCTGTTGCGAAGGGTGCGGGACTGGGCCCTGGTCAAAGGACTGGACCAAGTCGACGCGCGTGCCGCCTCGAGCGCTTTGGACATGTATGAAGTGGACTCGCGCGGTCTGGATCGATTGGATCGCGGTGTCCTCGAAGCACTGTGCCACAAATTCGGCGGTGGCCCCGTGGGGCTCTCTACGCTGGCCATCGCCGTCGGAGAAGAGACGGAAACGGTCGAGGAAGTCGCTGAACCATATCTGGTGCGTGAGGGGCTCTTGGGCAGAACTCCACGCGGTCGTATCGCGATGCCCGCAGCCTGGAAACACTTGGGGCTCGCTGTGCCGACGGACTCTCCCGTCGCGGGAGCGTGGCCGCTCATTGAGAGTGACGAATCCGCTGGCGAGGCGACTGAATAGCACGGACTGGGTCTTTGGGAGACTCTGCGTCGTCATGTCTTCTGGGATAGTCCAGACTCAGGCACTAGACTGACCGAGTTGACCTATGTCCCGATCAAAGATTGTGGTGTCTTTCCATGACCCTGAGTCCTCTTACCGCCCATGCCAGCCTCCTCGCGCAGGACGGTGAACCGGCCGCAGGATTCGACCCCTTCTTCATCATCATGCTGGCCGTATTCGGTCTGCTGATCTTCTTCATGTTCCGTCGCTCCAAGAAGGCACAGCAGGAACAGCAGAAGCGCCGCTCCTCCCTGGAGCCCGGCCAGGAAGTGATGACCGGCGCCGGAATCTTCGGAACCGTTGTCTCGGTGAACCAGGACGATAATAAGGTGGTCCTCGAGCTCTCACCCGGCAACACGGTGACCGTGCACATTCAGGCCATCGGCCAGGTCGTCGAACCGACCGCGCCGGCCGAAGCTGCTGAACCGGCTGTCACTGAGTCGGCAAACGATTCCTACACTCTCAACGGTGAAGAGTACGGTGACACCGATCCTACCGACACCAAGCCGAGCCTGAACCCTGAGGACCCGCGCGGAGACGCCGACCAGAAGTGACAATTCGGCGAAGGATCGCCGTCTCGTTTCGCCAGGGTGTTTTACCCAGCCTTAACTGAAAGTCCAGCTCACTATGTCCTCATCGACAAGCTCCGGCCGTCCTAAGCGCACACTCGGATGGCTAGGAGCTATCATCGTCGTGCTGACGGCCGTCCTTGGCATCGGCATTGCCACCGACCAGTCCTCCGGAACCCCACTTCTCGCCCTCGACCTTGAAGGTGGCACCCAGATGGTGCTTTCCCCAGAGGTTGCTGGGGGAGAGCAGGTGAGTTCCGAGCAGATGGACCAGGCGGTGGAGATCATCCGCCAGCGCGTCGATGGCTCGGGTGTCTCGGAAGCTGAAATCAATGTTCAGGGCGGGAACACAGTGGTGGTGTCGCTGCCTGGCACTCCTGACTCACAGACTCGAGAACTGATCCAGGCATCGGCCAATATGGAGTTCCGCGCGGTGATCTCTGGAGCTCAGGGAATGGCCACGCCCGAAGAGAACCAAACGGCTCTCGAAGACTTCCCGGAACCTACGGCTGAGCCGACCAGTGGTTCCGACGCGAATTGGATCACCCCCGAGCTGGCGGACGAGTTCCAGAAACTCGACTGTGCTGCATTCCTCGAAGAGGGCAACCGGGAGCCCGTCCCGGAAGATGAGCCCATGGTGTCCTGCGATCCCCAGTATGGGATGAAGTACATTCTTGGACCGGTCGAGGTGTTCGGCACTCAGATCTCCGACGCGGACTTCGGCATGGCCTCTGCTCCGGGAGGGGTCTCCACGAACCAGTGGGCCGTCAACCTCTCCTTTGACAGTGAGGGGTCGAGCGCCTTCCGCGAGGTCACTCAGCGGATCACCCCGCTCGAGAGCCCCCGAAATCAATTCGCGATCGTGCTCGACGGGACGATCATCTCTGCGCCATCGTCGAACGCAGTGATCGCCGACGGTCGGGCGCAGATCACCGGAAACTTCACTGAAGTGAGTGCGCAGGCGCTCTCTGAGCAACTGCAGTACGGCGCCTTGCCGATCAGCTTCAACATTGAATCGGAGCAGCAGATTTCTGCGACGCTCGGCCAGGACCAGCTTTACTGGGGCCTGATGGCGGGGCTGATCGGTCTGATCCTGGTGGCCGCGTACCAGTTCTATCAATATCGGGCTCTCGGCCTGGTGACGCTGTCGTCGCTGGTGGTCGCCGGCATTCTCACCTATTTGGCGATCGTGCTTCTGGGGTGGTCGGATAACTATCGACTTTCCCTGGCCGGTATCGCAGGTATCATCGTCGCCATCGGTCTCACCGCAGACTCATTCATCGTCTACTTCGAACGCATCAAGGACGAGATGCGTGCCGGGCGTCCTCTTGCGCAAGCGGTTGAATACGGCTGGGCGCGAGCAAAGCGAACCATTACCGTATCGAAGGCTGTGAACCTGCTTGCCTCGGTCGTGCTGTACTTCGCCGCCGTGGGCAACGTGCGAGGATTCGCGTTCACGCTCGGTCTGACGGCACTGGCAGACCTCCTGGTCGTCTTCATGTTCACGCATCCGGTCATGCGGCTGTTGGCGCGAACCCGGTTCTTCGGTTCCGGACATCCTCTGTCGGGAATGGACCCGTCGCTTCTGGGACAGGAACCGCTGTACAAGGGTGCAGGCAAGGTCCGTGAGTTCAAGACGGTGGACCAGGCGGCCCCGGCGCGCTCCAAACGAAACAAGGGAGCGTCGAAGGAAGCGGAACGTCGCCAGACCATCGCGGAGAAACGGCGCCTCGAACGCGAAGAGCAACTGGGACTGTCATCAGGGCAGCGTACATCCGAGTCAGTCGACGCGGGATCGTCGGAGGGGAAGAAATGAGCCGAGTGACGACATGGGGCAACGAGCTCTACACAGGCAAGAAGTCCTATCCCTTTGTTCATCGCTGGAAGCTCTGGTTCGCCATTGCCGGTATCCTGCTGGTGATCTCCGGTGGCCTGACGCTGGCTCGAGGCGGGTTCAACCTGGGTATCGAGTTCCGGGGCGGATCTGAATTCACCGTCTCGGGGGTCGCCAACACCGACCCCGCTGCCGGAGAGTCAGCCGTGACGGATGTCGTGCCAGACACTGTGGTGACTGCGACGAACATCGCTCCGAACACCATGCGTGTTCAGACCGAGCACCTCGACGACAACGAGACTCTCGACGTTGCTGCGAACCTGCAGTCGGCCTATGAGGTTGGCGCGGAGAACGTGACCTCGACGTTTGTCGGTCCGACGTGGGGACAGGCGGTGAGCCAGCAGGCTGCCATCGGCCTGGTGATCTTCGTGGTGCTGGTGGCGCTGTTGATGGCTCTCTACTTCCGAACGTGGAAGATGTCGCTGGCGGCCATCGTGGGGCTGATATACGTCGTTGCGCTCACGACGGGAATCTATGGTTCCACAGGATTCGAGATCACCCCTTCGGCGATCATCGGCTTCCTGACCATCCTGTCGTATGCCCTCTATGACACGGTGGTGGTCTTCGACAAGGTACGCGAGAATACCGAGGATCTGGAGAAAGACGTCCAACGAACGTTCTCCGAGAATGTGAACCTGGCCGTGAACCAAACGCTGGTTCGCTCCATCACGACCTCCATCGTGGGCATCCTGCCGGTCGGATCAATTCTGTTCATCGGTGCTGGCCTGTTGGGCGCGGGTACTCTTCGCGATATTTCGTTGGCTATTTTCGTTGGAATCATCGTCGGCACCCTGGCGACACTGTTCATCCAGGCCCCGTTGTACGCACTCCTGCGGCGTCGAGACAGTCATGTCAAGGCACACGACCAGCGAATCCTGCGTAAACGCGGTACCGGTAGCGGTGAAGGTGACGCACCCGTGACCGAACCGAGCCTCGTTTCCGGGGTTTGAGCCTCTCCAGCAGTGCAACTTGGTGTTGAACCAGAACTGGGGATAATGTTTCACCCACCGGTATCGGTGACCGGGATCATTCTCTGGTCGCCTCGCGCACCAGGAGGGGAGGGGACAACATGACTGACTCCACAGACGCACCGTCGTCCGATGTGTCCTCGTCGTCGGCGCCTGCGAACGGGCGACGCCCTCGTGGTCGTCTGGCCCGATTGACTGGTCGCCCCGTCGTCGCAGGCTATTCACCGATTCTTGAGCCCCTGATCCGCACCCTCAAGGTGCGCCATCCTAAGACGGACCTGGATCTCGTCATCCGCGCCTTCGCGGTGGCCGAGAAGTATCACGAGGGACAGAAACGCAAGAGTGGGGACCCCTACATCACCCACCCGGTTGCCGTGGCGACCATTCTGGCTGAGCTGGGATTGACCGGCACAACACTGGCCGCCGCCTTGCTCCACGACACAGTAGAGGACACCAGCTACTCCCTGGATCAGCTCAGCCGAGAATTCGGTGAAGAGACGGCCCTGCTGGTCGATGGAGTCACCAAGCTCGACAAGGTGAAGTTCGGTGCGGCAGCTCAAGCGGAGACCGTGCGCAAGATGGTCTTGGCCATGGCCAAAGACGTCCGAGTCCTGCTGATCAAACTCGCCGACCGTCTCCACAACGCCAGGACCTGGCGCTATGTTCCGCCGGAATCGAGTGCTCGCAAGGCGAAGGAGACCCTCGAAATCTACGCTCCGCTGGCGCATCGCCTCGGGATGAACACCATCAAGTGGGAACTCGAGGACCTGTCTTTCGCGGCGCTGTGGCCCAAGGTGTACTCCGAGATCGTGCGTCTGGTGGGGGAGCGGACTCCGGAGCGTCAAGAGAACGTTTCCCTCTTGAGCGAGCAGATCGAGCGGGAGCTGCGTGACGCCAAGATCCGCGCAACGCTGTCGGGTCGGCCGAAGCACTACTACTCGATCTATCAGAAGATGATCGTCAGAGGAAAAGAATTCGACGAGATCTACGACTTGCTCGGGGTCCGGGTCCTGGTCGACTCGGTTCGGGATTGCTATGCGGCACTGGGTGTCCTCCACGCCAAATGGTCGCCGATTCCCGGACGCTTCAAGGATTACATCGCGATGCCGAAGTACAACATGTACCAGTCGCTACACACGACGGTCATCGGCCCTGGTGGCAGGCGCGTGGAGATCCAGATCCGCACTCACGAAATGCACCGTCGGGCCGAGTACGGTGTCGCCGCGCACTGGCGCTACAAAGACACCGGCGCCGAAGAGAGCGGCGACACGACACCGAGCTGGTTGCGTGCAGTCCTTGATTGGCAAAAAGACGCTAAGGACCCCAACGACTTCCTCGACTCCCTGCGCACCGAGATCGGCGCAGCCGAGGTTTACGTTTTCACTCCGCAGGGGGAGATCAAGGTACTGCCGGCCGGATCGACGCCCGTGGACTTCGCGTATTCGGTCCACACCGAAGTCGGAGACCGCACGATCGGTGCGCGAGTCAACGGCCGACTCGTCCCCCTCAACTCACCACTCAACCACGGTGACTCCGTTGAGGTGTTCACCTCCAAGAGTGAAGATGCCGGTCCGAGCCAAGATTGGCTTGGATTCGTCCGAAGCGCACGTGCGCGCAATAAGATTCGGCACTGGTTCTCCAAAGAGCGCCGAGATGAAGTCATTGAGGTCGGCAAGGACGCCCTCACGAAGTATGCCCGCAAGCAATCGCTGCCTTTGAGCCAGGTCATGAGCACGGATGCGCTGGGCACCGTCGCTGAAGAACTGGGCCTGGCGGACGTCTCTGGCCTCTATGCCGCGATCGGTGAGAACAATGTCTCGGCGCAGAATGTTTTCGAGCATATTCAGGCCCTACTTGAGCCAGCGGAGAAGCCGAGCGACGAGTACTTCGATACCGGTTCAATTCCACAGGTCAGTCTCCCGAGCAAGCATTCGGACTCCGGCGTTGTCATTCCTGGTACCGGGGAAGTCATGGCCAAGCTGGCGCGGTGCTGTTCTCCCGTGCCACCAGATCACATCGTGGGCTTCGTGACGCGCGGTTCAGGTGTATCCGTTCACCGAACGGATTGCCAGAACGTAGAGAATCTGAAATCAGAACCGGACCGACTGGTCGATGTGGAATGGGCTCCCACTCAGGATTCCGTGTTCGTCGTCGAAATTCAGGTTGAGGCACTTGATCGGAAATCATTGCTTTCCGACGTCACCCGTATTCTGGCCGAGCATCATGTCAATATTCTGTCCGCGTCCGTGAAGACGCGCCGGGATCGAGTGGCGGAATCCCAATTCGTCTTCGAAATGGGCGACCCTGCCTATCTGCAACATGTCCTGAACTCGATCCGACGCATCGACGGGGTGTACGACGTCTTTCGCACCTCCGACAAGGGGCAGCGCAGGGTGCAGCGCGGCTAGTTACCCCCGACGGAGTCGAGCAGATGATCCAGCCGTTGGGCGGCTTGATACATACCGGCCTGATAGCTCCGATATGCGAATCGTGCACGCAGGTCTTCGGCAGAGCACTGTTGAAGTAACAGGCGCAGCCGAAGGGGATCAACGTCATCGGCCGAGATGCGCAGCAGGTCTTCCATGGTCCGCTCGGGAATCGTACATCGCACGGGACCCACCATCTGAACGTCTGTCTCCCACCCCCTGGTCGCGACCAGTTCGCCACCGGTGACTCCCTGCCGAAGCCGCAAGGGCAGTTCAGGAAGTGTGCGGGATCGTCGGTGATAACGGGCCACCGACGCTTCGAAAAACGGCGGTGGGCATCCGCCGATATGGACCCAGAGTGCAGTGTGGAGTTCCGCGGTCCACAGCCCGCTGATCAGGTGCTGGCCGAGAACGGAGACGACTTGGGCCCGCGTCTGAACGGTGTCGGGTTGGTCGGCACTCACGTAGGCACGTCCCAGGCCACGGCGCAGCATCCCCGCCCGGACCATCGACTGGAGCTCGGCATCGACTAATCCCTGACGGGGTAGCCAGAGCCACGAAGGCACCTCGATCAGTGCTCCGGAGACGGCGACGGCAAGGGCACGATTCCTCATGAAGTGATCGTGCCAGCAAAAAGCGGTGGCCCCGTCGAAACGGGACCACCGCTGTGGACGACTCGCCCGGATCGTCCTGCTGTGGACGAACCGAACGAGGCGTAATCAGTCTGTTCCTGCGGATGCCTGAAGCGTCTGCAACCAGAGTTTCCGAGCATCGAGGGCTTCCTGAGCCTTCTTGATTGACTTCTGGTCGTTGCGTTCCTGCGCCTTCGCGAGGTCCTGTTCAAGACCGGCGATAGCGTCCTCGAGCTGTGTGAGCGCCGAGTTCGTCCGGGCCTTCGTCTCCGGGTTCGTCCGGCGCCAGTGCTCCTGTTCGGCTTGGGACAGGGCTTCCTCGAGCCGGCGGAATCCCGATTCCATCCGTCCGATGTCCTTGCGAGGAACCTTGCCCGCGTCGTCCCAGCGGCCACGCAGCTCATTGATTGCGGCCCGGGCACGATCGACATTCTTGAACGGCAGCAGCTTGTTGCCTTCGTCGAGGATCGCTTCCTTGACCTTCAGGTTCTCTTCGAATTCCCGATCGATCTCGTCATTGGTGGCCTTGCGCGCATTGAAGAACACATCCTGGGCAGCACGGAAGCGGGTCCACAGTGCATCATCTTCTCGGCGCGAGGCGCGAGGGGCGGCCTTCCACTCCGACATCAGATCCCGGTACTTCATCGCCGTCGTCGACCAGTCGGTCGACGAAGAGAGCTCTTCGGCGCGGGCGATGAGGCGTTCCTTGACCTTCTTGGCCTCCGCATTGGTCTGATCCAGCTGGGAGAAGAATGCGCGGCGGTGTTTGTCGAACGTCGAGCGTGCTGCACGGAATCGCTTCCACAGCTCATCTTCCTCCGGCTTGGGCAGCCTCGGTCCCTGCTTCTGGGCGGTCTTCCACTGCTCGAAGAGTTCCGTCATCCGCCGCGATGAGTCCTTCCACTGCGTACGCTGCGGATCCTGTTCGGAAATGGTCACCGCCTCGTCGACGATGGCCTTCCGAGCCGTACGCTGTTCGTCGACGGCCTTCTGGTGGGCTTCCTTCTCAACCGTGCGACGAACTTCCAGCGTGGTTTCCAGTGAAGCGATGCGTTTACGCAGCGCGACCATGTCCCCCACCATGTGGCGCTCGTCCGTGGTGGTCTGCAGCTGCGTTAGGGTCTTGCGCAGGTCAGCGGTCGAGGTCTCGGTCGCCAGTCGCTGCTCCAAGAGCAGGACCTGCGACATCGCGTCATCATATTTGCGCACGAAGTACGCCAGCGCCTCATCCTTCGGCACGTCAGGGACCTGGCCCACCGGCACACGGTCGCTGCCATCGATCAGAACCACATGACCGTCCTCGGCCACGTCGGCGAACTGCCGAGCTTCCTCGAGGTCAGTTCGGTGTGTGGGCACAGCGGGAGTCAGAGGCGTCTGCTGTGCGGCGTGGGCCTCGGCGGCGGGCTTGGCGATCGACGCCGGAGAGGCAGTCGGTCCCGGACGCATCGACGCGGGCGAGGGGACGGGGCGTGGCTTCTGCGTCTCAGCCTGGACGTCGGTCCGTTCTTCGGGCGCGGCGGTCGGCTGATGGGCCTCGGTGCTGGCTGTTGACTTCAACGCGTCATCGACGTCGTGCTGAGCCTCGGTCTGGGGGATGTCGGATTCTTGACTGTGGGTCACCGCTGGAACTCTCTGTGCTGGATCGTGCTGGCTTGAGCACGTCGAGACGAAACATGGTCACGAACAGCCTACCGCCAACGGCATAGAATGACAGGTGGGTTCCGCCGCCTGCCCGTGGAATCCGCAACTTCCGTTAACTCCGCACGACCAGAAAGTGCTGATTCATGTCACGCAAAGCGTCCCTGTCTGGCTTCCACGAGTGGCTCCCCGCCGAACGGCTGGTGGAGCTGCATGTTCAGGACACGCTGCGGCGCGTCTTCGAACTCCATGGATTCGCCAACATCGAGACGCGCGCCGTGGAGACGCTGGGGACACTGCTGCGCAAGGGCGAGATCGATAAAGAGGTCTACGCCGTGTCACGGCTCCAGGGTGAAGCCGTGGCGAACGCCGACGACCCAAACCGCTTGGCCCTGCACTTTGACCTGACGGTGCCCTTTGCCCGCTATGTCACCGAGAACGCCGGTCATCTTGCGTTCCCGTTCCGGCGCTACCAGATCCAGAAGGTGTGGCGCGGGGAGCGCCCCCAGGAGGGGCGTGCCCGCGAATTCACCCAGGCCGACATCGACGTGGTGGGCGACGGCGCACTGCCCTTCCGCTACGACGTGGACGTGGCCCTGGTGATGGCCGAAGCGTTGTCTGAGCTGCCCATCGGTGATTTCACGATCCGCATCAACAACCGCAAATTGGCCGAGGGCTTCTACCGGGGCATCGGCCTGGCCGACACCGCCGGGGTGCTGCGCTGCATCGACAAGCTGGAGAAGATCGGTGAGGAACAGGTCGCACGCCTGCTGCGCGAGGAGATCGGCGCCACGGACGAACAAGCAGAGAAGGCGCTGTCGTTGGCCCGGATCCGCACCGAGGACCCCAGCTTCGTCGATCAGGTGCGGGCACTGGACGTTCACGATGAGCTGTTGGAGGAGGGTCTGGCTGAGCTTGCCGAAGTGATTGGTCAGTTGCACCGCCGCATGCCGGGTCGTGCGGTGGCGGATCTCTCGATCGCCCGCGGGCTCGACTACTACACCGGGACCGTCTACGAGACGATCCTCGACGGACACGAGCAGTTGGGCTCGATCTGTTCCGGAGGCCGCTATGACTCGCTGGCGACCAAGGGCAAGAGGAGCTTCCCCGGCGTGGGCCTGTCCATCGGCGTGACACGCCTGGTGATGCGCATGCTGTCACAGGAGATGGCCGAGGCTTCCCGCTCTGTCCCCACGGCGGTGTATGTCGCGCTGACACACGATGACGATTGGGAAGTCGCCCTGGACACGGCGGCCCTGCTGCGGTCGCGGGGCATCGCCGCCGAGGTGGCGACCAGCGCTGAGAAGTTCGGCAAGCAGATCAAGTACGCGGACCGTCGCGGCATACCCTTCGTGTGGTTCACCAGCGTCGTCGACGGCGCGGTCACCCACGAGGTGAAGGACATCCGCAGCGGCGAACAGGTGTCGGCCGACCCGAACGCGTGGGTGCCTCCGGCAACGGACCTCAGCCCGACGGTGTCGGCGTCGTCGCCGGACATCAACTAAACTTCAGCGAAGTATTCTCTACCGGAAGGACAACCGTGCTGCGCACGCATCAGCTCGGCGAGCTCAACGCCGAGCACATTGGACAGACCGTCACCGTGGCCGGATGGGTTGCCCGTCGCCGAGATCACGGTGGCGTGGCCTTCGTTGACCTTCGCGACGCCTCCGGCTTCGCCCAGGTCGTCGTCCGCGACGAGAAGGACTTCGACCCGCTGCGCAATGAGTACGTGCTGCGGGTGACGGGGACTGTCGAGAAGCGTCCCGCCGGCAACGAGAACCCAAATCTTCCCTCGGGTGAGATCGAGCTGATTACCGACACCGTTGAGGTGCTGAACACCTCCGACCCGCTGCCCTTCCAGATCGACGAGCACGTGGAGGTCGGGGAAGAGGCGCGTCTGCGCCACCGCTACCTGGACTTGCGTCGCCCGCAGCCGGCGAAGATCATGCGCCTACGCTCCGACGTGAACCGCGCGGCACGCGATTTGCTGCACGGCGAAGGATTCATCGAGGTGGAGACCCCGACACTGACTCGTTCCACACCGGAGGGTGCACGTGACTTCCTGGTGCCGGCACGGCTGGCACCGGGGTCCTGGTACGCGCTGCCGCAGTCGCCGCAGCTGTTCAAGCAGCTGCTGCAGGTCGGCGGCGTGGAACGCTACTTCCAGATTGCCCGTTGCTACCGCGACGAGGACTTCCGGGCAGACCGTCAGCCGGAGTTCACTCAGCTCGACATCGAGGCCTCCTTCGTCGAGGAAGACGACATCATCGCGCTCGGCGAGAAGGTGATCGCCGCACTCTGGTCGCTGATCGGCGTGGAGATCACGACGCCGATCCGGCGGATGACCTACGCCGAGGCCATGGAGAAATACGGTTCGGACAAGCCTGATTTGCGGTTCGGCCTCGAGCTGACCGACCTGACCGAGTACTTCCGCAACACCCCGTTCCGCGTGTTCCAGTCGGACTACGTCGGCGCCGTGGTCATGCCAGGCGGTGCGTCCCAGCCTCGTCGCACCCTCGACGCCTGGCAGGAATGGGCCAAGCAGCGCGGCGCCAAGGGTCTGGCCTATGTGCTGATCCAGGAGGATGGCTCCCTGGGAGGTCCTGTCGCGAAGAACATCACCGACGAAGAGAAGGCCGGCCTGGCCGAGGCCACCGGGGCCCAGCCGGGCGACTGCATCTTCTTCGGGGCCGGATCTGCCAAGGACGCGCGCGCGCTGCTGGGTGCGGCCCGCGTGGAGATCGGCCACCGCGTCGGTCTCATCAAGGCCCCCGGCGAGGTGTCCATCGACGACCAGGAATGGGCCTTCGTGTGGATCGTCGATGCTCCGCTCTTCGAGCCGGCCGCCGATGCCGTGGCCTCTGGAGACGTGGCCGTCGGCTCCGGCTCCTGGACCGCGGTGCACCACGCGTTCACCTCGCCCAAACCAGAGTTCCTCGATACCTTTGATACGGATCCGGGCTCGGCGCTGGCGTACGCCTATGACATCGTCTGTAACGGCAACGAGATCGGCGGCGGTTCCATCCGTATCCACCGCCAGGACGTGCAGAAGCGGGTCTTCGGTGTGATGGGACTGAGCGAGGACGAGGCAAACGAGAAGTTCGGATTCCTGCTCGAGGGGTTCAAATACGGTGCGCCCCCGCACGGCGGCATCGCCTTCGGCTGGGACCGTATCGTCGCCCTGCTGGCAGGCACCGACTCGATCCGCGACGTCATCGCCTTCCCGAAGACGGGCAACGGGTTCGATCCGCTGACCTCTGCGCCGGCTCCCATCACCGTGCAGCAGCGCAAGGAAGCCGGCGTCGATGCGAAGCCGGAACCCAAGAAGGACGACCAGGGCGAGGCCTCGGTCGAAAGCAAGTAGTTCTCTAGGAGGAGCGCCGGGGCATTCGCAACTCGTCGGTATCGACGAGCACCGTGAATGGCCCGGCGTTCACCAAGCTGACGTCCATCATCGCGCCAAAGCGTCCGGTTTCCACGTGGGCGCCCAGACCGCGCAGCGTCTCCACTACGCGACGGTAGAGCGGTTCGGCCTGTTCGGGGCGGGCTGCATCGGACCATGACGGTCGACGTCCGCGGCGTACATCACCGTAGAGGGTGAACTGGCTGATGACGAGCAAGGGGGCACCGGAGGACTCGCAGGAGTTTTCGCTCTCCAGAATCCGCAGCCGGTAGATCTTCTCGGCCAGCAACACGGCCTCGGCCTCGGTGTCGGCGGTGCTGATTCCGACCAATACTGTCAGTCCGGGCTCCTCGAGCTGGCCGACGACCTCGTCGTCGACCGTGACCTGAGCGCGGCGAACACGCTGAATAACTGCCTTCATCCCGACAGTGTAGGCAGAGGAGGGGACTAAGCTGGAACGGTGAGTGATCTGTTCAGCTCGATCGGTGGGGTCGAGCCCTCCGATGGCCCCTCCGACGTCGAATCCGCCACCGTTGCCGGATCCGGGCAGGCGACGGCGCCACTGGCCGTGCGCATGCGACCGCGGGGCCTGGACGACGTCGTGGGTCAACAACATCTGCTCTCGGCCGGGTCACCGCTGCGCAAACTCGTCGAGGCCGATCCCTCCGGTCTGCGCTCGGCGATCGGTCCTTCCTCACTGATCCTTTACGGGCCACCCGGCACCGGGAAGACGACACTGGCGACCGTCATCGCCCGCGGCACGGGCCGAAAATTCGTCGAGCTCTCGGCCATCTCCGCCGGAGTCAAAGATGTTCGTCGCGTTATGGATCAGGCCCTGACGGATCGCGATCTCTACGGTCGGACCACCATCCTGTTCCTCGATGAGATCCATCGCTTCAACAAAGCCCAGCAGGATGCCCTGCTGCCCGGAGTGGAGAACCGGTGGGTGGTCTTGGTGGCGGCGACCACCGAGAACCCCTCGTTCTCCGTGATCTCGCCCTTGCTCTCACGATCGCTGATGCTGACCCTGAAGCCGTTGACCGATCAGGACATCGCCGGACTCATCCGCCGAGCCATGGCGGACGAGCGCGGGCTGGGCGGGGGAATCCAAACCGACGACGAGACCGTCGACTATCTCGTGCGCATGGCTCAGGGAGATGCGCGCCGGGCGCTGACCACGCTGGAAGCGGCTGCCGGGGTGGCGCTGGATCAGTCGGAACCGGCGGCAGGCCCGGTCACGATGACCCTCGACGACGCGGCGCGCGCCATGGACCGTGCGGTGGTGCGCTACGACAAGGACGGCGACCAGCACTATGACGTGATCAGCGCGTTCATCAAGTCCATTCGCGGCTCTGATGTTGATGCGTCCCTGCATTACCTGGCGCGGATGATCGAGGCCGGTGAGGATCCTCGGTTCATCGCCCGGCGACTCATCATCTCGGCATCCGAAGACATCGGGATGGCCGATCCGACCGCCCTCCAGACCGCGGTGGCGGCCGCCCAAGCCGTGCAGATGATCGGCATGCCCGAAGGACGGATTCCGTTGGCCGAAGCGGTGGTGCATCTGGCGACCGCGCCCAAATCGAATCGCGCCTATGAGGGCATCAACAAGGCCCAGGCGGATGTCCAGGCCGGCAAGGGTGGGGTGGTGCCGCTGCATCTGCGCGATGGTCACTATCCCGGAGCCGCGGCGATGGGGCACGGGAAGGGCTACCTCTACGCGCACGACGCACCGCACTCGGTTGCCGCGCAACAGTACCTTCCAGACACGCTGTCCGGCCGGGAGTACTACCAGCCCACCACCAATGGCGTCGAGCGGTCCTTGTCCGAGAGACTCATTGCACTGCGCCGCCTGCTGCGCGGCGACGACGGTTCCTGAGGGTTCTTGCCCGTCTTTGACGGTTCATGATCGTGGTAGGATTGTCTGTTGTCTGGCACAACGCAGCTTAATCAGTGTGCGTTGGTAGTAATGACGGGCGACGGCATGCCCCTCAGCTCTCCGGTGAAGCTTCACTGCGGAGGCCAGGATTCGCCGGCTCTTCGTTCATTCCGTCCGCGGATGTTCCTTGTCGCCGTGCGATAACAAACCAGATCATGTCGTATGACAAGAAAGGTCCCTCGTGGCTAATCGCACCCTTCGCACCCGCCGCACCGTGCGCCACTCGCGCGCGCTCGGCATCGCTCTGACCCCCAAGGCAGAGAAGTACATGGAGCGCCGTCCCTACGGTCCCGGCCAGCACGGCCGCGCCCGTCGTCGCGCTGACTCCGATTACGCTGTCCGCCTGAAGGAGAAGCAGCGTCTCCGCGCCCAGTACAACATCCGTGAGGCGCAGATGCGCCGCTACTACGAAGAGGCCAAGCGCCAGTCGGGCCTGACCGGTGAGACCCTCATCGAGCTGCTCGAGTCGCGTCTGGACGCACTGGTGCTGCGCGCCGGTTTCGCCCGCACCATCCAGCAGGCACGTCAGATGGTCGTGCACCGTCACATCCTGGTTGACGGCCAGCGCGTGGACCGTCCGTCCTTCCGCGTGAAGCCCGGCCAGCTGGTGCACGTGCACACCCGCTCCGAGAAGATGGTCCCCTTCCAGATCGCAGCCACCGGCGCGCATCAGGAAGTCCTGCCCGCTACCCCCGGCTACCTGGACGTCGAGATCGACAAGCTCCAGGCTAAGCTGGCTCGCGCCCCGAAGCGCTCCGAGGTCCCCGTGACCTGCGAAGAGAACCTCGTGGTCGAGTACTACGCACGCTGATCCTCGACGGCGACAGCCGACGAAGACATTCCGGCCCGGAACACCGTTTGGTGCTCCGGGCCGGGCCCGTTAACAATCCCGCCTCACCAACGCTGGTCCGTCGTCTCATCGAACCCCGCTGAGTTTCGGTAGAGTAGTCCAGGATGTGAGAACGATGGGTGGACGTGGATTCCCGCGCCCACCGGGAAGGACGTGCCGGTGATCAAGCAGTTACTGCTGGTCGGAGTGGGCGCCGCCGCTGGGTGGCTCGGACACTCCATGATCAAGAAGGGCCGTGACGCCGCCGTCGTGCAGGCGGAAGAGAGCCTGCGCACGACTTTCGCTCCCGAGAACATCGGGCGCAACGCCGGCCAGGCCGCCGCGACCGCCCTCACCGAGGGCGCTCGTTCCTTCATCGGTCAGCTCCGTGAGGAGATTCCCGGCTGGTCCTCGCAACCCGACGACAGCATCGCCCCGACGACGGACTCCGAGAACCATGACGTCATCTCGGGAACCGCTTCGGACCTGACGCGCTCCTCGTCCACCCACCCGTCCCACCCCCGGAAGCAGGCATAAGCAGGAATGAAGTCGCACGAGATCGCGAAGACCTGGACGACGTTCTTCGAATCCAAGAACCACACCGTGGTGCCCTCGGCGTCCCTGGTGTCGCCGGATCCTTCCCTGCTATTCACCATCGCGGGCATGGTCCCGTTCATTCCCTACTTCTTGGGACAGCAGACCCCGCCGTTCTCCCGGGCGGCCAGCGTGCAGAAGTGCATCCGCACCGCCGATATCGAAGAGGTTGGCAAGACGGTGCGCCACGGCACCTTCTTCCAGATGTGCGGCAATTTCTCCTTCGGTGATTACTTCAAGGAGACCGCCATTCCGATGGCTTGGGAGCTGCTGACCACCCCGCCGTCCGAGGGCGGTTTCGGGCTGGACCCGAACCGGCTCTGGGTCACCGTGTACGAGGAGGACGATGAGGCGGAGCGCATCTGGCGCGAGGTGGTCGGTGTCCCGGCAGAACGTATCCAGCGCCTCGGTGCCGCCGATAACTACTGGCACACCGGAGGTTCGGGACCGGGCGGACCGGACTCCGAGATCTTCTACGACCGCGGACCCGAGTACGGTCTCGACGGAGGACCCGCAGTTGATGACACCCGCTACATCGAGATCTGGAACCTGGTCTTCATGCAGTACCAGTTGGGTGAGGTCCGCTCCGAGGTCGACTTCGACGTGCTGGGCGAGCTCAAGCACAAGAACATCGACACCGGAATGGGCCTGGAGCGTCTGGCGATGCTGCTGCAGGGCGTCAACAACATGTACGAGACGGATCAGGTGCGTCCGGTTTTGGACCGAGCGGCCGAGCTGTCCGGCAAGCGCTACACCTCCTCGGAGAATCCCCAAGACGCCAGCTACGACGACGACGTCCGGCTGCGCGTGGTCGCCGACCACGTCCGCTCAGCGCTGATGCTGATCTCCGACGGTGTGGTCCCCGGCAACGAAGGCGGCGGCTACGTGCTGCGTCGGCTCATCCGCCGTGCCGTGCGCGCGATGCGGCTGATGGGGGTGACCGAGCCCGTGCTGCCCGAGCTGCTTCCGGTCTCGCGCGACGCCATGAAGGGCACCTACCCGGTGGTGGATCAGGACTTCGACCGCATCTCGCGCATCGCCTACGCCGAGGAGAAAGCGTTCCTGCGCACCATCGCCGCGGGAACGTCCCGCCTGGAGTCTGCGGTGTCTATCGCCCGTTCCGAGGGCGGGGCACTCTCCGGATCCGACGCCTTCGAGCTCCACGACACCTACGGGTTCCCGATCGACCTCACCCTGGAGATGGCAGCGGAAGCAGGGGTGCGTGTCAACGAGAGGGAATTCCGTCGACTGATGACCGAACAGCGCGACCGTGCCCGTCAGGACGCCAAGGCCAAAAAGGCCGGTCACGCCGACATCAGTGCCTACCGTGAGTTGCACGCCGCTGGCGATACGGTGTTCACCGGATACACCGAGCACACCACGGAATCCCAGATCCGCGGCCTGCTACTTGACGGTCAGCCGATCGGCTTCGGCGAGATGGGCCAGGAACTCGACGTCGTTCTCGACGCCACGCCCTTCTACGCGGAAGCCGGCGGCCAGGCGGCCGACACCGGGCTGATCACCGGTGACGGCTTCGTCCTGGAGGTCAGGGACGTTCAGGCCCCCGTCAAGGGACTCAGCGTGCACCGCGTCGTCGTGAAGGAGGGCGAGGTCCCCGCCGGCGCGACGGCCCTCGGCCAGATCGACCTGCGCCGCCGACTCGACGCCCAGAAGGCGCACACCGGCACCCACCTCATCCACTCGGCGCTGCACCAGGTGCTGGGCCACGACGCCACCCAGGCAGGCTCCTTCAACAAGGAAGGCTACCTGCGCTTCGACTTCCGCTGGCAGGACGCACTCAGTGACGCCGCGAAGCAGGAAGTCGAGGAGGTGGCTAACCTCGCCATCCGCGACAACCACACCGTGGTGACTCGAGAATTGTCGCTGGACCAGGCCAAAGAAGCCGGCGCGATGATGCTATTCGGCGAGAAATACGGCGATCAGGTGCGCATGGTGGAAATCGACGGCGCCTGGTCCCGCGAATTGTGCGGTGGCACGCACGTCGGCGCGACGGCGGAAATTGGCACCCTCGCGCTGCTCGGAGAGCAATCGGTCGGCTCGGGCAACCGGCGAGTCGAAGCTTTCGTCGGCCTGGATGCTTTCCAACACTTCGCCGCCGAGCGCACGCTGCTCAACCAACTCACCGAGATGCTGAAGGCGCCCGCCGATCAGGTGCCCGATCGCGTCGCCGCCACCCTGGCGAAACTGCGTGAGGTGGAGAAGGAACTGGCCGGGCTGCGCTCCGCCCAGCTGCGCGCCGAAGCCGGGCGCATGCTCGACGACGCCGAGACCGTCGGATCCGTCACCCTGTTGACGCGGCACCTCGGCGCCGTCGCCTCCGCCGATGATCTGCGTGGTGTCGTCATGGATTTGCGCGCGCGGCTCGAACAGTCGGGCCATGAATCCGTCGTTGTCGCGATGACCGCGGAGTCCAAAGGCCGGCCCCTCGTGGTGGTCGCCACGAATCAGGTCGCCCGTGACGGTGGCATCAAAGCGGGCGCGCTCGTCAAGACCGCCTGTGGAGTGCTCGGTGGCGGAGGCGGCGGCAAGGACGACCTGGCTCAGGGCGGGGGATCGCAGCTGGATCAGGTCGAGTCCGCCCTGCATGCACTCCGGGAAACGATTCTGCAGAATCAGAGCTGACCACCCATGAGCACCGCCGACGCATCACGACCTCAGCACCGACGCGGTGCACGCCTGGGCATCGACGTGGGCCGTGCACGCGTCGGGGTGGCTGCGAGCGACCCGGGCGGCATTCTTGCCACCCCGGTGGAAACGCTCTTTCGGGATCCGCGGAAGCGATTCGACCAGCGCATCATCGTGAAGCAGGCGGTCGAACGTGAAGCGGTGCTCATCTACGTGGGCCATCCGCTGAATCTGCGGGGTCAGGAGACTGCATCGACCGCGGACGCGATTCGCTACGCCGAACAGCTGCGCAAGTTGCTGGACAAGAACGGGTCAGACATCGAGATCCGCCTCGTCGACGAGCGGCTCAGCACGGTCAGTGCCACCCGCGACCTGCACGACATGGGACGTTCCACCCGCGATCAACGCGCGGTGATCGACCAGGTCGCGGCGGTTCATATTCTCCAACACGCCCTGGACATGGAACAATCTCAGGGTGAGAACATCGGACGCGTGGTCACCGTGACCGGGGCGCCACTACCGACGGAAGGGCCGGCACAGTCGCATGAGTGATGACGCATCTCGTCCCGATGGCGACTCCCGACCGCTAACGCGCCGGGAGCTCCGCGAACGCGAGCGGGCCGCGCAGAGCGCCCGAGACGAGGCTGCCGCAGCAGAGCGGTCGGCAGCGGCGCACGAGCCTGCTGAACCTGCCGTGCCGGCTGAGCCCGAGCAGACGTCGGAACCGCAGCCGAGCGCACCCTCGCCCAAGCCGCACCAAGATCGCGAATCCGGCGCCGTGCCGCCCTTCCCCCGCGACGAGCGCCGCTATCCGGGGGAATACGAAACGACCACGGACACGAGACATTCCGCGGCAGAGCCCGACGCCGACGTCGAACGGGACTCCGACCCGGCAGACACCATCCTGCCCCACACTCCCGTCCCCGGCTACCACGCCGTCGGCGGGGGCTCCGTGACCGTGGATGCGCAGCGGCTGGAGGAGCGGCGGCGTCGCCGCCGTCGGATGATGATCATCATGGCCTCCTCGCTGTTGGTGTTCGTCTTGGTCCTGGTGGGGCTTGCCTACGGGATCCGGTCGGTGTTCAACCTCGGGGCGCCCAACGACTATCCGGGGCCGGGCGGCGAGGAAGTTACCTTCACCGTCAATCCCGGCGAAGGTGCCATCGTGATCGGCAACCGGATGGTCGAGGACGACATCGTCGCCTCAACGCAGGCTTTCCTGGATTCCCTTGACGAGGTGGAGACCGCCCAGTCGATCCAGCCGGGGGAGTACACCCTGCGCGAGGAGATGCCCGCTTCCGACGCGGCCGAGGTGTTGCTGCGGGTGGGCGCGGCCAGCGTCGATTACGTGCCGGTCAACAGCGGCACCCGTATCACCGAGGTTTTCGAAGCGCTGGCCGAGGCGACGTCGTACTCCGTGGAGGAGTTCGAAGCCGCAGCCGAAGACCCCACGGTGTTCGGTCTGCCGGACCAGGCACGCAACTTGGAAGGATATGTCGCCGTCGGGGAGTACAGTCTCGAGCGCGGATCCAGTCCGGAGGAGATCCTCCAGCAAATGGTCGATCCCACGGTCACCGAATTCGAGCGACTGGGCATCGACGACGAAGAAGAGCAGTATGAACTGGTGACCATCGCCTCGATCCTGGAAGCCGAGGCACGTCCGGACGACTACGCTCTGGTGGCCGGCATCATCAACAACCGGCTGCGTCCGGACAACCGGGAGACCAACGGCCTGCTGCAGATCGACGCCACGGTGATCTACGGTCTGGGTGTGCGGAATCTGCAGTTCACTTCCGAGGACCGACAGGACTCCTCGAACGAGTACAACACCTATGTCCACCCCGGGCTGCCGCCCGGACCCATCGGCGCGCCGTCCATCGCGGCCATCGATGCCGCCGCGGAGCCCGAGGACAGCTCCTACTACTACTGGATCACGACCAACATCGAGACTGGCGAAACCAAATTCTCCGAGACGCTGGCCGAGCACCAGCGGTACCAGAACGAGTTCCGCCAATACTGCGCTGACAACCCGGAGTACTGTGAAAGCAACTGACAACGCGCCCCAGAAACGCGCCGCGGTCCTGGGCCATCCCATCGATCATTCCCAGTCACCAGCCCTGCACGCAGCCGCATATCAGTATCTGCGGCAGGCGATCGACTACGGTCGGCACGACGTCACCGTCGAGGCACTGCCCGATTTCTTTGCCCGGACCCGCGGCGAGATCCCGGAGAGTGCAGACTGGTTGGGCTTCTCGGTGACCATGCCGCTCAAGGGCGCCATGGTGCCGCTGATGGACCACCTGTCCGAGCGGGTTCAGCGACTGGGATTCCTCAACACGGTCGTCTTCGACGCCGACTGGTCGAGCACAGGCCACAACACGGATGTTGACGGCATCGTTGAGGCGCTGCGCTTTGCCGGCGACGAGGCGACAGCCGTGGGCGGAACCATGGGGATCCTCGGCGGGGGCGGCACGGCTGCGGCTGCGATCCTCGCCGCACACCTGATGAACATGGACGGGGTGACCCTGATGGTGCGCTCGCCCGAGAAGGCCGCCGACCATCTGGATCTCGCCCGCAGCTATGGACTCGCCGCCACCGTCGGCCACCTTGACGATTTCGCGGCGCAGGCCCCGGAGCATCGGGCCCTGGTCTCCACGCTGCCCCCGCGAGCCGCTGATGATCTCGCCGGCACCCTGTCGGCCGGGGCGTTGCCGCCACTGCTCGACGCTGCCTACGATCCCTGGCCTTCGAAGCTGGCCACGGCATGGAGCGACGGCGGCGGCCAGGTGGTGTCCGGACTCGAGATGCTGCTGTACCAAGCCGTTGAGCAGGTCAGACTGTTCACCGGGCGACTGGACGTCTCGTCGACGCCGGTGGATTGGTCCGCGATGACCGCGGCGATGGCGCAGGCCGTGGGTCTGCCTCCCCGCAACTGAGATTTTCGACATGATCCCCGTGGGGGATCTTCAACATGAAAGAATCGACCCCATGGTTCGTTGGCTTACAGCAGGAGAGTCCCACGGTTCGGCCCTCGTCGGAATGATCGAAGGGTTGCCGGCGGGAATTCCCGTCACCACGCAGGATATTCAAGCGGCATTGGCCCGTCGCCGCCTCGGCTACGGCCGCGGCGCACGAATGAAGTTCGAACAGGACCAGGTGACCCTCGTCGGCGGCGTGCGCCACGGATGCACTCTGGGCTCGCCCATCGCCATCGAGATCGCTAACACCGAATGGCCGAAATGGGAGAAGGTCATGTCGCCGGACCCCGTTGACCCGCAGGAGTTGGCGGGCCTGGCGCGCAATGCCGCGCTGACCCGGCCCCGGCCGGGTCATGCCGACATGGCGGGCATGCAGAAGTATGGTTTCGACGAGGCCCGACCGTTGCTGGAACGGGCCTCGGCGCGGGAGACGGCTGCTCGCGTGGCGCTGGGCCGGGTGGCACAGTCCTTCCTGTGGGAGCTCGGTATCACCACGGTGTCTCACACGACGGCGGTCGGATCCGTGAGCTCACCGGACGACGCTGAGTTGCCCGCCCCGATCGACGTCGAGCACTTGGACGCCGACCCCTTACGTTGTTTCGACGCAGAGACCTCAAAACGGATGGTGGCGGAAGTCGACGCCGCACACAAGGACGGCGAGACGCTGGGCGGGGTCGTCGAGGTGCTCGTCTACGGGGCACCGGTCGGACTCGGCTCGCATGTGCACTGGGATCGTCGCCTAGACTCGCGGCTGGCCGGGGCACTCATGGGCATCCAGGCCATCAAGGGTGTCGAAGTCGGAGACGGCTTCACGACCGCCGCGCGTCGCGGCAGCCAGGCCCACGATGAGATCGTTCGCGGAGACCAGGGGGACCCGCTGCGCACCTCGAACCGTGCCGGCGGCATTGAAGGCGGCATGTCCACAGGGGGAGTGCTGCGCGTGCGTGCCGGCATGAAACCGATTGCCACCGTCCCGCGGGCCCTGGCCACGGTCGACACCGTCACCGGGCAGGCCACGAAAGCCCACCACCAGCGCTCTGACGTGTGCGCGGTTCCAGCGGCCGGGGTCGTGGCCGAGGCCATGGTCGCCCTGGTGGTCGCCGACGCCGTGATGGAGAAGTTCGGCGGCGACTCAGTGGCTGAAACCCGTCGCAACCTCGACTCCTTCCGCGACGCGCTGTCCCGGATCCCCCAACCCGGCACGGAAGACGAGGCGACGGGATCGATGGGCGATCCGCTCCAGTGACGCCAGCAACAGGTCGGTCGATCGGTGTTTACACCGAAATGCACCGGCATATTGCCACCGAGGTCGACCGCGCGCTGCAGGACCGCTCGGCCACCTCACCCGGCAGCCCGGTGCGGACCGTGCTCGTGGGACCGATGGGAGCCGGCAAATCCACGGTCGGAGCAGCCCTCGCGAGTCAGCTGGGTCTGGCTCGATTCGACAGCGATCAGCTGTTCGCCCGGGTACACGGTCCGATTCCCGAGTACTTCCGGGCCCACGGCGAGCCGGCATTCCGTGCCGCCGAGGAAGAACTGGTCGGCGAGGTGCTCTCGCATCACGAGCCCTTCGTGCTCTCCCTGGGCGGAGGTTCCGTGCTTTCGGCCCAGACGCGCGCCCGCCTCAGCCGCGGATGCCGGGTGGTGAACCTCATCGTCGACGAGCACACCGCCCTGGACCGGCTGGACGGCGGGGTAGGCCGGCCGGTGCTCGCCGGAGACCCGGTGCGCAACTGGTTGCGGATTCTGCGCGAACGCGAAGGACTGTACCGCGAGATCTCCCACGACACCATTGACACCAGCGGCTTGACCACCGAACAGGTCGCACTTGCCATCATCGAGAGGACGCCATGACAGACGCCGCAGAACCAGAAGCCACCGTCATCCCAGTGACCGGCGAGACCGACGCCGTCGGGTACGACGTCGTCGTCGGACGCGGTTTGCTGCACCGACTTCCCGACATGCTCGGCCCCCAGGTGCGCCGGGTGCTGGTCATCCATCCGCGGGCACTGCGCTCCACCGGCGACCTGGTGAAGGACGACCTGGAGAAGACCGGATTCACCGCGCTGACCGCGGAGATCCCCGACGCGGAGGAGGGCAAGCACATTCAGGTGGCCGCGTTCTGCTGGCAGGTGCTGGGCCAGAACGACTTCACCCGATCGGACGCCATCGTCTCGGTCGGAGGCGGGTCCGTATCGGACACCGCGGGATTCGTGGCGGCCACCTGGCTGCGCGGAGTGCGCGTCGTGCACCTGCCCACCACGCTGCTCGGCATGGTCGATGCCGCTGTCGGGGGCAAGACCGGAATCAACACGGCCGAGGGCAAGAACCTCGTGGGCGCGTTCCACCGTCCCGCCGGTGTACTCGCCGACCTGGACACCCTGCTCACGCTGCCCAAGAACGAGCTCGTCTCCGGCATGGCCGAGGTCGCCAAATGCGGGTTCATCGCCGACCCCGAGATCCTCAGTGTCATCGAGCGGGACCCGGCCCAGGTTCTCAACCCGCACTCCTCGGGCCTGCGTGAGGTCATCGAGCGCTCGATCCGGGTCAAAGCCGAGGTGGTGAGTGAGGACCTGCGCGAATCGGGACGGCGGGAGATCCTGAACTACGGACATACCCTCGGCCACGCCATCGAGTTGGCGGAGCGCTACCAATGGCGCCACGGTGCGGCGGTGGCTGTCGGCATGATGTTCGCCGCAGAACTGGCTCGTTCGGTAGGACGGCTCGACGACGCCACGGCCGATCGGCATCGCAGCATCCTGGAGAGCCTGGGACTTCCCACCAGCTACCGGAACGATCGTTGGGCGTCGCTGCTGGACGGCATCAAGCGGGACAAGAAGAATCGCGGCGATCAGCTGCGGTTCGTGCTGTTGGATGGTCTCGCACAGCCCGTCACCTACGACGTTCCGGATTCGTCACTGCTGTTCGCCGCCTACCAGGAGATCGCCGACTAGGTTCGATCCACTACACTGGAGTGCGGTCCAGAATCCGGTGCACCGACTTTTCGAGGAGAACGCCTCATGGCAACCACCAATGACATCAAGAACGGCTCCGTGCTGCTCATCGACGGCCAGCTGTGGAACGTGCAGGAATTCCAGCACGTCAAGCCGGGCAAGGGCGGTGCCTTCGTCCGCACCAAGATGCGGAACATCACCTCCGGGAAGATCATCGACAAGACCTTCAACGCCGGCGCCAAGGTTGAGTTCGCCACGGTGGACCGCTCGGACTACGAGTACCTCTACCTCGATGGTGACGACTACGTGTTCATGGACGTCAAGACCTACGACCAGATCCTGGTGCCCTCGACGGTGGTCGGCGACGCCGCGAACTTCATGCTGGAGAACCAGCAGGTGACCATCGCCATGAACGAGGGCACCCCGCTGTACCTCGATATGCCCGCCTCCGTGGTTCTCGAGATCACCTACACCGAGCCGGGTCTGCAGGGCGACCGCTCCTCCGCAGGCACCAAGCCCGCCACCGTCGAGACCGGCTATGTGATTCAGGTCCCCCTGTTCGTCGAGCAGGGCACCAAGGTCAAGGTCGACACCCGCAACGGCGACTACCTGGGACGCGTCAACGACTGATGACCGGCGAGACCACACCTTCCGACGCCGCACAGACTGCGCGTCACCGCACCTCCGTCAGCGCCCGCGGGCGAGCACGTCGTCGTGCCCTGGAGATCCTCTTCGAAGCCGAGCAGCGTGACAGCGATCCCCTGAAGGGGATCCAGCAGCGCCGCGACAGCACCGACCAGACGATCAATCCCTACACCGTGGAGCTCGTCCACGGGGTGGTGGCAGAGCGTGAGCAGATCGATGAGATCCTCTCGACCTACGCCCAGGGCTGGACGTTGGAGCGCATGCCCTCGGTGGATCGTTCGATCCTGCGTGTCGGGGCCTGGGAGCTGCTCTTCAACGACGAGATTCCCGACGGCGTCGCCGTGGCCGAGGCCGTGTCCATGGCCCGCGACTACTCCACCGACTCCTCGCCGGAGTACATCAACGGGCTGCTGGGTCGACTGCAGCAGATCAAGCCCACTCTCCTGGCGTAACCGTGGCAGGTGCGCTGCCCCAGCGGTGCTAAGCTTCAGAACGTACGACACCACCCCCCGAACACGGGGGAGGGTTCCTTTAAACTCCGTCCAGTGAGGCGGGAAAGGAGGCCGACGGTGGCTGATTCCAGCATGCCGCATAACGACGCCGCCCCCGCGGGCATCCGTCCGGCGCGAACCGTTGCGACCGCAGCCGATATCGATCGGGCGGTCAAACGCATCGCCCACGAGATCCTCGAATCGAACCGTGGCTCCGAATCTCTGGTGATTCTCGGCATTCCGCGTCGCGGCTACCCGCTGGCCCGACGACTCGCGGCCAGCCTGGCCAGCATCGACCCCGACTTCGACGCCCCAGAGCGTGTGGGCCAGCTGGACATCACTCTCTACCGGGACGATCTGCGGCGTTCGACCTCACGCACACCCCAGCCGACCTCGATCCCGGCCTGCGGCGTCGACGGAGCCACCGTGGTCCTCGTCGATGACGTGCTGTTCTCCGGTCGCACCGTTCGCGCCGCCCTGGACGCACTCTCCGATATCGGCCGACCCGAGACCGTACGGCTGGCCGTGCTCGTGGATCGCGGACATCGGCAGCTGCCCATCCGCGCCGATTTCGTCGGAAAGAATCTGCCCACTTCCACCGCCGAGCGCGTGCAGGTGCTGCTCCATGAGATCGATGGCCACCCCGCACCCGAGGATCGGATCGACATCTCCGACGGTCCCGACGCCGCCACCGGGACGGCAGCGACCGAGGGGGAGAACTGATGCGGCACCTGCTCTCCACCGCCGACCTGAGCCTCGACGACGCGGTGCGTATTCTCGACACCGCCGAGGAGATGGCTTCCGTCTCCGGGCGCGAGGTCAAGAAGCTGCCCGCCCTGCGGGGGCGCACCGTGGTGAACCTGTTCTTCGAGGACTCCACCCGCACCCGCATCTCCTTCGAAGCCGCGGCGAAGCGCCTCTCGGCCGATGTGCTGAACTTCTCCGCCAAAGGTTCCTCGGTGTCCAAGGGCGAGTCCCTGAAGGACACCGTCCAGACATTGGAAGCCATCGGCGCCGACGCGATCGTGATGCGTCACTGGTCTTCGGGGGCGGCCGCGCAACTGGCCGCTTCCGGTTGGGTGGGTTCCGCCGTCGTCAACGCCGGGGATGGGACCCACGAGCACCCCACGCAGGCACTGCTTGATGCCTTCACGCTCCGCCAGCATCTGGCACAGGCCGCCGGGACCGCTCCCACCGGAACGGATCTGCACGGTGCACACATCGTCATCGTCGGAGATATCCTCCACTCCCGCGTGGCCCGGTCCAATGTGTGGCTGCTGTCCACCCTCGGTGCGCGGGTGACCGTCACCGGCCCGCCCACGCTACTGCCGATCGGCATCGACTCCTGGCCCTGCGAGATGACCTACAGCCTCGACGAGGCACTGGAGGCGAACCCCACCGCCGTGATGATGCTCCGCGTTCAGGCCGAGCGCATGCACCAGGCCTTCTTCCCCTCGCCGGCAGAATACACGCGCGGCTGGGGGCTCACGGACGAACGCCTGAGACGCCTCGAGGAACTGGGCCGCGGCAAGAGCCTGATCATGCACCCCGGTCCGATGAACCGTGGCCTGGAGATCTCCGCGTCCGCCGCGGACTCTCCGCGCAATACCGCCCTGGAACAGGTCGCCAATGGCGTCTCCGTTCGCATGGCGGTGCTCTATCTTCTGCTCTCCGGCACGCCGGACGACTCCACGCACACTCGCGCCACAGAAGGGAACGCACAGGCATGACACAGGCCTACCTGATCACCGGAGGGACGACCCCCGACGGCCTCCAGACCGACGTGCTGCTCAACGCAGGACAGGTCATTGCCGTAGGGGACGACGCCTCAGCGCGCGCCGCCGAAGTTTCAGCAGAATCCGTGGACGCGTCGGGCAAGATCGTGTTGCCCGGACTTGTCGATCTGCACACGCATCTGCGCGAACCCGGACGCGAGGACGCCGAGACGGTGGAGACCGGCACCCGGGCCGCAGCCATGGGCGGTTTCACCTCCGTGCACGCGATGGCGAATTCCACTCCGGTGGCTGACACCGCCGGCGTCGTCGAACAAGTCTGGCAGTTGGGACGCGAGGCCGGCTGGTGCGACGTGCACCCGGTCGGTGCTGTGACCGTCGGGCTGGCGGGGGAGAAACTCGCCGAGCTCGGTGCCATGGCGGCCTCCCGCGCCCAGGTGCGGATGTTTTCCGATGACGGGATCTGCGTCTGGGACCCGGTGCTGATGCGCAGGGCCCTGGAATATGTGAAGTCATTCGACGGATTCATCGCCCAGCACGCCCAGGAGCCCCGGCTCACCGAGGGCGCCCAGATGAACGAGTCCGAGCTGTCCGGCGTGCTCGGACTGCCCGGCTGGCCCGCCGTCGCGGAGGAGTCGATCATCGCCCGCGACGTGCTGCTGGCCGACCATGTCGGTTCGCGCCTGCACATCTGCCACGTCTCCACCGCTGGTTCGGTGGAGATCATCCGCTGGGCGAAGTCCCGCGGCGTCCAGGTCACCGCTGAGGTGACCCCGCACCATCTGCTACTCACCGAGGAACTCGTGCGCAGCTATGACCCGGTGTACAAGGTGAACCCGCCGTTGCGCCGCGAATCCGACGTTATGGCTCTGCGCGAGGGGCTCGCCGACGGCACCATTGACACGGTGGGCACCGACCACGCCCCGCACCCCTCCGAAGCCAAGCAGTGCGAGTGGTCTGTGGCCGCGATGGGGATGACCGGCCTGGAGACCGCCCTGCCCGTGATCCAGCAGACCATGGTCGAGACCGGACTGCTGGACTGGGCCGGAGTCGCCCGCGTGATGAGCATGACGCCGGCCATCATCGCAGGGCTGAGCGATCAGGGACTCGTCAGCGCCGAGGGCCTCCTGCAGAGCGAGGTTCCCGCCAATATCACCGTCTACGATCCCCGCGTAGTCCACGTCGTCGACCCCGAGCAGCACACGACTAAGTCCCGCAACAGTCCCTATCGGGGCATGTCCTTGCCCGGGCGCGTCACCGATGTGTTCCTGCACGGACACCGTGTGGTGGCCGATGCCCGCCTGGCCACGCCGCGGCGCGCCTCGTGAGCCTCGATTCCACCCTCACCCCACAACTGACAGGAACTGAACACTCCGTGGAGATACTGGCCCAAGTCGAACAGGACACCGCCTACGCCGGCGACTATGTCACGATCGTGGTTGTCACCCTGATCATCATCGTGCTGATCCTGTCCGCGCTCTGGCTCGGATGGCGCAACCGCAAGCAGCGACAGCAGCACGTCACAGCCCCCGACCGGATTCCCGAGGGCGTGCTGGAGCAGCAGCCCATCGCCCTGGACGAGGGCATGTACGTGGCCACCGTGCAGGGTCGCGACTGGCTCGACCGGATCGCCGTCCACCAGTTGGGCATCCGCACCGACGCGCAGATGGAAGTCCACCCGCAGGGCGTGGCGATTCTGCGCAACGGAGCCGACAACCTGTTCATCCGCGCAGAGCACATCACCGACGTGCGCCTGGAATCCGGAATCAACGGCAAATTCGTGGAGAAGGAAGGGCTGATCGTGTTCTCCTGGATGCTGGGCAAACACGAAGTCTCCACCGGATTCCGTACCAAGACCGCAGCGGGCAAGCGCCCGCTCTACACGGCGCTGTCCGATCTCATCCCCGAGGCCGGGCCGGCAACGCAGCGTGCCGCCACCGCCAAACGAAGCAGCACCCCCACCGACGACGACTTAGGAAGAGAGAACCCCGCGTGAGCCTGAAGAATACTGAACCAGCCATCCTGGTCCTGGAGGACGGCAGCGTCTTCGAGGGCCGTTCCTACGGAGTCGTGGGGTCCACCCTCGGTGAGGCCGTCTTCACCACCGGAATGACCGGATACCAGGAGACCCTGACCGACCCCTCCTACGCCCGGCAGATCGTGGTGCAGACTTTCCCGCACATCGGCAACACCGGCGTCAACGACGAAGACAACGAATCGCGCGCCATCTGGGTGGCCGGCTACGCGGTCCGTGACGCCGCGCGCGTGCCGTCTAATTACCGCTCGCAGCGCAGCCTCGACGACCAGCTTCTCGAAGAAGGCATCGTCGGCATCCAGGGCATTGATACCCGCGCCGTCACCCGGCTGCTGCGGGACCAGGGGTCCATGAAGGCCGGAATCTTCTCCGGAGACCAGGCACAGCGGTCCCACAGTGAGCTGTTGAACGAGGTCCGAGAGCAGCCCGCCATGGCCGGGGCTCGTCTGGCCGAAGAGGTCACCACCGACCAGGCCTACGTCATCGAGCCCGCCGACCACGGATACGACCAGGATCCGCGTTTCACCGTGGTCGCCGTCGACCTGGGCCTGAAAGCCGCCACCCCCCGCCATCTCGCCGCGCGCGGGGTTCGGGTCCACGTGGTGCCGGCCACCACCACCTTCGCCGAGATCCAGTCCATGAATCCCGACGGCGTCTTCCTCTCCAACGGCCCCGGCGACCCGGCCACTGCCGACACCCAGGTCGAGCTGCTGCGCGAGGTCCTGGACGCGGAGATCCCCTTCTTTGGAATCTGCTTCGGCAACCAGATCTTCGGCCGCGCCCTGGGCTTCGACACCTACAAGCTGCCCTTCGGACACCGCGGTCCCAACCAGCCCGTGATGGACAAGGCGACCGGCAAGGTGCAGATCACCTCCCAGAACCACGGCTTCGCCGTCGACGCCCCGATCGGAGAGGTGGTGACGGCGCCGCAGGATCGATTCGGCCAGGTGGAAGTCTCGCACTTTTCCCTCAACGATCAGGTGGTTGAGGGACTGTCCCTGGTGGACCGCAACGCGTTCTCCGTGCAGTTCCACCCCGAATCCGCGGCCGGCCCCCACGATGCGCACACGCTGTTCGACCGCTTCATCGACAACATGGCCGCCGCGCATCGCGACCGCTGACCACGAGACCAGAGACTTCAAGGAGACCTTCCACCATGCCTAAACGCACCGACCTGTCATCCGTTCTGGTCATCGGATCCGGCCCCATCGTCATCGGGCAGGCCGCCGAGTTCGACTACTCCGGCACCCAGGCCATCCGGGTTCTCAAGGAGGAAGGCGTGCGCGTCATCCTCGTCAACTCCAACCCGGCCACGATCATGACCGACCCGGAGCTGGCCGACGCGACCTACGTCGAGCCGATCACCCCCGAGGTCGTCGAGAAGATCATCGCCCAGGAACGCCCCGACGCGCTGCTGCCCACCCTCGGCGGACAGACCGCCCTGAACGCCGCAATCGCCCTGGAGAAGTCCGGTGCCCTGGAAAAGTACGACGTCGAGCTGATCGGCGCCAATATCGAGGCCATCGAGCTCGGTGAGAACCGGGAACTGTTCAAGGGCGTGGTGGAACGCTGCGGTGGAGAATCCGCGCAGTCCGAGATCGTCCACACCATGGACGAGGCCCTGGCCGCCGCCGAGACGCTCGGCTACCCGATGGTCGTTCGGCCCTCCTTCACCATGGGCGGACTCGGTTCCGGCATGGCCTACAACGAGTCGGACCTCCACCGCATCGCCGGCGCCGGCCTGCAGTACAGCCCGACCTCCGAGGTGCTCCTCGAGGAGTCAATCCTGGGCTGGAAAGAGTACGAACTCGAGATGATGCGCGACAAGAACGACAACGTCGTGGTCGTCTGCTCCATCGAGAACTTTGACCCGGTCGGCGTGCACACCGGAGACTCCATCACGGTGGCCCCGGCCATGACGCTCACCGATGTCGAGTTCCAGAAGATGCGCGACATCGCCATCGCCGTGATCCGCGAAGTCGGTGTCGACACCGGCGGCTGCAACATCCAGTTCGCCGTCAATCCCGAAGACGGCCGCATCATCGTCATCGAGATGAATCCGCGCGTGTCCCGCTCCTCGGCGCTGGCGTCGAAGGCCACCGGCTTCGCGATCGCGAAGATCGCCACCAAACTGTCGCTGGGTTATACCCTCGACGAGATCCCGAACGATATTACCCAGAAGACTCCGGCGTCCTTCGAACCGGTGCTCGACTATGTGGTCGTGAAGGTGCCCCGCTTCGCCTTCGAGAAGTTCCCGGCCGCCGATGCGACCCTGACCACCACGATGAAGTCGGTGGGCGAGGCGATGGCGTTGGGCCGCAACTTCACCGAGGCCCTGCAGAAGGCGCTGAGGTCCCTGGAGCAGAAGGGCAGCGAGCTGACGTTCGATGTTCCCGACGCCGAGGAAGTAGCCGAGCTGCTGGAGCAATCCAAGACCGCCACGACCGAGCGTCTGGCGCAGGTGCAGCGGGCACTGCTCGGCGGCGCCAGCATCGACCAGGTCTTCGAGTCCACGGCCATCGACCCCTGGTTCCTGGATCAGCTGGTGCTCATCAACGAGGTCGCCGAGGACATCCGCGCGGCGGAGTCCCTCGACGCCCAGACCCTGTCCTGGGCGAAGCGGCACGGGTTCTCCGACGATCAGATTGGTGCGCTGCGCCACCTGGACCCCGCCGTCGTGCGCGGCGTGCGTCACGCCCTGGGCGTGCGCCCCATCTACAAGACTGTAGACACCTGCGCCGCCGAGTTCGAAGCATTCACTCCTTACCGGTACTCCTCCTACGACCAGGAGACCGAAGTCCAGGCGCACGAGAAGCCCTCCGTCATTATCCTGGGCTCGGGCCCGAACCGTATCGGCCAGGGCATCGAGTTCGACTACTCCTGTGTTCATGCGACCATGGCCCTGCGTGACGCGGACTACGACACGGTGATGGTGAACTGCAACCCGGAGACCGTCTCCACCGACTACGACATCTCCGATCGCCTCTACTTCGAGCCGCTCACTCTCGAAGACGTGCTGGAGATCATCCATGCAGAGGAGCGCAGCGGAGGAGTCCTCGGCGTCTTCGTGCAGCTGGGCGGACAGACTCCGCTGAAGCTGGCTCAGCAGCTGGAAGACGCAGGGGTGACCATCCTGGGCACCTCCCCGCACGCCATCGACCTGGCCGAGCACCGCGGCATGTTCTCGCAGGTACTGCAGAAGGCCGGGCTGTCCTCGCCCAAGAACGGCACCGCGGTGTCCTTCGAGGACGCCAAGCGGGTGGCCGACAGCATCGGGTATCCGGTGCTCGTGCGTCCGTCCTATGTGCTCGGCGGGCGCGGCATGGAGATTGTCTACGACGAGGCCTCGCTGGAGACCTACGTCGCCAACGCCACCGAGATCACCCCGGAGCACCCGATGCTCGTGGACCGCTTCCTCGACGACGCCATCGAGATCGACGTCGACGCGCTCTACGACGGCACCGACCTCTACGTCGGCGGGGTCATGGAACACATCGAGGAAGCCGGAATCCACTCCGGCGACTCGGCCTGTGTGCTGCCGCCCATCACGCTCGGTCCTGATGTGCTCGAACGCGTCCGGGAAGCCACACTGGGCATCGCCGCCGGGGTGGGAGTGCGCGGACTCATCAACATCCAGTTCGCCCTCGCCGCGGACGTCCTGTACGTGATCGAAGCCAACCCGCGCGCCTCGCGCACCGTGCCGTTCGTGTCCAAGGCCACCGGAGTGCAGCTGGCCAAGGCGGCAGCCATGATCGGTGTCGGCAGATCCATCGCCGACCTGCGCGCCGAGGGCATGCTGCCGACCACGCACGACGGCGCGAGCCTTCCGCTGGACGCCCCTGTGGCCGTGAAGGAAGCCGTGCTGCCCTTCACCCGCTTCCGCACCCCGGAGGGTCGTGTCGTGGACTCCCTGCTGGGTCCGGAAATGCGCTCCACCGGCGAAGTCATGGGCATCGACAAGTACTTCGACACCGCCTTCGCCAAGTCGCAGGCCGCCGCCGGTGGACCCCTGCCGAACTCCGGCCGGGTCTTCATCTCGGTGGCCAACCGTGACAAGCGCGGGGTGATCGGACAGGCCAAGCGCCTGATCGACCTGGGCTTCACGGTGGTCTCCACCGGTGGCACCGCCGAGGTGCTGCGCCGCAACGGGATCAACACCGAAGTCGTCAACAAGATCGCCACCTCTGAGGACGGCCTCGACGGGACCATTCTGGAGCAGCTCGAGGCCGGCACCGTGGACCTGGTGCTGAACACGCCTTCGGGCGGGGACTCCCGGTCCGACGGTTATGAAATCCGTGCCGCCGCCACCTCCATCGGGATTCCGGTGATCACTACCCTGGCCGAGTTCGCTGCCGCGCTGCAGGCGCTGGAAGCACAGCGGGAGTACTCCTGGGACGTGACCAGTCTGCAGGTGCACGACCAGCGCCTGGCCGCGGCGCTGGAACGTGCCGCTGGGCGAGCATGATGTCTTCGCAGCTGACCCGGCAGCCCTTCGGGGTACGGCTGGCTGAGGCAATGCACCGGGCGGGTCCGTTATGTGTGGGCATTGACCCGCATTCCCGTCTGCTCGCCGACTGGGGACTCGACGACACCGCCGCGGGAGTCGAGCGCTTCTCCCGGAGCGTCATCGAAGCCTGCGTGGATCATGACGGCGAGATCCTCGCGGCAGCGCTGAAGCCCCAGGTCGCTCTGTTCGAGCGTCATGGATCCGCCGGAGTCGCCGTCCTGGAGCGGGTGCTCGGAGAGGCCCGCGAGGCGGGCATTCTCACCATCGCTGATGCCAAGCGTGGCGATATCGGCTCGACCATGCAGGGCTACGCCAGTGCCTGGCTCGACGAGGCCTCCCCGCTGGCAGCGGACTCGGTCACCCTGAGCCCGTTTTTGGGATATGAATCGCTGCGACCTGCCATCGAGCTGGCGCGGCTGACCGGTCGCGGCGTTTTCATCCTCGCCCTGACTTCCAACCCGGAGGGCGCCAGCATCCAGCACGCCCTCGGCGAGGATCAGCGCTCCGTAGCCGCGGATATCGTGCATCGGGCGGCAGCAGATAACCGCACCGATCTGGAATCCGCGGCCGCCCCGGCCGGCTTCGCTGCGCTGGGCACCGTCGGACTCGTCGTCGGCGCGACCATCGCTGACACGGCCCGAAGGCTGAACATCGACCTAGCCTCCTCCGGGGCGGCACTGCTGGCACCGGGCTACGGTGCCCAGGGTGCGACGGCCGCCGCGATGCGTGCTGGTTTCGACGCGGCGTGGCCCCAGGTGCTCGTGAACTCCTCTCGCGGAATTCTGGCTGCGGGGCCGAACATCGACGCCCTGCGGGCCAGTATCAAGCAGTCTGTCACTGATCTCACCGGCGACCTCACGAGGGGTGTCACCGGTGCCAGCTCCTCCCTGCACGACTCCCAAAACGGCGTCGACGGCGTCGCGCCACAGTAAGTGTCGCCTGGCTAGAATCGTCACAAGTGCGGTACCTGCGGTATAACGGAAGTGCAATGTTCAAGAGGTTCAGTTAATTCGACGACTAAATCCGGTGTCGAAGGGCTGAGCCCCGGACAAGAGGAGGCACGCGGTGGCACTCAAGGCGCTGACAGACGAGGAACGGATCGAGGCCAGGCGCAAGGCGATTGACGCCCGTACAGAGCGAGCTGAGCTCAAACGGGCCCTGGCATCGGGTGCCGTGACCCTTGAGGAGGTGCTGGAGCGCGCGGATCGCCAGGAGGCCATCGGTCGAATGCGTACGTTTGATCTGCTGATTGCCCTGCGGGGGATCGGTGAGGTGCGAGCGGAGAAGATCATGAACGACTGTGAGATATCTCTCAATCGCCGACTGCGTGGACTGGGCCATCGCCAGCGCGCGGCACTGCTGCGGCATCTGGCGTAGCCGCGCCGTCGGGGTCTCGGGCCGAAAGATTCGGTGTAGCGTTGGGTGGCAAGCGCTGATCCGGCGCGCCACCCGCCTCATCGATCAGGAGCAGACGTGTCCGCCGACCCCACCTTCGAGCCGACCCCTCTCATTCCGACTTCACGTCCCTTCGCCACCCGATCTGAGCATGACGTTCGTCCCTCGGTGACGGTGTTGGCGGGTCCCACCGCCGTCGGCAAGGGGACCGTCTCGCGGTTCATCCGGGAGAACTTCCCGCAGGTATGGCTCTCCGTCTCGGCCACGACGCGCGCGCCTCGGCCCGGTGAAGTCGACGGTGAACACTACTTCTTCACCAGCCCCGACGAGTTCGATGAGCTCGTAGACAGTGGCCAGATGCTGGAATGGGCCGTCGTGCACGGAGTCAATCGGTACGGGACTCGACGCGATACGGTGCAGACAGCGGTCCGGCAGGGGCAGAAGGTTCTCCTGGAGATCGATCTGCAGGGAGCCCGCCAGGTTCGACAGGCCATGCCCGATGCGCGATTCGTGTTCCTGGCACCGCCGAGCTGGGAGGAGCTGGTCGATCGGCTCACCGGCCGCGGCACGGAATCCGCTGAGGAACAGCGCCGTCGGCTGGAAACGGCTAGACTGGAGCTCGCTGCCGAACCAGAATTCGACGCAGTGGTCGTCAACGACACTGTGAAACAGGCCGCACGCGAATTGGTGCGGATCATGGGGTTGGACCCCGATAGCGTAGAATGAATCGGCCGTCGTGTGCGGCCCCACCCAGACGTAGACATTTGGAGACTCTGTGACTGAACAGTACGAAGGCATCGTCAACCCTCCCATCGATTCGCTGTTGGAGAAGGTCGACTCGAAGTACGCGCTGGTGCTTTTCGCTTCCAAGCGAGCACGCCAGATCAACGCCTACTACTCCCAGCTGCACGAGGGCCTCTTCGAGTACGTCGGCCCCCTGGTCGACACCAAGCTCAATGAGAAGCCGCTGTCGATCTCGATGCGTGAGATCGAATCTGACCTGCTGGAGATGAAGCCGGTCTCCGAGGTGGAGGCCCGCGAGGCCGCACGCCAGGCCGAGGAATTCGACGGATTCGACGTCCCGGTCAACGTCGATCCATTCCAGGTGCCCGGCGTCGAAGAGGCTGCCGCACCGGAAACATCAGAAGAGAACTGATCCCAGGTCCCACCATGCGTATCGTCCTCGGCGTCAGCGGCGGAATCGCCGCATACAAGGCAGCGCTGCTGCTGAGGCTGATGACCGAGGCCGGTCACGACGTTGAGGTCGTTCCCACGCAAAACGCCTTGCGTTTCGTCGGTGCGCCCACCTGGGAAGCTCTGTCCGGGCGGCCCGTGCATGTGGACACCTTCGAAGCCGTCGACAAGGTCAATCATGTGGCACTGGGTCGACGCGCTGACCTGGTGGTGATCGCCCCGGCGACCGCCGACTTCCTGGCGCGCGCCGCGGCCGGCCTGGCCCCGGACCTGCTGGGCAATGTTCTGCTGACGGCGACCTCGCCCATCGTGATCGCCCCGGCGATGCACACGGAGATGTGGCAGAACGCGGCAACCCGGGCGAACGTCGAGACGCTGCGCTCCCGTGGCCTGCACGTCCTGGACCCGGACAGCGGTCGACTGACAGGGCAGGACACCGGCCCCGGCAGGCTTCCAGAACCGGAGCGGATCTGGGAGTTCGCCCAGCACGCCGCCGCCCTGCCGCATTCACCGTCTGCGATGGCACCGTCGCCGCTGCGCGGCCGTCGTGTCGTCGTCACCGCCGGGGGAACACGCGAAGCGTTGGACCCGGTGCGCTATTTGGGCAACCGCTCCTCGGGCAAGCAAGGGACCGAGCTGGCGCGTGCAGCTCACCGCGCCGGCGCTGAGGTCACGCTCATCGCCGCGGCCATGGACGTGCCCGCCCCCGAGCAAGTGACCACGCGGCGCGTGGAATCCACCCGCGAGCTGCTGAACGCGGTACTGGAGGAATCCACGGGCGCCGACGTACTGGTGATGGCCGCGGCCGTCGCCGATTTCCGACCGGTGAGTCTCGCCGCGTCGAAGATGAAGAAATCTGATGACGGATCCAGCCCGACGATCGAGCTCGAACGCACCGAGGATATTCTGGCGACCGCCGTGCAGCAGCGGGACACGGGCGCGAACCTGCCTGATCTGATCGTCGGGTTTGCCGCAGAGACCGGTGACGAGCACGGCAGCGTTCTTGACTACGCTCAGGCCAAGCTCGAGCGCAAGGGCTGCGAGATGCTGGTCGTCAACCAAGTCGGTCGGGACAAAGTGTTCGGACAGGACGATACCGAGATCACGGTGCTCTACCGCGATGGGTCGACACCGGTGAGCGCGCACGGAACGAAAGCAGACGTGTCCACCGAGATTGTGGACTTGATCGGTCGCGAACTCAACGCTGACACCGTTTGACCCTTTGTGACCGCCCGGGCGAGCCCCGCCCGATGATTCGTTAGGATTGCGTCTGTGACTGACACTCAGGATTCCACCACCCAGCCCTCCTCCTACGCGCCGTACACGGGGGTCGGCTCAGGCGAGCTGCGCCTCTTCACCTCCGAATCGGTGACCAGCGGCCACCCGGACAAGATCTGCGACCAGATCTCCGACGCGATCCTGGACGCCATCCTGGCGAAGGACCCGGATGCGAAGGTGGCCGTCGAGACGCTGACGACCACCGGGCTGGTTCAGGTGGCCGGCGAGATCAACACCGCCGCCTATGTGGAGATCCCCAAAATCGTGCGCGATACGATCCTGTCGATCGGCTACGACTCCTCGACCCAGGGCTTCGACGGCGAGCACTGCGGTGTGAACATCTCGATTGGCCAGCAGTCCGCCAACATCTTCGCCGGAGTGTTCGGCGGTTCCGTGGAGAATCGTGGCGGCTCCGTGGATGCGATCGACGACCAGGGTGCGGGCGACCAGGGCATCATGTTCGGCTACGCCTCCAACGAGACCCCGGTCTACATGCCCACCCCGATCTACCTGGCCCACCGGCTCTCAGAACGGCTCACGCAGGTGCGTCAGCAGCAGGACTCCCCGGTGCCCTATCTGCTGCCCGACGGCAAGACCCAGGTCACCATCGGCTACGCGGAAGAAGGCAAGCCGGTGACGATCGAAGCCGTCGTGGTCTCCACCCAGCACCGCGCCGAAGTCTCCCTGTCGGACCTGGAAGCCGACGTGATCGAGCACATCGTCGATCCGGTCCTCGCCGAATCCGGACTGGACTACAGCAACGTCGAGTACATCATCAATCCGGGCGGCACCTTTGTCATCGGCGGTCCGGTCGGCGACGCCGGGCTCACCGGACGCAAGATCATCGTCGACACCTACGGCGGAATGTCCCGCCACGGCGGCGGAGCCTTCTCCGGCAAGGATCCCTCCAAGGTCGACCGGTCGGCAGCCTATGCCATGCGTTGGGTCGCCAAGAACGTGGTGGCGGCGGGACTGGCCGACCGTGCCGAGTTCCAGGTCGCCTACGCGATCGGCAAGGCCCGCCCTGTGGGTCTCTACGTCGACACCTTCGGAACCGAGAAGGTCTCCCGCGAGGCCATCATCGAGGCGGTGAACCAGACCTTCGATCTGCGCCCCAAGGCGATCATCGATGCCCTGGACCTGAAGCGCCCGATCTACCAGAAGACGGCCAGCAGCGGTCACTTCGGTCGCGAGGACCCGGACTTCACCTGGGAGCGTCTCGACAAGGTCGAGGCGTTGCGGGCCGCCGTCGGCTGGTGACGGGTGCCCCGATCCGAGCCTGATTCCCCCGACGCGCTGTTCTCCCTGCCCGCCCCGGTGCAGGGCAGGGCCGCGCTACCGGAGACGGCGCACGGCTGGCCGCCGCTTCCCCTGGCCGCGGTCATCATCGACTCCGCGGTACCGCACCTGGACCGGCGCTTCGACTACCTCGTTCCGCCCGATCTCGACGCGGCGGCCCAGCCGGGGGTGCGCGTCAAGGTGCGGTTCGGCAACCAGATGATGACCGGCTGGCTGCTCGAACGGCACGAGCGGATCACCACCGGCACCAAGTTCGTGCCTCTGAAGACGGTCGTCTCCACCCTCCCGGTACTCGCCCCCGAGGTCTTGCGTCTGGCTGAGCGCACGGCGCAGCGCTATGCCGGCAACGTGGCCGACGTACTGCGCAACGTGGTTCCCCCGCGGGTGGCCCGGGTGGAGATAGAATTCGCCGGGTCCGAGGACGAACCCGCGCCCGGCACCCCTGAGCCTGCGCACCCGATCGCGGCACGCGGACTGAGCGAGCTGGATCGACTCCTGGATTTCACCCAGCCGCTCGAGTCGCCCGGTTCCCGGTGCGCACTGACCTTGCCCAGCGCCCACGACGGGTGGGACGCGATGAGCTTCCTCGCCGACTTGGCACAGCAGACGGCGGCAGCGGAACGCTCCGCGATCATCGTCGTGCCGGATGTCCGAGCCCTCGAACGGCTCAGCGGGACCCTCGAGGCCCGGCTCGGGCGACAGGGATTCGCCCGGCTGTCGGCTTCCGATGGGCCCACTCCGCGCTATCGCGATTTCCTCAACGTCAAGACCGGTCGCCGTCGCATCGTCATCGGCACGCGCGCCGCGGTCTGGGCTCCGGCCCATGATCTGGGATTGCTGGTGGTCTGGGACGACGCCGACACACTCCACTCCGAGCCCCGGGCCCCCTATCATCACGCCCGCGAGGTCGCTCTGATGCGCGCCGAACAGCAGGGCTGCCGGGCCCTGGTGGTGGATACCTCCCGTTCCGTGGAGACCCAGCGCCAAGTGGAGTCCGGAGATCTGCAAGAGATCGAGGTGCCCCGATCGCTGCGTCACGCCCTCGCCCCGCGGGTGATCGCCACCGCCGACTCGTTCAACGCCGCCCGGGACCCGCTGGCCTCTCGCGCCCGGCTCCCGCACCTGGCCTGGAGTACGGCACGGGCGGCCCTGCAAGGCAAAGACGCCGAACCAGGACCGGTGCTCGTGCAGGTAGGCCGTGCGGGGTTCATTCCCGGCCTGCTCTGCGAGACCTGCCGGACTCCGGCCCGATGCCGTACCTGTGCCGGACCCCTGACCTATCCGAACCAGCTGGCCGCGCAACGCAGTGAGGCCTCGTGCCGATGGTGCGGACGCCACGATCGCCACTTCCGCTGCACCGAATGCGGCAGCCCGCGTCTGCGTGCCGGTGCCCGAGGAGTGGATCGAACCGCAGAGGAACTCGGCCGGGCCTTTCCCCAAGTGCCGGTCCTGTCCTCCTCGGCCGATCACATGCTGACCACGATCGACGCCGAACCGGCTCTGGTGGTCGCCACCACCGGGGCCGAGCCGCTGGCCCCCGGCGGCTATGCGGCAGCACTGTTACTCGACGGCGATGCACAGCTGCAGCGCGAGGGTCTGCGCGTGCCGGAAACCGTGCTCGGGCACTGGATGCGCGCCGCGACCCTCGTTCGCCCGGCCGCTGCGGGTGGCACGGTGGTCGTCACCGCCTCCCGCGACGACGTCGTCGGGGCACTGGTGCGCATGAACCCGGTGAGCTTCGCGTCGCGCGAACTGGCAGAACGCCAACACCTCCAGCTGCCGCCGGCGATGCGCAGCGCCGAGATCCTCGGCCCGCGCACGGCGGTTCAGCGTTTCATCGACACCGTCCAACTGCCCTACAACGCGGCGCACAGCCCCTGGATCGGCCCCACCCCGATGGTCGAAGACGCGTCCCGCAGCACGGACGACTACCGGGCGTTGCTCTTCTTTCCCTACACGGTCGCCGACGAGGTCACCGCGGTGCTACGGGCCGGACGCGCCGCCTCATCCGCGCGCCGAACCGACGGATCCCTGCGCCTACGGATCGACCCGCTCGACATCCTCTGAGCGCCCGGCCCCGACGAAGTCGCGCAGCAGCTCCGCCACCTGAACCGGGCGCTCGTAATGGATGAGATGCCCGACGCCGTCCAGCATCACCGATCGCACCTCGGGCGAGGCCTCATCGATACGCGCCGACAGCAGGCGCTGGGATTCCGGGCTGCCGAGGGGATCCTTGTCGCCGGCGATGAGCAGCACCGGCAGGTGCAGGCCGGCGGCGGAATCGAGCACCGTGCCCGTCACCGACGCCCGGTAAGCCTCCACGAGCATCGACCGGGAGGCGAAATTCGAGAAATAGCGCTGATGCTGATCGTGGGTATAGGCGAGGATCCGACGGTCGTCCGTGCGTGACATGAAGGCCCCGGTGGCCCAGACCACCGCCGGGTGGCTCAGCAGGGCGCGTCCCCAGCGCTGCGGCAGCCGGGCGGCGGTTTCGTAGTACCCCTGCGCCGCCCGGGCCGCCAGCTGCTCGGCGAGCGAACTGCCCGGACTCAGCGCCGGTTCGCTGATCGGATTCACCAGGGCGAGCCCAGCCCAGGTGCCCGGCGCCCGGGCGGCCCAGGCCGCAGCCACCACCGAGCCGAAGGAATGCCCGAGCAGCCACGGGCGACCCGATGCGCTGCCTGCGGCCCGAACCAACGTGGGCAGCACGGTATTCAGGGCGGTGACGTAGTGCTCCACGCCGTGCTCGGCGTCGGGGAAGGCGGGGGAGTCGCCGAAGCCTGGCAGATCGGGCAGGACCAGCTCGACGTCGTCGCACAGAGCGCAGAGCACGTCGGCGATCAGGGCGAGGCCGTGGTGGTCGCCGCGAAACCCGTGCACGAGCACCAGAGTGCGGCGCGGGCGCGTGCGTGCCGGATAGCGCCACACCGTGAGACGGGAGTCCCGGGCCGTGACCGGATCAGGGAAGGAGACCTCCAGCCGTTCGGGCTGCCGGGCCGGGGCACCGGTGATCTCGGCGGTGTCCGCGGGCGGCCGTGGGGGCCGCCACCGGTCGCGCCAGCGGATCGACGGGACGACGGGAGCACTCATGATCTCAGCCTACTGCCCCGTGTGAACGAGCCGTCCGCCGGGGAAGCCCCGTGACCCGGCTGGTCGGTATGCTGGCGGACATGACGGCGAGCGCGATCATGAGTATCGATCAGGGCACCACCTCGAGCCGGGTGGTGATCTACGACGAGCAGGCACGGGTGGTCAGTACCGCGCAGCGTGAGCATCGGCAGTATTTTCCGCAGCCAGGCTGGGTGGAGCACGACGCCCTGGACATCTGGAACACGGTCCGGGAACTGATGGGACTGGTGACGGCACGCGCCGGAATGTCCGCCGAGGAGATCGCCTGCATCGGCATCACGAATCAGCGCGAGACCACGGTGCTCTGGGACGCTGAGACGGGGCGCCCGGTGCATCGGGCGATTGTCTGGCAGGACACTCGCACCGATGACCTCCTCGCCGCGGTGCGGCAGCGCGACGACGCCGAACAGCTGCGCCGGATCACGGGGCTGCCGCTGGCCTCCTATTTCTGCGCGCCGAAGATCGCCTGGATCCTGGAGCACTCGGAGGCTGCGCGCGAGGCTGCTGATCGGGGTGCGCTGCGCTTCGGCACCATGGACACGTGGCTGCTGTGGAACCTCACCGGTGGCCCGCACGGGGGCGTGCATGCCACCGACATCACCAACGCGTCGCGCACCCTACTGATGGATCTGGAAGCGGGACAGTGGAAGCCCGAACTGGGCGAACGTTTCGGCTTGAGCCCCGCCCAACTGGAGCCGATGCTGCCCGAAATCCGTCCCTCCGCCGCCGATTTCGGACGTGTTTCCTCGCGGGTTCCGCTCTCCGGCGTGCACATCACCGGGATACTGGGCGACCAACAGTCCGCCGCCTTCGGCCAGGGCGTGTTCGCCCCGGGGGAGGTGAAGAACACCTACGGCACGGGTTGCTTCCTGCTGCACAACACCGGCCACGAGGTCGTGCACTCGGAGCACGGGCTGCTCTCCACCGTCGCCTATCAGCTCGAGGGCGAGGCGCCCCTGTACGCGCTGGAGGGCTCGATCGCCCAGGCCGGCTCCGTGGTGCAGTGGCTGCGGGACAACCTCGGAGTGATCGCCGCCTCCGACGACGTCGAACGGCTGGCGGGAACCGTCACCGACAATGGCGGGGTCTATTTCGTCCCCGCCTTCTCCGGGCTCTTCGCTCCGCACTGGCGCCCCGACGCACGCGGGTTGATCATCGGTCTGACCGGCTACGCCACGGCCGGGCACATCGCCCGCGCCGCACTGGAGGCCACCGCCTTCCAGACGCGTGACGTGCTGGCAGCCGTCATCGAAGACACGGGAATGACTCCGGAGATGATCCGGGCTGATGGCGGGATGACCGTCAACGACGAGCTGATGCAGTTCCAAGCCGACGTGCTGGCAGTGCCGGTTCAACGGCCGAAGAATGTGGAGACCACCGCGCTGGGTGCCGCCTACGCGGCGGGGCTTTCGCGCGGGGTGTGGACCGACACCGATCAGCTGCGCAAGCTCGGCGTCACCGGACAGCGCTGGGAGCCCACGATGCCCTCAGCACAGCGCCGCGGATTGATCCGGCGGTGGGATCGCGCCGTGGAGCACGCCCAGGGGTGGCTGCTCGACGAGGCCTGAACCCGCTCCGATCTCAGCGCGGCATCAGTCGAGTCTGCTCGGACCGTTGCGCCTGCTTCGTCTGATGTGCCTGGATGGCCTGCTCATAGTAACCGAGCAGCTGCTCCGCCAGGACTGGCCAGGTGCGCTTGCGCACCGATTCCAGCGCGGCTTCGCCGAACGAGGCCCGCTTGGCGTCGTCGAAAAGCAGATCGCGGGCCTGGGCCACCAGCTCATCGAGGTGCCCCGGGGTGTAGAGCCATCCGGTGCGGCTGGGGGAAATCAGATCGATGGGACCGCCGCTGCGGGGGGCGATGGCCGGCACACCGGAGGCCATGGCCTCCTGGATGGTCTGGCAGAACGTCTCCAACTCCCCGGTGTGCACGAACAGGTCCGCGGTGGCCAGATGCCGTGCCAGGTCGGTGCCCGAACGGAATCCACGGAAACGGGCGCGCGGCATCAGCGCGCGCAGACCCGGCTCTTCGGGGCCCTCCCCGATGATCACCACGCGGACGCCGGGGGTGTCGTGGAGTACGCGCAGGTCCTCCACCTGCTTCTCGGCCGCGAGACGACCCACGTACATCACGATGCGCTCATCGGTGCCGGCCAATTCCGCGCGCAGCGACGCATCCCGGTGGCGCGGCGAGAACAGGGCAGTGTCGACCCCACGGCGCCACAGGTGCACCCGTTCGATGTCGTGCGCTTCGAGCTGGTCGCGGGTTGCCGTCGAGGGGGCCAGGGTGAGCGTGGCCCGATTGTGCACGTCGCGCAGCAGCTGCCAGCTGGCGGATTCGAGGAACGGCATTCCGTACTTGGCGGTGTATCCGGGAATGTCGGTCTGATAGATCGCCACGCTCGGGATGCCCAGCCGCTGCGCCGCGACCACGGCCCGGCCGCCCAGCAGGGTAGGGGAGGCCAGGTGCAGCACATCGGGGGCGAAATCGGCGATCTTGCGGCGCAGCTGTCCGGCGTTCGTCGTCGCGATCCGGACGTCGCCGTAGCCGAGCATGGGCAGCGACGGGAGGCGCCGGACGCGGACCTTGCGCCCGGAGGACGTGCGCAAGAACCGCTCGGCGCCGCGCTGCTTCGGAGCGATGATCGACAGGTCATGGCCTGCGGCGGCGTACTCGTCGACAATGCGCAGGACGGAGTTGGTGACCCCGTTCATCAGGGGAAGGAACGATTCGGCGACGATCTGAATCCTCATGTTCCCATCATCCCGACCCAGCTCGACCCGACGACGACCACGACATGACCGGCACATGACACCTCCATGTCAGTCCGGTGAACGTCCACGGCGCAGTCACGCGTCGAGACCGGCATCCGGACGCGGTAGAATTGCCGGAGGTTTTTCCGAGCCGCTCGATTCGCCGTGCGCCTGAGAGGGCGGGCGCGTGTCGGGCGGTGTCATGTCAACAGCGTGCAGAGGTGTGAAGGTGTCAGAGACGGAAGCGGCCAGCGCAGAGGGCGTCTACGATGTCGCCCGGATCGAAGCCACATGGGCCGACTATTGGACGACGAACAACACGTTCGTTCCCACCGACGACGGCTCCCGTCCCCGTCGCTACGTGCTCGACATGTTCCCCTACCCCTCGGGCGACCTGCATATGGGCCATGCCGAGGCGTTTGCCATGGGTGATGTGGTCGCACGGTACTGGATGCTGCGCGGTTACGATGTGTTGCACCCGATCGGCTGGGACTCTTTCGGGCTGCCCGCCGAGAACGCCGCCATCAAACGCAATGCGCATCCGGCGGAGTGGACCTACGCCAACATCGACACCCAGAAGCGGTCATTCCAGCGCTACGCGATCACCACCGACTGGTCGCGAGAGCTGCACACCTCCGACCCCGAGTACTACGCCTGGACGCAGTGGCTGTTCCAGCAGTTCTTCCGCAAGGGACTGGCCTACCGCAAGGACTCACCGGTCAACTGGTGCCCGAAGGACCAGACGGTGCTCGCCAACGAGCAGGTGATCAACGGGGGTGAGTGCGAGCGCTGCGGAACCCAGGTCACCAAGAAGAGCCTGAACCAGTGGTACTTCAAGATCACCGATTACGCCGACCGGCTGCTCGACGACATGGACGAGCTGGAGGGGCACTGGCCGGATCGGGTGCTGGCCATGCAGCGGAACTGGATCGGGCGCTCCACCGGCGCCACCGTGCGGTTCACCGTGGAGAACGGCCCCGAGATCCCGGTGTTCACCACACGTCCGGACACCCTGTTCGGGGCGACGTTCATGGTGGTTGCCGCCGACGCCGAGCTGGCGCGGGAGCTCGTGGATGACGACCACGCCGAGGCGCTGGAACAGTACCGCGAAGAGCTCAAGCGAGTCTCCGACATCGAGCGTCAGGCCACCGATCGCCCCAAGACCGGCGTGTTCCTGGGCCGCTACGCGCTCAACCCGCTCACGGGCGAGCGGCTGCCGATGTGGGCCTCCGATTACGTGCTGGCCGACTATGGCACCGGCGCGATCATGGCGGTGCCGGCTCACGACCAGCGCGACCTCGACTTTGCCCGCACCATGGACCTGCCCGTGCGCGTCGTCGTGGACACCGGCGAGGACGATCCGTCCCAGACCGGCGTGGCGACCAACGGCGACGGTGTGCTCATCAACTCCGGAGAACTGGACGGGCTCACCAAGGACGACGCCATCGCCCGTGCCGTGGAGCTGCTGGAACAGCGCGGTACCGGCGAGGCCTCGGTGAACTACCGGCTGCGGGACTGGCTGCTGTCGCGCCAACGGTTCTGGGGCGCTCCGATCCCGATCATCCACTGTGCCGACTGCGGCGAAGTGCCGGTGCCCGAGGACCAGTTGCCGGTGCGGCTGCCGGAGAACCTGCGCGGCGAGGAGCTCGCGCCCAAGGGCAAGTCACCGCTGGCCGGGGTCGCCGACTGGGTCAACGTCGCCTGCCCGCAGTGCGGTGGCGACGCCCAGCGCGATACCGACACGATGGACACGTTCGTCGATTCCTCCTGGTACTACATCCGGTTTGTATCACCGCAGGATCACACCCAGGCTTTCGATCGGGCCGCAGTGGACCGGTGGCTGCCGGTCGACCAGTATGTCGGCGGTGTCGAGCACGCCATCCTGCACCTGCTGTACTCGCGCTTCTTCACCAAGGCGCTCTACGACATGGATCTGATCTCCTTCACGGAACCGTTCAAGGCGCTGCTGAACCAGGGCCAGGTGCTCAACGGCGGGCGAGCGATGTCGAAATCGCTGGGCAACGGTGTGGATCTGGGTGAGCAGCTGGATACCTTCGGGGTGGACGCGGTGCGCCTGACCATGGTCTTTGCCTCGCCCCCGGAGGACGACGTCGATTGGGCGGATGTTTCCCCGGGCGGTGCCGCGAAGTTCCTGGCGCGTGCCTGGCGATTGGCGCACGACGTCGCACAGACCGACTCGGCGGTCGGGGCCGATCGTCAGACCGGGGATCGGGCCCTGCGGCAGAAGACCCATCGGACGGTCTCGGACTGCGAGCAGCTGCTCGACGAGCACAAGTTCAACGTGGTCATTGCCCGGCTGATGGAGCTGGTGAACGTCACCCGCAAGACCATCGACCAGGGTGCCGGCGCGGCCGACCCTGCGGTGCGTGAGGCTACCGAGGTGGTCGCTCAGCTGCTGAGCCTGGTCTCGCCCTACACCGCCGAGGATATGTGGTCCCTGCTCGGACACGAACCTTCGGTGGCGCGCTCCACCTGGCTGGCCGTGGACCCCGACCTGCTGGTGGAAGACACCGTGGTCGCCGTAGTGCAGGTCAAGGGCAAGGTCCGGGACCGCCTCGACGTCTCCCCGCAGATCACCGCGGCCGAGCTCGAGGCGCAGGCGCTGGCCTCTGAAACGGTGCAGAAGGCGATCGGGGATGCCCCCGTGCGCAAGGTCATCGTGCGCGAGCCCAAGCTCGTGAACATCGTGACCGGGTGAGCCCGGAGTCCGCGATGCCTCCGCATACGGCTTGGTTCCGAGAAGTCGGCCAGCGTTCTCGTGCGGTCCGCACCGAGGCGACCGGCTGGGGGCGCTACGGCATCAAGCCGCCGCGTCGTGAACGGACGGCGATCGTGACCGACTCCAGCTGCTCGTTGCCGGCCGACGTGCTGAGTCTGCCGGTGGGATCTCAGCTGCGCACCGTGGCCATGCCGGTGATGGTCGGGGACCAGATCTACTCGGAGGGCACCGAGGAACTCGCCACCCAGCTGCCGCTGGCGCTGGCCGCCGGGACGTCGGTGAAGACGTCGCGGCCGGCACCGGGGGCCTTCGCTGAGACTTACGCGGAACTCGCCCGTGAAGGGTACGGTTCGATCATCGCCGTGGTGCTCTCCGGTCGTCTCTCCGGTACCGCTGATGCGGCCCGACTGGGCTCCGCCGAGTCCCGGATCCCGGTGCAGGTCATCGACTCCCAGACCACAGGGATGGCCCTGGGCAACGCCGTGCTGGACGGGCTGCTGCGAACCCGCAACGGGGTGTCCGTGGAAACCCTGGCCCGGGTGATGTCCGCCTCCGCGCGGCGCTCCCGGGTGTTCTTCACCGTCCCGAACCTCGATCAGCTGCGGCGTGGCGGCCGGATCGGCGCCCTGGCCGGCCTGCTGGGGCAGCTGCTGCAGGTCAAGCCCGTGCTGACCCTCACCGACGGGGCCGTCGCCCTCCTAGACCGCCCACGCACCACCGCGCGTGCGGTCGACGCGCTGGTGCGCCAGGTCCGCGAAGAGACCGCCCAGCGTCCCTCTCGCATCGCGGTCCACGGCTACGGGAATATGGATGCCGCTCACGAACTGGCCGGCCGACTCGCCGCCGACTCGACCATGCCGGTTCCGGTGATCCCACTGCCCGCGGTGCTCGCCGCCCATCTCGGACTCGGGGCACTGGGCGTGACCGTCAACCCGGACTTCAGCCTTGACGAATTCCTCCACGACGACGCGTCGGCAACCGACCCGACCCGGCACGACTGACTCCTCCACACCGGCCTCAGCACGCGCGCGTGTCCGCAGGGTGATGATCCGGGCGCGCGCCGCAGACGAGCCAGAGTGCACGGTATCGGCATGGGCAGACACAGCCAGACCGATGACCACACGGGAGTTCCCTCGTACCCGGCGTCGCCGGAGGACCAGGAACCCGACCGGCGTCCCATCGAGCAGCGAGCGGTGCCACCGGCGCCGCTCTGGCGGTCCCGGATGGCGGTGTCGGCGGTGCTGGTGGTCGTGCTCATTGCCGGCACCTGGTGGTTGTTCAGATGGCTGCAGGAACCCTCCGCTGCGTCGGTGACGGAGGAGATCGAACTCCCCGCAGCAGAGGGGACCGCCGCCGAGCCGGTGACCTCCACCGCGCAGGAGCCTCCGGCTCCCGAGGTGATCATTCACGTGACCGGCGAAGTCGCCGACCCGGGCATCGTGGAGCTGCCCGAGGGAGCGCGAGTCGTGGATGCACTGGACGCCGCCGGCGGTCCCGCGGATGCCGCTGACCTGAGCCGACTGAACCTGGCCGCGATCGTCACCGACGGTGAACAGATCATGGTGCCCAGCGAAGATGATCCTGGACAGGACCCGGTCGACCAGGGCGCCACCACCGGCGGGGGAGCCACCGACTCGGTGAACCTCAACACGGCCGACGGCACACTCTTGCAGACTCTTCCCGGGGTCGGACCGGCCCTGTCTGAGCGCATCATCGCCCACCGCGAATCGGTGGGTCCCTTCACCTCCATGGCTGACCTCGACGCGGTCTCCGGAATCGGTCCGGCCATGATGGAGAAGCTCGAGGGCCTGGTCTCCTGGTGACGTCTCACAGGGTCCCGCGACGTGATGCTCCCGGCCCGATCGATCTGCGGCTGGTCCCGGCCGCCGGGTTGTGCCTGGGTGTCTCGCTGTGGGTAGAACAACTCGACGCGAACGTGCTGAGCTGGCTCGTACCGGGTCTGCTGGTGCTCGCCGGTATCGGCTTGGTCATCCTGGTCCTCGCGCGTGGCGGTGGAGCGCGATGCGAACGGGCGACGACGATCGTCGGGGCGCTGGTGATCGCCTGCGGGCTGGCGTCCCTCGTGGCAGGTCATGCCGTCGCCCAACGCGAGACCCGGATCCTCTCCGGGTGGGAACAGGCTCTTTCCCTGGAAGAACCGGTCCGCTTGAGCGTCGACCCCGGCGGCACCGCCACCCAGCGTCAGTCCGCGTTCGGGCCCAGATGGCATCTGGCAGGGACCGTGCGGGGCTACGGGCATCCGCATCAGCCGTTGGACTCCGGGGTTCCGGTGGTGCTCTCCGGGTCGGGCGAGAGTTACGAGCTGGACGACGCCGCGGCCGCTTTCTGTGTGATCGCCACCCTGGAACAACACGACGGCACCGTCTTCGCCGCGGCACAACAGCCGCCGCAACCGGGCGCCTGCGAGAGCTCCGCGGCGCCGGTGACGCAGAATCTGTCCGCGCAGAGCGTCAGCGTCAATGGCAGGGACCAGATCCGTCAGGCGCTGCGCGACCACACCGAGGACACGATCGGCGCTGCACCCGAGCTGCTCCCCGGGCTCATTCTGGGGGACCGCTCCGCGCAGAGCGAAGAGCTGGACCAGGCGATGAAGGACTCCGGGCTCAGCCACCTCTCTGCCGTCTCGGGCGCGAACTGCTCGCTCGTCGTCGGAGTCGTCACCGTGCTGCTGCGATCGGCGCGGCTGCCCCGGCCCGTGGTGCTGACCGGAGCGCTGGGCACGCTGCTGCTCTTCGTCGACGTCGTGGGCTGGGAGCCCTCCGTGGTGCGTGCCGCGACGATGGGGGCGATCGGGGCCTGGGCGGTGTTCTTCGGCCGAGGCCGCCAGGCGCTGCCGGTGATGTGCCTGGCTGCCTGCGTCCTGCTGTGCATCGCCCCGGAGTTGGGGCGAGAACCGGCATTCCAGCTGTCGTTGGCGGCCACCTCGGGGATCGTGCTCGGCGCCCGTCCCGTTGAGCGGTGGCTGAGCGGGGGGCTACAGCGTGTCCTTCCGGAACCGGTGGCCCTCACCGTCTCCGCTGCACTGGCCATGGCCGTCTGTGCTCAGCTCGCCTGCCAGCCGGTGCTGCTGGGGCTGACCGGTGCCGTCAACGTCTATGCTGTGCCGGCCAATATGCTGGCGGCGCCACTGGTGCCTTTCATCACGGTCCCGGGAACTTTCGCCGCCTTCATCGGGGTCATGGCGCCCGGACCGGCGGAGTTGATCCTGGCGGTGATCGCTCTGCCGGCAGCGGGGATCGGCTGGATTGCTCAGACCGTGGCCCGCTGGCCGAACGCGCTAGCCCCCTGGCCCGAGGGCACCCTGGGCACGGTTCTGGTCGTTCTGCACCTGGCAGCCCTGTGCGTGCTGCTTCTGAAACTGCTGCGGTGGGAGCGACGCGGTCGGGCCCTGGTCGTTCTGCTCGGCCGTCCGGGCGTCGTGGCACCGCCGCAACGCAGTGGCCGTGCGGCCGATCTACTGGGCTGGGCTCTCATCATCGTCGCGATGGTGTCCCAGGCCGCGGCCCTGATGCCAGCCCGCTCCAGTTCACTACCCCGGGACGCGTCCGTCATTGTCTGTGATGTGGGGCAAGGAGACATGGTGCTCATCCGAACTGCCGACCGTGAAGCGATCGTCGTCGACACGGGTCCCGACGACGAACTCGCCCGTCGCTGCCTACAGGAGAACCAGATCGAGGCCATCCCTCTGGTGGTGATCACCCATCTCCACGCCGATCACGTGGGGGCGCTCACCGCGATCACCGAGATCGCGGAACCGGAACGGGTCCTGTATTCCACCGTCGGCGAGCCTTCGGTCACCACGGACACGGACACGGACCACGCGGGCATCGCGGAGGAGGACGTGTCGGGTGCCGAAGGCCAGTCCGTGCGCTGGGCTCATGTTCGCACCCCGACCCAGGGCAGCGGCTCCGGTCTCCCCGCGACCGCCGAGCGGGCCCGTACGGGTCTCTCCGGAGGGTTCGCTGGCACCGTGGGCGGTGATGACATGACGGTGAACTGGACGGTGCTGGAGGCGAACTCCGACGCCGTCAGCGAGAACGATGCCTCGATCCAACTCCTGGTCACCCTCCGCCGTGCCAGCGCGACACTGATCATGCTGATGACGGGAGACATGGAAGAAGACGCCACCCGGGCGCTGCTGCATGCCGGGGTCTTCCCGGAAAAGGTGGACATTCTGAAAGTTGGACATCACGGCGCGAAGAACGGCGGCACGGAGATCATCGAGGCCCTAGACCCGGATCTCTTCCTCATCGGCGTCGGCGCTGAGAACACCTACGGTCATCCGCACCAGGACATCATCAGCACGGCTACGCGCGCGGGTACGGTGCTGCGGACAGATCTCCATGGCTCTGCGAGTCTGACGCTGGTCGAGGACCGGGTGAAGATCGACACCAGCAGATAGGATGTTTCCATGGCTGCGACGCGATCACGCACCGCCCCGGGCACGGACTGGCGCACGGTGACGGCACAACGACTCATCCTGCTCCGCGGACCGGAGGAGCTGATCGTCTCCCGCGTGATCGATCGTGTTCGCGATGAGTTGCGCTCGGCGGAACCGGACCTGGAGACCCATCGCTTCTCAGCTTCCGATTACGCGGGCGGCGAGCTGACCATGCTGGCGAGTCCGTCGCTCTTCGGCGAGAAGAAGCTCTTGCTGGTGGAGCAGCTGCAGTCCATGTCGGAAGCCTTCCTCACCGACTGTCTGGATTACCTCGAGAACCCCTCCGAAGACGTCACCCTGATTGCTTGGCATCAGGGTGGAAACCGAGGTAAGAAGCTGGTGGACGCTTTCGGACGCACCGGTGCAGTCGTCGAGTGCAAAGCGATCACCTCGGAGAAAGACAAGACGGACTTCATTCAACAGGAATTCCGTGCGCACCGGCGTCGCATCGACCCGGAAGCGGTCCGGGCGCTGCTCGATGCCACCGGAAGCTCCTTGTCAGATCTGGCAGCGGCCTGCTCACAGCTGATGAGTGACACCGAGGGAGCGATCACGGAACAGACGGTGAATCGCTACTACGGGGGCCGCATTCAAGCCACCGCATTCAAAGTCGCAGACGCCACACTTGAAGGACGCCCGGCAGAGGCGATCGGTCTACTGCGTCACGCTCTGGCCACCGGGGTGTCGCCGGTGGCGGTGACCTCGGCCCTGGCCATGAAGACGCGGCAGCTGGCACGGATCGTCGATGCGAGGATCGGTCAGGGACAGATCGCTTCAGAGCTGGGCATGGCACCATGGCAGGCCAAACGTGTGGCCGCGACCGTGAGGTTCTGGCGTCCGGAGAGTATTGCTCACGCCGTCGAGCAGGTCGCCCAGGCCGACGCCGAGGTCAAAGGTCAGGCACGCAACGCGGACTACGCCGTGGAGAAAGCGGTGACCAATATCGCGTTGGCGGCCCGCCGATAGGTCGATAGACACAGACGAAGGCGGCCTCTCCCTTGGAGGGAGAGGCCGCCTTATGCGTTGCGGTGTCAGCCGATCAGGCGTCGATGTCGTTCGCACGACGGGCGATGCCCGACTTGCGGTTCGCAGCCTGGTTCTTGTGGATGACGCCCTTGCTCACGGCCTTGTCCAGCTTGCGGCTGGCCACAGACACAGCCGACACGGCTGCGTCCTTGTCACCAGCGGCAACAGCCTTATCGACTGCGCGGATGGCGGTGCGCAGCTCGGACTTGTACGCTACGTTGCGAAGACGGGCCTTCTCATTGGTGAGAATGCGCTTCTTCTGAGACTTGATGTTGGCCACGAATATGGTCCTTCTCTGTCAACTGATTGGTCGGTGAGGGAATTTCTCGGACACCGGCGACTGAGCGGCGTGGGGAGTGCCTAGGAAAGCCGATCCGAGAGTGCCCGTCGACCTGCGCGGACACACGAGGATTCAGAATATCACGGATCAGGCGGTTCGCGCCTCGATCGCGGAGGCGACGCGCTGATAGATCGGGTGATCGAGCACGCCACCCTCGCGGCGAAGATCGCGGGGGTTCACCTGGAGCACCCGAGCCAGGTTAACTTCGCTGGGACGCCGCTGGGCGTCCCACGGGCCGGTGCCGATATCCAGATATGCCTCATCGTGCTCAGCCTCATTATTGCGGTCCCGGGTGGTGAGCTGCAGTGCCAGCAGGTAATGACCATTCCTTGCCACGATCAGCACAGGTCGGTCTTTGCCCCGGCCGTCGAGTTCCTCGAAGGGAACCCAGGTCCACACCACCTCGCCCGGACCGGCCTCGGGGCCGGGGACAGGATCGTATTCAGCGCGCACAACACCGCGGAAGTCGCCCGGATAGTCGGCGACTTCAGCGCCGTGGTGTTCCGAGGAATCTCGGCGTGTCGTTCGCGGAGCGGACGGCCGGTTTTCGGAGGTGCGTTGCGGTGAGGGCCCGGAACTCTGGGTTGCCCTGTTGAACTGCCTGGCGAGCCTAGTCACCTGTCGGCCGAGCCGAAGCATGCGATGAAGATTCATAGCCATTCCCTCAGGGTAGAACATCGTCCGTGGGCAGATCGAGACGTCGACTTCTCAGCTGGGCCCGCGGCGGCAGACGGGAAAACATGAAACAATGGAGGGTCCAGACCTTCAGCGTTGTTGAGAGATCTACTCGACGACGACACTGATCCGCCCGAAAAGGATGATGCTCGTGTCGCCGATGGCGTCCCACCCTCCGGTCCCCGCCAGCACCGACCCTGCCGTGCTCCGGAATTTCTGCATTGTCGCTCACATCGACCACGGCAAGTCCACGTTGGCCGACCGGATGCTGCAGTCCACCGGTGTCGTCCAGCCACGCGATATGAAGGCACAGTACCTGGATCGCATGGACATTGAGCGCGAACGCGGCATCACCATCAAATCCCAGGCGGTGCGCATGCCCTGGGAAGTCGACGGCACCAATTATGCGCTCAATATGATCGACACCCCCGGCCACGTCGACTTCGCCTACGAGGTGTCGCGATCGCTCGCCGCCTGCGAAGGGGCGATCCTCTTGGTCGATGCCGCCCAGGGAATCGAAGCGCAGACCCTGGCGAATCTCTACATGGCGATGGAACATGATCTCGCCATCATTCCTGCGCTGAACAAGATCGACCTGCCCGCTGCAGACCCTGAGCGTTACGCCGAGGAGATCGCCCACCTCATTGGTTGCGAACCCGATGACGTGCTGCGTGTCTCGGGCAAGACAGGTGTGGGGGTCGAAGCGCTTCTCGATCAAGTTGTTCGTGAAGTTCCTGCTCCGGTGGGCGATGTCAATGCGCCCGCTCGTGCGATGATCTTCGACTCGGTCTATGACACCTACCGCGGGGTTGTGACGTATGTCCGCGTCGTGGATGGATCGCTCTCACCTCGAGAGAAGATCGCGATGATGTCGACCGGGGCCACCCACGACCTGCTCGAGATTGGCGTGTCCTCGCCGGAGCCTCACCCCACCGCTGGCCTGGCGGTAGGGGAAGTCGGATACCTCATTACCGGTGTGAAAGATGTTCGCCAGTCCAAGGTGGGCGACACGGTGACCTCGCACAACAAGCCGGCCGAGGACCAGATCGGCGGCTACAAAGAGCCGCAGCCGATGGTCTTCTCGGGGCTGTACCCGATCGACGGTTCGGACTACCCGACGTTGCGCGACGCCCTCGACAAACTCAAGCTCAACGACGCTGCTCTGAACTACGAGCCGGAGACTTCGGTGGCGCTGGGCTTCGGATTCCGCGTCGGTTTCCTGGGGCTGCTGCACCTGGAGATCATCCGAGAGCGGTTGGAGCGCGAGTTCAATCTCGACCTGATCTCCACCATGCCCAACGTGGTCTATGACGTCACCACCGAAGACAAATCGGTGGTGACCGTGACGAATCCTTCTGAATTCCCGGAGGGCAAGATCCTCTCGGTGAGTGAACCGATGGCGTCCGCCACCGTGATCGTGCCCAGCGAGTACATCGGTGCCGTGATGGAGCTGTGCCAATCCAAGCGCGGGCAGATGCGCGGCATGGATTACCTTTCTGAAGAACGCGTCGAGATCCGCTATTGGGTCCCCCTCGCGGAGATCGTTTTCGACTTCTTCGATCAGCTCAAGTCCCGGACCAAGGGCTACGCATCGCTGAACTGGCAGCCCGACGGTACCCAGGAATCGGACCTGGTGAAGGTCGATATCCTGCTGCAGGGCGACGCTGTGGATGCGTTCTCGTCGATTACCCACCGCGACAAGGCGTACTCCTACGGAGTCATGATGACCGGCAAGCTCAAGGAGCTCATCCCGCGTCAGCAGTACGAAGTGCCGATTCAGGCGGCCATCGGATCCCGCATCATCGCCCGTGAGAACATTCGGGCCATCCGCAAGGACGTGCTTTCCAAGTGCTACGGCGGCGACATTTCGCGCAAGCGGAAGCTGCTGGAAAAGCAGAAGGAAGGCAAGAAGCGCATGAAGATGGTCGGGCGCGTCGAGGTTCCCCAAGAGGCCTTCATCGCTGCGTTGTCCTCGGACGGTGCGGGCGACCAAGCCAACGCGAAGAAATGAGACTGACGAGGGACCTGTGCCTGGAACACCGATAGCAGCGGACCCGGCCCCGACGGACGGTCTCCTCCCGGACTCGGTGGCGCATGCCATCCACACGGCTGAGTATTCCGGGGCGTCGCGGACCTTCTCGCTCTACGTCCATGTGCCGTTCTGCACCGTCCGGTGTGGATACTGCGATTTCAACACCTACACGGCAGAGGATCTGGGACCCGGGGCGTCGCGGACCAGCTATGCGGATACGGCGATCGAGGAGATCGGATTCGCGCGGAGCGCCATGGATGCCTCCGCGATCCCGCCGCGCCCTCTGCATACCGTGTTCTTTGGTGGGGGTACTCCCACGCTGCTCCCGGCCTCCGACCTTGTGCGGATCCTCGACGCCGCTCGAACCCGTTGGGGCATCGCCGAGGGGGCCGAGGTGACGACCGAGGCCAACCCGGACTCGGTCACCGAAGAATCCCTGCGCGAACTGGCGCGCGGGGGCTTCACCCGCGTGTCGTTCGGAATGCAGTCAGCTGTCAGTCATGTTCTGGCGACCCTGGAGCGGACCCACCGCCCGGAGAACGTCCCCACTGCGGTGGCCTGGGCTCGGCAGGCCGGGTTGGAAGTCTCCCTCGACCTGATCTACGGCACCCCGGGGGAGAGCCTCGAGGACTGGCGCACCACATTACAGGCGGCGTTGGTGCTGAAACCGGACCATATCTCCGCATATGGCCTGATCGTCGAAGAAGGCACCAAATTCGGTGCGGCCGTGCGACGCGGAACTCAGGAGGATACCGACCCAGACGACCAGGCCGATAAGTACCTGCTCGCCGATCGACTCCTCGCAGAGAACGGATACCACTGGTACGAGGTCTCGAACTGGGCGCACGACCCAGAACGCACAGGGGAGAACCAGGCACGTCACAACGTGGCGTACTGGCGTGATCAGGATTGGTGGGGAGTTGGACCCGGAGCACATTCGCATCTGGCGGGTGTCCGGTTCTGGAACGCGAAGCATCCCGCTGCCTACGCTCAACGTCTGATGACCGGCGTCTCCCCGGCCATTGGACGTGAGGTCCCCGACGCCGCCGCCCGACGGCTGGAACGGATCATGCTGGGCGTGCGACTGGCCGAAGGGCTGGTGATTGCGGACTTCGACGAGGAACCGCTGGACCGCGCCGAGATCGGGCGACTGATCGCAGAGGAGCTCATCGACGGGGCCGAAGCACTGCGCGGGCGGATCGTGCCCACACTGCAGGGGCGGCTGCTGGACGACGCGATCACCCGGCGACTCGCAGGATTCTGACCGGGACTGATCCGAGAGTTCGCACCACGGGGCCGTAAGCTGGGCGCATGACACAGCCGCACTCTCACCCCGATGGGGCCCGCGCATGAGTGGCGGTCTGGTCGCCCTGCTCGACGACATTGCCGCCCTGGCCCGAGCGGCGGCCGCCAGCGTGGACGATGTTGCCGCCGCAGCGGGACGAGCCAGCGGCAAGGCCGTGGGCGTTGTCGTCGATGACACGGCCGTAACCCCGCAGTATCTCGAAGGGGTGGACCCGGCACGCGAGCTTCCGATGATCTGGCGGATCGCCCGCGGATCGCTCATCAACAAACTGGTCATCATCCTCCCGATCGCCCTGCTGCTGAGCGAGTTCCTGCCATGGGCGCTCACCCCGCTGTTGATGTTGGGCGGCTCCTACCTCTGCTTCGAGGGCATGGAGAAGGTGATTGAGAAGCTCCGCGGCGGCGCCGGTCATGGGGCGGACCATGAAGGTGAGCAGGCCCGTGACGAGGACACCCTCGTCAAGGCGGCAATATTCACAGATCTCATCCTCTCGGCCGAGATCATGGTGATCAGTCTCAACGAGGTGGCCGACGAGACATTCTGGCGTCGGGCGATCATCATGGTCATCGTGGGCATCGCCATTACCGCGATCGTGTACGGCGTCGTCGCGCTACTGGTCAAAATGGACGATATCGGGCTGCGCATGGTCTCCGGCGGTGCTCCCCGACGGGCTGCGATCGGCCGCGGTCTAGTGGCCGCCATGCCCAAGGTGCTCACCACGATCGGCGTCGTCGGGACCCTGGCGATGCTGTGGGTCGGTGGGCACATCATGGTGGTGGGCCTGGAAGAACTCGGATTCGCCGCCCCCTACGATCTGATCCACGGCGCAGAAGTCCTGGTTCCCGCCGGATTCCTGGCGTGGATGGTCAATACCGCGCTCTCGTTGGTCGCCGGGGCGATCTGGGGCGCGGTTCTGGCCGGGTTGTGGATGCTCTTGCCGTGGGGTCACGGACGTGCTGGCAACGATGACGACGAACGGGAGGCAGGCACGACCGACACGAGGGATAAGCCGGGCACCGTCGCGTCCGGCACGAAACGGGCCGCGCTGGGAGGCAGAACGCCCGGCGCCGTGGGCGCCGGGCGTTCTCAGAAAACGGAGACGCGGAGTCTTAGCTGATCAGACGGAGGTTGAAGGGGTAGCGGTAGGGGCGACCCTTATTCACCTCGATGCCGGCGATGACGCCGGAGATGGTCATGAACAGCCACAGGAGTACGGCGACCACGCCGAAGATGGCGCCGATAACGGGCAGTAGTGCCAGCACGTTGGCGACCACCGCCACCACGGTGAGGGGAAGCGTGAAGTTGAGGGCTTCCTTGGACTCCTGCGCGGTGAAGGGGCCACGCTCTCGCAGCATCATGAAGATGACCAGCGACGGAACGGCGCCCAGGAACGCGCCGAAGTGACTGAGCATCGCCCACTGACGATCTTCCTGAGGGGTCAGCGGGGGAGCGGAGGTCGAGCTGGAGTGCTCCGATGCGCCGCCGCGGGGGTACCCAGGATGCTGAGCCACAGTTCACCGTGTCCTTCGTCTACATAGTCCGTGCTGAGGTCGTCACCCAGTTTACCGGTTATTCGCGCCGTCCCGGACGCGTGCGCTTACCGGTCGGCAAGTTCCCAGGGAATCACCGGCCGTCGTTGAGTTGGGCCGGTTCCGTGAGGAAATCGATGACCTGCTCGACACGGCTCAGCAGTGTTGGCTCGATGTCGGCGTACGTGCTGACCTGGCTCAGGAGTCGCTTCCAGCCCAAACCGACATCTTCCTTGGTGCGATGTGGCCATCCGAGCCATTGAAGGATCCCGGTCTTCCAATCTTGGCCGCGAGGGATCTCCGGCCAGGCATCGAATCCCAGGACTCGCGGTTTGATGACCTGCCAGACATCGACATAGGGGTGCCCGACCACCAGGACGTTGTCTGCCGCCCCCGGAACGGCCATCGCTTCACGGGCGATGCGCTCTTCCTTGGAGCCGGAGACGAGATGGTCGACAAGCACGCCGAGCCGACGATGGGGACCGGGGGAGAAGTCTCGGATCGCGCCCGCCAGATCGTCGACGCCGTGGAGCGGCTCCACCACGATGCCCTCGACACGCAGGTCATCGCCCCAGATTTTCTCGACCAGCTCGGCGTCATGGACGCCCTCGACCCAGATCCGTGACGCGCGGGCTACACGGGCGCGGTGCTGTTCAACCTTCACCGAACCGGACGCGGTGCGTCGGCTCGCCGAGGGAGCGGCGGCGACAGGTGGGATCAGCCGGACCGGTTCGCCGTCCACCATGAAACCGAAACCCAGCGGGAACGAGCGGCGTGTGCCGCGACCGTCCTCGAGAACGGCGAGATGAACGCCTCCGGAGCGTTCGGTGCGCAGAATGGCGCCGGTGAATCCTGAGGACGACTCTTCGACAACCTCGCCCACGCTGGCCGGCACATCCCGGACTTCACGTTTGCGGGCCCGGGGGTCCAAAGAGCTCGGTCCCCAGGTATCCCAATCCATCGTTCTCTCCTTCGCTCAGCGCCGACCGGATCGCCATGGACGCTACCATCGGCGGAGCTTCACCGGCGGGAGCGCCACGATGAGCGGCTGGGGCGCCCTCAACAGCGGTGGCTGTGACACGGTGCAGCCGGTCCGGTCCGCGTACTAGACTTAGCACTGCGCAATTGTGAGTGCTAATGCACGTGTCTCAGTCGAGGAGGGTTGACCATGTCGGAATTGCCGCGTCGGATGAAAGTGCTCCAGGCGATCGTCGAGGACTATGTCTCCTCGCGCGAACCTGTGGGCTCGAAGGCCCTCGTGGATCGACACGATCTGGGAGTGTCCTCTGCGACCGTGCGCAATGACATGGCAGCACTCGAGGAAGAGGGGCTCATCGTGGCCCCCCACACCTCGGCCGGGCGCATCCCCACCGATAAGGGCTATCGCCTTTTCGTCGACCGGATCTCCGACGTCCGCCCGCTCTCGGCAGCGGAACGTCGTGCCGTGCAGGTACTTCTCGAGGCCACGGACGACATCAACGACATGATGGCGCACAGCGTTCGCCTACTGGCCCAACTGACGCAGCAGGTGGCCATCCTGCAGTATCCGCATCTCGATTCGGCGACGGTGCGTCATCTAGAGATGGTCCCGTTGGGACACGGCCGCGTGCTGGTGGTGCTCATTATGTCCTCGGGCAAGGTGGACCAGCGTACGGTCATCGTCGAGGAGCCGTTCTCCGAGACGGACCTGGACGTCGTCAAACGGATCTTTCTTGCGCACCTGTTGGATCTGGGCCCTGCTCACGCGTCGGCGGCCATGGAACTGGCCATGGATCTGATACCGCCCACGGAGCAGCATCTTGCCGGGACGTTGCGCGATGCCCTGGAAGCCCTGTTCGCCGCTGGCCGAGAAGATCGCATCATCATGGCGGGCACTGCTAACCTGGCACGCACCCCGGGGGACTTCCCGTATTCGATCGGTCCGATTCTGGAAGCCCTCGAGGAGCAGGTGGTCCTGTTGAAGCTGCTCACGGAGATGGACCAGGATCTCAACGGACTCTCGGTCCGTATCGGGACCGAGAACACCGGATCGCTGGCAGATACCTCCGTGATTGCCGCAGGGTACGGACCGGGTCAGTCCTCGAAGCTGGGGGTCGTCGGGCCGATCCGGATGGACTATCCCGGGACGATGGCCGCCGTGCGCGCTGTGGCCCGATACCTGTCCCGCATTCTCGCGCAGTAGCGTCCCGGGCGGATCCGGGCGCCTGCGCATGACCGACGTTTCATCAATTGGAAGGAAGACTCGACACCGTGGCTGACCACTATGAGGTTCTGGGTGTCTCCCGCGAGGCTACTCGCGAGGAGATCAAACGTGCCTACCGCAAGAAGGCCCGACAGTTGCACCCGGACCACAACCCCTCTCCGGAGGCGGCAGAGGAGTTCAAGAACGTCTCGCGTGCCTACGATGTGCTCTCCGATGAGACCAAGCGGCGCAATTACGACGCCACGGGCAACGAGAACGGTCAAGCGGCCGGTGGGTTCGGCGGCGCGGGCGGCTTCGGTGGATTCTCCGATATCTTCGAGACGTTCTTCGGCGGCGGTCAGGCTTCGGGGCCGGCCAGCCGGGCCCGCCGTGGTCAAGATGCGCTGATTACCGTGCCGATCGATCTGCACGACGCCGTGTTCGGCGTCGACAAGACCATTGAAGTTGACACCGCGGTGCGCTGTGACACCTGCAACGGCACCTGCTGTGAGCCCGGCACCTCTCCAGAGACCTGTAGCCACTGCGCCGGCCAGGGCCAGGTACGTCGACCGGTGCGCTCGATCCTCGGCACCGTGATGACGGCCGAGGCGTGCCCACAGTGTCGCGGATTCGGAACCACCATCCCCAGCCCCTGCCACGAGTGCGGCGGCCAGGGACGCGTGCGTGACCGGGCCTCCATGACCATCAAGATCCCCGCCGGAGTGGATGTCGGCACGCGCATCCAGTTGGCCGGGCGTGGCGAAGCCGGCATCGGTGGCGGACCCAACGGTGATTTGTTCGTCGAGATCGATGTGCGCCATCATGATGTGTTCACCCGCGACGGGGTGCACCTGGCTGCCACCATGACGTTACCGATGACGGCCGCTGCACTGGGTACCGAAGTCACCCTCGACACCTTTGACGGAGAACAGAGCATCAAGGTGAAACCGGGCACGCAGTCCGGAGAGGTTCACACGTTGAAGGGCCTCGGTGTCGGACGATTGCGCGGAGCCGGCCGCGGTGACCTGAAAGTCACCCTGCGGATCGAATCCCCCTCGAAGCTCGACGACGATCAGCGCGAACTCCTGGAGCAGCTGGCCCGGCTGCGGCACGAGGACATCGTGCATGGACAGGTCGAGACACGCGGTTTGTTCTCCAAGCTCAAGGAGAACTGGCGCAACCGTGACTGACCCGCTGTTTCTGGTCCCGCCCGGTAGCCTCGACGGCCTCTCGGTCGCCGGGCAGGTCGTGCTCGGTCCCACTGAGTCGTCCCACGCGGTGAAGGCCATGCGTCTCCAGGTCGGCGAGCCCGTGGTGGTCGCAGACGGTCGGGGAGAATACGCCCGGGGCGAGGTTGCCGATGCGTCTACCTCGGCGATGGGGGTGACTATCCACGAGCGGGGCCGCACCGCCGAACCGCATCCTCGCATCGTACTGGTGCAGGCGCTGGCCAAAGGCGACCGGGATCTGCTGGGCATCCAAACTGCCACTGAGGTAGGTGTCGACGCGGTCATCCCCTGGCAAGCGCAGCGTTCCGTGGTGCGGTTGAAGTCCGACAAGATCGACAAGACCCTGGCCAAATGGTCCTCGAGCCTGGCCACGGCGGCGAAGCAGGCGCGACGCACGCGCGTGCCCGAGCTGCGCGAGCCACTCAACGGAACCGACGTCGTCCGGCTCGTCGGTCCTGGCGCGATCGTGCTGGTGCTCGACGAGAACGCCGCGGACTCCGTGGCCACAGCACTGGACGGAATCGATGACGCGAGGCTCTCCGCCTCTGACGATCTCGTGCTGGTCGTTGGACCCGAGGGCGGTATCAGTAACGCAGAACTGACTGCCCTGGTCGAGGCCGGGGCGCACCCTGTCCGAATGGGTGATCACGTCATGCGTTCTTCGACCGCGGGTCCCGTCGCCGTCGCACTTGTCCAACAGCTGTTGTCCCGTTGGTGATCGCCCGGGATAAACTGGGCTGACCACGGGATGACGATGCCCGAACACACCCGCCCCATCACCCGAGGGAGATGACCCGTCCACAGTGACTGATCTGGAAGAGCCAGCGTCCGCCGATGACGAGATCAGCATCAGCTTTTCGTCCGCCGACGCCATGATCCGCACGTTCGGTCCACAAGACCTGCTGCTGCGCGTGCTCGAAGGCGTCTACCCCGGACTCAAGCTCTCGGTGCGTGGCGAGACCCTCACCGTGACCGGTCCGACGTCGTTCGTGCGCCAGACCGAGACCATCGTGGACGAACTCCACGGGACGGCTCAATCCGGAGTGACCGTGTCCGCCGATGTTATCGAGCAGACGGTCTCCTCCGTGCGCCAGGCCGCCACTCCCGCGAGTGCAGAACCACGTCGAGGGACGGAGTCGATCGTCTCCTCGCGGGGACGGAAAATCCGTCCGAAGACGGTCAACCAGCAGCAGTACGTCGAGGCCATCGACCACAACACCGTGATCTTCGGTCTCGGCCCAGCCGGCACCGGCAAGACCTATTTAGCGATGGCCAAGGCGGTGCAGGCACTGCAGGCTCGAGAGGTGAACCGGATCATCCTCACCCGTCCCGCCGTGGAAGCAGGGGAGTCGCTGGGCTATCTGCCGGGCTCTCTGAATGAGAAGATCGACCCCTACCTGCGGCCGCTGTACGACGCCCTGCACGACATGATCGAGCCGGAATCCATCCCTCATCTGATGGAGGCCGGAACCATCGAGGTCGCCCCCCTCGCGTACATGCGCGGGCGAACCCTCAACGACGCGTTCATCATTCTCGACGAGGCTCAGAACACCACCGGCGAGCAGATGAAGATGTTCCTCACTCGCCTCGGATTCAACTCCCACATGGTGATCACCGGCGACACCTCCCAGGTCGATCTGCCGCGCAACACGGATTCCGGTCTGGCCCAGGCCGTGGACTATCTGGAAGGCATTGGCGACATCGCGGTGGTCCGACTCACCAGCTCCGATGTGGTGCGTCATCGACTCGTCTCCAAGATCGTCGACGCCTACCAGGAACAGCAAGACCTGCGCGGCCTCGGAGCGAGCCGCCCCACGCATGGGCCCCGCAACACGCGTCGCCGGTCCGGACAGGAACGAGGAGGATCCCATGGCGGTTGAGATTCTGAACGAGACCGACGAGGCCGTCGATATCGAGGCGCTGCGTCGACTGTGCGCATTCCTCTATGAGGCTCTCCACTTGCATCCGGACGCCGAGCTGTCGGTGATCTGCGTCGACGACGCGGCGATGGAGCAACTCCACCTCGAATGGATGGACCTGCCGGATGCCACCGACGTCATGAGTTTCCCCATGGACGAGTTGCGTCCGGGTACGGCCGCGCAGCCGACTGAGGGTCTGCTCGGCGACATCGTGATCTGCCCCACCGTCGCTGCCCAGCAGGCGGGACGCATGGGACATTCCACCGACGACGAGGTGCTGCTGCTGGCGACGCACGGCATGCTTCACCTCTTGGGATTCGACCACGAGGAGCCCGAGGAGAAGCAGCAAATGTTCGCCCTGCAGCACGAATTGCTCACCGCGTTCCTGGGCCGTCCGGCCCCCAGCCCCACGGAGACCTGAGCGATGCCCCTGACCCCCATCGCGATGGCGCTGCTGCTCCTCTTCTTCCTTGGGCTGAGCTGGGTGCTCTCCGTGGCAGAGACCGGCCTGTCCTACATCTCGCGCAAACAGGCGGAAGGCATCCTGCTGCGCCGGCCCAAGAGTCCCGTGCTGACAGTGATGGACCGGCTGCCCGAACACCTGCACGCCCTGCGATTCTGGCGACTCTTCACCGAAACCACCGCCGCGGTGCTGGTAGCGCTGCTGCTCGACTACTTCCTGGTGAACGCGTGGCTGTCCGCGGCCGTGGCCACGGTCGCCATGGCGGTGGTGTGCCTGCTGCTCGTAGTTTGGTCTCCCCGCACCGTCGGGGCCCGCTGGGAAGTCTCCTCCGTGGCGCTCACCGCACGGCTCGTGCGCATCCTCACCGCGGTGTTGGGCCCCTTACCCGCGAAATTCGCCGCCCCTGGGTTCAGCACCATGGACGACGAGGAAGAGAACGCGGAAATGGAGGAGCGCCACTTCCGCGAGTATGTCTCCCGCGCCAACGACAACGACGTCCTCGAAGACGCCGAAGCCGAGCTGATCCAGTCCGTGTTCGATATGGGTGACACCATCGTGCGCGGCGTGATGGTGCCGCGCACCGACCTCATCACCGTGGAGTTGGGCACCTCCCTCGAGGACACGATGAACCTCTTCCTGCGCTCGGGCACCTCCCGCATGCCCTTGATCGGGGAAGACGCCGACGATGTGCGTGGCATCGTCTACCTCAAGGACGTTGCCAGGGCCCTGCACACCCGCCGATTGGACCCGCTGACCCCGATCGACGACCTGGTCCGCACCGTACGCTTCGTCCCCGAGTCGAAGACCGTCTCCGTGCTGCTGCAGGAGCTCCAGCGCGAGTCCACCCATATCGCCATCGTCGTCGACGAATACGGCGGCACTGCCGGACTGGTCACTCTGGAAGACCTCATCGAGGAGATCGTGGGCGAGATCTCGGATGAATACGACCGCCAGGACGCACCCGACATCACCCCCGTGGTGCAAGGGGAATTCCTGATCAACGCACGCATGAACGTCGGCGACTTCGCCGAAGCCTTCGACGTCGATCTCGAAGACGACGACGACGTGGATACCGTGGGCGGGTTGCTGGCCAAACACCTCGGCCGGGTTCCGATCGAGGGCTCCGAGGTGATGATCGGTGCTTTGCGCCTGCGTGTGGACGACCTTCAGGGTCGCCGAAACCGGGTCTCCACCATCCGCCTGTGGCTCGGCAACCGCTCCGGTCGGGCTGCGCATTCGGAACACGAGCACCACATGAACACCGAGGATTCCCCGCATCTCGCCACCCAGGAGGAACGATGACCCTGTCCGCTGAATTCCCCGAGAACTACCGGGCAGGATTCGTCTCCCTGGTCGGGCGGCCGAACGCCGGAAAATCCACGCTGACCAATGCTCTGGTGGGTCAGAAGGTCGCCATCACCTCCTCCAAGCCGCAGACGACACGGCATACCATCCGCGGCATCGTGCACCGCCCGGAGTTCCAGCTCATCCTGGTCGACACCCCGGGCATCCATCGCCCGCGCACACTGCTCGGTGAGCGTCTCAACGACCTCGTCGAGGCGACGCTGGCCGAAATGGATGCCGTCGGACTGTGCATTCCCGCCGATGAGAAGATCGGACCCGGCGATCGCTATATCGGGGAGCAGCTGGCCGGCCTGAACCGCACCCCGGTCATTGCCTTCGTCACCAAGACGGACAAGGTGGGCCCGGCCGCGCTGACCGAGCAACTGCTCGCGGTGCAGCGGCTCGGCGAGGAACTGCTGCCGGAATCCAGCGGTGACGGCGGATTCGCCGACATCGTTCCGGTCTCCGCCGTGAAGGATCACCAGGTCGACGTCGTCGCCGATGTTCTCGCCCAGCACCTACCGGCCTCCCCTCCCCTCTATCCGGACGGCGAGCTCACCGACGAGCCAGATCACGTTCTTGTGGCCGAGCTGATCCGTGAGGCAGCCCTGGAGGATGTGCGCGACGAGCTGCCGCACTCTGTCGCAGTGGTGGTGGAAGACATGCAACCGCGCGAAGACCGCCCCGAGGACCGGCCCCTGGTCGACATCTGGGCGCAGATCTATGTGGAGCGTGATTCGCAGAAGGGCATCATCATCGGAAAGAAGGGAACGCGTCTGCGCGCCATCGGTGCACAGGCACGCACCAATATCGAGCGACTGCTGGGCACACCGGTATACCTGGATCTGCGCGTCAAAGTGGCCAAGGAGTGGCAACGCGACCCGAAGCAACTCAATAGGCTCGGCTTCTGACTCGTCAGTGCTAGGCTGTGATCATGCGTACATGGAAGAGCTCATCGATGAGCCAGCGCCGCGGATTCTCCTCGGCGCTACTACTTCTATGCTGCCGCAACGGGGCCGAACAGCGGACGTCGATCTAGCGCGTCGCGACTCCATCACGATGGAGGGGCCGATCCCCGTTGCGGAGAACGTTTCACGGCCTGCCCGGCATCACGGCGAACCATCCCGATGCCAGCACATTTCTTGACCGGTGAATAACCTTCACCTGGAACGAAAGGCAGGAATCCTCCATGCGCAACTACCAGAAGCCCTCGGGCATGAACTTCAGCAAGTACGTCCCCTTCCAGGACCAGATCACCGTCGATCTTCCTGATCGGACCTGGCCGGACCGGGTGATCACCGAGGCCCCGCGCTGGTGCGCGGTTGATCTGCGTGACGGAAACCAGGCCCTCATCGACCCGATGGGACCCGAACGCAAACTGCGGATGTTCGAGCTGCTCGTGAAGATGGGGTATAAGGAGATCGAGGTCGGGTTCCCCTCCGCATCCCAAACCGACTTCGACTTCGTGCGTGACCTCATCGAGCAGGATCGGATTCCCGAGGATGTCACCATCCAGGTGCTGACCCAGTCCCGTGAACACCTCATCGAGCGCACCTACGAGGCGATCGAAGGTTGCCACCGCGCCATCGTCCACCTCTACAACTCCACCTCCGTGCTGCAACGCAAAGTCGTGTTCCGCCAGGACATGGACGGCATCGTCGACATCGCCACCCAGGGGGCTCGGTTGTGCCGCAAATATGAGGAACAGCTCACCGACACGGAGATCATCTACCAGTATTCTCCGGAGTCCTTCACCGGGACCGAGCTCGACTTCGCGGCGCGCATCTCCACCGAGGTGGCCCACATCCTCGAGGCCTCGGTCGACCGTCAGATGATCCTCAACCTGCCCGCGACCGTCGAAATGGCGACGCCGAATGTCTACGCCGACTCCATCGAGTGGATGCACAGGAACCTGGAGAATCGCGACGGCATCATCCTCTCCCTGCACCCGCACAATGATCGCGGCACCGGGGTCGCAGCAGCTGAACTCGGCTATTTGGCAGGGGCCGATCGTATCGAAGGCTGCCTGTTCGGCAACGGTGAGCGCACCGGCAACGTCGACCTGGTGACACTCGGTATGAACCTGTTCAGCCAGGGCATCGACCCGATGATCGACTTCAGCAACATGGATGAGATCCGCCGCACCGCCGAGTACGCCACCCAGCTGCGCGTCCACGAGCGCTCGCCCTGGGCGGGTGACCTGGTCTTTACCGCGTTCTCGGGCTCACACCAGGACGCCATCAAGAAGGGATTCGAAGCGCTGGAGGCCGAGGCCGTCGCAACCGGCACCACGGTCGACAACGTCACCTGGGGCGTGCCTTACCTGCCGATCGATCCCAAGGACATCGGACGCAGCTACGAGGCCGTGATCCGGGTGAACTCGCAGTCCGGCAAGGGTGGAGTGGCCTACCTGCTCAAGTCTGAGCACAACCTCGATCTGCCACGCCGGGCGCAGATTGAGTTCTCCCAGGTCGTTCAGGATCACACCGATGGCCAGGGTGGCGAAGTAACCGGAGAACAGCTGTGGGGGATCTTCTGCAAGGAGTACCTCCCCTCGGACAACGGTGACGAGCGCTGGGGTCGCTACGCGCTGCGCCAGGCCACCAGCACCGCCACCGAGGACGGCACCTACACGATGAACGTGGAAATGGACGTCGACGGCGAGATCGTCACCCGACATGGCGAAGGCAATGGCCCGATCGACGCCTTCGTGCGGCTGTTCGGCCAGGCTGGCACCGATGTGCGAGTGCTTGACTACTCTGAGCATGCCCTGAGCGAGGGTGGTTCAGCTATGGCGGCCGCTTATGTCGAATGTGCCGTGGGTGATCGCGTGCTGTGGGGCATCGGTCTGGACCACAACACCACGACGGCGTCTTTGAAAGCTGTGGTTTCTGCTGTGAACCGGGCCATCCGGGACGAGAGCATCGGGGCCTGAGTCGGCACGGTCACGGGGCGGCGGGTACGCCGCGAACAGCTATCGCACCGAAGGGCTGGTCTTGCGCACCTACAAGCTGGGTGAGGCCGACCGGATCGTCGTGCTCCTCACCGCTGATCACGGTCAGATTCGGGCCGTGGCCAAAGGAGTGCGGCGCGCGTCGTCCAAGTTCGGCTCAACCCTGGAACCGTTCATGCACAGTCGGCTGCAGGTCATCCGCGGCCGCAGCCTCGATATCGTCTCGCAGACCCAACTGCTGCACTCCTATGGTTCCGCGGTTGCCGCGGACTACGATTCCTACGGGGCGGCGTCGGCCATGGTGGAGACCGCCGAACGTCTCACCACGGCCGACGTCGACGCCGCGGCCGCCGCGCCGCAGTTCCGGCTGCTTCACGGGGCGCTGGCCTCCCTGGCCCGAGGAGATCATGCTCCGCGGATCGCCCTGAACTCGTATATCCTCAGAGCGCTCTCTACCGCCGGCTGGGCGCCGTCATTCACCGAGTGTTCCCGGTGTGGACGAGAGGGCCCACACCGGTCAGTGAACATCAGCCTCGGGGGAGTGGTCTGTGACGATTGCCGTCCCTCGGGTTCGCAGACACCGGCGCCGGAGAGCATCCGGCTACTGGCGGCGCTGCTCGCAGGGGACTGGGCGATTGCCGATGCCAGCGAGAAGATTCATCAGAAAGAGGCCGCTGGCATCGTGGAACGGTACTTACAATTCCATGTAGAGAAGAACCTGCGTTCACTGTCCGTGATGGACCAGACCTGAAAGCCCCTTCATGACGCCGAAGACACCCCACGAGCCGTACGCGCACCCGGACGGCGCCCAACCGCCGGCGATTCCGGCACGGTTCATCCCGCAGCACGTGGCGATCGTCATGGACGGAAACGGCCGATGGGCCAACCAGCGCGGACTTCCCCGCGTGGAAGGTCACCGTGCCGGAGAAGCCGCACTGCTCGACGTGATGGCCGGTGCGGTGCAGTTGGGAATCAAGTACGTCACCGTTTACGCCTTCTCCACCGAGAACTGGAAGCGTTCCCCGGAAGAGGTGCGCTTCCTCATGGGCTTCTCCCGAGACGTGCTCCGCCGACAGCGCGACACCCTGGACTCTTGGGGGGTACGCATCCGGTGGAACGGGCGTTCGCCCCGACTATGGTCCTCCGTGATCAAAGAACTCGAGGTCGCAGAGCAACAGACCAGAGACAATGACCGCTGCCACCTGACGATGTGCGTGAACTACGGGTCACGTGCCGAGATCACGGACGCCGTACGCGCCATCGCCGAGAAAGTCGCCGCAGGCGAAATCAGTCCACGCGGCATTAAAGAATCAACGGTCACCGCCCACCTGGACGAGCCTGATGTTCCCGATGTGGACTTGTTTCTGCGGACCTCGGGGGAGCAGCGGCTCTCCAATTACCTGCTGTGGCAGTCCGCCTACGCCGAACTGATCTTTCTGGACGTGCTCTGGCCTGATGTGGACCGCACGACGCTGTGGAACGCCGTCGAAATCTACGCACGACGTGATCGGCGCTATGGCGGAGCCGTCGATGCGCCCGATCAGTCCCGCTGACGATCCAGCCAGCGCAGCGTTCGGTCCATGGCATCATGGCGAACCGTGGGGGTGGAGGAGAAGACGTCGTGGATCGCTCCGGGGAGTCGCAACACGGTGACTTCGTTCCCCAGATTCACAGACCGACGGGCGAGGATCTTCACATCCAGGACGATATCCGCGGACCGCGCGCGTTCATCGATCGTGGTCCCGAAATAGGACCGTGTCGAGAACAGCGCCAGAATCGGAGCGGAGATGCTCAGCCCGGCGGCCACCCTCCGATGTCCCTGCAGCACAGCGGCCAGCCAACCCCTCGGCACCTCGAATGAGTACTCTGGACGCCACAACGAATGCAGGTCCCATTCGCCGTCGGCCTGGGAAGACAAGGTCCGCCAATAAGAGTTGATGCGCGGCAGCACCATGGAGGAGGTGGGGCTGATCCGGCTCATGGGATCAACCAGTGCGGTGGCCATGGCACGGACCCAACTGGCTCCCATCAGCTCCAACCAGGGACTGTTCAGCACGAGGGCGCTGAGTTGATGCGGGTGTCGGTCCGCCCACAGACACGCGATGAGGCCACCGGTAGAGTGCCCGGCGAGCACCGGCGCGCCGCTGTGAGGATGGTCCGTGCGGAGAAGATGGAGCGCCGCACCGATTTCGTCATCGTAGAGGTCCAGGGACTCGGTGAATCCCGGCGTCTGACCCGGACGGAGCGAGCGACCGTACTTGCGCAGATCCAAGGCATAGAAACGATACCCGGCATTCTCGCAGCGCAGCGCGAACTCACGGTTGTAGAAGTAGTCTGCCCAACCGTGCAGATAGAGCACCGTCTGGCGCTGGGCATCGCGCGTTGCGGTGCGCGGCCGATAGGAATCCTCCATCCGGACCAGCGTCGCCACCACGGGACCCTCGTCATCTTCGCCGAGGGGAATCGTCAGACGCTCGAACCCGGTCATAAAATCGGGAACCCATTGCCCCGGTGGTGAGTCCGACAGTAATTCGTCCATGGCTTCGAATCGTACCGGCATCCGTGCCCGTGGTTGAATGCTGTTATGACTCATGCCCCGAATGATGCCCTCCGTCTATCGAACGCACCCGCCCTCTATCCGGCCTTCTTTAAGGCCGTCTTCGCGGGAATGTCGGCCGAGCAGGCACACCATGTGGGCTTCTCTCTGATCAAAGCCACCGAATCCGCAGGGGTATCCGCCGGATTGCGCGCCGCGCTACGACCGTCGTCGGATCTGTCCACCCGAGTGATGGGACTGGACTTCCCCTCACCCTTCGGTCTGGCCGCGGGATTCGACAAGCAGGGGATCGGGACCGCCGCATTGGCGGATCTGGGATTCGGCCACGTCGAGGTCGGAACGATCACGGGACAGGCACAACCGGGCAATCCGGAACCGCGACTGTTCCGGCTGGTCGAGGATGAGGGCCTGATCAACCGCATGGGATTCAATAACGACGGTGCCGAAGCAGTGGCACCCCGTCTGGCGGCCACCCGACGGCGGCTGACGAGGCGTTACGGGCGCACCCGGCCGGTGCTGGGCGTCAATATCGGCAAGACCAAGACGGTGGAGCTGGACGACGCCGTCGACGACTACGTGGTGTCGACTCGACTTCTGGCCCGTCACGCCGACTATCTGGTCGTGAACGTCTCTTCTCCCAACACCCCCGGGCTGCGGCAGCTGCAAGCCATCGAGTCCCTGGCGCCGCTGTTGGAGACCGTTCAGTTCCACGCCGACCGCTCGACGGGACGTCGGGTGCCCCTGGCGGTGAAGATCGCCCCGGACCTGGCCGATGAAGACGTGTCGGCGGTGGCAGGAATGGCGCAGGAGCTGGGTTTGGCCGGTGTGATCGCCACCAATACCACCATCTCGAGGGAGGGGCTGGTCACCGACCCGGAGACGGTTGCCTCCTATGGGGCCGGGGGTGTGTCTGGAAAGCCCGTGAAGCAACGGTCGTTGGAAGTCTTGGATCTGCTGCGGTCCGAGTTGGACAGCGACATCGCGGTGATCTCAGTCGGGGGAGTGACCGATGGCGGCGACGTCATCGAACGATTGCGTCGTGGTGCCGATTTGGTGCAGGGGTACACCGCATTCTTGTACCAGGGACCCTTTTGGGCCGCGCGGATCAATCGCGATCTGCACCGAAATCTGGGTGCCTGGAAATAGCGGGCGGAGTGATCGCCGAGGGGTGAGGTCTTGCCTCGCCCCTCGGCACCGTGCATCAGCTGGGGTACTGGCCCCGGCGCACCTGCGGTTTCGGCAGGCGAAGTCGACGCAGCTGCATGGCACGCATAGTTCCGTACCAGCGGACCCCCGGCTCGACGACGCCGAACTTGCGCTCGAGCTCATTCTTGAGTTTGCGGTTGACCCAGAATCCTTCGAGGACGACGAGACCCACCGTGGCGAGCATCAGAATGGTGGTGGCGCTGATCAGTGCCTGAATCGGGATGAAGGAGAGCACCAGGAAGACCAGCACGATGAGCATCAACCACTCGCCAATGCCGTAGCGCGCGTCCACGTAGTCGCGGGCGAAGCGCTTCTGTGGACCGCGGTCGCGGTAGGGCATATGCCGCTCGTCACCGGTCTCCATAGCGATACGCATCTTCGCGCGCTGCTCCGAGACCGCTTGGCGCTGTGCTGCCTTGGCTGCTTTGCGGTCGTCGGGAACGAGGGGACGCTTGCGAGCGGCTTCCTGGTCCTTGCGCTTAGGAGTGGGGCCGGTCTTGCCGGTGGGGCGGGTCTCCGCGGGGGTCTCCTCGACCACGTCCGCCGGCTGATCCGCCGAGGTCTCTGAGTTCTTTTTCCGTCCAAACACCCCTCTAGTCTACGGGCTCGCGAGAAGAGTGATGTCAGGCACTACGCTGAGAGAATGACTTCAGAACAACTCATCGACGGAATCCGAGACGCGGTTGAGCAGCGCTGGGACGAGACCGTGCGCACCCTGACCGATCTTGTCGCGATCAATGGGATCGCCTGGCCGAGTTTCGACCGCGAGCCCTTGGAGCGATCAGCGGATGCGGTGGTGTCACTGCTGAGGGACCTCGGATTCGACGACGCCGAAGTGGTCACCGAGACGGTGGAGCATGACGGCGAGACCGTGGTGGGCGGCCCCGCAGTGCTGGCACAGCGTCCCGCCGCTCCGGGCAAACCCACAGTGCTGCTGTACGCCCATCATGACGTCCAGCCGGTGGGCGATCTGGACCTGTGGGAGTCTGAACCGTTCCGGGCAGAACAGCGCGGGGAACGGCTCTATGGCCGCGGTGCGGCAGACGACAAGGCCGGCATCATGGTCCACCTCACTGCTGCCGCGGTTCTGTGCCAAGTACTGGGCGACGATCACGGTCTGGGTGTCCGCTTCTTCATCGAGGGTGAAGAAGAGGCCGGTTCACCCACCTTCCGCCCGTTCCTCGAGCGCCACCGTGATCAGCTGGAGGCCGACGTCATCATCGTTGCGGATTCGTCGAACTGGAAGGTCGGTGTCCCCGCTCTCACCACCTCCCTGCGTGGACTCGTCGATGGGATCATCGGCGTGCGCGTGCTCGGACATGCCGTGCACTCGGGCATGTACGGCGGGCCAATCCTGGACGCGCCGACTGTACTGGCGCGGTTGATTGCCACGCTGCATGATGACAGCGGTGCCGTAGCCATCGCCGGGCTGGAGCCAAAGCATTCCACGAACCTCGAGTACCCGGAGGAGGACTTCCGACAGGACAGCTCTGCGGTACCTGGGCTGGAGTTGGCCGGGGACGGCTCGCTTGCGGATCGGTTGTGGAACCGACCGGCGCTGAGCATCATCGGCACTGACATCCCCAGTATCGAAATGTCCTCCAACACGCTCTTACCGACGGCGCGCGCGAAGTTCTCCCTGCGGTTGGGACCGGGGCAGGATCCGCAGGCGGCGTTTCAGGCGCTCAAGGCTCATGTCGAATCGCAGAACCTAGGCGGTGCAGAGGTCTTCATCGAGGCCGGAGAATTCGGCCAGCCGTTCCTGACCGACGTCAGTGATCCGGCGGCCCAAGACATGCTCCGTGCGTTGGAAACAGCGTGGGGGACTGCTCCTGAAGAAGCGGGCATGGGTGGATCGATACCCTTTACCGCGGATCTCCGTGAGGTCTTCCCCGACGCGTCCATCTTGATCACCGGCGTGGAAGACCCTGACTCACGAGCACATTCGGCCAATGAGTCGCTGCACCTCGGCGAATTCAAGAAGGCGATCGTGGCCGAGGCCGTGTTCCTAGCGGAACTGGCACAGCGCTGATCCAGCGTGTCAGTTCCTCGGGTTCAGTGTTCTCGGCAGACCTTCCGGGCAAGGATGGCCGGCTGTTGGGAATGAATCCCGAAGGGAACAGTGTTGTAATAGATCAAGAACGCGTCTGCACATTGCACTGATTGACGAGGAGTAGGCCATGACCACAGGAACCGAAGAGACCACCGTCGAGCTGCCGGAAGCTCAGCCGGCAGAAGGTCTTCCCGAGCATGAGGTCCAGCTCTCGGAGCTCGCAGCAGAGAAGGTCCAGGACCTTCTGGAGCAGGAGGGGCGTCCCGACTTGCGACTGCGCGTTGCCGTGCAGCCCGGCGGCTGCTCAGGATTGATCTATCAGCTCTACTTCGATGAGCGCGTTCTCGACGGAGATGCCGTGCGCGACTTCGATGGGGTCCAGGTGATCGTCGATAAGATGTCGGTGCCCTATCTGGCCGGCGCGTCGATCGATTTCGAGGACACCATCCAGAAGGTCGGGTTCACGATCGACAATCCGAACGCGGCGGGATCCTGCGCTTGTGGAGACTCCTTCCACTAAAGCTTCAGCCTCGCGCAAGCGATAGAAACGGCGGGTCACCAGCAGTTTTTGCTGGTGACCCGCCGTTGTCGTGTCATGGTTACTACACGAGGTCGAAAAGAACTACCATGGACTAGTAACCAACGTGGTCCACCTGTGCCTCGGCTCAATTCCTTCTGGCAGAAGCCTGTAGGCTACACGTAGACACATCGCACTCAATGTTGAAGAGGAAGGGCCGTCTGTGAGATCGCAGAATCTAACCGGCAGCCATGGCAAGCGTCTCCTGAAGGGGGGAGCGCTGGCCACCGTCGCCATCCTGGTGCTGACGGGCTGTTCTGAGCAGGTCCAGCGTGGCTGGCTACCGGGCAGTCGAGAAACCACCAATCACTCCGCAGCGCTGACGGATCTCTGGGTGGGGTCGTGGATCACGGCGCTCATCGTGGGCCTGATCGCCTGGGGTCTGATGCTGTGGTGCATGGTCGCATACCGTCGTCGTAAGAACGACGTTGGCTTCCCCCGTCAGACCGCTTACAACATGCCGATCGAGACGATGTTCACCATCATGCCGATCATCATCGTGTTCGTGCTGTGGGGCTTCTCGGACCGTGTTCAGCGCCAGGTGGACACCCCGGTCGAGGACTCACCCGTTGTGGTAACCGTCTACGGCAAGCAGTGGGCTTGGGACTTCGACTACGAATATGACGGCGAAGAGCGTCACTACTTTGGCACGCAGGCGCACCTCACCGGTGAAGATGGCGTCGAGGAGACCCTCCCGACCATGTACCTGCCGGCTGATGTTCCGGTGGAGTTCCGACTGAAGACCCGCGATGTCATTCACTCGTTCTGGATCCCTGCGTTCCTGCAGAAGCTGGACATGATTCCGGGTCAGACGAACCATATCTACTTGACCCCTCAGGAAGAGGGAATCTTCCAGGGCAAGTGCGCCGAACTCTGCGGTGAGTACCACTCCGAGATGCTCTTCAACGTTGAAGTGGTCTCCGAGGCGGAGTTCCGGTCCGAGCTGGCACAGATGCCTGAGGGCCTGACGGGCAACGAGCTCAACCGCAACCCGAACGAAAATCCGGACGGCTGGCAGGACCAGGAAGTTCCGTTGGGCGACCCCGAGCGGGTTGAGGAGTAACCATGACGACTTACGAATACGCACAAGACGAGTCGCAAGCCGGGACACAGCCCCGCGTCGTGCCGGTCTCCAAGGGACGGATCGTCGTCAACTGGTTGACGACCACCGACCACAAGACGATCGGGTATATGTACCTGATCACCTCGTTCCTGTTCTTCTGCATCGCCGGTGTGATGGCCCTGGTCATCCGCGCCGAGCTCTTCGAGCCGGGGATGCAGATCCTGCAGACCAAGGAACAGTTCAACCAGCTGTTCACCATGCACGGTACGGTCATGCTGCTCATGTTCGCGACGCCGCTGTTCGTTGGCTTCGCCAACGTGTTGGTGCCGTTGCAGATCGGCGCGCCCGATGTTGCCTTCCCACGGTTGAACGCGCTGGCGTTCTGGTTCTTCCTGTTCGGGTCGCTGATCGCCGTCTCCGGCTTCCTCACTCCACAGGGTGCCGCGTCGTTCGGTTGGTTCGCTTACGCGCCCTTGTCGAATACGACGTATTCCCCGGGTATCGGTGGTGACCTCTGGGTCTTTGGTCTCGGCCTACAGGGTTTCGGCACGATTATGGGTGGCGTCAACTTCGTCACCACGATCATCTCGATGCGCGCTCCGGGTATGACCATGTGGCGCATGCCGATCTTCACCTGGAACGCACTGATTACCGGCATCCTGCTCGTGATGATCTTCCCCCCGTTGGCGTCCGCTCTGTTCGCACTGGGCATGGACCGACGATTCGGTGGTCACATCTTCGACCCGGAGAACGGCGGTGCCATTCTCTGGCAGCACCTCTTCTGGTTCTTCGGCCACCCAGAGGTCTACGTCATCGCTCTGCCGTTCTTCGGCATCGTCTCCGAGATCATCCCGGTCTTCAGCCGTAAACCAATCTTCGGCTACAAATCTCTGGTCTTCGCGACGACGGCGATCGCCGCATTGTCCGTGACCGTGTGGGCACACCACATGTACGTCACCGGATCCGTGCTGCTGCCGTTCTTCTCGCTGATGACCATGCTGATCGCCGTGCCAACAGGTGTGAAGTTCGTGAACTGGATCGGAACGATGTGGCGAGGGTCTATAACCTTCGAGACGCCGATGTTGTGGTCCCTGGGCTTCATGGTCACCTTCCTCTTCGGTGGACTCACCGGCGTGATCCTGGCCATGCCGCCGCTGGACTTCCATGTTTCCGATACGTACTTCGTGGTCGCACACTTCCACTATGTGGTGTTCGGAACCGTGGTCTTCGCGATGTTCGCCGGCTTCTTCTTCTGGTGGCCGAAGTTCACCGGAAAGATGCTCAACGAGCGTCTGGGCAAGATTCAGTTCTGGATGCTGTTCGTCGGTTTCCACGGAACCTTCCTCATTCAGCACTGGCTGGGTGTGATGGGCATGCCCCGCCGTTACGCCGACTACCTGGTGGAAGACGGATTCACAGGCATGAACCAGTTCTCGACGGTGTTCGCTTTCGTTCTGGGTGCTTCGATGATTCCGTTCTTCTGGAACGTCTACATCACTGCCCGCAAGGGCAAGAAGGTGACCGTGGACGATCCTTGGGGCTTCGGTGCCTCCCTCGAATGGGCCACCTCCTGCCCGCCGCCACGGCATAACTTCCATGCCCTCCCGCGGATCCGGTCGGAGCGTCCTGCACTGGACTTGCACCACCCCGAACTGTTGCCCATGTCGCCTCAGAATAAGCCTGAGGTGTTCGGAGAAAAGGCGGCTGCATCCCGATGAAAGTAAACATCAAGCTCTTCACCATCCTCGGTGTGTTCTTCATCATCGTGGGTACGGTCTACGGCTTCTGGGTCCGCTGGACCGAGTGGGCGGGAATCCCGGCCCTTTACGCAGTCGGCGCGATGGTGCTGATGATCGCCTTCTACTTACAGCTCACTGACAACAAGTACGGTGACGGTCCCTCCGATCAGGCCGAGGGAGAGATCAGCGAGTACACCGGCGAGTACGGTCGTTTCGCACCGTGGAGCTGGTGGCCTCTGGGTCTTGGCGTCGCATGCGCGATCGTCTTCGCGGGTCTGGCCATCGGTTGGTGGGTCTTCTACCTGGGTGTGGGCGCAAGCCTGTTCTTCCTCGTCGGCTGGGTCTTCGAGTACTCCAAGGGCGACCACGCACACTAGATCACCTCTTGTATCACCCTCAGCGGGGTCAAGCATCTACTTCGATGCTTGACCCCGCTGTCGTGTAGCCGGAGCTCGTCCTGCATGGACGCTGGGGGAGTAGCCGATCCAGCTGCCTGGGAAACATGAAGGTGTCGATACTTCAGTACGCGACCAGTGCTTGTCAGAGCGCACTCTGGTCGTCTTGAAGAACCCACATAGGCGGCGTCGGTGGTCCTGTGGTCGACACACAGCGCTGTGAGACGGTCGCGATGCACTGGTTGGGCTCTCTAGGAAGACGGTAGCGATTGGTGTCTTCCGGGAAACCCCCGTGGACGTCACACCAAGCCTGAAGCCTCTGTGCCGGCGCAACCAGCCTGGGTGCGCCGCTTCTTCATGGTTCAGCCATCGACGTGATCGTTGGTTCGCCCTCTCACGTTGAGTGGGCGGATGGGGATCGGTCGCCGCTCGGCATGCTGCACAGTGCGAACGTCTTGCTCGGGCTAGACGCCAACGACGGCCGAAGACTGAACACCCCCGTGCCTGGTCTCGGATGCTGCACCTGTCGACGACGGCTAAATACTAACCCCTATACGACAGCTGCATTTTGATTCCTCTGGGCTGAGCCAACAGTTACCTGAGGGAGCGTTATCCCGTAGGGGATCGGTGACGTTCTCGGAGGTTCCTGTAGACCTCCGCGTCCGTCTCGCGATTGCGAAGTGGCCCAAGGATGCCACCACGGTTCGGTGACCTCGTTCTGTGCGTTCACGTCCCCGACAGCGCCTCCGCTGGTCTCATCATCGTCGACGTGGGAGCCGACCGCGGTCCGGGAGTGGTCATCCTGGAGTTGGCAGATCACGCAGGTACGGCCACCGGTCATCACATACTCGGCTGCATCCAGTTACCAGCACGCGGAAGATCCGCGCTAGCGACCCTACCGATGGGGCGTCCATGCCCAGGGCGACCATCTTGTCGTGCGCGGCTAGTTGGCTGGTGGTCTTGGTCCGACGCTTCCAGTGTGGCACGCACGCAGCCCGACTGCTGCTTCATCTGTTCACTGATCCGCGACGGGAATGTCTTCGGCCGCCGTGAACGCGGCTCTAGTGCGGCGGTTTGTCCCACCGTTCTAGAGCGAACGAGGATCGCGTAGACCGTCTTACGCGACAGACTATGCCCAGCGTACGACGACGTCACCGACCCGCGAGGGGCTTCCTCGGGCCACTGCGTAATTGCGAGACGGACACGGGCATCAACAGGCTTATTGGCTGGCCTCTCTCAAGCTGAGCAGCACCCCGTACCAGCCGACGAATCCCAGAAGTGTTAGCACCAGAACCGCCGAAAGTGTCACCGATGTCCTGATACAGAACTGTCACCGATGTCCTGCGAGATAAAAGAGATGGCCCAATTATCCGTTCACGGTAGGGGGTCAATTTTCATCCGTCGTTCCCTACTCGTTCCGAACCTGTCGTGTGTCTACAGTTCGCATTCATGTAGCGAGAAAGAAGGAGGGGGCCACCAGCGGTAGCTGGTGGCCCCCTCCTTGGAGCTTGCGTCGGAAGACGTGTTTGCTGTCTAGCGGTCGATCTCGTTTCGAGGGGCAGTGTCGCCTTCGACTTCGTGATGATGATCGTGAGACTCGGCGTCTTCGAGCTCGGCGCGAGTCACAGGCTCGACGCGCTCCTCGAAGAACCACTTGCTCAACCGGGCGCGAAGCTTCTCCGTGGCTGTGATCTTGCCCTTGCGGTTCGCTTGTACCGGCTGCGGAGCGACCTGGTTGAAGCTGACCAGACGATACAGCTTGTACTCGTCCAGACGCTCGTGACGCTCGGTATAACCGCCCTCAGGGGACTGCTCAATGACCCCAGCCTCGCGGCCATGCAGAACGATCTCACGATCCTTGCGCTGCAGGGCAAGACAGATGCGCTTCGTGATGATGAATCCAAGGATGGGGCCGAGGAAGAACAGCGCACGCAGGATATATGTCACGTCGTTCAGCGCCACATGGAAGTGGGTTGCCATGAGGTCAGAGGAAGCAGCTGCCCACATCACGCAGTAGTTGATGACGCCGGCGACACCGATGGCGGTGCGCGTCGGGGCGTTACGCGGACGATCCAAGATGTGATGTTCCTTGTTGTCCTTGGTGATCCAACGCTCGATCCAAGGCCACGCAAACATGCCACCGATCAGCAAGCCAGCCGGAATGAGCGGGATCAACACGCCAAGAGGAAGTGCGTTCGTTCCCCAAGGCATGGGGATATGAACCAAGAAGGAGACATCTCCGAGCATTCCGGGCATCAGTCGAAGGACACCATCAGCGAATCCGATATACCAGTCCGGCTGAGTACCGGCCTGCACGGGCGACGGATCGTACGGACCGTAGTTCCACATGGCGTTGATGGTGAAGAACGCAGAGAGCAGAGCGATGATTCCGAAGACGATGAAGAAGAATCCGCCAGCCTTGGCTGCATACACGGGGCCAACAGGGTAACCAACCACGTTGTTCTCGGTACGACCGGGTCCGGGGTACTGAGTGTGCTTGTGAACGACCACCATGAAGAGGTGGATCGCGATCATCAGGATGATGATGGCTGGGATAACCATGATGTGCAGGGCGTAAAGGCGTCCAATGACGTCTGTGCCCGGGAACTCGCCACCGAAGAGGAAGAACGAGATGTAGGTGCCCACGACAGGAATCGCCTTGAGGATGCCGTCGATGATGCGCAGGCCGTTACCGGAGAGAACCTCGTCGGGCAGGGAGTAACCGGTGAAGCCGGCAGCGAGTCCGAGCACGAGGAGCGTGCAGCCGACAACCCAGTTGAGTTCGCGCGGGCGACGGAATGCACCCGTGAAGAAGACACGCAACATGTGCACGGACATGGCCGCCACGAACAGCAGTGCTGACCAGTGGTGCACCTGACGCATGAAGAGGCCGCCGCGGATATCGAAAGTGATATCCAGGGTGGACGCGTATGCGGCAGACATTTCCATTCCGTAGAGGGGCTTGTAGGACCCTTCATACAGCACGTGCGACATGGAGGCGTCGAAGAAGAACGTCAGGAAGGTGCCGGAGAGCACCAGAATAACGAACGTGTACAGCGCAACCTCGCCGAACATGAAAGTCCAGTGATCGGGGAAGATCTTGCGCCCGAACTCTTTGACCATGCCGGACGCGCCAACACGAGTGTCAACGAAGTTCGCGATGCGCCCCGTTGAAGTCGAGGCCTTGTAATCCTGAGTAGTGGTCATCGGTTCGTGTCACGCTCCCAGTAAACAGGTCCAACCGGCTCGTGGAAATCGCTCTGTGCGACCAAGAAGCCATCTTCATCGACAGTGATGGGCAACTGCGGCAACGCATGGCTAGCGGGGCCGAAGATCACCTTGCACTCCTGTGTCAGGTCGAAGGTCGACTGGTGGCAGGGGCACAGCAGGTGATGAGTGTGCTGCTCGTAGAGTGCCACCGGGCAACCAACGTGCGTGCAGATCTTGGAGTAGGCGACGATTCCGTCGACGTTCCAATCTTCGCGTCCTTCTGAAACATGCAGGCTCTCCGGGTTGAGGCGCATAAGCAGCACCACCGATTTGGCCTTCTGATTCAGCTTGTCGTGTCCGCGGCTGAGGAGGGTCTCAGGGATCACGTGCAACGCGTTGCCGATGGCCACATCGGAGGCCTTGATGGGAGTTCCGTTGGGGTCGCGGACTAGGCGGACGCCCTCATCCCAAATGGTGTGGCGCAGACGCTCAACACCGAAGTTCTCCTCAGCGAGATCACTGCGGTTATCGGTGTTGTCCAAATCGCGGAAGATTGCCACAGCGGGCAGGGGAGCGAGTGCGATGGCGCCGATCAGGGTGTTCCGCAAGAGCGGACGACGCTTGATCTGTGACTCATCGAGAATGTCATTGATCATCCCCTCGGCGAGCTGACGATCCTCTTCGGTGCGAACCTCGTGACGTTCCTCGACCCACTCATGGTCGGGCATCAGGGTCTTCGCCCAGTGCACGATGCCCACACCGATGCCGAGCATCGAGAAGGCTGTGCCCAGTCCCAACAGCGTGTTCTGCAGTCGGATCGTGGAGAACGGGGTGTCGGGGCCGATCTGGCCAACCACGAAGTATCCGATGAAGAAGGTCAGCGTCCCCAGGATCGAGAGCACGAACAGGAAAGACACCTGGCGCTCGGCTCGCTTAGCGGCACGGGGATCCTCGTCAGCCAGCCGAGGGCGATGAGGAGGAAGCCCTGGGTTGTCGATGGCGAATTTCCCCTGCTCGACATGGCCAGCGCGCTCAACGGCTCCCGAATCCTCGGGCCCTCCTTGGCGGTGCTCGCTCATAGATCTGAATCCTTTACTTGAGTGATGAAAATAGTGTGTGAGGTCTTCGTTGGGATCGTGGTCGCGATCATCACGATGAGCGTGAGGTCAGCCAGACCATGAAGCCGATCACCAGTCCGAGACCCAGAGTCCAGATCAGCAGACCTTCGGAAACCGGTCCGAGAGAGCCCAGCTGGAAGCCACCGGGGGAGCCCTGTGCCTCGATCTCCTTGAGGAAGGCGATGACATCGCGCTTGTCCTCGGGGGTGAGGTTCGAGTCCGAGAAGACCGGCATGTTCTGAGGACCGGTCGCCATCGCCTCGTAGATGTGCTTCTCCGAGACACCGCTCAGGGCCGGAGCGAACTTGCCTCGGGTCAATGCGCCGCCTGAAGCTGCAGCGTTGTGGCACATGGCGCAGTTCACACGGAAGATCTCACCACCGCGGGCGATGTCGACGTCTTCGTGATCGACGTCCAAGAACTCATCTTCTGGAACAGCGGGACCAGCACCGAGGGAGGCGACGTAGGCAGAGAGCTGAGCGGTCTGCTCTTCATTGAACTGAGCCGGCTTCTGCTGTGCTTGGGGTCCCTGCATCTGCATCGGCATACGACCGGTGCCCACCTGGAAATCAACCGAAGCCGCTCCAACACCTACCAGCGACGGGCCTGCGTCAGTACCGGTGGCTCCAATGCCATGGCACGTTGCGCAGTTCGCGTTGAAGAGCTGCTCGCCATCGGCAATATCGCTGGCCGAGTACTGAGCTGCTGTATTTGCGCCCGCTGCGTTCATGTTTGTCGCCAGCGAGTAGAGCCCTCCGGTGAGGAGGAGACCCAACAGGAGGAGGGCCACGCCGACGACCGGGTGGCGCCGGTTCTGTGAAAGAGCCTTCACGGTGATGGTTCCTTACGTTGTAAAACCGAATAGGTGTGACGTTCCGTATCCGGTGACCTCAGGTGCGTAGTGATGGTTCCGGAGTCGAGGTGGCTACCTCAGGAAATAGACGATGGCGAAGAGGACGATCCAGACGACATCGACGAAGTGCCAGTAGTACGAGACCACGATGGCGCTGGTGGCCTCGTGGTGCCCGAACCGTTTAGCAAGGTAAGCGCGACCGATGACGAAGAGGAACGCGACCAGTCCGCCTGCAACGTGCAAGGCGTGGAACCCGGTGGTGATGTAGAAAGCCGAGCCGTAGGCGTTCGCGGGGATCGTGATTCCTTCGGAGACGAGCACGGCGTACTCGTAGGACTGCACTGACACGAAGACGGCACCCATGATGAAGGTCAGGATGAACCACTCGACCATGCCCCAGCGCTTGACATCAAGGATCCCGCCACTGCGGCGCGGCTGTAGGCGTTCGGCTGCAAAGACGCCGAACTGAGCCGTGACAGAGGACAGCACGAGGATGATCGTGTTGGCCAGAGCCAGCTTCCAGTCAAGGAGGGCTGAGCTTTCCTCCCACAGGGTGGGAGAGGTCGAGCGCAGCGTGAAGTACATTGCGAATAGGCCGCCGAAGAACATGACTTCCGATGACAGCCAGACCATGGTGCCGACGGACACCATATTCGGGCGGCTCGGAAACCCTGTCGTGGGGTGCGAGATGGCATGAGTAGTCGTTGTCACCCATTCATTATGGCCCTAATTGCCTCCAGTTCTCCAATGCAACGCGAGTGTCGGAATTATTTCTACCGACTGTCGAAATGACGGCGACCCAGGGGAGTGCCGACATTCCCAGGTTTTTCCTAGCAAGTGGCCTACTCTGGCGGGTTCTCAAGAAGTTTTGCGATATTTAGGCATGATTACAGCACCCTATGAAGAGAGGGTGACCTTACTTCGTTGGCTGGTGCATGCTATGGCGAACGGAGCGGGCCATGACTCAACAATCAGGCGCGGTGTTCTTGGTGGGGGACTAGGATGACCCTGTGAACACAGCAGCTGCATCAACCGATACGACTTGGCCCACCGTTCTCAACGCGTTGCTCGCGGGGGAGGGGCTCACGGTCGAAACCTCGTCCTGGGCGATGCGCGAAATGATGACCGGCAACGCCACCGATGCGCAAGTCGCTGGATTCCTGATGGGACTTGCTGCCAAGGGGGAGACGGTCGAGGAACTGCTCGGGATGGCGAACACCATGCTCGATGAGGCCGTCCCGGTCAACTACGGCGTGGAAGCGCTGGACATCGTTGGTACCGGTGGCGACCGACTGGGGACAGTAAACCTGTCGACGATGTCCTCGCTGGTTGCTGTGGGGGCGGGCGCGCACGTCATTAAGCACGGCAACCGCGGGTCTTCATCGACAGCCGGTGCCGCCGATGTCATTGAAGCCCTGGGCGTCGATCTGTCGATGTCCAAAGAAAAAGCGGGGGAATGTCTCCACAAAGCGGGCATCACGTTCCTGTTCGCCCAGGAGTATCACCCTTCAATGCGTTACGTGGCCCCCGCACGTAAGCAGCTGGGAGTGCCCACTGCCTTCAACTATCTGGGTCCATTGTCGAACCCTGCTCGTGTCGCCGCGCAGGCGCTGGGCTGTGCTAATGCTCGAATGGCACCCATCATTGCCGGCGTGCTAGCAGATCGCGGGACCCGTGGGCTGGTGTTCCGGGGTTCTGATGGTCGCGACAAGATCACGACGTCTGGCGAGTCAACGCTGTTTGAGATTCGCGACGGCAGAGTTTCGGAGCACGTGCTGGATCCCCGTGATTTCGGTATCGCACTACAACCAGTCGAGGCGTTGGCTGGCAAGGACGGCAAGCATAACGCGACCATTGTCCAAGCGCTCCTGCGCGGCGAATCCGGACCAGTCCGGGACGCCGTGCTGTTGAACGCGGCGGCGGGGCTCACCGCGTTCGACAAGTCTTCCGGGGGGCCAGTTCTTGAGCGGATTCGGAAGAATATCGACCGCGCTGCGGAATCAATCGACTCCGGCGCGTCGGCTCGTGTGCTGGACTCGTGGATCAAGTCCTCACAAATGTGAGGATCAGCTGTCGAATCCGAGCGCGAATCCTTCTTCAAGATCGTGCTTGGAATAGGCACGGAAGGCGAGCATCGTTTCTGTCGCCTGAACACCGGAGACCTTCGACAACTGATCGGCAATGACGTCCGACAGCTTCTCGAATTCCCGGACGCGGGCCATCGCGACGAGATCCCACGATCCGGTGACCGAGTAGACGGCAGTAATCCCATCTAGATCGGCCAATTCCGAGGCGATCTCTGGAATTCGGTCGGGGTCAGTCTTGATCATCACGAATGCCGTAACCATGTAGTGCTCCTTCGATGTTCGTGCGTCCGGGGCGACGGTATATCTCTCCCGGCAACGAATTATCTGTCGTGGTCAGTCTACGACTGACGTTGCGCGCGTGGTGATCGACGTCGACGCAACAGGGTGGTGAGCGTGCGCCGCCCCAGCAACAAGATGCCCAGTGCGCAGGCGGCGACAACCTGGAAACTCACAGCTGCGGTGTCGCCGAAAACAGTGACGCGAAGTACGAGTCCTCCGGCCACAGTGATAATCCAGACCACGACACCGTGGGGCCAGACTGCGCGCCACGTGTCCCAGCCTCGAGTAAGTAGTACTGCCACGAGCCACGCCGAGAGGAACGGTGCGGCTGTCAAGAGGATCCCGGGAAGGTCGAGTCCGAGGTCATGTGATCGTCGACCCAGGCCTGCGAAGAGCACGATGAGTACGGCGTCGAGGAGTAGTGTCAGTACCGCTTTGCTTGCATTAGCCATGAATGGCGTCCAGAACAGCGGCGACTGTAGCGACAGGGATCTGCCCGGGGGCGGATGCTGCCCCGACGGTGGCGAACGTTGCTGAGGAGCCGAACACGCCGCCAGCGAGGCGAGACGCCATTCCCGCCTCCTTCATGGACATGGTGATGATCGGGCGATCCACTATTTCGCGGGCCTTGTCGGTGGCAGAGAGCAAAATGAGAACGTCGCTGGGGGAGAGGGGGGTCACGGCGATCTTGGGAACATCGCAGCCCATCTCGCTCATCGTCCGCAGACGCTCAACCAGCTCGTCCTCTGTGGGGGTGCCGAAGAAATCGTGATTCGAACCGACGACTGGCACGGAATGTTCGTGAGCGGCCGCAATGCACGCGGATGCATTGTCGCGCTGGTACTCGACATCGATGAGATCGACGAGCCCGGAAGCGGACACGTGGTTCACCAGGGCGAAGTAATCGTCGGGGGAGATCTCCGACGCGCCGCCTTCGTCAGCGGTGCGGAAGGTCGCCAGGAGGACTCGCTGGGAGAACGTCTCCCGCAATTTGTGGAGGACTGCCGTCACGGCTTCAAGGTCCCGATGCCCATCGAAATGGTCGATGCGCCATTCGATGATGTCTACCGATGAGTAAGAGGGGTCTGCCGCAATGGAAGCGCCCTCAGAGGCGATCGTCTCCGCGGCAGTGGCGATAATGGGCACGATGATCGCTGGTCGCTCGACGCCGAGTTCGACGTGGCCGAGGGTAAGAGTCTTCGTGGACATGGTGCTCCTGACGGTGAATACGTTTGCAGTCCAGTCTAGATTCTCGTCTCAGCGCTGGACGGTAAAGGTGTCACGATGTCGCGAGGTTCGCGGCAGGGAGGAGGGGCAAATCTGCATTACTTGACATAATGTAGATTATCGGCGTTTTTGGGGTGCTGGGGGAATTGGGGAGAACGGCGAGACGATCAGGCGTCGATCAGTGAGAACACCACGGCGCTGCCATCACCCCAGGTGGCAATGAGCTGACGACCTTCGGTCGCCTCCGAGCCGTCCTCCTGCACGTTCAGGACATGGTGCGCTGCAACATTGCCCCATCCCTCCGGAATCTCTCCGTGCACGATGATCGACACCGAATTCGGTTCCGTGCCGAGATATTGTCCGGCCTCGTCGTAGAAATACAGCTCGGCTTGCGGGATCTCACCGGCCAGCGCGCGGTTCAGGATGTGCACGGCGACCGGGTCCGCCATGGCGTCATATACCCATCGTTGGCCGAGGACGGAATGCTCGATGGTGCCGACGAGGTACTGGTCGGCTGCTTCCAGCGGCGTGCCACGGTACGTCAGCGGGACATGGAGGGTCGTCTCGTCGCGTCGGATAATGAAACCTTCAAGTCCGACTTCACCTTCGCCATCGTCGAATCGATAGGATCCAAGTACCTCGAGGTCCCCTGATCCGCCCCAGTACATCTGGTCCAGCCACTGTGTGAGCAGCTCGGCTTTCGTCGGGTGCAGTTCAGCGTTATAGATGATGGCCATTGTGTCAGTGTACGGATGTCCTCCGAAGAAGTCAGGTTCGGCCGTGTTCAATCCAGGCTCAGGACGGCGCGGGTGGCCTGTTCGATCGCCCGTTTCGCGTCGAGCTCCGCGGCTACATCAGCACCGCCGACGACATGGGGTGTCACGCCCCTGTCGCGCAGCGCCTGGTCGAGGTCACGCACCGATTCCTGACCGGCGCAGACGACGATGTCGTCGACATCGAGAATCTGCGGCTCGTCGTCGATGGTGACGTGCAGCCCGTGCTCGTCGATCCTCTCGTAGACGACACCGGTGTGAAACTGCACATCTGCGCCCTTGACGACGGCGCGGTGGACCCAGCCGCTGGTCGGTGCCAGGCCTGCGCCCATCTTCGTGCTCTTGCGCTGAAGCATGTGTAGGGTGCGGCCGGCCGTCCGAGGAGCCGGCATGCGCAGGCCGCCCGGAGCGGAGAACGAGGGGTCCACTCCCCAAGCGCTAAACCATTCGTCGAGTTCCGCGGCAGATGGTACTGGCGACGGGCGCTGGTCGCTTGTGTGGTCGTGGATCAGGAACTCCGCGACGTCGAACCCAATACCGCCCGCACCGATGATCGCGACCGAGGCGCCGCAGGTCACCTCACCGCGGATGACCGTGTCGTAACTGTGCACGCGAGGCGAGTCGGCTCCGGGGATCTCGAGCGTACGAGGACGCACGCCGGTCGCCAGGATCACGTGGTCGAAACCGGCCAGCTGCTCGGCATCCGCACGTTGACCGCACCGGACATCGACCTCCAGGCGATCCAGCATCACCTGGAAGTACCGCAGTGCTTCGGCAAACTCTTCCTTTCCGGGGATCGCTCGAGCCAGGCGGAATTGTCCTCCGAGCTCGGCGCGCTCTTCGAAGAGTGCCACATCGAAGCCGCGCTGGGCCGCGGTGATGGCAGCGTTCATTCCAGCCGGTCCCCCGCCCACGACGGCTAGTCTCGCACCCGGGGTACTCGTGCGGCGCAGAGAGAACTCCTCCTCGCGAACGGCGGCGGGGTTGACCAGGCACGTCGCCGTCCGGCCGGTGAAGGAATGATCGAGGCAGGCCTGATTGCAGCCGATGCATGGATTAATGGTCTCGGACTGTCCTGACAGTGTCTTTCCGACCCAGTTCGGATCGGCCAGGAAGGGCCGCGCCATGGTGACCATTGCTACGGTGTCATCCGCCAGGAGCTGTTCAGCCGTCTCCGGCAAGGTGATGCGGTTCGAGGCCGCCACCGGGATAGAGACTGCTTCCGAGATGCGCGCCGTGAATTGAGCGAAGGCTGCGCGCGGCACGGACGTCACGATCGTGGGCACCCTGGACTCGTGCCATCCGACTCCAGTGTTGATGAGATTGACGCCGGCGGCCTCGAGCTCCGTAGCCAGGGACACGACCTCTTCTGCCGTCTGGCCCTCCGGAACGAGGTCAACGACAGACAGGCGGAAGATCAGCGCCAGTCGCTCCCCCACCGCCTCACGAATTCCGCGGACAATTTCGAGGGCGAACCGACGGCGTCGTTCGGCGTCGCCGCCCCACTCGTCATCACGGTGGTTGGTGGCAGACGAGAGGAACTGATTGATCAGGTAGCCCTCGGAACCCATGAGCTCGATCGCGTCATATCCGGCCTCCTCGGCCCGCCGGGCTGCGGTGATGAAATCTGAGACCGTGTCGGCGACCTCATCGTTCGAGAGCTCTCGGGCCGGGTAACGGTTGATCGGCGCGTGGGTGGCCGATGCCGAAACGGCACCGGGATGGAAGGCATAGCGACCGGCGTGCAGCAGCTGGACCGCGATCGTCGCTCCTTCACGGTGCACGGACTCAGTGACGATTCGATGAGCGCGCACATCGTCATCAGTGGCCAGCGTTCCGCCGTCGGCCGTGAGCCGACCGGCGTCATTGGGCGAGAACCCTCCGGTGATCATCAGCCCCGCTCCCCCACGGGCGCGTTCCGCGTAGAACCGGGCCAGCCGCGGGAAGTCCTCGACCTGATCCTCGAGCCCGGTGTGCATCGATCCCATGATGATGCGGTGCGGAAGTTCCAGCGGGCCCACGGTGATACCGCGGCTGAGCAGGGGGAAGGATGTCGAGCGGGGCGCCGTCGCCAGGTGTGTCATAAATGTCACTCTCGGTGCGATGTCGGGTTCGAACCCTTGCAAAGACAAGCGTCCAACACGGAAAATGTGATGTACGCCTACTCTAGGAGGAATCCTCGCGATGTTCGAATGGCTCGCCGAGAATATGTGGCTGGTCTGGCTGTCCATCGCCGTTCTGCTGGTGGTCGTTGAAATCACCGTCCTGGACCTCATTTTCCTCATGCTGGCCGGCGGTGCCTCGGCAGCGACCGTCGCTGCCTTGGCGGGTGCTCCCGTCTGGGCGCAGATCGGGATCGGCGCCCTGGTCGCCCTGGTCCTGCTCTTCGCGGTCCGCCCGATCGCACTCCGCCATCTCAAGCAGTCCCGGGAGAAGCCCGACTACGGCGTGCAGTCACTGCCTGGCCAGCAGGCAACCGTCGTGGAACCGATCACCGACGCGACCGGACAGGTGCGCGTCGACGGTGAAGTGTGGTCCGCCCGTACCGACGACCATCAGCCGCTCTCCCCCGGCGAGATCGTTCATATCGAGCGTGTTGACGGCGCTGTCCTCTGGGTCAGTATCGATCCGCCACTCACCGCCTAGTCCATCGACAACACAACAGGACGGAGCTGATCAGCTTTGGATATCGCCATTATTATCGCGATGGTGGTGATCGCGATACTCGTGATCACTATCATCGCCGGAGCGGTGAAAATCGTGCCGCAAGCCCGCACCGGCATCGTGGAGCGGCTGGGCCGCTACCAGCGCACCCAAGGCGCCGGGCTGACGATGATCATTCCCTTCGTCGACCGGATGCTCCCGCTAATGGACATGCGCGAACAGGTCGTGTCTTTTCCCCCGCAGCCGGTGATCACCGAAGATAACCTCGTGGTCTCGATCGACACGGTCGTGTACTTCCAGGTCAACGACGCCAAACTCGCCACCTACGGCATCGCGAACTACATCCACGCCGTCGAGAACCTTACGACGACCACTCTGCGTAACGTGGTGGGCGGAATGAACCTCGAAGAGGCTCTGACCAGCCGAGATTCCATCAACTCTCAGCTGCGCGGCGTCTTGGACGAGGCCACGAACAAGTGGGGCCTGCGTGTGTCCCGCGTCGAGCTCAAGGCCATCGATCCGCCGCCATCGATCCAGGATTCGATGGAGAAGCAGATGCGCGCCGAACGTGACCGTCGTGCGGCGATCCTGACCGCGGAGGGCACCAAGCAAGCCGAGATCCTGACAGCGGAAGGCAGCCGACAGGCTGCGATTCTCGCCGCAGAGGGTGACGCGCAGGCCCAGATCCTGCGCGCCAACGCCGAGGCAGAGGCCATTACTTCCGTGTTCGAAGCTATCCACGATGGTCGCCCGGATCCGGACCTGCTGGCCTACCAGTATCTGCAGACGCTGCCGAAGCTGGCCGAGGGTGATTCCAACAAGCTCTGGATCATCCCCTCGGAGTTCACGGACGCGCTCACTCGGATGGGCTCGGCCTTTTCTGGCGGCGAGAACCCGCTGGATACCTTGCGTGACGCAGCCTCCGGCGGCTCGACTCAGTCATCGTCGCAGGACGACGGCGACGGTGAGAAGCAGCAGGACCGGCGGCGTCGTCGTTCCAAGCCGACCACGGCGGCTGAGATCGCCGATATCGCCCCCAAGGCACCGAAGCTGTCGGAGACGAGCTTGGAAGAGGCGCTGGCCGATTCCATAGTGGACGATGCCTCCGGCACGGAGCCGCCGAAGGAGCTTGGGAATAACTGAGGCGGCGGTATCGCTGAAGCGGCTATACTGGAATGCTGGTAGAGGAAGGGAGCTCGAATGAGTGATCGTAGCCTGCGCGGAATGCGTCTGGGTTCGCAGTCCATGGAGACCGAGGCGGGCGTCGAGCCGGCAGCCCGGCAGCGGATTGAATACCGTTGCGAGGACGGCGAGCAGGTCTTCGTGACCTTCGCTGCGGAAGCGGAGATTCCGGCCAGCTGGACGACGAAGACCGGCAAGGAGGCCCTCCTCGTCGACGGCGAGAAGCCAGAGCCGGAGAATTCGAAGCCGGTTCGCACGCACTGGGACATGCTTCTGGAGCGTCGCAGTGTCGAAGAGCTGGAGCAAGCGCTGGAAGGCCAGCTCAACAAGCTACGCGAACGCCGCGGCGAGAAGGTCAGCTGACGCGCGACGTCTCACCACCCCACACGGCAGTGGCCCGGCAACCCCGAACAACAACGGGGGTGCCGGGCCCCAGGCGGGGGGGGGGGGCGCCCCCCGGGCCGAGCCGGGCCGTCAGCCTCTCCCACAGTGCGGCCCCTCCCCACTTCGTCACGTTCGTCACGGCCTCGGTGATGATATTGCCGCTCATCTTCGATTCCCCGAACTCACGCTCCACGAAGGTGATCGGGACCTCCACGATGCGCTTGCCCAGCCGAGCCGTGCGGAAGGTCATGTCCACCTGGAACCCGTAGCCCTTGGACTGCACGGCGGCGAGATCGATCTCGCGCAGCGTGTCCGCCCGGTAAGCACGATATCCGGCGGTGACGTCGCTGAGCTTCAGACCCAGCATCAGGCGCGGATACAGGGAACCGGCCATGGAGATCAGCTTGCGGTGGGCTGGCCAGTTGACCATCTTGCCGCCGGGCACTCGACGCGAGCCGATCACCAGGTCGGCGTGGTCGATGGCGTCGAGTAGGCGCGGCAGCTGCTCAGGCTGGTGCGAGCCGTCGGCGTCCATCTCCACCAGGACGTCGTAGCCGCGGGCAAGGCCCCAACCGAATCCGGCGATGTAGGCGCCGCCGAGGCCGTTCTTCTCCTTGCGATGCAGCACGAAGACCTGGTCATCGTCCTGCGCCCGAGCCTCGGCCCACGCCCCCGTGCCATCCGGCGAGTTGTCGTCGACGACGAGGACATCGACGTCGGGCACCGCATTGCGCAGCCGATTCAGCGTCAGCGGCAACGATTCTCGCTCGTCGTAGGTGGGGATGATGGTCAATACGCGCATGCGACTCCTTCAGATGATCGACCGTAGACGGTCACAGCAACAGCCCATTATAGGGTGCCGAACTTCAGGTTTCCTTCATGCAGGTGCGCCACCAGTTGTGGCAGCGGCGTGTCTCCGCCCAGCACCGGCAGCAGCGGGGTTCCGGCGCGCGCGTCGGTGCTCCAGCCCGATACGCGACCATCGGGGGCCTGGACGCTGAGCTCCTCGGCGCGCCAGAGATTCAGATGGGCCGGAGAACCGGGTGCGATGCGTCCGGCGTTCATCCAGGTCTGGGCGAGCTCCCGGGGCAGCGCCCGTGCACCGGCTCGGGTGGCCGCGGTAAAACCGGCGCGGGCCGACACCTGCTGGGACACCTCGGTGTGCTCCAGCAGGGCTCGGATCCCGTGCCAGAGACTGTGCGGGGTGCTCCCGGTGCCCAGGGAGACCGGAATACCGGCCGAGAGCAGCGAGCCGACCGGGGCGTGAATGGTCTCGGTCTCCTGGTCCGGTACCACGGTGACGGCCACACCGAGGCTGTTCAGCCGGGCAACGTCGTCGTCGCTGATGCTGTGGTCGAGCACCAGGCGATGGGAGCCCGGCAACTGGCGCTGCGCCCGGTCCTCGACCAGGAGCGGCAGCAGCGCGTCCAGCTGCTCGGAGTGGTGCGAGTGGAAGAGCAACTGGCGGCGATCAGCACGGCTGAGCCTCAGAGCGGCGTCCAGATGCGAGGTGTCGTTGAGGTCCACGAACAGATGTGAGGACGTATTGGCATCGGCGCGATCCAGGGGCACGTACGGCACCGCCTGCGCGGCGGGCTGCTCCGCCGTGGTGCTGAAGAGAGCTTCTCCGTACTCGGCCCGTCCCGTGGATGAGTCCCCGGTCGTGAAGGAGTTGAGGAACGCCGGGGTGACCAGGGCCCCGCGCAGATCCACCAGCTGTGCGTCTGGGGCCTGTGCGGCGGCGACCCGCTCGGCGGTGTCGTCCGCACCGACCCACGCGACGACTCCGTCATCGACGAGCACAGCGGTCGCGTAGGGGTCAGAGACGGAGTGGATGAAGCCGTTCACGGCGAGGATCGAGGTCATGAATCCACTGTACCCACGGAGGAGTACGCCACGATGCCGCGGTGCACACGTTGCTTGGCCTGCTCGCAGCGCCGCGAGAGATTCTCGTGCCCGGGAATCCGGGCGAACTGGTCCAGGGCATCGATGACCTGACGGGCCCAGCGCACGAAATCACCGGCCGCCAGTTCTGAGCCGCGCAAGGTGCGCGTGAGGTCGTGACCGCGGGCCCAGCGCACCATCGGGCCGATGAGCGCCGAATTGGGTTCGGGAGTGACCTCCAGGCGTGCGGTTCTCTCGTCCTGCTGCAGCGCGAACCAGAATTCGTCGACGACGTCGACGGCGTGCTGCAGCCGATCCGTCGGCATGCGCACGATTCCGCCGGTCGCTTCGGTCTTGGCCTGGTAGACGAGCAAGGCCGCGAGTCCGGCCAGCTCGTCGGGGGCCAAACCGTCGGCCAGCCCGTTCTCGATGGCCATGGAGGCCAGCAGGTCCCGCTCGCCGTAGATGCGTCGCAGCGTATGGCCGGACTCGGTCACGCTGCCCTGGGCGTCGATATAGCCGTACTGGGAGAGGAGCTCGACGATCCGGTCGAAGGTGCGGGCGATCGTGTTGGTCCGTCCGGAGATCTTCGAGACCAGCGAGTCCGTCTCGCGGCGCAGTTTCCACCACCGCTCCGCCCAGCGGGCGTGGTCCTCTCGATCGGCGCAACCGTGGCAGGGGTGACGCTGCAGCTGGTCACGCACCTCCTCGATGCGGTCGGAATCGTCGGAGAGGTACCGGAAGGAGCTGCCGAGGCGGCGGCCGCCAGCGGGAGGACGGTGCTCGTGGATGGCCGCACGCATCTTGGAAGCGACATCCTTGCGCTGTGTCGGTGACTTCAGGGGGAGGTTATCGGGCAGCGCCACGCCAGCGAAGGGTTCCAGCGGTTCGTCGACGTCGTCGATGCCCAGTCGGCGCAGCTGACCCTTCTGAGTGATGACTCCCACCCGCGGATGGCTCGGGTTGCCGGCGGCTGACACGACCACCGCCTCACCGAGCCTGCGGGCGCCGTGGACCTCGACGATATCGCCGACGATGAGCTCGTTCAGGGAGTCCTTGACGGCGGACAGCCGCGCGCGGTGGCGTGATTTCGACGCGCGCTTCTCCAGATCGGAGAGCTCCTTGCGTAGGCGGGCATATTCGGTGAAGTCCCCGAGATGGCAGTGCATGGAGCGTTCATAGCCGGCCAGGGACTTCTCGCGGGTGCGCACCTCCTGGGCCAGGCCGACCACCGAGCGGTCCGCCTGGAACTGGGCGAACGAGGACTCCAGGATGCTGTGTGCCCGCTGGCGGCCGAACTGAGCCAGCAAGTTCACGGACATATTGTAGGTGGGACGGAAGGACGAATTCAGCGGGTAGGTGCGCCGCGAGGCTAGGCCGGCGACGGCGGAGGGGTTGAGGCCGGGACGCCACAGCACCACGGCATGTCCCTCGACGTCGATTCCGCGCCGACCGGCGCGTCCGGTCAGCTGGGTGTACTCCCCCGCCGTGATGTCCTGGTGGGATTCGCCATTGAACTTCACCAGCTTCTCGATGACGACCGTGCGCGCCGGCATATTGATGCCCAGCGCCAGCGTCTCCGTGGCGAAAACCACCTTGAGATGTCCCGAGGCGAACAGCTTTTCCACCACTTCCTTGAAGGGCGGCAACAACCCGGCGTGGTGGGAGGCGAAGCCGCGCAGCAGACCATCGCGCCAGCCCCAGAACCCCAACACATCGCGATCCTGGGGTGGCAGGGTCTCCCCCGCCCGGTCCACGACCTCGGCGATCCGACGCTTCTCGGCCGGCGAGGTGAGGTCCAGCCCGGAGCCCAGGCACTGCTCGACCGCCGCATCACAGCCTGCCCGAGAGAAGATGAAATCGATGCAGGGCAGTAGCCCCTCACGCTCGAGAGCACGCACCAGGGTGGGACGGGACACCCGCAGGTCCGGTCCGCGGGGGGTCTCCCGGCCCGTTTCGCGCTGCTCGCGGCCGCGACCGCGGGGGTGCTTCCCGCCGCGTTGAGGTGGACGCCCGGCGCGTCCCCAGCTCGGTCGCTGGGCGGAGCGCTGCTGTTGGGCCGCCAGGTCGGCCAGCTCCGGATTCAGGATGAGCCGTTCGGTGTCGTCCTCATCCACGGTGGCGGCGTCGTCGAAACTCACCTCGGTCGCGAAGAGATCGTAGAGTCGGGACCCGGCCATCACGTACTGCCACAGGGGCACGGGGCGATGCTCGGAGACGACGACGGCGGTGGAGCCGCGCACCGTGTCCAGCCAGGCCCCGAACTCCTCGGCATTGGACACCGTGGCCGAGAGCGCGACCAGCTGGACCCGTTCGGGAAGATGGATGATGACCTCTTCCCAGACGGCTCCGCGGAACCGGTCAGCGAGGTAGTGGACCTCATCCATCACCACGTAGGCGAGGTTCTCCAGCGCAGCGGAATCCGCGTAGATCATATTGCGCAGCACTTCGGTGGTCATCACCACTACATCGGCGTGCGGATTCACCGAGGTGTCCCCGGTGAGCAGCCCCACGCGTTCCGCGCCGTGGACCGCGACGAGCTCGCTGTACTTCTGGTTGCTCAGCGCCTTGATCGGCGTCGTATAGAAAGCTTTGCTGCCCTGGGAGAGGGCCTGATGGATGGCGAATTCACCGACGATCGTTTTGCCCGCACCGGTGGGGGCGGCCACCAGGACCGCGCTGCCCTGCTCCAGGTGCTGGCAGGCCAGGCGCTGGAACTCGTCGAGCTCGAAGTCTAGGGTGGCGGCGAAGCGGCCCAGATCCGTGCGGTGGTGTGCGGCCCGCTGCCGTGCCTGAGCGAATCGTTCGGCGGGACTGCGCTGGTCGTCATCGAGTCCGGAGGAAGTGCTCATCTGCTCAGCCTATGCGATGTGGGTGTTCGGGTGCGTTCAGAGCTCCGAGAGCGGGGCGGGTGTGTGGCCTGTGCCGGTGTCGGACTGACGGCGCAGTTTCTTGGCGCGGCGTCGGTCCAGCATCAAGCACAGTCCGAGGGCGACGAGGAAGAGGATTGCCAGTGGACCACCGAGATAGAACATGGTCATGATGTCGCCCCCGGGGGCACCCATCGCGGCGATGACCGCGATGACGAAGACAGAGATGCGCCAGTGCTTGAGGATCGTCTTGCCCGGAAGCAGCCCCAGCATGTTGAGCCCCACCAGCAGTACGGGCAGCAGCAGAGCGACCCCGAAGGCCAGGAGCAGCCGCAGGACGAAGGGAACGTAGACGTCGACCTGGATGAAGTTGGAGGCTCCCGAGGGAGTCAGCGAGACGAAGAACTGCAGCGCCTGCGGCAGCGCGATCCAGCCGAGGAACACCCCACCGACGAACAGCGGCACCGAGATGCCGATGAAGGCCAGCGCATAGCGCTTCTCGGTCTTCTGCAACCCGGGAACGATGAATGCCCAGAGCTGGTAGAGCCACACCGGACTCGATACGACCAGCCCGATGAACAGTGCCACCTGGAGCATGATGTCGAAGGGCTGGGCGACGGAGCTGAACACGACCTCGGTCTGCGAGCCGTCCACCGACAGGGACGTCACGGGGACGGTGAGTGCACTGAAGGCAGGCTGGTAGAGGAAGAACCCGCCGATGGTGCCCAGGGCGATGGCGATGCCGGCTTTGATCAGTCGGTTGCGCAGCTCCTTGAGATGGGCGCGCAGCGACATCTGACCATCGGGGTTCTTGGGCTTGCGCGTGCGGGACGGACGGGGCGTCGGCGCGGAAGTCGGTTCAGTCATGCTGTGGCAGGTAAAGGGGACGCGGGACGGTGGGGCCTACTTCTGGTTCCAGGTGCCGTCGTTCTCCGGAGGGGCGGAGTCTTCACCCTGACGGCGCGGCTGTTCGTTGTCGACGACGGTGCCTTCCACCGGACGCGACGATGCAGAAGAGGAGGACGACGAGGAGGAGTTGTCTTTGCCGTCGTCGTCGCTGCGCATCTGCTTGACCTCGGATTTTAGAATCCGCATGGACTGGCCCAGGTTGCGGGCCATGGCCGGCAGCTTCGGCGCAGCGAAGAGCAACAGGGCGAGGATGATGATGATGACCAGGGGCCAACCGCGAGGCATGATGGAGTCCTTTCAACGACGAGATCTAGTGTTCAGTGTAGGTCACCCCACTTTGTCCAGCCTGTAGAAGCACCGTCCGGATCCTGCGAACCGGGTTCACGACTGTGCCGGGTGGTCTCGGTGGTGCCGCAGGGCGGACTCTACGTGGTCGAGGGTCTGGCGGACCAGCGAGTCCGGTGCCAGCACGCGGGCCTCCCCCGGATGCTCGGTGACCAGGGCGAGCGCGATGGGGACATGCTGCAGCCGAACCAGCCCGGCCACGGAGCCGTCGTCGAGCTCGGCGAGGGCGGTCGGTGCGAAATCGTCGAGGTGATCGCGCAGCCGATAGGAGAACCACAGGGTCGCCTCCATTCCGCCCTCGGTGTCCGGAGCCAGTCGGATCGGCGGCAGATCGGCGGCCTCTGCCCGGTCGGGGAAGACCGTGTCGCTGAGCTCGACGTCGCCCAGCCGATCGAGGCGGAAGCTACGGAGGGCTTCTGCCTTCTGACACCAGGCCTGGACATAGGTACGCTCGGCGATCTGCACGACCCGCAGCGGTTCGAGGCGCCGTTCGGAGAGCTCTTCGCGGGAGAGGGTGAAGTAGACGACGTCGAGGCAGCGCCGTCGTCGAATGGCGTCCAGGATGAGCTCGAGCTTTGCGGCGTGGCTGGGATCGACCTCGGCGGAGGCATGGACGACTTCGACTTCGGTGCTGGGCAGCAGATCGAGGATCTTCGCCCGCGCGGACCGGGCGCCTCGGACGGTCTCCGGGGCCATGCCCGGATAGTCGGCGACGAACCTGAGCCCGGCGACGATGGCCAACGCTTCGGGGGTGCTGAGCCGTAAGGGGGCGGCCAGTTCGTCGGCTTGGCGCAGGGTCACGATCCCGCCCTCGTCGATCACGTCGAACTGCTCCCCTGGAGCGTAGCGTTCGGGAAGTCCGCAGAACTGCAGGATCTGCAGGTCGTGATCGAGCAGTGCCTCGGTGGTGCCCAGCCGCTCGATCAGCTCGTGGCGACGCAGCCCCTGGGGATGCCGGTTCAGCACCGTGATGATGTCGATCATCCGGGTGATGACGGCGGCGTCGGAGGCCCGGTTGCGTGTCTTGGGCGGGGAGGTCAGCTGCGGCTGTGGTGCTGGGGACTGATGCAGGTTGCGGACTCGTTCCAGCGTCTGCACCAGTTCTGCGCGGAGGGCGTCGTCGGGCACGATCACGTCGGTGCCCGCGGAAGCGAGCGCGGAGAGGAAGCTGCGCCGCCGGGTGAAGGAGGTGTTCAGGGTTTCCCAGCCGGATGCGTGGCCGGGCGCGACACGGCCCAGGATCCGCAGCGAATCTGCCCTCTCGACGCGCAGCAGCAGCTGGGTGTGCTGCACGGCCGATGCGCCCAGCAGCTCATCGCGCAGTGCCTCGGGGTCGAAGTCCTCCGGGGGTGAGGCATCCCTGCCCTCACTGGTCGAGGGCGCCCGATCGAGGGTACGCACGCTGGCCGGGTCCAGGCGATCCAGTCGGAACACGCGTTGTTCGCGGCGGTTGGCATCCCATCCGGTGAGATACCAATGGGCCGCCACCGCGACCAGGCTCCAGGCTCGCACTCGGCGTGGTTCGAGGGTATCGGCCCCGACCTTGCGGTAGTCGAAGCCGAGCCACCGTCCCGTGCGGCACGCCTCGGCGATCTCGGAGACCAGCTTGTCGGTTCGGGCCAGCTGGGCTCGGAGATGAACGCCGACGGTGCGCTGTTCGGTTCCCTCGCTGTCATCGCCGTCGTCGGTTTCGAGCGTGGCGCCTCCGGCGAGCAACAGCCCGGGATACTGCTGCAGTCGACTCAGCGCGCGGGACACGGAGTCCTGGTCGGATTCATGTCCCCACAGTCCCGAGACGTGGGCCAGCGCCTGCTCCTCGGCCGTGGTGAAGTCGATCTGCGGCAGGAACAGCTGCGTTTGGTCGATGGTGTAGACAGTCTGTCCGGCCACGGTCGTGGCCGACTGCAAGGGCAGGCCCACGTCGCGGAGAAGCTGCTTATCGCGGCTGAACTTGCGCTCGAAGGCCGACTCGGACGCGATGTCCCGGTAGTCGTCGACGTGCTCGCGCAGGAAGTCCTTGGTGCACCCCGTCCGCTCATGCGTGAGCAGCAGCCACAACACCGAGATGATGCGTTCGGCACTGCGGCTGGTGGTCGCAGACGGGGTGCGGGTGCGGGTGATGGTCAGTTCACCTCGACCAGATCGACGACGAAGATCAAGGTCTCCCCGGGGCCGATGTCGGTGCCGGCGCCGCGATCACCGTAGGCCAGGTGCGGCGGGATCTCCAGACGACGACGGCCGCCGACCTTCATGCCGAGCAGCCCGTCGTCCCAGCCCTTGATGACCTGACCGATGCCGGCCGTGAAGGACAGCGGGGTGCCGCGGTTCCAGGAGGCGTCGAACTCGGCGCCGGTGGACCAGGCCACGCCGACGTAGTGGCAGGAGATGGCATCGCCGGGGGCCACCGGGGTGCCGGAGCCCTCGATGAGATCCTCGATCACCAGGTCGGCCGGCGGGGCGTCGCCGGGGAAATCGATCTCGGGGCGGGTGCGGTCATAATTGCGCTGTCCGAATGACATGGTCAGTTCTCCTCGGTGGTCTCGTCGGTTGCTTCGTCCAAGGACTCGGTGTCGTCCTCGGTGGCAGCGGACATGGGGTGCTGCGTATGCAGGATATCGACGACGAACACCAGTGTCTCGCCGGCGAGCTCGTGTTGCGAGCCTTCCTCGGCGTCCTCATCGAGTTCTCCGTAGGCTTCGGCCGGGGGCACCGAGATGAGTACCTGGGAGCCGACCTGCTGGCCGGTGAGGCCGTCGCGCCACCCGGGGATCATCTGGCTCAGCGACGCCGGGTAGGGCTCCCCGCGCGACCAGGACGAGTCGAACTCGGTGCCATCGGACCAGGACACCCCGCGGTACTGCACCGTGACGAAGTCCTCGGATTCGACCGTGTCGCCGTCTCCCTGAAGCAGGACGTCGGTCACCAGCTCGGTCGGTGCATCCCCCTCGGGGGTCTCGATGGTGGGCTCACCGGTTTCTTCGTCGCGGGTCACGCTGGGCAGGGTGTCGTCGAGTTCCTCGGCGGGGACCTCTTCGCCGTCGGCGTGGGTGGGGCGCTTACCCATGATCTCGAAGACCATCAGCTGCGAGTTCGCCGCGGTGACTTCCTCACCCTCCTCGCCTTCTTCGCCCTCCGGGGTACCGCTGGTCACGAAGTAGGCGATCTGGGTGCCGATCGGGTAATCGGTGAGGATGCTGTAGAGAACATCGTTGCTCTCTTCGAGGGCGTCGTTAACGATGACGGCCTCGGCCGAGGCAGTGAAGTTCTCGGCACTGACTTCTCCGGTAGCGGAATCCACCAGGGCGGTGCTCACGAGCGCGATCTCCCCGTTCTCGATGTGCTCGCCGTCGCCCTCGTGCAGCACGCGGGAGGAGGTCTCACCGGCCTCGATCTCGCCGTCGAGTGACACTTCCGGGGACCCTTCGTCGTTCACCGAGAAGTCGACCACGCCCAGGGCGTCGACATCGCCGGTTCCCTGGGGCGACGAGCAGGCCGTCAGCAGCAGCAGGGCGGTGAGCGTGGTGCCCACCGCGGCGGTGAGGCGGCGGCGGGTGCGGGGTCGGTTCAGTGCCATGGTGTCCTTCGTCGTTGTTGGGGATGTATCGAAAGCGTCTCAGCCGTTGCTATGCGGCGCCTGTGATTACTCTAGAGGAGCCGCGCAGCTCGGGAAGCATTCCAAGAGGTGCTCCATCTGTTCGGACTCAAGGGCGAAGGGGTCCTTCACCATCACCGTGCAGATGGGCTTGTCGTTGAGTTTCATGTGGGTCCAGTCCACCGTGTACTCGAGTTCGCGCTCGCGGGCCGTGCGGATGAAGCGGCCTCGCAGCGACGCCCGGGTGCTGGCCGGCGGATGCTCCGCGGCGTGGGAGACATCGGCATCGGTAACCCACCGGGCTGCAGCTCCCCGGCGCGCCAGCAGGTTGAACAGGCCGCGCTCGGGATCGATGTCATGGTAGGACAGGTCCAACTGCGCGAGGCGTGCGGCATCCCAGCCGAGCCCGTTGCGCTCGGCGTACTGCTGATAGAACCGGTGCTTGATGGCCCAGTCGATCTCGGTGTCGATGCCGGAGTGATCCTGGGTGCGCACGGCCGTGAGCGCGCGCTCCCAGAGGTCGAGGACGGCGGGGACATGCTCGTGGTGGGCGCCCTGGCGATCGACAAAGCTGCGCGCCCGATCCAGGAAGTGCTCCTGCAGCTGCAGTGCCGACATGCGTCGACCATTGCGCAGCCGTAAGGGGGCCGTGCCGGTGAGGTCGTGGGAGACCTGTCGGATGGCCTGCACCGGGTGGTCCAGCTGGAAGTCCTTGAGCGGAATCCCAGCCTCGATCATCCGCAGCATCAGGTCGGTGGATCCGAAGCGCACCATCTGTGTCGTCTCCGACATGTTCGAGTCCCCCACGATCACGTGCAGGCGCCGGTACTGGGAGGCATCCGCATGGGGCTCGTCGCGGGTGTTGATGATGGGGCGGCTGCGCGTGGTGGAAGACGAGATCCCTTCCTGCACGTAGTCGGCACGGTGGGAGAACGCGAAGTGGGGCTGCTCCGGGACGCCGGGGTGTCCATCGGGATTGATCCGCGAGGCGTCGGTGATCACCGCGCCGGAGCCGCACATCAGCTGGCGGGTGATCAGGAACGGGATTAGCGACTCCGAGAGTCGACGGAATTCGGTGGAACGGTGCAGCAGGTAGTTCTCGTGGGAGCCGAAGGAATTGCCCTGCGAGTCAGCATTGTTCTTGTAGAGGTAGATCGTGCCCTCGAAGCCGTCATCGCGCATCTGTCGCTGCGCCGTGGTGACGAGCCGATTCATGATCAGCTCGCCGGCTTTATCGGTGGCGATCAGCTCGGGCAGGGTCGAGCATTCGGCGGTGGCGTACTCGGGGTGGGAACCGACGTCGAGGTACAGCCGGGAGCCATTCAGGATGAACACGTTGGACGAGCGCCCCCACTCGACCACGGGGCGGAAGAGGTAGCGGGCCACCTCCTCCGGGGTGAGCGGTTTGGTGCCCGGGTGGGAGTAGTGGATGCCGAACTCGGTCTCCACGCCGATGATGCGTCGATCCATGTGCTGCTCCTGTGGTTGCTCGTTCGGGGGCCTTACTGGCCGCCCTTCTGGACGAAGCCCCGGACGAATTCCTCCGCGTTCGATTCCAACACGGTGTCGATCTCGTCGAGCAGGGAATCGAGATCGTTGGTGGGCACCTGTGCCTGGGCGGCCGGGGCCGCCTCGGGGGTGGGCTGATCGTCGTGGGACTGTCCGGATGAAAACTGCTGCTGTGACATAGTGGGTCTCCTTCGGTTCTAGGGCTCGATGAAGCCCGGGGTCGGCGCGCTCGCGGTGAGGCGTTCGAGCAAGTGGGTCAGCTGCGTCAGCGCCGCGTCGTGCGTCTCGGGCGCGTCCAAGTGGACGTCTTCTCCGAGGAGTGCACCGACGTCGTCGGCCCGTCCGCGCAACGGCTCGCGGAGTGCGTAGCGGTGTACGCGGCCCTCGCGGTTCGGTCTGAGCACCAGCGTATCCCAGCTCACTCCGGCCAGATGCGGCTCGAAGAGGTCGATGACGCGCCCACGCAGCCAGGCGCGCGTATCGCGGGGAGGGAGGCTGACGGCACGGTCGATGGTCGTTTCCTCGATCAGCGTCGTCATGGACCCACGGCGGACCAGCGCTTGGTACAGGCTCTTCTCCGGCCGGAGGTCGGCGTACTGCAGATCGAGCATGCCCAGTTTCGGGTGGTCCCACTCCAGCCCGTGGCGGTTGCGGAGCCCGGAGAGCAGCTGATATTTAGCCACCCAGTCGAGCCGGTCCGCCAGCTGCATCGGGTCCTGGCGCAATTGGTCGATGATCTCCCGCCAACTGCGCAGGACCTGCAGTGTCTGTGAGTCTGTCATGCCGAAGTGCTCGACGTGTTCCTCGGCGGCCTCCAGGTAGATCTCCAAGAGGTCGACGCCGGTGTGCGCGCCGCGACCGTAGACGGTGACGGTCGATCTCAGGCTGGGGTCGTGGCTGATGGTCTGCAGTGCCGCCACCGGATCGGCGAGTTCGAGCTTCGGACAGGTCCCCAGCTCGATCATGGACAGCACGAGCGCAGTCATACCGCAGCGCAACCACGTCGCCGTCTGCGAGAGGTTGGCGTCACCGATAATGACATGGAGTCGACGATAGCGCTCGGCGGCGGCGTGCGGCTCGTCGCGGGTGTTGATGATCGGGCGGCGAATGGTGGTTTCCAGGCCGATCTGCTCTTCGAAGAAGTCGGCCCGCTGCGAGATCTGGAACCCGGGTACGGACCCGGTCTGGCCCAGTCCGACTCGACCAGCACCGCAGATCACCTGACGCGAGACGAAGAACGGAATCAGCTGCTGGGCCAGGAACTCGAAGTCGAGGCTGCGCGGAATCAGATAGTTCTCGTGGGCACCGTAAGACACGGACTTGTTGTCAGTGTTGTTCTTGTAGACGAGGACTTCGGGAGTTCCCTCGGCGAGCGCGATCTGGTCGGCGGCGGCCTGTGCCACGCGATCACCGGCCTGATCCCAGATCATGGCGTCCCACGGGTTAGTGGTCTCCGGGGAGGAATACTCAGGGTGGGCATGATCCACGTAGAACCGCGCACCATTGGGCAACAAGACATTGAGGAGTAAGTGCACCGGCTGGCCGTCATCGTCGGTCAGCGCACGGTCGGTGAGTTGGGTGGGATGGGCCGCAGAGCGGGGCAGCTGCCAGCCGCGGGCGTCCGTCAGCGGAGACTCTTCGCCGTAGTCCCATTCGGTGCCCGCCACCGATCCCCCGGCGGCGCGAATGCGCTGACCGTAGGCGTTGACCAGTTCGATGGACAGCACGGAGTGCCCGGCTCCGGGCTGAGCCGGAGCGTGGATGCCGAATTCGGTCTCCAATCCCATCACCCGGTGCACGCCCCAGCCTGCCGTGTCGGCTCCGGCAGGGATCTTGGATGCGGCATCGGCCGGGATGATCTCGGGCAGGCCGCGCCAGGCCTGTGCCCCCGACAGAGAGGTCTCCGGGGTCATCGGGTCGCCGCCCGGGTGGCTTCATGGGGCGAGGCTGGCAGATCCTGCGAGAGCATGCGCAGCTTCACGACCTGCATGTTTCCCAGGCCGGAAATGCGTGCCCACTCTTCGGGGCTGCTGGTGTTGGGCAGGTCCTCCTGCTCGCGGAATTCCGCGGAGACCGCCTGCAGCACGTGGCGGCTCCGCAGACCCTTGGCGGCCGCGGCGGTGCCCGATGAGGAGCGCGCAGCCAGGTGCTCCTTGATGGCGGCGGTCTTGGCACGGTCCACGATGTTGGCGAGCACCGCGCCGGAGACCAGATCGCCGAAGTGCAGGGTGCGCACTTCGCCCGTGACGAAGGTCAGCTCGGCGTAGCGGGTGGCCCAGGTCTTGGCGAACAGGGCGTTGACGGCGGCCTCGCGCAGTGACGCAGCGGTATCGCTGCGGTCGCCGTCGTGCGCGGCCAGTTCGTCCGGGTGCAGGGGCAGGTCCGGGGTGAGGTACCGGGCTAGGATCTCGCGGGCCCCCTCGGCGTCGGGACGATTCACGCGGATCTTCACATCGAGGCGCCCGGGACGCAGGATCGCCGGGTCGATCATGTCCTCACGGTTGGAGGCACCGATCACGATGACGTTGTCCAGGCGCTCCACGCCGTCGATCTCCGCGAGCAGCTGCGGGACGATGGTGGTTTCCACGTCCGAGGACACCCCCGAACCGCGGGTCCGGAACAGCGATTCCATCTCGTCGAAGAACACCACGACCGGGTGGCCGTCGGCTGCCTTCTCCCGAGCCCGGGCGAAGATGGTGCGCAGGTGGCGCTCGGTTTCGCCGACGTACTTGTTCAGCAGCTCGGGACCCTTGATGTTCAGGAAGAACGAGCTGCGATTCGCGCTCTGGCTCCGGCGCGCCAGAGAATTGGCGACGGCCTTGGCGATCAGGGTCTTGCCCGTGCCGGGAGGGCCATAGAGCAGGATGCCCTTCGGCGGGTTCAGGCCGTGTTCGCGGTAGAGATCCGGGTGCAGGAAGGGAGATTCGACGGCGTCGCGGATCTGTTCAATCTGCTCGGTCAGACCGCCGATGTCGTCGAAGGTCACGTCCGGGACCTCCTCTAGCACCACGTCCTGGACCTCGGTCATCGGGACGAGGTCAAGAGCGTATCCGGAGCGGAAATCCACGGTCACCGCGTCGCCGACGCGGATGGTCTGGTCCGTCAGGCGGTGCGCGCGGCGGACGACTCGCTCGTCATCGGCGCGCCCGATGACCACCAGCAGTCCTGACTCGAGGACCTCCTTGACCCGGACCAAGTCCCCGGTCTGGCCTGCTTCGAGCACGGCGATGATATTCAGTGACTCGTCGAGCAGCACTTCGGTCCCGGAGGTGACATTGCTGCGGTCGACCAACGGTGACAGGGAGGTGCGCAGCTTCCGGCCGTTGTAGATGACGTCGACACCGCCCTGGGTGGCGGCGGCGATCTCCACTCCCTCGACGGGTTCGCGTTTGTCGTGGATCTCCAGCACGGTCGCATAGCCGAAGGGCGGCTCGGCCGTGAGGTCCAGGGCCTGCTTCAGCGTCGTGATCTCGTCGCGGGTGGTGTTGAGCAACTCCACCATGCGGCGATTGTTGCGCGCCGCGGTGTTCATCTCCGAGCGCAGCTGACGGTTCTTCTCGACCAGGGTCGCCAGGCGTCGCTTGGTGGCGTCGAACTGGCGCTGCAGCTCAGACTGAGCGCTGTCCTCCCCGGTGGGAGGGTTGTCCTGCGATGTGAACGATTCCGTCACGAGCACCTTCTCTGGACTGCTGAGGGATGGCTTACTGCCCCGTCAGTCTACTCGGGTGTCCGGCTCGTCTCCACGTGATTGCGCTGCGCGCTGAGCATGATCGGCCAGGCGTTGCGCATCGCGTCCTGCCTTGCGAGCCTTCTTGTCGCTCGTCGGACGCTCCCCGACCGCCTGGGGCGTCCAGGCCTGCGGATCCGACGGGGTCCACGCCTCGACGTCCACCTCGCTGAATTCCGAGGCCTTGATCCGCTTCTTCAGCTTCAGTGCTTCCTCTCCCTGAGCAAGGCGCCGGGTGACCAGGAGGAACCCCGTGTGGGCCACCATCCGATGATCCGGGCGCACGGCAAGACCGTCCAGATGCCAGCCGCGCACCATCGTCTCGGAGGCCTCCACCTGTGTGAATCGGCCGTCGGTCCGGATGGCCTCGGCCACGCGCGAGAGCTGGGTGGCGGTGGCGACGTAGTTGACCCACACTCCTCCTGGAGCCAGGACCTCTGCCACGGCGTCAACACATTCCCAGGGCGCGAGCATGTCGAGCACGACTCGATCGATGCTGCCGGGTTCATGGTCTTGGACCACCACGTCCTGGAAGTCCCCGAGGCGAATCCGCCACCCGGGATGTTCTTCGCCCAGGAACGCGGTCACATTGCCGTGAGCGATCTCGGCGAAATCCTCGCGCCGCTCGTACGAGGTGAGTTGTCCCTGATCCCCGATGGCACGCAGCAGGGAGATCGATAGCGCCCCGGATCCGACCCCGGCCTCGACGACCCGAGCGCCAGGGAAGATGTCGCCGAGCTGAACGATTTGGGCGGCATCCTTGGGATAGACCACGGTGGCCCCACGGGGCATGGACAGGACGAAATCGTTGAGTAGCGGGCGCAGAATCTGATGCTGGCGTCCCGCAGAGTTCTCGATGACGATGCCCTCCGGCCCACCGATCAGGTCGTCATGGTGAATGACGCCCTGATAGCTGTGGAACTGACCGCCCTCGACCAGGGTGATCGTGTTCAGGCGGCCGCGATCGTCCTTGAGCTGAACACGCTCCCCGGCGCGCAGCGGACCCCGTCGCAGGGACGATCCGACGGCGGGCTGCGGTGCGGGAGTGGGTGGGTTTGTCATCGTGGAGGGGGTTTCCTCTCGGAGGGGCTCGTGCGGGTCAGTCCTGGCGCAGCACTGGCGAGGCCAGCAGCTGCAGGAGGTCGGCGCGGTAGATCACGCCGACGATTCCAGCTCGGTCATCATAGACGATCAGGGGTGAGGGAGCCGTTTCCTCGCTGCGGCGCATCAGCTGTCCCCCGGTCGCGGTGAGCGGCACCACCGCATGCGGATTCACTTCGCGCGCCACGGACATCACGGGGATGACTTCGGCGTCGGCGGGGTCCACCGCGGCGACGGCGCGCGGGTCCACGAGCCCCAGGGCCACCGGGCGATCTCCGCGGGCATCGGAGACGACCACTTGGATCGGAGGGTCGGTGTCCTCCCCAGATTCCGGGTCAGTCCCGCCGGCGGAGGCGCGCAGTAGCTCGGCCACGGTGGCGCGGATGGAAACGGTGACGGCGTCGTGCATCATCATGCCCGCGGAAATGCGACGGGCTGTCAGGTGTGCACGAGACCGATGGATGGCTTGGGAGGCTCCGCCCCAGAGGAAGACCGCGAGCAACAGCCCGATCACGGAGTAGAACGGATCAAGGGTCCCGCTGCGCTGGAGTGGGACGACCACCCCAGCAACCGCGACCAGCACGGCGATGCCACGCCCGGCCCACCCTGCCGCGAGACGCCCCCGGTGCGGATCTCCGGTGGCCTTCCAGACGACGGATTCGACAATGCGACCGCCGTCGAGGGGGTGGCCCGGCAACAGGTTGAAGCCGGCGATCAGCCAATTCGCGTAGATCCAGTACAGCAAGAGCAGCGACCCGGCCGGACCGGGGATCCAGAGGTAGGTCAGGGCGATGCCCAGACCGGCCGCGGCCACGTTTGCGGCGGGCCCGGCGAGGGCCACCACCAGGGTGCGCCCGGGCGTGGCCGGCGCACCGGCCATACCGGTGGAATAGCGGGTCTCACCACCCCACAGCGAGATGCGGATCAGGTGCACGGGCCAGCCGAACATGCCGGCGGCGATCGCGTGAGAAGCCTCGTGGATGATGACGATGATCAGCAGCAGGGCTGCGAAAGCGAGCGAGACCAGCAACTGGATCGGCGGCGAGGCAGCGGGCAACACGGCCCGCACTGTCGGCAGGAACAGCGCGGTGATGACAGCCGCGAAGACGAGCCACGACCAGGAGATCGTCAGCGGAACCCCTCGACGCCTCATGCGTGGCTCTCAGCGCGGTTCGCGGGCGTCGGTGCGAAGGACGGCGGTGGAACCATGAACCAAGTCTAGTTCAGTCGACCTGCTGACTTCTCCACCGCCGGAGGACTAGGGTGAGCATTGATGCCCTATTGACGAACGCCGGGACGTGTATGACTGACGACGACCAGACCACTGCTTCCGAGAGCCCCTCCCTCGTCGAGCTCCTTGCCTCCGATCCGGAGGTGACGCCTCGACCGCGGATCCTGCTGGTGGCTTTCGAAGGCTGGAACGACGCTGGCGAAGCGGCCACCGACGCCGTCGAGGAAATCGGTCGCCAGTTCAATGCCCAGCAGGTGTCCGTGCTGAATGCTGATGAGTATTATGACTACCAGGTGAACCGTCCGGTGGTGACTCGGCTCGCCGACGGGCGCAGTGATATCGCTTGGCCGCAGACGCGGTTGCTTCATTGCCAGGCCCCGGAGACGAAGGCCGAGATGTTCCTGATGCTGGGCGTCGAGCCGAACTTTCGTTGGAAATCGTTCACCGCCGAACTGCTGACAGCGGCGGCTGAGCATCAGATTGACGCCATCGTGCTGGTGGGTGCGCTGCTCTCAGATACGCCCCATTCCCGACCGCTGAGCCCGACACTGACCGCCAGCGATGAGCACCTCCGCACCGCCGTGGGTGCCCGGGCGCCGAACTATGAAGGTCCCACAGGGATCATCGGCGTCATCAGCACGACGGCGGAGAAGGTGGGGGCGACTACGGTCTCCGCCTGGGTCCCCGTCCCCCACTACGTGTCTCAGTCGCCGTCGCCGAAGGCTCAACTGGCCTTGCTTCAGGAACTCGAGCAACTGCTGGAGATCCGACTGAATTTCCAGGAGCTGGCCGACGACGCCGCCGCGTGGGAACGCGGCGTCAACGAGCTCGCCGAGGAGGACCCGGAGATCGCCGACTATATTCGGCGCCTGGAGCAAGCTCGCGATACGGAGGAGCTCCCTGAAGCCAGCGGTGAGTCGATCGCCCGCGAATTCGAGCGCTACCTCAAACGCCGCGACCAGGGATGAGGCCCGCCGCGACGCGGTACAGGGTCACACGACGAGGCCGAGTAGCCCCTCCAGCACCTGGGCCACGCTCGGCTGATTGACGTCGTTGTTCTCGACGTCATCCGTGGCCGCATTCAGGACCCGATCGGCCCAAGCATCCAGTCGGCGCAGCGCTGCGGGAGCGTCGAGATCGTTGGAGAGTGCCGCGTGGAGCTCCGCGTAGAGGGCCGCGCCGTGTGCCGCCCCGGGGTGCGCCAGAGCGTCGCGCCAGTGCTCTACCCGCTGCGTCGCATCGCTGAGTTCCTGCTCGGTGAAGGACCAATCCGAGCGGTAGTGATGGTTCAACAGGAGTGCGCGAATCGCGACCGGTTCCACCCCGCGCTGGCGTAGCTTCGACACCAGCACCAGATTGCCCAGTGACTTCGACATCTTGACCCCGTCGAGGCCGACCATTCCCGAATGCAGGAACGTCTCTGCCAGGGGCAGGCCATCGACGGCGGTGGCGTGAGCCGCCGAGAACTCATGGTGGGGGAAACGCAGGTCGGCGCCGCCGCCCTGGACCGAGAAGGGTGCCGGCAGCAGTCGGCGGGCGATGCAAGAGCACTCGATGTGCCAGCCGGGACGCCCCGGGCCGAGCTCGGCGCCGTCCCAGACCGGTTCTCCCTCCCGGGCAGCGCGCCAGAGCAGCGGGTCGAACGGGTTGCGCTTCCCCGGACGCTGCGGGTCACCACCGCGATTCGGGAACACCTCCGTCATCTCTTCCAGGCTGAGACCGCCCACGGAACCCAGCGTCCACGAGGTCTGATCCTCTGCGGTGTCGACGGAGAAGTAGACATCGCCGTCGACGGAAGATTCGTCGTTCGGATCGGCGGGAACCCGGTAGGCAACGCCGGTGTCGAGGAGCGTGGTGACGGCCTCGACGACCCAATCCACGGTTTCCGTGGCACCCAGATAGTGGTCGGGGGCGAGAACGTTGAGCGCCTCCATGTCGGCACGGAACAGATCGGTCTGCGACTCAGCGAGTTCGCGCCAGTCCACCCCGGTGGCCTCGGCGCGTTCCAGCAGCGGGTCATCGACGTCGGTGACGTTCTGGACGTAGCTGACGTCGAGACCGCTGGCACGCCAATAGCGATTCAGCAGATCGAAGGTCACATAAGTGTTGGCGTGTCCCAGGTGCGTGGCATCGTAGGGGGTGATTCCACAGACGTAGAGCGATGCATCCTGCTGCGAGCCGGCAGGCCGGAGCGTGTTCGACGGGGTGTCCCAGACACGCAGAGCGTTGGGCAGCGGCGGCAGCTCGGGGGAATCGGTAATCGGCCAAGAACGCATGGGTGGGTGTCCGCTCCTTGTGGCAGTGGTGGTGGGGTGTGGTGCTGTTGCTCAGCCTACGGAACCGGCAGTTCCCTCTGAGGTGCGCTACGCGTTGATGACGCCGAAGCCCAGCAGCAGATAGATCGCCATGCCGAGCAGGATGCGGTACCAGACGAATCCGCGGAACGAGTGGCTGGAGATGAAGCGCATGAGCCAGGCGATGACGGCATAGCCGATAATGAAGGCGACGACCGTGGCGGCGAGGGTCTCCATCATCGAGTAGGGAGCATCCGCCGCGGGGTCGGTCAGCGCGCCGAACAGTTTGTAGAAGCCGGAGGCGAAGACGGCGGGCACGGCGAGCAGGAACGCATATCGGGCGGCGGCCGGGCGGGTGTAGCCCAGGGCCAGCCCCATAGTGATGGTTCCCCCAGAACGAGAGACTCCGGGAATCAGGGCCAGCGCCTGGGCAAGGCCGAAGAGGATGCCGTCGCGCCAGGTGAGGTCCGTCAGCGGTTTGACCTGGCGTCCCAGGGTATCGGCGAGGGCGAGCAGCACACCGAAGACGATCAGCATGGTGGCCACGATCCACAGCGAACGGAAACTGGTGTCGATATAGTCCTCGAGCAACAGCCCCAGGATGGCGATCGGCAGCGAACCGATGATGATCAGCCACCCCATGCGGGCATCGGGGTCGGACCGCTCGACCGCACCCGTCAGCGATTTGGCCCACTGGGTGATGATGCGCAGGATGTCACGCCAGAAATAGATGAGCACCGCGAGCTCGGTGCCGATCTGGGTGATGGCGGTGAACGCCGCGCCCGGATCGGATGCTCCAGGCAGGAACTCGCCGACGATGCGCAGGTGCGCCGAAGACGAGATGGGGAGGAACTCGGTCAGTCCCTGGACCAGCCCGAGGATAATCGCTTCAATCCAACTCACAGCGCCACACTACGCCACGATCCGCTCCCCCGCTGACCGCGGCGCACCGGATGAGGCTGAACTCACGCGACTCTCAACCGGCGTCAGGCGCCGGAACCACTGCGACGGCCTTCGGCCGCGAGCAGTTCATCGTCATCGAGATCGTCGTCTTCTTGATCCGTGGTCAGTTCGGCCGGGTCGAAGTCCTCGTCCTCATCGTCGCTGTCTTCGTCCTCATCGTCATCCTCATCCTCGTCGTCCTCATCGTCATCGAAGAGATCCAACGGGGTGACTTCTCCGGTCGCCTCGTAGAGGGCATCTTCGTAGGCTTCGAAACTGTCAGCCAGGGTCTGATACGCAGCGTCGAGTACTGGGTCTGAATCGCTGCGTTTGGCGGAGGCCGCAGCCAAGTGCTCCTGAAGCGCGGAGACGAGGGTGTCAAGGGCGATGCGAGGATCGGTGCTCATGGTTACACCGTAGCCGGTGGATGCGCGCAGGAGAAGAGGTTGTGTCGTGTGAGGTGACCCGGGAGTTGGACGTCGGCGATACTGGCTGAGATAACGTAGGCCGAAACGGCCGATACAACGGAAGGGACAGCGCCGGTGCGGGATGATCTGAACGTCAGCGCGGTCGAGTCGATCCGCACAGTCAAGGACTGGGAGTATCTGGTGATCTCCGTGGGTCCGCGGGAGTCACTGGCGACGGCGCGCCGTCGATTGGTCGAACATGCCGAGTACGGCCGCTGGGAACTGCAGCGGTCGATTCTGTACCGAGGCGGTCGTCGACGCTTCTGGTTGCGACGCAAGATGATGCGCGTCCAGCCGACGCTGGATCGGGTCTAGTTCGGCGGACTCTGCGGATTCTCTGCGGGAAGCCACACCTCGACGCGAGTCCCCTGGTCGTCGCTGGAGAGGGTGAGCATACCGCCGTGATCCGTGACGGCATGTCGGATCAGGCTCAGCCCGAAATGTCCTGGCGGCGCGGGTTCGTGCGGATTGAAACCGCTGCCGTCGTCCTCAATGTTCAGTCGAGCCCCGTTATCGGCAGTACGCAGAGCGAGCCGTACCGTCTCAGGTGAGGCATGGTCGAGCGCGTTGCGCACCAACTCGCGCGCTGCACGATAGATCAGGGTCGCCACGTCGGTGCTGACCGGGACCTCCAGATCGGTGTCGACCTCGATGCGAACCCGTCCCGATGAGAGATCACGGGCGAGCTCGCCCAGCGCCGTGTCCAGATTCTCGTCGAGATCCGACGGCGCGATCTCACTCAGAAGGGTGCGCAGGTGATCGATATCAGTGTCGAGCAGTTCGCCGGCGCGCTGGAGCAGTTCTGTGGCGGCCGCGTCGTGCGGGAACGCTTCCACTCCGAGACGTTCGAGGGTCAACCCCAGACTGGCAAGGTCTTGGATAACGTGATCGTGCAGCCGTGCCGACAATCGGTGTCGTTCTCGGTCTGATGCGGCCAGCGCGGCATGGAGAAGCTGCTGTCGCTCCGCCTCGCGTCGGGACAGTCGTCGCGCCAAGCGCAGAGCCATCGGCAGTGTGGCCGCTCCCAGCACAGCCGGCCCAAGAATCGAGAGAGGCAATACGACGGCGAGCATGGCGGCCAGGGAGTCCGACTCTGTGGAGACCAGGTAGAGCTCCAGGCGCATCGCGTGACCGGAGGCGTCCGTGAAACCGATGAACGCCTCGAGGAGGTCCTCGTTTCCTTGTTCATGCTGGTGCTCGGCGTCATCAGGGACATCGAGAACAACGACCTCGCCACGATCGAGGCGTGCCCCCAGCTCCGAGTCCACGGCACGGCGCACGCCTTCGTTGCGCGGTTCATCGGAATAGATCACCACGGCTTCATCACCGACCAGCTGCCAGATCTTGACTCGGTCCAGCACCCCGCCCTCGATGAAGGCGTCGAACTCGTCGGCGATCCTCTCCGGATCCTCGGCGCCGGGACCGGCCAAGTCCACCAGCGTCAGGGGCGCAACGACCGCATGCGCGACGGTGTCGGCGATGACTTCCGCGTTGCTCCGAGCTGCCTCCACCGCGATCGCCGTCGAAATGAGCGAGGAGGCAACCGCCACCGCAGCGGTGACGGCGACCGTGGAGACCGTATGCAGGAGAATTGCTCGGCGTGTGGTCCGGTCGGCTCGAAGGACCTCACGGCTGATCATCGAGGTTCCAGGATGATGATCCCCGCGTGAGCGGCCGCCACTACGGCGCCTGCCTGCGTATGGACACCGAGCTTGGGGAAGATCGCTTTGATGTGATCACGCACCGTGTAGATCGACAGGTGTAGCCGGGACGCGATCTCCTGCGCGTCTTGGCCTTCAGCGAGCAGGGAGACGACTTCCCGCTCCCGCGGCGACAGTGCGCATTCGGGCAACGGGGCTGGACCCGGCCGGTCTTCACGCAGGGTGGCCAAAACATCATCGAGGCGTCCTCGCTTGGGAAGCACCCAGTACGCACCATTCTCGATCGCCCGGCGGACGACATCGGAACGGGGATGGGCGGTGAGCACGACGATCCGAGCGTGAGGAGCCAGCTGCGCCAGATCCGCGACGAGGTCGGCCCCGTCGCCGTCGGGGAGGCCGAGATCGACGATGGCCGCATCGAATCGTACGGTACGAGCTAGCTCGAGAGCCTCGCCCACCCCGCCAGCGACCCCAACGCAGGTCATGTCGACTTGGCTGTCGATTCCCAAGCGCATCAGGTCGGCGAAGGTCTGGTGATCATCGACGACGAGGACGGGCGACAGCATTCCCCTAGTTTAGGGATATGACGTGTGTCGCAACAAGCTTACGCTTACCTTATCTGCCGGGTGTCATGCCGGCGCACTCACACGAAGGACACCAGTTTCCTATGAATCGTTCACGTACCCGTCTCACGCTGATCGCCGCGGTGGCGGTCTCCGCATTCGCCCTGTCGGCGTGTGGAGGAGATGCAGAATCGACCTCGAATGGCTCAGACGACGAGCGGTCACTGATCGTCTACTCCGGTCGTGATGAGAGCTTGATCGGCCCCATCATCGAGCAGTTCGAGGAGGAATCAGGCATCGAGGTCAAGGTGCGGTACGCCAACAGCATCGAAATGGCCGCTCAGTTGCTGGAGGAGGGCGAGCGCACCCCCGCGCAAGTGTTCTTGTCCCAGGAGGCTGGGGCGTTGGGAGAACTCGCGAACGCAGACCTTCTCGCTCCCTTGCCGGAAGAGATCACCGGTGCGGTGGACCCGCAGTACAGCGCCGCCGACGATAGCTGGGTGGCACTCACGGGCCGCGCCCGGGTCCTCCTGTACGACTCTGAGGCAGTCAGTGAGGATGAGGTTCCCAGCGATGTTCACGAGCTCACCGAACCGGAATGGCAAGGTCGAGTCGGGTTCGCACCGACCAATGCCTCTTTCCAGTCTTTCGTCACGGCCATGCGTGTGTTGGAAGGCGAAGACGTCACCGAGGAATGGCTCACGGGGATGATCGACAACGACACCGAGGTGTTTGACCGAAACGGCCCCATCGTGGAGGCAGTCAATACCGGCGCCCTGGACGTCGGCTTGGTCAACCACTATTACTGGGTCGTTGCTGCGGCGGAAGCTAGCGGACCGGAGGCGATGCGCGCACAACTCAAGTTCGGTGAGCCCGGCACCGTCAGTGCACTCGTGAATGTCACCGGTGCCGGCGTGCTGGCCTCAGCTGAAGATTCTGACGAAGCACAGGAATTCGTGGAGTACCTGGTGAGTGAGCAGGCTCAGGAACACTTCGTCGAAGAAGCAGGCGAGTACTCGCTGCTTCCGGACGGGCCGTCACCGGCTGATGTTCCGAGCCTCGACGAGCTGGACGGACCGGACCTGGACTTCTCCGATCTGGCCGACCTGGACGGGACCCTGGAACTGCTACAGAAGGTCGGCTTGCTCTGACCATGCATGGAGAATCTGGAACGGGGAGGTCGCCGGGCAGGCGGCCTCCCCTCCTGCTGCTCTTAGCCGGCACCACGACCGCCGCGGTTACTGCAGTTCCCCTGGCGTACCTGGTGATCCGGCTGGCTCAGGCCGACCTCCAACAAGTGATCGATGTGGTGGTGCGCGAGCGAACTCTCGCACTGGTCCTGACATCGCTGGGACTATCGCTGCTGGTGGCCTTGGGCAGCTTGGCGCTAGGCATTCCGATGGCGTGGGTCCTGGCACGGGTCGCGTTGCCACTCCCAGGACTCTGGCGGGCGCTCGCGGCCCTTCCCCTGGCGGTTCCCTCCTACGTGATGGCCTTTTCCTGGATCTCCACCTGGCCAGGGCTGACCGGATTCTGGCCCCTCACCCTCGTGATGATCCTCGCCTGCACGCCCTACGTCACCCTTCCTGTCGCCGCAGCGTTCTATCTTGCGGATCAGCGTGCTGTGGACGTCGCGAGGACCCTCGGACGCGGACCATTGGGTGCTTTCCGGGCGGCGTTGCTCCCTCAGGTGGCCCCCGCGGCACTCGCAGGGGCACTCTTGGCCGGGCTGTATACCCTCTCGGATTTCGGATCGCCGTCACTGTTCCGTGTCCAGACCCTCACGTGGGCTGTCTATGCCGCGTTCGAAGGTGGGCTCAACCGAACCTTGGCAGCAGCGACGGCGTTGATCCTGGTGATGCTCGCGCTCGCCCTCGTTCTTATGGAGCGCATGATGAGACGGCGCGCGTCGCGAGGCGGCCGACCAGCATCTCAGATCGTCAGACCACCGCGACTGAACACGAAACGAGTCCAACTGGTGTGCGTCGCCGGTCTCGGCTGCGTCAGCCTCGCCTCTCTAGGAATACCGGCCTACGCACTGGCACGTCGGGGATGGGAAAGTCGTTCCGCCGCCACCGACTGGAGCCGCCTGTTCGAGAGCATGGGCACCACGCTCTCGCTGAGTCTGACCGGAGCCCTGATCGCCGTCCTGCTCGGGCTGCCTATCGCCGTCCTTGCAGCACGTTATCAAGGCAGATTCATTGCCACAGTGGAATCGGTGGCCTATCTCGGCAACGGGATCCCCGGTCTCGTCGTAGGCCTCTCGTTAGTCTTCTTCACGCTCAATGTTGTACCGGTGCTGTATCAAACGGCCCTGGCACTCAGCATGGCGTATGCCGTCATCTTTCTCCCCAAGGCCATCGGGTCGGCACGATCCGCCATCGCTCAGGTACCCGCATCGCTTGAAGAGGTCTCCCGGACCCTGGGACGCGGACCGCTACACACGTGGACAACCATCACAGCCCGGCTCTCCACACCTGGCATCGCCACGGGAGGGCTGCTCGTCGCCGTGACGGCGATGAAAGAGCTGCCAGCAACGCTGATGCTTCTGCCCATCGGCGCTAATACCTTGGCAACCGAGCTGTGGCGTCACACGAACATGTCCTCCTACGCGGCAGCGGCCCCTTACGCGATCGCCCTGGTTCTCGTCGCCTGTATTCCCACCTACTTCCTCTCCCGGACGGAGCTCGATGGAACTCGACGTTGACACCCTCTGTGCCTGGCATGGTTCCGGGCCACAGCGAACACAAATCCTGGATCGGATCAGTCTCCAGGTTCCGGCCGGTGAATTGGGCGCCCTCTTAGGCCCCAGCGGAAGCGGCAAGACCACACTTCTGCGCGCCATTGCCGGATTGCATGCTGATGTTCGCGGCACGATTGTGCTCGGAGGTGAACGCCTCGACGGCACGGCACCTGAACATCGGCGTATCGGGCTGGTACCCCAGGACGGCGCGCTGTTTCCGCATCTCACGGTCAAAGAAAACATCGGATTTGGGCTGAAACGTCCCAACGCACGTGACCAGCGCATCAACGAGATGCTGGATCTTCTTGATCTGGGGGCGCTGGCTGATCGACTCCCCCACCAGATCTCGGGTGGGCAAGCACAGCGGGTGGCCGTGGCACGCGCGCTCGCACCAGCGCCTCGGCTGCTTCTCTTGGACGAACCCTTTTCCGCACTCGACGCCGGACTGCGGGTCGAAGTCAGGGACGGCGTGATGAGTGCCCTCCGTGAGACTCACACCACAGCATTGCTGGTGACCCACGATCAGGGCGAAGCGATGTCCATGGCCGGACATCTCGTCGTGGTCGCCAACGGACGGATCACCCAGGCCGGTTCCCCATGGGTGGTCTATGCGCAGCCCGCAGATATTTGGACCGGAAGATTCCTCGGCGAGGCCAATCTCTTCGAAACGCAGACGGACGGACACAGTGCCATGACGCCGTTCGGACCCGCGGCACATGCGGCGCAGGAACCAGGGGATGTCACCGTTCTGGTGCGTCCGGAGCAGCTCCGACTATCAACCAGCAAGGGAACGGAAGCGATGATCGTCGCCATTCGATATTTCGGTCATGACAGCCTTGTGACCCTTCGAAGTGTCGACCACGACATCGAAGCTCGACTCCGGCTGGTGGGGAACGCGTCACCGGCAATCGGGACCAGGGTGCGAGTTACCGTGGACGGTCCGGTGAGGGCGTTCAGGAACTGATCCAACGAGTAGGCAGAGTCACTCGGAGGCGCCGTGGTAAGCGGCGAGCAACTCTTGTTGGCGGATGAAATCGGGTGATGAGTCCGACCGCCGGTTTTCGGGGGTCCTTGGCGTCAGATTTGGTGTTTCTGGCGTAAGGGGTATGAAAAAACCCCGGAATTCCGGGGTTTTTTCAGTGCGCGGAGGGGGACTTGAACCCCCACGTCCTTGCGGACACAGCGACCTCAACGCTGCGCGTCTGCCAATTCCGCCACCCGCGCGGGTGTCGATCCTGTGCTCCAGAAACCACCGATGTACCAGTAAAGGGTGGCGGTGCCGAAGCTCAGGCAGCGGAGATAACTCTAGCACGGATCTGAGGACGGTTCTGACCACTGTCATCGGGTGGCGTGTCTGGCTAGGGTGGAACCATGACGCAGCAGCACTCTCTCCCGGCCCCGGACGATTCTACCTTCCGCGACGACGTGGTCCGCATGACCCGGGATCTCATCCGCATTGACTCCAGCAATTTCGGAGGGAACCGCGCCCGCGGCGAACGCGAAGCGGCTGAGTATTGCGCTGCTGTCATGACGGATCTGGACATGCGCCCGGAAATCATGGAATCGGAACCCGGCCGCGCGACGGTGATCGGCCGCTACCCCGGGTGGGACCCGTCGGCGCCACCGCTGATCCTGCACGGGCACCTCGATGTGGTCCCGGCAGAAGCGGACGAGTGGTCCGTGGATCCCTTCGGGGCCGAGCTGATCGACGACATGATCTGGGGACGCGGTGCCGTGGATATGAAGGGCATGAACGCGATGATTCTCGCGGTGCTCCTCCACTTGCATCGCGAGGGGCTCCGTCCCCGGCGCGAGCTGATCGTGTGCTTCTTCGCCGATGAAGAAGCCGGCGGCCACTACGGCGCCCAATGGTGGGTTCGGGAGCGGCCTGAACTCTTCGCCGACGCCACCGATTCAATCAGCGAGGTTGGCGGCTTCTCCGCCGAGATCGAAGGCCAGCGCGCCTACCTGCTGCAAACAGCAGAGAAAGGCATCGCCTGGCTGAACCTCACCTCCATCGGTGCACCCGGGCACGGTTCCGGAGTGCACCCCGATAACGCCGTCACCCGATTGGCCGGCGCCATCGAACGGATCGGTCAGCACGAATGGCCGCTGCAGTACACCAAGACCACCCGAGACCTCATGGAGCAGGTCGCCGAAATCATGGGGGTCGAATTCGACGAGACGGACCCTGAACCGCAACTGCGTGCCCTGGGTTCCGCTTCTCGCTTCGTCGGATCGACGCTGCGCAATTCCTCCAACCCCACTGGACTCACCGCGGGCTACAAGCACAACGTGATCCCCGGGAAGGCCACGGCCACCGTGGACGCCCGAGTGCTTCCTGGCGACGACGAGCATGTGTTGCAGACCATCAGGGATCTGGCGGGCGAAGGGGTCGAGATCGACCTGGAACACCAGCAGCCATCGATCGAAGTGCCCTTCTCGGGGGATCTCGTGGATCTGATGGTGGACGCTGTGCGTCAGGAAGATCCGGATTCGGTGGTCCTGCCCTTCATGATGTCCGGCGGCACCGATAACAACGCTCTTTCCCGGTTGGGCATCACCGGTTACGGATTCATGCCCCTGCGCCTGCCCGCCGACCTGGACTTCCCCGCGCTCTTCCACGGGATCGACGAACGCATTCCGGTGGACTCACTGACCTTCGGTTGCCGGACCCTGTACCACATCGTCGAACCCGGCACTCGCTGACCCTGACCTTCGGACGGAGACCACCTACCGTGCTTGCATCCGACCACGACCCTCAGATCTCCCAGGTGCTCACTCCAGAATTACTGGATCGGCTCTACCATCGAGCCCCTGAGCACGATGAGGCCAATGCGTTCCCCTCTCAAGATCTGGAGGATCTGGCCGCGAGCGGATACCTCGCGGCATTCGCCCCCGCCGACCAGGGTGGCCTGGGGTGGCATATCGACGTCGTCTCTGCGGCCCAGCGCCGACTGGCCGCGGCAGCCCCGGCAACGGCGCTGGCCGTGAACATGCATCTGGTCTGGGGCGGGGTGGCGCGGATCCTGGCCGATCAGGGGGACGAATCGCTGGCGTTCATCTTGGAGGAGTCCGCGCGCGGTGAGATCTTCGCGTTCGGGATCTCCGAGCCCGGCAACGACAGCGTGCTCTTCGACTCGAGCACCGTGGCCACTCCCGACGGAGCCGGGGGCTACACCTTCTCCGGCACGAAGATCTTCACCACGCTCTCCCCCGTCTGGACGAGGCTGGGCATCTTCGGCAAGACCCCCGACGGCGAACAACTGGTGTTCGGAATGCTCGACCGCGCGGCCGGAGGCACCGAGGCCGACCCGAGCTCCTGGGACATGCTCGGCATGAGAGCCACCCAGTCCTATGCCACCCGGTTGAACGAAGCGCCCGTACCGGCACAGCGAATCATGCGCCATATCCCGACGGGGCCGAACCAGGATGGGCTGACGTTCGGTATCTTCGCTTCGTTCCTGACCCTGATCGGCTCCGTCTACGCGGGCATTGCCGACCGGGCCCTGCACCTGGCGGCCGACGCCGCCGAGCAGCGGACGCAAGGAGCCACCGGCGTGCCGTTGAGCCAGGACCCGGTGACACGGCACCGGTTGGGTGAGGCAGCGCTTCAGGCCATCGGCCTGGATGCGCAGCTCACGCAGGTGGCCTCCGCCCTCAGCACCGGGAAAGAGTGGGGTGCAGAATGGTTCCCCCGACTGGTGGTCACGAAGACCCTGGCCGTCCGACTGGCGCGGTCCCAGGTGGAGGTGGCGATGCAGATGTGCGGCGGACAGGGCTTCCACCGCAGCCACGAGATCAGCCGCCTCTACCGCGATGTCGTCGCCGGTGCGTTCCATCCCTCCAATGAGGACTCGGCCCACCGCACCTTGGCGACCTTCATCGCTGGTCCGCTCCGCGACGACGCGGACGACACGGCGTGATCGAAGCGGTGCAGGGGCCGATCGGGCGCTGTGCCGGACGCGACGTTAAGCCATAATTGGAACAGTCCCCCGCCGGATCGGTCGTGAAAGAGGCTGGCATCAATGAGCGATACAGCACGATTGCTGCGTGAGCTGGCTGAGGCCCACGGGATCTCGACGACCTATCAGGGCCAGGACGGCTCCGACCAGACCGTGGCTGACGACACCCTCGTGGCCGTACTCGCGGCCCTAGGTCATGCCGTGTCGGCCGACGGGGTCGCGGGACTGCAGGAAGCCATCGACGCGCGCGCTCTGGATCGCTGGTCGTGGGTGATTCCCCCGACCACGGTGCTCACCGAGCGGGCGGAGACCGAAGTCCCCGTGCACTTCCTCGAGGGCGAGACCATCGGGCTGCACCTGGAACTGGAATCCGGAAACGTGATCTCCCTGGAACCGGTGGGCGACTTCACCGAACCCGTCTGGTCCTCAGGTGTGCAGCGATTCCAGACCACCTTCCGCATCCCGGCCGACCTTCCGCTGGGCTATCACCGGCTGGTGGCAACACTCGACGGCGAGTCAACGGCCACCGGACACCTCATCGTCGTCCCCGAGCGACTCTCGACGGCGGACGGGTACGCCCAGTCCCGCGGTTGGGGTCTCGCCGCCCAGCTCTATTCGACGCGCTCCACCGACAGCTGGGGGCTCGGCGACTGGAACGACCTCGACCGGCTCTGTCAGCTCACCGCCGACCACGGCGGCGACTTCGTGCTGACCAACCCGCTGCACGCCTCCGAACCGGAACCACCGGTGGTGGACTCCCCCTACTCCCCCACCTCGCGCAGCTTCCTCCACCCGATCTACCTCCACCTCGAGAGCCTCCCCGAGTACGCCGCGCTGGATGCCACGGAGCGTGCGCAGGTCGATGCGCTCGCGGCACCGCTGCTGGAGCAGAATCTCAGCTCTGGGCTGCTGGACCGTAACCGGGTGCTCGACGCCAAGCTGGCGGCCCTGCGACTGCTCTATCGGTACCGCAGCGATCTGCCGGATCGGGTGAGCGCCTATGAGGAGTTCCGGCAGGACGTCGGCGTCTTCCTCGACCGTTTCGCCCTTTGGTCGGCACTGCGCCGTGAACTGGGACACGATGACCCGCGTTGGGAGCAGACCCGTGCAGCGGGTGACGCCGAACTGAGCGCGCTGTCCGAGCAGCACGCCGAAGAGCTGGACTTCCACCGGTGGCTGCAGTTCCTGTGTGATGCCCAGCTGCGGGAGGTCCAAGCTCGGGCGCGCGGGCGCGGCATGCGCACCGGTGTCATGGTCGATCTGGCGGTCGGGGCCAACCGCCGCTCGGCCGATTGGTGGCTCTACGGGGAGGCGCTGATCGATGAGATGTCGGTGGGCGCTCCTCCGGATATGTACAACCAGCTGGGCCAGGACTGGTCGCAGCACCCCTGGAACCCGCGCGCCCTGGAGGAGACCGGCTACGAGGCCTACCGTACCCTGCTGCGCACCGTGCTGCGTCAGGCGGGTGCCGTGCGCATCGATCATATCCTGGGTCTCTCGCGCCTCTGGTGGATCCCCCAGGGCTTCAGCCCGCAGCAGGGCGCCTACGTCCGCTACGACCATCACGCCATGATCGGGATTCTGTTGCTCGAGGCCCAGCGTGCCGACGTCGTCGTGGTGGGCGAGGATCTCGGCACCGTGGAGCCGTGGATTCAGCAGGAGCTGGCCGCACGCGGTCTGCTGGGCACCTCCATCGTCTGGTTCGAGCACGACGATGACGGACCGATCCGCCCCGAGGATTACCGTCAGCAGGCCCTCGTCGCGGTGAACACCCATGATCTGCCGCCGACCGCAGGGTATCTGACGGAGGCGCACCTGCAACTGCGCGAGCAGCTCCGGCTGCTGACCCGATCGGCCTCCGAGGAGCGGGCCGAATTCCGCGACCAGCTGCGCCAGGTGCTCGACGCGGTGGTGGCGTCGCAGGCCTTGGACCAGGTGCCCGCCGGTGCTCCGAGCGGCTGGAGTGCTGACGCCATCGAAGAGGTCATCCTCGCACTGCATCGCTATGCCGCTGCCTCCCCCGCGCTGCTGACGAGCGTGGCACTGACCGACGCCGTCGGTGATCGACGTATTCAGAATCAGCCCGGAACCCTCCAGGAGCAGTATCCGAATTGGTGCGTTCCGCTGAGCGACGACGCCGGTGATCCGGTGCTGGTCGATGCCCTCGGCGCCCTCCCCCGCCTGGCTCGGCTGCTCGACGTCGTCGACGAGACCGTGCGGGGCGCCCGGTGACACCCGCCGCATCCGAGCTGCCTCTGGTCGTGATGCTCAGCTATCACACCTCCCCGCTCGAACAGCCGGGGCAGGGCGATGCCGGCGGGATGAACGTCTATGTCCGACGCATTTCCGCTGCTCTGGCCGAGGTCGGACACGACGTCGTTGTCCTCACCCGCCGCACCGCCGCGCACCAGCGAACCGAGCCGCTCGCCGAGAGCCCGCGCGTCCAGGTCGTGCCGGTAGGGGCAGGGCCGGCCCGTCCGGCTTCCAAGGAGGAACAACTCCAGTGGCTCGCGAATTTCACCGACACCGCAGTGGATCAGGTCCGCGCCCTGGTGAACTCGGGCCGGTCGGTGGTCATCCACAGTCACTACTGGATGTCCGGATTCGCGGGAGAAGCGGTGGCCGGCGCGCTGGGGCTGCCCTGGTTCCATTCCATGCACACCATCGGTGCGGTGAAGAACGCCCGCGACGACGACGCCGACGAACCGCCGGAACGCCTGCGGGCCGAATCGGCCATCGGCTCCTCGGCGGACGTGCTGATCGCGAACACCACCATCGAGGCCGACGAGCTGATCGACTACTGCGGCGCCGCGTCGTCTCGCATCCGCGTGGTGCCCCCCGGCGTGGACCACCACATCTTCCGAGCCGACGGTCCGGTGGAGTGGCCCACCGACAGCGGCGACCGGATCCGGCTGCTGTTCGCAGGCCGGTTCCAGCCGCACAAAGGTCCGCACGTCATCATCGAGGCGCTGGAGATCATCCACCGCGTCCACGATCGACTCGACGAGTTCGACGTGCACTTCACCGGTGCGCAGTCCGGGGCCCTGCAGCTGGATCTGGAGCAGCTGGCTCGTGACCGCGGCATCGCCGCACCCTGCACCTTCACTCCCCCGCTGTCACCCGAGCGGCTCGCCCGAATGATGCGGGCCGCCGACGTGCAGGTGATGCCCAGCTACTCCGAATCGTTCGGTCTGGTCGGGCTGGAAGCGCAAGCCTGCGGCACCCCGGTGCTGGCGCATCGGGTCGGTGGACTCACCCAGGCCGTGGCCCCAGAACGCAGCGGGCGCTGGGTGGACGATCTGGAGCCGGAGTCGTGGAGCGAGGCGTTGCTGACGATCGCCGATGACCCGGCGGCATGGACGGCACTCAGTGCGTCGTCGGTGGCCCATGCCGCCGGATTCAGCTGGACGGCCAGCGCCGAACAGCTGTCGGGGCTGTATGCAGAGGCGCTCAGCCCCGGGTGATCGTTCCCAGGAAATGCGGCTTCTGCTTGCGCGCGTTCCAGCCGGTGCAGCGCAACTGCGGAGACTGTTGCGACTGACCGGCGTCGTGCTCGAAACCCACGGTGACGGTCGCAGGCAGCACCACCGGAGTCTTGAACTCGATCTCCCACTGGAACCCTGCCTCGGCGGGCTCGCGGCCGATGAGCATCCGTGCCGCCAGATACATGCCGTGGGCGATCATCGACGGCATCCCCAGGGCCTTCGCCGTGATCGGGTTGAGGTGGATCGGGTTGTAGTCCCCGGACACCGCTGCGTAGTCGCGCCCCGTGGAGGGGCCGAGCTTCCACTGCGCCGTCTTCCGGGGTTCCAGGAACTCACGCGACCTCGTGGACTCGGTTACTGGAGCGTCGACCAGCCGGATCCCCCGGGCGAGGTACGTGGACACGGATTCCCACAGCACTGCGCCCGAGTCGCTGTCTGAGACGCGGGCGTGGAGCTCCACGGTGGTTCCGGCCCGGTGCGCGCCGAGCTTCTCCGCCCAGACGAGCAGATCCACCGGCGATTCCACACGCACTGGCCGAAGATGCGACACGCGGTTCTTGGTGTGCACCAGCCCCAGCAGGGGAAGCGGGAACTCGGGTTGGGACATCAGGTGCATCATCAGCGGGAATGCCGCGATATGCACACCAACCGACGCCACCACGCCATCGGCGACCGGGGCGAACAGGCGTGAATAGTGGTCGACGTCGTCCTGGGTGAAACGGTGTCCCGCCACGCGCACACCCTGCTCCGGAAGCTCCTTGGGTGTGGAGGAACCGGTGAGCTTGCGCCGCGCCATGGTCGAAACCGCGTCGCGATAGGCGCCGCCCAATCCGGGAAGCTGGGACAGGGTGTGGAAGGGCCGGTCAGCTGCGATGGTGATCTCGTCCGTCATCTCAGGCCCCCATGATCGCTTGGCCGCACACGCGCAGCGTCTGTCCATTGATGCCAGCGGCCTCGTCGGAGACCAGGAACGCAATGGTCTCGGCCACATCCTCCGGGCGTCCACCCTGGCGCAGTGAATTCAGACGCCGTGCCACCTCGCGCGTGGCCACCGGAATCTTTGCCGTCATCTCGGTCTCGATGAATCCGGGAGCCACCGCGTTAATGCTTCCCCCTGTGGCCGCCAGGGCGGGCGCGGTCGCCTGGGTCAGACCCATGACGCCGGCCTTGGACATGGCGTAGTTGGACTGACCGCGGTTGCCGGCGATCCCCGACGTCGAGGCCAGGGTGGCGATCCGCAGCCCCTCGGAGACGGTGTCGCCGCGGTCGGCCAGCAACGCCTCATTCATGCGCAGCTGTGAGGCCAGATTGACGGCGATCACGGAATCCCAGCGTCCAGGATCCATGTTGGCCAGCAGCTTGTCGCGGGTAATCCCGGCGTTGTGTACGACGACGTCGAGGCGGCCGTAGCGGTCGCGGCAGTGCTCGATGATCCGCTGTCCCGCATCTTCTGCGGTGATATCCATCTGCAGTGCCGTGCCGTTGAGACGGTTCACCACGGTGGCGAGCTGGTCTCCGGCGGCGGGGACGTCGACGCCGACCACCTGCGCGCCATCGCGGTGCAGCGAGGCGATGATCGATGCGCCGATCCCCCGTGCGGCACCGGTGACCACCGCCACCTTGCCCTCCAACGGGCGAGCCGGGTCGGTCGGTGTTGATCCCGCATCACTGCCCACGCGCAGGAACTGACCGCTGACATAGGCGCTGCGTCCGGAGAGCAAGAACCGCAGGGCGCCGATCGCCGAGGCTGACGCTGCAGACACACCCTCGGCGAGCAGAATGCCGTTGGCCGTCGCCCCTCGGCGCATCTCCTGGGCGATCGACCGGGTGGCCCCTGTGATGCCGCGGTGGGTCGCGGCGTACGCCGGTGAGGCGGACTCCCACGACTCGACGTCCCGCGCCACCACGACCACGCGACCGCAGGCGGCCAAGCGGCGCAGCGCACCGCCGGCCAATCGCAGCGGGTGGGATACGTCCTCCGGATGGTTCGCCTCGTCGAGCACGACGAGAATCGCGGAGAACTTCTCCTTCAGCCCCGGATCGCGACGCACATCGACGTGCTGATCGACGAGCCAGGTGGCGAGCTGGTCGGCACCGGCCGAATCGCCGACCACCAGCACGGGCCCCGTGGCCAGTGCTTCCCCGGGGGTGTAACGTCGCAGAGCGACCGGCTGCGGCAGCCCCAGCGTCGAGGCGACCTTGGCGCCGAGGGGGTTGTTGACGAACTGGGAGTAAGAATCCTTGGGACTCACGTTGGTCCTTCCGTGTCTGACGTTCGGTAGAGAGTCGAGTGGGCTCAGCGTCCGCGGAGAATCGCCACGATGCCCTGGCCGCCTGCCGCGCACACGGAGATCAGGCCCAGCGATCCGGCGCCCTTCTCGTGGAGCATCTTGGATAGCGACGCCGTGATGCGCGGTCCGGTGGCGGCGAAGGGGTGACCGGCTGCCAGCGAGGAGCCCTTCACGTTCAGCTTCGAGCGATCGATGCAGCCTAGGGCGCCGTCGAGGCCCAGGCGCTCCCGGCAGTACTCCTCGTCCTCCCAAGCCTTCAGGGTCGACAGGACGGTGCCGGCGAAGGCCTCGTGGATCTCGTAGTAGTCGAAGTCCTGCAGCGACAGTCCCTGGCGTGCCAGCATGCGGGGCACGGCCTGCGCAGGAGCCATGAGCAGACCCTCGTCGCCATCGACAAAGTCCACCGCAGCGGTCTCGTAGTCGACGAATTCAGCAAGGATCGGGAGGTTGCGTTCCTGTGCCCAGTCTTCGCTGGAGACGAGCACCGCTGCTGCACCGTCGGTGAGCGGAGTCGAGTTGCCCGCGGTCATCGTCGCCTGGTCGCCCAGGTCCTTGCCGAAGGCCGGCTTCAACCCGGCGAGCTTCTCGACGGTCGAATCCGCGCGGAGGTTGTTGTCCTTGGTCAGGCCGCGGAAGGGCGTGATCAGATCGTCGAAGAACCCCTCGTCGTAGGCCTTGGCCAGGTTCTGGTGGCTGGTCGCGGCCAGCTCGTCCTGGTTCTCCCGGGTGATACCCCAGGCCAGGGTGGTCTGGGCCTGGTGGTCGCCCATGCTCATGCCGGTGCGGGGCTCGCCTGCGCCGGGGGCATCAGGGGCGAAGTGACCGGGACGCAACTTCAGGGCCGCCTTAATGCGATCTTGGGTGGACCGGGCGCGAGCCAGCTCCATGAAGATGGCGCGGGCCTTGCTGTTGAAGACCAGGGGTGCATCGGAGGTCGTGTCGACACCGGAGCCGATGCCGCTGTCGATCTGGCCGAGGCGGATCTTGTTGGCCAGTCCCCCGATGGCTTCCATGCCGGTGGCGCAGGCGATTTGGACTTCGTGGGCTGGGGTGGAGTGGTCGAGGCTGGTGCTGAGCACCGATTCGCGGGTGAGGTTGAAGTCCTTGGAGTGCTTCATCACCGCGCCGCCGACGACTTCTCCGAGGCGTTCTCCCTGGAGGCCGAAGCGTGCGATGAGTCCGTCGAGAGCGGAAGTCAGCATCTCCTGGTTGGACGCCGTCGCGTATTTACCGTTGGAACGTGCGAAGGGGATGCGGTTGCCGCCGACGATAACGGCCGGTCGGACATCGCCGCCGGCGATGGCGGCCTGCGGTGCCTGCTGGTTCTTCTTGCTCTCGGTCACGGAGACTCCTTAGATAGGAATGTGGTCGACGATGGTGATCGCTATTACTGAAAACCAGCGTACCTGATACGCTGAGTATCGTGAATACACATGAGGCGATCAATCCGGACGGTCGGAACACCCGGTGGGACCAGCACCGTCGCGAACGGCGCGATGAGCTCATCAAATCGGCTCGCGCCGCCGTACATGATCTGGGCCCCTCCGCATCGATGGACGAAATCGCCGCGCATGCTGGTACCTCGAAGTCGGTGTTCTATCGGTATTTCGGTGATAAGAACGGTCTGCAGCGAGCGGTCGGTGAGAAGGCTATTGAGTTTGTGGCCTCCGAACTGATCCGGGCCGCTCGAGGCAAGGATAACCCGCTCGAGGCGCTGCAGACCATGATCACCATCTACCTCGAACTCGCTGAATCCTCGCCGAACGTGTACACGTTCTCGACCGAGTCCGGCGGCGAGACCTCCGAATTCTTCACCGGGATCACCGACGTCATCTCCACGATTCATGAACGGTTCGTCGTCGAGTCGCAGCCGGAGCACCGCGAGAGCATGGCGGCGCGAGTCTCCTCGACCTATTGGTCCACGGCGGCCATCGGCTTCATCCGACATGCCGGAGAGCAATGGCTCACTGAGCCGCCGCATGAGGCTCATCCCACGGCACCGCAGCTCGCTCGCTACATCACGCGGTGGCTGGTGCAGGGCTTTCAGCCACCGCGCACCGCGCAACCGACCACGCCACCCCGACACGCCTGAACGACTAACTACCCCAAGGAGCAACCATGTCCCCCTCCGCTTCTCACCTGACGATCGACCAGCAGCAGGTCCAGGACCTACTTCTGGGGCGCTGGGCCGACGCACGCCGCGAGGCGCGCGAACGGATGAAGGACCCCGAGTACCACAAGATCGAGGGACAGCACTACACCGAGCACCGTGAGCGCACGCTGTCACAGTTGCACGCGCTGGTGAAGGAGAACGCCGTGCAGAAGGCGTTCCCCAGCCGTTTCGGCGGCGAAGACAACCACGGCGGAAACATTGCCGGCTTCAGTGAGCTGGTGCTGGGTGACCCCTCGACTCAGATCAAGGCCGGGGTCCAGTGGGGACTCTTCGGTGCCGCGATTCTTCATCTCGGCACGGAGGCACACCATGAGGCATGGTTACCCCAGATCATGGACCTGAGCCTTCCGGGCGCCTTTGCGATGACCGAGATCGGTCACGGTTCCGATGTAGCCTCGCTGGCGACTACGGCCACCTATCTTCCAGACTCCGATGAATTCGAGATTCACACCCCCTTCAAGGCTGCTTGGAAGGAATACCTTGGCAACGCCGCACTGCACGGTCGTGCGGCCGTGGTGTTCGCGCAGTTGATCACCGGCGGCGTCAACCATGGCGTCCACTGCTTCTTCATTCCGATTCGTGATGAGAACGGTGAATTCTTGCCGGGCATCGGCGGCGAGGACGACGGTGTCAAAGGTGGACTCAATGGCGTCGACAATGGCCGTCTCCACTTCACCCACGTGCGCATTCCCCGCACGAACCTGCTGAACCGCTACGGCAACGTGGACGAGGAAGGGGTCTACACCTCGCCCATTGCGTCGCCCGGACGTCGCTTCTTCACCATGCTCGGCACCCTGGTACAAGGGCGTGTGTCGCTGTCGATGTCCTCCGCCGTTACCTCGGCGATGGCGCTCACCGGTGCCATCACTTATGGCAATCAGCGGCGCCAGTTCAATGCCAGCTCCGACACCGAGGAAGAGGTGCTGCTGGACTACCAGCTGCACCAGCGTCGGTTGATCGACCGGCTCGCTCGCACCTATGCAGACATGTTCTCGGCGAACCTTCTCCTGGAGAAATTCAACGAGGTCTTCTCGGGTGAAGCCGACGATGACGAGAACCGTCAGGAACTCGAAACCCTGGCTGCCGCGATCAAGCCGATGACGACCTGGAACGCCTTAGACACCCTCCAAGAGTCCCGTGAGGCCTGTGGTGGCGCCGGGTTCATGGCCAAGAACCGTTTCGCGAGCCTGCGCGCTGACCTGGACATCTACGTCACCTTCGAAGGCGACAACAACGTTCTGCTGCAGCTGGTGGGCAAGCGACTGCTGACCGACTTCTCACAAGAGCTGTCGAACATGTCCGTGGGCGTGCTCTCTCGATTCGTCGCGGACCGGGCGTCCGAAGCTGTCGTGCAGCGCTCCGGACTGCGCCGTGTGGTGCAGACCGTGCAGGACGTGGGGTCGGAGCGGAAATCCGCCAACTGGTTCAAGGATCCGGAGGTCCAGCGCGCTCTGCTCACCGATCGGGTGCGCGTCCATGTTAGTGAGATTGGCACGGCAATGATGCCGGTGGCGAAGAAGTCTCAGGCCGAACAGGCCCGCGTTTTCAACGAGAACCAGTTCCAGCTCATCGAGGCCGCCAAGGCGCAGGCAGTGCTGCTGCAGTGGGAGACGTTCACGGAGATCCTGGACCAGGTCACGAACGAGGACACCCTCACCGTGATGACCTGGTTGCGCGATCTCTTCGTCCTCAGCGAGATCGAGAGCGACCTGGGCTGGTTCATCGAGAACGGTCGCATCTCCCAGCAGCGTGCGCGCACGCTGCGCGGATACACCAACCGGCTCGCGGCGCGACTGCGTCCCTATGCTCAGGACCTGGTCGATTCCTTCGGTTTCGCCCCGGAGCACCTGCGCATGGACGTGGCCACCGGGGAAGAGCAGATTCGTCAGGAGGAGGCATCAGAGTATTTCCGACGGCTGCGCGCTGCAGGTGATGCCCCGCTGGACGAGAAGGTGATCAACGCTCGTCGTAAGGCCGAGGAGAAGGCCGCGCGCAAGGCAGCGGCCAAGTCGGGCAAGACCGCGAAACGCTAACCACGGCGCGCACCGCGACGTCGAGGTTCACGCAACGAGTTCTGGGACAGGGTCAGTGATCCTGTCCCAGAACTGTTTCATAGACCTCGACGGTGCGCTGCGCAATGGCTTCCCACGAGAAGTGCTCCCGGGCTCGGGCACGGCCCCGCTCCCCCATCTGAAGAGCGTGGTCCGGATCGGAGAGCACTTCCGTGAGCGCTGCGGCGAAATCCGCCACGAACTGTTCTTCGTCCAGCGGTGTCCCGGAGCCATCCTCGACCTGGTCCAGTGGAACCAGCATGCCGGTGGCTCCGTCCTCGACGACCTCAGGGATTCCCCCGGTCGCCGAGGCCACCACGGCCGTACCGCACGCCATGGCCTCCAGATTGACGATGCCCAGCGGCTCGTAGATCGAGGGGCAGGCGAAAACAGTGGCATGAGAGAGCAACTGAGTGATCTCCGCTCTCGGCACCATCCCTTCGATCACGAAGACGCCATCACGTTGCTGACGCAAGTCATCCAGCAGGTCGTTGACCTCGGCCGCGAGCTCCGGAGTATCGGCGGCCCCAAGGCAGAGCACGATCTGGACGCCGGGGTCCAGCAGGCGTGCGGCGCGCAACAGATAGGGCACTCCCTTCTGTCGCGTGACGCGTCCGACGAAGGCGACGGTCTCACGCTGCGGGTCGATACCGCGCTTCTCCAAGGCGTCGACGTCGCTCTGTGGAGTCCACGTCTGGGTATCGATGCCGTTATGGACCACGTGCAGTTTGGCGGTATTAACGTCGGGATAGGCCTTGAGGATGTCGCGGCGCATTCCTTCCGAGACCGCGATGATACCAGCGGCGGAATCGTAGGCCGTGGCTTCAGCCCAACGGGAGAGGCGGTAACCGCCACCGAGCTGCTCGGCTTTCCATGGGCGCAGCGGCTCCAGAGAATGTGCCGACAGGATGTGCGGTACGTCGTGGAGCAGCCCACCGAGGTGTCCGGCCATATTCGCATACCAGGTATGGGTGTGGATGAGATCGGTTCCGCCGAGATTCTCGAGCATCCCCAGGTCGGTTCCCAGCGTCTGGACGGCCGCGTTGGCCGAGGAGAGCGTCTCGGGCGCCTGGTAGCTGGTAACGGCGGCACCGTGGTAATCGGCGTCTCGGGGCGCTCCGAAGGCGTGAACACGCAGATCTACTCGTGGGGCAAGCACTCTGGACAGCTCTGCGACGTGGACCCCCGCCCCGCCGTAGATCTCCGGTGGGAACTCTTTGGTGACGATATCGATTCTCACGATCCCACCGTAATCGACTCTGGCGCCGGGCCGGTAGGTCCCGGCGCCGCCCCGCGTTGGTGCATGAATTCGTGTGAACCAGCGTGACCGAACTCTGGTGAAAACGGTGGTGGCTGGATACTCTCAAGCTGAATGGACTCTTGATGCGATTGAGGATGTGCTGTGGCTCAGAAAAAGGTACTAGCAATCGTTCTTGCCGGCGGCGAGGGAAAACGGCTGATGCCTCTGACCGCCGACCGCGCCAAGCCCGCAGTGCCCTTCGCGGGCCAGTACCGACTGATCGATTTCGCCCTGTCGAACCTGGTGAACTCGCATTACCTGAAGATCGTGGTGCTCACCCAGTACAAGTCGCACTCCCTGGACCGGCATATCTCCGAGACCTGGCGCATGTCGACGCTGCTGCAGAACTACGTCGCCTCGGTGCCGGCCCAGCAGCGTCGGGGCAAGGAATGGTTCCTTGGGTCGGCCAATGCCATCTACCAGTCCATGAACCTGATCTCCGACGCCCGCCCGGACATCGTCGTCGTCATCGGCGCGGATCACGTGTATCGGATGGATTTCGAGCAGATGGTGCAGCAGCACATCGACTCCGGGGCCGACGCCACGGTCGCGGCGGTGCGGCAGCCCTTGGAACTGGCCCCCTCCTTCGGCGTCATCGAGACAGAGACGAGCGACCCGAGTCGGATCGCCCGGTTCGTGGAGAAGCCCTCCTCCACGCCGGGACTGCAGGACGATCCCACCCAGTTCCTCGCCTCGATGGGCAACTATGTCTTCACGAAGGATGCCCTGGTGGAGGCACTGAATAAGGATGCCGCCACTGAGGATACGCATCACGACATGGGTGGGGACATCATCCCGTGGTTCGTGGAGAACGGGTCCTGCGGCGTCTACGACTTCACGCACAACGATGTTCCCGGACAGGGCGCGGATGTCCACTACTGGCGCGACGTCGGAACACTGGACTCCTACTATGAGGCCCACATGGACCTGGTCAGCCCCTGGCCCGAGTTCAACCTCTACAACGAGGAATGGCCGATCTTCACGCGGCAGCAGATCTCCCCGCCGGCGAAGCTGGTGCGCTCAGCCACCAAACGGCCGGGGACCGCGGTGGATTCGATCCTGTCGCAGGGCGTGGTCATCTCCGGTGGCACGGTGGCGCAGTCGGTGCTGTCCACCTCGGCGCGCGTCAACCATGACGCCTGGGTCGAGCAGTCGGTGCTGCTGGACAGCGTCGTCGTGGGAGATGGTGCCCAGGTGCGCAACGCCATCGTCGACAAGAACGTGGTGATTCCCAACGGAGTCCGCATCGGATTCGACCGAGCTGAAGACGAGGCCCGCGGATTCACCGTGACCGAGTCGGGTCTGACCGTGGTGGCGAAGAATCAGACGATCACCTCCGAATCCCGGAACTCCTGAGCCCCAGGGCCGAGATGATTCAATAGGGGGATGACCCCCTCCGAGATTGATCTGGATCACAAGAACCTCCACCGCGACGAGGCCGAGGCCAGAGCCGCCATCGTGTCCGTATCGGACTACGACGTCTTCGTGAACCTGAGTCGTTCTGAGGATCTCAACGAGGACACGTACCCGGTCACCACCGTCATCCGCTTCGAATGCACCGATCCCGGGGCCACCACGTTCCTAGACTCCCTGCACGCAGAAGTGCACCGCGTGCAGCTCAACGGTGTCGAGCTGCCGTTGGCATCCGCGGTCGGGTCCGCGCGCATTCTGCTCCCGCAATTGCAGGAGCACAACGAGGTGCAGATCGAATCCACCAGCCGCTTCTCCACCTCCGGGGAGGGCATGCACCGTTTCCGTGATCCCGGTGACGGCAAGATCTACCTCTACACCCAGTACGAGCCCGCCGACGCCCGCCGGGTGTTCCCCAATTTCGAGCAACCTGACTTGAAGGCCCGGTTTACTTTTCACCTCATCGGCCCGCAGGACTGGGTCCTGGCGTCGAATCAGGCAGAAGTGTCCCGGACGAGCCGAGACGGCGTCAGTACCGTTGACTTCGCTCCCACTCCCCCGCAGTCGACCTACATCACCACCCTGCTCGCCGGACCGTATCGGCAGTGGTCCCAGCGCTGGGACGGTCACACTCCGAGCGGTGCCGAACCCATCGAGCTACGCATCTTCGCCCGTGAGACTCTGGCTCAGCATGTCGACGCCGAGGAGATCTTCACGATCACCCGATCCGGACTGGATTTCTTCCACGATCTCTTCGGGGTCGCCTACCCCTGGGGCAAGTACGATCAGGCCTTCGTTCCCGAGTACAACCTCGGTGCGATGGAGAATCCTGGACTGGTGACGTTCACAGAGCACTACATACCGACCTCCCGCGCCACCGTGGCGCAGCGGCAGGATCGAGCCAACACCATCATGCACGAGATGGCGCACATGTGGTTCGGCGATCTCGTGACGATGCGCTGGTGGGACGATCTGTGGCTGAAGGAATCGTTCGCTGACTACATGGGAACCCTGGCGGTAGACCGGGCCACGCCTTTCGACGGCGCCTGGGCCAGTTTCGCCCACCGGCGGAAAGCCTGGGCCTACGTCCAGGACCAATATCCGACGACGCACCCGATCGTCGCCGATATCACCGATCTGGAGGCGGCGCGGCAGAACTTCGATGGCATCACCTACGCCAAGGGGGCTTCCGTGCTCAAACAGTTGGTGGCCCACGTCGGTGAAGACGCGTTCAACGAGGCCTCGCGTCGGTACTTCGAGCGGTACCGGTGGGGCAACGCCACGCTGGACGACTTCCTCGCGGTGCTCTCGGAGACCTCCGGGCGACCCATGCAATCCTGGTCGCGCGTGTGGCTCCAGGCCGCGGGCGTGACGCACCTGTCGTGGACACTGGATGACAACGGTGTCGCCGTGGTGCGTCAGGACAATCCCGACCCTCGCGGCGGAGGAGCACCGCTGCGACCGCACACCCTGCGCATCGGCCGGTATGAACTCGACGCCGAGGCGGCGCTGTCACGCACGGCCAGCAACGACTATGAACTGAAATCGGACTCGGCGACACAGTCGGTCCCGGACCTCGATACGAGTTCCGCGGCCGAACGGCTGATCCTGCTCAATGACGACGACCTCAGCTACGCCGTCGTGCACCTCGATGAGGTCTCGCTGGAGACCGTGCTCCAACACCCGCTGGCCGACCCGCTGGCCGCGGCCACCGTGTGGGCGTCCCTGTGGAATGCGGTGCGCGACGGGCGCCTGACGGCCGCGCGCTACCTCGAGGGGGCGATCACCCTCGCGCCGCAGCTGCACGATGTGGGCCTGCACGCCGGTGTTCTGCGTCAGAGCGTCACCGCGCTGCACCGGTACGCGCCGGCGGAAGAACGACCGGCACTGGCGGAGCGTTTCGGCGCCGCCTTGCTGGAGTCGCTGAGCGAGCTCGGGGACGGCTCGGACCGCCAGCGATCTGCCGTGCGCAGTCTGATGTCCTTGGCTCGCGGCTCGGGGGTACTGCTGGACTCGGTCGAGGACCTGGTACGGGCCGCGCAGTCACAGCGGGCGTGGGATCTCGCACCCGGCCTGGGCGTGGACGACGAGGTGCGTTGGGCGGCGCTTATTGCGCTGGCCGCTCAGGGACGTATCGACCAGCAGCGACTGGACGCCGAGCTTGAGGTGCACATCGACGCGTCCACCCGGGCTTGGCATCGCACCGCCGTGAGCGCCCAGCCGATCGCGTCCGTCCGGGAACGCGCCTGGCATGCGGTGCTCTCCGGCGTGGGCGACAACGGGGCCGCCCTGTCGAATCAGCTCCTCTCCGCCACCGCCGAGGGAGTCACCGCCTCGCACTCGGAACTGATCACCGAGTTCGAACCGGAGTTCTGGTCATCCCTGGAACAGATCTGGTCGCAGCGCTCGATCGGCATCGCCACCCGCACCATCGAGGGATTGTTTCCCGGCTACCACAACGTCGAAATCGGCGGTGTCGGCGCGGCGGATCAGCATCCGGTGGTCCAGGCCGCGCAACACTGGCTTGATGAGCACGAGCAGGCGCCGCACACGCTGCGACGGGTGATTGTCGAGGAACTGGAAGACCTGCGACGTGCGCTGCACGCACAGCTCACGGCACGCGGTGGGTCCACTCGGGTCGGCTGAACTTCTCCTCGGCCAACTGTTCGGCGCGCTGGATCTCGTCGTCGGTGAGCTCGACGATCTTGGCTCCGTAGCGGGTCTGGAACTCCCCGATCATCGCGTCCCAGATCTGCTGGCGGCTTAGCCCGGTCTGACGTCGCAGCGGGTCGACGCGTTTCTTGGCGGAGCGGATCCCCTTGTCGGAGAGTTTCTCCTGACCGATACGCAGCACCTCGGTCATCTTGCCGGCGTCGATGTCGTAGCTCATGGTGATGTGGTGCAACAGGCCACCGCGGGCGAGCCGCTTCTGGGCGGCACCGCCGATCTTTCCCTGCGGAGTGGCGATGTCATTGAGCGGTTTGTAGAACGCTTCTACCCCCATGTCGGCCAGCGCGTGCATCACCCAGGCGTCCAAGAACGGGTAGGAATCGCTGAAGCTCATGCCGTCAACCAGGGAGGTGGGCGCGTAGAGCGAGTAGGTGACGCAGTTGTCCTGCTCCATGAACATGGCGCCGCCGCCGGAGATCCGGCGGGCCACCGTCACCCCGTGCCGTTGAACGCCGTCGGGGTTGATCTCGTTAACGAAGGACTGGAAGGAACCGATGACGACCGCCGGATGCGACCACTGCCACAGGCGCATGGCCGGTGCCCGCCGTCCGGCGGCAACATCCTCGGTGAGGATCTGATCCAGCGCCACCTGTGTCATGATCGGCAGCGGGGTGGGCGGGATGATCTGCCAGGCGTGATCCTCCCAGCGCGTGGCGTGACCAGTGGCCCGGCGCACGGCGGTGGCGATGGCGGATTCGTCGAAACCAAACAGCACGGCGTCGTCGCGGATCGAACCGGTCAGCGCGGTGCGCAGGTCGGCGTGGGTGGTGTCCACGCTGAGACCGGTGAGTGCAGCGTTGATGTCGTCCAGCGCCTCATCCGGTTCCAGGAAGAAGTCGCCGTTGATCCGGGCGGACCCGATGACACCATCATTCAGGGTCAGATCGGCGACGACGAGCTTGCCGCCGGGGACCTTGTATTCGCCGTGGACGTCCTGTGGAGAGCGGGAATCAGTAGTCACCCGTCCAGAGTACGACAGATCCCCCGATAGAATGAGGACATGCGCCCCGGACCTGAATCGCCTCTTGCGACCGCGCCCGTTGCCCGCCCCGTCTCCGCGTGGAGGCGGGTGGTACAGACCGTGGGCTGGCCAGCAATGTTGGCGGTGGCCGCATGGATCGGCTTCTCTCGCCACCTGGTCGGCACCGATGGGTCGCACGCGCTGATCTACCTGCTCACCCTGGTCCCGGTGCTGCTGATCGCCGGCATCATGGCCCTGGCGGTTCCGCTGCGTCGGAGCAGCGTGATCAGTGCCCGAGCCTGCGCCTGGTTCTGCTTCGCTCTGGGCTGGGGTGTGGTGCTCGGACTCTTCCTCCCCGATGACGGCCCCGGACCGACCGCCGTCGTCTCGGTGCTGATGGGTGAGGGGTGGCAGGGTGCGGAGTCGGCCGTGTCGAACCCGGCGGCGGTGATCATGGTGTTCTCGATGTCGATGGCCGCCGTCTTCGCATGGCTCGATTCGCGTCCCGGCGGACCGGTGCGCACCCAGGATGAGGACCACGCACAGGGTACGGGCTTCTACCCGGTGCTCGGCGAGTAGCACTCGACCACCAACGACAACGGCGGCCACTCCCGGTGTGGGAGCGACCGCCGTGGAAGCGTGATGATCCGGACTGATGCCGGATGCGGCTACTTCTTGCCGCCGAAGCCCTTGAAGCGAGCGTTGAAGCGCTCGACACGGCCAGCGGTGTCCATGATGCGCTGCTTGCCGGTGTAGAAGGGGTGGGATGCCGCCGAGATCTCGACGTCGATCACGGGGTAGGTGTTGCCGTCTTCCCACTCCATGGTCTTGTCCGAGGTGGCGGTGGTGCGGGTCAGCACCTTCTCGCCGGAGGCCAGATCGTTGAAGATCACCAGCTGGTAATCCGGGTGAATATCAGTCTTCATGAGCATTCCTTCGCTGGTGCCCCTGGATTTTGCCAGCGACACGAAAGAGACGTGTGGTTTCGGTCGGAAGGGATTCTCGACCAGCTAGCAACTATACAGGACGCAGTTGCCAAAACGCGACTGCGGCGGCCACCGACACGTTGAGCGAGTCGACGTCGCGGAACATCGGGATCTTCACATGGAGGTCACAACGGTCCAGGGTTTCCGTGCGCACCCCGGCCCCTTCCGCACCGAGGACGAGTCCGAGACGGTCATGACGGTCCAGACTCGGATCGTCAAGGTCGAGGGCGCGTTCGGTGAGTTCCAACGCGGCGACCGTCCACCCGGTGTCCGACATCGTGTCGAGCATCTCGTTCCAGTCCTCGGCTCGCGCCCAAGGCAAGGAGAAAACGGTCCCCATCGAGACGCGGATGGCTCGACGGTACAGGGGGTCCGCGCTGCGGGGGCTGAGCAAAATGCCGTCGATCCCCATGCCCGCGGCAGAGCGGAAGATCGCGCCGACATTGGTGTGGTCCGCGACGTCGTCGAGCAGCGCCACCCGTCGGGCACCCTGCAGCACGGAGTCAACGCTGTGCGGTTCCGGACGATGCATTGCCGCCAGCGCTCCCCGGTGGAGATGGAACCCGGTGATGGACTGCAGCAACTCGTCCGAACCGGTATAGATCGGTACTTCGGGGAACGCGGCGAAGACATCGGCCATGCTCTCCAGGTAGCGGTGCGCCAGGAAGAAGGACGCCGGCCGCATCCCCGCCTCGAGCGCGCGACGCACGACCACCGAGGACTCGGCCAGGAAGATGCCGTGCTCGGCATCGGTGGCCCGACGCAGGGCCGCATCGGTGAGGGTGGAGTAGACGGCGACCCGCGGGTCCGCCGGATCGGTGAGCTCGATTGCACCGGCTATAGAGCCGGTCACAGCAACCGCCACACCATGTTGATCAGCCCGGCCACGCCGATCACGACGATCACCGCACGCAGCACGTTCGGGGGGATGCGGCGGCCGATCTGGGCGCCCACCTGACCGCCCACCAGGGAGGAAACGGCGATGAGCAGCACCGCCGACCAATCGATCCGGTCGAAGGCCAGGAGTAGGTAGCTGACCGCGGCGATGAGGTTGACGCACAGCGACAGCCAAGTCTTCACCGCGTTGGCATGCACCAGGGTGCCCGCCAGGAAGACACCGAGGATGCCGAGCAGAAGCACCCCCTGGGCCGCGACGAAGTACCCGCCGTAGATGCCCGCCGCGAAGACCAGGATCCAGAGAATCGGCTGAATTGGGCGCTGCGGGACATCACCGATGGTCGGGTTCGTGGCTTCAGTGGATTTGCGTTGCTTGACCAGGGCCGCCAGCCGGGGTTGGAAGACCACGAAGGCCAGCGCCACCAGGATAAGGATCGGGGCCGCATAACTGAACACTGTCGGCGGCAACAGGATCAGCAACAGCGCCCCGATGATGCCGCCCAAGAGCGAGGCCACCGTGAGGATCGGCAACACCTGGCGGGATTCTTTCAATTCGCGCCGGTATCCGAAGACCCCGGAAACGCCGGCGGCGACGAGGCCGATGGCGTTGGAAATCTGCGCGGTGACGGGCGGGTAGCCCATGGCCACCAGCACCGGGAACGTCACCAGCGTGCCGGAGCCCACCACCGAGTTGATGGTGCCCGCCCAGAATCCTGCGAGCAGGATGATGAGCAGCTGCCACCATTCCAGTCCGAACAACTCCATCTCAGCGAGCTACGGCCGTGTAGCGGCCGTCCTGCTCCGTCACTTTCAGGGGCAGGCGGAACGCCTCCGAGAGATGGTCCTCGGTGAGGGTCTCCCCCAGCGGTCCGGCGGCGACCACCCGGCCGTCGCGCATCAGCAGCGCATGGGTGAAGCCCGGCGGAACCTCTTCCACATGGTGGGTCACCAGGATCTGGGTGGGAGCGACCTCGTCGGCGGCCAACTGGGACAGCGAGCGGATGAGCGTCTCACGGCCGGCAAGATCGAGCCCGGCTGCCGGCTCGTCGAGCAGCAGTAGTTCCGGGTCAGTCATCATGGCACGGGCGGCCAGGACACGCTTGCGCTCACCGGAGGACAATGAGCCGTAGCGGCGCTCGGCCAGCCCGGCCACGCCCCAGCGGCGCAACAGCGAGTGGGCGCGGTCCAGATCCAGGGGATCGTACTCTTCATTCCAGCGTCCGGTGACGCCCCAGCCCGCGGTGACGACGGCGTCGAGCACCGTCTCCTGGAAGGGCACCTGATCGGCCAGCAGGGAGGAAGAGAGTCCGATGAGCGGTCGCAGGTCGAAGACGTTGACCGCGCCGAGGACCTCGTCGAGGATGGCGACGTTGCCTTCGGTGGGGTGAAGTCGGGTTGCCGCGATGTTCACCAGCGTGGACTTCCCCGCGCCGTTGGGCCCCATGATGATCCACCGCTGCCCCTCGGAGACGGTCCAAGAGACGTCGTCGAGTAGGGTCTTGTCTCCGCGGCGGACCGTGACGTGCGAGAACTCGAGCACGGCGTCCGGGCTGGCGACATAGTCACGGGCAGGAACGGTGTGTGAGGCACGGGCGGGTGCAGAAGCAGACTGGGTCATACTCAAAGATTAGGCTAGGACCGCACCGAAAACCGGGAAAGGACCACGGCATGGCACAAGATCGTCCAATCGAGTCGACAACGTTACGCGAAGTTCAGACGGGCGGAGCGGGTGTGGTGTTGGTATTCCGCGCCGACGTCGCACCGCAGCAGCAGCGGCCGCACTGGGTTCCCGCCGCCGCAACCGAGGTCTCGGGAGTCGGATTCACCGGATGGCGCTGGGACGCTGACACGGCGGTGACCCCACAGGACCCGGACGAGTGGCACACCGCGTTCTTGCCGGCGGCTGTCCGGGACGCGATCAGCGAGCACGGTCCCCTCCTGGTCTTCGACGTCGATTCCACGCTGATCCGCCAGGAGGTCATCGAACTGCTCGCTGCCCACGCCGGGCGCGAGGCCGAGGTCGCCGCGGTTACCGAGGCCGCCATGCGCGGGGAACTGGATTTCGCCGAATCACTGCACCACCGGGTGAAGGCACTGGCCGACTTGCCGGCCGAGGTCATCGACTCCGTCGTCGACAGCGTCGAGTTCCAGGATGGGGCCTTGGAACTCATCGCGGCGGCCATCGAGGCCGGAGGGGCCGCCTGCGCCGTGTCGGGGGGATTCGAGCAGGTGCTGCGTCCCCTGGCTGAGCAGTCGAGGTTGTGGCGTTATCGGGCCAATGTGCTGGAGATCAACGACGGCGTCCTCACCGGTCGGGTGCACGGAGCGGTGGTCGACCGGGTGGCCAAGCGTCAGAACCTGGTGGAATGGGCCGCCGAGCGCGGGGTTCCCCGCGAGGCAGTCGTGGCGGTGGGAGACGGAGCCAACGACATCGACATGCTCGATGCGGCCGGTTATGCGGTGGCGTTTTGCGCGAAACCGGCGTTGCGCGGGCACGCGGACCTGTGCCTGGACGTACCGAGCCTGGACGTGGTGCGGGCACTTCTCGGGCTCTGACCGGCCCGGCCCGGAGCTGGCCGCAGAACAGCCAGGGCCGCCGTCGTGCTTCACTGCTCGACGGCGGCCCTGATCATGACCACGTTGGGCGCCTGCGCCGGCACCCGGTCCGGGTTCTACTGGTTGGCGCGGGCGGCGGCCAGGAAGTCCTCGGCGCCACCGACGTACTCGGTGTGACCGGTGGGCAGGTCCTGACCCACGACGGCGGCAACCTCGGCAGCGAATTCCTCGACCGAGTACAGGCGGCCGGCCGCGTCCCGGCGAGCCTCGATGGCGCCCGGCTCGGCTCGGTTCAGCAGGGTGGCCGTGATGGTGCCCTCGATCATGTCTCCGGAGACCACGGTGAAACGGATACCGCGCTCTTCCAACATCGGGATGCGCTCGCGCAACGCAACCTCGCCGGCACGCTTGGACTTCGCCACGGGGACGTAGAGGTCCATCGTTGGCACGTCGTCAATGAAATGCGCCTGATGGCTGGTGACGAAGACCACCTGCCCTCCGGCCGACATGACCTCGGCTGCCTGTTCCAGCAGCGCTACCTGGGCGTCGCGGTTCAGGCGCAGCGCGTAGTCCTCGCCCAGGTCGGATTCCATTCCGCCGGAGGCGTTGAGGACGAGGATGTCCAGCGAACCGAAGGACTGGACGGCGGCGTTGATCATCGCCTGACGTCCCTCTTCGGTGGTGATGTCTGCGCCGACGGCGACGGCACGGCCACCGGCCTCCTCGATCCCGGAGACCACTTTGTTGGCGCGCGGGGCTTTCTGCCGGTAGTTGACCACCACGCCAGCGCCGCGGGAGGCGAGCAGGCGCGCGGTTTCGGCGCCGATACCGCGGGAGGAGCCGGTGACGAGGGCGCCCTGGGCAGCGAGATCTTGAGTGCTGTTCTGTGCTTCGTTCATAGGATCAGTGTCCCATGCCCAGGCCGCCGTCAACGGGGATGACCGCGCCGCTGATGTAGGACGCGGCGTCGCTGGAGAGCCAGCGCACCACCTCGGCCACTTCCTCGGGGGCCGCGAAGCGCCCGGCCGGGATGGCCTTCTTGTACTGATCCTGGAGCTCGACCGAGAGCTGCTGGGTCATCTCCGTGTCGATGTACCCCGGGGCCACCACGTTTGCGGTGATGTTGCGCGAGCCCAGTTCACGGGTGAGTGAGCGCGCCATCCCGACCAGACCGGCCTTGGAGGAGGCGTAATTGATCTGGCCGGGTGAGCCGTACAGGCCCACCACGGACGAGATCAGGATGACCCGACCGCGCTTCATGCGCAGCATGCCCTTGGAAGCCCGTTTGAGCACACGGAACGCGCCGGTGAGATTAGTATCGATCACCGAGGTGAAATCGTCTTCACTCATGCGCAGCAGCAGCTGATCCTGGGTGATACCGGCGTTGGCGACGAGCACTTCCACGGGGCCGAAGCGCTCTTCGACTTCTGTGAAAGCCCGGTCGACCGATTCGGTGTCGGTGACATCGGCTTGTACGGCGTCGAGGCCTTCCGGGGCCGATCCCGAGCGCGACGTGACAACGACGTTGTCCCCGGCGGCCGCGAACGAGCGGGCGATCGCCAGGCCGATGCCGCGGTTGCCGCCGGTGACCAGAACGGTGCGCGGGGCGAGGCGGGTGGTCGATTCAGTGCTCATCAAACTGCTCCTGTGGTGACGTGTCGGTTCTCATGGTTTCGTCCATGGATGATCTCCCACCACTGTACGGCCGAAAGTGGAACAATGGGTGGAGCCCACCATCAGATTGACGAGCATTGGAGACCGGGTGCCGACCACCTCACCGCGCCGCCACGGTCCCGAACCGAGCCCGGAGGTCTATGACATCTCGGGCGCCTCGACGTCACTGACGGCGGACCAGAGTGCACGGATGCGCCGCTACATGATTCAGATGGGTATCCGAACCGTGTGCTTCGTGCTCGGCGTCTTCACCGAGGGCTGGTTGCGCTGGACGTTCTTCGTGGCCGCCATGGTGCTGCCGTACATCGCCGTCGTGCTGGCCAACAACACCCGCCAGGTTCGGGCCAGCTCCACTGCCTCCGCGGTGAATGCGCCGTCGTTGCCGGCCCAGGCTTCTGGGACCGGGACCGGGTCGGATACTGACGACGATGTGGTGTCGGGAACGGTGATCGAGCGCCGGGAGCTCGGTCCCGGGTCCCGGCGTCACGAGAGTCATGATGACCCGGACGATCGTGGCGGACACGATGAACAGGGACGGGCCGGATCATGACGGGGTCGAATCCGCAGATCGATCTGCTCGGTGGGCTGCTGGGCGAGACTCCCCCGCAGACGGCGCAACCCGCCGATGCGGCGCCGCAGTGCTCACGGCGAGGATGCACCGATGACGCACAGTGGAAGGTGCTGTGGAACAACCCGCGTATCCACACTCCGGAACGGCGCAAAGTGTGGTTGGCCTGCGAGAACCACCGCGAATGGCTGTGTGAGTACCTGGAATCCCGCGGACTGCTCAAATCCTGTGAACCCCTGACCGAGATGGCGTGATGACCCTGCACCCTGGCACTTCGACGTTGAGCACGCCACCGGAGGAGACCCGTAAGCCTAAGCTGAACTTCCGCTTTCTGATCTCCGGGGCATGGATCGGCGGACTGATCTTCTGTGTGGTCTTCTCCATTGCCTGCGCCCTGCTCGGTCAGTGGCAGATGGATCGACGAATGCAGGCCCTGGAAGAGATCAACAAGGTGGTGCGCAACTACGACGCCGATCCGGTGCCCTACGCCAGCAATGCGGACATCTTCACCGACTTCCAGGACGAGCAAAAATGGACGCCGGTGACCGTGCACGGCGAGTACCTGGTGGAGGACACCCTGATCGCCCGCAACCGCCCCCATTCGGGCCGCCCCGGCTACGAGGTGCTCGTCCCGTTCCGCACGGTGGAGGGCGACATCCTCATCGTGGACCGTGGATGGCTACCGATCGGCAACTCCCCCGGGCGGCCTGACGACGTACCGGAACCGGCGGAGGGTGAAATTTCGATCATCGTGCGCGCCCTTGCGGGCGAGCCGACGCTGCCGGATCGTAGTGCTCCAGAGGGTCAGGTGGCCTCCATCGATCTGCCGGCGATTGCCGACCAGCTGGACTACCCGATCGCTGAATCAGCCTACGGTCTGATGGCGGTCGAATCTCCCGAGGCAGCAGAGACTCCGACCTCCATGCCGCAGCCCACCGAAGACGAGGGCCCGCATCTGTCCTACTCGCTTCAGTGGTTCACCTTCGGGCTGATGAGCTTCGTGGTGTGGGGCTACATGGCACGGCAGAAGGCGATCCAGAATCGCGAGGACGAGATGTACGGTTTCACCGAGGACCAGGGATTCATCTCCGCCCATCGGATGGAGCGCAAGAAGGTCACCCGCCGTCGCGGGAATCGGCCGACCGATGAAGAGATCGAGGATTCGCTGTTCGGTGATTGACCCGCTGAGGGTGGGCTCGGCTCAGGCGAGAGTGATCAGGTCCTGATACTCGGCGCTCCAGAGATCCTCGACACCGTCAGGCAGCACGACGACACGTTCGGGATCCAGCGCCTCGACCGCGCCCTCGTCGTGGGTGACGAGCACGACCGCGCCCTGATAAGTGCGCAGTGCGTTGAGAATCTCCTCGCGGCTTGCGGGGTCCAGGTTGTTGGTCGGCTCATCGAGCAGCAGCACATTCGCCGAGGACGCCACCAGGGTCGCCAGTGCGAGTCGCGTCTTCTCGCCGCCGGAAAGCACCCGGGCTGGCTTCTCGACGTCGTCGCCGGAGAAGAGGAACGAGCCGAGCACATTGCGCACCTCGGTGTCGGCCAGATGCGGTGCCGCCGTGCGCATGTTCTCCAAGACGGACCGCTCACCGTCGAGGGTCTCGTGTTCCTGTGCGTAGTATCCGAGCTTGAGTCCGTGCCCTGGCTCGATCTGACCGGTATCGGAGTCCTCGACTCCGGCCAACATACGCAACAGCGTCGTCTTGCCGGCGCCGTTGAACCCGAGGATCACCACGCGCGAGCCGCGATCGATGGCGAGATCCAGCCCGGCGAAAATCTCCAGTGAGCCGTAGGACTTCGATAAGTGCGCAGCGCGCAGCGGAGTCCGTCCGCAGGGCGAAGGCTCGGGAAAGCGAATGGCAGCGACCTTGTCCTGAGCCCGTTCTCCTTCCACACCGCGCATCAGGCGCTCGGCTCGTTTGAGCATGTTCTGTGCCGCCACCGCTTTGGTCGCCTTGGCCCGCATCTTGTTGGCCTGGTCGACCAGCGCCGATGCCTTCTTCTGCGCGTTGGCGAATTCCCGGCGCCGCCGGGCCTGGTCCTGCTCCCGCTGGGCCTGGTAGTTCTTCCAGTTCATGTTGTAGACGTCGATCGTCTGGCGCATCGCATCGAGGTAGAGCACCTTATTGACCGTCATCTCCATGAGAGCGACGTCGTGGCTGATGACCAGCAGACCGCCCGAGTACGACTTGAGGAAGTCGCGCAACCAGACGATCGAGTCATGATCAAGGTGGTTCGTGGGCTCGTCCAGCAGCATCGTGTCGGCGTTGCCGAAGAGGATCCTGGCGAGTTCCACGCGCCGACGCTGACCGCCAGAGAGCGTGTGCAGCGGCTGATTAAGCACCCGATCCGGCAGAGCGAGGTTCGCGCAGATCGTGGCTGCCTCGGATTCGGCGGCGTAGCCACCGGCAGCGGTGAACCGTGCCTCCAGTTTGGCGTAACGGTCCATGGCCTTCGCCCGCTGTGCATCGGTGCCCTGGGCCATGTCTTCTTCGGCGCGGCGCAGCTTTGCGGTGACGGTGTCCAATTCTCGGGCCGAGAGGATGCGGGACCGGGCGGTCTGTTCCATGTCTTCGACGACGGGATCCTGCGGGAGGTAGCCGATCGTGCCGCTGCGGCTCACGTCTCCGCCGGCGGGAAGGGCGAAACCTGCGAGGACTTTGGTGAGGGTGGTCTTGCCGGCACCATTGCGTCCGACGAGGCCGACCTTGTCGCCCCGGTCGACGCGGAAGCTGACCTCGTCCATCAGGATGCGTGCTCCGGCACGGAGTTCGAGGTTTGAGACCGTGATCACGGTGGCTCCTTCAGCGGTGGTGGTGTTCAAGGCATCGGCAGGGCCGGTCCGTTGCCGGACCGGCCCTGCCGAGTGTGCGGGAAGAGCGGATCAGATGTTGAAGCCCAGGGCCCGCATCTGCTCGCGCCCGTCTTCTGTGATCTTCTCCGGACCCCATGGCGGCATCCAGACCCAGTTCAACCGCCAGTCATCGACCATGGTGCTGATCGCGCGGGAGACCTGATCCTCGATCTCGTCCGTCAGCGGGCAGGCTGCGGTAGTCAGCGTCATGTCGACCAGCAGTGCGCCGTCTTCGGCGTAGTGCAGCCCGTAGAGCAGGCCGAGGTCAACCACGTTGACCCCGAGCTCCGGATCGATCACGTCCTTGAGCGCCTCTTCGAGGTCCTCCAGGGGAGTTTGTGCTGCTGTAGTCATTCTGTCCTCCAGATCAGGCGCTGGCGGCGGCCTTCTCATAGGCCACGTAGCCTTCTTCTTCCAGCTTATCGGCCAGCTCGGGGCCGCCGGAATCGGCAACGTGTCCATCGACGAAGACGTGCACGAAGTCCGGCTTGATGTAACGGAGAATGCGGGTGTAGTGGGTGATGAGCAGGGTGCCCATGCCGTTGGTGTCCTGAGCGCGGTTCACGCCTTCGGAGACCACGCGCAGCGCGTCGACGTCGAGGCCGGAGTCGGTTTCGTCGAGGATTGCCATCTTGGGCTTGAAGAGCTCAAGCTGGAGGATCTCCACGCGCTTCTTCTCACCACCGGAGAAGCCCTCGTTCACGTTGCGGGCCGCGAAGGCCGGGTCGATGCGCAGCTTCTCCATGGCGGACTTGACGTCCTTGGTCCAGTGACGCAGCGAAGGAGCCTCGCCGTCGATGGCGGTCTTGGCGGTGCGCAGGAAGTTGGTCATGGTGACGCCGGGGATCTCCACCGGGTACTGCATGGCCAGGAACAGTCCGGCCTGAGCGCGCTCATCGGGGCCCATCTCCAGGACGTCTTCGCCGTCCAGGGTGATCGAGCCGCTGGTGACCTCGTAGCGGGGGTGGCCCGCGATCGAGGCTGCGAGGGTGGACTTGCCGGAGCCGTTCGGGCCCATGATCGCGTGGGTCTCACCGGACTTGACGGTGAGGGACACGCCCTTCAGGATCTCCTTGGCGCCGTTTTCCGTCTCGATCGAGACGTGCAGATCTTTGATCTCCAGGGTTGACATGTATTCTCCTTGTCGATCCGCGCCTTCAGCGCGGGAAGTGTGTGGGTGTCGAAGACGGTCAGAGATCGAACATCTTCAGTTCGGACTCCATGACCTGGATCAGCTCGGCCTCGACGTCGTCGATGCCGATTCGCTGAATGATCTCGTTGAGGAAGCCGCGCACGATGAGCTTGCGTGCTTCCTTCTCGGTAATGCCGCGAGCCATGAGGTAGAACAGCTGCTCTTCATCGAAGCGTCCCGTGGAGGAAGCGTGGCCTGCACCGTCGATGACCCCGGTCTCGATCTCCAAGTTGGGGATCGAGTCGGCCCGTGCGCCATCGGTCAGCACCAGGTTCTGGTTCTTCTCGTAGGAGTCGGTGCCTTCGGCTTCCTTGCGGATCAGGACGTCGCCCACCCACACGGTGTGCGCGTCGCGGCCCTGGAGAGCACCCTTGTAGAGCACGTTTGAGGTGCAGTTCGGGACCGCGTGGTCCACGAACAGGCGCTGCTCCAGGTGCTGGCCGGCATCGGCGAAATACAGGCCGTACAACTCGGCCTCGCCGCCGGGAGCGGTGAAGCGTGCGGTCGGTGTCAGACGGACCAACGAGCCACCGTAGCTGACGGCGATGTGCTTGTAGGTCGCGTCCTTGGCCAGTGACGCCTGCTGCGAGGAGGTCTGGATGGCCGCGGAGTCCCAGGCGTGCACCGAGGTGACATTGATGCTGGCGCCCTCACGGACGTCGTACTCGATGTTCTGCGCCAGCACCGCGCTGCCACGGTGGGTGATCAGGAAGTCGGCCTTGGCGTTGACGCCGGCCACGATCAGAATGTGCTGCGCGGCCGGAGTCGTGTCGGTGCCGCTGATCTCCACGCGGATGGGCTCGCTGGCTTCGATGCCGTCAGCCAGGGTGATCACCGTGGCTTCCGAGAACGAGGCCCAGGCTGCCGCGGAGGTGCGATCTTCCGGAGTCATGGCCCGACCCAGTCGTGCGTCGTCGCGGCCGACGGTCTCGACGATCACACCGTCCAGGGAAGAGACGTCAACCTTCGGGGCGGGCCCGAGCAACCGCTGCTCGTCTCCCTGAGGAAGGTCGAGTCCGCCAAGGCGCTCCAGCGGAGTGAATCGCCAGTCCTCCTCGCGGCCGGTGAGGACCGGGAAGTCTGCCAGCTCGAAGCTGGTCTGCCGATCCGCGCGGGAGGTGCCGAACTTCTGCTTCTTCTGGCCTACGGAGTGGTCAGCATGTTCGGACTGGGAAGCAGCCGCGATCTCGGAGGAGAGCTGCTCGCCCTCTTCGCCCATGCCGGGGATCATCGGTGCAGGGGCACCGGTCTCAAGGTCGTTGGTCGTCTGGGACACTGTTTAGCCCACCGATCCTTCCATTTGCAGTTCGATCAGCTTGTTCAGCTCGAGGGCATACTCCATGGGCAGTTCGCGCGAGATGGGCTCGATGAAGCCGCGAACGATCATCGCCATGGCCTCCTCTTCCGACAGCCCGCGCGACATCAGGTAGAACAGCTGCTCTTCGGAGACGCGAGACACGGTGGCCTCGTGGCCCAGCGTGACGTCGTCCTCACGGATATCGATGTAGGGGTAGGTGTCTGAGCGGGAGATGGTATCCACCAGCAACGCGTCACATACCACCGAGTTCGCGGAGTTCTTCGCGCCCTCGGTCACCTGCACCAGGCCACGATAGGCCGAGCGGCCGCCACCGCGAGCCACAGACTTGGCGACGATCGAGCTCGACGTGTTCGGCGCCAGGTGGACCATCTTGGATCCGGTGTCCTGGTGCTGGTCCTGGCCGGCGAAGGCGATCGAGAGCGTCTCGCCCTTGGCATGCTCGCCGGTCAAGTACACGGCCGGATACTTCATGGTGACCTTGGAACCGATGTTGCCATCGATCCACTCCATGGTGCCGCCCTCTTCGACGACGGCGCGCTTGGTCACCAGGTTGTAAACGTTGTTCGACCAGTTCTGAATGGTCGTGTAGCGGACACGAGCGTTCTTCTTGACAATGATCTCCACGACGGCGGAGTGCAGTGAATCCGACTTGTAGATTGGCGCGGTGCAACCCTCGATGTAGTGCACGTAGGAATCTTCGTCGGCGATGATCAGGGTGCGCTCGAACTGGCCCATGTTCTCCGTATTGATACGGAAGTAGGCCTGCAGCGGGATTTCGACATGAACGCCCTTGGGGACGTAGACGAAGGAGCCTCCGGACCAGACGGCGGTGTTGAGTGCGGCGAACTTGTTATCACCCACCGGGATCACAGAGCCGAAGAACTCCTGGAAGATCTCCGGGTGTTCCTTCAGGCCGGTGTCGGTGTCCAGGAAGATGACACCCTGCTCTTCCAGATCCTCGCGGATCTGGTGGTAGACGACCTCAGACTCGTACTGGGCGGCCACGCCTGCGACCAGACGCTCGCGCTCTGCCTCGGGGATACCGAGCCGCTCGTAGGTGTTGCGAATGTCTTCTGGGAGGTCTTCCCAGGTGCGGGCCTGACCTTCAGTGGAGCGCACGAAGTACTTGATGTTGTCGAAATCGATGCCCGACAGGTCCGCGCCCCAGGTGGGCATGGGCTTGCGGCCGAAGTATTTCAGGCCCTTCATGCGAGTCTTCAGCATCCACTCGGGCTCGTCCTTCTTGCCCGAGATGTCGCGGACGACGTCGCCGTTGATACCACGGCGGGCGTTCTCACCCGCGGTATCGCTGTCGGCCCAACCGTATTCATAGGCGCCGATGGCGTTCAGCTCGGGGTTCTTCTCGAGAATCTCGTGGATCACGCCTGGATCGGCGGTATCGCGAGCGATTTGATCAGTCATAATCAACCTCTTTGATAACGAACGTAGGTGGTCTTGGAAACTGATGCGCGCGCTATTTGTCAGCGCGCTGAGCCGTATGCGCCATCAGGCTGGCGTGAGCGCGGCGGCCCAGGGGAACGTGCGTGGTGCACACATGGCCGCCCGTGGGGAGGGTGGACAGTCTGCGCACGTCCACATCCAGTAAACGCGCGAAGAGCTCGGTTTCTTCCTCGCAGAACTCAGGGAATTCGCCGGCCATCTCCTGAATCGGGCAGTGGCCCTGACAGATTTGTGCGGCCCGAAGCGTGGTGACCTTTCCGCCACGGCCGGCACGACGCGTCGACGCGGCGAAGCCGGACTCGTCCAGTACCCTCGTCAGGGCGCGGATGCGATCGGTGAGATCCGCATCCTCGGGGACGAGCTCCTGAAAGCGCTGCTCCAACGATGAGAAGTGCTTGCGCGCCAGGGAGCGGACGGCGTCGTCGCCGGAGATCTGCTGCAACAGGCGGACGGCTTCCGCAGCGAGATCAAGGTAGTCGTCACCCAGATGGGATTGTCCTTGCTGCGTCACGACGTATCGACGCGACGGGCGACCGGCTCCCCTGCTGCCGGCCACGGACTTGACCTCGACCAGACCCTCTTTCTCAAGGGAATCAAGGTGGCGTCGCACGGCTGCCGCGGTGAGCTGGAGCTGATCCCCGATCGTCGCAGCGCTCACCGGACCGTGCGTCAGGACCGAGTTCAGCACGTTGTCACGCGTGCTCTCCCGAGATCCTGAGGACGCCCCGGATGCCGTGGGCTGAACTTGAGGGGAATACATGCTTACCATCTTGCCTAATTAATGGTGCGGTTCCAAGTAAGGGCCGCCTATACCGGGGCTGAGATCGCGACGGGCTGAATCATGCTCAAGGTCACCACGACACTGGCGACATGGGCACGGTTCATGTCGTAGAAGTAGGTAGCATGAGGGGGTGCTCGGACAACCCTCCCCCATCGATGTGCGCTCTGCGGCGCCTGGAACCGCTTTGCTGCATCTGAACGATGTGCACAAATCGGTTCGCTCGAAGGCTGGACGGGTTGAAATCCTCCGGGGCGTGAGCTTGACCGCTCGTGCCGGTCACGTCACCGCATTGCTCGGCCCCAATGGTGCCGGAAAGACGACCACGCTGAACATCGCTCAGGGCCTGGACCGGCCCTCAAACGGTACGGTGCGCCTGCTGGGGACCGATCCGTGGCGTGCTTCAGCAGAACTGCGCAGCAGGGTTGGGGTAATGCTTCAGGAGGGCGGCCTGCCACCCTCTGCCACACCGGCACGTCTCCTGCGTCACATCGCTGCGCTGTACCGGAACCCCGCAGACATCCGAGCCCTCAGCGATCGCCTGGGTATCGACGATTTCGCTGACCGTTCCATCCGTCGTCTCTCCGGCGGACAGAAACAGCGGGTAGCTCTTGCTGCGGCACTGACGGGTCGACCGACGGTCGTCTTCCTGGATGAACCCAGTGCCGGACTTGACCCCATTTCGCGCAAGATCGTCTTCGACATTATCGAAGAGCTGAAGCAGGCTGGGCTGGCCCTGATCCTCACGACACATCTTCTCGACGATGCGCAACGGCTCGCAGACGAAGTCATCCTGCTCAAACACGGTGTCGTCGAACGTTCCGGCAGTGTTGCCGAGCTGACGTCCAATGGCGAGAAGCACCCCGTCGAGTTCTGGATTGACCGTCCGCTCAGCACTGAGGACAAGACCACGGTGCCGTCCGGACTAACGCTGACGCTGCTCGATCCGGAACGGTCACCCGCCGAGAGCGCCAGGGTGCGGGTCAGTGGAGTCACCGGCGCGCAAGACCTGGTCTCGCTGGCACAATGGTGGCACGACCGCGGGCTGATGCCGGAACGGCTGACCATGGCCGATCGGTCGCTGGAGGACGTCTTCTGGGAGGTGGGACCGTGAACAATACTGCTGATACGGATTTCCTCCCCGAGCAAGGTCCGAACCAGTCGAGTGGGGTTCGTCGGGTCCTCGCGCAGGGCGCCTACGAGACGAGAACCACCCTTTCCAACGGTGAACAGCTGCTGGTGGCGCTCATCTTGCCGATGATGGCGCTGGTAGCGCTGTCGGTGACCGGAATCCTCGATGACGGACAGGGCCATGCCAGCGTCGACGTCGCCGTTCCCGGAATCTTCGCCCTCGCGGTGCTGTCTTCCGGGCTGACTGGCCAGGGCATCGCCACCGGTTTCGACCGGCGCTACGGGGTGCTGACGTATCTTTCAACGACGCCGCTGGGTTCCATGGGGCTGCTCCTGGGCAAGATCGTTGCGGTGATGATGGTGCTGCTGGTCCAGCTCATCGTCCTGGGCGCAATCGGTGCTTTCCTGGGGTGGTCCCCTGAATGGCGGGGGGCGGTGTTCGCGGCGCTGTTCATCCTCATCGGGGCGGTGGCGTTTACCGGCATCGGGCTCTTCATCGCTGGCACCGTTCGTCCTGAGGCGACGCTGGCGCTGACCAACCTGCTGTGGGTGGTCTTGGGGGCCGCCGGAGGCATCATCTTCCCGATTCCTGCTGGCCCGGGAACCTTCGTGCTTCATCTCCTTCCCTCGACGGCATTGGGCGATGGTCTTCGCTCTGCCTTGATACAGGGAGATCTTGCCGTCACCCCGCTCGTGGTCCTGGCGGCGTGGGGCGCCGTGGCCGTTGCGGGAACAATACGCTGGTTCAAGTGGCGCTGAGCGCCCTGAGCCCTTTCTCAGAAAGCAGTGATTCGCACCGTGAGCAACACACCCGGCCCGCTAGAGGATGTCTTGGTAGAGCCGCCCGGCCCGCTGCGCCGCGTGATCAACGCCGTGGACCAGTTCGCCGACCGATTCATGCCGCATTCCTTCACTAAGCTGACCCTGGGGCTGGCGGTGGCGTCACTGATCTCGGAGATCGGCATCATCGTCACCGGCGGAGCCGTCCGGCTCACCCAATCCGGGCTCGGCTGTCCGACCTGGCCGCGGTGCACCCCCGAGTCGCTGACGAATACCCCCGAGATGGGGATCCACGGCATCATCGAATTCGGCAACCGCACGCTGACCTTCGTCCTCGCGGCCATCGCACTGGCCATGGTCATGGTGCTGTGGAATCGGAGACGCAGCCATCCACAGCCGTTCTGGATCGCCATCGGGCTGCTCCTGGGTATCCCCGGCCAGGCGATCATCGGCGGGATCACCGTGCTCACTCAGCTCAATCCGTGGGTCGTAGCGTTCCACTTCCTGCTCTCCACGGTCATGGTCTGCTTCGCTTCTCTGATGCTCAATCGCATCGCCTTGGAGGTCCGCTCTGCTCGTGAAGGACGAACGGATGTGCCTGTGGTCAACGGCGAGACGTCTGCCTGGAGCCGGGGCCTGGCCTGGGTCATCTTCGCGACCGGTTGGGTGGTGCTCTATCTGGGCACTATCGTGACCGGCACCGGTCCCCACGGTGGTGACGCCGAGGCTCCGCGTCACGGGTTCGATCCGCTGATCGTCACGCGGCTTCACGCGTTCCCCGTGTATGCCATGGTGGCCGCCACCGTGCTGTTCGTGATCCTGGTCCTGAGGATGAACTCCTCCGCGAGCCAGCGGCGTAGCGCCTGGCTGATGCTCAGTGCTGTGATCCTCCAAGGCGTGATCGGCTACATCCAGCACTTCACGGGGTTGCCCATTGGCGTCGTGCTCCTGCACATGCTGGGATCAGGCATCGTCGTATGGGCGATGACTCTCGTGTGGGACCGGCAACGATCCACCTATGTTGCCAACCGCTCAGAAGAAGCCGCCTCGTTGTAATCCCCGGTACGACCCCCGGAGCAGGCGCGCTGTGACGTCGCCCTGAGATGAGACCACCTCGACCGCATGAACGAGGTAGTCTCGTCGTTTCTCAGCGGACGACGGCGAGGCTCGACGTCCCTTCGGTGGCGCCGGCACGGTCAGCATTGTTCGTCGCTACCGTGGAGTGACAGGACGGAAATCCGGAAGCGAGAAACGCCACGCGGTGGGTACACACGAGATCACGGAAGGTCTCTGGAGGTCGGACCCTACGATGGGTGTCGCTGAACTGTATCGCCCGAGCCGACGGCGTTCAGGCAAACGTCAACGAAAGAGGCAGCCACGCCGATCGGCCCAGCGGGCAACCGGCGTGAGTCTCCTCCACTCCTAGCCGCCGATGCGCATTAGAGGCTCGCCCACGAACGGGTCGATCGCCAGCGCAATGAAAAGCAGCGTCAAGTACGTGATGGAAAGATGGAAGACCTTCATGGCCTTCTTCTCCGTGAACCCGGGACGCTGCGCGTCACGGTGCAGCACGTGGGACTCGTAGAGGAACCAGCCACCGGACACCACGGCGACCGCCGTGTAGGTGATGCCGGCCCAGCCCATGGGCACGAGCAGCAGCGAACAGGCAATGGTCGCCCAGGCGTAGAGCACCACCTGGCTGGACACGACGCGGGCCGAGGCCACAGCACCGAGCATGGGAACGGCCGCATTCTGGTAGTCGGTCTTGTACTTCATCGACAGCGGCCAGTAATGTGGCGGGGTCCACAGGAAGATGATCAGGAACAGCACGATCGCCGGCCATTCGACGGTCTCTCGGACCGCGGCCCACGCGATGAGGACCGGGAAGCAGCCGGCAATCCCGCCCCACACGATGTTCTGCTCGGTCCGGCGCTTCAGGATGAGCGAGTAGACCACCACATAGAAGAAGATGGCGGCCGCGCCGAGGGCGGCGGCCAGCAGATTCGCCCCGAAACCGAGAATCAGCAGGGACGCGATTCCCATCACCCAGGAGAAGATGAGGGCCTCACGAGGCGTCACATCACCGGTGACCAGGGGGCGGTTCTCGGTGCGCTTCATCACCTTGTCGATATCGCGGTCGATATAGCAGTTGAATGCGCTGGCCGAGCCAGCCGACATCGCACCGCCGATCATCGTGGCGATCATGACCCACACGTCCGGAAAACCGCGCTGGGCGAAGATCATCGTCGGCAGGGTGGTCACCAGGAGCAACTCCATCACCCGAGGCTTGGTCAGGGCGACGTAGGCGGCGAACTTGCGCTTGAATCCGATCTTCTGGACGCGATCGGCACCCAGTGCAGGGACCATGGTCGCGTTCGGCCGGGATTCAACAGAGGAAGACATGTGCAACTCGCGGGGCAGGTGGCGGGTGAGGGCGGCACGACTGAAGGTGCCTCATCCAGTGTAGCCGTCTTTCTCGACAATGCGTCGAACATCTCGGGTGCTCGAGCCCTCAGGGCGATAAGCTGATGACATACCCGTTCGCCAACATCTCCACAGGAGGAACTTCGTGACGACGTCTTCGACTCCCGATCAGTCCGTTCGGCCGCTTTTGAACCGCTTGGAGCCGGCTCGGGAGTATTCCTACACCGAAGACGAAGCCCGATTCGTCGACACGCTGCGTGTTCTGGCTGGCGACGCCGTCGAGAAGGTCGGCCACGGGCATCCCGGCACCGCGATCTCTCTGGCCCCGGTGGCCTGGCAGCTGTTCCAGAACATCATGCATCTGGATCCGAGCGACGACGGCTGGGCTGGTCGGGACCGTTTCGTCCTCTCCCCCGGTCACACCTCGCTGACCCTGTACCTGCAGCTGTTCGCCGCGGGCTTCGGCCTGGAACTGGAGGACATCGAGGCACTGCGCACCTGGGGATCGCTGACCCCCGGCCACCCCGAATACGGGCACACCTCCGGTGTGGAGATCACCACCGGCCCCTTGGGCCAGGGACTGGCTTCGGCTGTCGGCTTCGCCTACGAGCAGCGTCGCGTCCGCGGACTGCTCGACCCCGAAGCCCCGGCGGGCACCTCGCCTTTCGACCATCACGTCTTCGTTATCGCCTCGGACGGCGATCTGCAGGAAGGCGTCACCTCGGAGGCATCCTCGCTGGCCGGATCCCAGGAGCTGGGCAACCTCGTCGTCATCTACGACGACAACAAGATCTCTATCGAGGATGACACTAACGTCGCCTTCTCCGAGGACGTGGCGGCACGCTATCGCGCCTACGGCTGGGACGTGCAGGAAGTGGACTGGAACGGGACCGGCGCCTACGTGGAGGACACCCGCGAACTCTACGACGCCGTCATCGCCGCGAAGCAGGACGCCGCTCGACCGTCGCTGATCGTGCTGCGCACCGTGATCGGTTGGCCCTCCCCGACCAAGCAGAACACCGGCGGAATCCACGGTTCCAAGCTCGGTGCCGACGAGTTGGCCGGGCTGAAATCGGAACTGGGCTTCGACCCGGAGAAGCACTTCGACGTCGATGACCGCCTCCTGGCCCAGGCCCGTGAGGTGGGGGCACGATCGGCTGAGTACCGCGCCCAGTGGGAGCAGTCGCTGCAGCACTGGCGCACGGAGCATCCCGACCGCGCCGAACTCTTCGACCGGCTACGCCACCGCGCACTTCCCGAGGGCTTCACCGAAGCATTCCCGAGCTTCGACGCCGACTTCGGCGACGGGGCCAAGGGGCTGGCTACCCGTGCGGCTTCCGGCAAGGTGCTCAACGCCCTGGCCGGGATCATGCCGGAACTGTGGGGCGGCTCGGCCGACCTCGCCGGCTCCAACAACACCACCATGGAGGGTGAGCCTTCCTTCATTCCGGCCGCCCGCCAAACGGATACCTGGTCCGGCAACCCGTACGGGCGGACCCTGCACTTCGGTATTCGGGAACACGCCGCGGCGGCGATCGTTAACGGCATCTCCCTGGGGGCACTGACCCGCGCCTATGCCGGGACCTTCCTGATCTTCTCGGACTACCAGCGCCCCGCCGTGCGCCTGGCCGCGCTGATGCAGGTGCCCTCGATCTTCGTCTGGACGCACGATTCGATCGGTCTCGGCGAGGACGGGCCCACGCATCAGCCGGTGGAGCAGCTGGCCAGCCTTCGTGCGATCCCGGGCCTCGACGTCGTGCGTCCCGCCGACGCCAATGAGACCGCCTGGGCCTGGAAGACCATCCTCGAGCACACCGATCGACCCGCCGGGCTGGTGCTCTCCCGACAGAACCTGCCGATCCTGCCGCGCGGCGAGGACGGTTTCGCGGACGCCTCCCTCACGGCGCGGGGCGCCTATGTGCTGCTCGAGGCCCACGACGCCGACGGCGTGGTGAGCGCTCCGGGCGCCGTCGTGCTGGCCACCGGCTCGGAGGTCCAGATCGCGGTCGCCGCCCGTGAGATGCTCCAGGCACAGGGCATTGCGACCCGCGTGGTGTCCGCGCCCTGCCTGGAATGGTTTGACGCCCAGGATTCCTCCTACCGGGAGTCCGTGCTGGGAGCTGAGGGGACGGCCCGCGTCTCCATCGAGGCCGGAGTCAGCCAGGGGTGGCAGAAGTACACCGGTGCCCGCGGCGCCCAGGTCTCCTTGGAGCACTTCGGTGCCTCCGCCGCCTACCAGCGGCTGTTCGACGAGTTCGGTCTCACCGCCGACGCCGTCGTCGACGCCGTGCGCGGACTCACCGACGGAGTACACGACGCAGAGAAAGAGGACTGATCATGACCCAGAACCCCCGGACCCAGGCGCTGCACGACGCGGGAGTGTCGCTGTGGCTGGATGACCTCTCGCGCGATCGCATCAGCACGGGAAACCTCCAGGAGCTCATTGACACCCGCACCATTACCGGGGTCACCACGAACCCGGCCATCTTCGCGGCCGCGCTATCGCAGGGAACCAGCTACGACGCCGACATCGCCCAGCTGGCGGCCGACGGGGCGAGCGTGGATGAGGCCGTGGCGCGGCTGACCACCGACGACGTGCGGGCCGCCTGCGAGATCCTGGCGCCGCAGTACGAACAGTCCGGCGGCGTCGACGGGCGGGTCTCCATCGAGGTCGACCCACGACTGGCCCGCGAGACCGAGGCCACGGTCGAGGAGGCCACGCGCCTGGCCGAGACAGTGGGACGCGAGAACGTGCTCATCAAGATCCCCGCCACCGCGGAGGGCCTGCCGGCTATCTCTGAGGTGCTCGCCGCCGGGATCAGCGTCAACGTTACGCTGATCTTCTCGCTGAACCGCTACCGCGAGGTGATCAACGCCTGGATGATCGGACTCGAACGAGCCCGGGACGCCGGTCATGACCTGAGCCGTATCCACTCGGTGGCCTCGTTCTTCGTCTCGCGCGTTGACACCGAAATCGACCGACGCCTCGATGCTCTGGACCTGGATGCCGAGCGTCGCGATGGCCTGCGCAGCCGGGCCGGACTGGCCAATGCCCGCCTGGCCTACCGGATCTTCACCGACGCCCTGGACACCGAACGGTGGCGGCTGTTGGAATCGGCGGGCGCTCCGGTGCAGCGCCCACTGTGGGCCTCCACCGGGACCAAGGACCCGAAGCTGCCTGACACCCTCTACGTGGTGGGACTCGTCGCGTCGAACACCGTCAACACGATGCCGGAGAAGACGCTCGAGGCTCTCGCCGATCACGGTGAGGTCCTCGGCGACACCGTGCAGGACGGTTACGACGACGCCGACGATCTGCTCGATGACCTGGGCCGGCTGGGCATCGACTACCAAGATGTCGTCACCGTCCTCGAGGACGAGGGACTGCAGAAATTCGTGGATGCCTGGGACGAGCTGCTGGGGCGGCTGACGCAGTCCCTCGACGCGGCTCGCTGATCCGCGCTCCTCCCGCCAGGACCGATTGAGAAGGACAGAGAATGAACTCGTTGGGCATCAACGCCACCGGTGCGGCCGTCGGCGCAATCGACCGCCATGTCTCCACCCTCGTCGACGACCGGGTGGCCTCCCGGTTGGGTGAACAGGACCCCACGCTGTGGGGTGGCGACGCCGAATCCGAGGCGTCGCGCCGACTCGGGTGGGTGGAGCCGTTCGCGGCGACCCGGGGGATCCTTCCCGAGGTGTTCCAGCTGAAGGAGGAGCTCGAGGCGCAGTCCATTCAGCGGGTCATCCTTGCCGGTATGGGTGGGTCGTCGTTGGCCCCCGAGGTCATCGCCCGCTCGGCCGGGGTCCCCCTGACGGTCCTGGACTCCACGGACCCCGAGATGATTGGCAACGTGCTGGCGGCCGGCGTCAAGGATGCGGTGCTCGTGGTGGCCTCCAAGTCCGGCTCCACCGTCGAGACCGACTCCCAGCGCCGAGCCTTCGCCCGCGCCTGCGAGGATGCCGGGCTGGAGGCCCGACATCACATCGTGGTGGTGACCGATCCTGGATCACCGCTCGATGAGCTGGCCCGCGGTGAAGGCTACCGAGCGGTGTTCAACGCCGATCCGAACGTGGGCGGGCGCTATTCGGCACTCACCGCGTTCGGCATCGTGCCGACGGCCCTGGCCGGGGTCGACGTCGAGACACTGCTCGACGAGGCCGAAGAGGTGCTGGACCTCCTGCTCACCGACGACGCGGACAACATCGGACTGCGTCTGGGGGCAGCGCTGGGGGGCACAGCTCCGTTGCGCGACAAGCTCGTCATCAACGTCCTCGATGAACGACTTCCCGGTTTCGGTGACTGGGCCGAGCAGCTGATCGCCGAGTCCACCGGCAAGAACGACACCGGGCTGCTCCCGGTCGTCGTGGAGCAGGACGCCCCGGAATTGTCGTCGCAGGCACCGGATCTGCTGCAGGTCGAGATCATCCCCGACGTCGACCAGCCCCTGGACGGTCAGACGGAGCTCTTCGACGTCGACGACGCCCAGCGCTCCGCGCCGGAGTCGGGTGTGCAGGTCTACGGACCCCTCGGCGCCCAGTTCCTACTCTGGGAATTCGCCACCGTGATCGCCGGACGACTTTTGGGCGTCAACCCCTTCGACCAGCCCGATGTCGAATCGGCCAAGGTCGCAGCACGGGCGCTGCTCGACACCACGCCCGAACCGGAGGTGGCTCAGGCACAACTGAACGGGATCGAGATCTTCGGCCCGGGTTCCGTCACGGCCCCGGCCCAGGGCGAGCCGGCCGGGACCGTGGCCGCGCTGGCCGACGTCCTGCACGCCACCCTCGAGCTGATCCCGGAGCACGGATATCTCAGCGTGCAGGCCTACCTGGACCGGCTGAACAACCACGACCTGGCCGCGATGCGCGGGCTGTTGGCCAGTGCCACCGACCGGCCGGTCACCTTCGGCTGGGGTCCCCGGTTCCTGCACTCGACCGGGCAATTCCACAAGGGTGGGCCGAAAATCGGCGTCTTCCTGCAGATCACCGGAGACTCGTTTGCCGATCTGGAGGTGCCAGGGCGCCCCTTCAGCTTCGGTCAGCTCATCACCGCTCAGGCGGCCGGCGACGCCCGCGTGCTCAGCGACCACGGGATGACCGTGGTGCGTCTGCACGTTCAGGACCGTGAGCGGGGCCTGCAACAGGTGCTCGAAGCGGCACAACGAATTTCTCAGGGCTGAGCGGCAGATTGTAGGCTTGACCGGTGATCAATCCCCTGCGTGACAGCGCTGATCGTCGACTCACGAGGATCGCCGGGCCCTCCGCCTTGGTCCTCTTCGGAGTGACCGGCGACCTCGCGCGCAAGAAGCTGTTGCCCGCCATCTACGACCTGGCCAATCGGGGCTTGCTGCCCCCGGGATTCTCGCTCGTCGGGTTCGGTCGGCGCGACTGGGACGACGACGCCTTCGCGGAGCAGGTGCGCTCCTCCGTGGAGGCCTCCGCACGCACCGAATGGAACCAGACCGTCTGGGATCAGCTGCGCGGCGGATTCCGTTTCGTCTCCGGCGGCTTCGACGACGCAGCCGCCTATGAACGTCTCGGCGAGGTCCTCGGAGAACTGGAGACCAGCCGCGGCACGGGGGGCAACACCGCCTTCTATCTCTCGATCCCCCCGGACTGGTTCGCGGAGGTCTCCCAGCAACTGGTGGATCATCATCTGGCCGGGCGCGATCTGGCCAGCGAGCAGCCGGCTGCGGAGCGCCCCTGGCGTCGGGTCGTCATCGAGAAGCCGTTCGGGCACGACCTGGCCAGCGCCCGCGAGCTCAACGACGTCATTGAGCAGGTCTTCGAGCCCGACGCTGTCTTCCGGATCGATCACTACCTGGGCAAGGAAACCGTCCAGAATCTGCTGGCACTGCGCTTCGCGAACCGTCTGTTCGAGCCGCTCTGGAACTCCCAGCACGTGGACCACGTGCAAATCACGATGGCCGAGAACATCGGCATCGGCGGTCGTGCCGGATACTACGACGGCGTGGGCGCGGCGCGCGACGTCATCCAGAACCACTTGCTGCAGCTGCTGGCGCTGACCGCGATGGAGGAGCCGCTGTCCTACGAGGCCCACCACCTGCGGGCGGAAAAAGAGAAGGCCCTCGCCGCGGTGACCCTGCCCGAGGATCTGGGCCAGGCCTGCGCCCGGGGCCAGTACACCGGCGGTTGGCAGGGTGGTGAGAAGGTGGTCGGGTTCCTGGAGGAGGACGGCTTCAACCCGGAATCCACCACGGAAACCTACGCCGCGCTGAAGCTGGACATCAAGAACCGCCGCTGGGACGGCGTGCCGTTCTACCTGCGCGCTGGCAAGCGACTGGGCCGACGCGTCACCGAGATCGCCGTCGTGTTCAAGAAGGCACCTAACCTGTTGTTCTCCGAGCACGACGCCGAGAACCTCGGGCAGAACACCGTGGTCATCCGGGTGCAGCCCGATGAGGGCGTCACCATCCGTTTCGCCTCCAAGGTCCCGGGGACCCAGCTGGAGATCCGTGACGTCACCATGGACTTCGGCTATGGGCACGCGTTCACGGAGGACTCCCCGGAAGCCTACGAACGGCTCATCCTGGACGTGTTGCTCGGCGAGCCGCCGCTGTTCCCCCGCCACGAAGAGGTGGAGCTGTCTTGGCGGATCCTCGACCCCTTCGAGCAGTACTGGGCGTCGCTGCCCGAGCAGCCTGAGCCCTACACTCCCGGCAGTTGGGGTCCGGCCAGCGCGGACGCGCTGCTGGAGCGCGATGGACGTGTCTGGAGGAGGCCCTGATGATCGTCGACCTGCAGAACACCACCACCGCCACGCTGGTCAAGGAGATGGATCGGCTGCGTGAAGCCGGCGGCGTGGTCGCCCTGGGACGCGTGCTCACCCTGATCGTCTCCACCGACGCCCAGCACGCCGAATCGGCTATTGAGGCGGCGAATGCGGCCTCCCGAGAGCACCCGTGCCGCGTGATCGTGTATGCGGCGGGAGACCCGGAGGCCGAGACCACGCTGGACGCCCAGATCCGCGTGGGTGGCGATGCCGGTGCCTCCGACGTCGTCGTGCTCTACGGCAACGGCGCCAACGCCACGGAATCCGAGTCGCTGGTCAGCGCACTGCTGCTGCCGGACGCCCCCATTGTGGTGTGGTGGACCCACCGGCTGCCTGAGAATCCTGCCGCGTCTCCCCTGGGCCGCATCGCACACCGCCGGATCGTGGATACTAGCGTCGAATCGGACGTGGTGCAGGCGCTGCGCACGCTGCGCGAGGGCTATTCCGCTGGCGATACCGATCTGGCCTGGACCCGGCTCTCCGGCTGGCGGATCCAGCTGGCTGCTATTTTTGACGACGTCGACGCCCGCACCGTCCGCTCCGTGACGGTGGACGGCGCCGTGGATTCCTCCTCGACCATCCTGTTGGCCGCGTGGTTGACGTATCGGTTGCAGGTGCCCGTCACGATGGCTCGCACCCCCGCCGGCCAGGGCATCCGCTCGGTGCGGTTCGTCCGGTCTGACGGTGACATCGTGCTGGCCCGCCCGGCCGGCCACGCCGTCGCCTCCCTGTACCAACAGAGTCGTCCCGTGCAGCGGATCTCCCTGCCGCGCCGCTCGGCTCAGGACTGCCTGACCGAAGAACTGCGACGCATGGGCCCCGACGATATCTTTGGCGAGGTCCTGAAGCGGGGCCTGCCCCGTACCGATCTGAAAGTGGTGGCCCCCAGTGAACGTTGAGTCGCGTCTGTCCCCCGATCGTCCCACCCTGTGCGCTCGTGCGGCGGATGCGCTCCTGGAGGTCATTGCCTCCGCAGTGCGCGAGCGCGGGATCGGCCACGTGGTGCTCACCGGTGGGTCCACAGGCATCGGGATTCTGCACGCACTGAACGACCGCAGACGCACCCGGTCCGAGCTGGACTGGTCTGCTGTGCACTTCTGGTTCGGCGACGAACGCTTTCTGTCCCTGCAGGACGGCGAACGGAACTCCCTGCAGGCCGAGGAAGCCCTCCTGCAGTCCCTGATGGACGAGGGGCTGATCGGCGAGGGACAGCTACATCGGGTCTCGGCTCCCGAAGACTCGGATGGCCTGGGCGACGCCGCCCGTCAATACTCCGCGCAGCTCGCACACGCAGCCTCGACGAGTCCCGGACCGGACGCACGGCTTCCCCGGTTCGATGTGCTGCTGTTGGGGGTCGGCCCCGACGCTCACGTGGCCAGCCTCTTCCCCGATCGCACAGGTCCCCTGGAAACCGGTGAGACCGTCATCCCGGTGGAGGACTCGCCGAAGCCGCCGCCGCAGCGGGTCTCGCTGAGTGTGGAAGCCATCAACACGGCCGACAGGGTCTGGTTCGTGGTGGCAGGTGCCGACAAGGCCGATGCGGTCGCGGCCGTCAGACGCGCCCAGCAGGCCGGAGAGCCGGATGCCCAGCGGTTGCCCGCCACACTGGTCCGGGGCCGCCAGGAGACCCTCTGGTGGCTCGATGACGCCGCCGCAGGTCGCTGACCGACCCGCCCCTCGTGGCTGGCGGTTCATTCGATAGCGAATCAGACCACGGGGCATCCGACGACAGCGCAAGACCCCGGGAGAATACTCCCGGGGTCTTCGACGTCATGGGTGGTCGGACTAGAAGTCGCCGGAGAAGCGCATGATCAGTCCCAGGGCCACGATGATGCCGCCCCAGAGAACACCGAGGGTCACCGTCAGCCGGGTGAGGTTGCGTTCCGCAACACCGGAAGAGCCCAACGACGACGAGACGCCGCCGCCGAACATGTCCGACATGCCGCCGCCGCGCCCCTTGTGCAGGAGCACGAGGACGACCAGCAGGAAGCTGATCAGGATCAGCACGATCTGCAGAACTAGCTTGAGAATGTCCACGAAGAAATCTTCCGTCCTTATGCCGACTCAGATGCTGTTGACGCCGGTCAGTCGGTCAACAGGTGATGCTCGAACCTGACAATGTTAGCAAACTCCGCCTCGTCGAGGCTGGCACCGCCCACGAGGGCGCCGTCGACGTCCCGTTCACGCAGGATCGAGGCGACATTGGCCGCTTTCACTGAGCCGCCGTAGAGCAGCCGCACGGCCTTGGCCGTGGCGGAGTCATACAGTTCCTCGATGCGGGCGCGCAGAGCGGCGCACATTTCCTGGGCATCCTCCGGGCCGGCCACTTCGCCGGTCCCGATCGCCCAGACCGGTTCGTAGGCAATGACCGAGTCTGCGACATGCTCCGCGCTGAGACCCTCGAGTGCTGCCGCGAGCTGGCCCAGGGTGAACTCGACGTGTTGTTCGGCCTGTCGCGTCTCCAGGCCTTCTCCGACACAGATGATCGGGGTCAGACCGTGGCGCAGCGCAGCCCGGGTTTTGCGATTGACCAGCGCGTCGTCCTCACCGTGAATGCTGCGACGCTCCGAATGGCCCACGAGGACATAGGTGCACGCCAGCTTGGCCAGGAACGCTCCCGACACATCTCCGGTGTAGGCCCCGGACTCCTCAGGGGAGAGATCCTGTGCGCCGTACCGCAGCGGGAGCTTGTCCCCCATCACCAGCGTCTGCACGCTGCGCAGATCAGTGAACGGAGGGAAGATGGCGACCTCGACCGTGTCGAAGTCGTGTCGGGCGTCGCTGAGGGTCCACGATAGCTTCTGGACAAGGGTCACCGCTTGCTGGTGATCCAGGTTCATCTTCCAGTTGCCGGCGATCAGCGGGGTGCGCACAAAGGCGCCGTTGTGCTTGGTGGTCATCGTGACTCCCCCTGGTCCTGAAGCGCTTGCACACCCGGGAGCTGTTTGCCCTCGAGATACTCCAGCGAGGCGCCGCCTCCGGTGGAGATGTGGCCGAACTGCTCATCGGCGAAGCCCAGGGCGCGTACGGCGGCTGCAGAGTCACCGCCGCCAACCACGCTGAGGCCCTGGACGGCGGTCAGGGCTTGGGCCACGGTGCGGGTGCCGGAAGCGAAGGCCTCCATCTCGAAGACTCCCATGGGACCGTTCCAGAAGACGGTCCGGGCCCCCTGGATGACCTCGGCGAAGGCACGCGCGGAGTCGGGGCCGATGTCGAGGCCCAGCGCATCTGCTCCGTGGTCACCGGACTCCAGCCCGTCAACGGGAAGCACCTGGTGCTCGGCGTCCGCGGCGAAGGATGCGGCCATCACGATGTCGGTGGGCAGCACGATCTGGCAACCGCCCTGCTGCGCCCGCTCCAGGTACGCGGTGACCACAGGCAGCTGGTCCTCTTCCAGTAACGAGGCACCCACGTTGTAGCCCTGCGCCTTCAAGAAGGTGAAGACCATCCCGCCACCGATCAGCAGCGTATCGGCACGCTCCATGAGATTGTCGATCACCGCCAGCTTGTCGGAGACCTTAGACCCGCCCAGAGCGACGACGTAGGGACGCTCGGGGGTTTCGGTGAGGCGATTCAGCACCGTCAGCTCGTTGGCCACCAGCGGTCCTTGAACAGCCGGCACGAGGGAGGCCACGTCGAACACCGAGGCGTGCTTGCGATGGACCGCACCGAACGCGTCTCCCACGTAGGCACCTTCCGGTGCGAGGGCTGCCATCTCAGCGGCAAGCTCCGCGCGCTCCGCGTCGACTTTCGACGTCTCGCGGGCATCGAAGCGGACGTTCTCCAAGAGCAGGATCTCCCCTTCGCCCAGCTCGGAAGCCAACTGGCGGGCCGAGGGACCGGTGACATCGGCTGCCAGTGTCACGGCCCGTCCCGAGAGTTCCTGCATCCGTGCGGCCACGGGGGCCAGGGAATACTTGGCTTCGGGGGTGCCCTTCGGCCGACCCAGGTGAGCCATCACGATAACCCGGGCCCCTGCCTCGGCCAGATCGGTGATCGCCGGTAGCGAGGCACGAATGCGTCCATCATCGGTCACGCGGTCTCCGTCCAGGGGGACGTTGAGATCGGAACGGATCAACACGGGGCGTCCGGAGACGCCGGAGGCGATCAGGTCGTGGAGCGTCTGTGCTGGCATGCTGGGGTCCTCCATGCGGTGAGTACAGGGTCATTGAGTGTGAAGGTCAGGATCTCTGCATCCATAGTAGACAGCCCGGCGCCCGAGTGCGGGGCCGGGCTGTCTACGTGTCGAGGATCAGAGGCTCTGAGCCACGTGATCGACGAGGTCGATCAGCTGAGCGGTGTAGCCGTACTCGTTGTCGTACCAGCCGATGACCTTGACCGTTTTTCCAATGCTCTTGGTCAGCGGAGCGTCGAAGGTGCAGGCTGCTGGTGAGGTGATGATGTCCGTGGAGACGATCGGATCCTCGGAGTAGACCAATCGACCCTTCAGCCCGTCTGCCAGCGACGCCTGACGGAAGGCCTCGTTGATCTCCTCGACGTCGGCGTGACGGCTCAGTTCGACCGTGAGATCGGTGGCGGAACCGGTGATGGTGGGCACCCGCATGGCGAATCCGTCGAGTTTGCCGCTGAGTTCGGGGATGACCTCGCCGATGGCCTTGGCCGCTCCGGTCGAGGTCGGCACCATGTTCTGAGCTGCGGAGCGTGCACGACGCCGATCCTTGGGATGCGGGTTGTCGTGGAGGTTCTGGTCGCCGGTGTAGGCATGGATCGTGGTCATGATCCCGTCAATGATCCCGAAATTGTCGTGGAGCACTTTCACCATCGGCGCCAGGCAGTTCGTGGTGCACGATGCCGCTGACACGATGTCCATGCTCGAGCCGTCATAGGTCTGGTCGTTGATGCCCATCACGAAGGTGCCGTCGATCTTTTTGCCGGGCGCGGACAGGACAACCTTGCGGGCCCCGGCCTCGAGGTGCTTGCGAGCGTCCGGGCCCGAAGTGAAGCGGCCGGTGCATTCGATGACGATGTCGACGCCCAGGTCCGCCCAGGGCAACTGAGACGGGTCCTTCTGCTGCAGCAAGGTGATGCGCTTGTCGCCGACACGCAGCTGCCCGTCTTCCAGACTCACCGGCTCGGGATACCGGCCCAGGATGGTGTCGTACTTGACCAGGTACAGCAGGTCTTCGGGATCGGCCAGGTCGTTCACGGCGACCAATTCGAGATCAGGGTGGCGCTCCTCAATGACCCGGAGCGCGTTGCGGCCGATTCGACCGAATCCATTGATGGCGATCTTTGTCATGCGTGGTGCCTTTCCAGCGTGATTCAGGGGGTGGTGCTCAGCGGCGTCCGGCAGTCGGTTGACCGGGGACGGAAGAAAGGAAGGAGAGGGAGTCAGGGCCGCGGGAGGGGATGAGGGCGACCCAGGTCATTAAGCGAGCCCGGCCGACCACCCCATAGGGCTGGTCGACCGGGTTCACTTGATCACAGTGTCAGACCAGCTTCTGAGCACCGTTGCGGGCGGCGGCGAAGCGCTCTGCCACGTCGGCCCAGTTGACGATGTTCCAGATGGCGTCGACGTAGTCGGCCTTCACGTTCTGGTAGTCCAGGTAGAAGGCGTGCTCCCACATGTCCAGCTGGAATAGCGGGATGGTCGCCACCGGGACGCCGTTCTGCTGGTCGTAGAACTGCTCGATGACGAGGTTTCCGCCGACCGGCTCGTAAGCCAGGATGGCCCAGCCGGAGCCCTGGATGCCCAGCGCGGCGGCCTTGAAGTGGGCGCGGAACTTGTCGAAGGAACCGAAGTACTCATCGATGGCGGCAGCCAGCTCGCCTTCCGGCTTGTCCCCACCCTCGGGAGAGAGGTTCTTCCAGAAGATGGAGTGGTTGGTGTGACCGCCGAGGTTGAACGCCAGGTCCTTCGATAGCTGGTTGATCGAACCGAAGTCCTCAGACTCTCGGGCGGCCGCGAGCTTCTCGAGAGCCGTGTTGGCGCCCTTCACGTAGGTCGCGTGGTGCTTGTCGTGGTGCAGCTCCATGATGCGAGCCGAGATGTGCGGCTCGAGCGCTGCGTAATCGTAGGGCAGTTCGGGCAGAGTAAATTCAGCCACAATTCCTCCTTGTTGAGTATCGATCGATGCCTGTGAACAGGCGTCTCTCCCATACTAGGCACTTGCCCTAGGAGGGGCGTCAAGAGTTCAGCTCTCAGCGACGGCGAATGTCGTGGTGTGACGCTGCTCCCACCGTGCAATCAGCCCTTACTCCTCGTCGTCGAGCAGTTCAGCAGTAACAGCGTCGTCGGTGTTGGGGATGCCCTCTTCGGCCGCGCGTTTGTCGGCCATCGCCAGCAATCGACGGATGCGTCCGGCGATGGCGTCCTTGGTCATCGGCGGTTGTGCAAGTCGTCCCAGCTCATCGAGCGAGGCTTGCTTATGATCGATCCGCAATTCGCCTGCGTACTTGAGATGATCGGGGACATCGTCGCCCAGAATCTCCAGTGCCCGCGCAACGCGGGCGCCGGCGGCCACGGCTGCCTGAGCGGAGCGACGGAGGTTAGCGTCGTCGAAGTTGGCGAGGCGATTGGCCCCGGCCCGCACTTCCTTGCGGGTTCGACGCTCCTCCCAGATGGTCACCGTGTCTTGGGCTCCCATGCGGCGGAGCATGGTCGCGATGGCATCACCGTCACGGATGACGACACGGTCTACTTGACGTACCTCACGGGCTTTGGCCATCACCCCCAGCCGGCGTGCCGCACCTACCAGGGCCAGGGCCGCCTCCGGGCCGGGGCAGGTGATCTCCAATGCGGAGGAGCGGCCAGGTTCCGTCAATGAGCCGTGGGCCAGGAAAGCTCCCCGCCACACGGCCTCGGCATCAGCAACGGAGCCATTGACGACGGTTGCCGGGAGCCCCAGCACCTGTCGGCCGCGGGGGTCTACCAGTCCGGTCTGCCGGGCCAGGGAGGCGCCGTCCTTGATGATCCGGATCACGTAGCGCGACCCGCGGCGCAGGTTTCCGCCGGAGACGACGACCATGTCCGAGGCATGGCCATACACCTCGGCGATGGCGGTCCGGAGACGCTTGGCCGCCGCTTCATAGTCGAGTTCGGCCTCGATCACGATGCGATTGTTGACCAGATACAGCCCACCGGCGAAGCGCAGCGTGGAGGCGACCTCTGCTCGTCGTTCTGAGCTGCGCAGAGCTTGGACGTGCGCGAGCTCTTCCTTGACGGCGGCGGTCAATGCCATGCCTGTGCCTGCTTTCCTGAGATTGACGGGTGGACCACACTGAACCGAGGTCGGTCAGTCGAAACGGTCGAACGCTTCGTGGAGTGCAACAGCCAATCGTAGTGGATCGTGCACTCCCGGGCTCTGCTTGCTCATCACTCTACTAAAGACCACCTCGGCCTTGAGCGCCTCAGCAGCGGCCCGGAACTCGTCACGCTGACTCACCACATCCGGGTCTGCGATGATCACGTCGAGGGTGAGATCAGGCGCGTAGGTCTGCAGGACGCGCAGATGGTCGGCGGGAGACATGCCGGTGGTCTCGGAGGTGTCGGACTCGAGATTCATGACCAAGGCGCGGCGGGCCGGCGTAGCACACAGAGCATCGCGCTGTTGCGGCAAGAGCAGGTGCGGCAGCACGGAGGTGTACCAGGATCCCGGGCCGAGAATCACCCAGTCAGCCAACTCCATGGCTTCCAAGGATTCCGGGGTCGCTGGAGCATCGGCCGGGTCGAGTGCAATATGACTGACCCTCCCCTGGCCGGCCGCGGTGGCGAGGGCGACCTGCCCGGAGATGGTCTGCGAAGTCAGTCCCCCGCGGTCGTGGTCGGCGAGGACGGTGCCAGAGATCGTCAGGGGCACCGTCGCCATGGGCAGCACGGTTCCCCGGGCGCCCAGCAGGGCACCGGCCCAGCGCAGTCCGTCCACGGGGTTACCGAGCTGTTCCCACAGGGCGACGATGAGCAGATTACCTAGCGCATGGTTGTCCAGGGTTCCCTCGGACTCGGGCCGGGTCGTGAAGCGATGCTGCAGCGTGTCATGCCAGGTCCGTCCCCAGTCGGTGTCGTCACAGAGCGCGGCCAGCGCCATGCGAAGGTCACCCGGTGGCAGGACGTCCATTTCCTGGCGGATGGTGCCGGACGATCCGCCGTCGTCGGCTACCGTGACAACGGCAGTGATCTCACCCGCGATGAGGCGCAGTGCCGAGAGCGTCGCGTAGAGCCCGTGCCCGCCCCCGAGCGCGGTCACCGAGAGCGTGGGATCATAGTGGCTGCGCTGGCGGGCCACCGGGGTCGGCAATGGGGTCAGCGGCAGTTGACCGGTGAAATGCAGACTCATTCTCGACCCAGATCCCGGTGGTGGGTCTTCACCATCACCCGCGGCTGCTGCCCGAGTCGATGAGACAGCGCCTCAGCAATGGCCACGGAGCGATGCTTGCCGCCCGTGCACCCGATCGCGAAGGTGGCGTAGTGCTTGTTCTCGCGGCGGTATCCCTCCAAGACGGGCTTGAGGGCCTGTACATAGCTCTCGACGAACGCCTCGGCGCCTTCCTGGACGAGGACGAACTCGGAGACCGCAGCGTCTTGACCTGTCAGCGGCCGCAGTTCGGGCACCCAATGGGGGTTGGCGATAAACCGAACATCAGCAAGGAAGTTAGTGTCCTGGGGAATCCCGTATTTGAAGCCAAAGCTCATCACATTCAACCGCAGCACCACCGGACCATTGTCCGAGAAGAGATCCACCATGCTGGAGGATAGCGCGTGAACGTTCATTTCGGTGGTGTCCACGACCAGCTCGGCCTGCTGCTTGAGCTCAGCGAGAACACGTCGTTCCACTGCGATGCCGTCGGAGATCCGCCCGCCACTCTGCAAAGGGTGTGGACGCCGCCCTGATTCGAATCGGCGGACCAGCACCTCGTCGGCCGCGTCCAGGAAGAGGATCCTAAATTCGACGCCATCGGTCGACAACTTTGCCAGAGACTCCTGCAGGTCGTAGAAGAACTCCTTCGTGCGGACATCCACGACGAGCGCCAGCTTCAGCTCGGCCTCAGGGCTCTTGCCCAAGAGCGCGGCCAGGGTGCTGAACAACTGGGGCGGGAGATTCTCCACGACATACCAGCCCTGATCTTCCAGGGCATGGGCGGCCGTCGTGCGACCGGCACCGGACATGCCTGTGACGATCAGCACTTCTTTGGTGGGCGGTTTGAGCGGGGTGAGCTCTTCAGTCATAACGTCAGCCTACCGACTCTGTTGAGTCCCCGCTCTGCGCGGCCTTCGCTGTCGTAGTGGAGAGCGACGATTGGATCGATTCGGCCAATCGCGGACCAATCCCCTTGACCTCGGTCAGCTGGTCGATGCTCGCCGCACGTAACCGTTTCATCGAGCCGAAGTGCTTCAGCAGCTGCTTGCGCTTCGAGGGTCCCAACCCAGGGACGTCGTCGAGGGCAGAATGCACCATGGATTTCGACCGCTTGGAGCGGTGGAAGGAGATGGCGAATCGGTGGGACTCGTCGCGAATCCTCTGAAGCAGGTACAGGCCCTCCGAGGTACGCGGCAGAACCACGGGGAAGTCTTCACCGGGCAGCCACAGCTCCTCCAATCGCTTGGCGAGTCCCACGACCGGGATATCCGTCACTCCGAGTTCGGTCAGTGCAGATTGGGCTGAGGCAACCTGTGCGGGACCGCCGTCGACGACAACCAGGGAGGGCGGATACGAGAAACGCTTCTTCTCGTTGGAGTCGTCCTCGTCGATTTCGCCGCTGATGACTTCGGGCGTTTCAGATTGGTCCCGGAGGTAGCTCTTGAACCGGCGCGTGAGCACATCATGCATGGCGGCCGTGTCGTCGCGTGCAGCGTCGCCCGTGACGGCGAACTTTCGATAGGCGGACTTCTGTGGCAGCCCATCCTCGACCACGACCATGGATCCGACGACGTTGGTTCCCTGAACGTGCGAGATGTCGTAGCATTCGATACGCAGAAGGGGCTCGGGCAGCTCGAGTGCGTCTTGGAGTTCGCGCAGGGCAGCTGAGCGCGTCGTGATGTCGCCAGAGCGCTTGGCCTTATGCGAACGCAACGCCAGTTCAGCGTTTTCGGCGACCGTTTCTAACAGTGAGCGTTTGTCGCCTCGCCGCGGCACCCGCAGGTCCACCCGGCTCCCCCGACGCTCCGAGAGCCAGTTCCCCAGCTCCTGCGGCTCGGTGGGCAAGGTCGGGACGAGGACTTCCTGGGGGATGCGTGACACGTCGTCCAGATCCCCGTAGACCTGTTGGATCAGCTGCTGAACAAGTTGCTCGCTGTTGGTCTCCTCGACCTTCTCCACGACCCAGCCGCGCTGGCCGCGAATTCTGCCGCCGCGAATATGGAAGACCTGGACGGCGGCCTCGAGTTCGTCCTCGGCGAAGGCGAAGACATCGGCCTCGGTGTTCTCTGAAAGGACGACAGCATTGCGTTCGAAGACACGCTTCAGCGCCGCGATGTCGTCCCGACGGCGAGCGGCGTCCTCGTAGCGCAGTTCGGCGACCGCCTCGTTCATCTCGGCTTCGAGGTCGCGCAGGTACCCCGTGACATTGCCGGTCATGAAATTGCAGAAGTCTTCGGCGAGCCGATAATGGTCTTCGGCCGAGATCCGGCCGACGCACGGTGCCGAGCACTTGTCGATGTAGCCCATGAGGCAGGGGCGCCCGGACATCTCGGCTCGACGAAAGACGCCCGCAGAACAGGTGCGAACCGGAAAGACGCGCAACATGCGGTCAACGGTCTCGCGTATCGCTTTGGCTGGGTGGAAGGGGCCGAAGTACTTCACACCCTTGCGACGATCCCCGCGCATCACCATGACTCGTGGGAACTTCTCGTCCATGGTGACGGCAAGATACGGGTATGACTTGTCGTCCCGGTACATGATGTTGAACCGCGGGGTGAACTGCTTGATCCAGGTGTATTCCAGCTGGATTGCTTCCAGCTCCGAGCCGACAACGGTCCATTCCACGCCAGCCGCGGTGTACACCATGGCACGGGTTTTGGCATGCAGTGTCTCCGGACGAGCGAAGTATGAGGTGAGGCGCGAACGTAGATTCTTTGCCTTGCCCACGTAGATGACGCGGCCCTGATCGTCCTTGAAACGATAGACACCGGGACGGGTGGGGATCTCACCCGTGGCGGGACGGTACGTTACTGGGTCAGCCACTCTGCTCCTGGAATGCTGGGATTCCGCGCGGGCACCGCCTAGCGCGTTGAATCGGGGTGCGACGTCGAATTGTACTGGTCGACGCGCTCCTGCCCGGTGATCGCGGCGATTTCATTCATGATGCGCTCGGTGGTTTCGCGCCGAATTGGCAAAGAATGCTTGCGGCCCAACCGCTCAACCTCGATGGGACGGCCCACGGTCAGTGAGAACTTGTGCGGTAGCGCCATGGTGCGTCCCGGTGGCTGGAGACGGTCGGTATCGGCGAGCCCTACCGGCAGCACGGGGGCACCTGTGGCCAGGGCCAGCCACCCGACTCCGGTGCGTCCTCGGTAGAGTCGTCCGTCCCGGGATCGTGTCCCTTCCGGATAGATGCCCACACCGTGTCCTGACTCGATCATCTGCACCAGCTCGTCCAGGGCAGCGACCGAGGCGGCCTGCTCTCCGCGCTCTACCGGTATCGAGCCGACAGACTCGAAGAAGCCCTTCATCAGGCGGCCTTTGAGCCCGGACCGGTTGAAATACTCGGCCTTGGCGAAGAAATGCACCATCCGAGGGCTCATCGCCTGGATGATGACAGAATCGAAAAAGGAGAGGTGGTTGGAGGCGACGATGAATCCCCCGGAATCGGGGACGTTCTCAAGACCCTTCACCTCGGGGCGGCAGGTCGTCTTCAACATGGTGCGCACACTGGATCGCACGGTGTTGCTGGGAGTCACGATCGCCCCTCTCCTTGCTTCGTGTTTCGTCACTACATCCTAACGGCACCGGCTCAGAGCACTTCAGCCAGGAAACGCCCCGTGTAGCTCGATGACACCGTTGATACCTGCTCCGGGGTACCGGTGGTCACTAAGGTGCCACCGCCGGAACCGCCCTCGGGCCCCAGGTCGATGACGTGGTCGGCCGATTTGATGACGTCCAGATTGTGCTCGATGGTCACGACTGTGTTGCCCTTTTCGACCAAGCGGTTCAGCACACCCAACAGACGACGAATGTCCTCGAAATGGAGTCCTGTCGTCGGCTCATCCAAAACGTAGATGCTGCGGCCGTTGGAGCGGCGCTGCAGCTCCGTGGCGAGCTTGACGCGTTGCGCCTCGCCGCCCGACAATGTGGTGGCCGGCTGCCCGAGCCGCACGTATCCCAAACCAACGTCGACCAGGGTATCGAGATAGCGTGAAATCTTGGTGTAAGCAGAGAAGAACTCCGCAGCCTCCGAGATGGGCATATCCAGGACCTCAGCGATGGTCTTGCCCTTGTACTGGACCTCGAGCGTCTCCCGGTTGTAACGCGACCCGTTGCAGACCTCGCACGGCACATAGACATCAGGGAGGAAGTTCATTTCGATCTTCAGCGTGCCATCGCCTGAACAGGATTCGCAGCGACCGCCTTTGATGTTGAAGGAGAATCGGCCGGCCTGGTAGCCGCGCACCTTCGCCTCGGGGGTGTCAGCGAACAGCTTTCGAATCGCGTCGAACACGCCGGTGTAGGTCGCCGGATTGGACCGGGGCGTCCGGCCGATGGGCGACTGATCGACATGGATCACCTTGTCGAGAAGGTCCACACCGGTGACACGCTTGTGGCGCCCCGGGACATGACGAGCCCCATTGAGCTGATTGGCCAGTACCTTATAGAGGATCTCGTTGACCAACGTTGACTTTCCGGACCCCGAGACGCCCGTCACGGCAGTGAAGACTCCCAGCGGGAAATCGACGGAGACATCCTTGAGGTTATTCTCCCGCGCCCCCACGACGGTGAGCTGCCGATCCGGATCGATCGGTCGACGGACCTCTGGGACGGAAATGCTGCGTCGACCGGCCAGGTAATCACCGGTGACCGAGCGCTCATTGGCCTTGAGCTCTTCCAACGAGCCCGAATGAACGATCTCGCCGCCTTGCTCGCCGGCGCGTGGTCCGATGTCCACGATCCAGTCGGCTTCGGCAATAGTGTCCTCGTCGTGCTCCACCACGATGAGAGTGTTGCCCAAATCGCGCAATCGAATCAAGGTTTCAATCAGACGCCGGTTGTCACGCTGATGCAGGCCGATGGAAGGCTCGTCCAGCACATAGAGGACACCGACCAGACCGGAACCGATCTGGGTGGCCAGACGAATGCGCTGAGCTTCCCCGCCGGACAGGGTACCGGCCGGTCGCTCTAGATTCAGATAGTCGAGCCCGACATCGATGAGGAACCGGAGCCGCGCTCTGATCTCCTTGAGCACCTGATCCGCGATGCGCACATCTCGGTCACTGAGCTCCAGATCATTCATGAACTCGATGGCCTCTTCCATCGGCAGCCGAGAGATCTCGGCGATGGAGCGTCCGCCCACGAGCACAGAGAGAGACGTGGGGTTGAGCCGGGCACCGTGGCAAGCGGGGCACGGGATCTCGCGCATATACGCTTCGTAACGATCACGGGCATGGTCCGATTCCGTTTCCAAGTGCTTGCGCTTGATGTAATCAATGACGCCTTCGAAGCCGGTGGTGTACTTCCGTTCACGACCGAAGCGGTTTCGGTACTGGACCACGACCTTATAGTCCTTGCCGTGAAGCAGCGCCTTGCGAACCTTTGACGGGAGGTTCTTCCAAGGAGTCTTGAGGGAGAAATCCAGTTCTTCAGCGAGACCGGACATCAGCCGCTGCCAATACTCGGCGGTCGACTTGCCGATCGACCAGGGGGCGATGGCGCCGTCGGCCAATGAAAGGTCCTCGTCGGGGACGACCAGTTCCTCATCCACCTGCAGCTGCGAACCGATGCCGGTACATGTCGAGCATGCGCCGAAGGGGTTGTTGAAGGAGAAGGAACGCGGTTCGATCTCATCGATCGTCTGCTCGTGCCCGTTCGGGCAGGAGAGATTCTCCGAGAACGAGCGATACTTGGGCTGACCGTCTGCGTCGACTGCGTGGAATTCCCCGGAATTGGCCCGATCGGGATCGACCGTGGCATCAATGTCTACGAAGTCGACGACGACGAGTCCCTCGGCAAGCTTCAGGGCAGTCTCGATGGAATCGGTGAGGCGCTGACGGATGCCATCTTTCATAGCCAGCCGGTCGATGACGACGGCGATCGTGTGCTTGATCTGCTTCTTCAGCTTCGGCGGATCCGTGAGCTGCACCATCTCTCCATCCACGATGGCGCGAGAGAATCCCTGGGTGGACAGGCTCGAGAAGAGGTCTACGAATTCACCCTTGCGTCCCCGCACAACCGGGGCAAGCACCTGAAAGCGTGTTTTCGTCGGAAGCTCTGAGAGTTGATCGACGATCTGCTGAGGTGACTGCCGTGCCGCAGGCTCACCACACTCAGGGCAATGGGGCACGCCGATGCGCGCCCAGAGCAGTCGCATGTAGTCGAATACTTCGGTGATCGTGCCGACCGTGGATCGAGGGTTCCGGTTGGTCGACTTCTGATCGATCGAGACTGCCGGTGAGAGCCCCTCGATGAAATCAACAGCGGGTTTGTCGACCCGACCCAGGAACATGCGCGCGTAGGAAGAGAGAGACTCGACGTAGCGGCGCTGCCCCTCCGCGAAGATCGTGTCGAAGGCCAGCGATGACTTCCCCGATCCAGACAAGCCGGTGAAGACGACCATAGAATCGCGTGGGATATCAAGATCAACATTCTTCAGATTGTGTTCACGCGCTCCCTGCACGACGATTCGGTCATGCGTCGCGCTCCCCCGGCGACTTGAAGGCGCGCCCTCCGGCCGTGCGGCCAGCGCCGTCGATTCGGTGTCAGGTGACGAAGTGGTTGAGACAGTCACAGCGTGATCCTCGCATCGTGAAAGAAGTGGAACGCCCCCTACTCTATGCCAGCTTGACTTCGAACGCACATTCGAGGTTGGCATGTCTGCTGGTCGTTCGCTCACAGCACACCTTTCAAGGCCGCCCGGGTTGGCTAGTCAGGGTGGCGGGTGCATCTCTACACTGAGTCTCATGTCTTCGTCAGTCCACAGCACCGCCGGTCCCATCAGCATCGTTCAGGATCTTCCTGAGGTGACGATTCGGACTCGTTCGGTCTCGTCGATGGACAACAACGTCTATCTCATCACCTCGAAGACCTCGGGAACCCAGGTCCTGATAGATGCTGCCGATGACACGCAGGCCATCATGGAGCTCCTGGACTCGGCGACGGCGGATACCCCCTGCCAGACCACCCTCGCTGTCATCATCACCACGCATCAGCATTGGGACCATGTACGTGCATTGGCGGAGGTGTCGGAGAAGACACAGACCTCCACCGCTGCCGGAACAGATGACGCAGAGGCCATCCGGGAACAGACTCAGGTGAACCCCAAAGTGCTGCTGAATCATGGCGACGCGGCACAGTTCGATGGGATCTCGCTCGACATCATCGGCCTGCGAGGACATACTCCCGGGTCGGTCGCACTGGCTTATGTTCCGGATGCCGATTCGCCCACCGTCCTGTTCACGGGCGATTCGCTGTTCCCCGGCGGTGTAGGCAACACACAGAATGATGCGGAGCGCTTCAGCCGGCTATTCAGTGATGTCACTGCTCGGGTCTTCGACGTCTACGACGACGACACCATCGTTCTGCCTGGACATGGGGTAAGCACGACGCTCGGTGCCGAACGTCCTCACCTTGAAGCCTGGAAGGAACGGGGCTGGTAGATCCCTGGGGCGGGGATCACGTCAGCACAGCCTCAGATCTGGTAGTCCAAGACCTTCTGACCCACGACGAAGACCCGACGCATCGAGAAGACGGTGAGCGTGGTTCCGTCGGGAGCCTCGTAGGGCGGATAGGCCTTCAGCATGGCCTCCCGGTATTCCCGGGTGTATTGCTCTTCGAGGCGGGTGCCGTCTCGTTCGTCTGCCGCTGAAAGACCCTGAAGGACCGGACGCAGGGCCGCGCCGCGGACCCACGCGTAGACCGGTTCCTCACCGAGCAGCGACTGGAGATACGTCGTCTCCCAGACGTTCGGCCTGAGCCCAGCATCGATGAGGGTTTCGGCATACTCCAGCGGCGTATAGATCGACTCACGGGTGTAGGTGCCTCGGGAAGCGTCGGCATACTCAGGACGTCGAGCCAGTTCATTGATCGTGGCATGTGAGGGTGCCGCGTAATTGCCAGGAACCTGCATCCCAAACCAGGCTCCCGGTTTCAGCGCCTTGAGCCATCTGCCCATCAGTTGCCGGTGTTGAGGAATCCACTGCAGCATCGCGTTGGATACCACCACATCAACGGAAGCATCGGGCATCCATTCTGAGGCGTTGGCGTGCTCGAAGCGAAGGTTCTTCGGGGCCTGAGGGTCTTCTGATTGCATGCGTCGGGCAGCCAAGACCATGTCTTCAGAGGAATCGAGTCCGATGACTTCTGCGTCTGGCCAACGTTCAGCCAAGGTCCGGGTCATGGTGCCCGGACCGCACCCCAGATCGATCACCACTCTGGGACGTGGCTCGTCGATCACCGAAGTAAGGTCCTTGAAGGGACGGGCGCGGTGATCCGAGAATTTCGCGTACTGAGCCGGATCCCAGTTGAAATCGTGCATGGGACCACGCTATATCGGTCGACCCGACGCTGCCGATGGCTGCGACACTCGAGGTCACACGGAGTTCGGACGCCGGATAAGCTGGGAGGCGATGCGACTCCTTGATTACCTTCCCGATGCTGACGAACTCCGTGACGCCGCGCCACACAGCAGTGACATGGTCCATGCCCGTTTCGTTGAATGGACACAGTCGCGTGGGATCACGCTGTATCCGGCTCAGGAGGAGGCGATGCTCCACTTGGTGGAGGACGACAACGTCATCCTGGCAACGCCGACCGGTTCGGGAAAGTCCATGGTGGCACTCGGTGCCCACTTCCACGCGCTGGCACGGGGGCGGCGCAGTTACTATACGGCCCCCATCAAAGCTCTGGTCTCCGAGAAATTCTTCGCACTCGTGGACGTCTTCGGTGCCGAGAATGTTGGCATGGTGACGGGGGATTCCTCCGTGAACGGAGACGCGCCGATCATCTGCTGCACGGCCGAGATCCTGGCGAACGCGGCTCTGAGGGAAGGCTCCGGTCTCGATATCGGAGCCGTCGTCATGGACGAATTCCACTTCTATGCGGATCCGCAGCGCGGTTGGGCGTGGCAGGTGCCGCTGCTCGAGCTTCCACAGTCCCAGTTCCTGCTGATGAGCGCAACGCTCGGCGACACGACACGATTCGAGCAGGATCTCTCGGATCGCACCGGGCGTGACACCGTCACCGTCGCCCATGCAGAACGTCCTATCTCTCTGAGTTTCGAGTACTCCGAAGAACCGGTCCAGGACAAGATCGCTGAGTTGGTGAGTACTCAGCAGGCACCGGTCTACATCGTGCATTTCGCCCAGCTGGACGCCATTGAGCGGGCCTCCGCCCTGTCATCAATCGATGTGACCACCCGCGCAGAGAAGGACGCGATCGCTGAACGCATCGCCGGATTCCCTTTTTCAGCCGGATTCGGAAAGACGCTGAACAGATTGGTGCGTGCCGGAATCGGCGTCCACCATGCCGGCATGCTGCCGAAATACCGGCGTCTCGTGGAACGGCTGGCGCAGGACGGGCTCCTCAAGGTCATCTGTGGTACCGACACTCTCGGCGTGGGGATCAATGTTCCCATTCGTACTGTGGTGATCACCGCACTGAGCAAATTCGATGGGTCCCGAACGCGACATCTCAACGCGCGAGAATTCCACCAGATCGCGGGTCGTGCAGGTCGTGCAGGCTTCGACACCTCCGGCACGGTGGTCGTTCAGGCTCCCGAGCACGTTATCGAGAATATTCAGGCTCAAAAGAAGGCTGCCGCCAAGTTCGCCAACATCAAGGATGAGGCCGAACGGAACAAACGGATCAAGCAGTCCTCCAAGTCGAGCCCGAAGAAGTCTCCGCCCAAGGGTTTCGTCTCATGGGGCCAGGCGACGTTCGACAAGCTGGTCCAGGCCACACCGGAGCCCATGGTCTCCCAACTCAAGGTCAATCACTCGATCCTGCTGAACCTCCTCGACCGGCCCGGTGATCCGATCCGTGCGGTGCGCCGCCTGGTGCGGAATAGTCATGAATCGTCGGCGAAGCAGGCGAGTCTGCTTCGACAGTCATTGGGAATTCTGCGTGAGCTGATGGTGACCGGTGTCGTCGTGCGGCGTTCTGAACCCGACGAGTTCGGCCGCATGATTGATGTCACGGTCGACCTGCAGCCTGATTTCGCGCTCAATCAGCCGCTCTCCCCTTTTGCACTGGCCGCTTTCGAACTGCTGGAACAGGATTCTCCGACCTATGCCTTGGATATGGTTTCCATGGTGGAGGCCACGCTGGATCAACCGCGCCAAGTGATCTCGGCTCAAGTCAAGAAGGCCAAGACGGAAGCCATGACCGCAATGAAGGCAGACGGCATGGAGTACACGGAGCGGATGAAGGCGCTTGATGAGGTGACCCACCCCCGTCCGCTGGCCGATCTGCTGGAGCAGCAATTCGAGCATTACCGGCAGGGTGCTCCGTGGCTCTCAGACTTTGAGCTGGATCCGAAGTCTGTGGTTCGAGACATGTTCGAGCGCGCCATGGGATTCACCGACTATGTGAATTTCTATGGGATCGCACGATCCGAGGGTGTCCTGCTTCGTTACCTCACTGATGCGACGAAGGCACTACGCCAGACCATCCCCCAAGACGCCAGAACAGAGACCCTGGATCTGATTCAAGAGTGGCTCGAGGCCCTCATCAAGCATACGGATTCCTCACTGCTGGAGGAATGGGAGGATCTCGTCGCCGGCGACATCGACGAACTCCGCAAAGACCACGAGACCCTGGCCCCGCCCACCCCACCGCGGCTGACCGACAATGATCAGGTATTCACCGTGATGGTGCGCAATGCGATGTTCCGTCGGGTGGAGCTGTTCGGTGACGAACAGGATGCGCGCCTGGCTGAGCTCGATGACGTTCCGGATCGGGCTCGCTCCTTCACCGTCGACGAGTGGGGTGACGCGCTCGATGATTACTTCGGCGAGTACGAGGACATCGACGACTCTCCCGCCGCCCGTGGCAAGCAGTACTTCCTGGTGGAACGGGTGCCGAGCCTCTCCGACAGTGAACGCGCCGAAACGGGCGTCGGCGACGCTCGTTACTGGACCGTCCGTCAGATTCTGGTGGACCCTGAGGGCAACCTCGACTTCGGCATCAACGCCGTGGTCAACCTCGACCGGTCAGATGAGCAGGGCTCCCCCTCGATTCTGGTCACCTCCGTGGGTGCGCCCGGAGCGTAGGGTGGAATCATGACCGATTTGTCTGCCCCGATCTCCTTGCTGCGCAGCCACGGGACCCATCGGCTCCAGGACGGCACGCGGATTCGTGACCATGAGTTAGAGGTCCCGCTCGACTACGCGGACCCGCAAGGGCGTCGCCTCTCCGTCTTCGCCCGCGAATACACTGCTGAGGGTGGCGAGTCCCGACCGTGGCTGCTGTATCTACAGGGCGGACCCGGCGGAAGGGGCGCCCGTTCGGGGCCGCTGTCCGGATGGATGGCCGAGGCGATTACCTCTTTCCGAATCCTGATGCTCGATCAGCGCGGAACCGGACGCTCGACCCCCGTCACCCGCAGCACGCTGCCCCGCGAGGGTGACAGTGTGCAGCAGGCGGTCTATCTCAGCCATTTCCGGGCCCCGAACATCGTGCGCGACGCCGAACAGCTCCGCATGGCCCTGGGATCCGGCCCCTGGACGACACTGGGTCAATCCTTCGGCGGCTTCTGCACCCTGACCTACCTGTCCCTCCACCCCGACGGACTCCGCGCCAGCCTCATCACCGGTGGCCTCCCGCCGATCACCGGTCCGGCCGACCGGGTCTATCAGGCAACCTACGGCCGCATGCGGGCGCGGAACCGAGAGTTCTTCGACCGTTATCCCGGGGACTGGGCGCTCTGGGAGCGCATCGTCCGACTCGGGCGGCACTCTGAACAGCGCTTTCCCGACGGCTCCCCGATCACGATCGGTCGCCTCCAGATGCTGGGAATGTACCTCGGAGGCAACACCAGGGTCGATCAGCTGCATTATCTCTTGCAGGACGCCTTCGCCGAGGGCGAGGACCGGCTCAGCGACACCTTCTTGGAGCAGGCTCATGGGCTGATCAGTCACACTTCTCGGCCCTTGTATATGGTGATGCACGAGTCCATCTACGCTCAGCCCGAAGCTGAGCCGACGAACTGGGCTGCCCAGCGCGTGCTGAGTGATCACGCCGACTTCGATCCGGAGCGAACGCCGACTCCGCTGCTGACGGGCGAAATGGTCTTCCCCTGGTACGCCGAGCTCGATCCCGCGCTGCAGCCGCTCGCGGGTGCTGCCGCCGAGCTGGCCCGCCGCACCGGTTGGGATTCCCTTTACGACCTCGACCGGCTCGCAGCGAATACGGTCCCCGTGGCGGCAGCCGTCTACCGGGACGACGTCTATGTGGATGCAGAGCTCTCGCTGGAGACGGCCTCGCGTGTACCCGGGCTGACGGTCTGGCAGACCGGGGACCATCACCACGACGGCCTCGGAGAAGACGGTGCCGGCATCTTCCGACGCCTCTATGAGATGGTGTCTTCCCCCTCCTCGAAGGACTGACGTCGGGCGACGCGCCATCGGCGGTAAGACCACACGGTGAGCACAGCCACGGTGATCCACGAGAGGATCACGACCGCGCCGTGGAGGATGGACTGGTCGGCGACGAAGGCGCCGATGGCCACGAGCGAGACCTGTCCGGGTAGCACTGCCAGCGCTGAGGCGGAGAGATAAGCGTGCTGGGTCACTCCGAACGCACCGCTACCGTAGTTGACGGGCCAGTACGGGAAACCCGGCAGCAATCGGAGCATAAACACGGTCTGGAACCCGGCGTCACTGAGATTTCGCTCGATGCTGCCGCGGTGGCGTCCCAGGAGTCGCAGCGTCGTCTCGCGCCCGACCACCCTGGCCAGCCAGTACGCACCCCAGCAGCCGATGAGCACCCCGACGACAGAGAGCAGGCTGCCGACGGCGACCCCGAACAGTAGACCGGCGACCACGGCCATCACCGTCACCGGGATGGGGGTGAGCGCGACGACCGCGTAGAGACCAATGAATACCACCGGTCCGAGCCATCCCCAGGCATCGATGGTGGATTGCAGGTTGCTCAGCGAGGGCAGACGAACGTTGAATGCCAGCCACAGCATCACCACGAGCGTGATGACCAGTCCGGTGTTACGCACCAACGATCCCCAGTGCTCGTGAGAGTCCAGCTGAGCGCTGTCCTGTTCAGGAGCGTCCTGGGGATCGTCGGGCGTAGGGTCGGTCATCGGGAGATGCTCATCAGACCGTCGGACCCTGCTTCTCGACGATCGCCTTGGAGACGTCCGCGTCGTGGCCGTTGCCGTTGGACTGTGCCTCGGCCCAGCGCGTTTCGTGAGCGGTGCGGATGATGGTCGAGTAGCGATCCTTGTTGTCGATCAGCTCATCGCGCCATTTCTGGCTCAGACCCTCGGCTGACCGTGTCCACTGGTCCATCCTGGCCTCAGCGGCCTGTCGCTCGGCGGCCGGGGTGGACTCATCCAGCTTTGTGTACCGGTAGGCGTACTTCTCGGCGTTCTGCAGGATGCGCAGTGCCTTGCCCTTCGGGCTCACCAGCGAGGCCACCACGGTGATGATCAGGATGACCACGATGACGATGAGGGAGATATGTGTGGGGATGGTTTGCACGGGGACGTCGTCGCCGCTGTTGATGAAGAACAGGTTGTTGTCGTGCAGCGCGTGCAGGATCAGCTTCACGCCGATGAAGCCCAGGATCGCGGTCAGACCGTAGGACAGGTAGACGAGTCGGTCCAGCAGTCCATCGATGAGGAAGTAGAGCTGGCGCAGTCCCATGAGTGAGAACGCCGTGGCCGTGAAGACGATGTAGGGTTCCTGGGTCAGACCGAAGATGGCGGGAATGGAGTCGAAGGCGAAGAGCACGTCGGTGGCGCCGATGGCCACCATCACCAACAGCATCGGCGTCATCAGGCGCTTGCCATTGATGCGCACGAACATCTTGTCCTCATGGTACTCATCCGTCGACGGGAGGATGCGCTTGGCGGTGCGGACCATGATGTTGTCCGCCTGGTCCTCGTTCTCCTCGGAGGAGGCTAGTTCGCCCTTGAGCTGCTGACCGGCGATCAGCAGCAGTGCGATGCCGAAGAGGTAGAAGACGTCCGACCAGAGTTCAATGATGGCCGCGCCGAGCAGGATGAAAGCGGTGCGGGAGATCAAGGCGAAGGTGATGCCGAAGAGGAGTACCTTCTGCTGGTATTCGCGCGGCACCTGGAAGCTGGCCATGATCACCAGGAACACGAAGAGGTTGTCGACCGAGAGGGCCTTCTCGGTGATGTAGCCGGCGTAGTACTCGACGGCGTGCTGGGTGTCGCCAAAAGCGAAGAACACGAGACCGAAGATGAGGGCGATGCCGACGTAGATGGCCGACCAGATGGCGGCTTCCTTGATCGTCGGCGTGTGCGCCTTGCGGACGTGAGCGAAGTAGTCGAAGAGGAGTAGACCGATAATCACCGCAATGGTGAGGGTCCACGTTAACGCGTTGATCTCCAAAGGGAGCCTCCTGCTGGTAGAACAGACGTCACAAGTCTCTCCCACCGCATGCGTTCAGCGGCCTCCGCGCCCGGTCTGGTCTCGATACCAAACGTGTTGACGTTCGCGGGGTTCGGGGATACTCCCTTGCACTGGTGAAGTCTAGCAGGTCAGGCGTGGCCCTCGCGCTGCATCTGGCGTAGCTCCTTCTTCAACTCGGCCACCTCATCGCGGAGGCGGGCCGCCAGCTCGAACTGCAGGTCGACCGCGGCCTGGTGCATCTGGGCCGACATCTGGTCAATCAGATCCTGCAGATCCTGCGCCGGGAGCGCCGCCATCTTGGTCACCGTGTCCGTCGAAGGTCCCTCCCCCGCGGCGTCGTCGGCGATGGTAGCGGTGTAGCCGCGGCGACCGGCACCGTAGTCGAAACCGGTCTTGACGCCTGCCATCCCCGCAAGGAAGTCAGCAGAATCCGCATCCTCACGTGCCAGCTGGTCGGTGATGTCGGCGATCTTCTTGCGCAGCGGTGTCGGATCGATGCCGTGATCGCTGTTGTACTTCTGCTGGATCTCGCGACGTCGATTCGTCTCATCGATCGCGTGACGCATGGAGTCTGTGATGGAATCCGCATACATGTGAACTTGGCCGGAGACATTGCGTGCGGCACGGCCGATGGTCTGGATGAGCGACTTAGACGACCGGAGGAAGCCCTCTTTGTCAGCGTCCAGGATCGCCACCAGCGATACCTCGGGCAGGTCGAGGCCCTCACGCAGCAGATTGATGCCGACGAGGACGTCGAAGATTCCCTTGCGCAGGTCCCGGAGCAGTTCGATCCGCTTGAGCGTGTCGACGTCGGAGTGCAGGTACTGCACCTTGACGCCATGCTCGAGCAGGTAGTCGGTGAGGTCCTCGGCCATCCGCTTGGTCAGGGTGGTCACCAGGACGCGCTCGTTGCGGTCGGTGCGGGCGGTGATCTCATCCATGAGGTCATCGATCTGGCCCCGGGTGGGCTTGACAATGACTTCGGGGTCGATCAGGCCCGTCGGGCGGATGATCTGCTCGACGACGCCGTCGGCCTGTCCCAGCTCATAGTTGCCCGGAGTGGCGGAGAGGTACACCGTCTGTCCGATGCGCTCCAGGAACTCGTCCCACTTCAGGGGCCGGTTGTCCATGGCTGAGGGCAGGCGGAAACCGTGATCGACCAGGGTCCGTTTGCGGGACATGTCTCCCTCGTACATCCCGCCGATCTGCGGCACGGTGACATGGGATTCGTCGATCACCAGCAGGAAATCATCCGGGAAGTAGTCGAGCAGGCAATGCGGTGCAGATCCGCCCTCGCGCCCGTCGATGTGTCGGGAGTAGTTCTCGATGCCGTTGCAGTACCCCATCTGCTGCATCATCTCGAGGTCATAGGTGGTGCGCATTCGGAGTCGCTGGGCTTCCAGCAGCTTGTCCTGCGACTCCAGCTCCTGCAGGCGCACCCGCAGCTCCTCCTCGATCTCTCCGATGGCGCGATGCATCCGCTCATCACCGGCAACATAGTGCGAGGCCGGGAAGATGTACATCTCGTCCTCTTCCCGCACCACGTGCCCGGTGAGGGGGTGTAGCGTCTGGATCGATTCGACCTCGTCTCCGAAGAACTCGATCCGCACGGCCAGTTCCTCGTACATGGGGATGATCTCGACCGTGTCGCCGCGCACACGGAAGGTGCCTCGATGGAAATCCGTGTCGTTGCGCACGTACTGCATGTTCACGAACTGACGCAGCAACTGGTCCCGGTCCATCTCCTGGCCCCGGCGCAGGGTGACCATCTGCTCGATGTACTCCTCGGGAGTGCCGAGGCCGTAGATACAGGACACGGTAGACACCACGACCACGTCCCGGCGCGTCAGCAGAGCGTTGGTGGCAGAGTGGCGCAGGCGCTCTACTTCCTCGTTGATCGAGGAGTCCTTCTCGATGAAGGTGTCCGTCTGCGGCACATAGGCCTCGGGCTGATAGTAGTCGTAATAGGAGACGAAGTACTCCACGGCGTTGTTCGGCAGCAGCTCTCGGAACTCATTGGCCAACTGGGCGGCCAGCGTCTTGTTCTGCACCATCACCAGCGTGGGGCGCTGCAGCTTCTCGATGAGCCAGGCGGCTGTCGCGGACTTGCCGGTGCCGGTGGCGCCCAACAGCACGACATCCTTCTCACCGCCCTGAACGCGCTCCGTCAGCTCGGCGATCGCCTTCGGTTGGTCGCCCGAGGGCTGGAAGGGCGAGACGACCTCGAAGGGCGCGACCTGTCGGGAGATCTTCTGTGCCAGACTCATGCGTCCAGGGTACGCGGTCGACGCCCCCGGCGTAGAGCCCTGGTGGGCCATCTCGCTCAGGGCGCAGAGCAGGCTCTGCCCCCTAGAGAGCCCGTTACTGACTGCGCAGCGGTTCGATGGTGTCGCGCCAGAGCTGCTCGGTCCGGGCGCGCAGTTCCTCCACCGTGCCCTCGTTGCGCAGCACGACGTCGGCTACCGCGGCACGCTCGGCGTCTGAGGCCTGGGCACGCAGACGGGACCGAGCGTCATCGTCGGTCATGCCCCGGTGGTCGACCATGCGTTGGATCCGGGCTGACTCCTCCGCCTGGACCACCACGACGAGCTCGAATCGATCCGCCTGGCCCGTCTCCACCAGCAGCGGGATGTCCTCGACGACGACGTCGTCTGCATCGGCGCGCTCTCGGACCGCGCGGGCGGCCTCCCGGACCCGTGGGTGAATGATGGCGTTGAGGGCCTCGCGCTCAGTTTCATCGGCGAAGACAATGACACCCAATGCGGCACGGTCCAGCCCGCCGTCGGCGTTGATGACCTCGGCGCCGAAACGGGCCTCGATCTCGGCCAGGCCCTCTGTTCCTGGGGCGACTGCTTGGTGGGCCAAGGCGTCGGCGTCGATCACGATGGCACCGAGCTCGGCCAGTACCGCAGCCACAGTCGACTTACCCGAGGCGATTCCGCCGGTCAGGCCGATGCTGACAGGAGCTGTTCTCGTCATCGCCGCTGTTCCTCCTCAGGAATCTGCCGGTCCGTCTGACCCGACTGGTCAGGACCCTCAATCATCTCGGAATCTACCGGGACCTCCCCGCGCTGCCAATGCCAGGTCTGCGGCTGATGAGTATCGAAGTCCGGCTCCGTCCCTACTTCGTATTCCGGACGGATGACGAACTCCTCGGCCGCGGTGGGCTCCTCTTGCGCGCGCCGGTGGAACTCCTCCATCGGCAGCACGCGCTTCCATTGACGGGTGCGGATCGGTCGGGCGGAACCGTAATCCTCACGCACCGCCTGCAGTAGGGAGAGCATCATCACGAAGGTGAGGATCATGAGTGGCAGCCCGATCACGATGATTACCTCCTGCATGGCGTTGAACCCGTTTTCGCCCGCGGTCACGAGGATGACGGTGCACACGGCGCCCATGGATAAGGTCCAGAACACCCGCTGACGTCGGGGCCCCGGCTCTTCATGGCCGGACGCGATGCCGTCCATCACCAGGGCGCCGGAATCCATGGAGGTGACGAAGAAGATGACGATGACGATCAGTGCGAAGAGGGCCACCCACCCAAAGAACGGGTAGCCCTGCAGGAACTGGAACAGCGCGGCCTCAATATTGCCGTCCTCGACGACGGTCTCGACGAGCTCGCCCCCGGTTCCCGGTGCGGCGGTGCCCTGGTCATGCAGGATCCCGGACATGCCCCAGACAGACATCCAGACCAGCACGAATCCAGTCGGCAGGCCGATAGTGGCGATCACGAACTCCCGAATGGTGCGGCCGCGGGAGATCTTCGCTATGAACATGCCGACGAACGGCGACCAGGTGACCGCCCAGGCCCAGTAGAAGACCGTCCAGTCTCCGGTCCACTGTCCCGCCCCGGAAAAGTCGTTGAAGAAGGACAGCAGCGGAAGGTTGTACAGATATCGACCAGCGGTCTCCACCACTGCCCGGAAGGTGTCCATGGTGGCACCCCACATCAGCACGAAGAGCATCAGGGCGACCGCCATGATGATGTTGAGATAGGACAGCCGCTTGATCCCCTTGTCCATTCCCAAGAGGACGGAGGTCAGTCCGGCGCCGGTGATGAGGGCGATCGTGAGTGCCTGGATCCAGCCCTGCATCGGGATCCCGTAGACGTAGGACAGTCCCGCGTTGATCTGCATGGCACCCAGGCCGATGGAGACAGCGATCCCGAAGACCGTGGCGATGATCGCAAGAATGTCGATGGCTTTGCCCCAGGGGCCGTGGATGCGGTCGCCGATGAAGGGCTGGAAGGCCGAAGAGGCTCGGGGCGGAAGGTTCCGCTTGTACGTGAAGTAGGCGAAGGCCAGGCCCGGTACCACCTGAATGGCCCAGAGCTGGAAACCGAAATGGAAGGTGCCGATCGAGGTCGCGTCCAGGGCCGCCTGTTCGGAGAACGGCTGGGCCCCGAACAGCGGAGGCATCGCATAATGAGTGAGGGGCTCGGCCACACCGAAGAACATCAGGATGGCGCCGACACCAGCGGCGAAGATCATCCCGAACCAGGCCACACCGGAGTAGACGGGTTCGCCGTCGTCGGGCCCCAGTTTCAACCGGCCGAACCGGCTGAATGCCATACCCACGGCGAAGGCCAGCATCGCCGTGGCACCCAGGGTGAACACCCAGCCGATGTCATAGCGCATGAAATTGGCGACGGTGCCGAAGAGCGATTGCACGGGCCCCGGGAAGAATCCCATGGTCAGTGTGAACAGGATGACGATGAGGGCTGACGTGAAGAAGATGACCGGGCCGGTTCGCAGGCCGAGGCGATCGTGCAGGCGCGAGAGCATGAGGCGGTGGAGCTTTCCCGAGGTGATGGACTAACAGGCGAACGCTTACATTACCCGCGCGTCGGCTGACTCCCAACATCGGCACTCCGGTGGCGGGCGGCTAGAATGACGACGATGTCTCACCACCGCGATCTCCCGGATGACGCCGCCGTGCAGGCCGCGCCCGACGTACCTGACTCGCTTCAGGACAGGCTCTCGCACGCCCGGCGCTACAGCGTGCTTCCGGCGGCGCATTGTGGCGTTGCCGTGGTCCACGAGCTGGAGATTAAGCGGTCGCGCTTCATCGGCTATCTCTATCGGGTCGAATCCGAGGACCAGGCGCGGGCGCATGTCAACGAACTGCGCAGAGAGCATCATCTTGCTCGCCACGTGTGCAGCGCGTTCCTGCTCGGGCCCGATCGCCGGGTGATGCGTTCCAACGACGACGGGGAACCCGCCGGCACCGCGGGAACCCCCATGCTGGAGGCAATCGTCCAACGGGACACCGGAGTCATGGACGAGGGCGGGACGCTGCGCGATGCCTCCGACGTCCTCGCCCTGGTGGTGCGCTATTTCGGGGGTGTGAAGCTCGGCGCCGGCGGTCTCGTCCGCGCCTACTCAGATACGGTCTCCCAGACGCTGGAACAGGTCAGCTGGCAGACCCGCCAGCGGATGCAGTGGTTCGCCGTCTCGGCGCCTCACGCCGAGGCCGGTCGCTGGGAGAATGAGCTGCGCGCGGCGGGCTGGCATCTCGGTGCCACGGACTATGCCGGCGCGACAGCCACTCTCAGCATCGCCTCGGTCGACGATGATGCCCAGCAGGACCGGCTCCGAGCGGACCTCGCTGCCATTACCTCCGGCGTCGCTCTGCTGCGCCCGACCCACGTGGAATGGACCGATCTGTGATGGCGGAATCCCTGGGCGCTGGTCACCCCGAGCCGAGCCCCGTCGAACGACTCCTGCTCGCCGAGATCGACGCCCTGCTCCGGGCGCTTCCCGAACTCCGCGAACACCCTGCGGTCGTCATCGACGAACAGACGGGTGCCGTGAGTCAGTGGCTCTCGGATCATGGTTTTACTGGGCGCTCGATCATCGACTCCAGGGTTCGGGCCAGGGCGGTCATTCTCCCCACGGCGTGGGAAGTCACCACGGATCTCGGTGAGCAGAGCCTGAAAGGCGCGGGACTCGTGGTGCATCTGCTGGCACGACCCCTGGAGGCGCTCGAAGAGACCGCTTGGCACGTGGCCCGCTGGGCGCACTCGGACGTCGTGCTGTTGAGTGCGGCCCGGGAGAAGCACCTGAATCGCAGCATGAACCAGGAGCTGGCTCACCATTTCCACGAGGTACGGGCGACCCGGGGCGCGCAGAAGTCCAGGGCTCTGCTGGCGTCCGGGCCACGGCACACCGATTCCCCTCGCGCACAGCCGGACCGCATACCGCGACGCCACGAAGTGCAGGTGCCCGAGGTCGGTGCACTCCAGCTGCGAGCTTACGGTATGACCTTCGGTGCGGCGCGTCTCGATCCAGGGACATCGCTGCTGCTGACCACGCTGCTCTCCCCCGGTCCTTCCGGTCGTCGTGAGGTGCTCAACGGGCTCAGCGCTGTGGTCGATCTGGGGTGTGGCAATGGCACGATCACCGCTGCACTGGGGCGCGCGACTTCCCTCCCCGTGCTGCACGCCAGTGACGATTCGGCCTCCGCGGTCCGCTCCACGCGGGCGACCGCCGCCGCGAACGGCATCGATCCCGAGCGCATCCGGCTTAGCCACGCCGATGGACTGGAGCACCACGCGGAGCGCAGCATGCCCGGCATTCTGCTCAACCCGCCGTTCCATGACGGAGGCACGGTGACGAAAGATCTCGCCTTGCATCTCTTCGCTGAGGCGGCGCGCACGCTCGCTCCCGGCGGGCGGCTGTGGTGCGTGTGGAATTCGCCCCTGCGCTATCGCGATCAGCTCGAGCGGATCGTCGGGCCGACCACGCAGCTCAACCGCGACCGGCGCTTTACCGTCACGGAATCGATTCAACCCGTCTGAACGACGTCCGCAGCTGGCTATCTCGGTTCCCGCGGACAAACAACACCAACAAAGAACACGGGCCCCGCACCGAAGTGCGGGGCCCGTGTGTTCCGGGATCAGCTCAGCGTGATGTCACGCCGGTGCCCAGGGCGTGTCAGTTGCCGGTGAGCTTCTCACGCAGGGCGGCAAGCGCCTCGTCGGAAGCCAGGGTGCCGGCATCCGTGGCCGGAGCCTCGGAGGAGTAAGACGAGTTGCCCGCGTCGGCGGACTCGGCGGATGCCTCGACGTCCTCGGCGGAGTGACGGGCAACCTGCTCCTTGTGAGCCTCCCAGCGGGTCTGGGCGTCAGCGTACTGCTGCTCCCAGGCGGCGCGCTCGGTCTCGAAGCCTTCCATCCACTCGTTGGTCTCGGGATCGAAGCCCTCGGGGTACTTGTAGTTGCCCTCGTCGTCGTAGTCGGCAGCCATGCCGTACAGTGCGGGATCGAACTCGGTGCCCTCGGGATCGACGCCCTCGTTGGCCTGCTTCAGCGACAGCGAGATGCGGCGACGGTCCAGGTCGATGTCGATGACCTTGACGAAGAGCTCCTCGTTGACCGAGACGACCTGCTCAGCAGTGTCGATGTGGCGGGCAGCCAACTCGGAGATGTGCACGAGGCCCTCGATGCCGTCCTCGACGCGCACGAACGCACCGAAGGGCACCAGCTTGGTGACCTTGCCGGGCACGATCTGGCCCAGAGCGTGAGTCCGGGCGAAGACCTGCCACGGATCCTCCTGGGTGGCCTTCAGCGACAGCGAAACACGCTCGCGGTCCATGTCCACCTCGAGCACCTCGACGGTGACTTCCTGGCCCACCTCGACGACCTCGGACGGGTGATCGATGTGCTTCCAGGACAGCTCGGAGACGTGCACGAGGCCATCGACGCCGCCCAGGTCCACGAAGGCACCGAAGTTGACGATCGAGGAGACCACGCCGTTGCGCACCTGGCCCTTCTCGAGGTTGTTGAGGAAGTTCGAGCGGACCTCGGACTGGGTCTGCTCGAGCCAGGCGCGACGGGACAGGACCACGTTGTTGCGGTTCTTATCCAGTTCGATGATCTTGGCCTCGAGCTGCTGGCCGATGTAGGGAGCCAGATCGCGCACTCGACGCATCTCGACCAGCGATGCCGGCAGGAAGCCGCGCAGGCCGATGTCGAGGATGAGACCGCCCTTGACGACCTCGATGACGGTGCCGGTGACAACGCCGTCGTCTTCCTTGACCTTCTCGATGTCGCCCCAGGCGCGCTCGTACTGAGCCCGCTTCTTGGAGAGGATCAGACGGCCTTCCTTGTCCTCCTTGGTGAGGACGAGGGCTTCCACGGAGTCGCCCACGGCAACCACGTCGTCGGGATCGACGTCGTTCTTGATCGACAGTTCACGGGAAGGGATGACACCTTCGGTCTTGTAACCGATGTCGAGAAGAACTTCGTCGCGATCAACCTTGACGACAGTGCCCGCAACCAGGTCACCATCGTTGAAGTACTTGATGGTCTCGTCGATGGCTGCGAGGAGGTCCTCAGCGGTGCCGATGTCGTTGATGGCAACCTGCGGGACGGTGTTGGTGGTGGTCATGTAGTAGGGACTCCGATGTGGATAGTTTTCGTATACTCAGGGGGTCGAAACCGGAACGGATCCTGTGATTCCGGTCAACGAAACCCACTGAACAATCTATGGACGTGTGCGCACGCGACGCACCCGACCATCATACGCCAGCAGCCCAATGGGCGCAATGCGCCGTCGGGGTGCGTACCGGCTCAGAATCCGAAGTTGCAGAACGGCTCTTGCACGACGGCGACCATGCGCAGGAACTGCTCCACCGCCGGCCCGTTGACCAGACCGACCGCTGCCAGAGCGCCCGCTCCCCGGAAAAGCGCCGTGGCCAGGTGCGCGGCGTCGAGTGTCACCGAGGCGGTGTCGGCGCCGAGCGGGGCCTCGACTCGTTCGGCCCGCGGTGTTCCGTTGCTGACATCAAGGCGGTAGAGCCCGTCGACGAGCCCCATGGCATCCTCCACGTCGATGATCAGGGAGCCGTCTTGGCCATAGCGGCGAGATTCCAGAGCGGCGACGACGTCGAGCAGGCGGGTCCACACCAGGTCGGACTCCGAGAGGGTCTTCACCGCGCGCGGATCGAGCATCGCGGTCGACAGGGCGCGCCCCGGAGCTTCGCGGTACTTGAGTTCGTCGACCAGATCCAGGTTCAGCACCGTGTCCATCAGTCCGGCCCATCCGCGCCGGGTGGAGTACTGCAGATCGCGGATGACGCCGGTGGAAACCTCCACGTTCTCCCAGCCCTTGTGGCTGATGACCGCCAGAGCCTCGGGGCCGTCATCGGTGACATACACGTAGCCCTTGAGCTCCCGGTGGGCCTCAGCGCTGCCACCCCACAGGTTCACCGCGCCCAGCATGTTCTCCTGGACGGGCCGGGGACGACGGATCGAACCGGGAACGGCCCGATGCGACTGGTCGTCGAGGCGGTCCGCGAGGTCAACGAGCTCGGTCGGGTTCACCTCGTAGACGCGCCCGGCAGCGGTGCCTAGTGATTCGAGGACCTCGGGGCGCAGCTGGATGCCGCGGCGCCGGTCGATGGACTGGGACACCTGGTAGGTGGACACCCCGAATCCGAAGCGCTCATAGATTCCACCCTCGGACACGGTCAGTGCCGCTAGGGGGTAGCCGAGCTCCTGGGCACGGGTGAGCTCTTCGGTCATCAGCTGCCGCAGGAGGCCGCGCCGTCGATGGGTCGGGGCCACGCCCACCGCGGTGATGAGCCATGCGGGAAGAACCTGCGCGCCGACGTTGAGGGTGGAGGGCAGACCTCCGATGGTGGCGACCGGACGGTTCCAGGTCGGCAGCGAGGCCGGCCGGGGCTCAGCCTCGCGGACGCCGCGGAATTCGAGGCCCATCTCCCGGTTCTGCCGCGCCCAGATATCGATGAGGTCCTCGGAACCGGGGTCGACGTAGAACCCCAGCTCCACCTGCCGGTGCAGATGACGGTACGCCTCGCTGGACTTGACCTTCGATCCGGCGTCCGTGCCATCGGAAGCGGGTTCGATGAAGTCGTCACCGGCGAGGGTGAAGGGGGTCAGGGACATGCTCAGGGACATGATGGTGTCGTCTTTCCGGCGGCGTCGAGGGAAGGGAAGTGGGGGCTAGTGGGCGGCGTCGTTCCAGGAGCGGCCACGGCCGACCTGGACATCGAGTGGCACGCGTAACTCGATGGCGTTCGACATCTGCTCGGTCAGGATACGTTCCGCCTGCTCCTCTTCGCCAGGGGCAAGTTCCAGGATGAGCTCATCGTGGATCTGCAGGATCATCCGACTGCTCAACTGCTGCTCGGTCAGCTCGCGCTGCACCCCCAGCATGGCCAGCTTGATGATATCGGCCGCAGACCCCTGGATCGGTGCGTTCAGGGCGGCACGCTCGGCCATATCCCGCAACTGGCGGTTGTCTGAGGTGAGGTCTGGCAGGTACCGGCGTCGGCCCAGCATGGTCTCGGTGAAGCCGTCCTTGCGCGCCTGCTTCACGACGTCGCGGAGGTAGGTCTGCACCGCACCGAACCGGTCGAAGTAGGCACTCATGAGTTCCCGCGCCTCGTCCACGGGGATGCGGAGCTGTTTGGAGAGCCCGAAGCTGGAGAGACCGTAGGCCAGCCCGTAGCTCATCGCCTTCACCTTGGAGCGCATCTCGGAGGTGACGTCCTGCGGGTCGACGTCGAACACGTTGGCGCCAACGAAGCGGTGCAGGTCTTCGCCGTCCTTGAACGCGGTGATCAGCCCTTCGTCCTCGGAGAGGTGGGCCATGATGCGCATCTCGATCTGGGAGTAGTCAGCGGTGAGCAACTGGGTCTGTTCCCCCGTGGGCAGGGTGCCGGCCGTGAAGACGTCGCGGATCTGCCGTCCGGCCTCGGTTCGCACCGGGATGTTCTGCAGGTTCGGGTTCAGGCTGGAGAGCCGGCCGGTGGCCGCCGTGGTTTGCGAGAACGTGGTGTGGATCCGGTGATCCTCGGCCACGGCGTCCTTCAGCCCCTGCACGGTCTGCTTGAGCTTGGTCGCGTCGCGGTAGAGCATCAGGTTCTGCAGGAAGGCGTGGCCGGTGCGCTCCAACAGATCGTTGAGCGAGTCGACGTCGGTGGAATAGCCCGTCTTGGTCTTGCGGGTCTTCGGCATGTCCATCTTCTCGAACAGCACGACCTGCAGCTGTTTGGGCGAGCCGAGGTTGACCTGTTCGCCGTCATTGGCGGCCCAGGCAGACTCCTGGGCGGCGGCGGCCTGGTCGCTGAACTCGCCGAGCAGCTCGTTCAACCTCGACTCATCGATGGCGACGCCGGCGAATTCCAGCTCGGCCAGCACCACGGCCAACGGGATCTCCAGGTTCTGCAGCAGCTGCTGGGCACCGCGTTCGATGACCGCCGGGGTGAACACCTGGGAGAGGCGTCGAATCATCCAGGCGGAACGCACCGCATCGTGGGCGCGCTGCTGCGCCTTGTTTTTCTCTTCGGCGCCGTCGAGATCCAGCTCTTGCTGGCCCGCGGCCGGGGTCTCCCCCACCTCGAGGTTCGCATTGAGGTAGCCCTCCACCAGGGCGGACAGCTCGTAGCTGCGCCGGTCCGGCTGCAGAATGTACGCCGAGATGAGGGTGTCGTCCTGGACGCCGTCGATGCTGCCGGTGGATCCGAACGCCTTGATGACCGACTTCACGTCGTAGACGGCGGTGTCCAGGGCGGGGTCGGCCAGCGCGTCACGGGCGGCCTGGGCTTCAGCGCTGTCCGAGGTCAGGTCGACGAACAAGCCGGCGTCACCGGCGGCGAACGCCACCCCCGTCACCGTGCCGTAGTCACCCGGGACCGGGATCTTGCGCTTGGCCACCATGTCGGGGCCGGCGATCTCGGTGTGCACGCCGAGCAGCTCGCCGCCGTGCTCGGCTAGGAAATCGGTGACCTGCTGAGCGGAGTCGGCCACCGTGAACTCGGGAGTGAGATCATCCTGAGCTGGTTCGGTGGTGGTGCCCAGGCGCTCGTCGAAGGTGTCGAAGACGCGCTGCCGGACTCGGTTGAACTCCAGGGCATCGAAGAGCTCCTCCAGCTGCTCCCGGTCGGGCTGCTCGAGTGCGGTGGCGTCGAGGGTAACGGGCAGTTCGAGGTCGCGCACCAGGGCGTTGAGCCGACGGTTGCGGTGCACATTGTCCATGTTCTCCCGCAGCGACTCCCCCTTCTTCCCGGTGATCTTCTCCGCGTTAGCCAGCACCCCGTCAAGGTCGCCGTACTCCTTGAGCCACTTGGCTGCGAAGCCCGGTCCGACGCCGGGAACCCCGGGAAGGTTGTCCGCCGTCTCACCGACGAGAGCCGCCAACTCCGGGTACTGCGCCGGGCTGACCTTGTACTTCTCCTCCACGGCGGCCGCGTCCATGGGCGGGATATCGGAGACGCCCTTCTTCGGATAGAGCACCAGGGTGCGCTCGGTGATCAGCTGGAAGACATCGCGGTCTCCGGAGACCACGCGCGTCTCCCAGCCCGCGTTCTCCGATTGGGTCGCCAGGGTGGCCACGATGTCGTCGGCCTCGAACCCGTCGAGGGTGATCGTCGGAATCTTCAGCGCTTCCATGACCTTCACGATGAGGTCGATCTGACCGTAGAACTCCTGCGGGGTCTCCGACCGGCCCGCTTTGTACTCGGCGTACTCCTCGGAGCGCCGGGTGGGGGTATCCAGATCGAACGCCACGACGACGTGGGTGGGCTGCTGCTGCCGGATCATGGTTAGCAGCATGGTCAGGAATCCGTAGACCGCATTCGTGTGCTGGCCGGTTGCGGTCGCGAAATTCTCCGCAGGCAGCGCGTAGAACGCGCGGAACGCCATCGAATGTCCATCGATGACGAGAAGGCGGTGGGGCGTGGTGTCATTGCTCGGGTCGGTCACGAGTGTAAGCCTAGTAGGTATGGAACAACAGAGCACACCCTTCAGCGGGCTTGGGGACGGGATGACCATCGACGACCTGAATTCCCGCTCGCCCCTATCCCACAAACTCGGGATCACCTTCACGGAACTCAGCGTCGGCCGCGTGGTGGCAACGATGCCGGTCGAGGGGAACCAGCAGTTCCTCGGACTCCTCCACGGGGGTGCGACACTCGCCCTGGCGGAGACCCTGGGTTCGGTTGCCGCCTTCCTGCACTCCCAGGGGCGCCCGGTGGTCGGCACGGAGCTGGGTGCGAGCCACCTGCGCTCGGCCCGCGACGGGATGGTGACCGGGACTTGTGAGCCGATTCACCTCGGCTCCACGCTCACCACGCACTTGATTACCGTGCGCGATGAACAACAGCGGGTGATCTCCAGCTGCCGGATGACGAATATGATTCTCGATCCGAACCGCTCTCGGGGCTCGGCCGCACCCGAGACAGGCCCGGCCGCCGAGCCGACTGTTTAGTTCGCCGGTCCGCCGGACTCCTGAGCTGAGCGTGACGCCGGCGGCGTGAGCTGTGGGGGCAGCCCGGAATCCTCGGCGAGCTCGTCGAAGTACCCGGGCCGCATCTGCGTGCCCGTCAGGTAGCTCGCCCGCGCGATCGCCATGGTGCCCACCGCAGAGGTGCCCAGCTGTAGGAAGATGATCAGCACCAGTTTGAGCACGTCCGGCACGGTGGGCTGGTACAGCACGGCCCCGACCACCACCAGGATGATCCCGATGCCCCCGGCGGTGCCCACCGCGGAGATCCGCATGAACGGGTCGGTGAAGCGCATGATGCCCAGCGCGGCCATTGCGAAGATCAGTGCTCCGGCGACGACGATCACTTGGCCGATGATCTGAGAGACGGTCAGCAGGTCCATCAGCGTTGCCCCCTGGTCAGTGCCCGGGCCAGCGACATGGCGGACAGGAAGCCCACGATCGCCGCGATGAGCACGATGTCGAAGGTGAAGGTGCCGCCCATGCGCACCCCGAAGATCGCGATCATCCCGACGACGCCGAACATCAGCAGGTCACCGGCAACGGCGCGGTCCGATTCGGTGGGGCCGATCAGCATGCGATAGGTGGCCACGAGCGAGACGATCAGCAGCAGGGCCAGCCCGATGTCGAGTCCGATGGTGCTCATGTGCGGTCCCCCTTGCGTCGCATCGCGTGCAGCATGCGCCCTTCCATGTCCGCGGTGTCGGCGCGGACCTCGTCGGCGTCGTCGTTATAGAGGGCGTGGACATAGAGCACGCGGGTGCCGTCGTCCTCGACCTTGGTCCCCATGGTGAGCGTGCCCGGGGTCAGGGTGATCAGTGCCGAGAGCACCGTCACCTCGGTGTCGGTGATGCAGCGGGTGGGCACCCGGGCGATCCCGGAGCGGGCGTCATGGCCGGGCGTCAGATTGTCCTTGAGCACCGCCCAGTTGGAATCGATCAGTGCCTTGGCGTACCACAGGGAGAACACGAAGAGCCGGAACGGCCACGTCAACCACGTCGACAAAGTCAGCCACGTCATCCTTCCATCACCGCCTCGATGTAAGCGCTGGGATCCAGCAGGCCGCCGGCGGCGACCTCCGCCCAGCCGAAGAGCATTTGTGCGCCCAGCCCGAAGGTGATCGTCACCAGGGCGAGCACAACGGCGGGTGCGGCGAGGGCCGCATTGATCCGGCGCTGCGGAGCCACACCGGTGGCGGTGACGACGTCGGTGCGGCTCTGCGCCAGCGTCTGGGTGAGCGGCTCAGTGGCCCGGCGGCCGTTGTCCGGGGTGAACCGGGAAGGCATCACGTCGGGCAGTTCGCCGTCGTCCTTCTTCTCCCAGAACATGCCCGCCCAGATCTTCAGCATCGAGACCAGGGTGATCAGCGAGACCAGGATCATACACACGACGGCGACGATCTCACCGCGCTCAACGGAGGCTAGCACCAGCGTCAGCTTCGCGGCGAACCCGGAGAAGGGTGGAATGCCGGCCATGGACAGGGCAGCGATGAAGAACGCCACCGCGATGACCGGTTCGGCCCGGGCCACTCCCCCGAGGTCTCCGATGGTTCCGGTCCCGTAACGGACCTCAACCGCCCCGGTGGACAGGAAGAGCGCCGCCTTCACGACCATGTGATGGATCAGGTAGAAGATACCCGCGGTGAGTCCCAGCTCGGTGAACAGCGCCACCCCGAGCAGAATGTAGCCCAACTGGGAGACCATGTGGAACGCCAGAATCGAGCGGGTGGTCTTCTCGCCGACGGCGCCCAGCACCCCGATGACCATGGAGAGCGAGAACAGCACGACGCCGACCCAGAGGAACCGGGTGTCCCCACCGAAGACGATGGAGTAGATCCGGTAGATCCCGTAGACGGCGACTTTGGTGTGCAGCCCGGAGAACAGCGCCGTGATCGCCGGCGATGTGGAGGGATACGACCGGGCCAGCCACCCGTGCATCGGCACGACCGACGCTTTGATGCCCAGGGCGAACAGGCAGACGGCACCGGCCATGGCCACCGTGTCGTCATGACGGGCGGCATCGGCCAGCAGTGCGATGTTCACGGTGCCCGCCGTGCCGTAGAGGAAGCCGACTCCCGCCAGGAAGACGGTGGAGGTGAAGAGATTCACTGTCACGTACAACCGGGCGCCGTCGACGCGACGCAGAGGCGTCTTCCGGTTGGCGGAGAGCACGAACAGCCCGTAGGAGGGCAACAGCATGACCTCGATGAACACGAACAGGTTGAACAGATCGGCCGTCAGCAGCGCACCGTTGACGCCGGTGGTCAGCACGAGCACCAGCGGCGCGAAGAACATCGAATTCGCGGCGTAGGACGCGTAGGCGAACCAGGTGCACACCAGCAGCAGGATGCCGGTGAAGGTCAGCATCAGGGCGGTGAACATGTCGGCGGCGAAGGGGATGGCGATGCCGGTGGGCCAGGGGCCGACCGCGTGAGCAATGGCGCCGCCGTTACCGGAGAACGCAAAGATCATCACCGTCCCGGCCACCACCGACAGCGCTTGGTAGCCCATCAGCACGGTGGCGTGGATGCGCAGGCGGTTGCCCGCCATTACCAAGGCGCCGCCGAGCAGCAGCGGGATGGCGACGAAGAGCGGCAGCCCCGCGGCCACGCCGTCGAGAGTCTCGGGGGTGATAGTCATGATCCCTGTCCTGCCTGGCGCTCGAGCTCTTCTCTGATCTGGCGGTCCCGTTCACGCTGCTCTTCGCGCTGTCGCCGCGTTTGTTCCTCGCGGACCTCTAGGACCTGCAGCACGTCGGTCTCTGTGGAGGGCAGGAAGGCGTCTGACGCCGCTTCCTGGACCACGCTGAGGTCATCGTGGCGGCCGGCGGTGCGGTCGTCGCGGCGACCGGTGACGGCCAGTACCAGCATGAAAATGGTGATGGAGAAGGCGATGACGATGGCGGTGAGGACGAAGGCCTGGGGCAGCGGATCGGCCATGACCGAGACGTCCTCGGCGGTACCGAAGGGCTCCTGCCGCCGGTTCGTGCCGCCGGCGGCCATCAGGATGAGGTTGCCGGCGTGGCCGAGCAGGACGAATCCGAGGATGACGCGCAGCATCTCGCGCTTGGTGAACAGGTAGACGGCGCCCGCGGTGAGTAGGCCGACGGTGATCGCTAGGGTCATGATTCCCCCCGCTGGGTCTGGTCATGGGCACCCGGCGAGTCGGGAGTGCTCGGTGAACGGTGAAGGGTGTCAGCCGTGCTGGCAGGGTCGCGCTGGCCGCTGTCCGATAGGGATCGACGCGACGACGACATCACCAGGGATTCGTGGCGCGGCTGATTCAGGGCGTCCTGGTAGACCACTGGGATGACGCCGGTGCGCGGATTAGCCTCAGGCACCGGCGGCGAGGTGGAACCCCACACGCCCTGGCGGCCCGGGCGTTCCCGGCCCAGGAGGTTGAACGCGGCGAGAATGACCCCGAGCACGGCCAGGTACACGCCGATGTCGAAGATGAGCGCGCTGTTCAGGTGGATCCCGAAGAGCTCGGTGTGCAACGGCGTGAGGAAGGAGCCCTCCACCAACCCGACCAGCCCGATGCCCGATCCAGTGACCACGCCGGCACCGATGAGGGTGAGATACGGCCAGCGGATGGGCGCGCTCTCGTCATCGAGGGCCCCGATATAGAGCAGCGCGAAGGCTGCCCCGCCGATGAGCGCGGAGATGAAGCCGCCGCCGGGTTCGTTGTGGCCTCGTACCAGGGTGACCAGGGAGAACACGAACATCAGCGGTGCCGCGACCTTGGTGAACGTGCGGATGTACACGCTGTTGGGCACGGCGTCGGCGAGCACGGATTTCATGTTGACCGGGCTCTGGCGTACGGAGTCCGGGTCGCGCGAGGCCAGCAGGGCGGCGACAGCGAGCCCGGCGACGCCCAGCACGGTCAGCTCCCCCAGGGTGTCCAGGGCACGGAACTCCACGAGGATCGTGTTCACGATGTTCGCCCCGCCGGTGGTCTCTTCGCCATGCTGAAGGAAGTACAGGGCTGGTTCGGAGAGGTCGCGGCGTCCGGTGAGCGCCCAGACGCCCAGGCCCGCCGCGAGCCCGGAACCCACCGCGATGACGGCTGCCGGTACCGCGCTGCCGCGTCGTTCGGTCTCGAACTTGGCGGGAAGGCGCTTCAGCAGCAGGACCATGACGCAGACGGTGAGAATCTCCACGAGCAGCTGGGTGAGCGCGACGTCCACCGAGCCCAGCGCGAAGAACCACAGGGTGACGCCGAAGCCCACGACGCCGACGACGACGATCGCGGAAATGCGGGTCTTCGCGCGCACCGTGGTGAGCACCCCCGCGGCGACCAGCGCGACGAGCAGCCAGTCCAGCGGCTGGGACGTCTGTCCCACGACGTCGGGAAGGGGCCCGAGCACCGCCACTCCGACCACGGCGAGCACCGGCAGACAGGCGCACAGCACCAGCAGGTGCACTCCTGGGTTCTGTCCTGGGGTCCAGCCGCCAACCCGCGCGCCGACCTCGATCATGACGGTCCGGATGTTCTCCACGGCGCGCAGACCAGAGATCCGCATGCCCCGCGGCACCAGCGTTTCCTCCACCGCCCGGCGCTGCCAAATGAGCAGTCCGCCGGCCAGGATCACGGAAGCAGACACCAGCAACGGCGCATTCACCCCGTGCCAGAGCGCCAGGTGGACCTCCGACCCCGGTCCGGCGACGGCCTGTAGCGCGTCCCCCACCACGAGATCCAACAGCATCGGAGCGAGGCCGAGCACGATCCCGGAGGTGGCCAACAGCCATGGGACGATCCAGAAGGCGACCGGCGCCTCGTCCACCACGCGCGGTGTCGGAACATCGGGAGCGCTGGGACGCGGTGAGTTCGGCGCCGGTCGGTACTTGCCCAGCGCACCGATCACCAGGCGCCCCGAATAGGTGAGAGTGAAGACGGCGGTGACGGCGATCCAGGCCGTCAGCAGGACCCCGACTCCCCCGCCCCAGGGAGCATCCAACGAAGCCTCGAACATCGATTCCTTGGAGACGAATCCAATCAGCGGCGGCAACCCCGCCATTGAGGCAGCCCCGAGAATGATGGCGAGATGGGTGGATCCGGTACGCAGCTGCTGGCCGGCCAACAGGCGCATGTCGCGGGTTCCGGCCTCATGGTCCAGTGTTCCGACCGCCATGAACAGACCGGATTTGAACAGGGCGTGGGCGATCGTGTGCAAGACCGCGGCCTGCAGTGCCAGCGGAGTGCCGATCCCGATCAGCATCACCAGCAAACCGAGCTGACTCATCGTCGAATAGGCGAGCAGCTCCTTGAGGTCATAGCGGCGGACCGCGGCGACCGCACCGAACAGCGCGGTGATGCCGCCAGCCGCGATGAGCAGGATGTTCCAGGTGAGCACCCCTGACAGTGCTGGCGAGAACAGCAGCAGCAGGAAGATACCGGCCTTCACCATGGCCGCGGCGTGCAGATAGGCAGACACCGGAGAGATGGCCACCATCGAATCCGGCAACCACGCTTGGAACGGGAACTGCGCCGATTTGGTCAGCGCCGCGACACCGAGCAGCACTGCCAGCAGCGCCGCCAGGGTCGGATCCGACCATAGTTCGGCGGTGAGAACCTCGCTCACACGGGTCGTTCCCGTCTCGACGATCATGATGCAGACGGCGGTCAGCAGGCACAGTCCGCCGGCGACGGTGACCAACAACGTGCGAATCGCGGGTTGCCGGGCCAGAGCACCGGAACGGGCGATGAGGAAGAAGGACGTCAGGGTGGTCGCTTCCCAGGCCACGTAGAGCAAGACGAGATCGTCAGCCAGGACGAGCAACAGCATCGCCAGGGCGAAAAGGCACATCAGCACGTAGAAGGAGACAATCTTCTTCGTTCCCAGATATCGGGCCGAGTAAAAGAGCACCGCGGCTCCGATGACCAGCACGATCATGGAGAACAGATAGCTGAGTCCGCTCAGATGCAGGTGCAACCCGACGCCGATGCCCGGAATCCACGGGTAGCTCTCCGTTAGGCCGCCGTCGCTAGCGAACCATTCGGTGCTGATCATGACTGCGGCCCCGGCTAGGGGTACCCAGAGCACCCATCCGGCATTGCGGCCCATGCCCTGGGCTAAGGGGGCGGCCAACAGGACTGTCAGGCCGACGATAAGTATTGATACGAGGAGCACTCTTCCGCCTTGTGTCGTCTCGTGTGGGACCAGTCAGTGTCGAGCGACTCGTTCACATCATCAGCGACGACGAAAGCGACCCGGCTCGGTCATGCTCAAACCGGCGGAAGACCCGAGAGCATCGGCCCCCAGGAGCTGATGTGACCGTTGGTGCCCTCGGGCGGGAGAATCCAGAATTTGGGAACAAAGCCATGGCTCGCATACTGCGGATGGGACATGTCCTCGCTCCTCTCCGGGCGTCCGATAGGCACGGGCGGAGGTGATCTCACCATCACGCCGATACACACTGTACGTGATCCGGCTCTCAATGCTCCACGCTCACGGGGCAAGTCGAAGAAAAAAGACATCTCGCCTCAAGTCGAGGCCACGTGAACGACGAATGGAAAAAGAACGAGGGAGCACTCCTGCAGGAGCGCTCCCTCGCACTGAATCATTCGTTGTGCCCGAAGTGGGACTCGAACCCACACATCTCTCGATACCGCATTTTGAGTGCGGCGCGTCTGCCAGTTCCGCCATTCGGGCCGGGACAACTTGACTATCTTACATGCTTCCACGCCATAGAGTGGAAACCAGTAGTCTAGTAAGGCCCGCCGACACCGATCGTCTTGAGGAGCCCCATGTCCGAGCAGAATTCTTTCGACCAGGTCGCCGCGGAGCACGACGTGTCGGATCAGCCTCCTGCGAAGCTCCGTGTGTTGGTGGCCGAGGATGAAACCATTATCCGCCTCGACATCGTCGAGACTCTCGAAGCTCAGGGCTACGACGTCGTCGGCCAGACTGACAACGGGCAGCGCGCCGTCGAACTTGCCGAAGAACTCGACCCTGATCTCGTGCTGATGGATATCTCTATGCCCATCATGGACGGACTCTCCGCGACCGCATTGATCGCCGAGCAGAAGATCGCGCCGGTCGTGATGTTGACGGCCTTCAGCCAGCGTGACCTGATCGAACAGGCGCGTGAAGCCGGCGTAATGGCTTACCTCGTCAAGCCCTTCAGCGAGAAGGACCTCGTTCCCGCCATCGAGCTCGCTGTGGCACGGTTCGATGAGTTGCGTGCTTTGGAAGCCGAAGTCACCGATCTGAACGAACGATTCGCGACGCGCAAGCTCGTGGATCGCGCCAAGAACCTCTTGATGTCATCGTTGGAGATCACCGAACCGGAGGCCTTCCGCTGGATCCAGAAGACGTCGATGGATCGTCGCCTGACGATGCGTGAAGTTGCCCAGACCGTCGTAGACCAGATGGGCGAGTAACACTTCTCCGTCTCGATGGCATTTCCACCGTCGGGGCGTTTGGCCCGTCGTCGCGGTTAGCCGGTGCAGCCCCAGGCGGTGGATCCGGGGGTACAGGGCTCGGCCACGTTGCGGGTCTTAGCCCGCCAGATATCGGCTTGTTGCGTTTCGGCGTCGATGCTCATCGTGCCCGCCACCGGGATCCACGCTCCGTCCTCGATCTGAAAGTCGCCCTGATACGTGGTGGTGAGATTCACCGGGAATGTCCCGGTCTCAGAATAGACATGGCTGGTGGGGGTTTCCTCGTTGAACCGGTCCTGCGGGTGCCCGGGAACATCGGTGGTCAGGGTGGCGCCGTCGCCGAAACTCCACGCCCAGCTCACCGGGGTGATCCTCAGTGTGACTTGGTAGCCGAGCATCTCCTGGGACTGAGTCTGAGGCCGGTAGGTGGAGGCGTAAACGTTGGTGTGGGCGTTGATGAGTCCGAACCCGTTCTGGTCCATGATGATCTCGGACTCCGGGGCAAACATGGTCTGCAGATCGTTCAGGGTCACCACCGGGAGAACGGGCTCTTCGACTACTGCTGCGGCGGGTTGGGCTGCTGGTTGTTGGGCTGGTGCCGCGGCTGCGGGGATGGCTGGTTCTACGGGGTCGGGGGTGTCTACTCGGCAGAGGGCTAGTCCGCCGTCGACGAGGGCTCGGTCCCCGACTTGGGCTGGGACGGTTTCGCCGGTGTTGCACAGGGCTGTGTTCATGCCGTTGATGTAAGTGTTCTGGGGGCGTTTCCGTCCGTGGGCGTCGGGTGGTGCTGCTTGGTTGCTGACGTGGTTCGTCGGCTTCTTTTCGTTGCTGGGATGATCGCTGTCCTGCCGGGACGGATAATGCGACCCACCGTTGCTTCCATGAGATGAGCCGGTGGCGTTGGACACTGACGGTTCGGAAGTCTCGCCTTGCATTTGACTATCAAACGACTGGCTAGCCTCGACTCTCAGATGAGATTCATCGACGACTTGATTCGCTAGTTCCCAGCCCAGGTTTTGGTCCGCAGCAGCCGAGGTTGCGAGAGAAATGCTCAGCGTTAGACTTCCGAGCAGAGAGAATGCCGCTGAGGCGAAGAATCGGTTACTCATCGTCAATCTTCCGGGTTTCAAGCATGGTCCAATGGCCAAGATTCTCGTCGAAGCTCATGAGTGATTCTGTGTCAGCTGAGTACCCATCGACGTGGCCTTCTTCCAAGAGTTCTCCTTGAGGCGACACGACGTTCGTGGTGGGTTGTTTCGACTCGTATGTGATGTGAACGCTTCCCGAATTCGAAAGCGTCTCACTATGTCGAATTCTGACTTCGAATTTTCCGTCGAGTGTCAGCCAATGGTCGTCGGCGTAGGCGCTCGTCCAGTTCTCCGCCTGGTCATGGCAGGTAACGCAGTCTGATCCGGAGACCGCCAATAACGGGTCGGCATCGCCCGTCAAATGCAAGTACTCGACCGTTTCCCACCAGTATTCGAGGGTGGCTTCGGCGCCTTCGATGCTCTGCTCTTTAGCTTCCTCGGGTAGCTCGGGCACGGGTACGTTCTGAGCGGGCCCGTCTGCAGAAGCTGGCA
>JBQDEV010000005.1:0-222993 GCA_052084925.1 Micrococcaceae bacterium
GTTTGAGCACCCGGGACAGGGTCTTAAGCAGGGTGGACTTCCCGCAGGCGTTCGGGCCCACGATCACGGTAAATCGACCACGCGGGATCTCGACGTCGACGTCGTCGAGCACCACGTGGTCGTCGTACTTCACCCGCAGTCCACGCCCACGCAGGATCGGGGCCTCTGCGGCGTGGGCGGCCGGTGAGTCGGGCGGGGCGGGCAGGGCGGACGAGGTCATGAGGTACGCCTCCATTCGCGGGCGAGGAGCCAGAGCAGGTAGACGCCGCCCAGGGAGCCGGAGACGACCCCGACGGGCAGCTGGGTAGGTGCAAAGAGTCGCTGAGCGACGATGTCGGAGGAGGCCACCAGCAGTGCGCCCATCAGCGCGGCCGGAATGAACCCGGGGCCGGAGGAGGCGGTGAGCCGGCGGGCAATTTGTGGGGCGGCGAGCGCGATGAATGCGATCGGGCCGGTGGCGGCGGTGGCCACGGCCACGAGTGCCACCCCGGCCAGCACCAGGATCAGGCGGGTGCGTTCCACCGGCACCCCCAGTCCGAGGGCGGTCGGATCACCCAGCCGCATGATGGTGAGGCGGCGTCCGTGCAGGCAGACCACCGGGATCAGCACGAGCACCACGACACCGACGAGCAGGGTGTCGCGCCAGGTGATGGCGTTCAGGGAGCCAGCCAACCATTGGGCGGCGGTCTGCGCGGCGGTCAGCGAGGCCCGGACCACCAGCAGCGAGTTCACGGCCTGCAGCATCAACCCGACCCCGATGCCGACGAGGACCAGGCGATAGCCGGCCAGTCCGCGACGCCAGGCCAGGGCATAGACGACGACGGCGGTGATCAGCCCGCCCGCTAGGGCACCGGCTGCGGTGGCCAGCGGACCGGCATTGAACACGATGATCTGGACGATGGCCCCGGTGGCGGCACCGGTGGTGAAGCCGATGATGTCGGGGGAACCCAGCGGGTTGCCGGAGAGTGACTGGAAGGTCTGCCCGGAGACCCCCAGGGCGGCGCCCACCAGCACCGCCATCACGACCCGGGGCAGGCGCTGTTCGAGCACGAAGTAGGAGGCCAGGCGATCGGTGCTGCCGCCAGTGAGGGCGCTGAACGTCTGCTGCCAGGTGAGTCCGTAGTCGCCGAGGGTCATCGCGATCATGCTGACGACGAGCACCGCCACCCCCAACAGGGCGCCGGTGCGCAGGGCGCGGCGCTCCACGCGGAGGGTGAACCCGGCGGCGCCGAGGTACCGGTAGCGGGAACGGGCCGATGCGCTGGCGGCCGCGGAGGCTCGGGACGCGCGGGCGACGGTGCGGAGGCTCGGCGGAGTCATAGGGCGGCCATCCGGCGTCGTCGGACGATGAGGATTAAGACGGGGGCACCGAGCAGGGCGGTGATGATGCCGGCCTGGACCTCGCTGCCGGGCACCAGGATGCGTCCGAGCACGTCGGCGAGCAGCAGCAGCACCGGCCCGAGCAACACGCACAGCGGGATCACCCAGCGCTGGTCGGCCCCGCACAGGGCGCGGGCGAGGTAGGGGATGCCGAGCCCGATGAAGCCAATGGGCCCCACGGCGGCGGTGGCGGCCCCGCAGAGCAAGGTGATGGCGAGCATCGTCAGGGTACGGGTGGTGCCCACGCGCACGCCGAGGGCGGCCCCGGCTTCTTCGCCCAGGGCGAGCGCGTTCAGTGAGGGCGCCATCGCCAGGGCGATCAAGACACCGAGCGCGATGAAGGGCAGCACGGCGAACAGGATCGGGTAGCCGCGGCCCTCCAGGGATCCGGCGGCCCAGAAGCGGAACTCGTTGAAGGTGACCTGGTCGGTGAGGATCACGGTCTGGACGAGGGCCTGCAACGCGGCGGTGATCGCCACCCCGGCCAGAGCCAGTCGTTCAGGGGTGGCCGCGACCCGGCCCCCGCTCATGCCGAGCACGTAGACCCCAGCCCCGGCCAGGGCGGCCCCAAGGAAACCGAACCAGAGGTAGAACATGATGGTGGAGACCCCGGTGACGGCGACGGCGAGCACGACGGCGAGCGAGGCGCCCGCGTTGACGCCGAGAATGCCCGGGTCGGCCAACGGGTTGCGGGTCAGCGACTGCATCAGCGCCCCGGCGATGCCCAGGGCGGCGCCGACGACGAGCCCGATGGCGGTGCGGGGCAGGCGCAGCTCGTGGATGATCACGGCGGTGGCCGCCTCGGCCGAACCCTGCGCGACGTCGCCGACGGGGGTGAGGACCGCCCGCCAGACCTCGGCCAGCGGGATCCAGCGGGAGCCCACGGAGAGGGAGACCGCACAGAGCAGCCCCAGCACGGCCAGGCTGAACAGCATCCAGCCGAGCCGCGCGGGCAGGCTGCGCCGGGCGCTGGAGGGCCGGGGCCGCCCCGGGGTCCTTTCTCCGGTGTGCTGGGTCAGCTCGGCACGCTGATCACCCCGCGGGGCGGTCGCGGTCTCGCTCACGACGACCGAGGTCGGGTGCTACGCAGGTCGCGGCGCACCAACACCATGACCAGGACCGCTCCGGCAAGCAGGATGAGGGCGACGACGGCCCCGATCCAGGGGAATCCGGAACCGGCGCTCGAGGCGCTGGCCGTGCTGGCGCTCTGCAAGGAGTCACCCGTGGCGGTCTCGGTCGGGTCTGCAGGGTCCGCCGCGGCCGTCTCTTCGGTACTGCCGGCGCGCTCGGTGTCGTTGGAGGCGTCGGTAGCTACGGAGGCGGAGTCCGAGGGTTCTTGCTCGGCGACGTCGCCGACGGTGAGGACCTGGGGTTCCAGTACCTGATCGATGGTGCCATCGCCGTCGGTGTCGATTCCGGTACCTTCGGCCGCACCGCCGGGGATCTGCGCCGCTCCCCCGGCGTTGCCGCCGCCCGCGGTACCGCCCTGGGTGGTTCCGGAGCTGGTGCCGCCGGAGATCACCCGGTTGCCGCCGCTGGTGGTGCCCCCGCGCACGGTGGTGCTGGAGGAACTGTTCGAGGTCGACCCCGAGGAACGGTTCGTCGTCGAGCCGTTCGTCGTGGACCCGGTGGACCCCGTGGTGCCAGAGGTGCCCGAGGACGCGGAGTTGCGGGCCACCACGGTGAAGGTGTTGGAGCGGTTGGTGTAGCCCTTCTCCCCCAGGATCTGGCCGGAGTCGTCGGTGATGGTCTCGGAGGTCAGGAACCGCAGCCAGTGCTGGCCGGGCGCCAGGTCGGCGGGCAGGGCGAAGGAGCCCGAGACGGTGCCCGTGGAGGGGATGCGCTGCTTGTGGTAGACGCACGCGCCGTGGGTGGCGGACTGGGTGCAGTTCAGTCCGTCGTCAATTTTGATGTTGACGGTTTCGCCGGCGGGGAACCCGCGCACGGTGAACTGAATCCGATCGCCCGCCTGGAGCCGGGCGGGGCTCACCTGCGAGCTGGTGCCCGGAGTATTGGAACCGGCACCCGAGGGCGGGATGGCCGCGGCGGGCGTGGAGCCCAGCAGGCTCAGCAGGGCGACGACGAGGCCGACCAGCGCGGTCGCGGTCAGGCTCCGCGATGCACGGGGGTGGTTCCGAGGTGAAACGCGGCTCATGCGTGTGCTCCTTGCTGTGCGGATCGGACGCTGCGGGCGGCCAGGGCGGCGGCCGCGGCCCCGCCCAGCACCCCGGCGCCGAGAGCGATCAAGATCCAGTCGGAGGTGGCCAGCAGCGGGTCATGCTCGCTGATCGGGGCAACGGGTCCGGGGGCGGCCGCGGGCGGCTCGGCGGCCTCGGCGGCCTCGGCGATCGGAGCAGCGGCGTCGTCACTCTCCTCACCGAGCAGCAGCTGCGCCCAGCCGATCAGTTCCCCGTCCACGTCCTGAATGGCGAAGGAGTAGTCCCCGTCGGGCACCCCGCTGATGTCGATACGGATCTCGCCGGCGGTGTCCTGAGCGATCCAGCCCAGTGGCAGCTCGTCCGGGTAGAGCCCGACGTGCACCCACGTGGAGGTGTCCTGGGGCAGGGTGAGGATCAGCAGTCCGCCCTCCAGGCGCGCGCCGATCTCGCCGGCGGTGGCGTCGGTCAGCTCGGTGGCCGCCGGCAGGCTCGGGGTGTGGGTCGGCATGGGTTCCAGCAGCGGCGCCTCGGCGATCGGGACGGTGACGTCGGAGACCCCGGGTGCGTACTGCTGTAGCAGCCCGCCGGAGGACGCCGGGGCCGGGACCAGCACAGGCACCTCCACCTCGACGGTCTCGACCACGGTGGTGTGCACCCTCTCGGTGTGTGTCACGGTGTTCGTGCCCTGGCCGGAGATCCGGTCGGTCCCGCCCGAACCCACGGAGCTTTCGCGGTTGTCGTCCGTGTCCGATCCGTCCAGGTTCGCCTGACTCCAGTCCTGTCCGGCGGCCCGGCGTAGCGACCCCCAGCCCAGCAGCTCGCCCTCCTGTCCGGAATTGCCGGACTGCACGGAAATCTTGGATTCGCCCACCGGCAGCTCCAGCCCGGCGAGCGGGACCCGCACCTCGGCGTTCTGGTCGAGGCGGAACCACTGGCTGTCCCAGGAGAACAGCGGGCTGCCGTCGGCGGCGAAATCGGTCAAGTAGATCCAGTCGCCCTGGCGGCCTCCGGCCACGGAAACGACGAACGAGTCGGCGAACTGCTGGATAGACACCGCACCGCGGGTGTCTTCGCTGAGGTCCTCGGAGGCCTCCACGGGGGCCGGGGTGGTGCACGGCTTGTCCTGGCCGACCACGAAGGTCTCCGATTTCAGGGTGCGATTGGCATCCCCAGCCTTCAGCGAGCCGGTGAGCAGGCGCAGGCTGTGGCGGCACTCGGTGAATGCGGGGTCCGAGGTTGCCTCGGTGCCGTCGGGCAGCGCAATACTGGCCTCCCAGGTTCCGGTGGTCGGGTCCATGTCGGGGCTGTCGGCGTCGACGATGTACCAGATGGTCTGGTTGGAGTGCAGCGACGTGTCAGGGCGGGAGTAATTGCCCTCGTCGATCTTCAGGGCGATGCTGGAGGCCCCCTGCCCGTCTTCGGGGTGGCACCAGCCTTCGCCACGCACGCGCAACTCGCCGCCCAGTTCGGCGGTCGGGGTAAGGATCTCCACGGTCGGCACGGTCACCTCGGTGGTGCACACGACCTCGGCAACGGCGTCACGCGGATCCTCCCACGCCTGTCCACCCACCACGAGGGAGGGAGAGGTCACGGCCCGGTTCACGGTCTCGACGGCGAACCGCCCGGACTGGAAGAGCACGGAGAGGTGCTGACCCGCGCTCAGTCCGGCCGGGGCGTCCACGGTGATGTCGAAGTTGCCCTGGTTGTCGATCGGATAGATGTGCGGGTGGCTGCTGGGATTGTTCGGGGCGATCAGCGCCCAGATGGTGTCATCGCCCGAGGCCGAAGGGTGCTCGACGATGGCGGACCCGGCCCGGGTGTACTGGTGGAATCCGGTGCGGGCGTCATTGAGGTCGCCGTTGAGCTTCAAGGCGATCGTGGATCCGGTGCCCTCGCGCTCGTTCACCCAGCCCTGGCCCTGAATCCGGATCTGACCGCCGGTCCCGGAACCGACGTCCCGAGAGATATACGCGACGGCGTTCGGATCGGAGGTGGGACTGACCCGCAGGTGCGCCCAGTCGGGTGCTTCCTGGTCGTCCACGGGCTCCTCGGCGATCCGCAAGGTCAGCTGCGGGTTGCGCACCCAGTCGCCGTCGCCCTCGTTGGCGATGGATCCGCCCAGCAGCTGCACCGAGAATTCGTCACCGGGCAGCAGAGCCTCCTCGAGGCTGGAGTTCTCCGGAGTCGGCACCGGGACGGTCACGTTCAGGGTGCCGTCCTGCCCGGCTAGTGCGAGCTTCCAAGCCCGGCCCCGGGTGCCGGCGAAGCTATTGCCAGGAATCTCGTTGGGCGCTTCGACCACCGGTTCGATCCCGCCACTGTTGTACTGGACCATGTATCCGGAAGCGCTACCGTCCACGCGGAACCAGTTGGTGCCGGTCAGCCTGAACTCGGTGGCATCGGCGGGAATCTCCACTGGTGCGGTCAGGGTGGCTTCCGGTGCCTGTGCGCCTTCGGGCGGGGCCACCAGGTCGTTGGGGGCGACGTTCACCGCGGCCTCGGACAGGGTGACCGTCTGAGTCTCCTCCGCCGCCTGGGCGATGCTCACGCTCGCACCACCGGCCAGGGTCAGGGTCAGGGCGGCGAGGATCGTCGCGACGGTGGTTCGTGCGCCGATGCGCCGCAGCAGGTTCACAGCAGTTCCTCTCGGACATCTTCAATGATCTGGTTCATCAGCAGCGGCCCACCGGTGGAGGTCCATGCGGAGCCGTCGACGAGCATGATGTGATCCTCGCGGTAGGCCTGCAGCTCGGTGAATCCCGGGGCCTCCAGCGCCAGGGACAGCGCATCGGCCGCGCCCTGCTCATCGGCGGTGCCGCCAGCCTGGGGGTTGTCCACCGAGGAACCGCCCAGGGTGCCGAAGAACATGTAGTCGGCGTCGATCTCCTGCAGATTTTCCAGGGAGACCGGCTCCGAGTGTCCCCGGCCGCGTCGATCCTGGTTCGGCGGGCGCTGCAGCCCGAGGTCGTTCAGGGCCGCACCCGGGGGCAGCTCGTGCAGGATCAGCGCCGCGGAGCCACCCTGCCAGCGCACGATCGAGAACGTCTGATCGGCGTAGTCGGTCTGAAGCTCCGCGCCGATCTCCTCGGCACGCTGCTGGTAGGTGGCCAACACCTTTTCACCCTCGTCCACCTGGTTCAGGGCGTTGGCCACATTGCGGAAGTTGATGGTCCAGTCGCCGCCGGCGTAGCCGGTGTAGACGGTCGGGGCGATGCGGCGCAGGGCGGCGATGACATCCGGGTTGTTGTTCACCGAGGTGCCGTCGACCAGGATCAGGTCCGGCTCGGCCGCCCCGATGGCCTCGAAGTTCGGTTCGGCGATGCCGCCGAGGATATCGATGTCTCCGGCGTGGTCCTCCAGGTAGGCGGGCACCCCGCCCTGGCCGCGGCCGGTGACCGTCCCCACCGGTTCCAGCCCCAAGGCCAGCATGCCGTCCAGGGTGGGTTCGCTGAGGGTCACCACTCGCTGGGGGTCCTCGGGGACCTCCACCTGGGTGCCCTCGACGTCCTCTACCGTGCGCGTGGCCCCGGAGTCGGAGTTCTCGGCGGCGGCATCGGTGCCGCAGCCGGCGAGGACGAGTGACAGCAGCAGCGTGAGCACCGTGGCGAATAGCGGGGCAGCACGGCGCACCGCAACGAGGCGCGCCGGACGAGTCTGGGAGGAAGGAGAGACGTCAGGCATGAGTGAGATGACCTTCTGAACGGCAGTGACGCTCGCTGGGCATGACGAACGAGCGCATCTTCAATGCGACTTAGCATAGCCTAACGTTCATCATATAGCGACCCGAACTCTGGCCCGGAGGATACCGGGTCTCACACCCCGAGGAACTCCCGCAGATCCTCGATCAGTTGCCCCCGCCAACACGCATAATCATGTCCGCCGTCGTAGGTGCGGGCAGCGACGTCGACGCCGCGGCCCCGCAACGCCTCCTCCAGCACCGCGACACGCTCCCCCAGCACTCCCTCATGGAGCCCCACGGAGATCGCCATGCGCGCGGTCACGCCTCGAGTCTCGGTCAGCCGGTCGGTGATCCAGTCGCCCTCCCCTGCGGCGCGTTCCCGCAGCAGATCCTGGGGACCGGCCGCAGGATCGGGCGTCCACCACATCGACGGCGAACAGACCGACACCGCTGTGAAGTGTTCCGGGTGCAGTCCGACGGCGCGCAGCGCCGTGAGCCCGCCCATGCTGGAGCCGGCCAGCACGGTCGACTCGGGGCCTGCGAGAGCCACCCCTGATTGTTCAGCCTCGTCGCGCACCCAGGGGAGCACCTCATCCACCAGGGCGTGCAGGGCGTCCTCGTCCGCGGCGAGCAACTGCCGCCGATCGGCCCGGTCAACATTGCAGATGCCCAGTACCGCAATCGGCGGCAGCACCCCCTGTGCGGCAGCACGGTCCAGCGCCTGCGGCAGCCCCAGATCGCCGAACCACTCTTCGGCGTCGTAGATCACCAGCAGCGGCACCCGGCCCGTGCCGAAATTCTGCCCTGCGGGCAACCAGAGCGCGAGCTGGCGCTCACGTCGCGCGGCCTCGGAGATTTCGGCTCGATCCGAGATTACCGCTTCCTCGGCCAGCGCCCGGGCGAACCAGAGCACCTGCCCGCTCGGAGACGGCTCCGCCGTCCCGCAGGCTTCGCCCCAGAGACTCTGGTCTGGCGCATCGGGACCGGCGAAGACGCTGAGACCACCGCCGGATCCATCGAAGCGCAGCGGCGCCGTCGGCGCCCACTGATCCCAGCGCGTGCGGAACCGACCCTCGGGCGGCGGCCCCTGCGGCACTTCTTCGCCAGCGGCTAGCGGCACGAACCCGTAGCTGGCGCGCAGGGCACGCGGCAGGGCGAGCACCAGTGTCCAGTCGGTGGCTCCGCCCGGGCCGTCAGCTCCTTGCTCCGGGTGCATCCACCCGCGCGCGGCATGCTCCTTGTCGGTGATCCGGTTCATGCCCAGATGCACACGCTCGGGCGGCGTCTCGCCCGAACGCATCTCATGCCGGTACCGGAACCTCACCCAGCAGTGTCCTTCCGGCGGCTCGCCACGCTCGGGACACTCGACGACAATGCCGGAACCAGGGGGCGGAGAAGAAAAGACTTCGGGTGCGCTCACGGCTCCACGGTAGGTCATGCGTCAAGGGCATGTGATTTCGCCCGTCGTGGGACTAGTCTTAAGAACACCCGCTACTTCCCTAATCCAGGAGGACCGTTTCCGCATGGTTGCCCCCCACCGCCGCGTCTCCCAACGGCTCGGTGCGATCTCAGAGTCTGCCACTCTCGCCGTGACCGCCAAGGCCAAGGAACTCAAGGCCCAGGGTCGGCCGGTGATCGGCTTCGGCGCGGGCGAACCGGACTTCGCGACCCCGGACTACATTGTCGACGCCGCCGTGACTGCCGCACGGGATACGAAGAATCACCGCTACACAGCGGCCAGCGGGCTTCCGGAACTGAAGAAGGCGATCGCGGAGAAGACGTTGCGCGATTCCAGCATCGACGTCGACCCCACTCAGGTGCTGGTGACCAATGGCGGCAAACAAGCCGTCTACAACACCTTTGCCGCCCTACTGGACCCGCAGGACGAAGTCCTGGTCCCGGCCCCCTACTGGACCACCTACCCGGAGGCCATCCGTCTGGCCGGCGGCGTGCCGGTGGAGGTGTTCGCTGGCGCCGAGTCCGAGTACAAAGTCAGCGTCGAGCAACTGGACGCCGCCGTGACCGAGAAGACGAAAGTCTTGCTGTTTGTCTCCCCCTCTAACCCGACGGGCGCCGTCTACACCCCGGAGGAAACAGCAGCCGTAGGCCAGTGGGCCGCCGAGCGCGGACTCTGGGTGGTCACCGACGAGATCTACGAGCACCTCACCTATGACGAGATGCCCTTCACCTCGATCCTCAAGGCGGTTCCGGAGCTGGCGGATCAAACGGTCATCCTCAACGGCGTGGCCAAGACCTACGCAATGACGGGCTGGCGCGTCGGGTGGATGATCGGTCCGAAGGATGTCATCAAGGCCGCTACCAACCTGCAGTCCCACGCCACCTCCAATGTTGCCAACGTTTCGCAGCAGGCAGCGCTCGCTGCTGTCTCCGGATCCCTGGACGCCGTGCACGAGATGCGCGAGTCCTTCGATCGCCGGCGCCGGACCATGGTCTCGCTGCTCAACGAGATCCCAGGGTTCACCTGCCCCACGCCCAAGGGTGCCTTCTACGCCTATGTCGACGTGCAGGAGGCTTTGGGCAAGGACATCCGCGGACGCACTCCGCAGACCTCAGCCGAACTCGCGGAGATCATCCTCGAGGAAGTCGAGGTTGCCGTGGTGCCCGGCGAGGCGTTTGGTCCGTCCGGATATCTGCGTCTGTCCTACGCCCTCGGCGATGACGACCTCGTCGAGGGTGTGGAACGGATCAAGGCACTGCTTTCCGAGTAAGCGCAGCCGCACCGTCCGCTCCAGCGGACCCACCAGCAGCAGGGGCCGTCCTTCGGGACGGCCCCTGCTGTGTCCTGCGGGAAAACGCTCTCGTGACCGAGTGTGAACCACCATGAACCCAGGTCAGACACCATTTCCGAAAACACCTTGGCTTAACAATCGCTCTAAGGGTAGCATTAGCTTGGCGCGATCAACTTACTCTGTCGCGACCTCGCTGCGGTTTCCGCGGCTGAGTACTCCCTCAGTTCACCTCCTTGAAAGAAACGAGATTGTGCATGGATAAGCACACCACGGCGCCGGCGGTCCGGCTCCACCTTCGCCAGCCCACCTGGTCCTCCCGCAAGATCGCCGCACTGATCACCGCTGCGATCTTCGCCGGCGGTTCGGTCGTCACTGCGGCAGGTCCCGCCTTCGCGGACACCACCACCGCTCCGATCACCGCTCAGCAGGAACAGGCCGAGACCCAGACGACCACCGTCACGGAATTCGCGGTCAACTCCGCCGAGAACGGCGTGGGCGCTCCGCCGGAGGGTGCGACCGCAACCGGTGCCACCCTGACCGCTCCAGTGCAGATCGAGGCCGGTGCCACCGAGTTCACCCTCTCCGGCACCAACTGGACCCGCCCTGATGGCAGCGCCTCCGGCTTCATGGTTCAGTACAACGGCGGCGACCTGACCCCGATCGAAGAGGCCTCGAATGAGTCCTCCAACCCGGACTTCGCCGGTACTCGCGGCCGCGCTTGGGCGCTGCGCGACGCCGATGCGGGCGGCACCTTCGAATTCACCGTCCCGGTCCCGACCGCCGCGAACTCCTCCCTGGAAGAGGACCTGCAGCCCGGTGATTCCTTCACCGTGCAGTTCCTTGCCGGCTCGGTCACGAATTCCGGCACCGGCGATTGGGTACGCAACCCGCTGGTGACGATCACCATCGCCGAGCCCGTCGAAGAGGAGACCCCGGAGGAAGAGACCCCGGAGACCGAAGCTCCCGAAACGGAAGCACCGGAAACTGAAGCGCCGGAGACCGAAGCACCCGAGGTCGCTGAGGGCTACACGCGCCACACCTACGAGGATGGCGCCTACATCGACGTCCCCAACGAGTGGCAGCGAGGGGCTTCCGCCACCATCTCCGGCGCCAACTGGTTCGGCACCGGCGAGGAGCCCGCTCCTTCCGTCATCGCCTTGAAGCTCAACCGCGGCGCCATCGAGGCATCCGAGCTGGTCGATCCAGACGCTCCCGGTGAGGACGTCTGGGCCGTGATCCGGGCTGATGCAGACGGCAACTTTGAAGCCGAGGTGGACTTCCCGACCCCAGCGAACTCCTCCCTGAACGAAGACCTGGCCGAAGGTGCGGAAATCGAGTGGAACGCCCTGACCGGCTCCCTCGGCACCAACGACCGCGCCCGCGGCGGATCAGCTGGGACGTCTTCGGTGGTTGGCGCCGTGCCGAACACCAGCATCGATCAGCCCAGCCAGGCGATCTGTGACTTCACCTTCGAGTCCCGCACTATCGAGACCGGGGTGGCCAACGGCTACCAGATGGCCATGAACAACGCCACGCAGCGCGCCTACTTCGGCGACTCGGCCTGGCGCCAGGAGGCCCGCGACGCCGACGGCACCATCTCGATCACCCGCGAGCCCACCGGCAAGCTGGTCGAGTTCGACACCACCACCGGTGAGAAGATCCGCGACATCGACTTCACGCAGCTCACGCACGCCAACGGTGATTCCAACGACGCGACCGCGTTCGAGTGGGACGACTTCGAGGGTGATTCCCAGACCTCAATGCGCAACACCTTCTCGCCCTACGGCGTGGCCGTGGACGAGTCCAACAACACCATCATCACCACCGTGGCCCGTCAGCGCTCCGACGAGCACGGCTACGGCGGCGGCATCGTGATGTTCACGGCCGACCAGGACGCACCCACCGATTCCGACCGCATCTTCGCCTACCCCGATGGCGCTCCGGTGCTCAACGGGCCGCGGCGTGTCGCGGTGAACTCCGACACCAACCGCGCCTACCTGCACAGCCTGGCCGACGGTCGCTTCGGCGGTGACGGCATGTCCTCGTACATCACCGTGCTGGACACCAATAAGCGCGGCATCGACGCCGTGGTCGCTCAGATCGAGGTTCCTCGCACCGCCGAAGGTGCCGCTATCGGCGCCGTCGACGTCGAGGTGGACCAGGTCAACAACCTGATCTACGTGGGCACCATGGGCGCCGGCGAGGGCAAGCTGTACGTGATCGACGGCAACGAGATCGTCGAGTCCGACGCCAACACCACCTCGCGGGAAGCCTCCTTCGTCCAGAACACCGGGCTGGTCACCGAGCTCGATGCCACGGTGGGTCTCAACGCCCGCCTGACGTTCGATCCGATCAACCAGATCATCTACGGCAACGCCTGGGCCTCCCCGACCGCGGACATCACCAAGGTCGACGCCAACCCGTCCTCCGAGACCTACGGCACCGCTCTGGGCACGATCCAGACCGGCCCGTCGAACCAGACGGCCGTGGATCCGACCCGCGGCCTGCTGTACTCGGCCAACCTGGGCGACCAGGAGGTCGTGGTCCTCGACGCCGGCGACCTGTCCGTGGTCGGCGCCGTCCCCACCTCCGGGAACGCGCTGAACATGTACATCGACGACGACGGTGTCGTGTGGGTCTCGAACTTCGCCGACGCCGGCAAGGCCGAGATCATCACCCCGATCGCTCCGGAGGGCCAGGACTGCCTGATCGCTGATCCGGAGCCCACCGACCCGGAACCGACCGAGCCCGAGCCGACCGACCCGGAACCGACGGAGCCCGAGCCCACGGATCCGGAACCGACCGAGCCGGAACCGACCGAGCCCGAGCCCACGGATCCGGAACCGACGGAGCCTGAGCCCACCGACCCTGAGCCCACCGATGACGGCACCGACGACGACGGTGAGGTCACCGAGGCCAGCATCGAGCTGAGCGCCTCCGAGGTCACGGCTGGTGACGACGTAACCGCTACCATCGCCGGCTTCGCCGCCGGTGAAGAGGTCGAGTTCGAGCTGCGTTCCACCCCGGTGGCCGTGGGTACCGTGACCGCCGACGAGGATGGTGCAGCCGAGCTGACCTTCACCGTTCCGGCAGACACCGAGGCCGGCGAACACACCGTGAACGCCACTCAGGTGGTCGGCGAGGACACCCTCGAGGCCGATGCCGCACTCACCGTGGTCGCAGCCGGCTCCGACGGCGACGACAACGTCACCGGCGGCAACGACAACGCCGACCGCTCCGGCACCTCGAACGGGCCGGGATCCTCGAACGGGACCCTGGCTCGCACCGGCGCCTCGATCGGTGGCCTGGCCGCCCTCGGCGGCCTGCTGGCTGCCGCTGGTGCCGGACTGATGAAGCGCCGTCGTCAGCACTGACGCACGGTAACCGCTGACTGAAGATCAGCAACCGCGGGAGGCGGTGACGCACATGCGTCACCGCCTCCCCGCTTTTCGCGCCGGTCGCGCGCATTTGGCGCAACGCAACTATTCTTCCCCGCCGCCGTCCGGACTAGCCTGAACGTATCGCCCCTGCCCCGTCACGAAGGGATCCACATGCGCATCGGCCTGCTGACCAGCGGCGGAGACTGCCCCGGACTCAACGCAGTCATCCGCTCCGCTGTGCTCCACGGGATCAAGTCCTACGACTACGAACTCGTCGGCATCCGCAACGGCTGGCAGGGCCTCATCGACCGCGACGTGATGGAGTTGCCCCGCCAGGTGGTCCGCGGCCTTGCCCGCACCGGCGGCACCATTCTCGGCACCTCCCGCACCCACCCCTACAATGCCGAGGGCGGTGGCCCGGAGAACATTCTGAACAATATGCGCAGCCTCGGGCTCGACGCCGTCGTCGCCATCGGTGGAGAGGGCACCCTGGCCGGCGCCAAACGCCTCTCTGACGACGGCGTTCCGCTGGTCGGGGTCCCCAAGACCATCGATAATGACCTGCGCGGCACCGACTACACCTTCGGCTTCGACACCGCCGTCTCCATCGCCACCGACGCCATGGACCGGCTGCGCACCACCGGCGAATCCCACCACCGGTGCATGGTGGCCGAGGTCATGGGCCGCCATGTCGGCTGGATCGCCCTGCACTCGGGCATGGCCGCCGGCGCCCACGCGATCCTCATCCCCGAGGAGCGTACCCCCATGGAGCAGGTCTGCCAGTGGGTGAAGCAGGTGCACGAGCGCGGCCGGTCCCCGCTCGTCGTCGTCGCCGAGGGCTTCATCCCCGAAGGCCACGACGACCCCCTGGCCGAGGCCGGGACCGAATCCTCCGGACGTCCGCGCCTGGGCGGGATCGGCGAGTGGGTCACCCGCACCATCGAGGACATGACCGGAGTGGAATCCCGCTCCACCGTGCTCGGCCACATCCAGCGCGGCGGCGCCCCCACCGGATACGACCGAGTGCTCTCCACCCGCTTCGGCATGGGCGCCATCGATCTGATCCACCAGGGCCACTACGGGCAGATGGTCTCCCTGCAGGGCACGGAGATCGTGCGGGTGGACCTCGCGGAGGCCCTCGACGGGCTCAAGGAAGTCCCCGCACACCGCTACGAGGAAGCGAAGGTGCTCTTTGGCCGCTGAACTGACCCAGCACCTCCGCCAGGTGGTGCTCCTCGCGTGGAGTCGCAGCCTCGGGCTCGACGACCACGTGCTGCTCGACGCCGCCGAGCAGGCAGGGTCACCACGCGTCGAGATCATCACCGACGACGATGAGCGGGCCGGTTCCGGCGACGACGCTCAGATCGGCACCTTCCTGCGACTATTCTCAGTCTCCGTGGTGTACGGCCCGCGCTGGTTGGTGGAGGCGGCCCGGCCCTTGCACGACGAGGTGCTGGCCGTAGAATCCACCCTCATCCGGCTCGCCTCCGACCACGGCGGACTGCCCGGGGCGGCCCGATCGCTCGGCGAGACCACCCTGTACTACGCGGACGATTCCCCGCATGTGGAACCCTCCACCACGCTCGCCGTCTCCTTCGAACGGGAAGACGTCGACGCCCTGGAGCGCGGATGTCCGGCCGATGACGTAACGGCGGCCTCCATCTCCCAGATGGACTCCACGGTCGCCCTGGTGCCCGACGACGGGCAGGGCACCCCCACCGGGGAGACCGTCGCGGCCTCCGGGTTCGAGGAATGGGAGAATCTGGTGGCCGGGATCTCCACCCTGGTGCGCCCGGACCTCCGACTGCGCGGGCTGGGCTCCTACGCCACCGCCGTCACCATGGACGAGGCCTTCGCCGCCGGGCTGGTACCGCAGTGGCGGGCGCCCATGGGGCATCGGGCCGCGGAACGGCTGGCCGACCGGCTCGGTTTCGTACTCTCCGGATCCCAGACGACGGTACTGCTGGGCTAGAGCTCCGCGGTCAGATCCGGACAGAGCCGGTCAGAGGTGTTTGCGGGCCCCGCGCAGGAAACCACCCTGCGGCCGGCCGACCACGTTGCCGGCTTCCGGGGAGACCAGCACCTGCTGGCTCGCCGCCACCAGTTCGGTGATCGCGCCCTCGGCGTCCTTCTGCCGCACCACCAGTTCGGCGTCGGGGGCGACGTTGCGCTTGATGATCGCCAACCCGATCGGACCCATCTCGTGATGATGCGCCACCGAGGTGACGGTGCCGACACTGCGGGCGGTCTCCAGCGCGGAGGACTCCGCCTCCGGATCGCGCACCACTACTTCGGAGCCCGGCTCCGGCAGCCCGTGCACGGAGCCGTCCAGCAGCAGCTGCACCAGGCGGCGGGGCGGGTGGCCCAGATTGTGTACCCGCGCCACCGTCTCCTGGCCCTTGTAGCAGCCCTTGGTCAGGTGCACGGCGGTGCGCAGCAGGTCCAGTTCGTGAGGAATGGAGCGCTCATCGGTGTCGACGAGCTGACGGGGGCGGGCCGCGGCGATCCGCAGCGCCTCCGAGCTCAGGGTGCCCGCCAGCCGCCATCCGGTCGGCAGCGCGCCGGGGACCCGCGAAAGCTCGGCGCGGTCAATCAGATATTCGCGCCAGGACCAGTCGGCTCCAGGGTGCTCCTGGGGGTCAGGATCGGCGCTGTACGGGAAGCCGCCAGGGGCAATCTGCGGCCACGGGTCCTCCCACACAGCGTGCACGCTCAGCGTCGCATCCTCCGCGGCGCCCCAGCCGGGCACGGCGGCGGTGGCACCCACCACGGCGATCTCGGCGCTGCGGTCGGTCACCTCCACCCGGGAGGCGAAGCGCATCGCGTCCAGCCAGGCGGTCAGGTCCGCGCTCAGCCCGGGCTCGACAATCAGCCAGGCGGTCGCGCCGTCATCCACCAGGGCCACATCGAATTCGAGCCGGCCACGCAGGTCCAAGAACAGCATTTCGGTGGAGACTCCGGGGCGCAGCGAGGCCACATCCTGGCTGGTGAGCACGTGCAACCAGCTCAGCCGGTCGGGCCCGGAGACCGTGACCACCCCGCGGTGGGAGAGGTCCACGACGGCTGTGCCCTGCTCCAGGGCGCGCTGCTCGGCGTGGGGCTGGCCATAGTGAGCGGCCACCGGCGCGTCAATGCCGCTGCCGAGGATCGGGGTGGGGGTGCTTCCGGTGCCGGGGTTCTCGCTCATTCAGGCATCCCGCTTGCCCGGTACGTGCGGGGTGCCCGGGGCCAGGCGCCCGTCGGTGATGCTGGGCAGCCGGTCCAGGATGGCGGAGGCGTGTGCTTCCTTTTCAGCGCCCTCGGCGGCGGCCACATCCCAGCGCCAGAACAGTTGGGTGTTGACCAGGCCGAACATCCGGCTTGCAGCATGGTATTCCCCCGCGAGCGGGCCGCGCATCACCGCATCGGAAACGAGCTGGATCTGCGGGCCGCGGACCCGGCCGAAGTACAGCTCCGACAGGGAACCCGGGTGGGTGATGGTGGCGGTGATCGGGAAGCTGTCCTCGGAGGATCGCAGCGCCTCGACGTCCTCGGCGGACCGGTAGGCCGGCACCACATCGGCGGGCGAGAGCCCCGGGCCGACGTCGGCGTCGTGACGGTCCCGGTCCAGCGACCAGAACCCGGTCTCGGTGGTCAGCGGACGCACCAGGGTGCCATCGGCCTCACAGATCCACGATTCGGCCCGGTACTCAATGAACGGCAGGCCCTGCTCGGTGAAGTCCACGCGCTGGTAGAAGATCTGGTCGTCCTCTTCCCCGGAGCCGAGGCGGCCCTGGCCCTCCCAGGAGCCCAACACCCAGGACAAGGGCGCGAGTTCGGGGATGAGGTCGTACGGTAGCTCAGTCGCCATAGTGCTACGGAATCCGCCGGAATCGCGTTACTGCTGGCCCTTGAAGAGGCCCGCGACGACGAGCACGGCGAAGGCGGCCATGGCCAGTCCGGACAGACCCAGCAGGACCAGGAAGAAGATTTCGAGTGCGAGAAGTGACATGCCTCCAGTCTACTGCACATCCCGGCGCTCGCCAGATCATGAACGGAGGGGTCTTCCGCCGCTGCTGCGCTGACGGTCAGTCGCGGCGCCGGTCGCGCCTGCGCGGCGAGACGTGGCGGCCCTCGTGCTCGGCGTGCAACCATTCCTCGGAGAAGTCCCGGGCGGTCAGGCTCTGCAGGTCGGCGGTGATCAGCTCCAGGATCTGTTCCCCGGCGGCCACATCCGGGACGTCGATCCGCAGCTCGGAGTCGCCCGTGTCCCGGTGACGCACCACCACGGATTCACCGATCACGTCGGCGCCGCGGCCACCGAAGGCGGAGGTCAGCACCCCGCCGATGAAGCGGAAGGCCCGCTCGATCACATCATCTCCGCCGTCCTCGAGGGCAGCCGAGTAGACCTCGGAAGCGGGCTGGTCGGAGTGGTCAGGCCGGTCTGCAGATGCGGTGGTCATGGCGGTCTCGCTTTCCTTCCGGTGGGCATCACGGCGGTGAGCCGGTGCGCGTGCCCTCATCCTAACGGTGGAACCACCCACAGTGTGAAGTACAGCACCATTCCGCTCACCAGCACCGGTGCCGCACCCAGGCTGAGCCCGGCGATCAGCTCCCCGCGCCGGGCGCCCGTCCCCGAGGCCTCCGGCTCGGCCGCCGCGGCGTCGTCGAGCAGGGTGATGGCGTGGACGTCCTGTTCCTGTTCGACGGCGGCGCGGATCAGCCCCACCAGGGCGCCGCTGAGCACGCCGGCGACCGCGAGCGCGGCCACGAACGGGATCTCACCCTGGTTCAGCCCCGAGTAGAGCCCCAGCGGCAGTGCGGCGGCGACGATGACCATCACGAACACCCGCACCGGCAGGGTGGTGGGAATCAGCCCGATCAGCGAGGCGGCCACCGTGCCGGCCAGCAGCGACACGGCCAGCACCGGAATCTCGGAGGCGCCGCCCGTCGGGGTCAGCGCACCCAGGTCGGCACCGCTCTCGAACCAGGAGGTCACCGCGTCGGTTTGCGTACGGATCAGCAGAGCCCACGCGGCCGCCGAGGTGCCGATCGCCACCCCCGTCACGGTGGAGGCGGTGGATTCGAGGCGGAACGGGCGCCCCTGGCCGCGCAACACCTGCACCACGAAACCGATCATGGTGCCCAGCGCGGTCGCCGCCGCCACCGGGGCCAGCCACAGGTCCGGGCGATCACCCAGCACCGTCTCGTTGGAGAAGTTCCAGCGCTGATCCAGCAACGCCACGGTCCAGACGACGACCAGCGCGGGCACCGCGATGGTCGCGCTGAGTGAGCGGCGTGCCGGGGCTCCCAGCAGGCGGGGCCAGCCCCAGGCGAAGATCAGCAGCAGCGCGGAAAGGACTGCGGGTACACCCCAGCGCGCCATCTCGGGCGCGAGAGACACCGCCACCATCAACAACGCGGCGGCGGCCACCGAACTGAATGCCAGGACCGGGAGTCTCACGGTTCCATCTTTGCATGATTCGCCCCACATTGGCCCGCGCGGTGCACCCCACACCGTTCCCGCTTCGACGTCGTTCTATACTGGGAGCTGGGCTTTCACACTGACGCCCGCCGAAGGAGAACGATGGCTCGCATGCTGATGCTCTCGCCCCAGGCCACCACGCCGGGGGCAGCGCTTCCCGCCCTCGAGTTCCTCTCCCACCACATCACCGTGCGCCCCTTCTCCTCGGCCGCCCTGCGCGACGTCGACGATGTGGACCTCTTGCTCATTGATGCCCGCACTGACCTGACCGGCGCCCGCAATGTCGCCCGGCTGGCCCGCTCTGCCGCCGGGGCCACCCCGGTGGTGCCCATCGTCACCGAAGGCGGGCTGGCCGCGCTAAGCACGGAGTGGCCCATCGTCGATTTCCTGTTAGTCTCCGCCGGACCGACCGAGATCAGCGCCCGGCTACGCATCGCCCTGGAGCGTGCCGCCGCCCGGGCCCGCGCCGCCGGGCCGAGCACCCAGCTGCGTGCCTCCGGCGTTACCGTGGACGAGTCCACCTATACGGCCAAGGTCAACGGTCGGCCGATGAACCTGACCTACAAGGAGTTCGAGCTGCTGAAGTTCCTGGTGGCCTCCCCCGGCCGGGTATTCACCCGCGAGGAGCTACTGCACCGGGTGTGGGGCTACGACTACTACGGCGGCACCCGCACCGTGGACGTGCACGTGCGCCGGCTGCGCGCCAAGCTGGGCTCCGATCACGAGCAGCTGATCGGCACGGTACGCAACGTGGGCTATCGGTTCGCCCCGCGCGAGGCCCACCGCAATGATGCCCTTGCCGGAGGGTCCGCCGACGGCGCTACAGTGGAATCATGAGCGACGCCCCCTCCTCGCATTCTCCGCATACAGCGCTGACCCGGCTCGCCGAGGCCGCACAGCTGGTCGACGGTCAGCCCGCGTTCTCCGACCAGACCTGGGTCGAGTTGCGCCGCGGCACCGCCGTCACCCTCACGGTGCACGACGACGCCGGCAGCGCCGACAGCACAGCACTCATCGGCGCAGCGGTGCTCTCCGGGCTGTCCGGGCAGGCAGAGCAGTCGGGTACCGGAACCCACGATGACCCCCTGCTCGTCGAGATGCTCGTCCATCCCGAGCACCGCGGCCGCGGTCACGGCGCCACCTTGGTCCGCCGCCTCACCGAGCGCCTGTCCGCAGACCACCCCGCAGCCGTGGTCACCGCCTGGGCGCACGGGGATCACCCGGCCGCCCGCCGCCTCGCCGCGACCGTCGGTCTCGAGGCTCGCCGCGAACTCTGGAAGATGGCGCTGCCGCTGACCCCGGGCGTTCATTGGGACGACACCGCGCCCGCCGGGCTCACCCTGCGCCCCTTCGTGCCGGGCCAGGACGACGAGGCCTGGCTGGCCACCAACGCCGCCGCCTTCGCCGACCACCCCGAACAGGGCCGACTCACCCTGGAGGATCTGCGCGAGCGCCAGCGTGAGGACTGGTTCTCCCCCGCCGGCTTCTTCGTCGCCGAGGACCCGCTCCTGCAGGGGGCCTTCGCCGGCTTCCACTGGACGAAGATCCCGGTCGGTTCCGCCGACGGCGAGGTCTACGCCGTTGGGGTGCACCCACAGGCCCAGGGCTCCGGTCTCGGACGGGTGCTCACCGCGCGCGGGCTGAACCACCTGGCGGAGCAGAATTGTCAGCGCATCGTGTTGTATGTTGATGCAGACAATGCCCCGGCCGTCGCCCTGTACCGGTCGCTGGGCTTCACCGTCGACGAGACCGACGTCATGTTCGTCTCCCGGCGTCCCACCGTCTGATCACCTCACCGTTTCACCGTCCCGCCATTCCGGCACACGCACCGTTCGCACCGAGGAGAGGCATCCGCACCATGCCGACTACTGCGTCCACCTACCCCGATCTGGCCGCCGCCCGCTCCGCCGAGAACCTGTGGGACGAGGCCCCGCGCGCCACGGTGCTCGCTGGCGGGGTGCTGCCTTGGCGCCTGCGGTCCGGGGAGCTGGAGGTGCTGATCATCCACCGCCCCCGCTACGATGACTGGTCCTGGCCCAAGGGCAAGCTCGACGACGGCGAGACCCTCCCCGAGTGCGCGGTGCGCGAGACCCTGGAGGAGATCGGACTGGACATCCGGCTGGGCATCCCGTTGCCCGTCACCCACTATCGGCTGAAATCCGGTGCCGCCAAAGAGGTCTGGTACTGGGCCGCGGAGGTCACCAAGCAGGAACCGGCTCCGGATCACGGCGAAGTCGACCGCGTGGCCTGGGTCAGCCCCCAGAAAGCCCGCAAGAAGCTCAGCAACACCGGCGACCTCACCCCGCTGGACGCCCTGGAACAGGCGCATGTGCAACGCCGACTGCGCACCACACCCTTCGTGGTGCTGCGTCACGCCAAGGCCAAGCCCCGCTCCTCCTGGACTCGGGCCGAGGGCGAGCGTCCCCTGGCCGCCACCGGACGCCGACAGGCCCTCGCCGTGCGCGCCCTGTTGCAGGCGTGGAAGCCGGTCAAGGTCGCGTCCTCTCCGTGGCGGCGCTGCGTGGAGACGGTGGCCCCCTACGTGCAGAGCAGCAAGCGGTCGCTGAAGGAGATCGGGGCGCTCACCGAGAAGAAGGCCGACAAGAACCCGAAACGGGCCCGCCGCGAGCTGGCCGGGCTGCTGGACCGGGTCCGTCCGCAGCTGGTGTGCATGCACCGCCCGGTGCTCCCCCTCGCCCTGCAGCAGCTGCGCACCTGGACCATCGACGCCGCGGCCGGCACGCAGCGTCACAGCGACGTCGTGCGTGCACTGCCCGTCCAGGACCCCTACCTGCGCCCGGGCGGGGTCATCGTCGCCCATCAGGCGGTGGAGCTGGAGGGCCAGATCGTCGCCCTCGAGGTCTACGACGCCTACGACGGATGACCGACGCCCCGGGCGAAACCGGCTACCCTGGCCCGCCCCGATTCGATAAACTCGAGACCATGACGCCCGCACCGAAGATCGTCCACGAGCACATCCGCATCGAGCACGACGCCGACCGCGCCCGCTTCGAGCTGTGGCAGGATCACCCCGACACCAACACCGACAGCGCTGCCGCCCCACCCCAGTTCATCGGGTTCCTCGGCTACACCGTCGATGACGTCGAGGACGCCTCCGGGCACATCGGACCGGTCTACCGGCTGCAACACACCATCATCGACGAGCAGTTCGCCCGCCGCGGCTACGCCCGCGCCCTGGTGACCGTGGTGCTGGACCGGCTGCGCGCCGAGGAGGCCCGCATCAGCCCCGAATGCAGCTACGTGGCCGACTACCTGCGGCGGTACCCGGAATATCAGGACCTGGTGGCTCGTTGATCATGGCGATGAACTCTGCAGCCACCTCCCCCGCCCCCACCGGCCCCTCCACCAGCATCCCCACCCCCTACGAGGATCTGCTCGCCGAGGTGCTCGCCGAGGGCACCGTGAAGACTGATCGCACCGGCACCGGCACCCGCAGCGTCTTCGGACGCCAGCTGCGCTTCGACCTCTCCGAGACCTTCCCGCTGATCACCACCAAGCGGGTGCACTTCAAGTCGATCGCCTACGAGCTGCTCTGGTTCCTGCGCGGGGACTCCAACGTGCGCTGGCTCCAGGAGCGCGGCGTGAGCATCTGGGACGAATGGGCAGACGAGAACGGCGATCTTGGCCCGGTGTACGGGGTGCAGTGGCGCTCCTGGCCCACCCCCAGCGGCGCCCACGTCGATCAGATCGCCACGGTTCTGGAGCGATTGCGCACCACCCCCGATTCCCGCCGGCACCTGGTGACCGCCTGGAATCCGGCCGAGGTGGACGAGATGGCCCTGCCCCCGTGCCACGCCCTCTTCCAGTTCTATGTCGCCCCCGGTGAGGACGGCGCGCCGGGCACCCTGTCCTGCCAGCTCTACCAGCGCTCAGCGGACATGTTCCTGGGTGTGCCGTTCAACATCGCCCAGTACTCGCTGCTGACCCTGATGTTCGCCCAGCAGCTGGGACTCACCCCCGGCGAGTTCGTCTGGACCGGCGGCGACGTGCACATCTACTCCAACCACGAAGACCAGGTGCGCGAACAGCTCTCCCGCACCCCCTACCCCTACCCTCAGCTGCGCTTCACCCGCACGCCGGAGGACCTGTTCAGCTACGAGTACGAAGACTTCGAGCTCGTGAACTACCAGCACCACCCCACCATCAAGGCGCCGGTCGCCGTCTGAGCACCCACGCTCTTTCCACCCGCCTCCCCTGACGCCTAACCGAGGACTGAACACAGCAGCATGAACCCTGACGACGCCGAACCGAGAATCCGCGTAGGCATGATCTGGGCCCAAGGGCTCAACGGGGTGATCGGGCTCGACGGCGCGATGCCCTGGCACCTGCCCGAGGACCTGCGCCACTTCCGCGAGCTGACCGTGCACCACCCGGTGGTCATGGGCCGGCGTACCTGGGAGTCCTTCCCGCAGCAGTTCCGTCCGCTGCCGGATCGCACTAACGTGGTGGTCTCGCGCACGCTGACCATGGACGATGAGATCGCCGACCAGCAAGCCCCCGGCGCCGTCGTCGTCCCCGACTTCCAGTCCGGGCTCAACGCCGCCATGGAATCCGACGGGCTGGACCGGATCTGGGTGATCGGCGGGTCCTCGATCTATGAACAGGCCCTCGACGTCGCCACCGTGGTCGAGCGCACCGTGATCAATCTGGAGCCCGAGGGCGACACCTCCGCCCCCGAGCTCGACGAGTCCTGGCAACGCACCAGCCTCGACCCGGCCGAGGGCTGGTCGGTCTCCAGCACCGGGCTGGAGTATCGCTTCGAGCGCTGGGAACGAGTGGAGAGCAACGATGACTGACCCGAACACCTCCCCCGCCTCGGGACCTCAGGGCGGCTCCGGGCTGCTCGACCAGCAGTCGATCACCTTCCTGGCCCTGATTGCCTGCCCCATCCTGGCGCTGGTGTGCGCGGGCATGGGCCTGGTATTCATCCTGCAGGGCCATCTGATCGTGGGTGTGCTGTTCATTCTCGTGCTCGCCCAGGTCTTCGTGGCCGGCGGACTGTGGGCCTACACGCGGCGCAAACGCGCCCGTGACGAAACTCGCTGAAGCATCTTGGCCCACTTGCGTAGAATGGGGCCATGACTTCACAGGCTGCACCCGAGACTCAGACCCTCACCACCGCGCCCACCGAGGCGACCCGGACCGTGGGCCTCATCGGCTGGCGGGGCATGGTCGGCTCCGTGCTGCTGCAGCGCATGGTGGAGGAAGGCGACTTCGCCAAGATCAACCCCGTCTTCTTCTCCACCTCCAACGCTGGCGGCCCCGCCCCTGCCCTGCCCGGAGTCGACGCGGATGACACGTTGCGCGACGCCTTCGACATCGACACTCTGGCCTCGCTGCCGATCATCCTCACCACTCAGGGCGGGGACTACACCAAAGAGGTCTACCCGAAGCTGCGCGCCGCCGGCTGGGATGGCCTTTGGATCGACGCCGCGTCCACGCTGCGCATGGAGGACTCCTCCATCATCGTCCTGGACCCGGTGAACCGCGACGTCATCGACGCCGGCCTGGCCTCCGGGGTGAAGGAGTTCGTGGGCGGCAACTGCACCGTCTCCACCATGCTGATGGGCCTGGGCGGACTGTTCCGCCGCGGACTGATCGAGTGGGGCACCTCGATGACCTATCAGGCGGCCTCAGGCGGCGGTGCGCGTCACATGCGCGAGCTGCTCTCCGGTTTCGGCACCCTGAACTCGGTCGTCGCCGAGGAGTTGTCGGACCCGTCCTCGGCCATCCTCGAGATCGACCGCAAGGTACTCGCCGCTCAGCGCGACGGCTCGATGGACACCACCCAGTTCCAGGTGCCCCTGGCCGGATCGCTGATCCCCTGGATCGACTCGGATCTGGGCAACGGCACCTCCCGCGAGGAGTGGAAGGCCGGGGTCGAGACCAACAAGATCCTGGGCAACACCGGCGAGCTGACCATTCCCCTGGATTCGTTGTGCGTGCGCATCGGCGCGCTGCGCAGCCATTCCCAGGCGCTGACCCTGAAGTTGAAGGAGGACCTGCCGGTCGAGGAGATCGAGCAGATCATCGCCGACGACAACGAGTGGGTTCAGCTGGTGCCCAACACCAAGGAGGCCACCATGGAGGCGCTCACCCCGGTGGCCGCTTCCGGCAGCCTGACCATTCCGGTGGGTCGTGTCCGCAAGCTGGCCATGGGGCCCGAGTACATCTCCGCGTTCACCGTGGGCGACCAGCTGCTCTGGGGTGCCGCCGAGCCGGTGCGCCGCATGCTGATGATCGCCACCGGCAACCTCTGATCCGTCTGATCATGTCGGCGCCGACGCCCGCGGGCGTCGGCACCGTCTGTCAAGGCGACGAGAGCGTGCAGCCCAGCAGCACCGGCTCCGGGGTGAGTTCGATTCCCCAGGTGCTCTGCACACCGTCTCGCACCGCACGGGCCACCGTGAGCAGATCCTGTGCGGTGGCGTCGCCGCGGTTGGTCAACGCCAGGGTGTGCTTCGTCGACAGGGATGCCCGTCCCTGAACCAACTCCGCGCCGAACCCCTTGTGGTAGCCGGCATGGTCGATCAGCCAGGCCGCGGAGAGCTTCACCAGCGCCTCCCCGGTTTCCGGGTTGGTGCCCGCGGCGAAGGCCGGGGCCGTTTCGGGCAGGTGCGCCCGCTCGCTGGCGGGCACGATGGGATTGGTGAAGAACGACCCGGTCGACCAGGTGTCGTGATCGGCCGCGTCGAGCACCATGCCCTTGCTGGCCCGCAGCTGCAGCACGTGTTCGCGCACGGCCTGCAGGCTGGCATGCTCGCCTTCGGACACCCCCAGGGCGCGGGCCAGCTGTGCATAGCGAACCGGTGCCGAGGATCCGGCCCGACGCAGACCGAAGTCCACACTGAGCACCACCCAGCGCGGGGTCACCCCGCGCAGGCTCGGATCCGCCAGGTCGAAGCTGCGCTTGATGATCGAATCGCGGTAGCCAAACTCCAGCTCGGCGTTGCTCAACTCGACGATCTCCCCGGTGGTCCGGTCCAGGGCCCGGATGCCGAGCAGCGTCTGTGCAACATCCGCCCCGTAGGCGCCGACGTTCTGCACCGGGGTGGCCCCGGCGGAACCGGGGATACCGGAGAGCGCCTCGAGACCCGTGAGTCCCCGCTGAACCGTCCAGGCAACGGCCTCGTCCCAGACTTGGCCCGCCGCCATGCGTACGGTGACGGTCTCCCCGGACTCGTCCTCCGAATCGTCAGCGACAATGTCGATGCCGGCGAAGGCCAGCTGCAGGACGGTTCCCGGGAAGCCCTCATCGGAGGCCAGAATGTTGGACCCGCCGCCAAGCACCAGCAAGGGCGTCTCCGCGTGATCGGCGCGACGGATCTCCGCCACCGCCTCCGCTTCGGTGCGAGCCACCGTCCAGGTATGGGCTTCCCCACCAACACGGGAGGTGGTGGCCTCGGCCAGTCGGGGTGCTGCAGCGGTCACAGCCGCACCAGCACCTGAGCCTTGGTCAGGACCCGGGCGCTCTCGGCGTCGGGGTTGGTGACCGCCAGGTCGATGCGAGCGGTGCTGGCCTCCTCATTGAGCGCGCCCACGGTCGCCTTCACCTCGAGGCGGGCACCGGGCACGGCGTCGTCGCCGAAGGGCTCGGCCGGGTTCGACTCCGCCGTGGTGTCGGCCACCGGAACCATGGCCGTGAAGCGGGTCTGGTAGTCCACAATCCGGCTCGGATCGCCGCACCACTGGGAAACGATGTCCACGGCCAGACCCATGGTGAGCATCCCGTGGGCGATCACCCCGGGAAGATCAACACCGCGGGCGGTGGACTCGGACCAGTGGATCGGATTGAAGTCACCGGAGGCCCCGGCGTAGCGCACCAGATCGGCGCGGTTCAGCTCCACGGTGCAGGTGGCGACGACGTCGCCCTTGGTCAGTTCAGACAGGGACACACTCATCGGTTCTCCTCCTCGGCAGTCTCTTCGGCGCGGACTAGTAGCGTGGAGGCCACCGTGGCCACGTCCTCGCCGGACACCGTCGTCACCTCCACGCGGGTGGTGATCATGGAGTTGCCGCCCAGGGCCTTCACCGAGGCGATGGTGGCGGCCGCCACGAGTTCGTCCCCGGCCACCACGGGGCGGTGGTGGGTGAATCGTTCATCGGCGTGCAGGACCCGGGAGAAGTCGATGCCCACTTCGGGGTCGGCGATCACCGCAGCTTCGGCGCGCTGGGCCAGGCTCACCAGGAAGGTCGGCGGGGCGACCAGGTCGGCATGGCCCGCAGCGCGAGCGGCGTCGACGTCGTGGTGGTGCGGGTGGGTGTTCTTCACGGCAACCGCGAACTGGCGGATCGCTTCGCGTCCCACCTGGTAGGGCTCGGTGGCCGGATAACTGCGCGACTGCACAGCGGGATCGATGCTCATCGCAGAGCGTCCTTCCATTGGAGAATCATCACGAGAGGTGTCGTCCCCACCAGCTTAGTGCGCGGGGGTCAGCGTTGCGTGCGGGCTCGCTCACGACGGCGTGCGTCGCGGAAGCGGATCACCTGGGCGCAGATGTGCACCACCAGCCCGGCGCCAATCAGGCTCAACGCCAGCCAGGACACCGGCAACATCTGGGCGAGTGCGCCGATGATGGCCAGCACAATGCCCACGCCGATCAGCGACATCCCGGTCAGCAGCAGCCGACGGTAGAGGTGCGACCCGGTGTCCCAGGGGGTGGTGAACGACGCGTTGCTCATGTCTTCATTGTCTCATCTGTTCGCTTGGAATAGTCCCGGCGTCGATCTCGCCTATGCTGTATCGGTGAATTCCGTCGTTATCGCTGTTCTTGTCATGCTCGGTCTCGCCCTGAGCCGCGTCCATGTGGTCATCGCCCTGTTCATCGGAGCGGTGACCGGAGGCCTCGTCGCGGGCCTCGGACTCGATGCCACCATGCTGGCCTTCCAGGGCGGGCTCGGTGACGGCGCCAAGATCGCCCTGAGCTACGGACTGCTCGGCGCCTTCGCCATGGCAGTGGCCTCCTCGGGCCTGCCGCAGGCACTGGCCGACTCGCTGATCCGCCGGCTGGATCCCAGCTCGGAGCGGGCTTCCGAGCGGATGGTGACGATCACCAAGTACGGCCTGGCCGGCGGGGTGCTGGCGATGTCGGTGGCCAGCCAGAACCTGATCCCGGTGCACATTGCGTTCATCCCGCTACTGATTCCACCGTTGCTGAGCGTGATGAATCAGCTACGCATCGACCGACGGCTGATCGCCTGTGTCCTCACCTTCGGCCTGGTCACCACCTACATGTACATTCCGCTGGGGTTCGGCAAGATCTTCCTGGAAGACATCCTGATGGGCAATATCGCCGAGGCCGGGATGAACACCGACGGGATCAACGTGATGGACGCGATGGGCATCCCCGCCCTCGGCATGATCGCCGGGCTGATGATCGCCGTGCTGTTCAGCTATCGCCGCCCGCGCGACTACGCGGATCTGCCACTGGTGTCCGGCAGTCTGGGCCAGGCCGAAGAGCCCTCCCGCTATCGGATGATCGTCTCCGTGGTGGCGATCCTGTGCTGCTTCGGGATTCAGTTAGCGCTGACGGTCTCCGGATCCGAAGCTGATGGGTTGCTGCTGGGCTCCCTCGTCGGACTCGCCATTTTCCTGGTAACCGGCGCGGTGCGCTGGCGTGCCGCCGATGATGTCTTCACCCAGGGCATGCGCATGATGGCGATGATCGGCTTCATCATGATCACCGCTCAGGGTTTCGCCGCCGTGATGGCCGAAACCGGCGACGTGGCGAATCTGGTCACCGCCACCGAATCGATCTTCGGCGACAACAAGCCGATGGCGGCCTTCGCGATGCTGGCGGTTGGGCTGTTGGTGACTATGGGTATCGGGTCCTCGTTCTCCACGTTGCCCATCATCACCACGATCTATGTGCCGCTGTGCCTGGCCCTGGGATTCTCGCCGCTGGCCACGGTCTCGATCATCGGCACCGCAGGCGCCCTGGGTGACGCCGGTTCCCCCGCCTCGGATTCCACGCTGGGACCCACGGCCGGCCTGAACGCGGACGGCCAGCACGATCACATCCGTGATTCGGTGATTCCGACCTTCCTGCATTTCAATCTGCCCCTGCTGGGTGCCGGCTGGGTCGCAGCCCTGGTGCTCTAGAACCGGGACGACGACCCGGCACCGGAGAAGCTGCCTCCGCCCGCGCCATAGCCGGTGGAGGACCCACCGGAGGACGACGAGGACCGCGACGACTCCACCGAGCTCGTACCGGAGCTGTAGCCGTGGCTGAACGCGATCGCCGTCCAGTACGGGTTCACCCCGCCCGAGTAAGACGAGTCCAGGATGGTGCTGCGACGGCGCCGCTCCGTCTGTGCCTTCTCCATCTCTTCGTCCATGTCCTGACGTTCGGACGTCGATTCGGTGAAGTCCTCAGCCGCGACCTCGTAGTAGGTCTTGAGTTGCTCCGAGAGCCGCGCCTGCATGTCGCTGAGCCGGTCCAGGGCCTCGGTGGCCGTGATCCGCTGTTCGCTCAGGCCGCCGCCGATCTCTTCTAGCTCCGCGGTGGCCGTGCGCTGGAACTCGCCCAGTTCCACGGCCTGGCTCTTCAGGTCCTTGGAGTCGAAGAGCCCTGCATCGGCGTACTCGGTCAGTGAATTCAGGTCCTCGCGCACCGGCTCGATCTGCCGGGACCAGGCTCGTTCCCACCCTGACTGCATGTTGAGCAGGGTGTTCGTGTCGACGATGACGTCGTCCATCATGTTCAGGTGCGACGCCGTCTCGTCGGCGTCCACGGCCCGCTGACGGAGCCCGGAATCCCCCAGCTGCTCGGGCGTCAGCTCCGAGAGCGCATCGATCTCATCGTGTAGCTTCAGGTAGTCCTCGTGGAACAGGCGGTACCGTTCCAGGATGCGGGCGCCGTAGGGCGAGTCCTCGGGAATGGTCGAGGCGGAGAGTTCGGTGGCGTCCATGTCCATGGTCACCTGTGCATAGTGTTCCTGGGCGGAGACGATCAAGTCACGCGTCTTGCGACGACCGTGGGTGCGGGCGCCGAAGACCCCTGCAGCGCCGCCGAGTACCAGGGTGCCCGCACCGCCGGCGGCGATCCACATACCGGGTGATGCCACCGTCGGACGATTAACCAGTTCTGACGCTCGTTCCGAGGCATCCACCATGGCATCGGACCAGCGAGCTTCGTTCGCCGCCGGCTTCGCAGCCTCCTGGATGTCATTCTGCTGATCCAGGGAGACCTTCCGGTCCTCGCCGAAATAGGAGCCGATGTGTCGACCTTCAGGATCAATGCCGATGATGACCACCCCATCGGCCCATTTCTGACCGTCGGCGGAAATCAGTTCGGGGTGATTGTCGCGCATGTAGGCCAGCACGCGGCCGTTGAAGTTATCGGATGCAGTACCGCGTTCGGTGAACAGGACGAGGCGGGTTGGCTCATAGAAGTTCACCTCGGACAGGCCCTGTGCGACCGTCGGTTCGTGCAGGATGCCGGCCGTGTCGACATAGCTCACCCCCGCTGACTGCGTATCGATGCTCCCCTCGTCGCTGGCATCCTGAATGCTCTCGACCTGGAGCCCGCCACCGCCGGAACCGCCGAAGAGGTCCGGTGCCGCCACCGCCATCCAGAGTCCGCCGATGCCGACCCCGGCAGCCAGTACGCCGGCGAGCATCGCCTTGCGGTAGGACAAGGGTGCGGCGTTGTTCGAGCGAATCGACGTCGTCGACTCAGTTTTCTCGGCCTGGTCCTGGGGCTGTGCGGATGCCATGGGGTCTCCTCCAGATCGTCGCGCAGTGAAGGCGCTGTCATAGTCTCGAAGTCGAGCCTAGAAGATGTTTCCCTTTGGCGCTTCCCCCGCGAGTAGGATCATCTCACCTAAGATTTCACCCGCAGAGCCTACATTTATGGGATGAAACCCGAGAATGATCCCTGTAGTGTGGGCGGCGTGGGAATCCCCCTTCCCACAGGTGGGCTACAGGTCGCAGAGCGAAACTCTGGGGCCCACCACTGGCGGGGGTCCGATCAACTATCAAGGAACGTGGATGAGCTACTCCCCGCACCCCTACCAGAATCAGGCAAGGACGCCAGGCATGCAGTACAGCACCCCACCCAAGAGTTTCCTCGCGACCATCCTGCTCTCGTTCTTCTTGGGCAACCTGGGCATCGACCGCATGTACCTGGGCCACGTCGGCCTGGGCATCGCCAAGCTGCTGCTGAATTGGGCCACTTTCGGCATCTGGTGGTTGATCGACCTCATCATTATCGCGTGCAAGGGCACCGAGGCCCTGCGGCGCATCAACTGGGTGTAGCAACCGTCAATTATTCCGAGGAAGGGGACTCACACGTAACGTGTGGGTCCCCTTCCTCGTGAGCGGCAATCAAACGCCAGCCTTCGTCAGTCTCGCGGCCACCTTCACTAGCCGATATCTGTGCCAACGAGGTGGAACGGGCCTAACACAGGAGGCGTGAACGCTACCTTTTGAACAGCTTCTACGCTCCCTCTGGAACAGTAAATCGTGCCGCCCCGGGCCGCGATCGGGTTCCAACCTCGACTTGGCTCGCGCCCAGAGACGGGACAAATTTTTGGGCAAAGAAGAACCCCCGAGTCCGTCAGGATCTCGGGGGTTTTCCGTTGGTAGCGGTGGCGGGACTCGATCCCGCGACCTCACGATTATGAGTCGTGCGCTCTAACCAGCTGAGCTACACCGCCACGAAATGAAATGCCCGCGCGGAATGCGCGCGGGCTTTTCATTTCAGAGCCCCGACCGGGAATCGATCCCGGGACCTCAGTCTTACCAAGACTGCGCTCTACCACTGAGCTATCGGGGCAACGAAGAAAGACTTTACCAGCGATTCACACGGATGTGAAATTGAGAACGGGCCCTCCAGGGTGACCTCTCTCACGCCAGGATGAAGCGGTGCTCATCCAGGTCAATCTTCAGTTTTTTCGCGCCCTCAGACGCGTTGCTCAGTACCGCGAATCGCGGCCCTTGCGGTCGGAAGCGGACCAGCGATCCTTCTTCTTCCGGCCCTCACCGTATCCCCCGCGATCGTCGTCGCGACGGTCATTGCTGTAACCACCCTGGGAGCCGCCACGGCCGCCCTTATAGCCGCCGCGGGAGTCATCCCGGCGGTCGTTGCTGTAGCCGCCCTTGTTGTAGCCTCCGCGGCCTCCACGATCGCCGCGGTCGTCGCCACGCTCGGCGCGGGTGGAGCGGCCGGAATCCAGGCGCAGCTGCAGCGGACGGCCGTTGATGGTCGTGTGCTTCAGGGTTTCGCGCTGCTGGGGGCTGAGGTCGGCGGGCAGTTCCACCAGGGAGTGGGTCGGGCGGATGTCGATGCCGCCGATCTGGCGGGCGCTGATGCCAGCCTCGTTGGCAATGGCGCCGACGATGTTGCCCGGCTGAACGCGGTCCTTGCGGCCCACGGCGATCCAGTAGGTGGCGTTGCCTTCCGAGGGACCGCGGTTGGGGCCGCGGGAGCCGCGGCCATCGCGCTCATTGCGATCGTTACGGCCGGTGCCACCGCGCATCGGAGGAAGATCCGGCTCCTGGGCCAGCAGGGACTTGCCACCCTGGGCGATCTTGGCCAGCGCTGCGGCGACGTCAGCAGCGGGCACGTCGTGCTCATCCACGTAGCGGTCCACCAGGTCGCGGAACACGGACAGCGAGTCCGCGTCGCTCTGCGCCAGGGTGCTGGTGATCTCCTCAGCGAACCGGGACAGGCGCGAGGTGTTCACATCGTCCACGCTGGGCAGCTGAATCTGCTCGACGGTCTGCTTGGTGGTCTTCTCGATGGCGCGCAGCAGGTACTTCTCGCGCGGAGTCATCAGCAGCACGGCGTCGCCCTTGCGGCCGGCGCGGCCGGTGCGGCCGATGCGGTGCACGTAGGAGGCAACGTCGTGAGGGATGTCGTAGTTGACGACGTGGCTGATGCGCTCGACGTCGAGGCCGCGGGCGGCCACATCGGTGGCGACCAGGATATCGACGGCACCGGAGCGCAGGTTCTCCACGGTTTTCTCGCGCAGGTTCTGCGGGATGTCGCCGGAGATCGCCGCCGCGCGGAATCCGCGGGCGTTGAGCTTGGCGGTGAGCTCCTCGGTGGAGTTACGGGTACGCACGAACGCGATCACGCCGTCGTGGTCCTCGGTCTCCAGGATGCGGGTCATCGCCTCGAGCTTCCACGGGCCGGTGACCTGCAGGTAGCGCTGGCGGATGTTGGTGGCCGGGGTGGACTGCGCGGAGACGCGCACCTCGGCGGCATCGTTGAGGTAGTTGCCGGTGATGCGACGGATGGCGGAGGGCATGGTCGCGGAGAACAGGGCGGTCTGCTTGCCCTCCGGGGTGGCGGCGAGGATCTTGTCAACTTCCTCGGCGAAGCCCATGCGCAGCATCTCGTCGGCCTCATCGAGCACGAGGTAGTCGAGCTCGGAGAGGTCCAGGGAGCCCTTCTCAATGTGGTCGATGACGCGGCCGGGGGTACCGACGACGACCGGGGCGCCGCGGCGGAGTCCGGCCAGCTGCGGGCCGTAAGGGGCGCCGCCGTAGACGGGCACCACCGAGATGTTGCTGAGGTGCTTGGCGTAGGAGGTGAATGCCTCGGCAACCTGCAGCGCGAGCTCACGGGTGGGAGCCAGCACCAGGATGCGCGGGGAGTTACCCGGGCCGTTGACGTCGATGGTTTCGGCCAGGCGAGACAGGGCCGGCAGCGCGAAGGCGGCGGTCTTGCCGGTACCAGTCTGGGCCAGCCCCACGACGTCGCGGCCGGCGAGCAGCAACGGGATCGTCTGTTCCTGGATCGGCGAGGGGGTCTCGTAGCCGAGATCCTCGAGGGCCGACAGGACGCGGCCGTCGAGACCGAGTTCGGTGAAGGGTGTGGTGGGGTTCTCTGCCGTCTCGGCGGCAGCGGTTTCGGGGGCGTCAGTGGTGACAGGGGTGTTTTCGGACACGAGTTTTCCTCATCAGGGGTCGCGGCGCACAGCATGTTGGGAGCGTGCTCGGATGGTCATCTACCTGAGGTGATTTTCCGGCGACATCCCTGCATGCACGGTCCAACATCGTGCTTCTACACTTCCCTGACGCTGACGCTCAGCGCTTCACAGGCACACCCACGGGACGCAGTTTATCTGCGGCAAACGGTGTGGGGGATAGACCGGATCTGGTCTCAGTACCTCTCCAGTGTACGACAGATCGGCGCGGGCCCCGTACCCGGGGCCCGCGCACGTGAGCAATCACACCTGTTTCAGGGCTCGATCCAGGTCGTCGATGAGGTCGGCGACGTCCTCGATCCCCACCGAGAGTCGCACCAGGTTGTCGGGGACGGCCAGCTCGGTGCCGGCGACGGAGGCATGGGTCATCTCGGCCGGGTAGTTCATCAGCGACTCGATTCCGCCCAGCGATTCGGCGAGCTGGAACAGGCGCGTGGACTCGGCCACGGAGCGGGCTGCGGCCGCACCCCCGGTGAACTGCACGGACACCATACCGCCGAATCCGGACATCTGGCGCGCGGCCAGCTCATGGTTCGGGTGGTCGGCCAGCCCCGGGTACAGCACGCGCTCCACCCCGGGCTGGGACGTCAGCCAGTCGGCGATCTGGGCGGCGTTGGACACGTGGCGGTCCATGCGCACCCCGAGAGTCTTCAGCCCGCGCGTCGTCAGGTAGGCATCCAGCGGGCCGTTCACCGCGCCGGCGGCAAACTGCTGGAATTGCACGGCCTCGGCCAGTTCGGCGTTCTCCACCACCACGGCTCCCCCGACGACGTCGGAGTGGCCGCCGATGTACTTGGTGGTCGAGTGCACCACCACGTCGGCCCCCAAACTCAGCGGCAGCTGCAGGTAGGGGGTGGCGAAGGTGTTGTCGACCACCAACAGCGCACCGGCGGCGTGAGCCCGCTCGGCGAGGGCGGCAATGTCGGAGATCTTCATCATCGGGTTGGAGGGGGTCTCCAGCCAGAGGATCTTCGTCTTCTTTTCGGCCAGGGCTTTCTCGACGGCGTCGAGGTCAGCCATGTCGACGACGGTGTGAGTCATCTGCCAGCGACCGAGGATCTTGTTGATCAGCCGGTAGGTGCCGCCGTAGACGTCGTTGCCCATCACAATGTGGTCGCCGGGTTCGGCAACCCCCATGATCAGCGCGGTCTCGGCGGCCAGCCCCGAAGCGAAGGTGAAGGCGCGTGCCGAGTCCTTCGTGGATTCCAGGGCGGCCAGCTGGGCCTGGAGCGAGTCGCGGGTCGGGTTGGTGCCGCGCCCGTAATCGTAGCCCTGGCGTAGGTGTCCGATCTTCTCGGGCGCGTAGGTAGTGGACAGGTGCACGGGCGGCACGACGGCGCCGGTGAGGGGCTCGAAGTCCTGCCCGGCGTGAATGGCGCGGGTATTGAAGCCGGTGGTCGAGGTGTTCTCGGTCATCGCAGCGGTTCCTTTCGTCAAATCTCTTCGCGTCTCGTGATGTCGTTTCAGGTGGTCACAGGCAGTCAGTCGCCGAGGCGGCCGAGCAGATCGTGCACGGTGAGGATGCCCTCGATCACGCCGTCACGGGCCACCATCACCGCACCGGCCGAGCGCAACACCGGGTAGACGGAGTCGACGGTGGCGTGCACGGAGACCTGGGGCAGCGCGGCTGAAGCGTGCTCGAGCACCTCGTCGCGCGGTCGGGCCGTGCCGTGCAGCACGAGCTCGGCGAGCCCGGCGGAGGAGACCGCGCCCAGCACTTCGCCGACGCGCAGGTCGTCGCGCATCTGAGATACCACGGGCATCGCATCGATCCCGTAGCGGTTCATGGTCGACAGCGCCTCGGCGACCGTGGTGGTCTTCACGGCCGCCACCACCGAGGGCAGCGAATCCGGCAGCCAGGTGCCCTTCTCGGCGATCAACTCGCCGATGCGCAACTCCGCCACGTCGTCCAGCAGCGCGGCAGCGGAGGCACCGGCGGCACCGGCGCCGGACTGATTCGAGCGTGGGTCCGATTCCCCACCGTCACGGTAGGCGGTGCCGAGGGTGTCGGGAACAGGGGTTTCGGCATGCTCGACGACGAAGCCCTGCGCGTCCATCCAGGTATCGGAGAAGATCTTGCCCAGGTATCCGCGGCCGGAGTCGGGCAGGATGATGACCATCACGTCGTCAGGCCCCAGCTCCTGTGCCGCGCGCAGACCGGCGACCACCGCCATGCCGGAAGACCCACCCACCAGCAGGCCTTCCTCGGCGGCCAGGCGGCGGGTCATGGCGAAGGACTCGGCGTCGTTGACCGCATGGATCTCGTCGGGCACCGCCGGATCGTAGTTGCCCGGCCACATGTCTTCGCCCACACCCTCCACGAAATAGGGGCGACCCTCTCCCCCGGAGTAGATCGAACCGTCGGGGTCAGCGACCACCACGCGCACGGGTCCGGAGTCCCGATCAGCAGAAATCTCCTTGAGGTACCGTCCGGTCCCGGTCACGGTTCCACCGGTGCCGGCACCGACCACCAAGTGAGTGATGGTGCCGTCGGTGTCGTTCCAGATCTCAGGGCCGGTGGATTCGAAATGGGACTGCGGCGCAGCCGGGTTGAAGAACTGGTTGGGCTGGTAGGCGCCCTCGATGTCCGCTTCGAGACGGTTGGCCACCCCGTAGTAGGAGTCCGGCGAATCCGGAGACACCGAGGTTTTGGTGACCACCACTTCGGCGCCATAGGCCTTGAGTACGTCGCGCTTCTCCTGTCCGACCTTGTCGGGGGTGATGAACACGGAGCGATAGCCCTTCTGCTGGGCCACCATGGCCAGGCCCACCCCGGTGTTGCCCGAGGTCGGCTCCACCACGGTGCCGCCGGGGGCGAGCTTGCCCTCGGCTTCGGCTTCCTCAATCATCTTCAGCGCGATCCGGTCTTTGATGGATCCGCCCGGGTTCAGGTACTCCAGCTTCACCAGCACCGTCGGGGCCACATCACGGGCCACGGAGTTGAGCTTGACCAGCGGAGTGCGGCCGATGAGATCCAGGACGTTCTCGGCGTAGTTCATGGTGTCCACGGTACCGGCAGGGATGGGGGAAACAGGAATACCATGGTGCTGATCCGCTCATGAATCGCAACAATCATCCCCCAGCGAACATCGCCCGCGCGCACCGGCTTCTCCGCCCGGCCGCGCCGGTTGACGTCGCCCGCACACTGCGCTCCCTGCAGCGCGGCTCCGGCGACCCCGCATTCCGGGTGACCGAGCAGGGCCTCTGGCTCGGGATGCGTCGAGGTGGCGTCCCCGTGAGCCTGCACCTGCGCTCCCGGCAACAGCTGGACGCCGACATCCACGTCGAGGCCTACAGTCCGGACCATGAAACGGCCGAAGCGATGGTGGATCATGCCGAGACACTCCTGGGCGTGGACCCCGAGGCGTTGGCCGGCTGGGCCGCGTTCGATGAGCGGCTCCTGCGGGATCAGCGCTGGCGGTCGCTGCTGCCCGAGTGGGCTCTCGAGGCGCGACGACGACGCCCCGGTCTGCGCTTTCCGGCCACCGGGTCCCTGGTGTCCCAGCTGTTCGCCGTCGTCCTCGAGCAGAAGGTCACCCATGACCAGGCCCGGGCCGGGTGGCGCTGGCTGCTGCGCACCGCGGGCGAACCTGCCCCCGGACCGGTGCCCGAGGGTCTGCGGGTCTCACCAGACCCGCAGCAGGTGCGGATGATCCCGTCCTGGCAATGGCATCAGGGATGGGTGCAGCCGGCGATGTCGCGCACCATGGTCCAGGTGGCACAGCGGGCCCGCGCCCTGGAGCGGCTCTCCGGTTCGACGCCGGTGGCGGACTTGGCGTTAACGATCACCGCCGTCCCCGGGATCGGCCCGTGGACGGCGGCGGAGACCCTGCAGCGCACCCATGGTGCAGCTGATCTGGTCTCGGTGGGTGATTATCACCTCGCCCATCAGGTGGGTGAGGCGTTGACGGGGCGACGCACCGATGACGCCGGGATGCTCGAATTGCTCGAGCCCTTCTCCGATCATCGCCACCGGGTGGTGCGTCTCTTACTGTCGGGCGGGATGCGGTTTCAGCGGTTCGGTCCGAAGCTGGCGCCGGCGGATTTCCGCGATCGCTGACCCGTTATTCCGATGAATCCGACAAGCCGTGCGGGCGTCAGCTCTGCTGATCGGAGCCCTCGGGCTCGCCTGCTTCATCCGGGTTCTGCTGTGCGGCGATCTGCTCGCGCACCTGATCCATGTCCAGCTCTTTGACCTTGCCGACCAGCTCTTCCAGCTGCTGGGCGTTGATCGCGCCGGGCTGGGCGTATACCAGCACCTTCTCGCGGAACGCCATCAGGGTCGGGATCGAGGTGATGTTCGCCGCCGCGGCGAGACCGCGCTCGGCTTCGGTGTCCACCTTGGCGAAGACGACGTCCTCGTGCTCCTTGGACACCTGGTCGTAGACGGGTGCGAACTGCTTGCACGGCCCGCACCATTCAGCCCAGAAATCGACCAGAACGATGTCGTTGTCGGTGACGGTGGTTTCGAACTCTGCTTCAGTGATATCAACTGTTGCCATGGGTTCAGCCTAACGAAGCTGAGCACTCACCGATACCGGGAATCCACGCTCGCAGCGAACACGACCCGATCAGGCGGTCTCGTCGGGGTCCGGTGTCGGTGTGCTGACAATCAGGTCCCGGTCAACGTGTTCGGCGGTGAGCCGAGCGGCGGCCTCGGCATCGCGGGCCTCGATCGCGGCGAAGATCTGCCGGTGGTCTTCCACGTGAGCATGGGCATCGGCTCCGAAGCGCAGAACCCCGTCTCGCTGCATCTGCTGCAGCAGGCCGAGTAGCCCATCGTAGACCGAGTCGAAGAGTCGGTTCTGAGCGGCGGCCACCACCCCGCGGTGGAATTGGCCCGGTGTCGGCAGATTCATCATGGCGGCCAGCGGATCCCGCCGGTACGCCTCCGAATCAGTGTCGACCGTGGCGGGCCGGTCGCTGATCTCCAGGGCCCGGCGCAACGTGTCCAGGTGTTCCGGTTCGGCGTAGAGTGCGGCATCATGGGCCGCCTGCACCTCAATCGCCCGCCGATACGCCACCAATTCGCCGGCCGAGAAGGCGCCGAAGAAATCACTGAGCAATCGTCCGGAGGGCGTCTGCGCCCGCACGAACGTGCCGCGGGACACCTGCGGCTCGAGCACTCCGAGCGCCACCAGGGACTGCACCGCCTCGCGCACGGCACTGCGGCCGACGTGCAGCGTTTCCATCAGTTCTGGTTCGGTGGGGATGCGGGACCCCACCGGCCAGTCCCCGTTGACGACGTGATCGCGCAGGTACCGCAGCACTTCTTCCGAGCGCGAGCGGGTGGGCGCCTGAACTGCGGAGTGTGTGGAACCGGATCGGCGTTCTCGTCTCACAAGCTCAACTCCATGTTGGTCTCTCGGCAGGCAGTCGCGGCGCGTGCACCACGCGCTCCCTGGGATACAGCAAAGGCTCCGAGCTGGTGCTCGGAGCCTTCCCCGGTGTTCACCACCGTGTTCCGTGGCAGATGAGGGATTCGAACCCCCGTAGGCAATGCCAGCTGATTTACAGTCAGCCCCCTTTGGCCGCTCGGGTAATCTGCCGCGGCCGTCACTGCATGAGCAGAAGACGAACGAGATAAAAGATTACCCGATCCAGCTCCGATTTTCGAATCGAATGGGACCGACGTGATGAGCGTCGCTCCGTCATGTCGCACCCGGGGCGGCTGCCGGTAGGCTGAGACGGAAGCATCCGAGACACCCCCGTGTCGGAAACTCTCGATCTCAGGAGGATCTGTGGCCAGCGATTCAACATTCGACGTCGTCAGCAAGGTGGACACTCAGGAAGTGTCCAATGCGCTGAATCAGGCACAGAAGGAGATCGCGCAGCGTTACGACTTCAAGGGCGTCGGCGCCGAGATTGACTTCTCCGGCGAGAAGATCCTACTCAAGGCGAACTCCGAGGAGCGCGTCAAGGCAGTGCTTGACGTCTTCCAGTCAAAGCTGGTCAAGCGCAACATCTCCCTGAAATCCCTCGACGCTGGTGAGCCCTACGCTTCGGGCAAGGAGTACCGTCTCGAGGCCGCTATCAAGGAGGGCATCGACCAGCCCACGGCGAAGAAGATCTCCAAGCTGATTCGCGACGAGGCACCGAAATCGGTCAAGGCCACCATTCAGGGTGACGAGTTGCGCGTCTCCTCCAAGTCCCGCAACGACCTGCAGGACACGATCGCCCTGCTGAAGGACTTTGAGGACGCCGCGCTGCAATTCATCAACTTCCGCTGATCCCTCAACCCCACTCCGACGAGAAGGGAACCCCATGCTGTACCTGTTGGATGCCGATGGCTCCGTCTACCAGAATTCAATGTCGGTGGGCCGCGCCCTGGTGCGTCGGAAGATCGAACGGAAGTCGCTGGACACCGTGCAATGGGAACCGGCGCCGGAGACGGTGACCACCGAGCGCGTGCTTCGGGCCGCCTTGCGCTTCGGCATCCCGACCGGTCGCGGGCTGATCGTTGCCGCTGGCTACGTGCGTACCCTGGAGGCCCCGGACCTGCTCGGTGACGGACGCGACCAACAGCGCGCCCTCACCGAGCAATTGGAGACGCTGCCAGAGCCGAGCGCTCAGTTCGGTGCCTCACGATCGGATGCTTACCAAGCACGGCTGTCCCGGCTGTCCGAGCAACGCAGCGCCGCCGAGTCCAAGATGTCTTCTTCGTTTGAGCGCGCTCAGACACAGCGCAATGAACTCCTGCAATCGCCCATCCAGGATGCACTCGCCGAGCACTGGGCCTCCTTAGCCAAGGCCGGCGTGGTGGACCCCTCGTAGACTCTGAGCCACCGACCTTATGCGGCGCCAGACAACGCCCCCCGCTCCCTGAAAAGGGAACGGGGGTCGTGCTGTGTCAGGTCGCTGTTGTGCAGAGTCGGAGCTGTTCACTCCAGTTGGCCCTGTGAGCGGGCCATTTGCTCGAGGCGGCCGATGCGCTCCCCCATCGGAGGGTGGGTGGAGAACCAGGCCTGAGGCTTCATCCGGAACGGGTTGGCGATCATCATGTGCGCGGTGTTGACCAGTTTTTGGTTGTCCTGCGGCAGTGGGGCCGCCTGAACGCCGTGCTCCAGCTTGTACAGGGCCGAGGCCAGGGCCAGCGGGTCCTCGGTGAGGGCGGCGCCGTCCTGATCCGCGTCGTACTCCCGCGAGCGCGAGATCGCCGTTTGTACCAGGGCTGCCGCCAACGGGGCCAGCAGGGACATGCCGATCAGCGCGATGATCGCCAGCGGCCCACCATTGCGATCACGGCCGCCACCGCCGAAGAACAGCAGGAACTGCGCCACCGAGGTGATCACCCCGGCCACCGCAGCCGCCACCGACGAGGTGAGGATGTCGCGGTTGTAGACGTGCATCAGCTCGTGCCCGAGCACACCGCGCAGTTCGCGGGCGTTCAGGGTACGCAGAATTCCCTCGGTGCAGCACACGGCGGCGTTCTGTGGATTGCGACCGGTGGCGAAGGCGTTCGGTGATTCCGTGGGCGAGACATAGAGCCGTGGCATCGGTTGCCCGGCCTTGTCAGAGAGTTCGCGGACTATCTGGTACATCTCCGGCTGCTCCTGCTCGGTGACCGGGTAGGCCTGCATCGCGCGGATGGCGATCTTGTCCGAGTTCCAGTAGCTCACCGCGGTGGAGACCACACCGATACCGGCAAAGACGAAAATGAAGGCCGGAGTGTTGGTGGAGTAGGCGATGACACCGCCAATCGCCAGCAGCAGGGCGAACATGGCTCCGAAGAGCAGCACTGTCTTGAATCGGTTGTTGTGCGTGTGCATCCGCTTCACTCCTAGGACACGACTGGCTCGGCGTTCTCGTCGCCGTTGCTTCAAAATTCTATCGAGAAAATCTGTCAGGCGACTGAATGCCCCGTCGGGCGGCGGCCCAGACGATGAAGGGTCCCAGTAGCGGAAGGACGAAGGCCACCAGCACCCCCGCAAGGCGCGCACCCGGGCTGATGCGGCGTTGACGGGGTAGCCACAGAATCAGGGCAAGAAGGAGGGCCAGATGCACCAGACCCACCGCGAGGTACACCCATTCCAGCGCCGATGGCTCGAGCGGATTAGTGGCTTGAAGAATCATGGTGTTCGCCTCAACGGGGTCCATGGTCATCCCTTCAGCACATCATGGCCGCACCGGTCAGGCAACAGGGCGTTTCGAGTCGTAGCGCAGGAATCCCGGCGCGACGGCAACGGCGATACTGACGCCCACCACGCAGAGCACGCCACCGGCGATCATCGTGATTGATTCTCCGATGCCACCGGCCACCGCGCCCGTGAGCATCTCCCCCACGCGGGGACCACCGGCGACCACCACGATGAAGACACCCTGCAGTCTGCCTCGCAGGTGATCCGGGGTGGCGGTCTGCAGGATGGTGTTGCGGAAGATTCCTGAGACCGAGTCGGCCGCGCCGGCGATGACCAGCATCAGTGCGGCCAGCCACAAATACCAGGGGTTCGGCGCCCCCTGGTCCGCCATCCGGACGCCCTGCCACACCACCACGCCGAACCCGGCGATGGCCAGACCCCGCACCACAATGGACCAGTACACGGCCCGGCCCTGTGCGGTGATGCGGGTGAACGTCCCGGAGAACAGCCCGGCGAGAAAGGCGCCCCCGGCGATGCCGGCGAGCAGGACACCGGTCGCGGCCTCGGCCCCGTCGCCGGTGCCCGAGGCGGAGCCTGTCGCCTGAACACCAATGAGCAGTGCGCCCACCGCGGGAAGCACGGCGCGTGGGAACGCGGTGGCCATGGCGATGATGTCAACGATGAACGTCATTCGCAGGTTCTTGCGCGACCCGAGGAAACGGAAGCCTTCCCACACGGAGCTCAGTCCCACCATCCGCGAGCGCTTCTCGCCCTGACGTGCGGGGTCCTGCTCCGGGGGCATCGAGGGCAGACGCCAGACGGCGTAGAGCGTGAAGAGGAAGGTGACGGCGTCGATGCTGTAGGTCCAGGCGTAGCCGACGGAGGCGACCAGCACGCCCGCCGCCAGCGGACCGGCCATCATCGCCACGGAGAAGGTGAGCATGTTCAGGGCGTTGGCTGCTGGCAGCAGTGACGGTCCCACCAGCGCCGGAATGATGGCCCCGCGCGTAGGCTGGTTGATTCCGGAGGCGCCCGAGTGCAGGGCGATGAGCCCGTAAAGCACCCAGATGTTCTCGATCTGCAGCCAGGCGTGGGCGCAGATCGCCACCGTGGTCAGCCACAGCACGAAAGAGGAGGCCAGCGCCACTTTGCGCCGGTCCAGGTGGTCGGCAACCGCCCCGCCGTAGAGACCAGCGATCACGAGGGGAACCAGGGCGAACGCTCCGAGCAGCCCCACATAAGCGGAGGATCCGGTGAGGGCGAAGATCTCCAGTGAGACAGCCACCAGGGTGAGCTGGGTTCCCACCGCGGACAGGGAGTTGCCCACCCAGAGTCGCCGGTAGTCTCGGCTGACCTTCAGCGGGGTGATATCGGCGAGGATGCGGGGCACCGCTTCAGCCTAGCTCAGGTGAGTTCAGCCGTGATTGCGGGAAATCTCCACCATCTCCCGACGTTCCACGACCTTCACCCGCTCGCGTTGCACCGGTCCGTTCTCGCTGTGGGCCTGGCCCAGGGACTGCTCGTGGGCGTCCAGGGCGAGCCAGCCCTCCCAGGTGGTGTACTCCACGCCCCGGGACTCCAACAGGTCCAGGATGGACTGCGCGTCGGGGTCATCGGCGGTGAACAGGTGCCCGGCGTCGTCCAGCAGGTGGGTGATGGTCTCCAGGGCGTCGGACTTGGTGTGACCGATCAGCCCCACGGGACCGCGCTTGATCCAGCCGGAGGTGTAGAGGCCGGGCACCGGGGCACCGGCGTCGTCGAGCACCCGGCCCTCCTCGTTCTTGATCACACCGCGGGTCTCGTCGAATTCCACTCCGGCCACCGGGGAACCAAAGTAGCCCACCGCGCGGTAGACCGCCTGGACTGGGTAGTCGAGGACTTCTCCGGTGCCGGTGACGTTGCCGGTGCCGTCGAGCTGCATGCGCTCCATGCGCAGCCCGGCCACCGTGCCGTTGTCTCCGGCGACGATCTCCACGGGCTGCTGCAGGAAGTGCAGGTGCAGCCGACGCGAGGCGGCCTCGGCCGGGTCGCGCTCCTCCTGCTCCATCAGCCAGTTCGTCAGGGTGCCGAGCATGGTCTTGATCTGGTTGTTTGTCTCGGCGGCTTGTTCTGAGGCCTCGTCGAATTCGAAGTCCTCCGGGTAGAGCACGATGTCGACGTCGCGGGAATGCGCCAGCTCACGCAGCTCCAGTGGGGTGAACTTCACCTGGGCGGGACCGCGCCGACCGAAGATGTGTACGTCGGTGACCGCGGAATCGCGCAGTCCGGCGTAGACGTTGTCCGGGATCTCGGTGACGAGCATGTCCTCGGCGTGTTTGGACAGCACCCGAGCCACATCCAGGGCCACGTTGCCGTTGCCGATCACCCCGACTTCACGGGCGGTCAGCGGCCACTCGCGGCCGACATCAGGGTGTCCGTCGTACCAGTTCACGAAGTCGGCGGCACCGTAGGAACCGTCCAGATCCACACCCGGCACATCGAGTTCCGCATCGCGGATAGCGCCCGTGGAGAACACGACGGCGTCGTAGTGGCGGCGCAGGTCTTCGAGGGTGACATCGGAGCCGAAATCGACGTTTCCGAGGAAGCGGATATCGCCGCGGTCCATCACCTTGTGCAGGGCCTTGACGATGCCCTTGATGCGGGGATGATCGGGGGCCACTCCGTAGCGGATCAGCCCGTAGGGCGCGGGATAGCGGTCGAAAAGATCGATCGAGACCTCGTAGTCCTTCTCCGCTTTGGTCAGCAGATCGGCGGTGTAAACGCCAGCGGGCCCGGCTCCGACGATGGCGATGCGCAGCGGGCGCGAGGGGGTCGATGCGGTTTCGGTCACGGTCCATCCTTATATGCGGTGAGGTTCGCCTCCACTGTACCCGGCTGCGCCCAATGAGGCACCCGAGGAAGAGTCATCGCGCCGCCAGCGAAAATCATGGTTGACCAATGTGATGCACCTCATATAAAGTCTGTGGTCAGACCACTGTGGTCAGTCCACAGCGGAGGTACGGATACCCCGGCCTCCGAGATCCGAGGAAACCAGGAGGCCCCTCGTGAGCACCTTCACCGCCATGACCGATGCTGTGGGCAACAGCGTCGGACTCTCAGCATTGGTCGGCTCGCTGCCGCTGATCACGTTCTTCGTCATGTTGCTCGCGGTGAAGGCCCGCGCGCACATCTGCGGCGCTGTCGCACTGCTGGTGGCCCTGCTGGTCGCCATCCTCGGATTCCAGATGCCGTGGGACCTGGCAGTCCTCTCAGCCACCCAGGGCGCGGTCTTCGGACTCTTCCCCATCGTGTGGATCGTGGTGCTGGCGCTGTGGTTCTACCAGGTCACCGTGCTCAGCGGCCGCTTCGAAGACATGCGCACCCTGTTCGACACCATCGGCGGCGGTGACCTGCGCATTCAGGTCATCCTGATCGCCTTCTGCTTCGGCGGGCTGCTCGAAGCCCTGGCCGGGTTCGGTGCCCCGGTGGCGATCACCGCCACGATGATCCTCGCTCTGGGCCTGAAGCCGCTGAAGACCGCCACCGTGGTGCTCATCGCCAACACCGCACCCGTGGCCTTCGGCGCGGTCGGTATCCCGATCACCACCGCGGGCGTCCTCACCGATCTGGACCCCAACGTCATCGGTGCCGTGGTCGGCCATCAGGCTCCGCTGCTGGCCGTGATGGTCCCGTTCTTCCTGCTGCTGATCATCGACGGCCGTCGCGGTCTGCGCGAGGCGTGGCCGGCCGCGCTGGTGATCGGCGCCTGCTTCTCGATCGCCCAGTGGTGGAGTGCCACCTTCTTCTCCTACGAGCTCACCGACGTCGTCGCGGCCTTGGCCGGGTTGGCAGGTGCGGTGATCCTGTTGCGCTTCTGGAAGCCCCGCGGCACCGAAGGAGTCCGCCAGCGCCTCGGTGTCGAAGCTCCCGCTCCCACGGAAACACTCACTGCGGTGCGCGTGTGGATGGCTGTGCTGCCCTACATCATCGTCGTCGGTGTTTTCGGCATCGCTAAGCTCTGGACCGTGGGCGTGGATGTGCCCGCAGCCCTCACCGCCACCAACATCGCCGTGCCGTGGCCCGGCCTGGACGGTCGTCTACTCGACGGCGCCGGGGACCCGATCTCCGGCACCGTGTACTCCTTCCAGTGGCTCTCCAGTCCCGGCACCCTGCTACTGATCGCCGGGCTGATCACCGCCGTCGTCTACACGATCTTCCACGGCAACGGTGCCTTCCGCCTCACCCTGGGCAACGCCCTGGCCGAGATCGGGCGCACCATCTGGAAGATGCGCTTCGCCGGGATGACCATCGTCTCGGTCCTGGCGCTGGCCTACGTCATGAACTTCTCCGGTCAGACCATCGCCATGGGCACCTGGGTCGCCGGACTCGGCGCCGCCTTCGCCTTCTTCTCGCCGGTGCTGGGCTGGATCGGCACCGCCGTCACCGGATCGGACACCTCTGCGAACGCCCTGTTCGCCAACCTGCAGAAGACCGCAGCACTGGAGGCCAGCCTCGATCCGCACCTGATGACCGCCGCCAACACCTCCGGCGGCGTGGTCGGCAAGATGATCTCCCCGCAGTCCCTGGCCATCGCCGCTACCGCGGTGAGCATGGACGGTAAGGAGTCCCACATCTTCCGGGCCGTCATCTGGTGGTCGGTCGGGCTGCTGCTGGTGCTGTGCACCGTGGTGTTCCTGCAGTCCAACGTGCTCGCCTGGATGCTTCCGCTCTAAGGCACGGCAGGCGGCGGGTATGATGATTCGGTCATTCTGAACTCAGGAGTACACCGTGCCCGCTTCCTCTCGCGCCTACACCATCGTTCTCGATTGGCTGGAGCAACGGCTGCGCTCCGGTGAGATCACCGTGGGCGACAAGCTGCCCAGCGAACGCGATCTGGCCGAGGAATTCGGCATCTCCCGGGCCTCGGTGCGCGAGGGAGTGCGGATCCTGGATGCGATGGGGCTGGTGCGCTCGGCCACCGGTTCGGGCCCGCGCGCCGGTGCGGTGGTCATCTCCGAGCCGTCCACCGCCCTGGCCTGGGCGCTGCGCATGCACATCGCCACCCAGTCGCTGCCGGTCCGGGACATCGCCCAGACCCGGTTGCTGCTGGAGATCCAGTCGGCTCGGGACGCGGCCGCCGCACCGGAGACGGAACAGCGTCAGGACGTTCTGGATCGGGCGGCGGAGCTGCTCGACGTCATGGATGATCCGGAGCTGCCCTCGCTGCGTTTCCACGAACTGGACTCCGAGTTCCACACGGTGCTGACCTCGTTGGCGGGCAACGTGGTGGTGGAGACCATCATGGACTCGCTGCGCCAGGCCACGATCGGCTACGTGCAGGAAACCGTCGCCGGGCTCTCCGACTGGCCCGCGGTACGTGCCGAGTTGCAGGTGCAGCATCGAGGAATCCTGCAGACCTTCCGGGACCGCGACGGCGAGGCGGCGGCCGCCGCGCTGCGCCATCACATCACCTGGTTCTACAGCCTGAGCGCGCCCGACAAGGACCCCATCGACCACTAGACTGGTGACATGGCCTCATCGCGTTCTGCTTCGTCCCGCCGTTCCTCCGACCCCATGGATGTGTTCACTCCCGCGTACCGCCGGCTGGTCCCGGAATTGCTGGGCATCGAATGGAGTGCCCAGGAGGGCATGAGCGCCCAGGAGTTCGGCGCCCGCTGCGCGCAGAGCCCGGCGGCCGAGCACTTCTCCGACACCGACCTGGAGATCCCGGTGGCGCTGAGTCGGTTCTATCTGGCGGTGGGCGGCTGCGAGGAAGTACTGGAGACCGACCACTTCTTCTTCGCCCCTGAGGAGTTCGACGTGCGCGACGGACACCTGATGTTCCTCGAGGACGCCGAGGAGTCCACGGTGTGGGGCATCCCGGTGGATCAGCTGAGCCTGCCTGACCCGCTGGTCGCCCAGCGCAGCTCCGGCGCCGACGCCGAGACCGGGGCCTGGCGGTCACTGGAGGGCACCGTCTCCGAGTTCATCACCGACTTGTTCGCCTGGATGCTCGAGACCGCCGATGCGGATTCTGACGCGGACGACGCCGACGAGGACGGGCGGGCGTGAGCGGACCACGCAGCTTCCCCTCGCACGCCCCACACGGCTACGCGTGCCCGTTCTGCGGGCTGGCCAGCGGCGATGTCAACGATCCCGGGAATCGCTGCGAGCTGGAGGACCTGGTGTATCGGGACGAGGAGCTCATCGTGTTCATGGCGGTGGACGGTTTCGGCCCGCACGAGGGCCACGCCATGATCAGCCCCGCCGCCCACATCGAAACTCTCTACGAGATGCCGGACCGGGTGATGCAGCGCATCGGGCTGATGAGCCGCCAGGTGGCGATCGCCATGAAGGATGCTTGGGCACCGGAGGGCATCAGCACCCGCCAGCACAACGAGCCGGCCGGGAACCAGCACGTCTGGCACTACCACCTGCACGTGTTCCCGCGGTACTCCGACGACATGCTCTACCGGCAGCTACGCCACCCGGTGGATCCGGCGGTACGGGCGCTCAAGGCCCGAGAACTCGCGGCCGCGCTCGACGTCGACCCGACCCGGATCTGAACGTGCTCAGCCCTCGCGGTGCACCACGTAGTCGGCGAACTGCGCCAGCGCCGCGGTGACCGGGGTGGGTTCCAGTGGCTCCAACGCCTGCTTCGCCCGGGCCGCCCAGCCGCGGGTCAGCGACCACGCCTCGTCGATCACCCGGTGGGACTTCACCGCTTGCACGGCCGCATCGAGCTGGGTGTCGGTCTCCAGCGGTCCATCGACTAATTCGAGGGCGGCAGCGGCGTCGACGTCGCCGTTGTGGGCTGCTTGGCGCAGCAGTAGCACCGGAAGGGTGGCCACACGCTCGCGGAGGTCGGTGCCCGGAATCTTGCCGGAAGAGGCTTGCTCCGCGGTGAGGTCGATGATGTCGTCGGCCAGCTGGAACGCCATGCCCACCTGGTCGCCGTAGCGCTTCATAATCTCCACGGTGGCCTCATCCGCGCCGCCGTGCAGTGCGCCGAGCCCGGCCGAGGCCGAAATTAGTGACGCCGTCTTGCCGTTGATGACCTTCAGATAGTGAGCCAGCGGGTCCTCGCCGTCCTGGGGGCCTACAGTCTCCCAGAGCTGCCCCATCACCAGGGCCTCGAACGTCTCCGCGTGCACCTTGATGGAGGGGTAGCCCATCTCGGACATGCCCAGTGAGGCGCGGGCGAAGATCAGATCGCCGGCAAGGATGGCCACCAGGTTGGACCACTGCCGGTGGGCGGTGGGGGCGCCGCGACGCAGTTCCGCCTCGTCCATCACGTCGTCGTGGTAGAGGGTGGCCAGGTGGGTCAGCTCCATCACGGTGGCCACGCGGCGCACCTGCCAGGAGATCTCCACCTCGGTGCCGTCGGCAACCCCGGGGTCGGCGAGCAGGGAGGCCAGCACGGTGAGGAGCGGGCGCACGCGCTTGCCGCCGGCGTCGAGCAGGTGGCGGGAGACATTCTCGGCCAGCCGGTCGGCGTTGGTCAGGGCGGCGACCAGTTCGTCCTCGATGATTGTCAGGGAGTCGACAAGCGCGCCGACGAGCTGCTCGTGCTCCTCCAGGGCGTCGAACCCGGGAGGCAGGCCGAGGGTCGGGGCCAGGCCTGCTGCGTCATCGGTTGCGGAACTCACCTGCACCACACTAGCGAACTTGGGCACCCGATGCGCCGAGTTGTTGCAGGGTGTCTTGGGTGGAGGCCGCGGGCACCATGGACTCGATGATGCGCACGGCCCGATCCACGGCCGAGCCGCCGTCGGGATCGACCACATTGGACATGATCTGCACGACGACGCGCAGCAGGCTCGGCACGCTCATCCCGGTGGCCAGCGCGGCGCGTAGCACCTGGGGGTGGCCGATGAGTCGCGCAAACACCGTACCCAGGGCGAAGTGGGAGCCCCACTCCTCGCGCGTGAGCCGCGGATAGCGGGAGAGCTGAGCCTCACGGCCGGCCACGGTGGGAGAGGCCAGGGCGGTGACTGTGAGGTCCGCGGCGTGCCGGGCAGCTTCCATGGCGAAGGAGATGCCCTCGCCGTTGAACGGGGACACCATGCCGGCGGCGTCGCCCACCAACAGCATGCCCGGCACGTACTGCGGGGTGCGGTTGAAACCCATCGGCAGCGCCGCCGAGAGGATCTTCGAGCCCCGGGTGTCCTCGGAGATGCCCCAGGACTCGGTGAGGGCCCCGGTCCAGTCCTTGAGCACGGAGCGGTAGTTCAGGCTGCCGAACTGGGGCGAGGTGTCGAGGATGCCCAGGCCCACGTTGACGGTGCCATCCCCCACGGGGAACAGCCAGCCGTAGCCGGGCAACGGGTTGCCGTCGGCGTCGGGCAACTGCAGCCAGGACTCGATCCAGTCGTCATCATGGCGTGGGGAATCGTAATAGGCGCGCACGGCCACCCCCATGGGCCGGTCGTCGCGCTTCTCCAGTCCCAACGACACCGCCGTGCGGGTGGAGTTCCCGTCGCAGGCCAACACGACGTCGGCGTGAAAGTCCTGGAACTGCCCGGTCTTGCGCCCGGTCTCGGAGAGCAGCTCGGCGCGTAATCCGATCACGCGGCCCGAGGGCGAGGTCAGCGCCTGGGTCACGCCGTGGCGTTCGAGTACGCGTGCCCCGGCGGCGCGGGCGTGTTCGGCGAGCTGGTGGTCGAAGTCGTGACGGGTGCGCACCAGGGAGTAGTTCGGCCAGGTGCTGGTTTCCGGCCAGGGCACTTCCACGGCTCGGCCGTGGGCCACCAGTCGCAGCCCGCGCATGTGCCGCCAACCCTCGGATGCGGGGTGGGCGAGTCCCATCAGGTTCATCTCGCGCACGGCCTGCGGGGTGAGCCCGTCGCCGCAGACCTTCTCGCGGGGAAAGCTAGTCTTCTCTAACACCACGACGTCGACGCCGGCACTGGCCAGATGCCAGGCCGCGGTAGCCCCGGCGGGACCGCCTCCGGCGATGAGAACCTGGGCCCGCTGCTCGCTGCGGGCAGGGTGGGCCGGGTGGATGCTCGGGGTGGGAACCATACCCGCTAGTCTAGGTGAGTCATGACAGATCTCGTGTGCGTTGTCCGTGCGGTGAACCCCGCCTCGGTGCCGATCCCTGCCCTGCTCGATCTCGGTGCGACCTCGATGTGGTGGCGCCACGGGGCGGGCCTGCTGGGGTGGGGCGAAGCGGCCGTCACGCGCACCCGCGGCGAGGAACGCTTCACCGAGGCGCGCCATTGGTGGGAGGACCTCGCCGAGCGAGCCCATGTGGTCGGCGATGTGGTGCCGGGACGCCAGTTGCCCGTCGCGTTCGCCTCGTTCACCTTCGACGCCCGCTCCGCGACCGACTCGGTGCTGACAGTGCCCGAGATCCTCATCATCAGCCGCTCCGAGGGGACCTGGCTGGTGTGGCAGCGCCCCATGGAACAGACCGACGAGCTGTCCCTGCGCAAGGCCGCCTCGGTGACCACCGAGGAGATGATGGATCGGGCCCGCGAGTTCTGGGATCCGGTGGGCACCGCCGCCTGGCTGGGCCGCAAAGAAGTAGCCGACTTCCCGTGGCCGCGCACTTCGGTGCCGGTCTCCGAGATCCAGGCGATTCCGAGCGCGGCGATGGGCGAGCACGACTACGTGGAGTCGGTGGCCGCGGCGCTGTCCACGCTGCAGCAGGGCGCGATCCGCAAGATCGTGATGGCCCGCGACGAGGTCGTCTACCTGCCCGAGGGCATCGACGTGCCCCGCACCCTGGCCCATCTCACCCGCGACTACGAGCACTGCTGGACCTACCTCGTGGACGGACTTTTGGGTTCGACGCCGGAGCTGCTCATCGCCCGCAAACAGGGCCATGCCGAAGCGCGGGTGCTGGCGGGCACTGCCGATCGCGCCGGGGTGGATGCCACGAACCAGCGCAGCACCGACGCCGATGAGGCTTACGTCGCCGAGCAGCTGGTCAACCATCCGAAGCAGCGCCAGGAGCACCGCTACGCCGTCGATTCGCTCGTCGAGCGGCTGCAGCCCTACGCCCGCTCTCTGCATGCCGGCGACACCCCCTTCGTGCTCCGGCTGCCGAACGTGTGGCACCTGGCCACCGATGTCACGGCGGAGCTGAAAAACGACGACGACGCTCCCGTCTCGGTGGTGACCCTGGCCGAAGCGGTGCACCCGACCGCGGCGGTGGGCGGCACCCCGCGTGAACAAGCCGTCGACGAGATCCACCGGCTGGAGTCGCTGGGCCACGGCATGGATCGCGGCCGCTACGCCGGGCCGGTGGGCTGGGTCGACGCCCACGGCGACGGCGAATTCGGGATCGCGTTGCGCGGGGGTCAGTTGGAGTCGCCCCACACCATCCGCCTGTACGCGGGCTGCGGGATCGTCGCCGGATCAGACCCGGAGGCCGAGCTGGCCGAAACTAAAGCGAAGATGCGCCCGATGCTCTCCGCCTTGGCGGAGCTGCCCGAGTCCGAGTAGGCCGCTGACTCCGGCCCGCCGGGCTCGTCTGGGCTAGACCTCGACGCGGCCCTGGCCGAGCTGCTCGACGAGCTTCAGTCCGCGCTTGGCCCAGGCGATCTCCTGGCGAGCCTGGTCGCGTTTGCCCTCGTAGGCGAAGATCTTGAACGCGATGATCCGGTCGTGATCTGGCGCCGGGTAGTGGTCCAGCCGTCGGGCGATGGTCGGCTGCTCGCGGCTGGAGATCGCCTCGAGCTGCTGCTCCGCGTGGGCCAGCTCGGTCTCGAAGTGCTGGATGTGGGCCCGCAGCTGCGCGGTGACGGCTGCAGGGTCGGCCCATTCGAAATACGCGGCTTTCAGACGGGCTGGGTCCCGGTCCGGGGTGTAGGGCTGCACGGTGTCCTGCCAGGACCGCAGTGCTGCTTTGCCGTCTTCGGTGATCAGGTACTGGGTCTTCGTCGCGCCCTTGGATCCCCACGGCACGGATTCGGCGTGCAACAGTCCTTCCCGGTGCATGCGCCGCAGCTCGGGATAAATCTGCGAGTCGGCGGCATGCCACACATTGCCCACCGACGACGAGAACTGCCTCGAGAGGTCATAGCCCGTCATCGGCTGGGTGGTCAGCAGGGCCAGCAGCGCCATGCGCAGGCTCATCGCAGCGTTCTCCTCGTTGTTCGTCTGTTTGCTCGGCTGTTGCTCAGTTGTTGCTTGCCGTCAGGCTCTACCGGTTCCAGCCCACCCGCGGTGCAGGTGAGCTGGATCACCTAAAAGTAGCACGGACCCGTGCGGCCACCGCGGCACGGACCTCCGGGCGAGCCTCCCGGTCGGAGACCACCTCCAACACCCGGCGCCCACGGGTGGGTCCGCCCAGGGCGGCAACGACGTCATACTCTGAGCTCAGCCTCCGGTAGGCCACCCCGTGGGCGGCGCAGAGCGCACCCAGGTCGGCCTGGTGCGGGGTGCCGAACAACCGCTCCACCGTGTCGGCCATGCCGGGGCGGCGGGCGACGTCGCCGTGCTCGAGACCGGCGAAGATGGCCCCGCCCTGATCATTGATGACGACGACGTCGAGGTCCGGTTCCTCCTCGTCCGGGCCCAGCCACAGCCCGTTGGTGTCGTAGAGGAAGGTCAGATCCCCGCAGAGCAGCGTGGTGCGGGTGCCGGTGCCCAGCGCGATCCCGGAGGCGGTGGAGACCGTGCCATCGATGCCGGCCAGTCCGCGGTGGGCGTACACGGTGGAGGTCGCGGTAATCCCCGGGCGCCACGCCAGGTCGACGTCGCGGATAACCGAGGAAGAGCCCAACACGAGATTGCCCTGGGTAGTGGAGGCCAGCAGCTGGGCCACCCGCATTGCCCCGGGACGACCCACCTCGTCCTGGCGCTCGTTCAGGGCCTGCTCCAGCGCCGTCTGGGCCCGCATCGAAGCGGCCTGCCAGGCGGCGAGCCAGCCCGGTGCCCCCTGACCTGCGCGGCGAGCGAGCGCGCCCAGGGAATCCACCAGTTCCTCGCGGCGGCGTCCGTGCTCGAACCAGCCCACCGGGCGAGGGTGGTAGAGCACCGTGGCCACGTCGTCGCGGCGCATCAGGGCGGAGAGCTGCCGCGACAGGGTGGGCCGACCGAACATCACCACTTGCTGGATGTGTTCTCCCAGCGGGTGCGCCTGCTCCCCCATCCCACCGCCGGGGCCAAGGAGCAAGGGGTAGGCGGCGAGCGCGTTGCGGCCGAAGCGGGCATTCGAGCTGGGCTCGGCCATCAGCGGCAGGCCCAGGGCGGAGGCGAACTCGGAGGCCAGGGGTCCGGCGTCGTGCCCGGCCACCACCACGGTGCGGCGCTCGGGCAGCTCGGTGACGTAGAGATTCAGCTCCTCCCCGAGGCTCTGCGCGGCGGGCACCACCGGGGTGGGCCCGGTAGCGGCCGCCGCCGTGGGGCGCAGGTCGTCGGGCTGGGGCACCAGCGGTTCCCGGAAACGCAGGTTCAGATGAATGGGGCCGGGGGCGGAGTCGGCGGTCCCGGCTCCGTAGCGCACCGCGTCGAGTACCTGAGCGTGCAGCTCCCCGGGGGTGTTCTCGTCCCCGGTGAGGGTGACGGCGCGGCGAGTATGCACCCCGAACAGCGAGCGCTGATCGGTGGTCTGGTTCGCCCCGGTACCCTGCAACTCGTCGGGCCGGTCGGCGGTGATCGCCACCAGCCGCACGTCGGCGTGGGCGGCCTCCATCATCGCCGGCAGCAGGTTGCCCGCGGCAGTGCCGGAGGTGGTGAGCACGGCGGCGGGTCGCCCGGTGGCCAGGGCGATGCCGAGCGCGGTGAACGCGGCGGAGCGCTCGTCGACGCGCACGTGCAACCGCATCTGCATGCCCGTGCCCTCGAGCTCGTCTCCGGCCACCTCGGCCAGCGCGTACACCAGGGGCGCGGAGCGGGAACCAGGGGCCACCACCACCTCGCGCACCCCCGCCTGGCGGAGCGCGGAAACCGTGGTGCGGGCGGTGAGCAGCGAGTCCATGCCCTCCATCTTAGGGGCGAACCGGCCCGGTCTCCTGCCGGTGTCCTCCGGCCAGCACCGTGTGCGCTGCGGTGAGACGCTCCCGCCACCACCGCTGAGTCTCCTCCGGCAGGCGCAGCCGTTCCAGTGCGCCGACGTCGGGTTCCGGCGCCGGCCGCACCGCGATCCCGCCCCCACGCGGAATCCATGGTTCGACGACGACGTCGTCGGCAAACAGGGCAGCCGTGCCCAGCCCGCAAGCGAAGGGCAGCTCCGGCAGCGCAGCCGCGAGCGCCACTCCCCCGGCCAGCCCCACGGAAGAATCCAGCGCGGACGACACCACGGCGTCCAGTCCGGCCGCTTCCACGATGCCCAGGGCCCGGCGTACCCCGCCCAGCGGCTGGACTTTTACGACGGCAAGGTCGGCGGCGCCGGCCCGGGCCACGGCGAGCGGGTCAGTTTCCTTGCGGATCGCCTCGTCGGCGGCCAGCCGGGTCTCAATCCCCCGGGCGGCTAGGGCTTCGCGCAACCGCGCCAGCCCCTCGATACCGGGCACCGGCTGCTCGGCATACTCCAACTCGGTGATCTCGGCGATCCGGCTCAGCGCCTCCAGCGCGGTGTCGTGGTCCCAGCCGGCGTTGGCGTCGATGCGCAGCCCAGCGTCCGGCAGCGCGTCGCGCACCGCGGCCACCCGGTCCAGGTCGTCACTGAGCTGCTGTCCGGATTCGGCGACCTTGATCTTCACCGCGCTGATGGACTCGCCATAGCGGGCGAGCACCTCGGGCACGTCCTGAGCCGCGACGGCGGGCACGGTGGCATTCACCGGAATCCAGTCGCGTACGCCGGCGGGCCAACCCTGCCAGCCGGCTTCCACGGCGGCGGCCAACCAGCGCGAGGACTCGACGGCGTCGTATTCGGGGAAGGGCGAGAATTCCGCCCAACCGCGCGGGCCGCGCAACAGCATGACCTGACGCAGCGTGGTGCCCCGGAACCGGGTGTTCATCGGCAGTCCGACGACGACCGCCTCGGCCAACAGTTCCTCGAGCGGCGGCGGGGCGGGCAGTTCGGGCACAACAGAATCGACCATGGTGCCGAGTCTAGTGAGTTGCCGTCACCCGGGCCGCCGCACGGGCATCGGAGTATCCCGAGCGCCAGACGAAGATTCCAACAACCAGGATCGTGCCCAGATAAATCACGGCCCACCAGGGGAATCCAGGAATCTCGGGAGCCTGTCCCGCTCCGGTCACGTCTTCAATGGGTGTGGGGGTGACGCGCTCTCCAGTCACCAGGATCCGGTGAGAGTTAATACCTAACGGGGTGCAGGTGATCAGGGTCACCAGGTCCCGTCCCGCGACGGGGCGCAGGGTATCGGTGTCGTCCGGCTGAACGACCTTCGTCTCACGGACTTCGTAAGTCAACACCTCTCCGAAAACTTCCATGGTGAAACGATCCCCCACCTCGACCTGGTCAAGGTTCGTGAACATCTCAGCGTTGGCCAGTCCTCGATGAGCAGTGATCACCGAATGCGTGTCGGCTCCGCCAATGGGCAAGTGCGACCCTTCAAGATGTCCGGCACCCCGGTTCAGGATCTCGTCTGAGGTGCCGTGATAGATCGGCAGGTCAACCTCGATGGCGGGGATCTTCACCCGCGCCATCAATCCTTGATCATTGGCGGAGAGGATGTTCTCGTAGTCCAGGCTCTCGTCCCGCAGGGTGCCGTCGCCGACGGCGATATTGGCGTTGGCCTCCAGATTCACCCCGGCCTGCAGAGCCTCGTTGTACCGATGTGCCATTGCCAGCTGTTCGGGGGCGCTGGGGTGCACGTTCTCGATTTGGTCGGAGTAATTCACGATCAGCTTGGACTGGTTATACGAGGTGATCCAGCTGGCGGTGCTCGGATAGAGAAGGATGCCAGCGCCGACTAGCGCGATCACCGCGATGATGATCGTCAGTTTGTTGGGCCGCCAGGCGCGGAGCGCAGCTGCTGGCGCCTTGCCAGGGCGCGGGCGTGACAGCGTGTCACGGGTCATCGGGCTTCCTTCTTCCTCGAATGGGCAGAGATGGTGGTGGGGGTTGGTGGAACCGCCACCACCTTCATCAGTCACCGGTCACGCCGGCGAGCGGGGTCGGGCTTACTGCTGTGCAGCGGCCTGACGACGCTTCATCATCACCAGTCCAGCGGCGATGAGCAGCAGGGCGATACCGCCGATGATCATCAGGATCTGACCGGCCGCACCTGTGAGCGGTAGCTCAGGGACGTCCTGCTGAACGTTCTCAACGGTGATGTCCTGCTCTGCGGTGACGCCGATCTGGACGTTCACGGCACGCAGTGCGGCAGCGCCTTCAGGGGTGACGAAACCGGCCGGAGCCTGAGTTTCCTTGACGATGTACCAGCGAGACTGAGCGTTGATCGGTGCGTTTTCGCTATCGCTGACGAACAGACCCGGAATGGTCACGATGCCATCCACCGACGTGAACACCGATTTGCCGCCCGCGGTGAGAGGGGTGGCGCCGGCGATAGCGGCTTCCAGATCGGTCGGCTGCGTGTAGGCATCGTCGATCGCGTAGACCTCGAACTCAGCACCGTCGAGGGTTGCCGAAGTATCGCTGGAATCGATCTTACGGATCTTGATGTCGCCCCAGTTGGTGCGCACCTCATCCGAGGTGATGCCGTTGTCCTCGTTCGGATCGTTCACAAAGACGGTTGCTTCGTTGGTGATCACACCGTTGCCGATGCTCTCAACGGTGCCCTGGAAGGTGGTCACGATCTGCTCGCCTCCGTTGGCGCGCAGCCATGCCTGCACGGCAGGTGAATCAACGTCGAAGACCACACGCAGGGTCTGGCCGCTGGTAACAACGTCATAGTGAGCGCTGGGCACGTCCGTACCGTTCACCTGAACCGAGTCGACCTCAAGGTTGCCGAGGCGATTGTCGAGGGTGTCCTGAATGATGAAGCTGGTGAAATCCAAGCCTGGTTCCAGACCGGGCAGGTCCGTGGTCACCGGGAAGCTGACCACGCTGCCGAGGCCGAGGCCCTCCTGCGCTTCGATGGTCTTGGAAACATCCGTCAGACCGTTCTTCGGGTACACGTGCACGTCGTAGAGCCAGCCGTCACCGTGCGGGAACGGGATAGTCACGATGAAGGGCAGTGCAGTCTGGATCACGTTCGCCGGAGCGTCGGTCTCGACGACAACGTAGGCGCCAATGCTGTCGATGTTAATGGAGGCTTCACCAGCGGCATTGGTTGCGCCAGAGGTTCCGGCTACGTCGCCGATCGACCAGCCAGCGGGGGCGCCGTTCAGTGTGGATCCATCGGCGCTGACCGTCAGCCCATTCAGGTGATCCCAGTTGCCGGGCACCGTGAGGTCGACCAGGTTGCCGTCGCCGTCCACGATTTCGTAGGCAGTGAAAGTCACGCCTGCAACGCCGTCACTGGGGATCGACTCGGAACCGTCGGGCGATGCGACGGCGCCGGTCGAGGTCTGGGTCTCGTGCTTGTGGATGTGAATGACACCGCTGGCGTTTTCATTGATGTTGCCGAAGGACGGCGCCGCGTTCGCGGCGGAGCCGACCCCGATCAAGCCGACCACGGCCAGCAGGATCGCGGTCACTGCCGCGATGGTGCCGCGCCGAAGGCGTGAGAGTGAGTGGGTCATGTGTTTTTCTCTTTCATATGCAGTGCCAGTCGAGCTGGCGGAAACAAACAGGGAAGGTCAATAGAGATTCATGAGGAGTTGGGTCATGTGGATCATCCGGTGTGGGCGGCTCCTCTCCGGAATTTCCAGAAGGCGATCGCCAGGGCAAGGAAGGCGAGGATTCCCCCACCGATCCAGTACAGGTGCGAGCCGAAGCCGCCCGTGAGCGGAATGATCAGCGGGTCTTGCTGCGGGTTGACGATGTCGCCGGCCTCGTGATGCAGGCTGGCAGGACCGACCACGGCGGTGAACTCTGCGTCCCGCACGTAGCCGACGGGCGCACGTGTTTCGGTGACCGTGTAGTTGCCCCAAATCAGGTTCTCTACCGAGAATTCGCCGTCTTCGTTGCCAGTCACGTCAAAGCCATCGCGATGGGAGGGCCCAACCATGGTCCATTCGGAGCCGTTCAGCGGCTCGCCCGAACCTTCGGCAACTTTCGCCCAAGAGATGGATCCCGGAAGGGTCTCGTTCACGAAGGTGCACACGATATCGCTGCCGATCCCGACAGCGACCGAGCCATCCCTGATCTCAAGGTCAGTGCCTTCGGGGTCCGAGACATCTACACAGGTGAGATCAGCCTGCTGGTACCCGGCCGACTTTGCCGAAAATTCGGACCGCAGTTCCTCCGACAGGGCGTAAGAGCCGTCCGGGACCTGAACCTTCGTCACGGCTGCGCTGCCAGTGACACCGGCCAGAGATGCATTCTCTCCGTGGGCAGAAAGCTCCCACTGCGCCGGGTCCGCGTCCGGGTCGAAGACCGGTTCGTCGATCTCCTTCACCAAGGTGAGGAACGAGGATTTCAGCTTGTTCACGAAGGTGCAGTCGACGCTGTCGCCCGGACGTACGCCGGAGACGGTTCCCGATTCAGAGGACACCCTGACAGTGCGTTCGGAACCGGTCGCGCTCACCACTTCACAAGTAGCGGAGACGAATTCGTAGTCGTCTTGCATCGTCTCTGACACGGTGAGATTCACCGCGGACGAACTGGTGAACTGCAGTTTCCAGTCGGCGCGCCCTTCGGAACCAGCCGTTTGCTGCTGGTTGTTCGGCGCACGGGTGGCACCGCTCTGCGGCGATGCGTTGACGGTCCAGCCACTGGCGGGTTGTGGGTTCTCGCCGGACGCGTCTTGCACGATTTTCTTGATAGCGACATCGGCAGTCAACGGAGTGTTCGTGAAAGTGCATTCCACTGCGGCACCAGGTTGACCGGACTGCAACACTGGAATCCGCACATTTCCGGACGTGCCATCGCCCGAGGCGATCGTAGAGCCTCCCGAGGTGCAGATGTAGCTGCTTCCATAGGAATTCAGTGGAGTGGATCCGGCACCGATCTCCGAGATTCGATATTCCTGGCCCGCGATCACCGGCACCGGTCCGATCTGCTCGCTCTGAACGCCATTCGTGTTTCCGACCGTGGTGGCATCTGCTACCAGCGTCGAGCCGCTTTGGACACGCAAAGTGAATTGATGGCCCGTCTGCACACGCGAAACCACGTTCTTTTTCACCGTGAGGTTAGCTGGGGAGTTACAACTGGCCAAGTCAGTGCTTGACGAACCACCCACGCTTAGACTCGTCGTCACGTTTCCGCCCACAGCCTGCCAAGTGGAAGGATTGTACTTGCGCATGGTGGAAGTGTTGCTGAGGTACACGTAACCGTCGGCGTCGAAGGAGATGCCATTGACACTGTCGAGAATTCCAGAGAACTCTTGAGTGGCCGACCGACGTAGCTGTCCACCATTGGCATTGCCGAGGTCAGCGGCCGTCACACTATAGATGTTGGCGGTGGCACCGCTACGGACTACGTAGAGATTTCCAGCAGTGTCAAAGGCTATATCGCCGTTCGCCGCAGTTAACGTCCAGCTCGGATTCCATCCCCCACTTGAGGTTCGTCCAGGAAGCCCGGTGTCGAAGTATCCGAGCTTTCGGAACGATCCGTCACTCGGGTTGAACTCAAAGAGATGGAATTCGAGATCACCTTCACCGTTCCCAGCCGTAATTGTCGAATGGTAGGCGCCGAAGACGAAGCGACCGTTGGAGAGATTGACCGCACCTGCCACTAGTCCCCGATTGGTCCCAGTGTTATAGCTTGAGCCCGGAACAGTTCTCCAAGTGTCAGTATCGGAGCGGTATTCAAGGATCGATCCTACATTGATTCCCTGCGTTCCAGTTCGCGTATAGGCGTACATCCTGGATCCGTTTGCGCCGATCGCCAAACCATTGACGTTGTCGCTATTCGTGAGCCCCCAGGAACCGAAACTAGAGACCTGACCCTGCGGATTCACCTGACGGACAGTGCCGTTCTGCAAGACCGAGTAGGCGTAACCAGGCTGGCAGATCGGCCCTGAGCCAGTGGACAACGGCTGAATCAGAGACCGCGCTGATTGATCTGAGGGACTCTCGGAAGGGGAAGCAGTTTCCGCAGGAGATCGAGATTCGCCCGGCTCCGCCGCTGGCGACTCAGGCGCAGATGCTGTTTCGCTGGGCTGGGACTCGCCTGACGCCTCACGCCCCGTGTTGGACGGGCTGGGGGCCGGTGTCGCTGAGGGGCTTTCCACCGCGGTCGGCACTGTTGCAGAGGGAGTCCCGTCGGCCGAGGCCGGGGTAAAAGACGACAACAGCAGTGCCGAAAGGGTCGCTGCCACCACGGCACCCCCGCGCAACCGGCGCGAGAATACCCCTCGCCGACGCCAATTCACGCCATGTGACACAGCGGTATCCACACTCATCGCAGCTTGACCTCTTTACCCTCGGCTCACATACGGCATGGAACGCACGGGCATGCGACGCTGGAGCCAGATGAGAATAGTTCATATTTTGAAAGTAGCTTCAGTTTTTCAAGCAGTGATGATTTTAACTGAACTGTAACTACAGCAGGATCCTATACCCTCAGGTAATGAACGTCCAGTTAAAATTCGAAGATCACCCAGAGAACGCTCGGGCGGTTTGCAGACTCTCGATTCTCACGCTATTTGCGCACGTCAAATAGGGGTTCGCCGTACCCGAACCCTGGAGTGATGCGTCATGAAACTGTGATCTTCACTACTACCCGCAAGTCCACTCACAGGTAATAAGACACTTAAACCTTACCCTGATGATTCACAACTTTACGCACCAGTAGTCAAATATGACGCGGCCGCCTTCTTGCCACCGCTTCTGTCGAACCATCAGCGACAATAGAGAGGTGACCGAGCATCGTCGTTCCGAACCCATCTCCGCGCGGCGGCCCCTGCCTGCCCAACCGACCCGAGGTTCCCGGGCACAGGAGCCGGACGACGTCGAGATCCAGTCGGCCACCGATCTAAGGGTGCCCGTCCACCCCACTCGCGCACTGCGCACCGCCCCGGCCTATGTGCCGGAGGCGCGCCGTCTTCCCGGAGCGCGGGTGTGGGCCTGGCTGATGGCGATCATCCTGCTGGGTGTGGCGCTGGGCTTCGTTCACCGGATATTCGTCACCTCGAACCTCGGCCAGGTCTGGGAGTACGCGGCACTGCAGTCGGCTACGGAGTCCCTGCCCGACCTGCACGCCGCCACGGCACAGTTGCTCCAGCACCTGCCACAGGTGGTGGGAGTCATCGCGATTCTGGCGTTTATTGTGCTCACCGTCTATCGCCGCCGTTGGCTGGCCTCGCTCATCGCGGCAGCGACCTTCGGGGCGGCGAACCTGACGACGCAGGTACTTAAGAATCTCGTCCTCGACCGCCCCATGCTCGACAACGGCGTGCCGTACTACACGGGGAATTCACTGCCCTCCGGGCACACGACCTTCGCCGCTGCGGCTGTCGTTGCGGTGTTCTTAGTGGTGGCCCCGCGCTGGCGTCCGGCGGTGGCGTTCATCGGCGCCCTCTTCGCGACCGCCGTCGGGGTGGGGACTTTCGTCGAAGCGTGGCATCGCCCCTCTGACATGGTGGCGGCCTATCTGGTGGCCGGCATCTGGGGGCTCGTGGGCGGGTTCGTGACCTTCCGCACCGGGGCGAACTGGAACATGCTGTCCTCGCGGACGCACCGCTATCCCTGGCCCTCCGGGCATCCGATGTGGGACGTTCTGATGTGGCTTACCGGTGCGGCCATGCTGGCCGGGGCCTGGCTGGCGCTGCTGCCGGTGGGCGGAGCCGAAGCGCTCCCCGCGACGGTGGACTCCGGATTCGGCACCTCGTCGTGGTACCTACTCTCCGGCGTCCTGTTCGCTGCGGGGGGCGGCTTCGTGCTCTTCGCTTTCCTCTCCTCGTTCTTCCGCTGGGAAGCCGGTCGGAAGAACTGAGCTGACCCCTGGTGCTGACCTTTAGAGGTCGGCCAGGGCGGAGGCCGGGTTCTCCATGGCACGAGCGACCATGGTCAAGAACGCCGAGGCGGTGCCGCCGTCGGTGACCCGATGGTCGAACGACAAGGTCAGCTCGGTCACCTTGCGCACCAGAATCTCACCCTCGACCACCCAGGGGCGGTCGATGATCCGGCCCACCCCGAGGATCGCGACCTCCGGAGCGTTGATGATGGCGGCCGCACCATCGGTGCCGAACACCCCGTAATTGTTCAGGGTGAAGGTACCGCGGGTCAGCTCGGCGGGGGTGCACTTGCCGTCGCGGGCCTTGCCCACCAACTCGGCGATCGCGGTGTTCAGCTCACGCGCCGAGAGCTTCTCGGCGTGCTCGATCGCCGGAACCACGAGACCGCGGTCGGTCTGGGCGGCCAGGCCGAGGTTGATGCCGTCAAAATGCAGGATCTCCTCGCCGGTGTCACCCTCCCCGACCACCCGAGAATTCATCACCGGGTAGCGCTGCAGTGCGGCCGTGGTGAAGCGGGCGATCAGGGCCAGCAAACTGGGGGCCGTGCTGGCATCCTGGGCTTTGAGTTCGGCGCGGAGCTCTACGAGCTTCGTGACGTCGACGTCGAGCCAGGCGGTGGCTTCCGGAATGGTGCGACGCGAGCGCACCATCTGCTCGGCCACCATCTTGCGCACGCCCTTGACCGGGATACGCTCGGCGATGGCGAGCCCGGAGCGGGAGTCGATCTCGCCCGAGGGCACCGGAGTCCCGGTGGGCACGGCGGCGGACGCTGCAGCAGCATCGGTGACAGACGAGGTCGCCGACAGGGCGGCTTCGACGTCGGCACGCAGGACCAGCCCGTCCGGGCCGGTGCCCTGCAGGGCGGCCAGGTCGAGGCCGTGACGGCGAGCCAGTCCGCGCACCAGCGGGGAGATGACCCGCGGGGCACGTCCGGTCGGTGCCCCTGTGGAGGCCGACGCGACCGGAGCGAGCGCGGACGCCTTGCGCGCCCGGGTACGTCCGGTGGCTTTGGCGCCCGTGGTGCCGTAGCCGATGAGCACCGAACCGGAGCTCTCATCATCCGAGTTCTCGTCCGCGTTGTCCGGCTTGACCCCGGCCTGTTCCTCCTCGCGGTAGCTCAGCGCGCCCGGCTGCTCGGTGGGCGTCCCGGTTGCCGCTTCGGCAGACACCGCATCCGGGTCGCCAACGGTGATCAACGGGGCGTCGACTTCCATGGTCTCGCCCTCGGCGCCGTGCAGGGTGAGCACGGTGCCGGCGTAGGGGCAGGGCACCTCGACGAGCGCCTTGGCCGTTTCGACCTCGGCGATCGGCTGGTCCACCGCCACCACATCTCCCTCGGCCACGAGCCAGCGCACCAGCTCGGCCTCGGTCAGTCCCTCACCCAGATCGGGGAGGTCAAAGGTCTGTGCTGTCTTCTGTGCTGCGCCCACGGTCACCGTGCTCCTTCCGGCGCGCTCAGCGCCGTCTCATCCCACTGCAGATCGTCGATGGCGTCCAGAATCCGGTCGATCGTGGGCAGGTGGTACTTTTCCAGCATCGGGGATGGGTAGGGAATGTCGAACCCGGTGACCCGCAGCACCGGTGCCGCCAGCGAGTGGAAGCAGCGCTGCTGGATGCGCGCCACCAACTCGGAGGCCACCGAGGCGAAGCCCTGCGGCTCGGCCACCACGACGGCGCGCCCCGTCTTCGCCACCGAGGCGGCCAGCGTGTCCTCGTCCAGCGGGTTGATGGTGCGCAGATCCACGACCTCCACGCTGCGGCCTTCCTGGGCCGCGGCTTCGGCGGCGGCCAGGCAGGTCACCACTGAGGGACCGTAGGTAACCAGGGTGACGTCGTCGCCGGTGCGAGCCACGGAGGCACGCGCCCAGGCTTCGCCCTGCTCGCGAGCGGATTCCACCTTCGCCCAGCGGGCTTCGAACTCGGCGCGCAGCTCCTCCAGGGAGACCTCGGACTTCGTCCAGTACAGCTTCTTCGGCTCCATGAACACCACCGGGTCATCGAGGCGTATGGCCGCGCGCAGCATCAGGTAGGCGTCCGCGACGGTGGCCGGGGTGTAGACCTTCAGTCCCGGGGTGTGCGCGTAGTAGGACTCCGAGGAATCGCAGTGGTGCTCCACCCCTCCGATCCCACCCCCGTAGGGCACGCGGATGGTGATCGGCAGCGGCGCCCGACCCTTGGTGCGGTTGCGCATCTTGGCGATGTGCGAGGCGATCTGCTCGAAGGCCGGGTACGCGAAGGCATCGAACTGCATCTCGATCACCGGACGCGCCCCGCCCAGGGCCATGCCCACGGCGGTGCCGGCAATACCGGATTCGGCCAGCGGGGTGTCGAAGCAGCGCGACTCACCGAACTGCTGGGTGAGGCCCTCGGTGATCCGGAAGACCCCGCCCAGGGTGCCCACGTCCTCGCCGAAGACCACCACCATGTCGTCGGCGGTCATCTCATCGGCCAGGGCGGCGTTCAAAGCAGCAGCGAAGGTCACCGCGGTCTGCTTGGTGCTCTTGCTGGCGGTTTTTGTCTCGGTGCTCATCGGGGTTCTCCTGTCGCTTCGCGCTCGAGTTCTTCCGCCAGCTGCGCGCGCTGGGCGGCCAGCTGCGGGGTCTGCACGGTATAGACGTGTTCGAAGAGCTCCAGCGGGTGCAACTCCGGCTGCACGCTCATCGCCTCGCGCAAGCCCCGGGCCACCTCCTCGGCGGCCTCGGTGATCTCGGCCTCGACGTCGTCACTCAACACGTTCGTGGAACTCAGGTAGGTGCGCATCCGCTTCAGCGGGTCCTTATGCTGCCATTCCGCGACTTCCTCGTCGTGGCGGTAGCGGGTGGCATCGTCAGCGTTGGTGTGCGCCTGCATCCGGTAAGTGTCCGCCTCCACCAGGAAGGGTCCCCCGCCCTCGCGGCACAGGGATACCGCCCGGCCCAGCACGGCCAGCAGGGCGGCCAGGTCGTTGCCGTCCACACGCTCCCCGGCCACGCCGTACCCGACTGCTTTATGGGCGATCGACGGCGCGGCGGTCTGCTTGGCGATCGGCACCGAGATCGCGTACTTGTTGTTCTGCACGAAGAAGATCACCGGCAGCTTGAACACCGCGGCGAAGTTCAGCGCCTCGTGGAAGTCGCCCTCGGAGGTGCCGCCATCGCCCACCATGCCCAGCACCACCGTGTCCTCACCCTTGAGGCGGGCGGCCTGGGCCAGCCCGACGGCGTGCAGCAGCTGAGTGGTGAGCGGGGTGGACTGGGCGGCGGTGCGGTGCTCGATCGGGTCGTAGCCGCAGTGCCAGTCCCCCCGGAACGAGGTCATCACGTCCAGGGGTGCTACCCCGCGGGCGAGCACGGCCACCGTGTCACGGTAGGTGGGGAACAGCCAGTCACGGGCGTCCAAGCAGAGTGCGGCGGCAACTTCAGAAGCTTCCTGACCGTGCGAGGACGGGTAAACCGCCATCCGGCCCTGGCGCACCAGGGCGTGGTTCTGATCGTTCACCCGGCGACCGATCACCAACTGACGGTAAGCGGCCAGCAGGGTCTGATCATCGGGCATGGGGTACTCGTGGCCGGGGGTGCTGCCCTGCTCCTCGACGGGCAGCAGCGCGCCGTCGGGTGAGATCAGCTGGATGCGCCCGTGGGTGGGCAGCAAGTAGTCTTCAATCGTGATGCCGAAGGCCCGAGCCGACTGTACGGCCCACTGCACCTCGGTGGCGCTCCGGTCGGCGTCCTGCTCTGCAGCCACGCGGATCACATCCTTCCAATCAACACATCTCGTCCTCTCATTGTCCCGTTCATGCACGAACGTCCGCAGTTTTTCGGGATTCTCCAGACAGATCGACCACATCTCGTGCATTCTCGAAAACATTTTGATAGTGTGAGCGCAGTCACATAAACAGTTCTGGCATTCGAGTGGACCCGAGGTACTGATGGTGAGCCTGCACCCCTCCGTCGCGGAGGATCTCGACGACGTCGACCTGCGCATCATCTCGGCGCTGACCCGGGATGGCCGCATGGCGGTGGCCGCGCTCGCCGAGCATGTGCACGTCTCGCGCGCACACTGCTACGCCCGGCTGCGGCGCCTGCAGGATTCCGGGGTGATCACCGGATACGCCGCGGTGATCGACCCGGTGAAGATCGGCCTCGGCGCCTCCGCGCACGTGATGCTCAAGTTGCGCCAGCACAATTGGCGGGCACTCAAAGCAGCGCTGCTGAAGATTCCCGAGGTCTGGCACGTCTCGCTGGTGGGCGGCAATATGGATGTGCTGCTGCTGGTGCGTGCCGGTTCCATCTCGGATCTGCGCACCGTCGTCTTCGATCAGATACAGACATTGCCCGGCGTCGTCGACACCCAGACCTACATGATCTTCGAGGACATCGAGTCCCGCACCGCCCTGGAATAGTTCCGCGGGCTCAGCGCCGGCTCATTTCGCGACCGGACCGGGGCCGCCCGGCAGCGTGCGCGCGAAGATCAGCGCACCGATCCCGGCCAGACCCGCGAGCGCCCACACTCCGGCCGCCAGGGTAAACACGGCGGTCACCCCAGCCACCAGCATCGGCCCCAGCAGGAATCCGGCGTCGGAGAGCAGTCGCCACAACCCGAGGAACTTCGCCCGACCCTGCGCCGGGGAGTAGTCCGCGCCCAAGGTCATCACGATGCCGGCCCCGAAGCCGTTGCCCAGCCCGATCAGCACGGCGGCGACGATCAACCATCCCGCGGTCCCGGCGAAGGGCACCACCGCCATGCCCGCGGCGAGCACCGCCAGGCAGGGCACGGCCACCATGCGCCGTCCGCGGCGGTCCATCAGGGTGCCGGCCGGGTAGAACATCAAGGTGTCCACCGCTCCGGCGATCCCGTAGATCAACGAGGCCTGGGCGGGCGAGAGCCCAATATGCTCGGCCCACAGCGGGATCACCGCGGAGCGGGAGGCACGGGTGGCGGCCAGGCACAGCACCCCAATGCCCGAGGAGAGCAGCACCTTCCAGTAACGCCGTGCCAGGGAGCGCATGCTCGGATGGGTCACCGCCTGCAGCGCCTCTGCGGCGCCGACGACACCGGGTGACTCTGCTGATGACGCCCGGCGGGGTTCCAGCTCCTCGATCCAAAAACTGATCACCATGGCCGCGCCCATCGCCACGGCGCCCACGGCAAAGGCTCCCTGGAGTCCCATCAGCGCCTGGACACCGGACCCGATGAAGGGACCGGCGAACATGCCGATACGCATCATCCCGCCCAGCAGCGACATCGCCCGGGCCCGGTGGCTGTGCGGCACCGCCACCGCCAGGTACGACTGCCGGGCCAGGTTGAATCCCGCCCCGGCCATGCCGATCATCAGGATGCCGATCAGGAATCCAACGAAGGCTGAGGCTGACGTCATTCCAAACCAGCCGGCCACCATGCACCAGGAGGTCAGCACTCCGAGGGTGCCCCAGCACGCCGAGACGATGATGGTGGTCCGCTCCCCCGCCCGCGAGGCCAGCTGCGCGGCCGGGGCGTTGGCGATCAGGGAGCCGACCCCGATGAGCGTGACGGAGGCCGCCGCCATCGCCAGCGACGCGCCGAAGAACGAGGCGGCCGCCGCGATAGCGGGGGTGACCGCGCCCACGCCGAGGGAGTAAACCAGCGACGGCGCGTAGATCTGGAAGGCGCGAGCCAGCGGGGCGTCGTCTCTCATGGTCGGTGTCATTCCTCCTCAGGGGCGAATGCCATTACGATATCTCCATGGCGATCACCACCGTGAACACTGATCCAAACGCGCGCCCCCGCAACGGCGTCGACCGATACTTCAAGATCTCCGAGCGCAGCTCGACCTTCGGCAGGGAGGTACGCGGCGGCATCGCCACCTTCCTGGCGATGAGCTACATCATCGTGCTCAACCCGCTGGTGCTCTCGGGTCCCGATGCCGCAGGCAACACGCTGGGTATCCCCCAGGTGGCCTCCATCACCGCGCTGCTGGCCGGGATCACCACGATCGCCATGGGCCTGTGGGCCCGCCATCCCTTCGCCCTGGCCGCCGGACTGGGCATCAACGCGTTCCTCGCCGTCACCATCGCCACCACCCCGAACCTCACCTGGCCCGAGGTGATGGGCCTGGTCGTGCTGGCCGGGCTGGTGATGGTCGTGCTGGTGGCCACCGGATTCCGGCAGGCGGTATTCAATGCAGTACCAGAGGCGCTGAAAACTGGCATCGTCGTCGGCATCGGCCTGTTCATCGCGCTCATCGGACTCGTCAACGCGGGCTTCGTACGCCGCCTGCCCGATGCCGCCGGCACCACCGTGCCCGTGGGCCTGGGTACCGGGGGCGAGCTCAACGGCTGGCCGGTGCTGGTGTTCGTGGTCGGCCTGTTGGTCACCGCCGTCCTGGTGATCCGCAAGGTGCGCGGTGCCATCCTGATCGGCATCGTGGTCGCCACCGTGCTCGCCAACATCGTGGAAGTCGTGTTCCATGTGGGCGCCTCCGGACCGGAGAACCCGCTGGGCTGGTCGCTGGTGGCACCGAGCCTGGAAGGCTGGTCGGCACCGGATCTGTCCTTGATCGGCCAAGTCTCGCTCTTCGGCGCTTTCTCCTCGCTCGGCCCCGTGATCGCTTCCCTGCTGGTGTTCGCCATTCTGCTCTCGGTGTTCTTCGACGCGATGGGCACCTCGGTGGGCATCGCCCGCGAGGCCGGAAACGTGGACGAGAAGGGCGAGATCCCGCATCTGAACAGGATCCTGATGGTCGACGCACTGGCGGTCTCCGCCGGCGGCGCCGGCTCCGGTTCGGCCAACCAGATCTTCGTCGAGTCGGGCACCGGTGTCGGCGAGGGCGCCCGCACCGGCTTCGCCTCGCTGATCACCGGCGCCCTGTTCCTGGTCGCCATGTTCCTCACGCCGCTGATCCACCTGGTGCCGTTCGAGGCGGTGGCCCCCGCCCTCGTCGTCGTCGGGTTCATGATGGTCACCCAGGTCGTGCACATCGACTGGACCGACTGGGGTGCCGCGCTGCCGGCGTTCCTGACCTTCATCTTGATGCCGTTCACCTACTCGATCGCCAACGGCATCGGCGCCGGAATGATCGCCTACGCCGTCATCCGCACCGGTCAAGGCCGAGCCAAGGAGGTCCACCCGCTGCTCTGGGTGGTCGCGATCGCCTTCGTGCTGTTCTTCGGCCTCGGCGTGTTCCGCGGGATCTTCGGGCTGGAGTAGCCCGGAGCCTCAGATCGCGGCGTCGAGACCCTTCGACTTGAGGATCTCGCGCTGATTCGGATTCACCGAGGGCCGGAACGGCACCTCCACCACCTCGGCACGCTCCGGGATACCCGGGGTCTCCACGTACTGATCCGGCAAGTGCACCCAGACCTCGGTGCCCAGCGCCGACGATCCCACCGGCACGTGCGCCAGGGCGATGTTGGTGCCCAGCTCCGGTGAGTACCAGGGCGAGGTTACGTAGCCCACGGGCTTGTCCTCGGGATTGGCGCTGATCAGCCAGAAATCCGGGGCATAGTCGTCGATCGGCCGGCCGCCCAGCTTCAATCCGACCAGCTGCGTGCGGTACGGCGGCTCGCCGGCCTCCACCTGGGCGCGCACCGCCTCCAGTGCGGCCTTGCCGATGTAGTTCGTCGACTTCATCCGCGGCACCTGATATCCGAGGTTGACCTGGAACGGGTAGGTCTCCACGTCCATGTCCTGGCCCCAGGAGAGGATCCCGGCGGCGATGCGGCGATGATGCGCCGGGGCCACCACACGCAGCCGGTGCCGGTGTCCTGCACCGACGATCGCGCTCCACAGGTCCTCGGCGTGCTGGGTGGCATCGCGCAAGTACACCTCGTAGCCCTTCTCACCGGTGAAGCCCGTCTGAGAGATGACGACGTCGCGGCCCGCGATCTGGGTGGCGTGCAGGCCGTAGCTGGGAATCTCCCGGGCCACCGGGCCGATGAGGTCCTGGAGCAGGTCCACCGATTTCGGCCCCTGGATCTGCACCGGAGCGACGTCGATCTCGGCGATGTCGACGTCGAAGCGGCGTCCCACATTCACCCCTTGCAGCCACAACATCAGGTCGGAGTCGGAGAGACTGAACCAGAACTCGTCCTCCGACAGCCGCAGCAGCACCGGGTCGTTGAGGATGCCGCCGGACTCGTTGCACAGAATCACGTAGCGGGCGCGCATCACCGGGATCCGGGTGGCGTCGCGGGTGATGACGAAGTCAACAAAAGCTTCGGCGTCGGGACCCTTGACCTGGATCTGGCGCTCGACGGCGACGTTCCACAGCGTGACGTCGTTGACGAGGGACTCGTACTCCACCGACATCCCGCCCTCCTCGCGCGGCACGTAGCCCCGGGGATGGTACATCCGGTTGTAAACGGAGGCCCGCCAGCAGCCGTGTTCCATCGACAGCGCCCAGTACGCGGACTTGCGCACCCGGGTGTCAATGAGCATTTCCACGGGTGTGGGGCCGGATTGGCGGAGGTTGATCGGAACGAGGCGATCGCTCTGATCGACGGAAGGCACGTTGTAATTCATGATTCCCCCTGAGCTCCCCGGTGGAGTTCTACATTATGAAACTTGAATTCCAGATAATTCCGGTTGCGGCCAGTCTACGACGCTGCTTCAGGGGGCACAAGGGTTCTGCGGGGCGCGCAGGAGCGCAGCGGAGAGGGTTCCCGCTTCCCGTACCAGCAGGGCACCGAACCGGTCTACGTGGTCCGCTAGACGCAGCGCGGGCCCGGAGAGCCCCACTGCGGCCACGATGCCGCCGTCGAACCCAGTCACCGGGGCGGCCAGCCCCTCCAACCCCGCCTCCAGCTCATCGCAGGTGAGCGCATAGCCGCGCTGGCGCACCCGCTCCAGGTCGACCTCCAGCTCGCTCAGGGTTGTCAGGCTGCGGGGGCCGCGCACCGGCAGCGGCTCGGTCGGCATCGGCAGCGCGGCATGAGCCAGCAGCACCTTGCCCAGCGCCGAGCAGTGCGGCGGAACGTCGAGGCTCACCCATTTCGAGGACCCCAGCAGATAGCGCGATTCGACCTGGGCCACCTGCACCAGGCGATCCCCGCTGGCGACGGCGAGATGAATAGCCTCCCCGGTTTCCTCGGACAGCCGCTGCAGCGTTGATCCGGCCGCGGCCACCAGTGACTCCGCACGATTGAAGCGCGCCGCGTAGTGGGCGAAGATCGGCCCGCCCCGGTAGGCGCCATCGGCTCCGCGCTCGAGCAGGCTGTTGCGCTCCAGCGCCTGCAGCAGCCGCGACACCGTGGAACGGCTCAGCCCGGTGTGATCGACAACGTCAGTGAAGGACACCGGATCCGCGGCACCCACCGCGAAGTTCAGCACCGTTGCGGCACGATCGATCGACTGCGCCCCGGTCACCCGCCCCGCGCTCGCCTGTCGGTTCTTCGCCACCATGCCGACCACCGCCTCCCTCTCGTGATTCACCCCGCGGGCACTGCGCTGTGCATACCCTACCGGAGCGTCATCAACCGCCCCAGAAGGCACGTTCACTCAGAGCAGAATAAAACAACTGTTCTAGCGCTTGATTATCTACTACACTGAAATCATCACGCAACTGTTCCGAGGTTTTCCAGGCAGACCGCTCCCCCAGCGAAGGAGGCCATTGTGTCGCAGACCCTCGTCGACGACGTCGTCGCCCTCCCGCTCGAGGAGAGAATCGCCCTCGCGAACACCCTGGTGGAGTCCCTGTTCAACGACGTCCATCAGCCGCAGGCGCTGCAGCGCTTCCTGCGGCTCCCGCCGAGCACCGCCATCCAGCAGTCACCGGATTGGGGCAGCCTCTGGGCCACCGGCAACTACGCCAGCAACGGCGGCCAGGAGCCCACCGAGCTGCGGGTGGCCACCGTCGATCCGCACGAGGATGCGCCCTTCTTCCCGAGGCTGCTGCGCGAGGCCGAGCAACTGAGTCGGCGCTGCGATGCGGTGAACACCGCACTCGCGTCCCACCTCAAACGCGCCCACGCCACTCGGGCCTCCCGCCTGGAGCGCCTGGGCATTCCGCAGAAAGACTCGCTGTCCACCTCGGCCGCCGGCTATCTCGCGGAGCTCACCGGCGTCTCGAAATCCACCGCGCGTGGCCGGTTGCGAGCCGCCGAGCACTTCATGCCCCAGCCTCTCCCCGGCACCCTGGTCGAGCTCGAGGACGCCGCCGAACCCACCTATCGGGCCACGGCCAAGACGCTCACCGAGGCCGCCGTTGCACCGGAGGTGACCCGGAACATCGCGCAGACCCTCGACGACGTCGCCCGCTACGGTCGAGCCTGCAAGGCGGATGAGGAGCAGACGAAGCGGGCCCTGCGCATTGGGGACGATTTCCTCTCCACCCAGGCGCTCGACCGCACCGCCGATGAGATGCGCACCCTCTGCAAGGACTGGGCCTCGCGCACCAAGGTGCTACTGGATCAGGACGGGCTCCCGCCGGATGATCCCCGCACCGGCACCCGGCCCCGGCTGAGTTACAACGGCACCACCGCAGAGGGGCTGCACTCCTGGACGGCGGAGCTCAACCAGATCGCCCACGAGCTGCTGCTCACCAGCCTTTCGGCCGCTGCCAATCCGCGCTCGGACGCGGTGCTTGAGCGCGCAGCCCAGTTGCAGAAGCTCTACAACAATTACGCCGAAGAAACGGGCCTGAAGCGCGAGGGTCCGCTCTTCAAGACGAACGCGGATTCTGGTTCGAAGCCCGACGGTGAGACCGACGGTGAGCCTGACTCCGGACAAGACGCCGAGCAGAACACCGGGGATCAGCCCACCCTCGGGGTGAAGCCGGGCGAGGTGCCCCTCGATCCGCTGGATGAGAGCGTGACCCCCGATGATGCCTGGGAGAAACCGGAGGGATTCCGCCTGAACCGCGGACTGCGCGAGGCCCTGCACGCCGACGCCCTGCTCAGCATGCTGGTCGCCGGCGTCCAGGTGATGGCCGGGACCCCGCGCATGCCGCGCACCAACGGGGTGCTGCCCCGCATCACCGCCGTCGTCGACATCGAACAACTACGACGCGAGGCCGAACGGCAACACCGGCGCGACACAGACAGAGAAGGTCCGCCGCCGGACGACGACGCCGCACGATCCGCGCTGCGCACCGCCCTGTTCGAGGCCACGCATTCGGGGGCGATGAGCCCCTCGGACCTGCTCACCCTCAGCTGCGACGCCCAGATCCTGCCCGCCGTGATGAACCCGGCCAAGACGGCGGTGCTCGAACTCGGCCGCGATCACCGGCTGATCTCCACCGCGCTGCCTTGGTGGCCCGCGACGGCGGTTGCGCCCGCCCCGGGTGCACCGCGCCCGCATCGTGGAGCCAGGGCCACCACATCCGGCACTGGGCCGAGGGCGGGCCCACCGACCTCGACAATCTGGTGCTGCTGTGCCCGGGCTGCCACCGGCTGGTGCACCAAGGGAAGTACACGATCGAGATGGTCAACGCGGTGCCCTGGTTCACCCCGGCGTTCTGGCTGTGCCCGGACCCCACCCCGCAGCGCAATCGCTGCCACCGGCCCTGGGACGACGACGTCGCGCCTCCGCCGGACCCTGCACAGGAAACCCGGCACGACCCCGCAGACGCTCCGCCGACCCACGTGGTCTGAGCGCGATACTGTGGTGCCCATGACGCATGACACCACCACCGCTGCACCCAGCACTGCGCCGCTCGCCGAACGACGCCCCGTGGAGCGCACCCACCACGGGATCACCGTCACCGACGACTTCGACTGGTTGCGTGACAAGGATTCCGACGATGTGCTGGGGCACCTGGCCGCCGAGAACACCTACACCGAGGCGCTCACCGCGGACCAGCAGCCCCTGCGCGAGGCCATCTTCGCCGAGATCAAGTCCCACACCGTGGAGACCGACCTCTCGGTGCCCTCCCGCCGTGACGGCTGGTGGTACTTCGCCCGCACCGAGGAGGGCCAGCAGTACGCCATCCACTGCCGGGTGCCCGCCGCCGACACCGGCGACGCGGAAGCGGACTGGACCCCACCGGTCATCGAGCGTGGCCTCCCGCTGGCCGGCGAGCAGGTGATCTTCGATGCCAACCGGGAAGCAGAGGGCACCGCCTTCTTCGCCCTGGGTGGTCTCACCCTCAGCCGCGACGGCTCCTTGCTGGCCTACGCCGTCGACACCACCGGCGACGAGCGGTTCACCCTGCGCGTCCGTGACCTCGACACCGGCGCCGAGCTGGACGACGTCGTCGAGAACGTCTCCTATGGACTGGCCTTCGATCCCGCCGGCGAGCGCGTCTTCTACATGGTTCCCGATGACAGCTGGCGCCCTTACCAACTGTGGGCGCTCGCCCTCGGCACCGGCTCCGAGCTGCTGCATCAGGAGGACGATCCCGGGTTCTGGACCGGTTTCGATCTCTCCGCCGAACGCGACCAACTGGTCATCTCCAGCGGGAACTCCGAGGTCGCCGAGACCTGGATCCTGGATCTGAGGACCCCGGAGGCGCGGCCGGAGCTGCTCGTCTCGCGCGAACATGACATGCTGCACTCGGTGGACCCGGTGCGGCTCGACGGCGGGCTGCACTACCTGATCACTCACGACCGGGACCTGGCAGCGCAGGACGCTACAGACAACGCAGCGCAGGCGACGTCCGTCCCGAACAACATGGTGTCCGTGGTGGCCGCCGAGCACATCACCGATCCGAGCGCCTGGCGCACCGTGCTGCCACATTCGTCCACGGTCAAGATCGACGGGGTGCACCCCAACCGCACCCATCTGATGATCGCGGCCCGGCAGGACACCACCCCGCGCACCCTGATCCTGCCGCTGGCCGAGATCAGCGCCGAGAGCACCAGCGGGAGCAGCACCGAGCCCCCCACCCCCGCCGAGCCGGCCTTCGGGGAGGAGCTGTACTCGGCAGAGCTGGCTGCAGCCCCATTCGACTCACCGTTCATCCGCCTCGCCTACTCTTCGTGGGTGACCCCCGACCAGGTGCTCGACTACGCCGTAGCCACCGGGGAGACGCTGCTGCGCCGGGCCACCGAGGTGCCGGACTACGACCCGGATCAGTACCTGGTGGAGCGCTGGTGGGCCCCGGCCGAATCCACGGACCGTCGAGTGGCGATCCCGCTCACCGTAATCCGGCACCGCGACGTCGAGTGGGACGGTTCCAACCCGTGTGTGGTGTACGGCTACGGCTCCTACGAGGCGTCGATGGACCCGGGTTTTGCCGCGTCGCGGCTGTCGCTGTTGGACCGCGGTGTCGTCTACATCGTCGCCCATGTGCGCGGCGGTGGCGAGCTGGGGCGCGGCTGGTACGACGACGGCAAGAAGCTGAACAAGAAGAACACGTTCACCGACTTCGTGGACGCCACCCGATTCGTCGCCTCCTCCGGCTGGGTGGACCCCGACCGGATCGGCTGCATGGGCGGTTCGGCCGGCGGGCTACTCATGGGGGCGGTGCTGAACCTGGCCCCCGAGTTATATCGGGTGTGCGTGGCGCAGGTGCCGTTCGTGGACGCGCTGACCTCGATCTTGGACCCGGATCTGCCGCTCTCGGCCCTGGAATGGGAGGAATGGGGCAACCCGATCGCCGAGGAGCAGGTGTACCGCTATATGGCCGAGTACACCCCGTACGAAAACGTGCGGGCGGTAGAGTATCCGGCGATCGCGGCGATGACCTCGCTGCACGACACCCGGGTGCTGTATGTGGAGCCGGCCAAGTGGGTGCAGCAGCTGCGGCGCACCGTCACCTCGGACCAAGCGACACCGCTGCGCGAGGGCGGCTCTCCGGTGGTGCTACGCACCGAGATGGACGGCGGCCACGGCGGCGCCTCCGGTCGCTACCGCTCCTGGGAAGAGCGGGCGTGGGAGTACGCCTTCCTGCTCACCGGACTGGGCCTCGACGTCGAGCTCCAGCACTGAACCTTCCAACAGCACCAACAACACAGGAGATGCAGATGACCCTCCGGGCGGGAATCGTCGGATACGGCAACCTCGGCAGATCAGCGGAGAAACTGATCGCTGCGCAACCGGACATGGACCTGGTGGGGATCTTCTCCCGCCGCGACACCCTGGACACGACGACGCCGGTGTTCCCAGTGGAGACGGTGAACGACTACGCCGAGACGATCGATGTGCTGTTCCTCTGCTTGGGCAGCGCCACGGATATTCCGGAGCAGGCCACCGGCTTCGCCCGACGATTCACCACCGTGGACACCTACGACAACCATTCGAAGGTGCCCGAACACCACGCGGCCATGCACGCCGCATCCACGGCGGGCGGCACCGTCGCCATGGTGTCCACCGGCTGGGATCCGGGGCTGTTCTCCATGAACCGGGTGCTCGGTGCGGCACTGTTTCCGGCCCCGCAGCAGAACACGTTCTGGGGCAAGGGACTTTCGCAGGGCCATTCGGATGCGGTGCGTCGGGTGGCCGGGGTGAAACGCGGCGTGCAGTATACGATCCCGCGACAGGACGCCATCGACGACGCCCTGGCGGGCAAGGGCGAGGGCATTTCTGGCACCGAAGCCCACTCCCGGCACTGCTATATCGTGCCAGAGAACCCGGATGACGCAGCTCAGCTGGAGCAGATCCGGGAGACCATCGTGACGATGCCGGCCTACTTCGCCGACTACCAGACCGAGGTCAACTTCATCACCGACGAGGAATTCGACCGCGACCACCAGGGTGTGCCCCACGGCGGTCATGTCATCACCGGCGGAGATCTGGGCGGGTCCCGGTCCTCGATCCATTTCCAACTGGAGTTGGAATCCAACCCGGATTTCACCGCCGCCTCGATGGTGGCGTTCGGTCGCGCCGCCGCGCGGCTGGCCGGGGCGGGCAGGACGGGTGCCTTCAGCGTGCTGGAGGTCCCGCTGTACCTGCTCTCCCCGACCCCGCTGGATCAGCTGCTGGCCCGCGACGTGTAGAACCGGGCCGGGGTGACCAGCCAGGTGACCCCGGCCGCCACCACGGGCAGCGCCACGGTGAGCGCCAGCAGCTGCCACCACGGGATCCAGGCCACCGTGAGGTCGGTGATGAGCTGCATCGCGGCGAAGGGCAGCACCCCGGCCACCGTGCCCAGTACCAGACTCACCGCCATCGAGGTGAACATCTGCGCGGCGGCCATCGTCTTGCGCGCGCTGGGCGCGGCACCGGTGCTGTCCAGGGCGCGGTGGTCCCGGCGCGAGTCGGCCATCGCCAGTCCGGCGAGAATACCGGCGGCGGTGAGCACCAGCAGCGCCACCATCCCGGCCACGATCCACAGCGAGGCCTGGACCCAGTTCGGTCCCGAATCCCCCGGGCTCACCCAGAGGTCGTCCTGCTCCAGCGCCAGACTGAACAGCTCCCATTGCTCGTCGGTAGGCTCCTGCGTGAAGCGGACCACCAGACTGTTCGGGTTCAGCAGCGGATCGGCCCAGTCGATGCGGTCCTGGGGGACGACGACGCCGATGTCGTTGAACGCGGCCGGAGCCACGCCCACCACCGCCGGCACCGAGGCGGTGTCCTTCGGCTCCCAGAGCATCCCGCGCTGATCGGCCAGCGGCGACATCGCCAGCACCTGCTCGCCGTCAGGCTCGGTCGTGCCGGTGATGGCGTAGTCCTCGGCGTCGTCGTCGATGCTCAGCCCGGGCACCTTGTGCAGGTCGGTGTCGAACCGGCCCAGGGTCACCGTGCCGTCCTCTGAGAGCAGCGTCGGATCCAGCACCACGGCCTGGCCCCGCTCATAGGCGGCGGTGACCTCCGGGTCGTCGCCCCAGAGCTCGGTGGGGCTCGGCTCGTCGAGGTCGGTCACCGCGATCATGCTGGCGCCGAAGATGGAGCCGTACAGGGAGAACGAGCTGTATCCGGAGAAACTGCAGGCGGCGGCCTGGCTGCGAGTGCGCTCCCCGATGGCGCGATCCAGGGTGAGGTAACGCTCGGTTAGGGTGGCGTCGTCGGGCACCGGCAGGGCGCAGTCGGAATCCTGCGGAGTCAGCGGGTGGATCTCCTCGCAATCGAGCACCCCGTAGCTCAGGCAATCCTGCACCACCTGGGAGTAGAACCGGGTGGTGCTGAGCTGCAGCCCGGCGGTGCGAGCGGCGGCCTCCACCGCGGCGCGCGCCTCGGCCGGGGTGTGGGTGACCAGGCCGTCGTCATAGCCCTCGGCCTCGGTGTCGATGCCGGCTTCCCGGTCGGAGTGCTCCAGCATCTCGCGCTCGACGTCGGTGGTCAGGGTCAGCACCCCCAGGTGCGCGCCAGAGGGGCGCTGGGCGTCGGCGCTCGACACGGTCTCATAGGCATTCAGGCTGGAACCGGTGAGGCTGAGGGTGGCCGCGCCCAGACAAGCCGCCGCTACCATCGCCACGGTGATCGGCACGGTGCGGGAGCGGTTCCGGTCGGCGTCGCGGGCCGCGATGCGCAGCGTCCACGGCAGCCGGGAGGAGAACCGGGCCAACCCGTGCAGCACGGTGGGGATCAGCAGCAGGACCCCGACGATCAGCATGATCCCGGCCAGCACCACCACCGGGCCCAGCGCCGGCACCCAGAACGTCAGCAACCGCACGGTGGGAATGCTCATCCCGACGGCGGTGGCGACGACGAGGACGAGCAGCCCCGACCCCACCAGGATGAGTCCGGCGACCCGCACCGGCGTCGACAGCCCGCGCCGTTCCCGGGCGCCACCCTTGATGGCGGACCAGGCGTCCTGTGCGGCCACCGCGCGGGCCGGAATCCACGCCGCCACCACAGAGACGACGACCCCGATCACCACCGTGGCCAGGATGATCCACCACGGAATGGTCGGCGGTTCGAAGACCAGCAGCTGGGCCCAGCCCACCGCCCAGAGTGCGTAGGCCACGGCAATGCCGACGACGGCGCCACCGACCGCGCCGATGAGCCCGCACCACAGCCCAGACAGGCCCATGGTGCTGCGCACGGTGGCCGGGCTGGCCCCGACCGCGGAGAGCATGGCGGTGGTGCGCTGCTGCGAGCGCGCACCGACGGCGAAGGCGGCCCCGGCCAGCAGGCCGGTTTCCACCAGCGCCAGGGTGCCCAGGAACAGGATGGAGGCGTAGCGTCCCGGTTCGTCGTATCCGGTGCCCCCGAACTGCATCGTCTCGGCCGGCGGGTTCTCGGCCACCGGGCGGAACAGCACGCCCACCCCAGCCTCGTGGAAGTTCAAGTAGCTGGCGTAGTCGGTGGGCACGTCCCCTGTGAGGTAATAGGTGGTGGTGCCGTAGCCGGTGTTCAGCAGGCGCGCACGGAGGTCCTCGGCCAACTGCGAGTCGGGGTGCACGAACACGGTGGAGAAGCTCTGGTCCCCGATGAGTAGCGTCTGCAGCCCGGTCTCGGCCGAACCCTGTCGGTCCACCGTGGTGCCGCCGATCGTCAGTGGGTGCCCGGCCAGGCTTACCTCGCCCACGGGGTCTCGGTCCAGGGCGGCGGCGTTCTCGTCCCGGCGCTCCAGCTCCGGGGCGTAGCTGCGCGAGACGGTCACGGTGTCCTCGGTCGGCACGGCGTCGTCGACCCCGATGAACCGTCCCGCCAACGCCGGGTCGGTGAGGTCGGCGATGATCACCGAGACCTCCATGGTCATCTCGTTGCCCAGGTCCAGCGGGGCGTACCCCTCGGTCACCGGGTGCAGGGTCACCGTCTCCGGGAGTGCGGCGGCCAAGGAGGCGGCATCGCTGCCGGCGGGTGCGGGGAAGTCGTCCGCGCGCTCGCTGACCTCGTCCCACCACTGCCCGGCGCCCTCGAATCCGCCCATATAGGGGTCCTCGAGCTCGTCCCGATCGGCGAAGTAGCTCTCCGAGTACAGCATTCCCGGGTGCGGGATGCGGATCAGGTCGGCCGCCGACGGGTTGACGTAGGCCGCAGCCCCCACGGAATCCACCTGCAGCACCCCGTCGGTGCCGTACAGCTGGTTCTCGATCTGGCGTTGCGGGGTAGAGGCGGTGCTGGCGGTGGTAATGGACTGCAGGGTCATCGCCAGCACGGGCAGCCCGATCAGCGCGATGATCAGCACGCTGCGCCAGCGGTGGCGGCGCAGCTCACGCCACGACAACCGGGCGGCGATCGACCGGGCGGAGCCGTCTCGGGCGCTCATCGGGGCTCACCGCTTCGGGGCACCACGGCGCCGTCGCGCAGGTAGATCACCCGGTCGGCCCAGCCGGCGTGGCGGGCCTCGTGGGTGACCAACATGACGGCAGCCCCGGCATCGGCACGGCGGCGCAGCAGGGCCAGGGTCTCCTCGCCGGTCACGGTGTCCAGGGCCCCGGTGGGTTCATCGGCCAGGATCAGCCGACGCGACCCGACGACGGCGCGCGCGATGGCAACCCGCTGCTGCTGGCCCCCGGAGAGCTCATCCAGGAACCGCTCGGCCAACTCCTCCAGCCCCATCTCGGCGAGCACCTCCAGGGCTTGCGCTCGGGCCGCGGCCGGCGGTGCGCCGTCGAGCTCCAGGGGCAGCGCGACGTTTTCGACCGCGGTGAGTGTAGGGATCAGGTTGTATTCCTGGAACATGTAGCCCACGGAGCGGCGGCGCAGGGCGGCCCGGTCGGTCAGGCTGAGTCGGGACAGCGGGGTGCCCTGCACATAGATCTCCCCGGAGGTCACGGTGTCCAGTCCGCCAGCCAGGGCCAGCAGCGAGGACTTGCCCGAGCCGGAGGGACCCATCACCGCGACGAATTCGCCGGCGTCGAGACTCAGATTCACCTCGCGCAGTGCGGCCACCGACGTCGCGCCGGTGCCGTAGATCTTGGTGACGTCCTGCAGCTGCAGCACCTGCCGCGGAAGGGTGCCGGGCGCCGGCTGTGCGGGATGAGTGGGGTGAGGGGACGTCATGATGCGCCGCCTTTCGGGACTCTGGTACTGCGCAGCAGATGTGCCTCGCAGTGATCCAACCAGTTGACCTCCGCCTCCGCGGAGAAGATGAGGGATTCCTGCACCAGCAGGCTGGCCAGGGCGGTGGGTTCGTCCGACGTCGAGACCCCGGAGACCTGCCCCAGCAGCGTCTGCTTGGTGCGGGTGAGTTCGCGCAGCGAGGCCACGGTGGCGGCGCGCTGTTCCTGGATCACATCGCGCACCGCGTTCACCTCATGGGTGACGACGGCGAGCGCGATTTTGATGGCCAGCTCATTGCGCGGGGGCTTTTCCGGGCGCAGCGGTTGGCTGAACCACTGGGTGAGCTCCTCGCGACCGGCGGCGGTGATGGCGAAGATGCGGTGGCCCTCGCCGTCGTCGCCTTGGTCGTGGACGAGCCCGTCGCGCTCCAGCCGCTCCAGGGTGGTGTACACCTGGCCGATGTTCAGGGGCCAGGTCTGTCCCGTGGACTCCTCGAATTCGGTGCGCAGCTGATAACCGTAGGCGGGACCCCGGCGTAGCAGCGCCAGAAGCGAATGTTTGACGGACACGATGTCACCTCCCTATACATATCGAGTATGCATACCGAGTATTCAGCTGGTCAAGGCACGATTCGGTCACGATCCGCTCACACTGACTAGACTCGTGGACGTGACTGCACAGCATCCTCTCCCCGAGTCCGTGTCCGACATCTTCGACCCGCAGCGCTGGCGTGTGGTGCAGGGATTCGATTTCGCCGACATCACCTATCACCGCGAAGTGGAGCGCGACGACGACGGCGCCTGGGTGCGCGACCTGCCGACCGTGCGCATCGCCTTCGACCGGCCCGAGGTGCGCAACGCCTTCCGCCCCGACACGGTGGACGAGCTGTACCGGGCGCTGGATCATGCGCGGATGACCTCCGAGGTGGGCTGCATCCTGCTCACCGGCAACGGTCCGTCACCCAAGGACGGCGGGCACAGCTTCTGCTCCGGGGGCGACCAACGGATCCGCGGCCGCGACGGCTACCGCTACGCGGAGGGCGAGACGGCGGAGTCCATCGATCCGGCCCGCGCCGGGCGCCTGCACATCCTCGAGGTGCAGCGGCTGATGCGCACCACCCCGAAACCGATCATCGCGGTGGTCAACGGCTGGGCAGCCGGCGGCGGGCATTCACTGCACGTCGTCTCCGATCTCACCCTGGCCTCACGCCAGCACGGCAAGTTCAAGCAGACCGATGCCACGGTGGGCTCTTTCGACGCCGGCTACGGCTCCGCGCTACTGGCCCGGCAGATCGGCCAGAAGCGGGCCCGCGAGATCTTCTTCGCCGCCCGCGAGTACTCCGCCGAGCAGATGGTTCAGATGGGTGCCGTGAATGAAGCCGTGGACCACGCCCGGCTCGAAGAGGTCGCGCTGGAGTACGCCGCCGATATCAACCGACAGTCGCCCCAGGCGATCCGGATGCTGAAGTTCGCGTTCAATCTCGCCGACGACGGCATGGCCGGACAGCAAGTGTTCGCTGGCGAAGCCACCCGACTGGCCTATATGACCGATGAAGCGGTCGAGGGCCGGGATGCGTTCCTGGGCAAGCGCGACCCGGACTGGTCCGAGTTCCCCCGCTACTTCTGATGGTCGCGGAGCAGACGGCGGCGCTGCGCGCGGCGCTGGAGGGCACCGGGACTCCGGTGGAGTTCACCCTCGACGGCGGGGCGCTCCTGCGGCCCGAGGCCCGGGAGGCCGAGCGCTGCGGTCACCCGGACGCGGTCGCTGTGGTGCGCACCTCCGGGTCCACCGGCACCCCGAAGCAGACGGTGCTCACGGGTGCAGGATTGCGCGCCTCCGCTGAAGCGACTGCCCGCCGGATCGGCGCCCCCGCGCAAGGTGCGCAGTGGCTGCTCGCCGTCGGCACCCAGTACGTGGCCGGCCTCGCGGTGGTGTCCCGGTCGATCCTGGACGGCACCGAACCGGTTCAGCTGGAGCCGGGCCCCTTCACCGCCGAAAAGTTCACCACCGCCGCGCGCGAGAACCGAGCGCGGGCAGGTGGTTCGGGGTTCACCGCGGTGTCCCTCGTGCCCACCCAGCTCGCCCGACTCTTCGAGGACGGCCCCGGCTCCCCGGCAGTCGCGGCGCTGGCGGATGTCGACGCGATCCTCGTCGGCGGCGCCCGCCTCCCGGAGGCCCTGCGTGAACGTTGCGCGACGGCCGGGCTGAACCTGCACCTGACCTACGGCATGGCCGAGACCTGTGGGGGCTGCGTCTACGACGGCGTCCCGCTGGAGGGCGTGTTCGCGGACCTGGTCAAAGATCCTGACAGCCCCGACAGCGCGCCCCGTTTGCGGCTCGCCGGGCCCATGGTCGCCGCCGGCTACCTGGATGATCCGGAGCGCACCGCCGCGCACTTCAGCACCGGCCCGCACGGGCCCCGCTATCTGAGCGACGACACCGGAATCCTGAGCCTTGAAGACGCCCCCTCGACCGAGGGCATCCGCACCCTGGGCCAGCGTGTCCAGGTCACCGGACGCGTGGACGATGTGGTCAACACCGGGGGCGTGAAAGTCTCGGCCACCGCCGTACAGCGCGTCCTGGAAGAGGACCCCGAGGTCCGCGAGGCCTTCGTCACCGGAATCCCCGACGATCAGTGGGGCCAGCTGCTCTGCGCCGTGCTCGTGCTCTCCGACGCCGCCCCGACGCACCACCGCCTCGAGACCCGTCTCGGCGAGCGGCTGCGCACCGAGCTCGGCCGGGCCGCGGTGCCCAAGCGGTGGGGGTATCGTGAAGCGTTGCCGTTGTTGACCAATGGCAAGACCGACCGCCAGGCATTGCGCCGGCAGCTTGAGAACAGAACAGACGAGGACAGCTGAATGGCAACCGTTTCACAGTGGGTTCAGGGCGCGCGTCTGCGCACCCTGCCGATGGCGATCGCGCCCGTCGTGGTCGGCTCCGCCGCCGCGGCCGAACTCGGCGGTTTCCACCTCGGCCGGGCGGTGCTCGCCCTGCTGGTGGCCTTGGCCCTGCAGATCGGGGTGAACTACTCGAACGACTACTCCGACGGCATCCGCGGCACCGATGATGTGCGCGTCGGCCCGCTGCGCCTCACCGGTTCCGGTGCGGCCCGCCCGGGGCAGGTCAAGGCGGCGGCGTTTGCGTGCTATGGCGTTGCCATGGTGTTCGGGCTCGTGTTAGTGATCTGGGCGCAGACCTGGTGGCTGATCGTCGTCGGAGCCCTGGCTGTGCTCGCCGCCTGGTACTACACCGGCGGGAAGAAGCCCTATGGCTACCTGGGCCTGGGGGATGTGTTCGTGTTCGTGTTCTTCGGCTTGGTGGCCGTACTGGGCACCACCTACACCCAGGCCCTAGCGATCTCCGGGCTCGCCTGGACGGGCGCGATCGGCTGCGGTCTGCTCTCCACCGCCCTGTTGATGGTCAACAATGTGCGCGATATCCCCACCGATCGGGAGACCGGCAAACACACGCTGGCGGTGCGCCTGGGAGACACGAAGGCCCGCTGGTCCTACCCGGTGATGATCACCGTCGCGGCGATTCTGCCGTTGCTGTTCGTCGTCGAGCATCCCGCACTGCTGGCCCTGTTAGCGGTGGTCATTGCCGCGGTGAAGCCCTCGCTGACCATGATCCGCGCCGAGGATCGGCGGGCCCTGATTCCGGTGCTGAAATCCACCGGAATCATCGGGCTGGTCTACTCAGCGCTGTTCGCCCTCGGGGTGCTGCTCTGAGTCACCCGACTCAGTCTTCTCAGCGTCCTGCGTGAGTTCGTGCATCTCCGCCGGGTCCATGAACCGGCCCTGCGTGTAGGAATCCTCCACGTCGGCGTCTTCGCTCTCGGTCTTGCCGGCCGCACCGCGGCGACCTTCCCACGCGTTCTGCAATTCGTTGTTGGCCTTCAGCCGCATGGGGTTCAGCACCAGATAGCTCACCGCGAAGGAGACGATGGTCGCGACGACGGCGGCCCACAGCCAGCCGGTGCGCAACACGACGCAGAGGGCAAAGACAGCGAAGAAGATGGCGAGGCGCACGGCCCCGTATTTGAGGATCTGCATGGTGGCCCCAGTCTACCGTCCTGTACTGTCGCTTGCCTCCGCTGAGAGCGGATAGCGCGGACCGAAGGCGGCGTCTGCCCCGCAGAGCTTCTAGAATGGATGCCATGATGCGACTGTTGATCCCGCTGGCGATCGTCTCCCTCGGTGTGATGATCTACTCGATCATCGAGTGCGCCCAGACGCCGCGGCACCGGATTCGCGCCATTTCGAAGCCGATGTGGATGATTGCCATCATCTTCATCCCGCTGATCGGCGGCGTGCTGTGGTTGGTGTTCGGCAACGCCCGCGGCGGCATCAACACGATGGGCCGCTCCGGGGGCGCTGCCCCGCGTCCGACCTCGCCCGATGACGACGCCGATTTCCTGCGCCGCCTCGATGCCCAGCGCCGACAGAAGGCCCGCGACGAGGAACTGAACCAGCGCGAGCAGGAGTTGCGCAAGCGCGAGGACGAGTTGCGCCGCGGTGAACAGAACGACAGCCCCAACTCGAACAACAACGGTCGTGACGACATCGGCGAGGGCCCCGAACGCTAAGCCTGGCAACAAAAGCGGGACGGTGAAAGACAGAAAACCTGTCTGCCACCGTCCCGACGTGTTGAGTACTAGAACCGGATTAGAGCCCCGCGTAGGAGTGCAGTGACGGGAAGTACATGTTCACGATCGTGTAGTTGAACACCAGGCAGCCGAAGCCGACCATGTTCAACCAGGCCGCGCGGGTACCCGTCCAGCCGCGGGTGGCGCGGGCGTGCAGGTAGCCGGCGTAGACCACCCAGATCACGAACGACCAGACTTCCTTGGCATCCCAGTTCCAATACCGGCCCCAGGCCTGCTCAGCCCAGATGGCACCGGCGATCACTGTGAAGGTCCACATCACGAAAGACACCGCGTTAATGCGGTACGACCAGTTCTCCAGGGCGAACGACGGCGGCACCAGCCGCAGGAACGCGAACTTCGTGGGCACCCCGGCCTGCTGGGCGGCTTCCTGACGCTGCTTGAACAGTTGCAGCAGGCTCATGGCGAAGGTCAGCGAGAACAAGCCGGTGGCGGCCACCGCAACGGAGACGTGGGTGACGATCCACCAGGACTGCAGGGCCGGCTGCACATTGGCCACCGGGGTGGGGAAACCGATCGTGGCGGCGATCATCATCAGCAGCACCACGCCGGAGACGAAGGTGCCCACGAAGCGCAGGTCCTTGCGGATGAGGAACACCAGATAGACCGCGGCGATGACCAGCGCACCGGTGGTCATGAATTCGTACAGGTTGCCCCACGGCACGCGGGAGGCGGCGATGCCGCGAGCCACCACGGCGAAGGCGTGCAGCAGCACGCCGATGATCATCAGCGCCACCGCAACGTTCGCAGCCGGGCGCTTCACCGTGCCGGTGTACTCCATATCCTCGTCGACGAGCGCGGAGTCCAGCTCCTGCTCGCGACGGGCCGCCGCACGGGCGGCCTGCTCGTTCTTGGCCTCCGCGTCAGTGTCCGCCTCTCCCGAGGCAACGTCGGCCTCGGTGCCGCCGCCCGCGGTGACCAGGGACTTCTCGGAGACCCGTGCCGAGGCCTGTTCCACCTGGGCAGCGTGCTCAGAGGCGAGCTCGGCCTCCATGCGGCGGATCGAGGCCGAGGAGCGGGCCATGTCCCACGAGAAGACGAAGAAGGTGATCATGTAGATCAGGGCTGCGATCAGCATGAACAGCTCGCTGTAGGTGGCGAGGGCTTCGTTGATGGGCTGGGTATTCTGCATCGTCACTTCCGGTGATGGATTGGCGCGGATGTCTTGGGTCCGAGCTTACTCTGCTGGGGTCGGGTCTTGGGCTGGGATCACGGGCCAGGCGGCGTCGAACGCTTGGCGCAGTCGAATGTTCTCGTCGCGCAGACCGAAGGACTCGCCGCGGGCGAGCAGGCCGTACTCGACCACGGTAGCGCCGTCCACGTCGGTGGCGCGCACCCAGGCGCGGCGGCGGCGGACAAACAGGGAAACGGTCAGGGCGAACAGCGAGACAGTGGCGAAGAAACCCACGCCCCACTTGCCCGGGTCGTAGTGCAGGTCCAGGCCGATATAGCGCGAGAGCCCGTCGAAGGTGATGGATCCCTTGCCGTCGGGCAGCTCGTAGGTCTCACCGAGGCCCAGGGTGATGCCGCCGTTGTCGTTGTTACGCGAGTTCAGCTCGGTGAGGCCCTCGGTGTCCAGAACGTAGACGTTCTGCGGGGCGCCGTCGTCCAGGCCGAGGTCGCCGAAGTAGGAGTTCAGGCCCAGCTCCGGGTTGAACGCGTCGGGATCAGCAGAATACGCGACCCCGTCCTCGCCTTCGACCGCGGTGGGCAGGAAGAAGCCGACGAAGCCGAGCTGGTCCGGTTGGGCGTCGGGAGCTTTGATGACGGCGAGCGAGGTGTTCAGTGCGTCCTGCACCTGGGCGATGATGGTGCCGTCCAGGGCGACATCGCCGTTGCCGTCGCGGACCGTGATGTGCGGGGCGTAGCCGTTACCCACCAGGAAGACGCGCACGCCGTCGATGGTGAGCGGGTCGTTGACCCGCAACTCCGTCTCGTAGGAGTCCTCGCCCGGCTCCTGGACTTGCAGCGTCGCCCCATAGTCGAGGGGCTGGCCGTAGTGGGTCTCGGAGTCACGGTCATACTCCACGTGGAATTCGTCGAGCTGTAACGAGAAGGGAGTCAGCCGCTCCTCGGTGAACGCGCTGCCGGGGGTGAAGGAATCGTAGGCAACCAGGTTGTTGGTGAAGCCTTCGCCCTCGACGATGATCTTCTGGCCGTTGTACTTCATCAGCGACCCGTAGGCCATGAAGATCAGCACGCCGATCAGAGAGAAGTGGAAGACGATATTGCCAATCTCGCGCAGGTAGCCGCGCTCTGCGCCGACGGAAGCTGCGGTGTGTTTCTTCGCCGGCTGGTCCTCGTCGCGGACGGCCACCCGATAGCCGCGCTTGCGCAGCAGGGCGGCGGCCTCATCCACCGCTGTATGCGGGTCGGGTCCGGAGTCCTCCAGGACGAGCTTGCCGTATTCGGGCAGTCGGCTGAGCCGACGTGGGGTGCGCGGGGGCTCGGCCCGCATCTGTTGGTAGTGCTTCAGCCCGCGCGGGAACACACAACCGACCAGAGAGATGAACAGCAGCAGGTAGATCGCGGAGAACCAGACGGAGTTGTACACGTCGAAGAACTGCAGGACGTCCAGGATCGGTCCCACGGTGGGGTTGTCTTCGATCCACTGATCCACCACGGCGACCCCGGCGCGGCGCTGGGGGAAGATCGATCCGGGCACGGCCGCCACGGCGAGCAGCAGCAACAGCAGCAGCGCGGTGCGCATGCTGGTGAGCTGGGTCCAGAGCCAGCGCAGGGTGCCTTTCAGCCCGAGCGCGGGAAGTTCGACGTCGTTCTTCTGCTTCTGCGGTGTCAAATCGGCAGCCTCACTTCGTTCGCGAACCAGGTCTGGAGCTGCAGGACCCAGGTGTTCCACAGTCCGGAGACCATCAGCAGTCCGAGCAGAATCAGTAGTCCTCCGCCGAAGCGCATCACCGCGACCCGGTGGCGGCGGAAGAAGCTCAGGGCGGACATGGACTTGTCGAAGCCCAAAGCAATCAGGATGAAGGGCAAGCCCAATCCGAGGCAGTAGACGAACGCCAGCACCGCGCCGCGCCAGGGGCTCGGCGAACCGGCGGTGGAGAGCAGCAGCACCGCCGACATGGTGGGACCGATGCAGGGGGCCCATCCGAGCCCGAAGATCATGCCTAGCACGGGTGCCCCCCAGAGTCCGGCACGTGGCTGGACGTGCAGACGGGAGTCGCGCTGCAGCCAGGAGAACCCGCCCATGAAGACCACGCCGAGCAGCATCACCACGACGCCGAGCACTTGGTAGACCCAGGATCCCTCGAACTGCAGCCACACGATCACCCGGGAGAAGACCAGGCCGATCAGCACGAATACCACGGTGAAGCCCAGCACGAACAGGCTCATTCCGGCCACCATGCGTCCGCGCTTCTGTTCGGCCAGGTTGGCTCCGCTCAGCCCGGTGACGTAGCCCAGGTAGCCGGGGACCAGCGGGAGCACGCACGGCGAGAGGAAGGAGACGAGCCCGGCGAGCACCGCGATCGGGAGAGCGAGCAGCAGTGACCCGTCGAGGGCGATCTCCGCGAAGGCGTTATCGGTCACGCCGACTCCGCGACCACGGTCTGGATGAGCGACTTCAGGGTGGAGTGCTCGGCAATGCCCAGCACGCGAGCCGAGACCCGGCCAGCCCGATCCAGCACGATGGTGGTCGGCACCGCTTGCGGGGGCACGTAGTCGGTCATCGCCATCAGCACCTTGCCGTTGCGGTCTTCGAAGGAGGGGTAGGTGATCCCGAAGTTACGCTCGAATGCCTCGGCGGTGCCGATAGTGTCGCGAACGTTAACCCCGTAGAAACCGACGTCGTCGCCGAATTCCTCATGCAGGGACTGCAGGTCGGGGGCCTCCACCCGGCACGGAGCACACGCCGCGTACCAGAAGTTCATCACAATGGGGGTCCCGCGCCAGTCGGCCGCGGAGACCTCCTCGCCCGAGAACAGGGGCGCGGTGAACTCCATGGGCTCGGGGCGGTCATCGGCGGCCAGTTCCAGCACGGAGCCATCACCGGCGATGTAGTTCTTACCGTCCGCATTCCCGGCTTGGGCGGCCAGTGGGTCCTCCGAGGAGCAGGCCGCCAGCACCGGCAGGGACAGCGCGCCGGTCAAGCCGGCCAGCACCTTGCGACGCGAAAGACGGCCGGACGGGGAGGACATGTTCATGGAAGCCACATTCATCGGGACGGATCAGGACGACCGACGGCGCGCCGCACGGGCCGCCGGGCCACCCTCGAGTCTATCGCCGCTCCCCGCTCCTGACTGAATCCTGTGAACCGTCTCCACCGCTGCTGGGCGCAATATGACGTGGGTGTTCGCTGCCGGCCGAGGTTCAGGCGCCGGGCAGCGCGGTGGCGTCGGCCAGCAGGTGCCGGTTAGGTTCCAGGTACTCCACGCGCGGACGGGATTGACCGGCGTCGAAGTGCAGCGAGGTGACCGAGGTCAGGCTGCATTCGCGGTCGCGCGGGTCATGCCAGAGCTTCTTGCCTTCTGCGGAGAGTCGTGTCACCCAGATGGGCAGCTGGTGGGCCACGATCACGGCTTCGGCGCCGTCACCGTGGGCCCGGATCAGCTCATCGCGCAGATCATGCACGGAGCCGGCCACGCGCGCAGCCTGCTCGGCGTAGGGCTCACCCCAAGAGGGGCGGAACGGGTTGAGCAGCAGTCCCCAGTTCTGCGGGCGGCGCAGCTGTTGCTTCACGTTCGCCATGCCTTCGAAGCGGTTGGCCGCCTCCAGCACGCGGTCATCGGTGCGCACCGGCAGCTGCAGCCGCTGCGCCAGCGGCGCGATGGTCTCCTGGGCACGCAGCAGGGGCGAGGCGACCAGAATGCTCGGGGAGGACCCGGTCTGCTCGGCCCGCTGGGCGAACCAGTCGGCGAGCTCCTCGGCCATCTGATAGCCCAGTGGCGAGAGGTGGAATCCCGGCAACCGGCCGTAGAGGACGCGATCGGGATTGTGGACTTCTCCGTGACGGATGAGGTGAACGGTGGCAGTCGTCATGGGTCTCAGTCTTCCAGAAGATGACGCAGCGCGTGCCACGTCCAGGGTTTATCCGGTTCCAGCGGCGACAATGGAGACACGTTCCCGTCCGCATACAGGAGTTCAGCATCGTGTCTCAGCATTCCGACCGTCCCGACGACCACGACGGCGCCGAGGGCCCCGCAGATCCGCAGAATCAGTCGGGTGAGCCGGGTCAGTCTGAGTCGTCGGGTGTTCCCCACGACGGCGGTCGCTGGGAAGACGCCGAGGGACAGCCCCGCTACGGGGTCCGCCTGCCCGAAGGCCAGCAGCCACCGGTGGCCCCGAATACCTCGTCCGCGCCGCACCAGTACGGCCGATTCACCCGGCACGCCCAGCCGGGCTCGCAACCTGGAACACAGCCCGGAGCGGAATACGGCTCCGAGTACAGGGCATCCTCGCCACAGGGCCAGTACCCGCAGCAGCAGTACTCGCAGTACCCCCAGCAGCAGTTCCCCCAGCAACCGCAGCACACGATGCCGCAGCCGAACCGGGTGCGTCTGGCCTCGCGGCTCATCGGCGTTGCCGGGCTCCTGTACGCCGTACTGAATATCGTGACCGCGTTCCTGCCGCGACTCGGGGTGCCCCAGCAGCAGTGGGATCAGCTGCAGGAGATGTTCACCGAGGTCGACCCCACCGTGAGCCTCGACGAGATGGTCCCCGCGATGCGCTTCGCCATGGTGGCCATCGCCCTGCTGCTGGGCTTCGTCTACTGGGTCATCGCCCGCGGCGTGGCCCGAGGCTCGAATGCCGCCCGGATCATCGGCACCGCACTGGCAGTGTTGTCACTGCCGGGACTGTTCGGATTCTCGGCCGTGTATGTGCTGCTGGGTGCGATCGGCATCGGCATGACCTTCACCGCCCCGGCGAACGAGTACTTCCGCTACAAGGCCTGGGAGCGGTTCAACGCGCGGAACCAGCCACCCCGCTGATCTGATGGAAGGCCAGCAGCTGCAGCTCGGCTGAGACGTCGACGACCCGGACCGTGACGTCCTCGGGCACATCGAGCTCGACGGGAGCGAAGTTCAGGATGCCGCGGATCCCGTGGGTCACCAGGTCCTCGACGGCGCGCTGGGCGGCGTCCCCGGGCACGGTGAGGATCGCCAGCCGGGCACCGGTGCGCGCGATGACCTCGGCGGCCCGGTCACTGTTCTCAATGGTCAGCTCGCCGCAGGGCTGGCCCACCCGCTGCGGGTCGGCGTCGAGCACGCTGACCACGTCCAGGCCCCGGGCGGCGAATCCGCCGTACTGCACCAACGCGGTGCCCAGGTGCCCGGCTCCGACGAGAATCACCGGCTGGTGGGTGGAGATCCCCAGCACCTGCTCGATGGCCGCCTCCAGCACGACCACGGGATACCCCTTGCCGGGTCGTCCGAGCTGACCCAGAGCGGAGAGGTCCTTGCGCACCAGGTCGCGACTGGCCCCGGCCGCGGCAGCGAGTTCGCCGGAGGAGACATACTCAGTACCGGCCGTCGAGAGCGCGTTGAGTCGCCGCAGATAGACCGGCAGCCGGTCCAGCGCCCGTCGGGACAAGGGCCCTGGGCTGACAGCACCGGGGACGTCACGCTGTCGGCTGATCATGAGGCCGGGTCAGTGTCGGTGTGGCCGGTGGCACCGGCGGCGTCGAGCAAGCGGGCCAGCCGCTGCGGATCGATCGCCCAGAAGTCGCGCTGCACGCCGTCGATGAACAGCACCGGGATCTCCTCGGAGTGCCGCTCCCCCAGGTCCGGTTCCTGATCGGTGCTCACCTCACGCCAGCTGAGCCCGCGCTCAGTACAGACACGGTCCACGGTGGCCCGCGCCTCGGCGCACAGATGGCATTCGGGGCGGGTGAGCAGCATGACGTCGGGGGCGGAGTCGCTCATCGTGGGGTCCTTCACCGTGTCGGCGGGCGGGGAAATGCGACGAGCCGCCCGATCCATGACCGGGCGGCTCGAAGAGTCTTGGCGTGAAGAAGCAGCTTACTTCTTGTTGCGGCGCTGGTGACGAGTCTTGCGCAGCTGCTTGCGGTGCTTCTTCTTGGACATGCGCTTGCGGCGCTTCTTGATGACTGAACCCATCGATAATCCTTCGGATTGTCGTCGTTGTGTGTGGACATCACGTGGACGTCGGCACAGCACAACCTGTCTGATGTCTGAACGTTCCGGTACATCTTACCGCTCTGTGGCGGGAAGAGCGAACCGAGACGCGGCTGGCTGGATGCTCTGCGGCTTTCTTTGGGACGCTTCAGGCGCGACCTTCGGTCCCGGTGCCCTCGGTGTATCCGGTGGAGAGGATCTCCTGAACGGCGTTCTCGGGGACACGGTAGGAGCGGCCGAAGCGCACGGCCGGAAGCTCACCGGCGTGAATCATCCGGTAGACGGTCATGCGGGAGACACGCATCATCTCCGCGACCTCGTTGACCGTCATGAATTTTGCTTCGGCGAAGTTGCCAGCAGGGGCCACGCTCGACTCCTTCTTCTGTCGTGTCGGATCAGCTGTTCCAGGTTTCCCTCAACGTTGCGGTGGCGGCCTGCCGAACCATCATCGTCTCTTCTCGATGGTCCGAAGACCATTCCGGAGAGGGAATGGCGGGTCTGCCGTGCCGCCTGAGGGGAAGTGGATCAGAACTGCTCGCCCGCATTCTCATGCTGACGGTGAACCGAACCAGGCGTGGCGCCTCCTGTGCGATTCTAACCAGAAAACGGCTGAGACCAAAGTGTTCGCGTGAAACTGATGTGAATAACGTGGCCTCAGTCGAACCAGGGATCCAAGCCGTGCAAGGGAAACACCGCTTTTCGGGTGGCCATCACCGATTGGTCCGTGGGGTCGGCCGGATCGAAGCCGACTTCCCAGGACCGCCACCAGACATCCACGGCGTCGTGCATGGTCTCCGGCAGCTCGTCGCGGTCCAGACCCGAACGCTGTGCGGCCAGGTCCAGCCACTGCTGCGGCAGCGGCTCGGCGCGGGCCACCGGGTCGCCGGCGGCGATGGCGATCAAATGGGTCCAGGCCCGGGGCACGACGTCGAAGGGGCTGTACCCACCGCCGCCCAGGGACAGCCACCGGTCGCCAGCGTAATCGAGGGCCCAGTCGCGGGCGTCGAGCATCAGCTGACGCTGGCCGTCCACGGAGAGCTGTAGGTCGGCCAGCGGGTCACGGCCGTGCCCGTCGCAGCCGTGCTGGGTGACCAGCACGTCGGGGGCGAAGGCGCGCAGCAGCTGTGGAACCACCGCATGAACCGCACGCAGATAGGCGGAGTCGGCGGAGCCAGCCGGCAGCGCGACGTTGACCGCCGAGCCTTGGGCTTGCGGCCCTCCGATGTCGTTGGCGAACCCGGTGCCCGGGAATAGGGCCACCCCGGTCTCGTGCAGCGAGATGGTCAGCACCCGCGGATCGTCCCAGAAGATCGACTCCACCCCGTCGCCGTGATGGGCGTCAAGATCGACGTAGGCCACACGCTGCGCACCCAGGTCCAGCAGCCGCTGGATGGCCAGGGCGGCGTCGTTGTAGATGCAGAATCCGCTCGCTTTCTCGCGGTGGGCGTGGTGCATGCCGCCGGCAAAGTTGACCACGTGCGGGTAATCTCCGGACCAGAGCGCCTCAGCGGCCCGAATGGAGCCGCCGGCGATACGGGCCGAAGAGGAGTGCAGGTCGGAGAACACGGGGCAGTCATCGGTGCCCAGTCCGATTTCCTCGAGACGCTCCGCGGAAGGCGTCTCCGCCTCAGAGCTATCTGCCGATGCCTCACGCACGCGCTGGATGTAGTCCGGGTCGTGCACAGCGGCGAGCTGCTCGTCGGTGGCCATCGGCGGGGTGAGCACCGTGACCGAGGGCGCGTCGAGCACACCCAGGTGCGAGGCCAGGGCGTGCGTCAGTTCCAGTCTGACCGGCGCCATGGGGTGGGTGTCACTGAAACGATAACGCAACAGCGACTCGTCCCACATCACCGCGGTGGGCACCGGTTCCGTCTCTGTGGGTTGCATCACTAGCAAGCCTAGATCCCCGCGGCTGATTCGACGATTCCGCGTCACTCTGCGTCGTGGGCGCGCAGCGGGGTGCGCAGGGAGGTCCACAGCGTCGTCGACAGCTGTGAAATCTCAGGGAAGGCAGTGCGGGACTGGAAAAAGTCGGCCGGAAGGAGGAAGATGAGTCCGTCATGCACCCTCGTACCTCACGGTCGGCCCGGCCGCAGCGCGTCCGGGCTCGTTCCACCTCGACGTCGAACGTCCAGCTCGCCGCCTCCCTGCACCGCCGTCCGGTGGGGGCGGCCCGAGGTGTGCTCGCCCGCGCCCGCCATACCGGGGTGAGGTTCTTCGCCGGGTCCCCCGCTCGGGCCGCGCTGATGGCATTCATGGTGATCATGGCGTTCTTCACGATGCTGCTGAAGCTGCCGGTGGCCGCCGAGGACGGTCACTCCACACCCCTGGTCGATGCGGCGTTCACCGCGATCTCCGCCGTGTCGGTCACTGGCCTCACCGTGGTCAACACGGCCGAGCACTGGTCGTTCGCCGGGCAGGCGATCATCCTGGTCGGCATGCAGATCGGCGGGCTGGGCATTCTCTCCACCGGCGGGCTGCTCGGTTTGGCTGTGTCACGTCGCCTAGGACTGCGTTCCCGGCTCGTCACGCAGGAGGGCATGACCACGGGGCGGCTCGGCGAAGTCAAGCAGTTGCTGCTCACCGTGGTGATCACCTCGCTGAGCCTGGAGGCGCTGCTCGCGCTGGTGCTGGTGCCGCGCTTCATCGCCCAGACCGGCTCTTGGGGCGAGGGACTCTGGCAGGGGATCTTCTACTCGGTGTCCGCGTTCAACAACGCCGGATTCACCCTGCATCCCGAGGGCTTCGCTGCTTACGTGGACGACCCGTGGATCATCTGGGCGGTGATGATCGGGGTGATGGTGGGCTCGCTCGGCTTCCCCGTCGTGCTGGTGCTCCACCGCTGTCTCTGGCACCGCGGGCGGCTGAACCTGCACACCAAGATCACCCTGGAGATGACCGCGGGCCTGTTGCTGCTCGGGGCGCTGCTGCTGGGCTGGTTCGAGTGGGACAACCGCGACACCCTGGGTGCGCTGAGCGTCGGGGAGCGGATCCAGTACGCCCTCTTCGCCTCCACCATGACCCGGTCCGGTGGGTTCGCCGTCTACGACATGATGGATCAGAGCCCGGAGTCCCTGCTGCTGATGGACGCCCTGATGTTCGTGGGCGGTGGATCCGGATCCACCGCGGGCGGGATCAAGGTCACCACGCTGGCGGTGCTGTTGTTGGCGATCATCGCCGAGTCCCGCGGCGCCGAGGAGGTCACCTCGCATCACCGTACGATCACGGCCGCCACGATCCGGGTGGCGATCGCGGTGGTGATGGCCGCGGCCACGCTGATCCTGGTGGCCACCATGGTGCTGCTGGCCATGACCCACGAGCCCCTGCACCGGGTGATGTTCGAAACACTGAGCGCCTTCGGTACCGCAGGTCTGACCACGGGGCTCTCCGAGGAGCTGCCTACCGCCGGGCGCATCGTGCTGAGTGTGCTGATGTTCGCCGGGCGCGTCGGCACCATCACCTTCGCGGCCGGGCTGGCCCTGCGCCAGCGCCGCACCCTGTACCGACACCCCGAGGAAAGGCCGATCATTGGCTGAGAACAAGCGCATCGATCCCCACTCCCCCGTGCTCATTATCGGGCTGGGCCGGTTCGGCTCCGCCGTCGCCGAGCAGCTCACCCACCAGGGCCGTGAGGTGATGGCCATCGAGAAGGACCGGATCCTGGTGCAGCGCTACTCCGGGGTGCTCACCCATGTGGTCGAGGCGGACGCCACCGATCTGGATGCCCTCCAACAGCTCGGGGCCGACGATTTCTCGGTGGCGGTGGTCGGGGTGGGCACCTCGATCGAATCCTCCGTGCTGATCACGGTGAACCTGGTGGATCTGGGCATCGACCATGTGTGGGCCAAAGCGATCACCCCGGCCCACGGCACCATTCTGCGCCGTATTGGCGCCCATCATGTGATCTATCCCGAGCACGATGCCGGGGTGCGCACCGCCCATTTGGTGTCGGGGCGGATGCTGGACTTCATCGAGTTCAACGACGGCTACGCGATCGTGAAAATGTACCCGCCGGCCGACATCGTGGGTAAGCCGCTCGGTGACGCCCGCATCCGCACCAAGTTTGGGGTGACGGTGGTCGGGGTGAAGTCACCGGGCGAAGCGTTCGTTAACGCGCAACCGGACACGATCATCGGTCCCAAGGACGTGATCATCGTGTCCGGTCATGCGGAGAAGATCGAGAAGCTTGCCGAGAAGCTCTAGTCGGTTCTAGGACTGATTGGTCCCCTTGTCCGTCCCCTTCTCCGTCTCGCGTTCGACGTCGCGCGCGTTGACGTAAGTCTTGCGCGCCGTGTCGGTACGGGCCGGCAGCGTACCGCCGCGGCCCACCCGGCGGGTGATGTCATCGACCAGCACGCGCTCATGCTCGCCTTCTCCGGCCGGAACCTGTGCCGGTTCCTGCTCTGCATCGTCTTCGGGTAGGTACGGGTCGATCATGGTGGGTGCCTCGCCCACGGCTTCGGGCTCGACGACGACGTCGGTGGTGTCATGCTCGTCCTCGTCCAGGCGCCGCTCCAGCTCCTCGGGCGGCAGCACCTTCTTCCAGCGGCGGGTGCGCACCGGCGGCATCTCGCCGGCGTCTTCCCGCAGCGCCCGGTACAGGGCGTACATCTGGAAGTAGGCGAACACGAAGAACGGCAGCCCGACCAGGATGATGGTGGATTCCAGTGCCTCCAGGCCACCGGTGCCGGAGAACACCAGCAGGGTGGCGGTGATCACGGCGATGGCGACCGCCCAGAAGATGCGCTGGCCCAGCGGGTTGAAGTCCTCGTGCCCGTTGGCCATCGTGTCGGTCACCAGGGCGGCGGAATCCACCGAGGTCACGAAGAAAATGACGACCAGCACGATGGCGAGCACCGAGACCAGGAACCCGGCGGGATAGTGCTCGAGGAAGGCGAACAACGCGCCCGGAATGTCGCCGTCGTCGACGACGCGCTCCACGAGTCCGCCCTCGCCGTTGAGTTCGATGTCCATGGCGGACATGCCGAAGATTCCGAACCACAGCACGGAGAATCCGGCGGGCACGGCGAGCACGCCGGAGACGAACTGCCGCACCGTGCGGCCCTTGGAGATGCGGGCGATGAAGAGGCCCACGAAGGGCGACCAGGTGATGGTCCAGGCCCAGTAGAACACCGTCCAGCCGTTCTGCCAGCCGGAATCGGCAAAGGTGTCATTCCAGAAGGCCAGCTCCGGCAGGTTCACCAGGTAGGACCCGAAGGACTCGATGGTGCCCTTGAGCACGAACAGGGTGGAGCCGCCGGCCACGAGCACGAACGCCAGCAGGCCGATGGCCATCCAGATGTTGACGTTGGAGAGCACCTTGATGCCCTTGTCCAGTCCCAGGGCCACCGAGATCATAGCGACACCGCCGACGATGCCGATGATGACCAGCTGCCAGACCGCGGATTCGGGCACGCCGAACAGCTGGTTGAGGCCGCCGTTGATTTGCAGGGTGCCCAGGCCGATGGAGACGGCGATGCCGAACACGGTGCCGACAATGGCGACGACGTCGATGAACTTGCCGATGGGTCCGTGGATACCCTCGCCCAGGATGGGCTGGAAAATCGAGGAGACGCGCGGCGGCAGGTTGCGCTTGTGGATGAAGTAGGCGAAGCACAGCGCCGGCAGCGTGAAGATGGTCCAGGTGTGCAGGGTGAAGTGGTAGAACGTGAAGTTCATGGCGTCTGCGGCGGCGGCTTCGGTGCCGGCCTCGATGCCCAGGGAGGGTCCGCGCGGCGGGTCGCCGAAGTGGCTGACCGGTTCGGCCACACCCCAGAACATCAGGATCGAGCCGATGCCGGCCGCGAAGAGCATCGCGAACCAGGCCGGCCCGGAGTGCTCGGGGGCCTCGTCGTCGGGGCCGAGCTTGACCCGGCCGAACCGGCCGACGGCGATGAACAGCAGGAAGGCCAGGAATAGGGTCACACCCAGGACGTAGAACCAGCCGAAATTGGACAGCAGCCAGTCGGAGGCCCCGCTGACGGCACGGTCGAGCGGTTCGGTGAACGCGATGGTGGCGATGACGAAGAGGATGATCACGGCCGCCGAGCTGAAGAAGATCGCCGGCGAGGTCCGCAATCTCAACGAATCATGCAGTTTCGTGAGCATGAACAGTCTCCTTGCGAGTTGATGAGCAGCGCAGTGCTGCGTTCAGGCACTCGCACGACGTTACCGCACGGTCAACAGATCGCAAGGGTTGATGGGCGGTGACCTGAATGCACCACCGTCGCGGGCTCAGCCCCCGAATTCGCGGGAGAGTTCCTCGGATCGGCTGATGTTGGCGCTCATCCCGCGTGCCACCACCGCGGCCAGATCGTCCTCGGTGAAGCTGCGCAGCGCGGCCTCGGTGGTGCCCTGCGGGCTGGTGATGTTCTCCCGCAGTTCGGCCGCGGACGCGTTCTGGGTGGCGATCATCCGCCCGGCGCCGGCGAGGGTGGCGGCGGCGAGCTGCTCGGCGACGTCGGCGTCCATGCCCTGCTCGGCTGCGGCCTGGGCCATCAGCTCGGCCACGTGGAAGAAGTAGGCGGGACCGGAGCCGGAGAGCGCGGCGACCAGGTCGATCTGGGATTCGGGCACGACGACGACGGTGCCCGCCTGCTCGAAGAGTCCGCGGACCGCCTCGCGCTGGGTGTCGGTGACACTGGCGGAGATCGCGAGACCGACCGCGCCCTGCTGCACGGCCAGCGGGGTGTTGGGCATGGCGCGCACGATCGGCTGGTCGGTGGGCAGCCGAGCCGCCATGGAGGCGATGCTGATGCCGGCGGCCACGGAGACCACCACGGTGTCGGGGCTCAGGGCCGGGGCGATCTCCTCGCAGGCGGCCAGCACTCCTTTGGGCTTCACACCGAGCACCACGAGTCCGGCGTCGGAGACCTCGCGATTCGCGTCAGGATGGTCTTCGGTGGCGGTGACCGTGATCCCGTACCGGGTGGATTTCGTCTCGGCGGAGAGCACCCGCCCCACGGTTGCGCGCACCGATTCGGGGTCGTGTCCGCCGGCGAGCAGCCCCTCCAGCACGGCCGAGTTCATGTTCCCCAGCCCGATGAAGCTGACGGTGGCGGTGGTCGGAAGGCTCATGAGTGCTCCTGTTGCTGGTCGTGCTGCTGACGGCGGGCCTGTCGTTGGCCCAGGGCAAGGTGTCGGCGGGCGAAGCTCAGGGATTCGGCGAGCATCTCCTCGCGCTGTCCGGCGTACTTGGCGTTGCGGGTACCTACTTCCACGCACACCGATCCGCTGTACCCGGAAGCCCCGAGGTACTGCAGGCACTCGGCCACCGATTGCGAGCCGTGCCCGGGCAGTAGGTGGTCGTCCTTGCCGGAGGGCGTGCCGTCGGTGAGGTGCACGTGGCGCAGCCGGTCCCCCAGCAGCCGCAGAGAAGCCAGCGAGTCGGCCTCCGCGCTGGCGGCGTGGGAGAAGTCCCAGGTCACGAAGTCGTAGTCCAGGGGCACCGGGTCGTGGTGCGGCAGGTACATCTTCGCTTCGCGCCCGCGCACCTTCCACGGGTACATGTTCTCCACGGTGATCATGATCCCGGTGGCTTCCATGATGTCGCGGATGCCCTCGGCGAAGTCACGGGCATAGCTGCCCTGCCAGCGGAACGGCGGGTGCACCACGACCAGCTCGGCCCCGAGCTCGCGGGCCATGTCGGCGCTGCGGGCGATCTTGTTCCAGGCCGAACCCCAGACCTGCTGGGTGAACAGCAGGGTGGGGGCGTGGATCGAGTGGATCGGCATCTCGTGCTGTTCGGAGAGCTGGTCCAGGCGCACCGGGTCCTGGGACCAGGCGCTCTGGGTGACCATCATCTCGATGCCGTCGTAGCCCAGGTCCTGAGCCATCGCGAAAACGTGCTGGGGGTGCAGGGTGAACACCGACGACGACGAGAGCGTCACCGGGATCGGCCGGATCGGGGCATGCTCCGAGCCCGGCGCGGAGGCGCGGCGCTCAGGCACCGATGACTCCCACCGAGAATCCGGGCGCCTGGCTGCCCGGCGTCAGGTTCACGTGGCCGACCCAGGGCTCAACCTCTCGGCCGATCACCCCGTCCATCAGCAGCGCGTCGAGTCGTCCCATGATGAGACCTTCTCGCAGGGCCCACGGGCAGATCAAGATCCGCTCGACGCCGAATGCGCGCAACGCCGCCTCGGCGACGAGCCCGCCGGCCAGAATCTGCGGGGCGCGCAGCTCCGAGACGCCCGGCAGTTCGGCGCGCTCCTCCACCGTCATCGTGGAGAGCCTGCTATTCCAGCGGCGCAGGTCCTCCAGCTCCAGATAGCGCGGCACGAAGGGGCCGTCGGAGTAGGGGGCGGCGCCAGCGATCCGGGCCAGGGAGCGGAACGTCTTGGAGGTGCCGGAGACGACGGCGCCGGCGGGCAGGGGCGGGAAGTCCGGCACCTGTTCTGCCAGTACCGTCTCGATGTGCTTGCGCATCTTCTTCAGCGCCTTGGGCTTGGGCGGATCGGCGGAATCCAACCAGTCGCGGGTCAGCCGCTGCGCACCCAGGGGCACCGAGACCGCACGCGAGGGCAGCTCGTCCACCCCGTAGGAGATCTCGAAGGATCCGCCACCGATGTCGAAGTTGAGTAAGTGCTCCACGTGCCAGCCGTGCCAACGCCGCACGGCGAAGTAGGTCATCGCCGCCTCTTGGTCCCCGGAGAGCTCGCTGAGGTGCACCCCGGTGGTGCGGGTGACCTCCTCGAGCACCGCCGCACCGTTGGCGGCTTCGCGGATCGCCGAGGTACAGAACGCGATCATGTCCTCGGCGCCGTTGCGTTCGGCGAAGGCGACCGCCTCCTGGATGAAGTCGATCAGGTCTTGCACCCCGTCGGCGGTGATCGCCCCGTCGGCGTCGAGACTGCGAATCAGCGACAGTGGCCGCTTGTGGTCCGCATACGCCGTTGGGCGCGCACCCGGGTGGGCGTCCACCAACAGTAGGTGGACGGTGTTGGATCCGATGTCCAGGACTCCTAGACGCATGCGCGGCTCCGAACCTCGTTACTTCTTGGCGGCGGTCTTGCGTCCGCCGCGCTTGACCGGTCCCTTGGCGCGTTTCTCGGCGAGCAACTGGTAGGCCTGCTCGGCAGTCACGGATTCGGGTGCGGTGGCCCGGGGCACGGTGATGTTGGTGACGCCGTCGGTCACGTACGGCCCGAACCGGCCCTCCTTGATGGTGACCTTCTTCCCTGACACCGGGTCCGGGTCGAACTCGGCGATGGGCGGCTTGGCGGCACCGCGCCCACGCTGCTTGGGCTGGGCGTAGATGGCCAGGGCTTCTTCCAGGGTGATCGTGAAGATCTGCTCCTCGGACTCCAGCGACCGCGAATCGGTGCCCTTCTTCAGGTAGGGTCCGAACCGGCCGTTCTGGGCGGTGATCGCCTCACCCTCGGCGTCCTCCCCGACGGTGCGCGGCAGGGCCAGCAGTTGCAGCGCGTCGTCGAGGGTGATGGCCTCCAGCGACTGCGATTTCAGCAGCGATCCGGTGCGCGGCTTGACCTTCTTGGGCTTTTTCTTCGGTTTGGGCTTGCCGTTCTTGTAATACTCGACCGGCTGCGCTTCCATGTGCGCCTGGATCTGCTCCTCGGTGAGCTCCGGGATCACCTCGGTGACGTAGGGGCCGTAGCGGCCGTCCTTGGCCACCACCTGGTAGCCCGAGGCCGGGTCGATACCGAGATCCACCTCGGAGGGGCCCGCGGTGGCGAACAGCTCTTCGGCTTTCTCCGGGGTCAGCTCGTCCGGCGGCAGGTCCTCGGGGACGTTAGCGCGCTGCGGCTCGTCCGAGTCTTCACCGCCGTCGCGCTCCAAGTAGGGACCGAACTTGCCGACCCGCAGGGTGATGCCCTCGGCCACGGGGATGGAGTTGACGGCGCGCGCGTCGATGTCGCCCAGGTTCTCGACCACGTTGCGCAGCCCGGACTCGGCGTCGGCGGCACCGAAGTAGAAGGTCTGCAGCCAGGCTTCGCGCTGAACTTCGCCGGCGGCGATCTGGTCGAGGTCGTCCTCCATGCGGGCGGTGAAGTCATAGTCGACGTAGCGGCCGAAGTGCTCTTCGAGCAGCCGGATCACGCTGAATGCGGTCCAGGAAGGCACCAGGGCATTGCCGCGCTTGTTGACGTAGCCGCGGTCCATAATGGTGGAGATCGTCGGGGCGTAGGTAGAGGGGCGGCCGATCTCGCGCTTCTCCAGCTCGCCGACGATGGAGGCTTCCGTGTAGCGCGGCGGCGGGGTGGTCTCGTGGCCGTCGGCGGTGACGTCCTCGGCGTCGAGGCCCTGGCCCACGGTGAGGTCCGGGAGCCGCTTACTCTTCTCGGATTCTTTCCCGCCGTCCTTCTCGGACTCCTTGCCGGTGTCTTGGCCGGTGTCCTTGCCTTCTTCATAGGCGGCGAGGAAGCCGGGGAAGGTGATCACGGTGCCGGAGGCGGAGAACTCGGCGGTGCGGGTGCCGTTGTCGACCACGGCGTCGCCGAGAACCTTCACGGTGGCGGTGTAGCCGGAGGCATCGGCCATCTGAGAGGCGATGGTGCGCTTCCAGATCAGCTCGTAGAGGCGGAACTCGTCGGCGCTCAGGGCCGAGGACACCTGGGCCGGGGTGCGGAAGTAGTCGCCGGCCGGACGGATCGCTTCGTGGGCCTCCTGGGCGCCGGCGTTACGGGAGGTGTAGTACCGCTTGGCCTGCGGCACCGAATCCGCGCCATACAGCTCAGTCGCTTGACGGCGGGCTGCATTAATAGCTTCGTCGGAGAGCGTCACCGAGTCGGTACGCATATAGGTGATGTAGCCGTTCTCATACAGCCGCTGCGCGACCTGCATGGTGACCCGCGAGGAGAACCTCAGCTTGCGCGAGGCCTCCTGCTGCAGGGTCGAGGTGGTGAACGGGGCGGCCGGGCGGCGCTTGTAGGGCTTGTCTTCGACCGAGGCGACGCGGAACGCGCTGGAGGCCAGTCCCGCGACGAGCGCCTCGGCGGTGGCCTGGTCCAGGTGCACCACCTTGGACTTCGCGGAGGCCTTCAGCTGCCCGGCGTCGTCGAAGTCGCGTCCAGCGGCCACGCGGGTGCCGTCCACCGCGGAGAGCCGCGCCTGGAAGGACTCCCCGCGCCCGGAGGTCTCGACCCGGGTGACGAACTCGCCGGTGATGTCCCAATAGGCAGCGGGCACGAAGGCCATCCGCTCGCGCTCGCGCTCGACCACCAGGCGGGTGGCCACGGACTGCACGCGCCCGGCCGAGAGCCCCGGAGCGACTTTGCGCCACAGCACCGGGGAGATCTCGTAGCCGAAGAGCCGATCGAGGATGCGCCGGGTCTCCTGGGCGTCGACGAGGTCCTGATCGATCTCGCGCACGTTCTCGAGACCGCGGGCGATGCCTTCCTTGGTGATCTCGGTGAAGGTCATCCGGTAAACGGGGACCTTGGGCTTGAGCACGTCCAGCAGGTGCCAGGCAATGGCCTCGCCCTCGCGGTCCGCGTCAGTGGCAAGGTAGAGCGCCGTGGCGTCTTTCATGGCGCGCTTGAGCTCGGTGACGCGCTTCTTCTTGTCCGGGTAGACCACATAGTAGGGCTGGAAGCCGGATTCGGTGTCGACGGCGAACTTCCCGTAGGGGCCCTTCTTCATTTCCGCCGGCAGGTCCGAGGGCCTCGGCAGATCGCGGATGTGCCCGGCAGACGCGTCGACCACCCATCCTTCGCCGAGATACTTGGCGATGGACTTGGACTTGGCGGGTGACTCCACGATGACGAGTTTGGTGCCCTCATCGGTGGACGGCGCGGCGTTTTTGGCAGGCACGAGGCTCCTTCTGTTGCGTCGATACCCCTCTAATGTAGCGGGTCGATCGGCGCGGTGATGAACCGGGGTCACCGGGACGCGGTCTGCTCCTCGACGCGCGCAGGACTGGAGGCCACGGACTCGACGAGCTGATCCTCGGCTTGGACAGCCGGCTCAGACTGATCAGCCAGTGCAGTGCGAGCGGCGTGCTCGGCCACCAACGACACCAGGTAGTAGACGCGCTGGACCTCGTCGTCATCGCGGCGGGCGCGGGAGCGGTCTTCGAATTCGTCGATCAGGGCGTACATCCGCGACATGAACTCGGCGCGGTCCACCTCGGCCAGCTTCACGGTGCCGTTGGTCAGCACCGGGGTCCGCGGCGCGTCGGAGTCGCTCTCCTCCAGGGCCCGCCGGGTGAGCTCGTCGGTGATACGACGGCGCTGTCGGGCGAACTGCCGATCCACGATGGCGAACTTGCCGGAGGTCCCGGCCTCGGGACGCAGCACCAGCTCGGTGCCGACCGGACGCCACAGCTTCTCCCGGCCGTCCGCCGATTCCTCGGCCCGCTCGATGAACCCGTACTTTTCCAGCACGCGCAGGTGGTAGCTCATCGCGGGCGCGGTAACGCCGCAGCGTGCCGCCAACTGGGTGGCGGTGCGCGGGCTGGAGGTGGCGTAGAGCTCGTCCAACGCCTCGAGTCTGACCTCGTGGGCCAGGGCGCGCATCTGCGAGGGATCGGTGATGGTGGTGTTCATGATCCGCTCAGTCTACCCCGCCGCCGGGCTCTGATGTGCCGAAGGTCACATAGCCGTCGACGGCGAGCTCGACGAGCACTGTCTCCAGTTCAGCGGCAGTGGCGGCGTCGAGGTCGAGGATGGCGGCGACGGCGGAGAGCAGCTGCCCCGCCGTCAGTTCGCCGTCGGCGGCTGCGAACAGTCCGGCCAGGGCCGTGTCCACGGGCCGGGAGCGCTGGAAACCGGCCCCCTGCCGGGCCATGATGATCTCCGGGTGCTCGGCCCCGAAGTGCTGGTGTCGCTCCTCCGTGACGTGGAAGGGCACCACCGGGTGCAGCTCACGGATCGCCGCCGGCTCCTCCAGTAGGTCCCAGGTCTCGATGGCCTCGCCCCAGGCCGGGCCCAGCGGCTGGGCGATGGGGTGCAGTAGCTCCTCGGTGCGCACCTTGGGGGCGGAGAGCGAGGGGGCAGCCCGGCGCAGCCACACGTAGCCGAAGCCGATGGCGGCGACGTCACGGCGGGCGAAGTCCTCGAGGTATCGGTGGTAGGCGCGCAAGTAGCCGGGCGTGTCCAGCCCCTCGGAGGAGTCCTGCAGCCACAGCTCGGCATAGCCGGCCGGGTCATGGTGGTCGCGCTGGATGATCCAGGCGTCCAGGGGTACCTCGGAGGCGGCAATCCAGGTTCGCGGGCGGGCGTCCCAGGCCGCGGCTGCAGCCGGGATCTCCCAGTTGGCCAGCAGCTGCGCGGTGCCGCCGGGGGCCAGCACGGAGCCGACGGTACTGATCAGCTCCGCCACCAGGGCGTCGCCTTCCCGTCCGGTTTCGCGGTAGGTGTGCAGGTGCTCGGAGGCCAGCGGTGCGATGACAAACGGCGGGTTGGAGACCACCAGGTCGAATTTTTCCCCGGCCACGGGATCCAGCAGATCGCCCTGGACCAAGGTGACGCGCTCGTCGAGCCGCTCTCGGTCCACTCCGAGCCGGGGTGCGTTGAGCAGTAGGTTGAACCGGGTGAACTCCAGCGCGCGCTCGGAGAGGTCGGTGGCGGTGACGTGTTCCGCGTGGGCAAGCAGGTGCAGGGTCTGCACCCCGCAGCCGACTCCGACGTCGAGCGCGCGGGCGACCCGACGGCGAACAGTGACCCCGGCCAGGGTGAGCGAGGCGCCACCGATGCCGAGCACATGATCATCGGGTAGCGCGGAGCGCAGCTGCAGCGCCGTCTGGTCGGAGGCCACCCACAAATCCCCGGTAACGTCGGTGGAATAGGGTGACAGATCCACGCTCGGGTGGAACGTGCCGTCCCGCACCTGCCCGAGGTGTAGCCGCTCCGCGCCCGCAGCCCGGGTGCGCGGCAGGGCGGCGTCCAACATCGCTACCGGCACCGGGTCGCCGAGCATCCAGGCGGAGACCAGCACCGCCAGCCGCGGGTCGTCACTGGCATCGAGCAGGCGGCCGACCACTTCGCGCGCGGCCACCGCCTGTTCGCGGTCCAACGCGGCGAGGGCCACCGGTCCCAGCAGTGCGGCCACCGCGTCGACGGTGTAGCCGACCTCGTGCAGGTCCTGCTCCAGTTCCGCGATCAGCTGCACGGCGCCGGGCCCAGCCGCGGGCGCCGGCCGGGCTGGCGCAGGGACCGCGCTCATGCCGCGGCCTCGCAGGCGTCGCATACCCGGTCCGGATGCGCCGCCGCGCAGTCCCCACAGACCGTGTCCAAGTGTCGGCAAGACAGTCGCGAACAGTTGCGCAGCTCCGAGGTCGGCTGTTCGCACAGCAGGCAGCGGCCGATCGTCACGGCGTCCTCGGAGAACTCGGTGTGCATCCGCTCGTCGAACACGTAGAGGGAGCCCTCCCAGAGCCCGGCGTCGCCGAAAGCCTCTCCATAACGGACGATGCCGCCGTCGAGCTGGTAGACCTCCTCGAAACCGCGGTGTTTCATCAGTGCGGTGAGCACCTCGCAGCGGATCCCGCCGGTGCAGTAGGTGACGACCGGCTGGTCCTTCAGATGGTCGTACTTGCCGGAGTCCAGCTCGGCGACGAAGTCCCGGGTGGTCTCCGTCTCGGGCACGACGGCGTTCTTGAACTTCCCGATCTTCGCCTCCACGGCGTTGCGGCCGTCGAAGAACACCACAGGCCGGTTCTCCTGCCCTCGCTGCTCCACCAACTCGTGCACGGCCTCCGGCCGCAGGTGCACCCCGGTGTCTTTGACCCCCTCGGCGGTCACCTCGATCTCCTCGGCTGCGTCAAAGGCGACGAGCTCGGGCTTGACCTTCACCGAGAGCCGTGGGAAATCGGCGGCGGAGCCCTCCGACCATTTGACCTCCAGCCGGGCGAAACCGGAGTAGGAGCGGGTGGTCTTCAGGTAGTGCTTGACGGCGGAGATCGGCCCGCCCACCGTGCCGTTGATGCCGTGCGGTGCCACGATGATGCGACCGGTGAGGCCGAGCATCGTGCACAGCGCATGCTGCCACAGCCGCACCGCCTCCGGGTCGGCGATCGGGGTGAAATGGTAGTACAGCGCGATCTTGGACTGGGCGGAGGGCGCCAGATGCAGTCCGGGCGTCTCAGGGGTTGATAAAGATGACGTCACAAGTCAAGACTAGGTCACGGTTTGCTCTGAGTTCATCACTCAGACCTGCCGTTGCGCCCAGATGTGTGCCTATCCTGGGGGCATGACCTCGACACTGAATGATGCTCTGATCTCCGCGTGGGTGACCGGTTGGGCACGGTGCCGCGGCTACCGTGTGCGCCACGACGATGGCATGCACGCCACCCTGCGCCAGCGCGATACCGGCACCGGTGCCGCCGAGACCTCCGGCCCCGGCAACGACTGGGAATACGTGGTCGCCGAGCCCACCGATGAGCAGCTGCAGAGCCTGGGGGCGATGGTCGCCGAGAATCCGCAGCGCCTGCTCACCATCGTGGCCAGCGCCGAGCGCCAGCCCGGGGACCCCGACCCGGATACCGCCGAGCATGCCGCCGCGCTCACCGGGTTGCATCCGGTGGCCACCGGCGAACGGCTGATGACCACCGACATGGCAGCCCACGACGTCGAAACCCCGGTGATCCCCGACCAGTTCGAGGCCACCGTGGATCGCAACGACGGCTGGTTCCTGGTCACCTTCATCACCACCGAGGACCACGGCCAGGGCGCTGGCCAAGTGGCCGCACGCGGCCGGGTCGCCGTCGTCGACGATTACGCCGTCTTCGACCAGATCTGGACCTACCCCGCCTTCCGCCGTCAAGGACTGGGCTCGCTCACCATGCGCTACCTCTCGGCCCTGGCCCTGGAGCACGAGGTCGATGAGGGTCTGCTGATCGCCAGCGCCGACGGCCAGGCCCTCTACGGCTACCTCGGTTGGGATGCCCTCGCCGACGTGGTCGTGATGGGCACCTCCGGTGACGGCAGCGGCGAGAATTCCTCGCACAACCTCGAGAATTGACCCACGCCGAAACACTCACCGCGGCGCTGGGATACCGCGGTGTCCCGGCCCAGCTGATCCACACCCGGCGCCTTGAGGCGCGCCCAGCGGACTTTGGCGACTGGCCGGCGCAGACCCCGCCCGCGCTCATCGACGCGTTCGGCGCCTCCGGGGTAGTGCAGCCGTGGAAGCACCAGGTGGCCGCCGCACAGCGGGCCCTGGCCGGTGAGCACGTGGTGCTGGCTACCGGCACCGCCTCGGGCAAGTCACTGGGCTACCAACTGCCGATCGCGACCCGGCTGGCCGATGGCCGATCCACTGCCCTCTATCTGGCACCCACCAAAGCCCTGGGTGCTGACCAGTTGGGGGCGTGGCGGGCGCTGGAGCGCGACGGTGCCACCTGGCTGCGCACCTCCCCCTACGACGGCGACACCGACCCGAGTGACCGGGCCTGGGCGCGTCAGCACGCGAATCTGGTGCTGACCAACCCGGACATGCTCCACGTGGGGATTCTGCCGCACCATCAGCGCTGGGCGCAGTTCTTCCGCCAGCTCGCCTATGTGGTGGTCGACGAGGCCCACGTGTACCGGGGCGTGTTCGGCTCGCATGTGGCGGTGCTGCTGCGCCGGCTCTCCCGGGTGGTGGAGCACTACCGCGGCGCTCCCCCGGTGTTCATCGGGGCCTCGGCCACCTCGGGGAATCCGGCGTCGTCGTTCTCCACCCTCATCGGCACCGTCGCCGCCGCGGTCACCGAGGACGCTTCCCCACATGGGGCCGTCACCGTGGGGTTCTGGGAAACCGAGCTCACCGACAAGCGCGGCGAACACGGTGCCCCGATCCGGCGCTCCGCCACTGCCACCGGGGCCGACCTGCTCACCGATTTCGCGATCGCTGGGGTGCGTACCATCGCGTTTATCCGTTCCCGGCGCGGAGCCGAAGCCATGGCACAGGCCGCCTCCCGGCAGCTGGCCGAGGTGGACCCGTCGCTGGCGTCCCGAGTGAGCGCCTACCGGGCCGGATACCTGCCGCAGGAGCGCCGCGAGGTGGAGACCGCGCTCAAGACCGGACGCCTGCTGGGGGTGTCCTCCACCCCGGCACTCGAGTTGGGTATCGACATCGCCGGGCTCGACGCCGTCGTGGTTGCCGGATGGCCGGGCACCCGTGCTTCGTTCTTCCAGCAGCTGGGTCGCGCCGGTCGCGCCGGTCAGGAATCCTGGGCGGTCTATGTGGCCAGCGACGACCCGCTCGACACCTACCTGGTGCACCACCCCGACGCGGTGTTCGACCTGGCCGTGGAGGACACCGTGATCGACCCGGTGAACCCGCACATCCTCGGCGCCCACCTGTGCGCGGCCTCAGCCGAGCTGCCGTTGCAGCCCGAGGATCTGTCGCGGTTCGGTCCCGAGGAGCGAGTGCGCGCGGTAGTGGAAGATCTGGTGGTTGGCGGGTACCTGCGCCGCCGCCCGGCCGGATGGTTCTGGACGCACCCAGAACACGCCGCCGCCCTGGTGTCGCTGCGTGAGGACGGTGGCGGACCGGTGGACATCGTCGACGTCGAATCCGGGGCGCTGCTGGGGTCGATGGGCTCCCCGCAGACCCACTACCAGGCGCATCCGGGAGCGGTGTACGTGCATCAGGGGCGCGCCTTCTTGGTGGAGGACCTGGACGAGGACGCGCACGTGGTAATGGTGTCCCGCGCCGAACCGGACTACTTCACCCAGGCCCGGGACATCACCGAGATCGAGATCCTGGAGACCCGCGATCGCCGTGACGACCCGTCCCGGGAGCTCACCTGGGCCACGGGCGCGGTGAAGGTCACCACCCAGGTGGTCTCGTTCCAGCGCAAGGCTCTGGTCTCCGGGGAGATCCTCGGGGAGGAACCCCTGGAGCTGGCCGCCCGGGACCTGTTCACGACGGCGGTGTGGTTCCACGCCCCCTCGGAGCAACTGGTGGCGGCCGGGCTCACCATGGACCGGCTGCCAGGTTCCCTGCACGCGGCCGAGCACGCGATGATCGGGCTGATGCCCCTGGTGGCGTCGAACGACCGCTGGGACATCGGCGGGGTGTCGATGGCGCTGCATCCAGATACCGGTCAGCCCTCGGTCTTCGTCTACGACGGGCATCCGGGCGGTGCGGGGTTTGCGGAGCGCGGCTTCGCCCAGGCCGAGGTGTGGCTGCGCGCCACGGCACAGGCCGTGAGATCCTGCCCGTGCGATCAGGGCTGCCCGGCGTGCGTGCAGTCCCCCAAATGCGGCAACCGCAACAGCCCGCTGGACAAGGCCGGAGCGGTCACGGTGCTGGAGTTCGTGCTGGCGGGGCTGCAGTCTTCCGGCCGGTAAAGCCGTCCATCGTGGCGTTCACGCCGAACACGTTCATCATGCGGTCGAAGAGCCCGGTGGGCAGGGCTCGCAGCAGGGGAAGGGTGCGCACCAGGGCGGGCATCATCAGCTGGTGCCGACCGGCTTCGATCGCGTCGAGGATCCGCACGGCGACGTCGTCGGGTTGCAGGATCGGCAGCAGGCGCGGGAATCGTGTCTTCACGCCGTCGAACATCCCGGTGCTGATGTAATACGGGCACACCACCAGCGAATCCACTCCGGTGCGCTCCTTGGCCAGCTCCACCCGCAGGGATTCGGCGAAACCGAACGCGGCGAATTTGCTGGCTGAGTAGTCGGTCTGCCGGGCCACTCCCACCAGACTGGCGGCACTGGCGATGGTGATGACTGCGCCGTTGCCGCGCTTGCGCATGCCGGGCAAGAAAGCTCCGGTCACCCAATACAGGGAGAGCACGTTGACGGCGAAGGTCCGCTCGATCTCGCTCGGATCGGCCTCGGCGAAGCGCCGTCCGCTGACCACCCCGGCGTTGTTCACCAGGATGTCCACGCCACCAGCTTCCTGGGCTGCCTGCTGCACGGCCTCTCGGTCCGAGACGTCCACGCACTGCGCCTGGGCTTCACCGCCGAGGTCTCGAATCGCCTGTGCCGTGGTCTCGCCCGCTTCAGCGGACAGATCCCAGATGATGACACGGGCTCCCCGGGTGGCGGCACCGACGGCCATGAGCCGTCCGATCCCGCTGCCGGCGCCGGTGATGAGGACGGTCTGTCCGGGAAAGGGGTGACGCGGCTGAGGCATGGCAGATCTCCTATCGAGGTGGTCACGGCATGATGCCCGGTGGCCTCAGTATCTGTCCACGGAGACGGAATCCGTCAAGGGTCGACCACTGCCGCGCCCGAGGGCGGGGGTCCGGCGCGGGCCTCGCCGGTGGCGTTCCAGATCGGCAGGCGAGTTTCCACCGTGGTGGTCACCCTGGCGATCCCACCGTCGGCAATCTCGCAGGTCACGAGTTGGGCGCCATGACGTGTTGCGGTGCGCTCGGCGAGCACGCACGGCTCGCTCAGCATCAGTCCTCGGGCCGCATCGGCGGCGGCCAGTGCGGCGAGGTCGGCGGCCGCGGCTGATTTCGCCGCAGCGATAGCGGCGTGGTTCAGGGTCGCGGTGCCGGTCAACAGGGTGAGGGCGACGGCCAGGGTGGCGATCATGGTGACCGTGCCGGATCCGGCGTCGTGGTTTCGGTGAATTTTCGTCACGGGTTCACCTTCCACTGCTGGGGCGCATGCCCTTCAGCTTCGAGTTGGAAGCCAGGCAGCCAGGATGCCGGACCAGGAGCGGCCTTGCTGAGTTGGACGCTGGCCCACTCCCCCGACGTGGACGTGCCGAGCTGGGTGTCGTCCCCGGCCATGGTGTGCACGGTAGCGGCGATAGTGGCCGGATCTTCGCCGCGCGCCAGCTGCCGGGCCGCGGCGGCGGCAGCTTCTTCGAGCCGGACCTGGTGGATGCCGATCACGGCCACATTGAGGGTCGCGGCCAGCACCAACGCCGCAGCAGGCAGCAGCACCGCGTATTCGGCGGTGGCGGATCCGGCGTCGTCGCAGCGGAATCCAGGGGAACCGTGACGTGACGGGATGCGAATTCGACGATACATCGCAGGGCTCCTTCATCTGGGGGTGGGGCGCTGGTCGCCGGCCGGGCACTCACCGGGTGTGCCCGGCCGGCGACGCGAGCGGATCAGAAGGACAGCGCCTTCTCGACCAGTCCGGTGAGCAGCGACTGAACCGCCCCGGAGGACAGCACCAGGGTGAGGACCCCAGCGAAGCCAACGGCAGCTAACGTGACAATTCCGTACTCAGCGGTTTGAGCCCCGTCTTCGGCCAGCAGATCCAGGCCGGTTCCGAGGGTGGTTTCGTGAGTGACGCCGGTGGTGGGTGAGGTGATCATGAGAGTTCTCCTTGGTTCGATGATGCGATGGATGGGTACTGCTCGATATTCAGTTGTGGGTCTGAGGCGCCTCCAGACGCGAGGACTATTCAGGGCAGCAAGGCGATCACCAGCGGGATCACACCAAGGCAGATAAAAGAGGGCAACAGGCAGGTGCCCAGCGGTAGAACGAGCCGGATACCCAGCTCCGAGGCGAGTTTTTCGGCCCGACGTCGACGGTTCCGGCGCAGCGCAGAGGCCGCGGCGTGCAGCACGTCAGCGCTGGCCACCTGGGTGCGGGCGGCGAATTCCAGCTCATCGCGCAGGGAGGCCAGTTCCCGGTCGTCGGCGACCGACGCCCAGGACTGCGTCCAATCCACCCCGTAACCGAGGCGGGCCGAGACCTGCATCAGCGGCTCGCAGCCTGGCAGGTAGCGTCCCAGCAGTCCGAGCGCGGCGGTAAGCGACTGTCCTGCCAGCAACAGACCAGCCATCACGTCCAGGGCGAGGGCGGCGTCGACGGAGGTGCGGTGCACGGTAGCCATCAACACTGCTCCTGGGTGGAGCGGATCATCGAAGTCGTCCAACGGCGTCCGGCCACGGCGAATCCGACCCCGACGACGAGCAGTGCCCAGCCAGCCGGGTGGACCAGCAAGTCGAACACGGTGGTACCGAGCATCGCAGACATGCCTAGTCCGGCCGCCGGCAACCAGCCCAACAGCTGAGCGGTGGATCGAGGACCGGCGGCCGCAGCCTCGCGTGCCTGATGCGCGTCTTCCCCCGCGTCGAGAGCATCGGCGAGCCGGGTGAGCACCAGCGCCACGGGCATCCCCGTGGCCGAGCAGAGCCGCAGGCACCCGGCCAGCTGGGCCCAATGTTCGGACTCACCCGGGCCGATGACCTGCTCGAAAAGCGGTGTGCCGCGCAGCACGGCGGCATGCTGGGCCCGTAGCACGTGGTGCAGGCAGCATCCCTCGACGTCCGTGGTGGGATCCCTCTCCGCCCGGGCACAGGGTTCATGCGTGGCGGCGATCTCCTGCCAGACGGTGTGCACGGAGCGTCCGGCGGTCAGCAGGGCGGCGGCCTGGCGGAGCATGCCGATGAAGGCTTCGGTGTCGGCACCGGTGCGTCCGGCGCGCCACCGACGCCACCGGGCGGGGAGAGCTCGCAGCGTGGTCATCCTGCCGCCTCCAAGAGTCGCAATCCGGGGCCTTCGAGGATGCGGTGCTCCTCGACGCGCACGGCGGTGAGCAGGCGCAGCGGTGCTTCCGGATCGTCACTGGGTTCGAGCACGCCGAGTTCGACCGGGTGTCGTCGGCCGTCCGGGGCGCGTCCCAGATGCACGACGGCGTCCAACGCAGACCGGGCCTGGAGTCGCAGCGCGGTGGTGTCCAGTCCGGCGAGCGCCCCCATCGCGTGGAGACGGGCGGGCACATCGTGCACCGAGTTGGCGTGCAGGGTGCCGATGGCGCCGCGGTGTCCGGTGTTCATGGCGGCCAGAAATTCGGAGATCTCGGCGCCGCGGCACTCCCCGACGATGAGCCGGTCGGGTCGCATGCGCAGTGCCTGGCGGATCAGCTCGGCCAGGGTGATGCGCCCGCCGCCCTCCGCATTGGGCTCCCGAGTCTGCAGGGAGACCACGTGCGGGTGCTCGATGCGCAGCTCCCGGGTGTCCTCCACGGTCAGCAGTCGCTCCTGGGAGTCGACGAGCCCGAGCAGTGCCGCCATCAGGGTGGTCTTTCCCGAGCCGGTGGCACCGCTGATCAGCAGGTTCGCCCGGGCGCGGACCACGTGGCGGAGCAGGGACAGCCAGTATTCCCGGTGCGGCCACGCCTCGCTCAGGGTGGCCAGCGAGGCACCGCGGGAGGGCAGGCGGATACTCAGTTGCGGGGCGAGGCTGATGGGCGGCAGCACCGCGTGCACCCGGATCCCATCGACCTGGGCGTCGGCGAAGGGCTGACCGGCGTCGAGGCGTCGCCCGGCCTGATGTAGCAGTCGGACCGCGAGCGCCTGCACCGTCTCGGCGTCGAGTGGTTCGGGCTGACGCCGCATCCCCTGGTCCCCGTCGGTCCAGACCGTGCCGTCGGCGTCCACCATGATGTCGGTGACCCCCTCGGTGCGCGCCAGCTCTGCCAGCGGCCCCAGCCCGGTCAGGGCGTCGTCGATGCTCTGCATGCGACGTCGGGCCTCCGGGTAGCTCAACACCGGTTCATGGCGTGCCACGGCCTCGGCGCTGATCTGCGGGGTCGGGGCGCTCACCGCGTGGTTGCCGATCCCTGGGGTGCCGACAGTGGAGGCGGCCCGGAGTGCGGCCCAGTCGCGGGCGGACTCTCGGTTCTTCGCGCTTCCCGTGCGCGCTCCGGCAGGCGAGGGCGGGGCTTCCGGGACGAAAGCAGCGGTCATCTCGGCGCCACCAGTTCGTGGCTCAGGGCGGTCAGCGCGCGTTGGCGGGCGCGGCGTCCGGAGCGGGCGCGGGTCAGCGCCGGCGGCATCTCGAGCAACATCGCGTTGAAGAGTCGACGGCGACGCAGCCTGGCCCGCGGGGCCTTCGGCAGCAGCCGGTCCCGCGCCGTCGCCGGGGTGAAGACCCGCCAGGAGCGCCGGGCCTCGGCCAATTCCCGGTGTAGCGGGTCCTGCAGGGTGGCCTCGGTGAGCATGGCCAGCGCCGAGTCCGTGTCCACGCACAGGGTGGGCTGGGCCGGGGCACGGCGGGCCAGCTCCAGGTGGTCCCCGCAGTCGATCGCCACCCCCTGATCGGCCAGCACCGGCACCACCCGCTCCAGCTGTTGAGCGCAGTCCTCCACCTCCAGGGGAGCGTCGTCGGTGAGTCGGATCACCGAGACCGTTCCGCAGCGTTCGGCCCAGCGGCGCAGTGCGGCCAGGCTGAGCTGTTCTCCACGTTCGAGCACCGCGCTGATCTGGGAAAGGGTGATGCCCGGACCGGGCCGAGCCGTCAGCAGGAACGGCGCCGGGGCCAGCACTGAGGCGACGTGACGGCTGAAGTCGGGCCACTGGTCGTCCCCGCTCAGGTGCACCATGGCCACACAGCGCGCCGCGGGGTCGACTCCGCCCCCCGTGAGACTGGCGACCCCCGCGTCGAGAAGCAGTGGATCCACGCGTTGCGCCAACCGGTGGCTCAGGTCCTCGGCGTCGCGGGGCAGCCGCCACCGGCGGCCCTCAAACTCAGCGGCACCGTCGGGGCGCAACGACACCGTGGCCACCGCGCTTTCGGGCACCGGGGAGGTGAGCCCGCAGACCACGGGCACGGCGGCGGCCGCGACCGTGCAGGCGCAGAGGGTGATCAGCGGCTCGGAGGTGACCGGTTGCAGCGGGGGCACCGGCCAGGGCACGGTGATCGCGATCGCTGGCAGCTCGGGCAGATCGGTGAGGTCAGGCAGTGCAGGTGTCATGCCTCCACTGTGCGAGCCGGGCTTGACTCAGCGGGGCGATGTTCCCGCCGGCTGTGGATCAGTCGCCGGTGCTGCCGCCCTGTGGAGGAGTGCGTGGAGGTGTGTACGGCGCATCGATATCGGGGAGCGGCCGGGTGGCGTTCCAGTCGGTGACATCGACGAGGCGGTCGCGCTGCCAGGGCTGCGCCCAGCCCAGCAGGTCCAGCATCCGATCGAGCAGGATCGCGGTGAATCCCCAGACCAGGGTGCCGCCCACCATGAACGCCGGCGAGGTGAAGACGTGGCCGGTCGGCCCCGACCCGAAGCGGCGCTGGGCGCTCACCCGGCGCTCGGGGTCGATCAGGTCGGCCACCGGCACCCGGAAGACGCGGGTGGCCTCGGCTTGATCGACGACGGCGACCTCGCTGGGCCGATCCCACCAGCCCACCACCGGGGTGACCATGAAATTCGAGACCGACAGGGGCACCTCGGGCAGGGTGCCCAGCACCTGCACGCCGGCGGGGTCGAGACCGGTTTCCTCCTCGGCTTCACGCAGGGCGCACTCGGTGGCGCTGGGGTCCTCGGGGTCGCGGGCGCCGCCGGGGAACGAGATCTGGCCGGGATGTTTGCGCAGGGTGAGTGAGCGCTGGGTGAGCAGCACGTCGAGGGCCTCGGGCACCGGGGTGCGCTGGTAGCGGGAGGGCACGTCGTCGAGGGCGCCGAACAGGATGAGCACGGCCGAGGCGCGCGGCTCCTGCACCCGGAACCGGCTGAAGTCCCAGCCCAGGCTCGATTCGGGCAGTCGACCGTTGAGCGGGGTCCGTGCCCCGGTCAGTCCGGTGTTCAGGGTGCGTAGGTGCCCACCAGCGCGGCGAGATCGCCGAGGGCGCCCTCGAGGTCGGCGTGGTCGGGGCTGGGATGAGCGCTCATGGTTGCATCGGATACCCTTCTGCGCGCAGCTGGGCCCGACGGTCGCCGGCCAGCAGCCGAGCGTGGAGTTCTTCGCGGCCCGGCGCCAGCTCGTACTTCAGCAGCGTCCGGGCCCGTTCGGGGTCGGTCTCCCCATCCCCGAAGGCGGGGCACCAGCGGGCCACGGGACACACCCCGCAGGCGGGCCGGCGGGCATGGCAGATCCGGCGGCCGTGGAAGACCACCCGGTTCGACAGCGCCGTCCAATCCCGCGGCGCGAACAGCTCAGCTACCTCAGCTTCCACCTTCTCCGGGTCTTGGGCGTCGGTCCAGCCGAAGCGGCGGGCCAGGCGGCCGAAGTGGGTGTCCACCGTGATCCCGGGACGACCGAAGGCGTTGCCGAGCACCACGAAAGCCGTCTTGCGTCCGACCCCGGGCAGTTTCACCAGGTCTTCGAGGCGGCCGGGCACCTCGCCGTCGTGCGACTCCACCAGGGCACGGGAGAGGCGCAGCACGGCGGAGGCCTTGTTTTTGTAGAACCCGGTGGAGCGCACCAGCTCCTGGAGTTCCCGCTCGTCTGCGTGCGCCATCGCCTCGGCGTCCGGAAAACGGGCGAACAATGCCGGGGTGACCGCGTTCACGCGCACATCCGTGGTCTGGGCGGAGAGTACCGTGGCCACCAGCAGTTCGAAGGCGGTGGTGAAATCCAGTTCGGCCTCGGCGTAGGGGTAGGTCTCCCCGAGCACCCGGTAGATTTTGCGGGCCCGGCGCGTGCGGGCCAGGGTCGTTTCCTCGGTGGTCATCCGGCTCGCTCCACTCCGTGCAGGTCGCGCAGTACTCCGGTGACGCCGTCGGGGCCCTGCACGAGGAAGGAATCCCCGCGGTCCTCCAGGGCCAGGATCCACACGCCGGGGTGTAGCAGGAAGCTGTTCTCGGGCTCGGTGTGCCGCGGCGTGGGCACCGCGAACCAGAAGGCGGGACCGTTGCGTTGGGCGGGCTGCGACTGCGCTGGATCGGCGGGCTGCACCGGCTGTTGTGGCGGGCGCTGACGTTCCTCGAAACGCGTCTGCAGTTGCTGTACCCGATGTCCAGAGATGGTCAGCACCACCACGAGCGCCACGGAGCCGGCCAAGCCGATCAGCAGCACTGCCGTGGGCACCCCGAACATCGGACCGGAGCCGGTGAGCAGCAACACCGCGAACCAGCCGCAGCTCATCCAGCTGAGCACTCGGGCCAGCTGCATCAGGTTCAGGCTCCCCACCCGCCGCTGCCGGCCCGAGGGCAGCTTCTCGCGCACCACGGTCACGACCATCACCACCAGCGGTGCCAGGATGCCCAGCAGCAGCATCATCACCCAGTGCTGGCGCCACACAGCCAGTCCCACAAAACTGACGGCGAAACGCTCCACGGCGACGACGTAGGCCGTCAAGGGCCACACCCCGCCGATCAGCACCAGCGTGGAAGCGGCCAGAACGCTCCAGCTGCGCCGCGACAGCACCGGCGTCGTCACCGTGTCACGGCCTCCGCCGCTGGTCTCGTCCATCATTGCCCTCTCCTCCGCGTCCAGAACACCACCACCATTGTTGCATTCGGGTTGCGCCCGCGTTGCACCGGTACCTCGGGCGACGTTCGGCATCAGATCAGCCCAGCGAGCACCGCCTGCCGCATCATTCCTACCGTCCATCCGACGAGTGTGACCCGTTCGTTGCCGCGGGCGCGGGACGGAGGACTAAAGTGAAAAACGGCAGAGATGTGACCCCGGTTACATTGTGATCACGCACCGCGATGCACGAAGGAGTTCAGATGGACAATCTGATGCACGAAACTCGCACCTTCCCGCCCTCGGAGGAGTTCGCCTCCCAGACGGTGGCCGGGGCCGAGCTGTACGACGAGGCCCAGCAGGACCGTCTTGAATACTGGGCCCGCCGCGCCCGCGAGGCCCTGCACTGGGAGCAGGACTTCACCCAGACCCTGGACTGGTCGAACCCACCGTTCGCGCAGTGGTTCGTCGGCGGCACCACCAACGCCGCCTACAACGCGCTGGACCGCCACGTGGAGGCCGGACTGGGTGACCGGGTCGCCATCCACTTCGAGGGCGAGCCCGGCGACACCCGCACCTGGACTTATGCCGAGTTGGCCGCAGAGGTGCGCCGCGCGGCCAACGCCTTCGAGTCCCTGGGCGTCACCAAGGGCGACCGCGTCGCCATCTACCTGCCGATGATCGTCGAGGCGGTCGTCACCATGCTCGCTTGCGCCCGTATCGGTGCGGTGCACTCCGTGGTCTTTGGCGGCTTCTCGGCCGAGGCGCTGCGCTCACGCATTGACGACGCCGAGGCCAAGCTGGTCGTCACCGCCGACGGCTCCTACCGCCGCGGCAAGCCTTCGCTGCTCAAGCCCGCCGTGGACGAGGCGCTCTCCCCGAAGGCCGCCTCCGACGACACGGAGGCCTCCTCGGTCAACCACGTCGTCGTCGTGCAGCGCAACGGCGAGGACATCGATATGACCCCGGAGCGCGACCTGTGGTGGCATGACGTGGTCGGCTCCGCCTCCGACGAGCACGAGCTGGTCTGGCACGACTCCGAGCACCCGCTGTTCATCCTCTACACCTCCGGCACCACCGGCAAACCCAAGGGCATCCTGCACACCACCGGCGGCTACCTGGTGCAGGGCGCGGTCACCCACCACGACACCTTCGATCTGAAGCCAGAGACCGACGTCTATTGGTGCACCGCCGATGTCGGCTGGGTCACCGGGCACTCCTACGTCACCTACGCCCCGCTGGTCAACGGCGCCACCCAGGTGATCTACGAGGGCACCCCGGACACCCCTCACAAGGGCCGCTGGTGGGAGATCATCGAGAAGTACAAGGTCACCCAGATCTACACCGCGCCCACCGCGATCCGCACCTGCATGAAGTGGGGCCGCGAGGTGCCCGACGCCTTCGATCTGTCGTCCCTGCGCGTGCTGGGCACCGTGGGCGAGGCCATCAACCCCGAGGCGTGGATGTGGTACCGCGATGTCATCGGCGCCAACAACGGTGCCGGTACCAAGAACGACGACGGCACGGTCACTCCGGGCCCACGCAAGGAGCATCCCGCGCCGATCGTCGACACCTGGTGGCAGACCGAGACCGGGGCGCACATGCTCACCCCGCTGCCCGGCGTGGTGGACACCAAACCCGGTTCGGCACAGCGTCCGGTGCCCGGGATCACCGTGGACGTCGTCGACGAGATGGGGCAGCCCCTAGACTCCACCTCCGGCGGGTTCCTGGTGGTCCGCGACCCGTGGCCGGCGATGCTGCGCGGCATCTGGGGCAACCCGGAGCGATTCAAGGAGACCTATTGGTCCCGGTTCGAGGGCATGTACTTCGCCGGTGACGGCGCACGTCGCGACGAGGACGGCGACGTCTGGCTGCTGGGCCGCGTTGACGATGTGATGAACGTGTCCGGGCACCGGCTCTCCACCACGGAGATCGAGTCGGCGTTGGTCTCTCACGAGATCGTGGCCGAGGCCGCGGTGGTGGGCGCGAAGGATGCCACCACCGGTGAGGCGGTGGTCGCGTTCGTGATCCTCACCGAGTCTCAGTCCGGCACCGATGCGGCCGAGGCCGATCAGCTGCTGCGCGCCCACGTGGCCTCCGAGATCGGTCCGATCGCCAAGCCGAAGCACGTGCTGGTGGTGCCCGAGCTGCCGAAGACCCGCTCCGGGAAGATCATGCGCCGCCTGCTCAAGGATGTGGCCGAGGGCCGCGATCCGGGCGACGCCTCGACCTTGTCGGATCCCACGATCATGCAGCAGATCGCCGAGTCGCTGCGCCAGGACTAAATTCCGGCTCACCGCGGACACGAAAAGGGTGGGTGCCTCCTTCACGGAGGTACCCACCCTTTTCGTGTTCTCGAGTGTGGTGTTGTTCGACCGCCGTTATTCCGCGGACCGGGCTACCTGGGCGCGACGCTCAGCGTCGGTGCCCGAGGTTTCGTCCGGGTTGCGGATCAGGTGGACCATGGAGACCACCATGCCGCCCCATATAGTCAGCAGCATGATGGACATCATCACGATGGAGATAGCGCTCATCGCTGTGCTCCTTCCAGCTCGGATTCGGGATCGGTTTCAGCGTTCTCGTCATCGGTCAGGTTCGGGTTGACCTCGCGGTTCAGGGCGGACCCGCGGGCCCACGGCACGAAGGTCAGACCGATCGACACCACGATGAGCAGGCCCATCATGCCCCAGCCGAAGGTGTTCACGTACCAGGCGGGGTAGTCCCCGTAGCCCTCTTGGACGCGTTCCACGAGGTAGGCGATCACCATGTAGCCCAGCACCACGGGCATGACCACGGAGATCAGCACCTTGTACACCGTTCCCAAGCGGAACGAGGAAACGGCGTTGAGGTGATCGACCAGTTCGCCCAGTCGGCGCACCAACCAGGAGACCACGACGACGGCGACCAGGGCCGCACCCACGATGCCCACGTTGTTCGTGAAGGCGTCGGTGGTGTCGAGCATCGGCAGGCCGGTGGTGGTGCCCAGCAGCAGCAGCGAGGCGATCGCGCAGGCGGTGCCCACGGTGAGCACCACGGTCCAGCGCGAGAGTCCGGTCTTGTCCTTCACCGCGGAGATGACGACCTCGAGGATCGACACCAGCGAGGTAAATCCGGCGAAGACCAGGGAACCGAAGAACAGCACCCCGATCAGCGGGCCGAGCCCGCCCGGTGCCTCGGAGATCAGCGCCGGGAAGGCAACGAACGCCAGGCCGATGCCCGCGTCCACCACGTCGGTGATGCTCACCCCGGCGGCCTGTGCCATGAAGCCCAGCGCGGAGAACACGCCGATACCGGCCAGCACCTCGAAGCCGGAGTTGGAGAACCCGATGACGAGCCCGGAACCGGTGAGGTTCGTGCGGCGCTTCAGGTACGAGGAGTAGGTAATCATGATGCCGAAGCCGACGGACAGGGAGAAGAAGATCTGACCGTAGGCGGCCACCCAGACACCAGGATGCAGCAGGGCCTCCCAGTTCGGGGCGAACAGCGACTCCAAACCGATGGCGGCACCGGGCAGGGTCAGGGCGATGACCACCAGCACCAGGAACATCACCACGAGCACGGGGATGCCGATGATGGAGGCCATGGCGATGCCGCGGCGCACGCCGATGCCCAGGATGATCAGCAGCAGCACCCAGACGGCCAGCATCGGCCAGAACACGCCGGGCACGATCTGCAGGGTCGGGGTGACGTCTTCGGGCATCTGTAGGTACTGTCCGAAGAAGAAGCCATTGGGGTCATCGCCCCATGCCTCGGAGACCGAGAACCAGGTGTAGGAGATGGCCCAGCCGATGATCGCCGCATAGTAAATACCGATGACCACGCAGATCATCACCTGGAACCAGCCCAGCGGCTCGGTGGACTTGTGCAGTCGCCGGAAGGCCAGTGGGGGTGAGCCGCGGAATCGGTGACCGATCGCGTAGTCGAAGAACAGCAGCGGGATACCCGCGGAGAGCAGCGCTACCAGATAGGGGATGATGAATGCGCCGCCGCCGTTTTCGTAGGCGATGTAGGGGAAGCGCCAGATGTTGCCCAGGCCCACGGCGGAGCCGATGGCCGCCATGATGAAGGCGAAACGCCCCGCGAACTGCTCGCGTTGCGCTCGCGCCGGGCTGATCTGCGCTGAGGATGAGATGGTCGGTTCGGCCATGGTGAGCTCCTACCGCTTCAGGTGTGATGAACGCCCGACAACGATGAACCGATGTGAGGTTCGCCACTGCAGCGGGCCTCAGCAGTATATCTACCCCACGCACTGGCCGGTAGAGACCGCGCCGGTGAAGGAGCCCGCGTCGTCCAGCACGTCACCGGCTTCTTCCCCGGTGATCGCGTATCCCACCGTGATGTTCGAGGCCGCCTTGGCGAACACGACACCGACGACATCACCCTTCTCGTCGACCAGCGGCCCACCCGAGTTGCCCTGCTTTACGTCGGCGTTGAGCTGGTAGATATCCGTCAGCTCCGCGTCCTGGCCGTAGATCGTGTTGATAGCGACCTCGCCGACCGCCTGCACCGTGGCGGGCGAGATGCGGAAGGGACCGCCAGCCGGGTAGCCCAGCACGTAGGCGTCGTCGTCCTCATCCAGCCGCGCCCCGGTCTCGAGGTGGTCAACGTCGCCGTCGATGGCGATCACCGCCAGGTCGCGGCTGGGGTCGAAGTGAACCACCTCGCCGATGTAGATCTCGCCGTCCCGCGATTCGACCAGTGGCTCGGTGACCCCGGCGACGACGTGGGCGTTGGTGACCACCCGGTTCGATTCGATGGCGAAGCCCGATCCGGTCTGGCTCTGGCCGCACTCGTAGGCGGTGCCCGTGATGCGCACCGTGGACTCTGAGGCCCGCTCGATGCTCGCATTCGGCGGGGCCGTGGTGGGCTCGGCCGGGGTGGGCGGCGCCTGCACGGGCAGCGCCAGCTCCGGCACCATGTGCGCGTCCAGCAGCTCCGAGCGCAGCTGGGTGAAGAAGCCCTGGGTGGCCTCCGGGGTGAGCGAGTTGACGGCGCTGATCACCTTGGACTGCTTGATGGCGGTGGTCATCGCGGGCACACCGAGTTGGGCCAGCGAGTAGGAGACCATGGAGATCATCACGGCGGCGATGGCGGTGTTGATCCCGGCCCCGAGTACCTTGTCGATGGCCCGCAGCGCGGGCTGGTTGACGCGCAGCCGCACCGCGCGTCCCAGGGCGCCGCCGATAAACCAGCCCAGAGTCACCAGCAGCAGCACCGAGGCCCAGACGGCGGTCAGCCGCCACCCGGGCGAGGGCACCTGGGTCATGATCCACGGCACCAGGAAGAACGCGGAGATCCCGCCGGCGATGAAGCCGACCATGCGCCCGGCCGTGATCCAGAGTCCGCGGCGGTATCCGTGCACGAGGAACACGGCGAGTGCGAGCAGCATCACCAGGTCGAGCAGGGTCAGGCCGAACAGTTCCATCCGCCCTCCTCCTCTGATCCGTGCCGATGTGGCTCATCCGCTGTTCACTGCGCGCGATCCGCGGTGCAGAATCGGGCGCAAAGTCACCTTGAAAGGCTATCGTTTCAACCTGAACGGTCCCGAGGAGCCACGCACACGGAGTCTGGGTGTTCAATGTGAACCCGGGCACCCACGGCCTCGGCGGTGGACGTCCCGGGCGAAAATAAGACAGTATGTTAGGGATGTCACCAGCCGTGTGCACCACGGCCGAGAATTGAGAGGACCCCCACCATGGATTTGGACGTTCTGCGCACCGCGCCGTTGTTCACCCACCTCGACGACGACGTTTTCGCAGCGCTGACCGCGGAACTCACCGAGGTCGAGCTGTCGCGCGGCGCCTCCGCCTTCCACGAAGGCGATGCCGGCGATCAGCTGTACGTCATCCTGTCGGGCAAGATCAAGCTGGGACGCACCGCGTCGGACGGCCGTGAGAACCTGCTGGCCATTCTCGGCCCCGGCGAGGTCTTCGGCGAGATGGCGCTGTTCAACCCCGCACCGCGCACCGCCACGGCCACCGCCGTGTCAGCCACCCGCCTGGCCGGGCTGCGCCACGAAAATCTGCGCAAGGTCATCCAGTCCACCCCCGAGGTGTCGATGCAGCTGCTGGGCGCTCTGGCCCGCCGCCTGTCGAAGACCAACGAGTCGCTGGCCGACCTGGTCTTCTCGGATGTGCCCGGCCGCGTGGCCAAGGCCATCCTGGACCTGGCCGACCGCTTCGGTCGCCCCGCCGCCGATGGGCTGCTGGTCGCCCACGACCTGACGCAGGAAGAGCTGGCCCAGCTGGTCGGCGCTTCCCGCGAGACCGTGAACAAGGCGCTGGCCGAGTTTGTGCAGCGCGGCTGGCTGCGCCTGGAGAACCGCGCGGTCGTCGTGCTGGATCTGCAGCGCATGCGTCAGCGCGCCGGCTAATCAGACTGAATCCGGCGTCATATAACGACACTGAGATCAACGAAGCGGGGTCCGCACCAGATGCACTGGTGCGGACCCCGCTTCGTTCGTGTCTGAGAATCAGGCGTATTCGACCACGATCTCGACCTCGACCGGGGAATCCAGGGGCAGCACGGCGACGCCGACGGCCGAACGCGCATGCACGCCGGCCTCGCCGAACACCTCACCGAGCAGCTCGGAAGCGCCGTTGATGACCTGCGGCTGGCCAGTGAAGGCCGGGTCGGAGGACACGAAGCCGACGACCTTGACCACCCGGGTCACCCGGGCGAGATCACCGATCACGGACTTCACGGCAGCCAGGGCATTCACCGCGCAGCGCGCGGCAAGCTCCTTCGCCTGCTCGGGAGACACCTCCGCGCCCACCTTGCCGGTGGCCGGCAGCGCGCCGTCAACGAACGGCAGTTGCCCGGAGGTGTAGACGAGGGTGCCCTGGGTGACGGCGGGAACATAGGCAGCGACCGGGGCGGCGACCGCGGGCAGCTCGATACCGAGCTGCTTCAGCTGTTCTTCGGGGTGATTCGTCTCGCTCATGACTCCTGCTTCGGTCGCTTCATGTAGGCCACGGGGTTGGAGCCGTCGGGACCAGGGATGACGGCGACGAGCTCGTAGCCCTCGTCGCCCCACTGGTCGAGGATCTGCTTGGTGGCATGGATCAAGAGGGGAACCGTCGCGTATTCCCATTTCTGTGGTGAACTCATGGCTCCACCCTAGCGGCACGGCCGGTCTCGCAACAGATCATCGGGGTGGGGTCTCGGGTCCAGGTTCGGACCGTACAATGGTGGCCATGGCTTCATCCCGCTCACCCTTCTTTGACACCGCCACGACCCTGGGCAAGGTCGTGGCGTTCTTCGGTATCGCGGCCCTGTGCGGTGCGCTGGCCGCAGGGCTCATGCTGCCGCTGGGCATGGTGGGCGGTGCTGCCGCGAACACCGGCAGCGAGCTGCTGGACAACCTGCCGGCTGAGTTGCAGGAGGAGCCTCTCTCCCTGCCGTCGAAGGTTGTGGCTGCCGACGGCACGGTGCTGGCGAACTTCTATGCCGAAGACCGCACCCCGGTGAGCCTGGATGAGATCTCCCCACACATGCAGGACGCGATCATCTCCGTCGAAGATGAGCGCTTCTACGAGCATGGTGGCGTGGACGGTCAGGGCCTGGCCCGCGCCGTCGTGAATAACCTGACCACCAGCACCCAGCAGGGCGCCTCGACGCTGACCCAGCAGTACGTCAACAACGTGCTGGTCAACTACCAGAACCTCAACGACCTGCGCACCACGGTTTCCGGCCAGAAGACGGTGCCGGACAAGCTGCGTGAGATGAAGCTCGCGGTCGCCATCGAGAAGGAGATGACCAAGGACGAGATCCTCGAGGGCTACCTCAACATCGTCCTGTTCTCCGGTCGCGTGTACGGTGTGGAGGCCGCTTCGCGCTACTTCTTCAACAAGAACGCTGCCGACCTGAACATCCAGGAGTCGGCGCTGCTGGCGGGCATGGTGCAGTCGCCCAACGCCCTGAACCCGCTCACCAACCCGGAGGCGGCCCAGTCCCGCCGGGACACCGTGCTCTACACGATGTTGAACAACGAGAAGATCACCCGCGAGGAATACGACGAGGCGGTCGCCTCCGAGATCGTCACCGATGAGACCCCCATGCGCTCCGGTTGCGTGTCCTCGGTCGCTGGCTCGGCTTACTTCTGCGACTACGTGCAGCGCCAGATTCTCGCCGATCCTGCTTTCGGCCCCGACGCCGACGCCCGTCAGCGACTGCTCGACCGCGGCGGCCTGACCATCAAGACCACTCTGGACCTGGACCTGCAGCGGGTGGCCGCCGAACAGGCCAACCAGTCCGTGCCGCGCGACGAGAGTAGCGACATCGGCGCCGCTCTGGTGACCGTAGAACAGAACACCGGCAACATTCGGGCCATGGCTCAGAACACCGCCTACATCGGCGACGACGAGAACGGTCACACCACACTGAATTTCAACGTGGACCAGCAGTGGGGCGGCGGCAACGGTTTCCAGGCCGGTTCGACGCTGAAGCCCTTCGTCGCCCTCGCCTGGTTGGGCGCCGGTAATACCATGCGCGACCAGGTCGATGCGTCCCGCGATTTCTATGCCAACGGCACCGCCTTCCCGGCCTACTGCCGGGAGAACGGCAACAGTTACATCAACAACGATCGCTACTACCCTGAAGAAGGCGAGAGCGGTTGGAAGGTGATGAACGCCATCGGCGATATGAAGAACCGCATGCGCATGGACTACGGCCTCTACTGGTCGATCAACACCGCGACCGTCGCCGCTGCGCATGAAACCGACCTGTGTGCGATCACGGATCTGACCACCGCTGCCGGAATCACCAATGCCGGCAATGGTGAGCCGCTCGATCCGCAGAACCCCTCCTTCGTTCTCGGCGCCTACGAAGTGGCTCCGATGACCATGGCGTCTGCCTATTCCACTCTGGGATCCGGCGGAACCTACTGCGAGCCCCGGGCCATCACTGAAGTGACCGATTCGCGTGGCAACAGCTACGAGGTGCCCCCCACCCAGTGCAATTCGAACGCACTGAATTCTGAGGACATCTCCGAGCTCAACCACACGCTCAAGGCGATCGCCGACGAGCGCATCGCGCAGGGGTCGATCAGCTACGACATCGCCGGCAAGACCGGTACCAACAACACCCAGTCATCCGGTTGGTTCATCGGCTACACCTCTGAGCTGACCACCGCCTCCTGGGTCGGGAACTACCGGAGCCTCCAGGGCATCACCGGACGCACCATCGGCGGAGTCACCTACGACGACGCCTGGGGCTCGCTCATCGCCGGTCCGATGTGGGTGGACTACATGAGCCAGGTGGCGGACAAGTACGAGACGAACAACCTGCCCGACACCGGCACCGGCAGCCCGCGCGCCCGGTGATCCGGCACCCGCTCGCCGTCGGCGTCCTCACCGCAGCCACCCTCGCCGCCGCCACCGCGGCCTACGGTGTCTATGAGACGCGCCGATTCACGGTGCGGCGGGAAACCCTGCCCCTGCTCCCGGCCGGGGCAGCGCCGATCCGGGTGTTGCACCTCTCCGACATCCATCTGATGCCCCGCGACACGGCCAAGCTGGCCTGGCTGCGCGGACTCGATGCGCAACTCCAGCCCGACCTGGTGATCAACACCGGGGACAACATCGGATCCGCCGCCTCCATCCCGCTACTGCTGGACGCCCTGGAACCACTGCTCTCCCGCCCCGGGGTGTTCGTGCCCGGCTCCAACGACTACTACGCGCCGAAACCGCTGATCAACCCGTTCAAATACTTCTCGGGCCCCTCCTCCACCGGACTACAGCGCGAACAACGCGAAGAATTGGCCCGCCGACGTCTGCCCAGCAGCACGCTGTTCGCCGCCTTTGAACACACCGGCTGGCTGAACCTCACCAACACCACGGCCCGGATGCAGATCGGTGCCACCGAGATCGGCTTCGCCGGCACCGACGACCCGCACCTGGACCTAGACCGGTGGCCCGGCTTCGACGCGGACTCCCCCGCCCTGCGCCTGGGCGTCACCCACGCCCCCTACCGGCGCGTGCTGGACGCGATGCGTGACGACGGAGCCGATGCAATGTTCGCCGGGCACACGCACGGCGGCCAGGTCTGCCTACCGTTCTACGGTGCGCTGGTGACCAACTGCGACTTACCCACCCGCTACGCCTCCGGGCTGCACCACTGGCACGGTACCCCGTTCAACGTCTCCGCTGGTATCGGGGCCGCCCCCGCCGCTCCCGTGCGGATCGCCTGCCGCCCGGAAGCCGTCGTCGTCGATCTTGTTGCCCCATGAGCACCAGCCCGAACAGCACCACGAGCAGCGAACGCAGCATCTGGCAGGCCGTCGCCCGCCTCAGCCCCTACCTCGAGGGCGTGCGCTGGCGCTGGCGACTCGGACTGGCCGCAGCCCTCGGCGCCTCCCTGGTGGCACTGGTCATCCCCCAGGTCATCCAGCACCTGGTGAACTCCATCGTGCACGCCGGCTCCGCCCAGGTGTGGACCGCGGCCGCCGTGATGGCCGGACTGGGGATCGCCGAGGCCGGACTCATCTACGCCCGCCGGTTCTTCGTGCTGCCCCCGGCCGCCGACGTCGAAACGCGCGCCCGCGTCACCCTCTACCGGCGCCTGCAGCGGCTGCCTCTGGCCTTCCACGACGCCTGGCCCTCCGGGCAGCTGCTCTCCCGTGCCGTGTCCGATCTGAACCTGCTGCGCCGATGGATCGCCTTCGGCACCATCATGTTCATCGTCTCAGTCGTCACCATCCTCGTCGGCATGGGTCTGATGTTTTCACTCTCCTGGCAGCTGGCGCTGATCTATCTACTCGGCGCGCTACCCATCATGTGGCGCTCCTTCGGCTTCCGCCTCGACTTCCGGGCCGCCTCGCGCCTCTCCCAGGACCAGGCTGGCGATTTGGCCACCACGGTCGAGGAATCCGTGCACGGGATCCGGGTGCTCAAGGCCTTCGGTCGCAGCGGTGAGGCCCTCGACGGGTTCCGCAGCCAGGCCGACACCCTGCGCGGCACCGAAGTGCACAAAGCCGCCGTGCTCTCCCAGTTCATCGGCCTGGTGGTGGCCCTGCCCGAGATCGTGCTCGGCATCGGACTCGCCCTCGGGCTGTATCTGACTGCCGACGGGCAACTGACCGTCGGCGCCCTGGCCGCCTTCTTCGCCACCGCCATGGTGCTCGCCGGGCCCGTGGAATCGGTGGGCCAGCTGATGGGCATGGCGCTCTCCGCCAAGACGGCGATCGATCGGCACATCGAGGTGATGGAGCAGCCCGCCGTCCTCGAACCCGAGCACCCGCAGACCCCGCCCCGGAGCGGCAGCCTCGAATTCCGCGGCGCCCAGTTCCAGTACGCCGACGCGGAGACCGGCGCAGCGCCGCTGTTCACCGTGGACCTGACCGTGCACCCGGGCGAGACCCTGGCCCTGGTGGGCGTCACCGGCTCCGGGAAATCCACCCTGGCGCACCTGGCCCCGCGGCTCTACGACGTCACCGGCGGAGTAGTACTCGTCGACGGCGTGGACGTGCGCGCGATGAGCCTGGAGACGCTGCGCTCCCGGGTGGCCATCGCCCTGGAGGAGCCCACCCTGTTCTCGGACACGGTGCGCAACAACGTGCTGCTCGCCGCCGAGGAGGACATGCTGCACACGGCCCTGCACACCGCCCACGCCGAGTTCGTCTACGAGCTGCCCGACGGCGTGGAAGCCCAGATCGGCGAGCAGGGACTGAGCCTCTCCGGCGGCCAGCGACAGCGGCTCAGCCTGGCCCGCGCGATCGCGGCCCGGCCCGACATCCTGGTGCTCGACGATCCGCTCTCCGCCGTCGACGTGCACACCGAGGAGCTCATCACCGCTCGGCTGCGCGAGGTTCTCGCCGACACCACGGTGCTGATCGTGGCCCACCGCCGCTCCACCGTGGCCCTGGCCGACCGGGTGGCCGTGCTGCACGAGGGCCGTATCGTCGAAGTGGGCGCACCGGCCGCGATGCGCTCCGAGATCTACCGGGAGCTGCTGTGATCGGGACCTCCGGAGAAGAAGAACTCCACCTCAGCCGCGAGGACCGCCGCCATGTGCGGCGCCGCTCGCTGCGCCTGCTGGGCACCCTGGCGCGTCCCGTGGCCTGGCGGCTGTGGGTCGTCGTCGCCCTCGTGGTGATCGCCAACGCCGCCCGCGCGGCCTTCCCGCTACTGATCGCCTGGTCCATCGACGCCGGACTTCCCGCCCTGCGCGAGGGCCTGGCCACCGGGGACGCGCTGCCGGTGGCGCTGGGCATCGGCGGCGCCTACGCCGTCACCGGGCTGGTGGCCGGGGTGGGGTTAGGCGTCTACCTGTGGCTGACCGCCCGGGTGTCCCAGGCGATGCTGCTGGCGCTGCGGGTGCAGGTCTTCGAACACACCCAGGTGCTCTCCCTGGAGTTCCACGAGCGCTACACCTCCGGAAAGGTGATCTCCCGACAGACCTCCGACCTGGATTCGCTGCGTGAGCTGCTCGATCAGGGGGTGGCCGCGCTGGTGTCGGGGCTGATCTTCATGAGCTTCACCGCGGCCTCCATCATCCTGCTCGATCCGGCCTCCGGACTCGTGCTGGCCGGAGCGTTCATCCCGGTCGCGCTGCTGGTGCGCTGGTACCAGGTACGCTCCGAGGTCGTCTACCGGGCCACCCGCGTCTCCTCCGCCCGGGCCATCGTGCACTTCGTGGAGACCATGACCGGGATCCGCGCCGTGCAGGCCTACCGGCGCGCCCGCGACAACGACACCCGCTACACCCAGCTCGCTGAGACCTACCGCGACGACACAGTCGAATCGCTGCGCCTGTTCGGGGTGCTGCAGCCCACCATGGTGCTCATCGGCAACGCCACTGTGGTGGCCCTGCTGCTGTTCGGCGGCTTCCGGGTGGTGGCCGGGGACCTCGAGATCGGCGTGCTGGTGGCTCTGCTGCTGGCCGGCAAGCGAGTGTTCCAGCCCATGGAGCAGGTCGCCATGTTCTACTCCTCGTTCCAGTCCGCCTCTGCCGCGCTCGAGAAGGTCTCCGGGGTGCTCGAGGAGACCCCCACCGTGCAGTACCCGGAGCATCCCACCCCGGTTCAGTCCCACGGGCACCTGTGCTTCACCGACGCCGAATTCGGCTACACCGACCGCACCGTGCTGCCGCGTTTCGACCTGGACATCCCGGCCGGCCAAACGGTGGCGGTGGTGGGTCAGACCGGGGCCGGGAAATCCACCCTGGCCAAGCTGATTGCCCGGTTCTACGACGTCACCTCCGGCAGCCTCACCCTCGACGGGGTGGAACTGCGCGAGATCTCCCACGACCAGCTGCGCGCCGCCGTGGTGATGGTGACCCAGGAGGCGTTCCTGTTCTCCGGTTCCGCTGCTGAAAATATTGAGATCGGCCGCCCCGGGGCCACGCGCGAGGACATCGAGGCCGCGGCACGGGCGGTGGGCGCCCACGAGTTCCTCTCCGAGCTGGGTTACGACACCGACATCTCCGCTCGCGGCGTCTCCGCCGGACAGCGTCAGCTGATCTCCTTCGCCCGCGCGTTCTTGGCCGACCCGGCGGTGCTCATCCTCGACGAAGCCACCGCTTCCCTGGATCTGCCCAGCGAGCGGGCCGTGCAGGCGGGCATGGAGCAGCTGCTGGGTGAGCGCACCGCACTGATCATCGCCCACCGGCTCTCCACCGTGCTCACCGCCGACCGGGTGCTGGTGATCGACGACGGCCGCATCGTGGAAGACGACAGCCCCCACCAGCTGCTCGCTGACGGGGGCCGCTTCGCCGAACTGCACCGGGCCTGGGAGCAGTCCCAGGGCTGAGCGGAGCGGGTCCGCCCGAGCGGCTCAGCCCTGGTACTGGCCCCGGTACTGCTCCCGCAGGCCCTTCTTGTTGAGCTTGCCCACCGAGGTGCGGGCGATGGACTCCACGAACAGCACTTCGTCGGGCAGCTGCCAGTCGGCGAAGGCGCCGCGCAAGACACCGCGGACGTCGTCGTCGCTCACAGAGTCCCCCTCCTGAGCGACGACGAGCGCCAGCGGCCGTTCTTCCCATTTCGGGTGGGGGATGCCGAAGACCGCAGCTTCGGCGACCCCGGGGAGGCTGACGATGAGGTTCTCCATGTCGATGGAGGAGATCCACTCGCCGCCGGACTTGATCACGTCCTTGAGCCGGTCGGTGACCTTCAGATAGCCGCGGGTGTCGATGACTCCGACATCACCGGAGCGCCAGTAGCCCTCCGCGTCAAAACCCGCTTCGCTGGCCTCCGGATTGTTGTAGTACTCCGCGGTGATCCAGGGACCGCGCAGCATGATCTCCCCCACGGAGGTCCCGTCGTGCGGCAGCGGCTGACCTCCCGGATCGACGATCTTCACGTCCACCCCGGGCACCACGTAGCCCTGCGAACGGCGCAGCTCCCAGGCCTCGTCGTCGCTGAGGCCCAGTCCCGGGCGCAGCCGGTTGGTGGAGGCCACCGGGGAGGTCTCGGTGGCACCGTAGGCGTGCACCACCTCGGCCCCGGTGAGCTCATCGAAGCGGCGCATCATCGACAACGGCGGTTCGGAAGCCCCACAGATCAGCCGCATGCGCGAGAAATCGGGGGCCTCCCCGGACTCCGCCACCGATTCCAGGTGCTGCAGCATCGGCATCAGGATCGCCGGCGCGGCCGGGGCCACGGTGACCCCGTGGTCCTCCATCGCCGAGGTGAGCATCTCCATCTCGGTGGCGGCGAACCGACCCGGCAGCACGCTGCGTGCCCCCACCAGCACGGCGGTGTACGGCAGGCCCCAGCACTGCACGTGGAACATGGGCGTGAGGAACATGATCGTGTCCTGCACGGTGATCCCGACGTTCATCGCCACGCCGGTGGCGTGCAGCCAGGTGGAGCGGTGCGAGAAGAACACGCCCTTGGGTCGGCCGGTGGTGCCGGTCGTAAAACAGGCACCGGAGGCGGTGCGCTCGTCGACATCGGGCAACTGAAGCGCCTCAACCTGCTCGTCGGTGCCCAGCAGCGCCTCGTAGTGCAGTTCGCCGTCACGGGCGTCGGCGACGTCGTCGCTGGCGATAATCCAGGTGACCTCCACCCGATCGGCGATGTCCTCCATCACCGAGCGCAGGCTCTCGTCGACGATGATGTGGCTGACCCCGCTGTGCTGGACGACGTAGGTCAGATCCGTGGGTGACAGGCGCAGGTTCAGTTGCACCATGGTCGCGCCCAGGGCCGGCACCGCGAAGTAGGACTCGAAGTGGCGCAGATCGTTCCACAGCAGCAGCCCCACGTGGACGCCGGGGCCAACGCCGAGCTCGCTCAGTCCGGCCGCCACACGCCGCACCCGCTGCCAGGTGTCAGCGTAGTTAGTGGTGTGCCACTGACCGTCGAGGGTGCGGTGCACGACGTCCTGATCGCCGAAGCTGCGGGCAGCGTGAGCGAGCATGCGGGTGGTGGTGAGCTGTGCGTCTCCCATGGTGGAGAGGGTGCCCAGTACGGGTGCCGTCATCGGTGACCTCCTGTTGGAATGTCACGACGGTACTCGGCGCAACGTTGCGTTAACGTTGCAGGTTATCCACAAGCAAAATCGCGACCGGTGAGCCGCTCGTAGGCCTCCACATAGCGGGCCCGGGTTTTCTCCACGATGTCCGCCGGCAGCTGCGGCGGGGCGGAGGTCCGGTCCCAGTCGGTGCCGGCCAGCCAGTCGCGGACGAACTGCTTGTCGAAGGAGGCCTGAGCCCGGCCGGGCTCGTAGTCGGCGGCGTCCCAGAACCGGGAGGAATCGGGGGTGAGTACCTCATCGCCCAGGGTGATCAGCCCGGTGACGACGTCGACCCCGAACTCGACCTTGGTGTCGGCGAGGATGATGCCGGCCGCCCGCGCCAGCCGCTCGGCCCGGGTGTAGATCTGCAGGGTCATCCGGCGCAGTCGCTCCGCGGGGATCTGGCCGATGCGCTGAACCATCTGCTCGAAGGTGATGTTCTCGTCGTGCTCGCCGACCTCCGCCTTGGCTGAGGGGGTGAAGATCGGGGTTTCCAGGCGCGAGCCGTCGGTCAGCCCGGCGGGCAGTTCGATCCCGGTGACGGTGCCGTGCTCACGGTACTCGGCCAGCCCGGAGCCGGTGAGGTAGCCGCGCGCGATGCACTCCACCGGGTACATCTGCAGCCGGCGCACGATCATCGCCCGGCCGCGCACCTGCTCGGGCACGTCCAGGGATACCACGTGGTTCGGGATGTGCTCCTCGTCCGGGTTCTCGGCGTCCGGCTGTGCCAGCTGCTCGAACCACCACAGCGAGAGCTGGGTGAGCACCGCCCCCTTGTCGGGGATCGCGGGCTCCAGGGCGTAGTCGAAAGCAGAAATCCGGTCGGAGGCCACCACCATCACGGTGGTGGAGTCCCCGGGCTCGGAATCGGCGGGCTCGTAGAGGTCGCGGACCTTGCCGGAATAGATGTGGCGCCAGCCGGAAATCTCGATCGTCACTGGTTCTCCCCGTTCTGCCCGTTCTCGCCGATACCGGGCACCCGGATCTCGCCGAGCTCTGCTTTCAGCCCGATGTCGGTGCGCCACTGCGCCCCGTCCAGGTGCAGGGTGGAGACTCCCGCATAGGCCCGCTCGCGCGCCTCGGCGAGGGTCTCGCCCTGACCGACGACGGCGAGCAACCGGCCGCCAGCAGAGAGGTAGCGACCATGTTCGCCCAGCACGGTGCCGGCGTGCAGCACCGGGGTCTGGACTTCGTCCAAGCCGGAGATCTCATCACCCTTGCGGGGTGTGCCCGGGTAGCCGGCGGCGGCGACCACCACGTCGACCGCGTAGCCGGGCTCCCACTCCAGGGCCGGATATTCACCGAGTCCGGAGGTGGCGGCAGCGTGCAGCAGCTGACCCAACGGCGAGCGCAGCTGCGCCAGCACCGCTTGGGTTTCCGGGTCACCGAAGCGGGTGTTGAATTCGATCACGCGGATCCCCCGTGCGGTCACGGCCAGCCCGCAGTAGAGCACCCCGTTGAAGGGGGTGCCGCGCTGGGTCATCTGCTCCAGTACCGGGGTGGCGACGGTGTCCAGCACCTCGTCGACGAAGCCCTCCGGCAGCCAGTCCAGCGGGGTGTAAGCCCCCATGCCGCCGGTGTTCGGACCGACGTCGCCGTCGAAGATGCGCTTGAAGTCCTGGGCCGGCTGCAGGGCCACCGCGTCGGTGCCGTCGGCGATGACGAACAGCGAGACCTCCGGGCCGTCGAGAAACTCCTCGATGACCACCTGCGAGCCGGCGTCGAAGCAGCCCTGGGCGTGGGCCAGTGCCTCCGCACGATCCTCGGTGACCACCACGCCCTTGCCCGCGGCCAGGCCATCGTCCTTGACCACGTAGGGGGCGCCGAACTCATCCAGCGCCGCGGCGGCGTCCTCAGCGGTGCGTGCGACGCGGGCATCAGCGGTGGGCACCCCGGCGTCGCGCATGATCTCCTTGGCGAAGGCCTTGGAGGACTCCAGCCGAGCCGCGGCACGGGAGGGCCCAAAGGTGGCAATCCCCTGCGCACGCAGGGCGTCGGTGACTCCGGCGGCGAGCGGAGCCTCGGGGCCAACGATCACCAGGTCGACCTGAAGCTGACGGGCCAGCTGCACGACCGCCTCCGGGTCGGTTTCGGATACGGCATGCACGGGGACATCACCCCCGATCCCGGCGTTGCCCGGGGCGGCATGGATCTCCTCCACCGCGGGGTCGTTCATGAGGGCACGAGTAATGGCGTGTTCGCGGCCGCCGGCGCCGAGCACAAGAATCTTCACGGGGTCCAGCCTACTGGCTGTGCAGTACTCTGGCGGTATGCGTGAATCCGACCGCTCCCGCGACGATCATCCCTTCGGGCATCAGTACGGGCGTTCGCCGTCGTCGTCGCCGCTGATCCCCGGGTGGCTGCAGGTCACCTACATGTGGGTGATCGTCTCCTTCACCTGCACGCTCATCGTCTGGTACGGCTTCCGGATGGCCGGATTCGGCCGGGGCGATGTCCCGCAAGCAACCATCTCGCTCACGGTGGGCCTGATCGCCGGCACCATCGTCACCGTGCTGCTGCGCCGTCGGCGCTCGGGCCGGGGCAGAAATTCCGGTGGAGGTTCGCGATGAACGCCCAGCTGATCACGGTGGTGCGCAACGACGTCGTCGAGTCCTCCTCGTACGGCTCCGCGGTGGTGGTGGGGCCCGACGGTGAGGTGCGCTGTGCCGTGGGCGAGCCGGAGGCGCTCACCTATCCGCGCTCGTCCTTGAAGCCGCTGCAGGCCATCGCCTCCCTGCGGCTTGGGGCCCCACTGCGCGATGAGCAGCTGGCACTGTCCTGCGGTTCGCACCGCGGCACGGAGCAGCACCAGCACTTGGCCCAGCAGATCCTGCACGAGGCCGGACTCGATGCCGAAGACCTGCAGTGCCCTGCTGCGTATCCCGCCGATGCGGCCGAGGTAGCCCGGCTCGCTGCGGTCAGTGCGCCGGTGCGGCTCACCAAGACTCCCCTGGCGTTCAACTGCTCGGGCAAGCACTCCGGGTTCCTCTCGGCTGCACATGCCGCCGGACACCCCACCGAGTCCTACCTCGATCCTGCGCACCCGGTGCAGCGCGAGGTGTTCTCGGTGATCGAGCAGTACTGCGACGAGACGATCACCCACCACGGCGTGGACGGCTGCGGCGCCCCGGCCCCGGTGCTGTCGCTCACCGGGCTGGCGCGCGGCATCGGTAAGGTGGCGTCCGCGCCGCACCGGCGCACCGCCGAGCTGCCCGCTGCCCAGGTGGCCACCGCCATGCTCGAGCACCCCTGGGCGGTGCACGGTCCCACCAGCTCCGACACCCTGATCCTCCGCGATCTCGGGGTGATCTCCAAACTGGGCGCCGAAGGGGTGCGCGTCCTCGCCGCCCCCGATGGCACCACGGTCGCAGTCAAGGCCCAGGACGGCTCCCACCGGGCCGGCGCCCTGGTGGGGCTGGTACTGCTCTCCCAATTCGCCCCGGATGCCCTGCCACTGTCGGAGCTGACCCCGGTGCTGGAGACCGTGGTGCCGCAGGTGCTCGGCGGCGGGAAACCCGTGGGCCGCATTCGGTTGGGCCACGATGTGCTCGAGGTGCTCGACTGATGGCCCGACGCCGCATCGATCCGACCGAGGGACGCGCCGCGGTGCAGGCCTGGTGCGACGCCGAGGACCCCACCGCCCTGTCTCGGTCCGTGCGCGGCACCGCGATCCGCTTCACTCTGGAGGAGCTCGCCGCATTGTCTCCCGGGCGCTCGGTGGAGGTCCGGGTGCCGCCCTTCGGCGTTACCCAGTGCATCCACGGCCCGGATCACACCCGCGGCACCCCGCCGAACGTGATTGAAACCGATCCACTCACCTGGATGGCGCTCTGTCTGGGCACCCTGACCTGGGAGGAGGCCCGCGCCTCGGGTGCCGTCGCCGCCTCAGGGCTCCGTGCAGATCTCAGCGAACGGCTCCCGCTGTTCACCGTCAGGAGCACCTCGTGACCGTACTTCCCCACCACGTGCCCCTCGCCGCCCAGACCCGCGGCGACCGGGTGGAATCTCTCCACTACGGTTCCGCGGTCGTTCTTTCCGGGGATTCCACCACCGTCTACGGCGACGCGGCCGCCCCGTTCTACCCGCGCTCGGCCCTGAAGCCGCTGTTCGCGGTCGGGATGCTGCGGGCCGGCCTGGAGCTCACCGACCCCCAGCTCGCCCTGGCCGCGGCCAGCCACTCCGGCTCCGACGAGCACCAGCGCGTCGCGCTCTCCACGCTCATCGATGCCGGTCTGAACCTCACCGACCTCGCCAACTCCACCGACCTGCCCTACGGGGTGGCCGAGCGTGCCGCCTGGCTGGCCGCCGGCCACGGTCCCACCCAGCTGGCGCAGAACTGCTCGGGCAAGCACAGTGCCCTGGTCGCTCTGTGCCGGCTGCGCGGCTGGTCCGTCGAAGGTTACCTGCGCGCTGGCCACCCGCTACTGGACCTACTCACCGAGACGGTCATCGACCTCACCGGTGAGACCCCGGCCGGCATCAGCGTGGACGGCTGCGGCACCCCCGTGCACGCCCTCACCCTGCCCGCCCTGGCCCGGGGCTTCGCTCGTCTGGCCACCGCCGCACCCGACACTCCGGAGGGGCGGGTCGCCGCCGCCATGCGTACCCACCCCGAGCTGGTGGCCGGTGAGGGACGCGACGTCACCACCGTGATGCGCACCCTCGATGGCGCCGTCGCCAAGGACGGTTTCGAAGGGATTCAAGCCCTCGCCCTGGCCGACGGCACCGCCGTGGCCGTCAAGATCGCCGACGGCGCCGACCGCGCCCGGATGCCGATCACCCTGGCCCTGCTGGCCGAGCACCCCACCCCGGTGGCTCAGCAGCTGGACTCCTCCGCCCTCACCGACCTCTTCGCCCCCACCGCCCTCGGCGGCGGCGAGCCCGTCGGCCACCTCCGCGCCCTACCTCGCGTCGAGCGCACCGCTCCACAGAAGAAACCGATCTGACGCGCGTCTGACGAGCCGGTGAACTCTGGCTAGACTGGGGACACTATGTCGCGTTCTGCTTCGAACACCCCGGACGACCCCGGTCAGCCAGAGTCCACCGCCCCCGCGGACCCCACGCAGCTGGTGCTGCGCCGTGCTCCGCGCCTCAGTGTCTTCCTCATCGGCGGCGCCCTGCTGGGCGTGATCGTCGCTCTGATCCTGAACAGTTTCCAGGAGCCCAACCCGGACTTCGTCGAGGAGTCCGCGTTGGGCTTCTTCATGGTCACCCTCGCTGTCCCGGGCCTCGCCTTGGGCGCGGTGGCCTGGCTGCTGGTCGACCGCCGCTCGAAGAAGCGCAGCAGCACGGTCTACGCCGAAGCCACCACCGACTACGACAACGCCGATTTCGCGCTCGGCACCACCGACCTCAACGAGCTGCGACGCCAGTCTCGCGAACGCGACGCAGAGCAGTAACATAGGGTGTCGGACCCGATGCGCGAGCGGTCCGACACGCACCGACAGCGCAGCATCATTCAGCAGCATCGACAGCACTCAGCACCCACAGCATCACAAGGAGCCACTCACGTGTGTGGAATCGTTGGCCATGTCTCGGCCGGTCCCGTAAACCAACAGGTTTACGACTCACTGCTCCTGGTTCAGCACCGCGGCCAGGACTCCACCGGCATCGCGACCGCGGACGGACGTACCCTGCACCAGGCCAAGAAGTCCGGCCAGGTGCGCGAGGCGTACCGCACCCGTGACATGCGCGAGCTGATCGGCAACATCGGGCTGGGCCACGTCCGCTACGCCACCCGCGGGTACGCCACCAACCTCGACGAGGCCCAGCCGTTCTACGTGAACGCGCCCTACGGGATCGTGCTGGTGCACAACGGCAACCTCACCAATACCCGCGAGCTGACCCAGCAGATGCGAGAACGCGATTTCCGCCATCTCAACTCCTCCTCTGACACGGAACTGTTGCTCAACGTGCTCGCCTCCTCCCTGCAGGACAACGTAGGCACCCGCCACCTGGACGCCGACGCGATCTTTGAAGCCGTCACCAAGGTCCACGAGCGCATCCGCGGCGCCTACGGCGTCATCGCCCTGATCGCCGGACACGGCCTGCTCGCCTTCCGTGACCCGCTGGGCATCCGCCCGCTGGTACTGGGCCGCCGCCAGGTCACCGAGGAGATCGCCGAGCCTGCCCGCACCTACCGCGAGGCCCATGGACTCCCCGAAGAACTCCCCGAGGCCGAATGGGTGGTTGCTTCTGAGTCCCTCGTCCTGGAGGCTGGCGGCTACGAGGTCGTCCGCGAGATCGCCCCTGGTGAAGCGGTGTTCATCGACGAGTCAGGTCGCATGCAGTCCCAGCAGTGCGCCACCGACACCCAACTCATCCCCTGCGCCTTCGAGTACGTCTACCTGGCCCGCCCGGACTCAGTGATGAACGGCATCTCTGTCTACGAGGCCCGCCTGCGCATGGGGGAGAAGCTCGCCCAGACCGTGCGCCGTCACGTCCCCGCCGACGACTTCGACGTGGTCATGCCCATCCCAGACTCCGCCCGGCCCGCCGCCCTGCAGGTGGCGCACACCCTGGGCAAGGAATACCGCGAGGGCTTCTACAAGAACCGCTACGTCGGCCGCACCTTCATCATGCCCGGCCAGGAAGTTCGCCAGAAGTCGGTGCGCCAGAAGCTCAACGCCATGCGCTCCGAGTTCGAGGGCAAGAGGGTGCTGATCATCGACGATTCCATCGTCCGCGGCACCACCTCCAAGCAGATCGTGGAGATGGCCTATGAGGCCGGAGCCGAGAAGGTGACCTTCGCCTCCGCCGCTCCCCCGGTCCGCTACCCCCACGTCTACGGCATCAACATGCCCAACCCGGAAGAGTTGGTGGCTCACAACCGCACCATCGACGAGGTGCGCGAGATCCTGGGCTGTGACCACCTGGTGTATCTCGGCATCGACGACATGGCCGAGGCCATTATGGCCGGAACCGACTGGGACGGCCTGGAGATGTCCTGCTTCACCGGAGAGTACGTGACCGGCGACGTCACCGAGGAATACCTGGAATTCGTCGCCGGCGACCAAGAGTCCTGACCCGCTCCCCAGCACACCTCACGACGACGCAGACGCAGACGCAGAAACCGAGGCACACCATGACGCAGCCAGATTCATCCCCCATCACCTACGCCGGTGCCGGCGTGGACGTCGAGGCCGGCGATAAGGCCGTCGAGCTCATGAAGGACGCCGTGAAGGCCACGCATTCTGCGTCGGTTGTCGGTGGGTTCGGCGGTTTCGCCGGTATGTGGGACGCCTCCGCGCTGACGACGTTCACCCGTCCGCTGCTGGCCACCTCCACCGACGGTGTGGGCACCAAGGTCGCCATCGCCCAGGCCTTGGATATCCACGACACCATCGGCCAGGACCTGGTGGGCATGGTCGTCGATGACATCGTGGTGATCGGCGCCGAGCCGCTGTTCATGACCGACTACATCGCCTGTGGCAAGGTCGTCCCGGAGCGCATCGCCGATATCGTGCGCGGCATCGCCGAAGGCTGCCGCCTGGCCGGCACCGCCCTGGTCGGCGGGGAGACCGCCGAGCACCCGGGCCTGCTGGGCGAGCACGAATACGACGTCGCCGGTGCCGCCACCGGTGCGGTCGAAGCCTCCGAAGTGCTGGGCCCGGAGCGAGTGCGCGCCGGGGACGCGGTCATCGCCATGGCTTCCTCGGGCATCCACTCCAACGGCTACTCACTGGTGCGTCGCATCATCGCCGAACGCGACTGGGCTTTGGATCGCCAGGTTCCCGAATTCGGGCGCACCCTGGGTGAGGAACTGCTGGTTCCCACCCGCATCTACTCCACCGATTGCCTCGAGCTGACCCGCCACCTCAACGGCAACGCCCGCACCGAGAGCGCACCAGCCGTCGCCACCGCCTCCGGCGAGCCCGCGATGCACGCCTTCTCCCACGTCACCGGCGGCGGACTGGCGGCTAACCTAGCCCGCGTGCTGCCCCAGGGCCTGATGGCCACCGTGGAGCGCGACACCTGGTCGCTACCCCCGGTCTTCTCCGTGCTGGCCGAGCTGGGTCAGGTTCCGCAGCCCGATCTGGAGCGCACCCTGAACCTGGGTGTCGGCATGATCGCCATTGTCGACGCCGACGCAGCCGAGGAAACCCTGCGCTGGCTGGACGCCCGCGGCGTGGACTCCTGGCAGCTGGGTACCGTCTCCGAGATCCCCGCCGACCACGGTCACGCCCACAGTGTGGACTTCGTCCAGGGCGCCAAGGGCGTTGACGGCGGCGCTGTACTGATGACGGGCGCCTACGCGAACTGATTCATCTTGATGCGGACGTGTTACCCCACGTCCGCGTCAGGCTGGCCAGCCCTCCTTGGGTTTACGGTCGTCGCTACGGAGCAGTTCTGCCATCCAGACATTCTCGGGACCCCCATCGCGGGCCGGAAGCTCGCTCACGCCCTCACCGGTGAAGCGGAATCCTGCTTTCTGTGCAACGCGCATCGAGCCATAGTTGCCGACGACGCACTCCCAGATCACCTTCTCTCGTTCCGTCCTGGTGAACACCGCGTCGACGACGGCGTCAAGAGCCTCGGGCATGATGCCGCGACCGCGATGCGGAGCACCGAGCCAGAAACCAACCGACCCCTGTTCCAGGCCCACACCGATGACACCGAGCAACGGTGCTGCCTCCTCCTCACGGATGGCCCACGTCCATTCGCTGTCGTTCGTCCATCCGGCGGGAACATACTCATTGACGAACCATTCTGCGTCCTTGCGCTGATAGGGCCACGGCGTGGTCATAAAGGCTTCGAAGACCAGGTCGGAGCAGTACTCGGTGATGTCGTCGACGTCCGACACAGTAGGCAGATCGAGCACGAAGCGCTGCGTCTTGAGGGCGAAGTACGTCATTGCCCTACCCTAGCGGCCAATGATTTCTGCAGTGACCGATACCCGAGCAAACCCAAGCGGTAGATTTTAGCCATGACATCGAGAGACGCAGCCTATCGTGAGGTCGCGGCGGAACAGGCCGTGATCGATAACGCCTGGCATGAGGAAGTCAACCGACGCGTCGACGAGATCCTCCATGGCGACGTCGAACTCGTCGACGCTGAAGAGACCCAGCGCCTGATCAGACAACGACTCACGAGGCACTAAAGTCCGTTCAATGGGACCATCCTAACGGGCTCCTCGCCCACGAGCCAGCGGCTCACCCCTGCACTGATTTCGCCCCACGACCCGTCAGAGCGTATTCAGACCCATCGGAACGCCTCTCGACCAATTCGTAGTCCACGAGGTAGCGGCGCAGCACGGCGACGTCCTCCGAATACGGACGGAGTCTGTCGTTGATCTCCCGCTCTGTCAGAATCTCGTCGGCAGTGAATACTTCGCCGGCTACCCACGCCAGTAATTCGCCTCTTTCTTCGAGATTCGCGGGGTACTGCAGGATCCGCTTTCCTTCCACGAACCTCTCACGTCCCTGGCGTGTGGGCACGTGCGTGGATTCAAGAACCTTTCGGAAGACGTCGGGCACAAAAGTCTGCGTCTCGGCATCAACCATGCCGCTGTCGAGAAGCGCTTTGGTCACTTTTCGTTGCTTCGACGGCGAAAGATCAGACAACGCAGATTCCAGAGAGGCGCCGAGCATGATTTCTGCCGCCACACGACGGGAGTCCGCGTTGGCGAAAACGGAGATGAGGGGCCTCCACTGGTTGGGGTTGTCCACGTCGGATCGTTCCTTCCTGCTACTGTCGGATCCCTTCGAATGCTACGGCCTGAAGTACTCCTCCGTCGTGCGATGGCCACCCGGAGTTCACTCGAGCGTTCCTGCGGTTCATCCCCGGCAAGATCTGCGTGATCGGGTGGAGAAGCACTCACCTTCTCACTACCCGAAGAGGACCTTCTCATGCGCACACGCACGCGCCTGGGTGCCGGACTCGTCGGAGCAGCCCTGCTGGCCGCTCCCCTGACGGCGGCCGCGGCCCCCACCGAACAGCCCACCGACGGCTCCCCTGTCGACAGCTATGTCGAGAATCCGGACCAGCTCACCGTCTCGGTGGTCGGCGACGGGGTGGCCAGCGGCAACCAGGCCGTTCCGGTCACCCTCGATACTTACGCCGCCGGCGGCGAGCTGCTCTCCCAGACGCCGCTGCCCACCGAAGCTTCTGGCGATCAGCATGCTTTCACCCTGGGTGCCGACCGTGACCAGGCCGGTGCCGTGCAGCAGTCGGCTGATTCTCGTTTCCTCACCCTCGGCGGCTACGATGCGGAACCCGGCTGGGTTTCTGAGGAGACAGGTGGCACCGGACTCAACGATGCTTCTGCCGAGGAGCTCACCCGCGTCATTGCTCGCGTCGACGCCGACGGTGCGGTTGATACCTCTACTGCGGTGGAAGGTGCCTATCACGAGCGCCACATCCGCGGCGTGGTTACCGATAACGGCTCCCGCTACTGGACCGGCGGTCACGGCAACGACACCGAAGGCGATGCCCGCGGCGGCGTGCTGTACGTGGAGCACGGTCAGAGCACGCCCACTCCCGTCACGGTTGGTGGCGGCCAGGTGAACAACACCCGCGTGCCAAGCATCATCGACGGTCAGCTCTACGTGTCTTCCGACCGCGACGACTACAACGGCATCGCCTCAGTCGGCCAGGGTTTGCCCACCGAAGCCTCCGAGATGTCCCTCGTCGCAGAGGCTCCGGCCGGGCGCGAAGTGGCCCACGACTTCACTCGCGTCGATGATCACCTCTACGTGGCCTACACCGACGGCGATGCCGCACTGGTGCGCTACGAGCTCGTCGAAGGCGCCTGGGTCGAGGAAGCCGCGTTCCCCGGCGAATACTGGGCCGTGACCGGTCGTACGGCTGGCGATGACGTCGTGCTCTACGCGGTGCGCGGCTCCTCCCAGGGCAACGAATTGGTCGCCCTGCTCGACGACCCTGATGAGACCGGGGAGACCGTACCGGAAGAGGAATTGATCGCCCAAGCCGAGCCCGGCTACGCCTTCCGCGGTGTGGATTTCGCCGCCGGATACGTGCCCGAAGACGATCCGGTATCCTTCGGCGACCCGCCGGCCACCGCCCGCTTCGACACCCGTCTCATCGGCGGGCAGGGCTCGGCCCTCTCCGCCGTGCTCGGTGCAGAAAACCCCACGGCCACCGGCCAGATCATGGACCCGATGGAATCGGATCTGACTGCCGCTGAAGTGACGGTCGCCTCCGGCAACACCGACATCGTCGAGGACGCCACCATCACCGTCGACGAGGACGGTCGCTTCGAGATCAGCGCCGATCCAATGTCGACCGGCAGCACCCACCTGGCCGTGCACGTCACCACCGAAGATGGCCGCAGCTCCGTGTCCTACCTGGACTACGCCGTCTCGAACGCACCGACCGACCCGAGTGCCTTGATCCACGTGGGCACCTCGGACGCCTCCGCTGCCGAGGATGTTGGCAACGGCCACATGCTGGTGGCCGACGATGACTCCAACGTCATCCGCCTGTACGGCCCCACCGGGGGCGAGCCGGTCAAGGAGTTCCCGATCGGTGATGAAGTACCGGATCTGCTCTCCGGCGAGGTCTGGGATCTGGAGGGCTCGGCCCGTGACGGCGACACCGTCTACTGGACCGGGTCCATGGGTAACTCTCGCTCCGGGAACCTGCGCCCCGACCGCGACATCGTGGTCGAGACCCGCATCATTGGCTCCGGAGCCGAGACCGAGCTGGAGTACGTTGCCCACACCCACGGGGTGCGCGATGCCCTGGTTGCCTGGGACGCCGAGAACCTGCACGGTGAAGGCGCCGATGCTTTCCAGTTCTCCCGCGCCACCCAGGAGGGCTACTCCGCGGAAGGACCGGATTCGCTCAACGTCGAGGGCGCCGCGCTTTCGCCCGAGGGCACGCTGTGGTTGGGCTTCCGTTCCCCGCTGACTCCTGTCGATGATGACGAGGAGAACCTGGCACTCATCGTCGAGGTCACCAACCTGGAAGAAACTCTCGCCGGTGCTGAGCCCGAGATCGGCGAGCACGTCGAGCTGGATCTGGACGGACGCGCGATCCGTGATCTGGCCAGCACCGAGGACGGCAACTATCTGATCCAAGCCGGCTCCGCTGACGACGAGGGCAACTTCGCGCTCTTCGGATGGACCGGCAACCCCGAGGATGCTCCCGTGGAGTCGCAGACTCCCCTCGGGCTGGAAGGCTGGAACGGCTCCTACGAGTCCTTGCCGATGGTCCCTTCCCTCGAGGATGGCACCATCATCCGCGTGATGCAGGATGCCGGAACGGAAGACATCTACGGCACCGGAACCGAAGCACAGGATCTGCCGCAGGAGCTGAAGAAGTTCCCCTCTCACGACTACGTGCTGAACTTCGACGGCGCCTTCGCTTCCGTGACGGATGAGCCGACCAACGAACCGACAGACGAACCCACGTCAGTTCCGACCGATGGGTCCACCCCGGCACCGTCAGACGATCCGACCGGCAATCCCACCGGAACGCCGAGTGCCACTCCCACGGACGTCGCCAGCGATGACGCCACCGTTGGTGACCTGGTCGGAGATGAAGCGGACCGCGACGGCGCCCTGGCTGCCACCGGAGCCAGCGGCATCGTGATCAGTGTAATCGCTGCCGTGGTACTGCTGATCGCCGGCATCCTGCTGGCGCTGCGATCACGCACCACCCAGCGCGGCCACGAGCACAGCTGATCGTTGGGCTCTACAACCAGCGCTGAAACCCTGAGGCCGCACCGCCACGAACGGGTGCGGCCTTAGGCGCCTTCGGCGCGGCCGTGACGCCAGTACCCCATGAACGCGATGGTCTTGCGGTCCACGCCAAGGTCCTTCACCAGGTGGCGGCGTAACCCGGTAATCACGCCGGCCTCACCGGCCAACCAGGCGTAGCGCTGGGCAGACCCGGCGTCGGGTGACTCCCAGAGCAGAATGTTCTCGTCTTCCACGAGCTCCGCGTCCTGACCGGACGGAGCTGACCCCACGCCAGCACCAGCATCCGCGTCTCGATAGAACTCGGCTGCTGTTTGCTTCGCTGCGGCAGTCAATTTCTCACCATGCTCAGCACCGTTGCGGCCCAGCCAGGTGAGCGTCATCCCGGCGGGCACGGTGACTTCGGCGTCCATGGCGTCGGCGTCGACCGGCACTTCGATCAGGGCGTGCCCGGTAAACCGCAGGCCAGGTTGCGCTGCTTCGCGTTCGGAGAGCTGGCTCAGGATGGAGAGGATTGCTGGCGCTGCGGTCTCGTCGCCGGCCAGGAGCAGATCGGTGGCCTCGCCTGGTTTGAAGTCGATGCCGCCGTTGGTGGTCTCGGCCCGGGAATCGGGGCCGACGATGAGGAGCTCGTCGCCGACTTGTGCCGCCGCGGCCCAGGCGGAAGCGGGCCCCTCGGTGCCGTGCAGCACGACGTCGACGTCAACCTCAGCCAGTTCCGGGCGCACTTGTCGCACCGTGTAGGTGCGCATCGGGTTGCGCTGGTCTTCCTCGAGCAGCCGCCAGGCCTGGTACCACTCCATCATGGTGGGGCGGGGCTCGGCGAACATGCCGATGTCGGTGTAGGAGCCGTCAGCGAGCGGGAACAGCAGCTTGATCCGCTGATCGAGCCGATCGGTGCCAAAGTGCTGGACCTCGTCGCCGGTGAAGGTGAAGCGGACGAAGTGCTCGCTCAGACTCTGGCGGGCAGCCACCTGCACGCGGTAGGCACGGGTGGAGGGGTAACTGTTGCTCGTCGTGGTCACGCGGTCTCCTGGGACGTTGGTGGATGCGGCGGGTTCTCGGTGCGGTGGTGGCGGCCCATGGGCACCATGAGGGGCTGGTTCGACACCGGGTCGGTGATGATGAGCGAGTCCAGGCCGAACACGGACCGCACGCTCTGCGCGGTCAGCACTTCATGGGGTGTCCCGGCCGAGTGTACGGTGCCGTCGGCGATCGCCACCAGGTGGTCGGCGTAGCGGGCCGCCATATTGAGGTCGTGCAGCACCATCACGATGGTGGTGCCCACGTTCTGGTTCAGCTCGGTGAGCAGGTCCAGCACCTCCACCTGGTGGGCGACGTCGAGGAAGGTGGTGGGCTCGTCCAGTAGCAGCACATCGGTCTGCTGGGCCAGCACCATGGCGATCCAGACGCGCTGGCGCTGGCCCCCGGAGAGCTCATCCACGGAGCGGTCCACCAGCTCCTGGGTGTGGGTGGCGTCCAAGGCGGCGGCCACGGCGCGCTCGTCGGTCTCGGACCAGCGGGCGAACACGCCCTGGTGCGGGTGTCGCCCGCGACCCACCAGGTCGGCCACGGTGATGCCCTCCGGGGTGACCGGCGACTGCGGCAGTAGCCCGAGGGTGCGGGCCAGCTCCTTGGCTCCGTAGCGGTGCACCTGTTTGCCGTCGAGCAGCACCTGCCCGGATTGCGGGGACAGCAGTCGGGACAGCGAGCGCAGCAGGGTGGATTTGCCGCAGCCGTTGGCCCCAACAATCGCCGTGACCTGGCCGGAGGGGATCTGCAGGTCGAGCTCGTCGATGACGGTGCGCTCTCCATAGCCCAGGCGCAGCTGCTCGGCGCGCAGGTCATGCTCGCGGTGGGAGGAAACGGGCTGGGTCGCAGGCAGGGTCACAGTGCGCCTCCGGTGCGGTTGGTGCGGATGATGAGGTAGATCAGATAGGGCGCGCCCAGCACCCCGGTGACCACACCCACGGGGAAGCGGGTGTCGAAGAGGTACTGTCCGGCAAGATCGGCGACGACGACGAGCAGTGCGCCGGTGAGTCCGGCCGGGATCAGCAGCGACTGGCCCGGGCCGAGTAACCGGGCGGCAATGGGCCCGGCGAGGAAGGCGACGAACGCGATGGGCCCGGCCGCGGCGGTGGCGAAGGCGATGATGCCCACGGCGGCGACCATGATGACGAGCCGGGTGAGGCTGGTGCGCACGCCGAGGGCGGAGGCAGCGTCGTCGCCCATTTGTAGGGTGGCCAGCGAGCGCGACTGGCCCAACACCAGCGGCACCCCGATCGCCATGGCGGCCAGCACGGGCCAGGTGGCGGCCCAGGTGGAGCCGTTGAGGGACCCGGTGAGCCAGCGCATGGCTTCCTGCAGGTCCCAGTTGGCCGCCCGCGAGATGAGGTAGGTGGTCACCGAGTGCATCATGGCGGCCACCCCGATGCCGACCAGAACGAGTCGGGTACCCGAGACCCCGGAGCGGTAGGAAAGCAGGTAGATCGCCACGGAAACCGCCAACGCGCCCACCACGGCGAACAGGGACACCCCGGCGCCGTCGAGGGAGAGCACGATGATGGCGAACGCCGCTGCTGCGGAGGCCCCGGAACTGATGCCGATAATGTCGGGGCTGGCCAGGGGGTTGCGCAGCATGGTCTGGAAGCTCACCCCGCCCAGGCCGAAGCAGAAGCCCACGAGAACAGCAAGCACCACGCGCGGCAGCCGCAGTCGGCCCACGGTGAAGCTCGCCCCGGGCACATCGTGACCCAGGATCACCCCGAGCACCTCGGCCGGGCTGTAGATGGTATTGCCGTAGATCAACGAGAACGAGACGGCGAGAACCAGTGCCGCGAGCAGGGCGCCCAGCACGAGGGCGCGACGGCGGGTGCGGCGGGTGCGTCCGTGGGCAACGGCGGCCAGGGTCACGGTGCTCACAGTTCACGCACCTTCTGTCGGCGGACGATGTAGATGAAGAACGGGGCACCGACAAGAGCAGTGATGATGCCGACGTCGAGTTCGGAGGGGCGGGCCACGATGCGCCCCAGCACGTCCGCGGCGGTGAGCAGCCCGGCACCTGTCACGGCCGCGAACGGGATTAACCACCGATGGTCGACGCCGATGAGCAGTCGGCACACGTGCGGGATGACGAGCCCCACGAAGCCGATGGGTCCGCAGATCGCCGTGGCGGCCCCGCAGAGCATCACTGCACCGAGGGAGGCCGCGCCGCGGGCCAGGGCCACCCGCTCCCCCAGCCCGGCCGCGAGATCATCGCCCAGGGCCAGCGAGTTCAGGGAGCGGGCGCTGAACCAGCAGATCAGGAATCCGATCACCAGCACGGGCAGCACCTGCTGCAGCGCCGGGTAGGTGGCCCCGCCGACGCCACCGATCTGCCAGGAGCGCACCGAGCCGGCGATGTCGTTGCGCGGCAACACGACGGCGGTGACGAAGGAAGTGAGCGCGGCAGAGGTGGCCGCCCCGGCCAGCGCGAGCTTCAAGGGGGTGGAGCCACCACGGCCTAGCGAGCCGATGGCGTAGACGAACACCGCGGTGACGGCGGCGCCGACGATCGCCACCCAGATCATCGAGGCGAAGGCGAACAGCCCGAACCAGGCCATGCCGATCACCACCGCGAGCTGGGCCCCCATGTTCACCCCGAGGATGCCGGGGTCGGCGAGCGGGTTGCGGGTCACCCCCTGCATCACGGTGCCGGAGACCGCCAGGGCAGCCCCGGCCAGCAGGGCCAGCACGGTGCGCGGCACCCGCTTGGCGATGGCTCCCTGGCTGACGTTCTCCACCTGCCCGGTCAGGCCCGCGATGAGGTCCTCGAATCCGACCTGGCGCGAGCCGATACTGATGGAGGCCGCGGTCAGGGCGAGCACCACGAGTAGCAGCACCACAAGCCACGCCAGCCGCGAGCGGGGACGCCGGGCGGCTGGCGTGGCAGGAGCAGTGTCAGTGCTGGGTGTGCTGGTCAGAGCGGTCATTCAGCTCATTCAGCTTTGGCAGCGGCCTCGGAGAGCAGCTCCGCGTAGTCGTCGAGGATCCACGCGATCGACAGTGGAGTCGGGTTCGCAGCGGTGCCCATCGGACCGGAGCCGTCCAGGAACACGATTGCCTCGTTCTGCACGGCCGGCATCTGGGAGAGCACCGGGTCGGCCTCCAGGGCGTCGACGAGCTCCTGGTTGCCGTAGGTGACGATGATGTCGACGTCGTCAAACATATCGACCTGCTCGGCGCTGACGGTCTGCGAGAATTCTTCGCTGCCTTCGGAGGCCTCGGCGACCGAGTCCGGAGTCTCCAAGCCCAGGTCGTTGAAGAATGCGGTGCGCGGGTCGTGGCTGGTGTAAAAGCTGACCTCGCTTAGGTCGGAGGAGTCCACGTGGGTGAGGAACATCGCGGACTTGCCCTCCAGCTCCGGGTTGGCCTCCGCGGTCTCGGTGATCTGCTCCTCGAGCTCGCCGATGAGCTCTTCGCCCTGCTCGGCCATACCCATGCCGGCAGCATTCAGCTCGATGGATTCCTTCCAGGTGGTGGCCCAAGGGCCCACCGGATAGGCCACCACGGGGGCGATCTCGGAGAGGGTGTCGTAGTCCTCCTGAGTCAGCCCGGAGTAGGCAGCCAGGATGACGTCCGGGTCGGTGTCGGCCACGGCCTCGAAGTCGATGCCGTCGTTCTCGTCGAAGAGCACCGGTTCCTCGCCGCCGAGTTCCTCCAGGGATTCCTCGACCCAGGGCAGCATGCCGTTGTCATCGTCGTCGCCGAAGTTGGCGGCGGCCATGCCCACCGGCACCACGCCGAGGGCCAGGGGCACCTCGTGGTTGGCCCACTGCACCGTGGCCACCCGTTCGGGGGCCTCCGGGATCTCGGTGGTGCCGAGCGCATGCTCGATGGTGAGCGGGTACTCGGCTGAGCTCTCGGCACCGGCCGTGCCGTTGGCATCCGCCTCGTCGGTCTCGGTCCCGGTACCGCCGCACGCGGTCAGCGCCAGCGCGGCCGCCGCCGTCAGAGCGATCAGCGGGGTTCGTGCAGCCACGGGAATACGCAGTGAACGCATTCGTCTCTCCAGTCTTCGCAGGGATTCATGAGGCATCCCACAATAGGCGTGTAAGGATTGCCTAAATTAGGGTAGGCAGTTCTCCCGTGGCGCGCAATCGCGCTGTTCTGCGGCTGACTATCGCTGTTCGGACACGTCCAGGGTGGCACGCAGCTCGCCGGGGGTGAGACCGGTGCACTCCTTGAAGGCCGCACCGAAGGCGCTTACGGTGCGGTAGCCGGTCTCCTCGGCGACATCTTCGATGCCGCGGCCGTGGGCGAGCAGGCGCACCGCATGCTGGGCGCGCACCGTCATCCGCCAGCGGGAGAAGCCCCGCCCGGTCTGCTCGGTGAGGATCCGGGTGATCGTGCGGGTGCTCAGCCCCAGCTCCTGCGCCCATTCGCGCAGGCCCCGCGGATCGGCGGGATCACCCAGGATCCGCTCCACCATTGGTTCAAGCACAGTGGACTGCGGCACGGTGAGCATCAGCTCCGTCATCGAGGGGACGAGCACGTCGAGCACCATCGACTCAGTGACGTCCCGGGAGCGCTCGCTCAGCTCGGGCTCGCCCAGCCGGGCCAGCAGCAGGGCCAGCAACGGCGTGATCTCCACGGCGGTGGGCTCCTCCGGCAGTCCGGCGCTGGCGCGCAGCCCGAACATCGCGGCGCAGTAGCGGGTCCCGGCCGGTGCGTGCGCTTGATGCACCACCCCGGCGGGGATCCAGAGCCCGTGGCCGGGGGTGATGGTCCAGGAGCGGGAGCCGATGCGCATGGTGGAGGCACCCCAGACGTTCCACGCGAGCTCGTGGGCCGGATGCGCGTGCGGCTCCCAGTGGGTATCGCGGTGGACCTCTTCGACCATGCCGCGGATCACATAGGGGGTCTCGACGGAACCGGCCTCGTAGATGGGCAGACTGCGCACCTCGGCGGAGCGGGTGCGGAGCGGAGTCATGAGTCGAGCTGCTCGTGCAGCCAGGCGACTGCCGGGGCAACTTGGGTGCGCCAGCGGTAGTCGGCCTTGGCGTCGGCCCGGGTGGGACCGGCGTTGATCAACGCCACCGGTTTGCCCGTGCGCTGGGCATCGAGGACGAACCGGTAGCCGCTCATCACGGCCAGCGAGGAGCCGATGACCAGCAGTCCCCCGGCGTCATCGAGCAGTTCTTGGGCCTGACGGCGTCGGCGCTGCGGAACGGATTCACCGAAGTAGACGACGTCGGGCTTGAGCAGGAAGGAGCCGCAGTTCAGGCAGGCCACCATCTGAAAGTCGCCGATCAGCTCGTCGGGCAGACTGACATCACCGTCGGGGTTGACGTCGAGATTCTCCGACAGTGCCGCCTCGAGGTAGCCGACGTTGACCTCGGCAAGCCGAGCGTCTAGGCGGTGCCGGGATTCGGTGGCACCGCAGTTCAGGCACACCACCTGGTCCAAGTCACCGTGCAGGGCGACCAGGGCGACCAGGGCGGCCGGGTCGTGGCCGTGGCTGATCTGGCTGGCGGCGGCCACCTCGCGGGCGGCCTGGGCGTGGAGACCGTCCACGTTCTGGGTGACGATCCCGGAGATCGCGCCGCGTGCGTTCCACTCGGCCAGCAGGTGATGCGTGCCATTCGGCGCGGCCTGCACCATCTGCCGCCAGCCCACATAGGAGCGGGCCCAGTAGCGCTGGCGCGCCTCGGCGTCGTAACGGAATTCCTGGTAGGTCATCGGCCGGTGCCGGCGCAACGATCCCTGCGGGCCACGATAATCCGGAATACCCGAGTCCGTGGAGACCCCGGCCCCGGTGATCACCAGCGGAGCCTGGCGTAGCACACTCAGGACACCCGGACGCGCGAGATGCTCGCCCTGAGGGCGAGCATCATCGTGGACGACCCGGTCGATGGAGCGCAACGCGGCCCGGTGGGCCTGGTGCGCAGGATGGTCCGGTTCGATGTCAGCGAGTCCGATACGACGATGCGTCATCGTCGTCGGTCTCATCATCGTAGACGTCGGCGTATTTGTCCGCGAGGTCAGAATAATTGTCTTCCTCAGAGCCCGAGCGTTTGCCGGACAGCTCTGCCTCGAGGGCAGACAGATCGGTGGCCGGGGAGAAGTACTTCATATCCCGTGCCTGCTTGGTAGCCTTTGCCTTCTGACGGCCGCGCCCCATGAGCGTGACCCCCTTCGCGGTCTCATGTCCCCGGCGGCAGCGCTGACGATCGGCTGGCGCGGAGGTGTGCTTCTACAGGTTGGTTCGTGCTCACTAGGTTAACATGTTTATCAGGACTTCGTCGCATGGCCACTGAGTTCTGTGGCTGTAGCGCGCCCGCGGCACGGCGGATTCCCCGGACAGCGGAATTCGCCGCCCGTGCGCGGTGCCGCCCCACCCCGGAATCATGGCACGATAGGGCGGACGACGATGCACCAGACGATGCACAATCAGCAACAGATGAGAAGGACAGCCGAGCGACGATGACGCAGCCACGCGACGAGCACGTCGAGGGTCCCCCCGAGACGGCCCCCGAGGATCCCTTCACGGTGACCGACGAGGCCCCGCAGACCTCGGTTCTCTCCAGCGACGAGCGCGAGCGGTCGCGCCGCGATGTGCGCCGCCGCCGTCAGAACCGCAACCGCTGGCTGGCCTCTGGGGTGCTGCTGGTGGTGATCGTCGTCATCGGCCTCGTGGTGGTGCCGTGGGTCAGTTCCATGCTGAACAACGACACCGCCGAGGAAGCGCCGACGGCCACCGAGCGCAATGAGAACCCCGGGCTCGACGGCATCATCGCCACCGGACTGGCGCCGGAGGACTTCGAACCCGGTGACTGCCTCACCGATTTCTCCTCCACCGAGGATCCGGCCACCGTGATCGAGTGCGATCAGCCCCACGAGGCGGAGCTGGTGGGCCGGCAGACGTTCGCCGACGCCGACGCCTACCCGGGCACCGAGCAGATGCGCTCGGCAGCCGAGGAGTTCTGCGGATCGATCCAGCTCACCGGCACCGCCGACGCGCCCGTGGTCATTCAGGTCTCTAACCCCTCCGAGGGGTCCTGGGAGGCTGGCGACCGTCGGGTGGACTGCCTGGCCGCCACCACCGAGGGTCAGCTCACCGGCACCCTGGTGGAGAACCCGGTGGTCGACAACACCGGCTCCGCCGCCGGCGAGGACGCTGAATCGGAGGGTGCGGACAGCGAAGAAGCCGACGCCGAGAGCCCCGCGGCGGACGACGCGGCCTCTGAGGATGCTGGCGACGCCGAAACTGACGAGGGCTGATTGCGCTCAACCGCACGACGTGCGTGCCGACAGGCTCGAGAGAGGCACGTCAGATGTGCACGCGCGCGCTGGAGACCTTGCCGTTGCCTTCCAGCTTGAAGGTGATCTTGTCGCCTTCTTTGACCTTGCCGAATTTGTCGAGCTGGTAGCAATTCTGGGTCCCATTGGCGTTGGCATAGATCCGCTGGAAGGCCTTGCCGTTGGTGCGATGGAAGACCACGGACTTCGATGAATTGCTGCTCTTGATGCAGAAATTGTTCGTCGAGGCGAAGAAAGCGTAGTTCAGGCCGGTTTTCGCGTTGTAGGTCCAGGGAATCGACGTCCCCGCGCTGGCGGGTGCGGCTCCGGCAAAACCGAGGCCCAGAACGAGTCCTGCTCCCGCGAGACCGGTGGCGATCTTCTTAAAAATTTTCATGATTACCTTTGTCGTTAATGGATTTTCTTGCAGCCACCATTAGACGACTCGATATCGATCAGGTCAATGCTCGCTCGGCTCCAGAACGGTCATGATCGTTCTGCACTGAGAACACCCCTTAGATCCATCCCTGTTCCCAGGCGTGTTCGGAGGCCTCGGACCGGGTGCTCACGCCCAGGCGGCGCATCGCCGTCGAGAGGTAATTGCGCACCGTGCCCGGGGCCAGGTTCAGTTGCTCGGCGATCTGCGCCACCGAGTTAGCCTGACGTCCGGCGCGCAGCACATCCAGTTCGCGGTCGGTCAGTGGGCAGCGCGAGGCGGTGAGCGCGGTGGCGGCGATCTCCGGGTCCACGTACCGCCGTCCCGCCATCACCTCGCGGATCACCCCGGCCAGGCGCTCAGCCGGGGTGGATTTCGGTACGAATCCTGCGACCTTTTCGGCCAGTGCGCGCCGCAGCACCCCGGGCCGGGCATGCCGGGTGCAGATGATCACCTTGGTTGCCACGGAAGCCGCGATCTCTCGGGCGGCATCCACGCCATCGAGCTCGGGCATCTCCAGATCGAGCACGCACACGTCCGGGACCAAGCGCACCGCTGCCTCGACCGCGGCCCGACCATCGGCCGCGCCGGGCAGGATCTCCAAGTCTTCCTCCAGCCCGAGCAGGGTCTCCATAGCGGTGCGGATCATGGTCTCGTCGTCGGCGATCATCACTCGGATCATCACGGGCTCCTTCGTCATCTCATGTCCTCAGGTCGATCAATTCTCGAGCGTTCAGGGCCGCGGCACCGAGGCCGTCAGTCGGAAACGGGATCCTTCACGCTCATGAGTCACCGAACCGCCGGCCTCGCGGAAGCGGGCATCGAGCCCGGCCAGACCGGTGCCCTGATGGGCGCCGGTCTGGCGTGAGTCGGCTGGGTCGGTTTCGACACCGTCGTTGGTGATCTCCAGGCGCTGGACGTCCGTCACGCTCCAGCGCAGCGTGACCTCGACCGCCGAGGAATGCCGCAAGATGTTGGTGGTGGCCTCGCGTACGGCCAGTCCCATGAGGCGATCGTGCTGGTCGGTGACGAGCTCGGGTCGGGCCTCGACGTCGATGGTGGTGGCGATGCCCGCGGCCTCGAGCACGTCGCGGGCGTTGTCCAGCTCTTCCCGCAGGGACACCACGCGCAAGTCGCGCACCAGCTGTCGCGTCTCCTGCTGGGCCTGCTCGGCCAGGGCACGCACCTGCCGGATCGCCTCTTGCGCTGCACCCTGCGCGGAGGCGGAGGACGAAGACAGCATCCGGTCGGCGAGCTCGGCCTGCAGCGCGATGACCTGCAGGTGATGGCCCTGGATGTCGTGGAGATCGGAGGCGAAGCGCAGCCGTTCCCGGGCCACCGCGAGCTGACTGCTCACGGTGCGCGCCTCATCGAGATCGACGACGACGCGCCACCACCAGCCGGAGAAGACGATGCTGGGCGGCAGCAGCACCACCATCAGCAGCACCGCGATGAGCTGGCCCTCCTCAATCACCATGGCGGAGTCGGCGTGCAGCCAGCCATGGCCGACCGAGAGCACCAGCCCGGCGACAAAGACCGGCAACCGCTGCCACAGCCGCAGCAGGGGCAGCAGCACGCTGATGAGGATCCACAGCGGCATGGCCCCATAGAACGCCCCGCCAGGCAGCGTCAGCGTGAACACCCAGCACACCGCCGGGACGCTGAGCACCCCCAGAGAGACGGGCCAACGCGGCCAGCCGGCCCCGTAGCCGTCGCGCATCAGCCAGCTGGCGTAGGTCGCGGCCGGAAGGCTGGCCAGGCAGAGCGCCACTGCCACCGCGGTGGCCGGGCTCCTCGCACCCGCGATCTGAGCCAGCACACCGAGGATCAGGGCACTCACGCCCAGCATGGAGGCGGCGAGCACCACCACGGAGGCGAAGGTGTACCACCAGGCCACGGTCACGCCCCGACCGCGACGGCCGGGCGCCGGTGGGGCGGGCTCGGCCTCGGGCACCGCGCTCACCGGCATCTGGCCGGTGGGGCGGTGGGCGGGTTGCGGGTACGAGGTGGTCACGGTGCCAGTGTAGGACCATGACAGTTGTCACAGTCGCAGCCTACTGATGTCATACGATCCGGTGACAGCACGGCACTACCGGGTGTTACCGCACCTTGGAAGAGTAGAGGGCATGAACTTCATCGACAGCCTGCAGAATTTCGTCCTTTCCCTGCCCGAGGCCATCCAGTTCCTCGGCGTCTCCCTGGTGGCCATGGTCCCGTTCGTGGAGAACTACGGTGCGGTGGTCATCGGTTCGGTGGCTGGGGTGCCGGTGTGGGCGGCAGTGCTGATGGCGATCATCGGCAACCTGGCCATCGTCGCCGTCATCACCCTCATCGCTTCCGGTACCCGCGAAGCCATCGTGGCCCGCTCCGGTACCGGCAGTGGCACCGAGGAGCTCTCGCCGCGCCAGGCGAAGGTACGGCGGCTCTTCGACCGTTACGGGGTTCCCGGCGTCACCCTGCTCGGAATGCTGGTGGTCCCGACCCACTTCATCGCCCCCGCGCTCGTGTCCTTCGGCTCCTCGAAGACCGTGGTGCTGGTGTGGCAGGCCATCTCCATCACCCTCTACGCCGTGGTGGCCGGGCTGCTCATCAACGGGCTGATCCATCTGGCATCCTGAACGGCGCACCACCGACAACGGCGGGGCCGACCCAAAACTGGGTCGGCCCCGCCGTGTGCTGTGCTCTGCTGTGTTTGGCTCGGCAGCGATCAGCGCTGGGACGTCACGGTGAGACCGTCGGCGTCCTTGGCACTGTCGCGGTCCACCCGCACGGTGTCTCCGTCCTGAATGTCCCCTCGCAGCAGCGCTTTGGCCAATTGATCGCCGATCTCGCGCTGGATGAGCCGGCGCAGCGGCCGGGCCCCGTAGGCAGGGTCGTAGCCGGTGAGCGCGAGCCATTCCTTCGCGGCGTCGGTGACCTCCAGGCTGAGCCGCCGCTCCGTGAGCCGATCGGCGAGCACCTGCACCTGCAGGTCCACAATCCGGGTGAGGTCCTCCACCCCGAGCGCGTCGAAGTGGATGATGTCGTCCAGCCGGTTGAGGAACTCCGGCTTGAAGGCTGACTGCACCACCTTGTCCACCGCAGCGGATTTCTCCTCCGGTGAGAGGTTCGGCTCCACCAAGAACTGGGAGCCCAGGTTCGAGGTGAGGATGAGGATCACGTTGCGGAAGTCCACGGTTCGCCCCTGACCGTCGGTGAGCCGACCGTCGTCGAGCACCTGCAACAGGATGTCGAACACCTCCGGATGGGCCTTCTCCACCTCGTCAAGCAGGATCACCGAGTAGGGACGACGGCGCACGGCCTCGGTCAGCTGGCCGCCCTCGTCATAGCCGACGTAGCCGGGAGGGGCGCCGACGAGCCTGGACACGGAATGCTTCTCCGCGTACTCGGACATGTCGATGCGCACCATGGCGTGATCGTCGTCGAAGAGGAACTCCGCCAGCGACTTCGCCAGCTCGGTCTTGCCCACACCGGTGGGGCCGAGGAACAGGAACGAGCCGATCGGCCGGTTCGGATCCGCAATCCCGGCCCGCGAGCGCCGCACCGCGTCGGAGACCGACTGCACGGCGGCGCGCTGACCGATCAGGCGCTGACCCAGTTCGTCCTCCATGCCCAGCAGCTTCTCCTGCTCCGAGGTCAGCATCCGACCGGCCGGAATACCGGTCCAGGCGGAAATCACCTCGGCGATATCCTGCGCGGAGACCTCCTCGGAGACCATCGTCGCCGTCTTGGGACCGATGGATTCAGCTTCCTCCTGCGCGGCGAGCTGCTGCTCCAGCGTGGGAATCTCCCCGTAGAGGATGCGGGAGGCCTCGGCCAGATCGCCGTCACGCTGAGCCTTCTCCGCTACCGAACGTAACTCGTCGAGTTTGGCGCGCAGATCGCCGGCCCGGTTGAGCTGGGACTTCTCGTCCTCCCACTGCGCGTTGAGCGCGGCGAGCTCCTCCTTGCGGTCGGCCATCTCCTCGCGCAGTGCGGCCAGGCGCTCCACGGAGGCAACGTCGGTCTCATTCTCCAGCGCCAGTTCCTCCATCGTGAGACGGTCGACGGCGCGGCGCAGCTGGTCGATCTCCTCGGGGGCCGAGTCGATCTCCATGCGTAGCCGCGATGCCGCCTCATCCACCAGGTCAATAGCCTTATCGGGCAGCTGGCGACCGGAGATGTAGCGGTTCGACAGATTCGCCGCCGCGACCAGCGCAGCATCGGTGATGGCGACCTTGTGGTGGGCCTCGTAGCGTTCCTTGAGTCCGCGCAGAATGGCGATGGTGTCGTCCACGGAAGGTTCGCCCACGTAGACCTGCTGGAAGCGACGCTCCAGTGCCGGGTCCTTCTCGATGTTCTCGCGGTACTCGTCCAGAGTGGTGGCCCCGATAAGCCGCAGCTCGCCGCGGGCCAGCATCGGCTTGAGCATGTTCCCGGCATCCATCGAGCCGTCCGAGGAGGCGCCGGCGCCGACCACGGTGTGGATCTCGTCGATGAAGGTGACGATCTGCCCGTCGGAGCGCTTGATCTCCTCCAGCACGGCCTTGAGTCGCTCCTCGAATTCCCCGCGGTACTTCGCCCCGGCCACCATGGCGCTCAGGTCCAGGGAGATCAGGGTCTTTCCGCGTAGCGACTCCGGGACATCCCCCGCCACCATCCGCTGAGCGAGACCCTCGACGACGGCGGTCTTGCCGACGCCGGGCTCGCCGATGAGCACCGGGTTGTTCTTGGTGCGTCGCGAGAGCACCTGCACCACGCGGCGGATTTCGGCATCACGGCCGATCACCGGGTCGAGCTTGCCGGAGCGTGCCACCTCGGTCAGATCGGTGCCATACTGCTCCAGCGCCTGGAAGGTGCCCTCCGGGTCCGGGCTGGTCACCCGAGTGTCACCGCGCACGGAGGTGACCGCAGCCTTGAGCGCTTTCAGAGAGGCTCCGGCGTCACGCAGCGCCTGCCCGGCCGGCCCGGCATCGGCGGTCAGCCCGAGCAGAAGGTGCTCGGTAGAGACGTACTGGTCCCCCATCTCCTGAGCCTGCGTCTGTGCGGCCTGCACGACCTGAAGGCCACTGCGGGAGAGCTTCGCCTGGGCCACAGAGTCACCCGAGGTAGCGGGCAACGACTTGATCGCCGACGAAGCTGCCGTTGAGATCACGTCCGGGTCCACCCCGGCCGCCTTGAGCACGCCCACGGCCACGGATCCTCGTTGATCCATGACGGCTTTGAGCAAGTGGGCGGGCTCGATCTGCGGATTGCCCGCAGTCGAGGCGTTCATCGCCGCAGCCGAGAGCGCTTCCTGAGATTTCGTGGTGAACTGAGCGTCCATCACCACTCCTTTCGTCCCGGTCACCCGGGCGGTCATCAACAATGGTTACTCATACTTGAGTCTAGTTAACTCAACCCTGGTTGTGGAGGACTTATTCCACAGTGGTGGATCATGCGAGAATTCGCCAGAATCCCCGCCAGGGAGCCACTCAATGAACCCCCATAAGCAACACAGAAGAGAGTAATCCACAGGGATATTTTCTCAACACGCAAAGGATCAACGATTCCTCTACACTGGTGCACTGGATCGTTTCAACAACGATCTTGTCAAAGCATCGACTAGTGTCGACACGGGTGCCTTCAGGCCGCCGAGTCGCGGCGTTTTCGAGGTGGTCCCGTGGGACGAGGCCGATGCTTCTGATACCGAACCAGGCCGTCTCGAAGGGAACTCATGGCCATCTTCAGACCACGACCTCGCACCGTCATCGGCGCCGGAATCGCGACCTCGGTTGTCGCTTCCCTCGCCGTACTCGCTCCGGCTGCAGCCGACGTCTCCAACGCCGCAGCCCCAGAGATCACCATCGACACGGAGTCCATCGAGTCTCCCCTGTCGCAGTACGACTACGTCGGGATGACGGCGAGCTGGGATCTCAGCGACGCCGACCCGGAGGTGGGCGACGAGTTGAGACTGGATCTGCCTCCCGAGTTCACCCTCGACGTGTACGACTTTCCGCTCGCCATCGATGAGAACACGACTCTGGGCACCTGCGTGACAACGCCGTTGAGCGGCGAGACACCGGCATCCATGGTCTGCACCCTAGAGAACGAGGCCTACCTCGCCGAGCACGACAACATCTGGGCCACCGCCGAGGCATCCATGCAGGCGTGGCAGCAGACTTCCACGGAGTCTGTCGTCTTCACCACCGAACGCGAGACGATCGCGGTGCCGCTGCCCGGCGGCATCGGAACCCCTGGAATATCCCCCAAACCTGAGACAGTGGCCAAGGACGGCTGGGTCGGGTCCAACCGCACCGAAGTGTTCTGGCGCGTTTTCATCCCCGGGTCTCAGGTTGAGGGACAGGATCCGGTCACCGTCGTGGACGAGATCCCGGAGGGGCTGAGCTACCAGCAGGATTCCCTGCGCATCACCTCCGTGCCGGACACGCAGGAGGGCTGGGACGAATTCCAGACCAATGATGGCGACCCCGTGGCTCCGGAGACGTACGAGGTTTCAACATCGGGCAATGAGTTGTCCGTCGAGCTGAGCGGTGTGGACGCCTCGCGCTTGTACGTGCTGCGCTTCACCACCGCGATCGACAATCCCGACGCATATGCCGTCGGAGATTCCTTCACCAACACGGTGCATGTCGCGGACCACCGCTCCACTACCAGTGCCGAGCTGCTCTCCCGAGGATCCGGATCAGCCGGCGGTGACCAGCTCCCCACCGAGCCTCCGACTGAACCTTCGGAACCCACCGAACCGACCGAGCCAACCGAGCCGACTGAGCCGACTGAGCCGACTGAGCCAACGGAATCGGAGACTCCGTCGACCTCACCGAGCGATGACCAGAGCACCGTTTCTGTCGAGGAAGACTCGAACGGCTCCGACGATGCCAGCACCACGAACGACCAGGGCGCGGACGATCGTCCCGAGCTCGCAGCGACCGGCGCAACCGGGATCGCAGTCAGCGTGGTGGGTGCCCTGGCGCTGCTGCTGCTCGGGCTCGTGCTGATGCGCCGTTCCGGCAGCCGCCAGCACTGAATGACCCGCTAGCAGTCTCCGCATGAAAGCGGGGGTGCGGACCAGTTCATCCTGGTCTGCACCCCCGCTTCGTGTCAGTCAGAAATTCAGGAGTTCGTGGGCGACGGGCTGGTTGCGCTCGACGTCGGCGAGGGGCTCGATGATTCCTCGTCACCGAACTCGGCCTCGAGCCGGTCGATCTGTTCGGTGAACAACGTCTCCGCTTCTTCCTGGCTCAGCCCGGTGGCCGCCACGTAGACGTGGTGGTTGCCCACCGTGGCACCGCCGGTATGCAGGGTCTCGACCTCGCCCGAACCGTCGTCGACGCTGAGCTGGAACGCGTCCAGATCGCCCAACTGGGTGAAGGTCGCCGTCGATCCCTCCAGCTCGTCGCTGTCCACGGAATCGCAGGCTCCTGGAATCCGGGAGTACACCGACATCGGGTCCACATCCTCGGCGGTCTCGATCACCATGGTCTCGATGACCGGCGAGGCAGCATCATCTGAGGATTCTGAATCGCTCGCGTCACCGGTGCTCTCGGGCTCGGACTCCGCCGTTTCGTAATGACCGGTCACCCCGATCAGCGCCTGGGTGCTGAATGCGTTGAGCTCCGCGAGCAGGTCCTCGCACTGGCCGGTGGTGGTGAACTCGCTGAGCGAGAAGTACATGGTGAAGGGCTGGTTCTCGTACGATTCGACGCTGAGCTCGAAATCCCCGGGCATCGCCTCATCGCCGGTGGTCAGCAGTACGCCTGCGAGGTCCTCGACGCTCGCCTCAGGTGCCACACTCGCCGACGAGGACGCCGACTCCGACGGGGAGCCTGAGGGGCTCTGCGACGGCTCCGGGGTGGGCTCGACGGTGCACGCCGTCAGCGTCAGTCCGGCCGTCACGAGCAAGAGAGCGGGAGCCGTCGTCAGCACACGCGTGCGGGAATCTGCCATGACCTTCACAGTAGTCTGCTCCGCCAAATCCATTCAACCGAGCCTGCTGGGACCGTTGAGCCAGCGCCGCGCTTCCCCAGCACGGTCCTGCATCGGCGGTACGCTCGAAGCTATGAGTTCTGCACCGAAACGACGGCGTCTGCGTCGCCTGTCCCGGCGCACTTACACCGCACCCCGAGCCTCGGTGATCTACGTGCTGCGCCGCACCTGGATGCGCCTGATCGAGATGCAGGTGTGGGACGTCGCGGGCACGATGACCTTCTACGCGATGCTCTCGGTGCTGCCCGCACTGGTCTCAGTGGTCTCGTTGGTATCCCTACTCGGGCTCCAGGAAGAGACCGTGGAGGCGGCCGCCGGGTTGATCCACGAGCTGGTGCCGGCCATGGAGCCGAACACCATCAGCTCCACCGTCCTCGACCTGGGCAATACCGGCGGCGGGGTATTGGGCTTGGTCGCCGGCCTGCTCGGTTCCCTGTACTCAGCATCGAATGTGCTGGCCGCCTTCCACCGGGCGATGCACCGGCTCTATGACACCCGCGAAGGTCGCCCGCTCCTGCTGTTCCGGGCCCGGGTGGCACTGGAGACCATCGGCGTCATGCTGGTCACCATCGCGGTGCTGCTACTGATCACGGTGGGCGGCGATTTCTCGGAGCGCCTCGGCACCATGCTGGGCTTCACCACCGAATCGGTGGCCACCTGGAACACCGTGAAGTGGTGGGTAATCCTGGCGGTGCTCATCATCGCGGTCTCCACCGCCTACTATTCCACCCCTAACGTCAAGCTCCCCCGCTACCGACTGGTGACCGCCGGTGGAGCGTTCACCGTGCTGGTGCTGTTCTTCGCTCTGCGCACCGTCGGCTGGCTGATGGATTCCGTGAGCACGTTCTCCCAGGTTCTGACCACCCTGAACGGGGTCATCGTCATCATCGTGATGACGTGGGTGGCCACCATGGTGCTCATCGCCGGAGCTGCCTGGGACGCCGAGGTGCTGCGCGCCCGTCAGCTCGCCGCAGGACTGCCTGCCTGGGACACCCTGCAGCTGCGCACCGTGCACACCCGCGTGCTCGAGGACCTGGACCGCCAGGCCGCCGAGGAGCACCGGGTCGGGCGGATCATCGCCCGCTCCGGGGAGACCAACGAGCCGATCACCACGGTGAAGACCTCACGACTGGCCGAATCCGGATCAATTTTCGCCCTCGACGCCGGCAGCCACCGGCTCACGACCGGCACCCCCTACGTGCGCGAGACGTTTCTGTCCCGTCACGCCGAGCTCACCGCGGCCGCCGACGCCGCGGAGACCGCCGAGGCGCAAGACCTCGACGCATCACACCCCGATCTTCCTGCAGCGCAGGATCCTTCCGACCGAAAGGACAATGCATCATGACCGACCCGGCACAGACCGTTCCGGCCGTACCCCACTACTTCCCCGACGAGCGCTCGATGCGCCAGCGGATGGAGACCGGTGAGGCGTACCTGGCGCTCGACGACGAGCTGGGTTCGGCTTCGGCGCGGGCCCAGCGGCTCACCGAGGAATACAACGCCACCACCGTGGATGACGGTGCCACCCGCACCACGCTGCTACAGGATCTGCTGGGTACGGTCGGCGAGCAGGTGGAGATCCGCCCGCCGTTCAACGTCGACTATGGGCGCTACATCAGCATTGGCGACCGCACCTTCGCCAACTTCGGCCTGATCGCCCTCGACATCGCGCCCATCACCATCGGCGCCGACGTGCAGATCGGGCCGCGCGTGCAACTGATCACCGCCTCCCATCCGGTGGAGGCCGGGCCACGCCGAGCCAAGTGGGAGTCCGGTGAGCCCATCGTCATCGGCGACAACGTCTGGCTCGGTGCCGGTGTGGTGGTCGGACCGGGTGTGACTATCGGCGCGAACACGGTGGTCGGAGCCGGAGCAGTCGTCACCCGGGATCTGCCCGCCGATGTGGTCGCCGTCGGTGTTCCCGCCCGGCCGATCAAATCCCTGCCGGAGGATCCGGAGACCGGGTTCTCCACGGTGGCGCTGGACCCGGAGCCGGACACAGCCGAGACCGCCGCCGATCCTGCGGCCGTGCTTCCGGGCGGTGCAGAAGGCACACCGAACAAGTGGACTCAGGCGGTCACCGCCGACCCGGAGCATTCCCAGCGCTACGCCCAGCGGTGGCGGCGGCTCGCAGCGGAAGGACTCGACGTCGACGGCGAGGCCCGGCTCATCAACGCCCTGGCCGAGCGCGAGTCCCGGATCTTCGACGCCGGCTGCGGCACAGGACGCACCGGCGGCCACCTGGCCGCGGCCGGACACAGCGTGGTCGGAGTCGACCTGGACCCGCACCTCATCGAGGTGGCCCGCACCGACTTTCCCGATGCCACCTGGTTCACCGGCGACCTGGAACACCTCGAGGCCTCGCTCTCCGAGGAGGCCCGCGCCGCCGTCGAGGAGCCGTTCGACCTAGTAGTCAGTGCCGGCAACGTCTTCGGATTCCTCGCCTCGGCGGGCCGCCGTCCGGCGCTGCGCGCCCTGCACGAGTTACTCGCTTCCGGCGGCCGCGCCGTGGTCGGCTACGGCGCCGGCCGCGGCTACTCCTTCACGGAGTTCCTCGCCGACGCCGAGCAGGTGGGCTTCACGGTGGAGGCACAGTATTCGACCTGGACCCTGCAGCCTTTCACCGAGGATTCCGATTTCCTCGTCGCGGTGCTGTGCCGGGGCTGACACCCCCTGTCGGGTCTCGGCCCACACCCACCGACGCAACGACGCCGGCCCCTGCACGGGACCGGCGTCGTTGTTTGTTCAGTTCTGTGCTGAAGCAGCGGGGCGAGTGTTACTTGCCCTTGCGCTGCGCCTTCAGGTCCTTGCGTGCCTTGCGCAGCGCTTCGACCTGCTCTTCGCGCGCCTGATTGATGGCCTCGACACGATCGGAGGCCGCTTCCTGGATGGCCTCCACCTTGTCGCTCTTGGCGTCCGAGATCTTGCGGGCACGCTTGGCGGCGGCCTTGCGCTTGCTGCCCTTGCGGTTCGCCAGGGAATCCAGGGTCACGGCCACGCCGGCACCGAGCATGATGACATCCTTAGCCACCGAGGTGCCCTCCTGCGAAGGACGAACGCCGTCGTCCTCGGTCATCTCCGGAGTGTTCAGGTACATGTTGACCAGGCCCGCGGAGAAGGCGCTCAAGGCGGTGCCGGCCACCCAGCCCGGGACCACCGGCAGCAGCAGGGCCGCGCCCACGCCGACCTCGCTGAAGGTCAGGAAACGGCGGAAGGTGGCCGCGTCCATGTCCTTGACGGCGGGCAGACCCTTCTCGGCCATCTGGCGCAGACCCTCGGCCTGCTCGTCGGTCAGTTTGCGCTTGTTCAGGCCCGAGTTCAGCACGAACGCGCCCGTGGTCAGGCGCAGCGGGATCTGGACGATGCTCATGAGAGTCCTTCCGATGGGATCAGTTTCCACACCACTCTATAGTCACTCCCCCATCCTCTGTCAGCCCTGACCGCCCGCACGGGCTCGTCCGCGCCCGGAATCCGGCACGTTCACAGCGCGAGAATCCCCCGCACTACGGTGACCGCGGCGCCCACGCCGGCCAGCACCACGGCAAGGATCCGGGCCCGTTCGGCGCGCACCCGGCGGGAGAGAACCGACCCGATCACAATCCCGACGACGACGCCGAGACCCATCAGGGCGAAGAACCACCAGGGCGGCAGCACCTCGACCACGGCCGAGCCGAGCAGCAACTTGGTGGCCACCGAGAACACACCGAAGAGGAAGAACACCGGCTGCATGGTGGCGGCGAAGGCCCGCTGCGGCCACCGGGACACCTGGGCGAAGATCACCATGGCGGGCATCGCCACTCCGGCCACCGTGTTCAGGAATCCGCCGACGACCCCGGCGGAGAGCGCGGGAACCGGGCCGGTCCATTCGGGTAGCCGCGGCAGCGAGAACGTCATCACCAGGGCCAACAGCACCACCGCACCCACCACGATCTGCAGCCAGGCCGCGGGCATCGCCGCGACCAGCAGTGCACCCACCAGCGCGCCGAGAACTCCGATCGGCGCCAGCTGCGCCAGCCGTTTCCAATCGATGCCGGCCCAGACGGTGATCATGATCAGCAACGCGGAGACGATCGTCGTGGCATTGGTGAGCAGCACCCCGGCCACGGGACCGAAGAGCAACACCATCACCGGAGTGACCACCAGTCCCACGCCCGCCCCGGAGACGCGCTGCAGGCACGCTCCCACCATTCCGGCGGCCACCGCGGCTAGCACCATCCACATCTCCACGCACGCCACTCTAGCGCTGGGAGCAGTGTTGTGACTTGCTCGGGCGGCTCCAGCCACGGTCCAGGTTGATTGGGCACAATGATCCGATGATCTCGACCGCGGCACTCGCCTCCGTACTGACGCCCCTGACCGCCGTTGCGCCCACGGACCAGGCGGACGTGTCCTACGGGTGGCTCGGCGACGCCGTCGTCGCCGTGATGGAGGCTGTCGGGCCAATCGGTGTCGGACTGGCGGTGCTCATCGAGAACATCTTCCCACCCATCCCCTCCGAGTTGTTCCTCGCGCTGGCCGGATTCACCGCGGCTTCGGGCGCCTTCACCGTGTGGGAGGCCGTGCTGTGGGCCACCGTCGGTTCGGTGGTGGGCGCGGCCCTGCTCTACGGGCTCGGCGCCTGGTTCGGGCGGCGTCGTCTGTACCGTGCCGCAGATTGGTTGCCGTTGGTGGATATCGACGACGTCGAGAAGACCGAACGGTGGTTCCTGCGCTTCGGCCACTGGACCGTGTTCGTCGGCAGAATGGTGCCGATCTTCCGCTCGCTGATCTCCATTCCGGCCGGGGTGGAGCGCATGCACCTGGGCCTGTTCCTGCTGCTCACCACCTTGGGATCGGCGATCTGGAACACCCTGTTCATCGGCGGTGGGTACCTGCTAGGCGAGAATTTCCACCTGATCTCCGACTACGCGGACGTGTTCTCCAACGTGATCCTCGGGCTCGTGGTCGCCGCGATCGTGGTGTGGGTGACGCTGCGAGTGCTGCGCAATCGCCGTCGTGCCCAGGACCCGACATACCAGCCGCCCAGCGCCGATGAGGCGGCACGGCGCATCGACGCCCTGGTCCAGCACGGTCCCAGAACCCGTTGAGGACCGCCACGCTTTAGAATGCAATCATGCCCGCAGCACTCACCTCACACCCTGCTCGCTCCCCGCAGCCCCCGCGGTCGTCCCGGTTCTCGTCGCGCTTCCTCGGACTCGGCTCCCTCGGCGTCGTTCTCGCCCTGACCCTGTCCTCCTGCGGCACGGCACTGCCAGAGCCGAATAACGCCGCCGAAGCCTGGGTCAGTCAATTGACCTCGGAGGACCTCGCCGAGGTGGACACCGACGCACTCGCCACCGAGTCGTCCGATCCGGAGGCACTGGTGGAGGCGCTGTCCCAGCTGGAGCAGTACCCGATGACGGTCACCCTCGATGCGGTCGCCGTCGATGAGGAAACCGAAGACTCAGACGGCTCCGACGGCGCAGAGGGCGCAGCTGACGAGGACGCACCGGCCACCGCCACCGCTACCTACACGGTGAGCTGGGACCTGAGCGGCGTAGAGTCCAGCGAGGGCGCCGACCAGACAGCCGAGGCAAACGAGACAGCCGAGACGGACGAGACTGCATCGGAACAGACCGACACTGCGGACGACCAGTGGTCCTACACCGCCGAAACCACGCTGGTGTGGAATGAGGAGACCGAGGCTTGGCAGCCGCGGCTGACCCCGGAGTCGCTGGTGCCCGGGCTGGCCGAGGGCGGCTCCGTCGTCGTCACCGAGACCGCCTCTCAGCGCGGAAGGATCCTCGACGCAGACGGAGAGCCGATCGTCACCAACCGCCCGGTGCAACGCATCGGCATCGACAAGGCGCGCATCATGGACGCTCTGCAGATCGAGGGCGAGCCCACCGCCGCCCAGCAGGAGGAAGCCGAGACCCTGCTCACCGATTCGGCCACCGCGCTGGCGACCGCCCTGGATCTCGACGTCGACACCTTCACTCAGCGCACCCTGAACGCCGGGCAGCGGGCGTTCGTCGAGTTCATCACCCTGCGGGCCGACGGTTCCGCCGACATCCCCGCCGAGGACATCGGGGAGGTCACCGGGGCCCGGGTGATCGAGGACACCCAGATGCTCGGCCCCACGCGGCGCTTCGCCCGGTCTGTGCTGGGCACCTTCGGGGAGCCTTCCGCCGAGCAGATCGAGAACTCTGACGGCGCGCTGCAGGCCGGCGTGCCGACGGGGCTCTCCGGACTGCAGTCCACGTTCAACGCGGAGCTCACGGGCACCTCCGGCTTAGACATCAGCCTCGACCATGACGCCGACGATGAGACGGAGGCCGAGGCGGACGAACCGGTGCAGGAACCCGTCTCCTTCACCCGCGAACCCGTTGACGGCGCCTCGATCACCACCACCCTGGACCAGCAGGTCCAGCAGCTGGCCGAGGACACCATCGCCGATTCCGAGGTGCCGGCCGGCCTCGTCGTCGTGCGCCCCTCCGATGGGCACATCCTCGCCGCCGCCGACGGTCCGGAGTCGATGAGTTGGCCGGTGGCGATGTCCGGGAAGTACGCGCCCGGGTCCACCTTCAAACTGGTCACCGCCCTGGCGATGCTACGCAACGGGATGACTCCGGAGTCCACGGTGAACTGCCCGGCAACCATCAACACGGACGGCACCGAGATCGGCAACTTCGACGGCTATCCCTCGCAGTTCCTCGGCGAGATCACCCTGGCCCAGGCCATCGCCCAGTCGTGCAACACCGTGTTCGTGGGCCAGTGGAACGACATCACCGCCCAGCAGGAGTACGACGCCGCTGTCGCGCTCGGGCTGGTGGCGGACCCGGTGGTCGGCTTCGACGGCGCCTTCCTGGGCACCCTGCCCGACGACGCCACCGGGGCTGGGCATGCCGCGAACCTGTTCGGCCAGGGCGTCACTCAGGCCTCACCGCTGGGCATGGCCACCGTGTCCGCCTCCATCGGGGCCGGCGCCACCGTGTCCCCGGTGCTGGTGACCGAACCGGCGGTGGACCCCACCGAGAACGAGAACCTGCCCGGTAACACCCCACTCACCGAAGAGGAAGCGGCCCAGCTGCGCGAGCTGATGGCTGGTCCGGTGAACGAGGGCACCGTGCCGATCCTGCAGCAGGTGCCCGGCGCACCGGTGCTCGCCAAGACCGGCACCGCCCAGTTCGTCTCCGAGGGCGAGACCTTGGCGCACACGTGGATCACCTCACTGCACGGCGACCTCGCCGTCTCCCTGTTCTTCAACGAGGGCTTCGCCGGGTCTCAGACCAACGGGCCGGTGCTCGAGGAGTTCCTCACCGGGCTCGAGGAGATCATCCCCTCCGAGTGAACTGCGGGAGGGACCGGGTGCGGACCGAGTCGGGCGCGAAAGTGCTCTACCCTGGTAGACGATGAGTGAGAATCCTGCCCCCGATCTGCCCACCCAGCCGGCTCAGCACGCCCACGGCCACAACCCGAACCCGGACCCGGCCCTGTTCCGCACCCAGCCGGTGTCCTTCGTCCGCCGCGGCGCCCGCCTGAACCCGGGCCGCCAGGCCGCCTGGGACCGGATGAGCCCACACACCGTGCTCGAGGTGCCCCGCGACCGCGCCGACACCTCGGTGGCGCCGGGCTCGCAGCTGGACCTCGTCGAGGTCTACGGGCGGACCGGCCCGCTCGTCGTCGACATCGGCTGTGGTCAGGGTGAGTCCACGCTGGCCGGGGCGCAGGCCCGCCCGGAGGCGAACTTCCTCGCCGTCGAGGTCTACACCCCGGGAGTGGCAGCCCTGCTGCTGGGCATGGAGCAGCACGGGTTGGACTCCATCCGTGCCGTGCAGGCCAACGCCCCCGAGGTGCTGGACCACCTGTTGCCCGAGGCCGGCGCGGACGAGGTCTGGATCTTCTTCCCCGACCCCTGGCATAAGGCCCGTCACCACAAGCGCCGCCTGGTCAGCGACTCCCTGGTGCCCCAGCTCGCCCGGGTGCTGCGCGACGGCGGCACGCTGCGGCTGGCCACCGACTGGGAGGACTACGCCTGGCAGATGCGCGAGGTGCTCGACGACGCCGCCGACCTGCACAACCTCCACGACGTATTCGCCCCGCGCTTCGAGACCCGCCCGCTCACCAGTTTCGAAAACAAAGCCCACCGCGCCGGGCGCGAGATCTTCGACCTGACCTACGTTCGCCGCGACCGCGCTGACTAGCAGAGATCTCCCCGGAATCCTACCGCCGAGTCGTCCCCGCTCATCTGAGGCTGGTACCCTATGTCCTCGTAAACCCGCAGGTAACGACCTGCGTCGCGCGTCATCGCTCCACTCCCCCTCGCCGCACCCCTTTCGGTGCTGCGCCCGGTGACGCCCGCACGGCACAACGAAAGGAACCCGGTGGCGAAGAATCCGCCTTCCACACCCGCAGACGATCAGCCTTCGGAGGCACCCCAGCGCACCCACCGCGGCCCGCTCGCGGCACAGCTGCTGTCTCCGAACCGCGACTCCGCCGTCGGGCTCTACCCGCACGACATCCACCCCGGGCTGGTGCCCGGGATCTCGGTGGATGAGCAGCGCAACCGGTTCGGCATCGACTGGCTGATTTCCGGCGTCGTCGGCGTCCTGATCCTCGGGTTCGTCACCTGGGGCGTGCTCAGCCCCGAATCCGTGGGTACCGCTGCCTCGACCGGCTTCGCCTGGGCGATGGAGAACATCGGCTGGCTGCTGAACCTCACCATGATCCTCGGGGTGTTCGTGATGGTCTACGTCGCGTTCTCCCGCTTCGGCCGCATCCGGCTGGGTAAGGACGACGAGACCCCCGAATTCTCCCGGTTCTCCTGGATCGCGATGATGTTCGGCGCCGGCATCGGCGTGGGCATCTTCTTCTTCGGTCCGTCCGAGCCGCTGGCGTTCTTCCTCGACCCGGCCCCTCACACCGACGCCGCCGCACAGAACCAGCTCAACGCCATGATCGCGGCTTCTGGCGGCGAGACCGAGGTCAACCGGCAGGCCATTCACCAGGGTGTGGCGCAAGCCCACTACCACTGGGGCCTCAACGCCTGGGCGCTCTACGCGCTGGTGGGCGGCGCGCTGGCCTACTCCTCCTACCGTCGTGGGCGGGTCACCCTGCTCTCTTCGGCGTTCCGGTCGATCTTCGGCGCCCAGACCGACGGGGTGCCCGGCAAGATCATCGACATGTTCGCCATCGTGGCCACTTTGTTCGGCACCGCTGCGACGCTGGGCCTCTCCGCCATCCAGATCGGGCAGGGCGTGACCATCATTAGCGGGCTCGGCGAGGCCGGCAACGCCGTGCTGATCCTCATCATCGGGCTGCTCTCGCTGGGCTTCATCCTCTCCGCCGTCTCCGGGGTGGCCCGCGGCATCCGCTACCTCTCCAACATCAACATCACCCTGACCCTGGGCCTGGTGCTGTTCGTGTTCTTCACCGGGCCGCTGCTGTTCCTGCTGAACCTGATCCCCTCCGGCATCATGACCTACGCCGCCGAATTCGCCACCATGATGGGCAAGTCGCTCTCCTGGGGACCGGAGACCGTCGAGTTCCAGTCCTGGTGGACCGCGTTCTATTGGGCCTGGTGGATCGCCTGGACCCCGTTCGTGGGCATGTTCATCGCCCGGATCTCCCGGGGACGCACCCTGCGCGAGTTCACCCTGGCCACCATGGCGGTGCCCACCCTGATCCTGATCCTCGCCTTCACCGTGTTCGGCGGCACCTCGATCATGAACTCCATCAACGGGGTGGAGGGCTTCGACGGCTCCGCCACCCCGGAGCAGGTACTCTTCCACATGTTCGACCTGCTGCCCCTGAACGGCATCACCCCGTTCATCCTCATCGTGGTGCTGGCGATCTTCTTCATCACCTCCGCTGACTCCGCCTCCGTGGTGATGGGCACCATGTCCTCGCGCGGCACGCCGTCGCCGAACAAACTGCTCGTGGTGTTCTGGGGCCTGTGCATGATGGGCATCGCCGTCGTGATGCTGCTGGCCGGCGGCGAGGACGCCCTGTCCGGTCTGCAGAACCTGACCATCCTCATCGCGATGCCGTTCAGCCTGATCCTCATCCTGATGATGGTGGCGTTCCTGAAGGACCTGGCCACCGACCCCGCCGCGATCAGGCATAACTACGCCCGCACCGCCATCAAGAACGCGGTGGTACGCGGTCTCGAGGAACACGGCGACGAATTCGAACTCCAGGTCCGCCACGCCCCCGATGGCCGCGGCGCCGGAGCGGACTTCGATTCCACCGATGAGAAGCTCACCGAGTGGTACCAGCGCACCGACGAGGACGGCAATGAGGTCGAGTACGACTACGAGACCGGCGAGTACGCCGACGGCTGGACCCCCGACGACGACGACGAAGCGTCCGGTCCCGAGGAACAGGCCAGCACCGAGTCCGAGACCCCGGACGACGCCGCAGCACAGCGCTGACCCGCGCGGAAACACCGCGCAGAACCACGATCGGTCCCGCACCCTGGACAGGGTGCGGGACCGATGTGGTGGGGGCTGTTTCTGCGAGCTGATCAGCTGTTCAGCGCTTCAGTGTAATCAGTCGACCGGGAACAGGGAGACCGACAGGGCGCCGGTGTAGGTGCCGGCCTCGGTGTCGACGGGAACCTCGAGCACCAGATCCGCGGCCAAGTCCGAGGTGCCCAGGCGGGTCTGCTCGGTGGCGGAGCCCAGGATGGCCGGAACGGAGAGTCCCTCACCGCCAGAGAGCACCCCGGGAGTCTTCGATCCCGGGGTGGCGCCGTGCGTGGAGTCGGTGACGAACGGTGCCCAGCCGAGGTGGTCGGCGGTGACGGTCTCGCCATCGGCGCTCAGTTCGGAGGACTGACCGGACACGGCCCAACCGGCCCCGGTGCGGCGGGTGTCGGTGACAGAGACGGACGGCAGTTCGCCGGTCACGCGCAGTCGGTCGCCGGCGTTGCGCTGGTTGCCCAGGGTGGCGGTGCCGTCCTGGATCGAGAGCACCAGCGAACCGGGCTGGTCGTTGTCGTCATCGTCGTCACCGGGCAGTCCGGGAATCTCGGCCTCGATCGGGATATCACCCTCGCCGGGTTCACCGGGCTCTTCTGGCTCGGAGCCGGAGGCGCTCAGGTTCAGCCCGAAGACCACCGGGTCGTGGTCCGAGGAGCGGAACACGTCGGGGGCGTAGATGTCATCCTGGCGCGGATCGCTGTGGAACCGGGTCTGGTAGTCCAGCACCGGTGCCTCGTCCGAGTTGGTGTGCCAGGAGGCCGCCCCCGAGATGAACGGCATGAGGTCCTCGTGCGCCATCGCGTAATCGAGGTAGCCCAGCTGACCGTCGAACACGTAGGAGTAGGCTTCCTCGCCCTCGTACTCCTTCTTCAGGTCCACGTAGCCGCCCTCGGTCAGGGTGGTGATCGGCGCCTCGTGATCGTAGGCGTTCAGGTCCCCCATGATCACCGGTTTGGGCAGCTCGGCACCTTGGGCCCAGTCGACCAGGGCGTTCGCGGCGGCGGTGCGCTCGGCGTCGCAGGAGCCCACCAGGTGGGTGTTGTTCCCCTCGGATCCGCACTCGGAGCCCTTGGACTTCAGGTGGTTGGTGATCACGGTGAATTCCCCCAGCTCGCCGGAGTCAGCCGCGGTGAAGGTCTGCGCCAGCGCCGGACGGTGCCGGTGGGTCTCGAACCGGGAGTCCACGCTCGCATCCAGCACCTGGTGGGCGCCTTCGGGCCGCACGGCGTCCGGGTCGTACATCATGGCGGTGGTGATCTCGTCGGTGCCCAGGCGCCCGGTCTCCAGGGCCACGTAGCGCTCCTCGCCCAGGTAGTCGTTCACCCCGGCCACCAGGTCATGCAGGGCGACGTCGTCGTTGTTTTCGATCTCCATCAGACCGACCACGTCAGCCCCGAGGTCACCGATGGCGGCCACCAGCTTGGCCTTCTGCCGTTCGAACTCGCCTGTGTTAACTGCGCCTCGGGAATTGAGGGTGGTGAAGTAATTCAGCACGTTGAACGCGGACACCTGCACGTCACCGCCGACGTCGGGCACCTCGGTCTCGCGGGGCACGGTGTTCTCATACTCGGCCGCCTCCGTGCGCTGGATCTTCCAGACGCCGTTGCGGAAGTCCATCACCCCGGTGAGATCGCGGAAGGTGTCCCCGCCGCGGAAGTAATTCTCGGTGGTGAACGGCTCCCCGTTGAGGTGGTGCAGCGGGTAGTAGTTCTGGATCGAATTCCGGTCATCGATGGTGATCCGGTGCGCGAGGTTCTCTTCGTAGAGCTCCTGGGCCTCCGCCGAGTCCGGGGCGTGCAGGGCGGTCGGGGTGAACTGACGCTGCGGCCCGACGACGACCTCGCCGTAGCGGCCGTACTGGTAGGTCTCCAGCACCACGGCCTCGGCAATGGTCACGCGCATCCCCTCGAGGTGCTCGTAGTCATCCACCACCGGGAAACTCACTTCCACCGGGGCGGGCAGCTCGGCGGTGCCGCACTCGGATACGGTGTTATTGGAGAGCTGGGTCTGCTCGTAGTACTCGCCGGCGCGCCCGGTCACGGTGACCAGGGTGCCCTGGGCTGGGGCCTCCGCGTTGGGGTGGTGCACGAACAACGCCTCGCTGGTGGCCGGATCGTCGTCCGCAGTCTCGTCGCGCTCCTGGATCCAGAACCCATTGGAACCCCCGGAGGCGTTGAAGAAGTCGCCGATCACCACACCGCGCACGGTGACGGTCTGGCCGTCCATCGGGGTGGCCGCACCTGCGCCCTGCACAGCGGAGATCGGGGTGACGTCGACGTCGCAGACCTCACCGGGCTCACCTGGCTGCTCGGTGGGCTCGTCGGTGGGCTGGTCCGTGGGCTCCGGGTCGGGAGTGCCCGCGCCCTCGCCGTTCGCCGTGCCCGGGGTGCTCGCCACCTCGAAGTCACCGCGTGGGGTGGCGCTCACGCCCGGGAGTCCGGCGCCGTTGAACGCGTTCGGCACCCAGTTCTCGGAGCCGTCCGGCACCCTCGAGGCCCCGCCCAGCACCCCGGTGTAACCGGCAAAATCGCTCGCGCTCAGTGCGGTGCCCCAGGCCAGGTCCCCGGCGTCGCCGTCGTGCAGCCCCACGACGTCGAGCACCTCCACCCCCAGCTCGGTGGCCACCGTGTCGTCGAGCACTCCGTCCAGATCGGCGTCGAGCACGGCGTTGCGCGCCACGGAACCGTTCACCAGGGCCAGGCTGAGCGACCCGTTCTGGAACCCGTTTACCGGAACGCTCAGCACCCCACGTCCGTCGTCGTCGAATTCCACCCCGGACAGCGAGTAGACGTGCACCGCCCTGCCCTGATTCGAGTTAGCGTCGCCCTCGATGCCGATCAGATGCAGACCAGTGGGGTCGAAGTCCTCCGGGATCAGGATCTCGGCGTACTCAAGCACATCGGTTCCGGCGGTGTCGGTGACGAACTCGTTGATGATCGGCGCGTCGGTCAGCGAAGCACTGGCTGCCGCCGAGAGGCCGACGAGAGCGGAGGCGCCGACCGCGACGACGGCGGAGACGGCGATCAGTTTCTTCCGGGGAGAAACGGAGCGGGCAGGCATGCGAGCCTCTTTCGGTGGGGAGTGACGGGGGTGTGCCGACGAGCGCACCAGCTGCCACCCTAGGAGCACCGATGGGCCGGGACGGCACCTCCGTATGAACTCCCGCTTAATTCTGCGCGGTGTCCGTGACGCGCAAAGCGGGCGGTCCCAGCGTGGCGGTGGCGATGGCCCGCAGGCTCAGGGTGCCCGGGTCACGGTAACCAGCCCCGCCATGGGTGTTGTGCCCGACGGCGAGGCGCAGCCCGGTTCCCGCCTCTGCAACGTCCCGGCCCACCGACGTGTTCACCGGGATCCGACGTCGCCCGGCCAGCGCCCGCCCCAGCGGCGCCAGCAGATCGCGGCGGGCCCGGATCTCGGTGACCCACGGGGCGCCGTCGTCCGGGATCGATTCCACCGGGTGCCACCACCGGCGCGGGGCTCCGACCGAGCCGGAGACCACCAGCGTGTCGATCCGGGCCGCGGGCGGAACGGTGCGATCGAGCCGGGTCTGCGACCAGACGGCGAGCAGCCCCAGCGCCCGCACAGCCACCGGAGCCCCATAGGAGTGGGCGTCCAGGCCGCGCCACGGGGGAACCGATTCCCCCTCCCAGAGCTGCGACGTCGTCCAGATGTGTTCGGCGAGACGCTGCCCCGCCCGGGCGGCGCCGCGGGAAGAGAGCACCCCCACCGGCGACGGCGGATGATAGCCCAGCCAGGCCAGAACCAGAGGTCGTTCGGCACCGAGTGCGCGCTGCTCACGATGCAGCTGGAGAGCTTCCCGGGCCGCACCCCAGGCCGCTTGCGCCGGGCCCATCCCCATGCCGGCGATCTGCCAGGTCACCTGGGTGGGCGCACGTAGCTCCCCCACCGCGATCACCACGTGCGGGGCGGACGAGTCATAGTCGAGCAGAGTGCGCGGGACGGGCTGACTGCCACCCGTACCGGCCAGAGCCGCGTCCATCAAGTCCGGTTTCAGGGCGTGCACCGTGCCGTCGAGCACACGACGACGACGCTCGGGCAGTTCTGCGCGCACCCTCATCTCGGCGCGCAGCCTCGTCAGCGCCTTCGCGCCGCGGTGGATCAGCCCTTCCGCCGCCACGTCAGCACCTTCGGGCGCACCACACCCGTCTCCAACGCCCGCTGGCCCCAGGGCGTCCCGCGCTGTTCGGCCGTCTGCCCGGTGGGCCGCTCCGCGGGCTGTCCCGCCGTCTGCCCGGTGGCGCGCCCCGCGGCCGTCCCCGACCCGTCGTTCGGGGTGGTGAATCGGGTGGTGACGTCGCCGGTCGCCCCGGCGGCGAAGGTGCGCGAGAACCGCCCCTGGTCGTGCAACAGGTTCACCTGGTCGATCAGGTGAGAGACGGTTTGGCGCAGCTGGTCGACCTCGCGCTCCAGCTCCACGATCCGCCGGATCCCCTCCAGGGAGACCCCGTCGCGGGAGAGCACCTGGATGCGGCGCAACCGGTGCAGATCGGCGCGCGAGTACCGCCGCTGCCCGCCGCCCTGACGCTGCGGCACCACCAGCCCGAGCCGGTCGTATTGGCGCAGGGTCTGCGGGTGCATTTCGGCGAGCTCCGCCGCCACCGAGATCACGAAGATCGGTGCGGAGGCGTCGGAGAAGCCGCGGGACTCGGTGTTCATCACACGCTGGCTCTCGCCGCCAGCCCCTCACGGGGATCGGTGCCTGAGGTCGCCTCGGCCAGCGCCTGAACCGCGGCGCGCGCCTCATCGCTCAGTGTCTCGGGAACGGCCACCTGCAGTTCAACCAGCAGGTCACCGGGGTTCTTCTTGTGCGGCACACCCCGGCCCTTGAGCCGCAGCACCTTGCCCGACGACGATCCGGCCGGCACCTTCATCCGCACCGGGTCCTCCAGGGTCGGTACCTCGATGGTCGCCCCCAGCACGGCCTCGGCGAAGCTCACCGGCACGGAAATGCGCAGGTTGTTGCCCTCGCGGTGGAAGAACGGATGCTCCCGCACCTTCACCGTGACCATCAGATCGCCGCGCCCGGCGGTGCCGTGGGAGCCCTTGCCGCGGGCGCGCACCGTCTGTCCGTCCTTGATCCCGGCCGGAATGCGCACCTCGATCATCTCGCCGTCGGCCGCGCGCAGCGACACCGTGGTGCCGCGCATCGCCCCGCCGAAGGAGATCGTCGTCGTCGCCGTCCGATCGGGGCCCTTCTGTGGCCCGGCGTTGTAGCCACCGCCACCGAACCCGCCGAATCCGCCGAACAGGTCGGAGAAGTCCGGACCACGCTGACCGGCTCCGGCCCGACCGCCCCGTCCCCCGCGACCGCCCTGGTTGAACAGGTCACCGAAGATGTCCTCGAATCCGCCGCCCGCGGCACCACCGGCCGGTCCACCCGGTCCGGGACCGGTGAAGCGCGCTCCCGAGCCCATCGCGCGGATGGCGTCGTACTGTTGGCGCTGCTCCGGGTCGGAGAGCACCGAGTTCGCCTCGGAGACTTCCTTGAACTTCTTCTCGGCCGCGTCGTCGCCGATGTTCTGGTCCGGGTGATATTTCCGGGCCAGCTTCCGGTAGGCCTTCTTGATGTCGGCGTCCGAGGCGTCCTTGGAGACACCGAGAGTGGCGTAGAAGTCCTTGTCCACCCAATCCTGTGAGGCCATGGTGCCTCCCTTCCTCAGTCGTTCTCTAGCTTAGATCCGTGGGCTGCTGTGTTCGCTGCGGTATTTACTACAGCGTTCACTGCGGCGTTCACGACGGCGGTCAGTTCTGCCCGGCAGACACCATCACCTGTGCGGCGCGCAGCACGCGTTCACCCCGGACGTAGCCGTTGCGGAACACCTGGATGATGTGCTCCTCCGGCACCTCGTCCGAGGGCTGACGCAGCATCGCCTCGTGCTGAGCGGGGTTGAACTCCACCCCGACCAGTGCCTCCTGGTCCTGACGCTGCAGCCCGTGGGAGGTCAGCACCTGGTCCAGCTTCTTGGCGATCGCCGCGAACGGGCCGTCCTCGAGATCGCCGGCGGTGCGGGCGGCATCGATGTCGTCGAGCACCGGCAGCAGCGACTCGATCATCGAATTGATCGCCGTCTCCTTGGCCACGCTGCGATCTCGATCCACTCGACGCCGGTAGTTCACGAACTCGGCCTGGAGCCGCTGCAGGTCGCCGCGCAGTTCATCGACGACGGCGGCATCAGCACCCTGGCCCGCGCCGTCCTGCTCACCGTCCTGCTCGGCGTAGTTCTCCGCGGCCTCATTCAGGATCTGCTCGGCCTGGCTCACGGCATCGCCGCCGTCTTCGGGGGTCTCGGCACCGGTCTCGGGAGCGTTTTCTCCACCGAGGTCGCGGCGCTGTCCGGTCTCGGGGTCGATGCGGCGCTTGTCGGTGAAGCGCACGTCCTCGCGCGGCTCCTGCTCGCCGTCGGCACCCTCACGGTGCTCATGGGGTTCGTTCGTCATGATCTCTCCTGTCTGGGCTGACTGGCCTGTCTGGCGTGTCCGGTCGCGACGGTCCGGACTGGCCGAAGCAGCTGCGGTGGCTGTACTGGCTGAAGTGGATAAAGCGGTGACGTCGCTGTACGGGTGGATCCGGCCGATACCGGCTGGGCCGGCCGCTCCCCGTCTTCGGGGCGCGGCCGGCCCAGAACCGGATCCTTACTCGGTGCGAACCGAGCGGCTCGATCAGACGAGCCGGTTACTTCTTCTCGTCGCTCTGATCGGCGTCATCCTCGTCAACCACTTCGGCGTCGACGATGTCCTCGTCGTCACCGGCGGGCTGCTCGGCACCGGCCTCGGCGCCAGCGGCACCCTCGGCGGACTGAGAGGCGTAGAGTGCCTCACCGATCTTGACCTGTGAGGCCTGCAGCTTCTCGTAGGCGGCAGCGACAGCAGCATCATCAGCGTCGTCGCCCTGCTTCTCGAGGGCCTCCTTCAGCGCATCAACATCAGCCTGCACCTCGGTCTTGACGTCCTCGGGCAGCTTCTCGTCGTTATCCTTGAGCAGCTTGTCCACCGAGTAGGCGGACTGCTCAGCGGCGTTGCGCTGCTCGGCGGCCTCACGGCGCTTCTTGTCTTCCTCGGCGTGAGCCTCGGCGTCCTTCACCATGCGATCGATGTCCTCATCCGACAGCGAGGTGCCGCCGGTGATGGTCATCGACTGCTCGGTGCCGGTGCCCTTGTCCTTGGCCGACACGTGGACGATACCGTTGGCGTCGATGTCGAAGGTGACCTCCACCTGGGGCATGCCGCGCGGAGCCGGAGCGATACCGGTCAGCTCGAAGGTGCCCAGCGGCTTGTTGTCGCGGGTGAACTCGCGCTCCCCCTGGAAAACCTGGATGGAGACCGAGGGCTGGTTGTCCTCAGCGGTGGTGAAGGTCTCGGAGCGCTTGGTCGGGATCGCGGTGTTGCGCTCGATCAGCTTCGTCATCACTCCGCCCTTGGTCTCGATGCCCAGCGACAGCGGAGTGACGTCGATCAGCAACACGTCCTTGCGCTCACCGGCCAGCACGCCAGCCTGGATAGCAGCGCCGACGGCGACGACCTCATCCGGGTTCACGCCCTTGTTCGGCTCCTTGCCGCCGGTCAGCGAAGTGACCAGTTCGGCGACGGCGGGCATACGAGTCGAACCGCCCACCAGGACCACGTGGTCAATCTCGGAGACGGAGACGCCGGCTTCCTTGATGACGTCGTTGAACGGCTTCTTGGTACGCTCCAGCAGGTCCGAGGTCAGGTCCTGGAACTTCGCACGCGAGAGGTGCTCGTCCAGGTGCACCGGGCCGTCGGCGGTCACGGAAAGGTACTGTAGCGAGATATTGGTGGAGGTGGCCGAGGACAGTTCCTTCTTGGCCTGCTCTGCCGCTTCCTTCAGACGCTGCAGGGCGATCTTGTCGTTGGAGAGGTCCGCTCCCTTGGCCTTGGCCTGAGCCAGCAGCCAGTTCACGACGGCCTCATCCCAGTCGTCGCCGCCCAGGCGGTTGTCACCGGCGGTGGCACGCACCTGAATGGTGGAGAAATCGTCCTCATCCTTGCCGACTTCCAGCAAGGAGACGTCGAAAGTACCGCCGCCGAGGTCGAACACGAGGATCAGCTCGTCCTCCTTACCGCGCTCCAGGCCGTAAGCCAGGGCTGCGGAGGTGGGCTCGTTGATGATGCGGGACACCTTCAGGCCGGCAATCTCGCCCGCTTCTTTGGTGGCCTGGCGCTCCGCGTCGTTGAAGTAGGCGGGCACGGTGATGACGGCTTCGGTCACCTTCTCGCCCAGGTACTCCTCGGCGTCGTGCTTCAGCTTCATCAGCGTGCGGGCGGAGATCTCCTGCGCGGTGTACTTCTTGTCGTCGACCTCGGTGGACCAGTCGGTGCCCATGTGGCGCTTGACGGAAGCCAGGGTGCGCTCCGGGTTGTTGACGGCCTGGCGCTTGGCGATGTCGCCGACCAGCACCTCGCCGCCCTTCGAGAAGGCCACCACCGACGGGGTGGTGCGGGAGCCTTCGGCGTTGGCGATGACGGTCGGGTCGCCGCCCTCGAGAACTGCGACGACGGAGTTGGTGGTCCCGAGGTCGATACCCACTGCACGTGACATAGCGATGTTTCCTTTCACTGCTTCGATAGTCCGCACGCCCCGGCACTTGACCCCGAGTGACGCAATTCCGTCGGTCGGAGCCGTCAGCACCTTGAGCGTTCACGACTCAACATGCCACGTCCGAAATCTCGGTGTCAAGAAACCTGAGTCGCGTCGGCTCAACTTTCTGTCGATGAGTACAACCGCGTCCCGCCGACATTCATTCCCGACGTCCTCGCGAGGCCCGAGTTTCCGCGCCAATCCACGCATTCCACCGCCCGATCCCCCCTCCCTCCGCCACCGCAACCCTTTCCGGGGTTCACCGACAGCCGAATCGCACCCACCCTCTCGCCCCACGCCACCCAACCGCACCCAAGCCCTCCGTCCGACTTCTCCACAGGGCCGCGACACACGCCCCCTCTCCACAGATTCAAGAACTATGCCCCGCCCCCTTCCCCGAGGTGCTTCAGACTGATATAGAACTTTCGTTCCAAGCACTACGGACCACAAATGACAGGAGAGGAGAACGCCATGACGGACACGACGACGGGGCCCATCCGCCCGCCCCATCCCTTCGAGGAGACGGAGAACCACTTCGACGAGCGCCTCTCCGCTGCGGGCGACTCCCAGAGATCGACACGGGAAGAGGAGATCCACGCGGCGCAGGAATTCACCACCAGCTTGGGTCTTGACACTTTGTCGCTCGAACAGAAAGCCGTCGTCCTGGTGGCGCTCAGCGCCGAACTATCGCAGCGGCTGCTCACCGCACCGGCGGCCGACATCTACACCCACCTCAATCTCATGGAGGCGGCACCGGACGGCGATCACGATTGGTCCACCCTGTGGGCCGCCTCCCTCCAAGAGCCGGAGCACACGTCGATCGAGTCGGCCGAAAAGGGCGTACGCCACGCGCCAGAGTCGGATTCCCTCGGCACTACCAAGCCCCTCGGCGTCGCCGACTCCCCCAGCTCCGCCAACGTCACCGCCTGGCTGCCGGCACTCCTGCAGCGCACGTCGACGGCTGGTCAGCTCCTCGAGAGCGCGCTGACGTCCATGTCCTCGACCGTGGACCAGGTCTTCGACCACTCCATGGACCGCTACCAGTTGCTCGGTGTCCCAGCCGGCCGACGCTCCTTCCGTGACTCCACGGCTTACATGCGCGACCTCACCGGTCGGACCCGGTCGCAGATCCGTGCCTGGACCGACGTGGCCGAGAAGGTCTGCCCCGGACCGAGCGAACCTAGCGGTCACCGCCGCCCGGCCCGCTACACGCATCTGGCCGCCAGCGTTCAGGACGGAACCCTGCACGTCGACAACGCGACCATGGTCCTCAAAGCCATGCGCAATGTGGAGAACTATGCCCGGCAGTGCAAGGTCGACGCTCAGTCCGCCGAGAGCGCCCTCAACGACGGCGAGCGCATGCTCGCCAACCGATCCCGTACCCTGCATGCAGACGGACTGCGCAAACTCTGCGACCAGTGGGAGATCTCCACGAAGAACCATTTGGACCAGGACGGCGTGCCCCCGACGACCGATCGGCCCAGTGAGAAGCAGGGGCTGACCTACAAGGGGTACAACGCGCAGGACGATCTCTACCAGTGGGGATTGCGCCTGACACAGATCCAGCACGAACTCCTCTTGGCCGCGACCTCGGCCGCCACGAACCCGCGCTCTCACCACGCTCAGAAGCGAGCGCAGGCCCTCTCGAGCCTCTTCGAGGAGTTCGCCGACGAGCAGGGACTCGACCCCACCGATCTCCCGCCCACGGAACCATCGGCGTCGGCATCGGGACAGGACCTTGCCGCAGAACCTGCCGACGCGATCGGGCGGCCGGAGCCCGCATCACAACAGATCACCACGACGGACACCAACGACGTCGACGCCGAGACGGATGACCGACCCGGCCAGCATCCACTGCCGCTACCCGACCTCACCGACCCAGCGGAGAGTGTGTCCTTCGACCCCTTGGACGATCAGCACCTGCCCGAAATGGGCCACGTCACCGACGCGACCGCCGTGAGAATGTCGCGTCGAGTGCGTGAGGCTCTCCAGCTCGAGGCTATCTTCACGGCCCTGCACCACGGAATCTCGGCACTCTCCGGGACCCCCACACTCCCCCGGTCCAATGGAGTGCTGCCACGACTGACCGTGCTGATGGATTACGCCACCCTGCATCAATCACTCACCGGCTTCCCCGATTCGCCCCGAGGGGCTCCGAATCTCGACACCGAGGCACCGCCGGTATCCACCGCAATGTTCAGCGGTCACATCAACCCGCGCAACATCCGCCATCTCGCCTGTGATGCCGAAATCATCCCCGTCGTCATGGATGGCAAGAATGCCGTGCTCGATCAAGGACGGCACCTGCGCAATGCCACCGAGGCTCAGCGCACCGCCCTGCTGGCCCGAGATCGTGGCTGCGCAGCGCCCGGATGCACGATGACGGCGGCCTGGTGTCAGCCACACCACGTGATCCCTTGGGTCGACGGCGGCGCCACGAACCTCAACAATCTCGTCCTGCTCTGCCCAGGGTGCCACCGCGCCACACATGACGGCCGCTGGAGCATCGAGATCACCGACGGCACCCCCTGGTTCACTCCGGCCAGCTACGTCGACCTCAACCAGACCCCACGGCGCAACGATCTCTGGCACACCAACGGATAACCCGGCGAAACTGTCAGCACCATTACAACGCCCAGGAATCAGCCCTCAGAAGAATACGAATTCCACATGAGATCCAATCTGGAATCTCACCCGCGCGCAGCAGGGAAGGAAGTTAGGCGAGCCTAGGCATACAGCAGGCTCCAGGGGTTATTTTGAGCAACTCAAAAGAGATTAGGATAGGCTTATATTGCTTGCGAGCCCTGGACCCTGGTGCTTGAATTAGATGCATTAGGAGATGAAAGCCGAATAATTCATCAGTTATTCGACGGGCGTCACCTTGGAATTCACAACCATATGGAAGGAATGATCATGGCTGACAACGCAAGCTACACCGTACCCGGACTGGATCTCGAAGACGGCCGCCGTGTCGCAGACGTCCTGCAGAACCGCCTGCATGCCCTGAACGACCTGCAGCTCACTCTGAAGCACGCCCACTGGAACGTGGTCGGTCGCGACTTCATCTCCGTGCACGAGATGCTGGATCCCGAAGTGGATCGTGTCCGTGATTTCGCCGACACCACCGCAGAGCGCATCGCCACCATGGGTGTCTCCCCGAAGGGCACCCCCGGCGCTATCGTCACCGATCGCACCTGGGATGACTACGCCCTGGGCCGCGCAGGGACCCTGGCTCACATCTCGGCCCTGGACAAGGTCTACACCGACGTCATCGCCGATCACCGCAACGCCATCGCCGAGGTGGGCAAGGTGGACCCGATCGCCGAGGACATCCTGATCGAGCAGACTCGCGCCCTGGAACTGTTCCAGTGGTTCCTGCGCTCCTTCATCACCGACGCCGGCGGCGAGCTGTCCCACGTGGAGGCCTGAGCCTTCCGGACCTCGCGCACCGCGCATTGACCCGCACTCGCACCGCGGACGATGAAGCAAAGGCCCCGTTCTGAGAACGGGGCCTTTGCCGTATCCGGCGCCGTTTCACCACGTCTTCACTGCGCCGCCCCTGAACCCCACGGCTAGCATGGTGGACATGTCTGAATCCTCGCGCCCAATTCCGCGTCCCTTGCTGGTGGGCGTCGATGGGCGTTCCGGAGCGGGAAAGACGCAGCTGGTGGTGGGAGTACGCAGCGAGTTGACCGCACTCGGCCACACCGTCGCAGCCTTCTCCCTCGATGAGATCTACCCCGGGTGGGACGGACTCCGCGCCGGCGTCGAGCAGTATGTGAGTGCGATCCTGCCCCGGCTCGCGACCGGTGACACCGCACAGTACCGCCGATGGGACTGGTATGCCCACGGTCTCGAATCGGGTGTCGACGGCGCCCCCGGCAAGCTGGTCTCGCTGCAGCCCGGCGACGTCGTGCTCTGTGAAGGCGTAGGCGCCACGGTCGCCGAAGCCCGTCGCTGGCTGGACCTCTCGATCTGGGTGGACGCACCCGAAGATTTGCGTCGACGGCGCGCTCTGCTCCGCGACGGTGACAGCTACCGCGGTCACTGGCGGCAGTGGGCCGTCCAGGAGGAACTGCTGCTTCAAGAATCCGGCAGCGGTTCAGGGGTCACAGAGCACGACGTCGTTGTGAAGAGCACCGAGTCACCGCAGGACACCGCACGCGGGACAGCGGCGGTCGACGAGATCGTCACCCGCGTCGAGGGCCTGCTACGCGCGAAATAGCGGTCAGTACCGGGCCAACACCGGGTAACTACTGCAGTGCGGAGGTCAGGCGGAACACGTTATCCAGCCAGCGCTTGTGCCGGGGCCGAGCCAGCCAGTCCTCGAGGGTGAGCTCCTCGCACTGATCGCGGTAGCAGCCGATGATGTCGTTGACGTCGGCCACTACATCTTCATCGGCCACCAGCACCGAGACCTCCATGTTCAGCGAGAACGAGCGCATGTCCATATTGGAGGACCCGATCATCGCCACCTCGCCGTCGAGGGTGAACAGCTTGGAGTGCAGCACGTCGGGGTCGGGGTAGCGGAAGATCCGGATCCCGGCGCGCAGCAGCTGCCGGTAATAGGACTGCTGGGCATGGTGGACCATGAACTGGTCAGCCTTGCGGCACACGATCAATTCCACGTCGATTCCCCGCTGGGCCGCGCCGGTGAGGGCGTAGAGCATCGAATCGTCGGGCACCAGATACGGGGACACCACGGTGAGGCTCTGCTCGGCGTTATAGAAGAGGTGGTTGAAGGCACGCAGGTTATTCTCGGTGGCGAACCCCGGCCCGGAGGGGATGACCTGGGCGATGGCGCCCTCGTGATCGTAGAACTCCTCGTCGGTGACCCCGCGCAGCACCTCGTCCAGATGTTCTCCGGTCTCGGCGTACCAGTCGGTGGCGAACACGAGGTCGAGACTGGCCACGGTGGGTCCGGTGACCCGCGCCATCACGTCGACCCATTCTCGGCCCATCTTCCACGACGACGGACGCTTGTACCCGGGCTCGATCAGGTTCAGCGAGCCGGTGAAACCCACCTCGCCGTCGACGACGAGCATCTTGCGGTGGTTGCGCAGATCCGGGCGCTGGTACTTTCCGCGCCACGGCTGGAACGGCATCGCGAGGTGGAAGTCGATCCCGGAGGCGCGCAACCGGCGCAGCATCTTCCGGTAGCCCTTCACCCGCAGGGAGGCGATGTGGTCGAACAGCAGGCGGACCCGCACCCCGCGGCGCTGAGCCCGCTCCATCGCCTCGATGACGACGTCGGCGTAGCCCTGACGGTCGTCCGGATCCACCGCCATGATGTAGAACATCACATGCACGTACTCCTGCGCGTCGTCGATGTCCTCGGCCATGCGGGCTAGGCATTCGCGGTAGTCGGTGACCATTTCGAAGCGATTGCCGTCAAGCATGGGGAATCCGGTGAGCGCCCGGGTCAGGTTCGCGGAGGCCTCCACATACTCTGGCGCCTCCCCGAGCTGGTGCGGCAACTCCAGGTGGCTAGTGGCACGGGTCAGCTCATCGGTGACGGCGTCCTGCCGGGCCCGGCGCTGCCCGCCCAGGCGGAAAGTGCCCAGCAGCAGGAACAGCAGCAGCCCGGGCAGGGGCATGATGAAGATGACCAACAGCCAGGCCATGGCCACCGCGGGGCGGCGGTTGCCCGGGACGATGCCGAGCAGGGCGAGCCGGATGATGATGTCGATCGTCCAGATCAGCACCGTGAGCCAGGTGGGCAGGGTCACCAGGGCCGAGAGGTCATCGAACGGGGAGATCACCCTCTCATTCTAGGGGGCGCTTCCCGAGTGCCGCCGCGTCACCGACGTCACCGTGGCGCAGACGGTCGCCGAGATCACTCCGGTCGGGGCGCGGGGCTGACGAAATCGAGCAGTTGGTCCGCCCATTCCTGCGACGTCGGCTCCGCGAACATCAGCCGCAGCAGCAGCGAACCGGCCAGCAGCTCGGCCAGGAACTCCGGAGGAACGGGCAAGGTGCCGGGGTGACGTCGATCGTGGGCGATGAAGCGCTGCTCCAGGCCCTGGCGCAGGGGCAGCACGAGCCATTGGTGCACCGCCGAGGACTGCTCCGATCCGCCGGCCAGCGCCACCAGCACGGCCTGGATCAGCGGGGCGTCCTCCTCGCAGGCGATCGACTCCCGCATGGCGTCCAGCCAGGTCCGCACATCGGCGCGCAGATCCTCACGGCCCTCGCCACTGGTCTGGATGATGGGCATGGTGCCCGGGAAATAGCCGGTGGACAGCGCCTCGACGACGACGTCGGCCTTCGATCCCCACCACCGGTAAACCGTCTGCTTGGAGACCTCGGCCCGGCCGGCGATGCCCTCCATCGTCATCGCCTCGAACCCCTGCTCCTCGAGCAGCTCGACGGCCGCGCGCAGCACCGCCTCTTGCGAGGCCCGGCTGCGCGGGCGACCTCGGGTGTTCTTCCTCACATCCGCTCCTGCTGGCTGGATTCCGCCGTCGTCACGCCATTTTCCCACCGCCCCCCACATTTCGAGACGATGCGTCCACTATAGTACGCTGAGACCGGTGCTGCCGTGCACGCAGCTGTCGGCGGCACCCGCACACTCACGCCGATGCACCGACCGTCCCCGACCTTTCTGTGAAGGACATCATGGCCACACTGCTCTATCGACTCGGCTTCGCCTCAGCGAAACGCCCGTGGGTCGCCCTTGTCTCCTGGGTGATCGCCCTGGGACTGGCCGTGGGCGGCTTCCTCGCCTTCGGCGGCACCCTCTCCTCGACGGTGACGATCCCCAACACCCCCACCGCCCAGGTCACCGACCGGCTGGCGGATGAGTTCCCGGATGCATCCAAGGGCAGCGGCGGGATCGTATTCCAGACCGAGGACGGCTCCAAGCTGAGCCAGGACCAGCGCGATCAGATCGACGAGCTGCTCGATGAGCTCGGCCAGATGGACGGCGTTGATTCCACCGTGTCCCCGTTCGACACCGAGCAAATGATGGCGGATCAGCGCCAGGAGATCAGCGACGGTCGCGACGAGATCGAGCAGGGCCGGGAACAAGCCGAGTCCGGGCGCGAGCAGCTCGAGCAGGCCACCGCACAGCTGGACTCCGCCGAGGCCGAGCTCGACGCCGGGCAGGAACAGCTGGACGCCGGACGCGCACAGGCGGAAGCCGCGGGGATGCCCGAGGCGGCCATGGCCCAGTTCGACCAGCAGCAGGAGCAGCTCGATGCCGGACGCGAGGAGATCGAGACCTCCCGCGCCGAGATCGCTGAGCAGGAGGAGTCCCTTGAGCAGGGGCTGACCGAGGCGGCCGACGGCGAGGAGGCTCTGGATCTGGGCGAGCGACTGCTGGCCCTGAGCGATGATTTCAGTTTCGTCTCCGACGACGGCTCCACCGCCGAGGGCACCGTGATGTTCACGGCCGCGGCCACCGACGTCGATTCCGAGACCAGCGAGGCCCTGACTTCTGCCCTGGACGAGGCGGACATCGAGGGCGTGGAGATCCTGCCCAGCCAGGCGATCTCACAGACCATGCCGCAGATCATCGGGATCGGCGAGGTGGTCGGGCTGGTCGTCGCCGCCGTCGTGCTGGTGATCATGCTGGGCACCTTCGTGACCGCCGGGCTGCCGCTGCTCAACGCGCTCATCGGTGTAGGCGTCGGCGCGGTGGGCGCGCTGGCGTTCTCCTCGGCCGTGGAGATGATGTCGGTGACTCCGGTGTTGGGCATCATGCTCGGGTTGGCCGTGGGCATCGACTACGCCCTGTTCATCGTCAACCGACACCGGCGCCAGCTCAAATCCGGGCTCTCGGTGCTGGAGTCGGCCGGGCTCGCTAACGGCACCTCGGGCAACGCCGTCGTGTTCGCCGGCACGACCGTGGTGATCGCTCTGGCCGCCCTGAACGTCACCGGGATCCCGTTCCTCGGACTGATGGGCACCGTCGGCGCGGTCTGTGTTGCCGTCGCCGTGCTGGTCGCCATCACCCTCACCCCGGCGCTGCTGGGCTGGATCGGCCACCGCGCCCTGTCCCGCACCGAACGCACGGTGCTCGCCGAGCGCACCTCCTCGGGAGAGCACACCGCCTACTCCCCCGCCACACTGAAGGCCATCCGTCGAGAGCAGGTGGAGGTCAAGCCCATGTCGACGGCGCGGGCGCTGCTGACCACCCTGGGAACGGTGGCGCTGCTGGCGGTCATCGCCCTGCCGTTCGTGGACATGCGCCTGGGCCTGCCCGATGGCTCGTCCGAGCCCGAGGACTCCACCGCCTACCAGTCCTATGTGGCCACCGCGGAGGCCTTCGGTGAGGGACGCAACGGTCCCCTGGTGGTCACCGTGGACCTGCCAGAGAACCTCGCCAACGACGACGACGCCAACGACACCGGGCTGCTCACCGAGCAGGCGGAGATCGGCGAGCAGTTGCGCGCCCTCGATCATGTGGCCGCCGTCGTGCCCGCCGCGGTGAACGACGACGAGACGATCGCGATGTTCCAGGTGATCCCCGAGGAGGGTCCGAACGCGGTCTCCACCGAGGAACTGATCCACACCCTGCGCGACACCACCCCGGTCACCGAGTCGACCAACCTGTCGGTGGCGGGCATGACCTCGGGCTTCATCGACGTCTCGGATGCGCTCTCGGACGCGCTGCCCACCTACCTCGGCGTCGTCGTCGGGCTCTCGCTGATCATCATGGTGGTGGTGTTCCGCTCGCTGCTGGTGCCGCTGATCGCCACGGGCGGGTTCGTGCTGTCCGTGTTCGCCGCGATGGGCGGCGTCGTCGCTATCTACCAGTGGGGCTGGCTGGGCGAGATCTTCGGGGTGCACTCCCCCGGTCCCGTGCTCAGCTTCCTGCCGACCATCATGATCGGCGTGCTCTTCGGGCTGGCGATGGACTATCAGCTGTTCATCGCTTCCGGGATGCGCGAGGCCTACGCCCACGGGTCACCCGCGCGGCTGGCCGTGCAGGAGGGCTTCCGCGCCGGGCGGGCGGTGGTTGCCGCCGCCGCGATCATCATGATCTCGGTGTTCGGCGGGTTCGTGTTCGCCCACGATGCGATGATCCGGCCGATGGGCTTCGGCCTGGCCTTCGGCGTGCTGTTGGATGCCTTCGTGGTGCGCATGGTGCTGATGCCGGCGCTGATGCACCTGCTCGGCGACGCCGCCTGGTGGCTGCCGAAGTGGCTGGATAAGATTCTGCCCAACGTCGACGTCGAGGGCGCGGAACTGGAGCGTGACCATCCGGGACTGGCCGGGGCCGCCCCGCAACAGGTCGAACTGGTCGGCGCCGGGGCAGACGCCAGTGCCGGTGGAGAGCCGGATTCCGGTCCGGACTCCCGACGCGCCGACTGACACCCGTCTGGCACCGATCTCAGACAACACAGAGACGATGCCGTGACGATGCCGAGGCCCGCACAGGTTCTGCTGTGCGGGCCTCGGCGTCTAAGGTGGAAACCAAGAAACACGACCAACCTGTGAAGGGGCATTCATGAACAACCTCGCCGAGAAGCTGCTGACCACCGGAATCTCCCTGGCCGGAGGGTACATCGGCACGAAGGTGGTCGAGGCCGGGTGGAAGGCGATCACCGGCGACGACGCGCCCAAGGACGTCGACGACGCCGACCAGTCGCTGGTGCGCGCCGTCGTGTTCGCCACCATTACCGCGGGCATCTCCGCCCTGATCCGGGTGGCTTCCCAGCGCGGAGCCCACAAGGCGATCGTGTCGTTCCAGGACAAGCGCGCCGCTAAGCTCGGCCGCCTCGAAGTTTGATCATCTGACCGCGCCTGAATCAGACTGACACAGCCCGGGCGCCCGCTGTTCGGCGGGCGCCCGGGCTGTCTCGGCTGCAGCGTCGTCTGCGTCGTCTGCGTCGCGGCTATTTCGACTGCTTGGGCTGTTTGGACTGTTTCGGCTGCTTGGGCTGCTTCGTCGGGCGCGGCGGCTGCGGGCGCTCGGCGCGGGGTGGTTTCGGCGCCGTCGTCACGTCCGTCTCCTCCTGGCTGACCACGACGTCGAACAACTCGTCGGAGTAAAGGTATTCCGGTTTGAGGTGCTTGGTCCGGTAGGCGGCGCGGCCGACCAGGTGTGCCGAGACCGGGGCGGTGATCAGCTGCAGCACCCAGGCCACCACGAGGATGGGTAACCAGACCCAGGACCGCCACACGCAGGCGAGCCCGATGAGCACCAGCAGCAGCCCCAGCACCTGCGGCTTGGTGGCCGCGTGCATGCGGGAGAGCAGGTCCGGGAAACGGAGCAGGCCGATGCCGGCCACGGCGGAGAGTGCCGTGCCCACGATGATTAACACAGCGGCGGCCACATCCCAGCCGTCGGCGGCCTGCAGGATCGCGAAGTCACCCACGGTCGTTCTCCTCTCGCTCACGGTGCGCGGCGTCGTGCGGTTCGTGGCTGCCGTGCAGCGTGCCCTCCGGCGAGTCCGGGGCGTCCACGCTGCCCGTCATCCGGGACACTGCGGCGGTCTCGGTCTCCCCCAGGGTCTCTCCGGCGTTGCGCCCGGTCACCGCGGAGCGGCCCTCCTGGTGTTCGTGGTCGGCGTGTTCCGCGTCTTCCATGGAGCGCTTCACCTCCGGGACCGCGTCGACCGTGTAGCGCGCCAGGGTCACCGAACCCACGAAACCGATGACCGAGGCGACCACCACGAAGATGATGTAGTCGGTGTTATCCAGCAGCACCATGGTGACCACGAGTCCACTGGAAATCGTGATGAGCAGCACGTCGGTGGCGATGGCCCGGTCCAGGATGGAAGGGCCGCGCACGATGCGGTAGACGGCGCCGATCACGCCGAGGGTGAGAAACACCAGGCACAGGGCGGCGGCCCAGTTCAGCAGGCCCCATTCGGAGATCATCATGCTCGGTCTCCCTTCTCGGCTGCATCCGTGGCGGCCTCAGTGGCGGCACCCGTGGCATCGTCGACGTCGTCGTGATGACGTCGGATCACCCCGTCGCCGGCGCGGTCCTCAGCGCGCACGAGAGCGAGGTCCTCGCGGGAGCCGATGGCGCGGATGATGCGGGCCTCGATGGACAGCGACTCGGCCCGGAACGCGTCGACCTGCTCCTGTTTCTCGGCGTCGAGCACATGCAGGTACAAGGTGGAGGACGGACGATCGACGTCGATCACCAGCGAGCCGGGAATCAGCGCAAGGGCGTGGCCGACCGCGGTAACAATCAGGTCATCGTGGCTGCGCAGCTGGACGGCCACCACCGAATTAATAATCTTCGGTCCTTTCACGATCGCGTCGCGGGCGACGTCGACGGAGGCGAGCACGATCTTCCAGAGGAAGACGGCGGTGAAGACCAGGGAGTACCAGAGGTTCATGCGCCCGGGGAAGGGCACCCGGGGCAGCCGGAACGCCCAGAGCACGAAGAGGGCGACGGCGAGACCGATCAGCAGGGTGCCAGGCCGGAAGTCCTGCCAGAGGGCGCACCACAGCAGGGTGAGTCCGATGACGGTGGGCCACTGGCTCCACAGCGAGATCTGGTCCTCGATGGTGTGGCGGTAGCGTGGTGCCGAGCTGGGCTCGGAGTTGGCGCTCACGGCTGGCCTCCCGTCTCGTTGTCGGTGACTGCGGTTTCTGCGGAGTTGTGGCCCAGGGAGTCGCCGACCGAGCGGAATTCACCCGGGGAATCGGAGGAATCCTCGGGCATCACGATCCCGTAGTCGGTGAGGACCTCCAGGTCCAGCGAGGCCTGGGCCGCGGCATCGGCGCCGAGCACGGCCTCGATATAGGGGGTGCGCACCAGCATGTCTTCGGCGGCCTGGTCGGAGAGGTCGTAGAGCGGACCGGCGACCACGGTGAGGCCGACCCCGAGGCCGACCAGGCCCAAGGTGGGCAGCGCCAGCCCGGCGTTGGTGGTGCGCAGCGGACGTCGTCCGGCCTCGGCCCGCTCGAGCTCGTCGACCAGGCGGGAGGGCGGGTCCTCGACGTCTTCGACCTTGCGCCAGAAGACGCGGGCCCAGATACGCATCATCACCAGCAGGGTGAGCAGCGAGGTCACCACGGAGCCGACGACGAGCAGCATAGCCAACCCGCTGCCCTGGCCGACACCGGCCTGCATGAGCCCGATCTTGCCCAGGAATCCGGAGAACGGCGGGATGCCGCCGAGGTTCAGGGCCGGAATGAGATAGAGCACGGCGATCAGCGGGGACAGCTTCAGCATCGACCCCAGCCGCGGGGTGGAGGCGGTGCCGGCCCGGAACTCGATGAGCCCGGTGACCAGGAACAGCGAGGTCTGCACGGTGATGTGGTGGACCACGTAGAAGATGGTGGCTCCCAGACCCACCACATTGGACAGTCCCAGACCGAAGATCATGTAGCCGATGTGAGAGACCAGGGTGAACGAGAGCACACGTTTGATGTCGGTCTGGGCGAGCGCACCCAGGATGCCCACGATCATGGTCAGCAGGGCCACGATCATCAGCAGGGTGTTCACCCGGTCTCCCGGGAACAGCAGCGTCTCGGTGCGGATCAGGGCGTACACCCCGACCTTGGTGAGCAGTCCGGCGAAGACGGCGGTGACCGGGGCCGGCGCGGTGGGATAGGAGTCGGGCAGCCAGAAGGACAGCGGGAACACCGCGGCCTTGATGCCGAAGCCCACCAGCAGCATGATGTGCAGCACCTGCTGCAGCGCCGGGTTGAGTTCGGCGAGCTTGATGGCCAGGTCCGCCATGTTCACGGTGCCGGTGGCCCCATAGATCATCGCGATCGCGATGAGGAACACGATGGAGGAGACCACGGAGACCACCACATAGGTGACGCCGGCGCGCACGCGCGGACCGGTGCCGCCCAGGGTCAGCAACACGTAGGAGGCGGTGAGCAGGATCTCGAACCCGACGTAGAGGTTGAACAGATCTCCGGCGAGGAACGCGTTGGACACGCCCGCCACCAGGATCAGGTAGGTGGGGTGGAAGATCGAGACGGGCCCGCCCTCGTCGGATTCGGCCACGCCCTGTGCGGAGGCGTAGAGCAGCACCGCTAGAACGATAGCTGCCGAGACCACCAGCATCAGCGCGGAGAACCGGTCGACCACCAGGGTGATGCCGATCGGCGCCTCCCAGCCGCCGAGGAAGACGGCGACGGCGCCGGTGTCCCAGACGTGGGCCAGCAGCGCTATGTCCAGGATCAGCGTCAGCACGATGGCGGTGACAGTGACGGCGATCTGTGCCTTTGGCCGGCGCACCATCATGAACGCGGCGGCGGCACCGAAGATCGGCATGATGATGGCCAGCGGGGCCAGGGAGACGAAGTGGAAGTCGGTCATCATACGTCGTCCCCCTGGGTGGAGCCGGTCGGGCGGTCAGTCGGGCGCGGACGCGTTCCGGGAACCCGATCGGCGCCCTGGGCTCGGGAGGGGGCCCGGGGTGAGGACTCCGTGGCGTACTCGTAGTGCGCGTTGGGGTCCTCGGCGTCGGTGATGAACTCCGAGTCCTCCTCGTGCAGCTCGGCGTCCTCCTCGGCGTCGAAGGAGGGCTGCTCGGCGACCTTGAGGTCCTCGGTGTCGGCCTGGACCTCATCTCGACGGGCCAGCTTCCAGGAGCGGTAGATCATCGCGAGCAGGAAGGCGGTGGTGGCGAAGGAGATCACGATGGAGGTCAGCGTGAGCGCCTGCGGCAGCGGATCGAAGTATTCCTCGGGGGCCACCCCGTTGCGCACCAGCGGGGCGAGCCCGGCGTCGCCAGCCATCAGCACGATCAACAGGTTCGCACCGTTGGTGAACAACACCAGCCCGAGCAGCACGCGGGTCAGGGTGCGTTCCAGGATGAGGTAGATCGCGCCGGTGAACAGCACGCCCATGGCCACGATCAGCACAGCGGTCAAGGTCATCGGCTGCTCCCTTCGCTGGAGCTGGACGGGGTCTCGGTGGTCGGACCAGTCTGATCAGTCTGGCCAGTGCCCGCGGCCCCGACCGTTGCCGGCTCGGCTGCCCGGGAGGCGGCGGTGCGGCGGGCTTCACGACGTCGGCGCTCGGCCTCGCCGCGGGACCGGGTATCCGCTTCGGCCCGGCGGTCGACCTCGGAGCCCAGGGAGCGCAGCACATCGACGACGAGCCCGACGACGACGAGGTAGACGCCGACGTCGAACGCCACGGAGGACACCGGGTGGATGTAGCCGAACAGCGGCAGGGTGGCTTCCAGGTCGTAGGACTGGAAGACCTGGCCGCCGAAGATCAGCGGCACCACCCCGGAGATGGCGGCGATGGCCAGCCCGGAGCCCAGAACGACACCCGCTGGCACGGGCAGCGCCTGCTCGAGCTCGTAGCGGCCGCCGGCCAGGTAGCGGATGGTGAGCGCCAACCCGGCGATGAGCCCGCCGGCGAAGCCGCCGCCAGGGGTGTTGTGCCCGGCGAGCAGCAGATAGATGGAGAGCACGATGACGGCGTGGAAGATCAGCCGGGTGACCACCTCGAAGATGATCGAGCGCCGTTCCGGGGCCAGGGTGCGTCCGGCCACCAGCCAGGCGTCGCGCTCCACGGTGGCGAAGCGGCGCATGGTGGCCAGCTCATCCTGGGCGATGCCCTTCTCGGGGGCGCGCACCCGGCCCACGGAGCCGTCGGCGATGTCGCCGAGCTGGCGGCGTCGTCGATCGCGCTGCTGGATGAACACTAGCGAGGCGACACCGGTGGCGGCCGCGGCCAGCACCGTGATCTCCCCGAAGGTATCCCAGGCGCGGATGTCGACGAGGATCACGTTGACGACGTTGGAGCCGCCGCCGATGTCGTAGGCCAGCTGTGGCATGTCCAGGGAGATCGGGTCGGCCACGCGCGAGGCCATCACGGTGGCGGCCACCCACATCATCACCAGGCCGAAGCTGACGGCGAGCAGGGCCCGCGCCCAGCGGTCGTTGCGGCCCCGGGCTCCCTCCACGCGGGCCGGAAGCACGCGCAGCCCGAGCACCATGGCCACCAGGATGATCGATTCCACGAGCAGCTGGGTGAGTGCTAAGTCGGGGGCGCCCTGCAGGGCGAAGATCGCGGCAAGCCCGTAGCCGGTGACGGAGACCAACATGATGGTCATGAAGCGCTTGCGGGCGACCATGGCGGTGAAGGTGGCGATGATCATCGCCAGCACGACCACGATCAGGGCCGGGCTGCTGGTGAGCTGCCAGTCGGCGAAGAACGCCACGTTGCTCAGGGTGACCGCGCCTTCGTCGTCGTGCCAGGGGAACAGCATGGCCACCAGGGGCCCGACGACGGCGACGCCGAGGATGATGAACAGGTAGAAGCTGAGCTCACCGCGCTGGGTGCGACCGGTGACCCAGACGCCGAAGGCATCGAGGCGACCCATGAACACCCGGTAGGCACGGGCTGCGTCGAACCAGGTGGGCACCTGCGCCTGTGCCGCGGCGACCCGGTCGCGCAGCAGGAAGGCTGCCAGACCGACCACCAGGATCACACCGGAGAGTAGCAGCGGCACGTTGAAGCCGTGCCACAGTGCCAAGTAGGCCGGCTCGTCCTCGGGCTGCAGCGGCGCGGCGGTCGCGCCGAAGGCGGTAGGCAGCGCCCCGGCCCAGGCAGGCACGAAGGGCAGGACCAGGCACGCCAGCGAGAGCAGCAGCACCGGGCTCAGTCCCAGCCACGACATGCTGCGGCTGAGTTGGGTGTCGGCCATGGTCTGGTTCGGGGCCAGGGTGGCGGGGTCGACGTCGGGGTCCAGAGCGGCGGGCTTGGTGCCGAATCCGCCCCAGACGAAACGGGCCGTGTAGGCCACGGTGAACACGGAGCCGATGACGATGGCCACCAGCGGGGCCCACATCCACGCCACATGCCAGAAGGAGTCGGCGATGGAACCGGTGTTCACCTCGGCCCAGTGCAGGGCCTGTTCCAGCACGGATTCCTTGGCGAGGAAGCCGAACAGCGGCGGGATCCCGGCCATGGAAGCCGCCCCGATCAGTGCACAGGCGAAGAGCCAGGGCTGGCTACGCCAGAGTCCGGAAAGCTTGGTGAGGTCGCGGGTGCCGGCCTTCTTGTCGATAGTGCCCACGATCATGAACAGCGGCGCCTTGAACAGCGAGTGCGCCAGCAGCATGGCCAGCCCGGCCATTGCGGCGTCGCGGTAGCCGAAGCCGTTGGCGATCATCAAAAAGCCCAGCTGGGAGACGGTGCCGTAGGCGAGAACCAACTTGATGTCGGTCTGGCGCAGGGCCCGCCAGCCGCCGACGAGCATGGTCCACATGCCCACCCCGAGCACGAGTCCCTGCCAGGTGGCCATCTCGGCGAAGCCCGGGGCCAGGCGGGCCACCAGGTAGATACCGGCCTTCACCATGGCCGCGGCATGGAGGTAGGCAGAGACCGGGGTCGGTGCGGCCATCGCGGCCGGGAGCCAGAAGTGGAAGGGCACCTGGGCGGATTTCGTCAGCGCGCCAATGAGCACCAGGGCGATCGCCCAACCCATGTAGGTGCCGGCGTAGGGCCCGGCGAGCATCTCGGGGGCGGCCAGCACGATGTCGGAGATCCGGTAGGTCTGGGCCGCTTCGCCCAGCATGAGCAGGCCGATCAGCATGGCTAGCCCGCCGAAGGTGGTCACCACCAGGGCGGTGAGTGCGGAGCGACGGGCAAAGATACGGTGACCAGCGTGGCCGATCAGCAGGAAGGAGAGCACCGAGGTGATCTCCCAGAAGATGTAGAGGATCAGCAGGTCATCGGTGGTGACCAACCCGAACATGGCGCCGGCGAAGGCCAGCAGCACCGCACCGAAGGATCCCAGCTTGGGGTCGCCTGCGGAGAAATACCGGGCGCAGTAGACGAGCACCAGTGCCCCAACGCCGAGCACGATCAGCCCCATAAACGCGGCCAGGGTGTCCATGCGGAAGCTCAGCTGCACACCCAGCGAGGGCAGCCATTCGAAGGTCTGCACCAGAGGATCCCCGGCGCCGTCGGCCCCGGATCCGGCGGCGAGCAGTTCCTCTGAAGCGAGAATGCGGGGCAGTTGGGTGCAGAGCCAGATGAACCCCGCCGTCGGCACCGCGGCCAGCACCAGGAAACCGCTGCGGTCCATCACACGGAAGATCAGGGGTGCCACCATGGCGACCGCGAACAGTGCAATCAGGACAATGAGCACAGGCGGGCCTCCGTCGGGCTGTGGGGCGGGGACCTGTCTATCCTACCGTCTCGTCAACCGCCGTTCGCGCGCTGGACGTGAGCTTAATCACGATCACCCGGCGGCGACCTCCTCATGTTGCACCGGGTCGGAGACGCGCAGCAGCAGGATCGCCCCGGCCACGAGCACCGTGACAATGGCGACGATCATCCACCGCGAATCCCCCAGCGTGCCCACCAGCACCGCGATCAGGGCGGGGGTGAGGAAGGAGACGGAGCGGCCGGTGGTGGCATAGAGACCGTAGATCTCCCCGGCTCGATCCGGAGTGGTCAGCCGCCCCAGGAAAGCGCGCGAGGCCGATTGCACCGGGCCCACGAAGAAGCAGAGCACCAGCCCAAAGATCCAAAAGGACCGCTCCCCCTCGAGGAAGAAGAGGGTGACGGCGACGCCGATCAGCCCGGCCAAGGACACCATGATCACCGATTTCGGGCCGAAGCGGTCGTCGAACCAACCCCCGGCGAAGGCGCCCGCCGCGGCGATGACATTGGCGACGATCCCGAAGAGCAACACGTCCCCGGCGGCGATGCCATAAACAGTGGTTCCCAGGATTGCGCCATACGTGAACACGGCTCCGACCCCGTCACGGAACACCGCCGAGGACACCAGGAACCAGAAGGTGTTGCGCTCTTCGCGCCACAGCCGGGCGATGGTGCGGAACAGTTCGCGGTAGGAGTCGATCAGGCTGCGCCGCGCCTGCTGCGCCGCCTCGGCACTCGAGGGGGTGGGGTTCGGGGCGGTGAGCATCAGCGGCAGGGCGAAGACCAGGAACCAGAGGGCGGCGAACACGGCGACCACCCGGATGTTCAGCGCGTCGTCGTTCGTCAGCCCGAACCAGTGGGTGTCCCCGGCGATGAAACCGATGTAGACGATGAGTAGCAGGAAGATCCCGCCGAGGTAGCCCGCACCCCAGCCGATCCCGGAAACCTTGCCCATGGTGGAGCGGGTGGCGATCTGCACCAGCACCGCGTTGTACTGGACTTCGGCGAATTCGAAGAACACGTTGCCGGCGGAGAGCAGGATGACCCCGAGCAGCAGGTGCGATTCCTTGGGCTCAACGAAAAAGCACGCCGCCATGGTCACCAGCACGGCGATGGTGTTCGCGGCCAGCCAGAACCGGCGTCGGCCCCCGCGGTCGGCGCGCTGGCCGAGGATCGGGGCGGTGACCGCCACGATGACTCCGGCGACGGCGGTGCCGGCGGCCAGCCAGGAGGTGCCCCGGTCGTCCGGACCAAAGGCGTCCGAGGCGAGGTAGGTGCCGAAGACGAAGGTCACCATCACCGCGTTGAACGCAGCGGAACCCCAGTCCCAGAGCGCCCAGACGAGGATTGAACGTCGGGATCCGGGGCCGTGGCCGGAACGCGGCCCGGTCGCGGTTGCAGTGCTGGTCATGAGCCGCATCGTAGTCCAGGTCGGTGACCGAGCACCATGGTCCGGGCGACGTCGGCGCTAAGAGGGCGTTAAGGGGGCGTTAACCCCCAGACACTCAACCGGGGTCAGCGCTCGATGCTGGTGCGGTGGAATCCCTGATGCGAACGCGACGCCGTCGGGCCGCGCTGGCCCTGGTAGCGGTTCTTGTTCGGACCGGTGCCGTAGGGGTGCTCGGAGGCGGAGGTGAGGCGGAAGAAGCACAGCTGGCCGATCTTTGACCCGGGCCACAGCTTGATCGGCAGGGTGGCCATATTCGACAGCTCGAGGGTGACGTGGCCGGAGAAGCCTGGGTCGATGAACCCGGCGGTGGAGTGGGTGAGCAGCCCCAGGCGCCCCAGCGAAGATTTGCCCTCGAGCCGGGCGGCGACGTCGTGGGGCAGGGTGACCTGCTCGTAGGTGGAGCCCAGCACGAACTCCCCCGGATGGAGAATGAAGGCCTCGTCGGGCTCGACCTCGACCAGCCGGGTCAGCTCGGGCTGTTCCTGGGCCGGGTCGATGTGCGCGTAGCGGTGGTTATCGAACAGGCGGAAGAACCGGTCGAGGCGCACGTCGATGCTGGCCGGCTGGACCATATCCAGCTCGAGCGGGTCCAGCCCGATACGTCCGGAGTCGAGTTCGGCGCGGATGTCGCGATCAGAGAGAAGCACGACACCACGGTAGCGCATCCGGTGCCCGGAAGCGGTGCCCGATTCTGATAGTCTTGACGGGTTCGCGGGTGTAGCTCAATGGTAGAGCGCCAGCTTCCCAAGCTGGATACGCGGGTTCGATTCCCGTCACCCGCTCTGTTTCTGCCCCAGCGGATTTCGCTCCTGGACTTCCATGGTCCGATTCCGCTCCGGCGCAGCGCACCACCGGGCCCGCCACGGACCCTCTGGATCGGCACCGAGCAGGAGGTTGCATCCGTGGTCGAGGTCCTCTCCGGGTTCACGATCGTCTGGGTCATCATCCTGGTGGGGTATATCGTCGGCAAGACCGGGGTGCTCGGGGAACGCGGTCAGCCGGTGCTCTCGCGCTTGGCCTTCTTCGTTGCCTCCCCCGCACTGCTCTTCGACACCCTGTCCCACGCCGACATCCAGGCGGTGTTGGGCCCGCAGCTCTGGGTGGCCGGGCTCTCCGCCCTGGTGGTGGCGGGCATCTATCTAGGACTCTCCGCCTGGGTGCTGCCGCGCCGTCGTGCCACCGAGGCCGTGATCGCAGCCCTAGGCTCTTCCATGGTGAACTCCGCGAACCTCGGACTACCCATCGCCGCCTATGTGCTGGGCAATGCCGCCTACGCGGCACCCGTGATTATCTTCCAGCTGGCGATCTACACTCCGGTCTACGCCTTCACCATGGATGTGCTGACCTCCCGGGAGCGCGCCGCCGCCCAGCCGGTGTCCGGGCCCCGCAAAGTTGGGCCGACCTCGGTGCTGCGCGGAACGCTGCGGTTAGTGGGCACCATCGCCCGCAACCCGATGATCCTGGGATCCGGGGCCGGGTTGCTGGTCTCGGTCACCGGGGTGCAGCTGCTGGATCCGCTCGCCGAGTCGATCCACCTCATTGGCGGCGCCTCCATTCCGGCCATGCTCATCGCCTTCGGGATGACCCTGGTCGGATCCCGCCCCCTGGAGAAGTCCTCCGCCCGTCGGCTCGACGTCGCCCTCGCCTCGCTGCTGAAGCTGGTGGTGCACCCGGTGATCGCCTGGGTGCTGGCGGCGTTCGTGTTCCAGCTGGAGGGCTTCGATCTGCTCTCCGCGGTGGTGCTGGGTTCACTGCCCACCGCGCAGAACGTGTTCGTGGCGGCGTCCCGCTACAACGCCGGGTTGGTGGTGGCCAAGGACACCGTGTTGGTGACCACCGTGGTGGCGATCCCGGGCATGATGGCCGTGGCCGTGCTGTTCTCCTGAGGGCGCCACGGTGCTCTACACTGCACAACAGGCGGTTGCACTCGTGCCCCGCGCGAACGAACCATAACACCGATCAAGATACCGATCATGACACCGAACGATGACCACCGACGACGAGACCGCTGTGAGGAGGGGCCGTGACCGAAGCATCCCGGGAACCTGAGACACCCGGCACCACCGGTGCCGCCGCAGCGACCACCACGACCACCGCGCAGCGTGCGACCCGGCGTCGTCGTCTGGGTTGGATCAGTGCGGGGGCGGCCGGGGCGATGCTGATCGCCGGCGCCGTGACGGTTGCGGTACTCAATTCCACCGTGTTCACCCCCGAAGCGGTGGTGGAGCGTTACCTGGACGCGGTCCGCGAGGGCGACGGCGCCACCGCCTTCGGGCTGGCGCAGGTCCATTTCGCCGCCGCCGAGCAGCCCGGACAGAACCCGGACGGGCTCTCCACCGCCCTGCTGGACGGCGAGGCGCTGGCCTCCACCCTGGCCGGGGTCGAGGAGCTCGAGATCGATGAGGTGTGGCCTGAGGAATCGGAGCTCGACGCCGACGCCGTGGTGCGGGTGTCGTTCACCGTCGACGGGGCACAGCACGATACCGAGTTCGGTGTGGACCGTGAAGGCCGCGACTGGGGGGTGTTCTCGCACTGGCGGATGCAACCGGTGGACCTGCAGGAAGTGGTGCTGGAGCCCTCCGGGCTGCCCGACAACGCCGCAGCCGATGCCCCGGTCGCCGACGTCAATGAGGTCCCGGTGCCGCTGACCGGACGCGATGCGGAATCCCAGTCGCGATTCGCGGTGCTGCCCCCGGCCGTGGTGACCGCGCAGTATGACGGCAGTTTTGTGGCGAGCGTGTCTCCGGGGCGCGCTGTCATCGGCACCGCCGGCGACGACCAGCACCGCTTGGAGCTGGCCCTGGGTGCCACCGAGGCGCTGACCGAGGAGATCCAGCGCCAGATCTCCGAGCATCTCACGTTCTGCACCGATCAGAAGGTGCTGCAGCCCACCGGGTGCCCGATGCGGTATTGGACCACCAACCGGGTGACCCCGGACAGCATCGAGTGGACCATCCCGGAGACCCCGGAGATCTTCCTGGAACACGAGGACGACGCCTCGCAGATCCAGATCGCCGGGGTGGATGCGGTCGCGCGGATCACCCTGGAGGAGATCGACCTGGTGACCGGCGAGGCCCGCACCGTGGAAGAGGATCTACCCTTCGAGCTGCAGGCGGACCTGACCGTCACCCCCGAGCGCGTCGTCGTCAGTCCCGACCTGAGCTGAGCTGCGTTGAGCTGAGCTGAGCTGATGTACCTCAGCTTGCGTACGTGGATGACCGCACAGGGCTGATGCCGCGGCAGAGATCGCGCGGAAAGAATGGGTATCAACCCGGCGCACCCCCTGATCGCCGGTACGACACCTCAAGGAGCGGATCATGACCACCATGACCACCCAGCGCATCTCCACCCCGACGAAGCCCCTCACGAAGCGTCTGGCCGCCGCGGCAGCGACCGCCGCTCTGGCCCTGGGCGGCGTGATGCTGGCCGGGGCTCCGGCACAGGCCACCCCCGCCCCGATCTACACCAACTGCACCTCCAGCGGTTGCGGCTCGACGATCTACGTCAGCCGTGACGGCGGCAGCACGTGGAGCGTGTGGACCCCGCGTGGCCCGGTGGCCAATACCCAAGCGCAGTAGTCCAGGCTCAGGAGACCACACCAGCCACCCCAGCCCGCAGCAGGCCCGAGGCGTCGTCCCATCACCGCGACCGCCTCGGGCCCGCTGTGTGGTGCGCTTCGGGATCAGGTGACAGGAGGTTCACCAGGGGGAACCGGCGGGATAGGCGGTGCCGGCGGCTGGTCCTCGGGGTGGACGAAACCGCTGCGATAGGCCAGGGCGACGGCGGCGGCGCGATCCCGCGAGCCTGTTTTCAGCAGGATCCGGGAGACGTGGGTGCGTACCGTCGCTTCGCTGAGCACCAGGTGGTCCCGGATCTCAGGGTTCGACAGCCCGGCCGCCACCAGTCGGAGTACTTCTTGCTCACGCGGGGTGAGCAGCTCCGTCACCTCGGGAAGCGTCCCCGCGGTCCCGTCTCCCCCGCCCGCGCCGGAGTGGGCTCCGGGAGAGGAACCGGGCTGAGCACGGCGGAAGCGCTCCACCAGTTTCGTCGCCACCCGGGCGTCCAGCCAGGTGTCCCCGGAGTCCACCCGGCGCACGGCGTCGGCGATTTCGGTGGGTGAGGCGTGCTTGAGCAGGTACCCGCTGGCTCCGGCCTGCAGGGCATCCAACACGACGGCGTCGTCATCAAAAGTGGTCATCACAATTACCCGCACCGTGTCCTGCATCTCCGAGCGCTGCACGATTTCGCGGGTGGCGGTGACCCCGTCGGTGCCGGGCATGCGCACGTCCATCAGCACGACGTCGGGGCGCAGCCGGTAGATCTCGGGCAGGGCCTCATCCGCGGAGGGGGCCTCCCCCACCACGGTGATGCCGGGTTCGCCGTCGATGAGCATCCGGATCCCGGCGCGGACCAGGGGCTGATCGTCGACGATGAAGACGCTGGTCATGGGATCTGCTCCTCTTCGTTGGTGGCGAGCTCGGTCTCGGGGTCGGTGGCGACGGCGTGGGGGACGGAGCCGAAGCTCAGGGTCAGCGGCAACCGGGCGCGCAGCAGGTAATCGCCGTTCTCGGCTGGTCCGGCATCCAGGGTGGCGGCGATGAGGGTGAGGCGCTCGCGGAGTCCGAGCAGCCCGTAGCCTCCGGATCCGGCGGTTCCTGACGTCGTGCCTGTGCTGCTCACGTTGCCCGCGCCGACGGTGTTGTGCACCGCCAGGATGAGGTGCGCCGGCGTCCAGTCCACGCTGACCTCCACGACGGCGCCGGTCCCGGCGTGCTTCATCACGTTGGACAGGGCTTCCTGCACCACCCGGTAGGCCGCACGGGCGATGGACGGGTCCAGCTCCGCCGGGGCTCCGGACTGGGCCAGGCTCACGTCCAGTCCGGAATCGCGGGCGGTGTCCACGAGGCGGGCGATCCCGTCGACCCCCGGGGAATCGAGGGCGTGCTGCTCAGAGTCCCGCAGCAGTCCCAGCAGCACGTGGAGTTCCCGCAGTGACTGCTCGCTGGCCTGCTGGATGGCGCCCAGGGCGTCGTCGACGTCGGCGGGGGCTAACGTGCCGCGGGCTAGACCGGCCCGGGCTCCGGCGGCCCGCAGCACAATCCCGGAGAGACCGTGGCCCACCGTGTCATGCACCTCGCGGCTGATCTTGAGCCGTTCCAGGGCCAGGGTGTCGGACCGGGCCTCGTGCGCCCATTGCCGTTCGGTGGCCAAGCGGCGCTCGCTGCGGCCGGCGAGCAGCCCGGCGCTCCAGACCGTCAACATCAGCACGGTCCAGAGTCCGGCATTGATCAGGGTGAAGACCTCGGTGGCGTCGTGGAAAGACACCCCGGTGATGGTGTTGACGACGATCGGCACCGCTGAGCCCACCAGGGCCATCAGCGCGGTCGGCCGGGGCGTGAGCCGGGCCATCAGGAACAGCGCGACGAGGAATCCGGCCAGCGATTCCAGGGCGGGAACGAGGAGACCGGCGAACGCGAGCACCCACAGCGCGGTGTATCCGGGGATCGGCGAGCGCCAGACCACCAGGATGAGGTAGCCCGACAGCAGAACGGCGCCCCCGAGAATGAGCCCCCACGTCGGCAGGGCCGCGCCGGACCAGAGGCGGGTGTCGCCGCCCCACACCCACAGGTCGATGGCCAGGGCCCCGGCCACCACCAGCGCTCGGCTGAATCGGGGCCACCATAGACGTCGGCGCCGTCGCACGGTGTCGCCGGTGGTCTCGGAAATGATCAGCAGCCCCTCATGCGCGGGAACACCAGGCACCAGAAGGCCACGCGGGCCCCGTACCGGGTGGGGTCGGGTTCCGGTGGGGTGAGGCCGGGCGGGAACGCCTCGACGTCGACGGGCAGGGTGCCCTCGGGCAGTTCCAGCGCCGTCCACGACACGGATTCGCCCGACGCGCCGGATTCGTCAGACACCTCGAGGGTCAGCTGGGTTTCGAAGGAGTCGACGGCGGTAATCCAGTCGCCGCCGAGGCACACACGCACCGGCGTGGTCAAACCGCCGGCGTGCACCACGACGGTGTCGGTGCGGACGGCCCAGCCGGGCAGGGTGAGCCCGTTGCCGACGTCGACAAGGTGCTCGACGGCAGGCTGGACAGCAGGCTGTGGGGTGTCGGGTGAGGTGGACTGATCGGACATGGGGAGCGCCTCCGGGGTGAGTTGGTGTTCTCATCTTGCCCGGTTTGCGCGTCCACCGCACCACTTTTGTGCCGTCGAAAGTAGTGCGGGGTCTGGAGCCGAGTCAGCTCCTTGGATCAGACGGCGCCGCGGGTGCCGACGTGCTTGGCCCATTCCTCGACGGCCGACCAGTTGCGGAAGTCGCCGAACTGACCGCCGACCACCTTGATCTGCAGCTTCTCGAGGAAGCCCAGCTTCTCCTCGAACACCGCACCGCGCAGGTAGGTGACGTCACGGGCGCCGAGGGTACCGAGCTTCGCGCGGATGCCGGAGTCGAGCTCAGGACCACCCCCGGAGGCGGCGATAAACAGCGACTTCTTGTCCAGTTCGGCCTGGTGGGCAGTGACGAACGCGGTGGCCGGCTTGTGCCAGGCGTTCTGGTAGACGGGTGCAACCACGATGACGGCGTCGACGGAATCGAGCAGCTTCGGTGCGGCGGAGACGTCCTCCACGATGGCGTTGACGCCCTTGGCCTCCCGCAGGGTGGTGCAGATGCGCTCGGCGATCTCGCGGGTGGATCCGTACCGGGTGGAGGCGACAACCAGGGTGGTCATGGAGTTCTCTTCCGTCTCGCGTCAGTCTCGTCCGGACGCCGCGCGGGCGTCCGGCCCCGCACGCGTGCGGGCACCTCACAGTGTAACGGTCAGCAGTCGGTGCCGTCAGCGACTCGTCGCTCGGCGCGGGCTCAGGACCGTCAGCACACTCAGTGCATCCCGCGCAGGTCCAGGTCCAGTCGGGTCTCCACTGCTGGATCCGTTCCGGTGTCTGCTGCGTCGGCGTGCACGGTGACCGGGATGCCCCAGTCCTGTTGGTACAGGTGGCAGGCGGCGAAATCCGGGATGGGCTGGCCGGGTTCCCCATCGCAGGCCGCTGCCCGGGCGGTGATGTGCAGCACGCCTTCGGTGACCTCCGGGTTCAGCCGCAGGGTGCGAGCCAGTCCGGTGGAGGAGCCCTCGCCGTCGAGCAGCAGCTCTTCCGGGGAGGCGGAGATTTTCAGCTGGGTGGGGTCGCCCCACCGGTCGTCGAGCTTTTGACCCGTGGGGGCGGCGAAACCGATGCTGATCTCGAATTCCCCGGCGGCCACGGCGGTCCGCGGGCGCTGGGTCTGCAGCGCGCCCTCGTCGACCTGGAGGAATTCCTCCGGCACGGCCAGGCGCACCAGCTGGTGCGCGTTGGTCTCGACGACGACGATGCTGACCGGCTTCCCCTCGGCGTCGTGCTCGACCAGTACGTCGGAGGGTTCGGCCAGGCCGCGGGCCACGGTGGATACGCTGGCCGGCACCGGACGACCGTCGGTCCCGGTGGTCTCGGGGGCGTAGCGGCGGATCGCGCCGTTGTAGGTGTCGGCCACCAGCACGGAGCCATCGGGCAGGGCGGTCACCCCGAGCGGGTGCTGCAGCCGGGCCTGGGCGGGGTCGCCATCGCGGAAGCCGAAGTCGAACAGCCCCTCGCCGATGACGGTGCCCACGGTGCGCGCGGTGCCGGCAGAATCTCCGGGGCGGACCCAGCGCAGCGAGGAGGTCTCGGAGTCAGCCACCCAGAGGGTGTCGTCGTCGGCGACCGCCAGCCCGGAGGACTGGGCGAACCAGGAGGTCTCGGCCGCGCCGTCGAGCAGGCCCTCCAGTCCGGTGCCGGCGTAGACAGCCAGTGCGCTGGTGAGCGGGTCGAAGCTGAAGAGCTGGTGCACCCCGGCCATCGCGATGATCACGGTCTGCTCGGCGCCCGACCAGGCCACGTCCCACGGGCTGGAGAGCGAGGTGTCCAGGGGCGCGGTGGCGAAGGGGGCCAGGGAGACGGCAACGTCTCCGGCGTCACCGGGATCGACGGCGGGGGTCTCCCCGGCGCCGGCGGTTTCGCGGGCGGATTCCTTGGCGCGCTCGGAGTCGATAAGCCGCTGCACACCGTTGCCTGCCAAGGTGGTCACGGTGCCGTGGCGCAGCGAAACCCCGCGCAGCCGGTGGTTCACGGAATCGGCGACGACGAGGTCGTACCCGACCTGCTCCGCCACCTCGGCCGGCAGCAGCGCGGTGCCCTGCGGCTCGTTGAACAGCGCGGTCTCGGCCCCGCCGTCGGCGTAGCCCTTGGCTCCGATGAGCTCCGGGTTCTGGGTCTGTTCCGGGTCCACGGGGGCGCCGGTGCCGTTGCCGCCGATCACCTGCAGCACCTCGGTGAGATCGGAGTCCACCTCCACCAGGCGGTGGTGTCCGGTGTCGGTGACCAGGAGCGACCCGGCGCGGGTGCCGCGCCCGGCCAGGTCGATCGCCTTGGCGGGGAACTTCAGATCGCGGGCCACCGGATCCGGCGCCACGTAGGGGCCGTCACCGCGGTGCAGGGTGCCCTTCTGCTCGTGCTCGGCCACCAGCTCGGCGACCAGCGAACGCAGCCCGGCCACATGGCCTTCCCCGGAGAGGTGGGCCACGATGTAGCCCTCCGGGTCGACGACGACGAGGGTCGGCCAGGCGCGGGCCGAGTAGGCCTGCCAGGTGGTCAGTGCCGGGTCGTTGACCACCGGGTGGGTGATGTCGTAGCGCTCCACGGCGGCGGCCACCGACTCGGTGCGGCCCTCATGGTCGAATTTCGGCGAATGAACTCCCACGGTGACCAGCACATCGGAGAATTCCTCCTCCAGCGGGCGCAGCTCGTCGAGCACGTGCAGGCAGTTGATGCAGCAGAACGTCCAGAAGTCCAGCAGCACGATCTTCCCGCGCAGTCCGGCCAGATCCAGGGATTCGCCCCCGGTGTTGAACCAGGTCTCACCCGCGATCTCGGAGGCGCGCACCCGGGCGGGGCGCGGTGTCGTCGGTGCGGTGGAGGCTGCCGTATCTGTGTTCATAGCTCCATTGTCCTCGAAGTCGCGGGCTGGGTGGGCGCGGCTGCGTCACCGTCGGTCATCGACTGTCACAACAGGGAGCTCATCGCAGACATTCCCGCACCCGGTCCGCAGCACTCCCTTTTCCCCCAGAGTGAACAGCACGTGAACACGGCACCTCGGGCACCCTGGTGCGGATCCGCGCGCCCCGACCCGACCGTACCGTCCGGTAGCGCGAGGGTGACGCCGACGAACGTTCACCTGCCCGTGCTCCGCCCGTCAGACCGGGGCCCTACGGTGAACCCTGGTCGTCGCTCACGGCGACAACTCCTCCCCACCTCCGCAGAACGGAAGAGAACCGATGTCTAAGAAGACCACCACACGCGCCGCCGCTGGCGTGTTGGCCACCGCTGTGGTCGCCGGCGCGTCGCTGGCGCCGGCCTATGCCGACCAGAACGGTTCCGGTGACACCGGGCCGAAGAACGTGATCGTCATGATTGGCGACGGAATGGGCTACAACCACGTCGTCAACACCAACCTGTATGAGACCGGCCAGTCCCAGTTCATCACCGAGGGCGCTGCCGGCGCCGTCGCCGAGCTCGACGGCGATCCGGTGCAGAGCTACGAGAGCTTCAATCTGCTGGGCATGTCCACCCACTCCACCTCCAGCCTCGACGCCGGCTACGCCTACGATTCCGAGGCCGCCTGGGGCTCCTTCGACTGGGCGAACAACACCCCCACTGATTCCGCCGCCGCCGGCACCGCAATGGCCACCGGCACCAAGACCGACAACGGCAAGCTCAACGTGGACCCCGAGGGCAACGAGCTGACCACCGTCTCCGAGGTTGCACATGAGACCGGCCGCTCCGCCGGTGTGGTCGCCTCGGTGGACTTCAACCACGCCACGCCCTCGGCCTACGCCGTCGCCAATGAGGACCGCAACGCGTTCCCGCAGATCGGCCACGACATGATCGAGGCGGAGTACCTGGACGTCATCATGGGTGCCGGTCACCCCGGTTACGACGACGACGGAGCCGAGCGCACCCCGAACTATGGCAAGTTCGCCCAGGCCGATTTCGAGGCGCTCTCCGGCGGTGACACCGAGTGGGACTACATCGAGTCCAAGTCGGACTTCGAGGCGCTGGCCTCCGGGGAGACCACCTCGGAGAAGGTGTTCGGTCTGGCCCAGGTGGCCTCCACCCTGCAGCAGAACCGCAGCGGCGACTCGGCGGGCACCCTGCCCGGTGAGGTCGCGTTCAACGACAACGTCCCGGATCTGCCCACCATGTCGGCCGGTGCGCTGAACGTGCTCGGCCAGAACGACAAGGGCTTCCACCTGATGATCGAGGGCGGGGCCATCGACTGGACCGGCCACGCCAACCAGACCACCCGCAACATCGAGGAGACCCAGGACTTCAACGCCGCGGTCGACACCGTGATCGACTGGGTCGAGGAGAACTCCTCCTGGGAGGACACCCTGCTGGTGGTCACCGCCGACCACGAGACCGGATACCTGGGCGGGGCCGAGGACGACCCGGACTTCACCAAGATGTACGGCAACGCCGGCGAGCTGCCCACCGTGGGTTGGTCCTCACCGAACCACACCAACCACCTGGTGCCCTACTTCTTCAAGGGGGCCGGCTCGCAAGCACTGCAGAACGCCGTGGTCGGCACCGACTCGGTGCGCGGTGACTACATCGACAACACCACCCTGGCCACCCTGCTGAAGGAGGACCTCTGGGCGGAGGATTCGACCCCGGGCGAGCCGACCGAGGGTGATATCCCGATCGAGGCCGACATCCCCGGACTGCCCGGTGACGACGATGACGACAACGACCAGCCCGGTTCGCTGGTGCTCTCCATCGAAGACGGCACCGCCACCCTGGGCAACCAGCGCAACGCCGGCGACCGGCTGCGCGTGACCGGAGAACTGCCCGCGGTCTCCGTCACCGACACCCGCCGCACCGGGGCCGGCTGGGCCGTGTCCGGTCAGTCCACCGAACTCAGCGCCGACGGCGAGACCGTCACCGCTAACCACCTCGGCTGGGCCCCCTTCGTGACCGACTCCACCCACGGCGCCACCCCGGGATCGAAGGCGCTCGGCGTGCTCTCCGGCGGTGAGGGTCTCTCCGTTCCGGCCACCCTGGGCTCGGCTAACTCCGAGACCCGCCTGGGCACCTCGGATTTGGCCGCGGATCTGGTACTCGAGGTCCCCGTCGACACCGAGGCCGGCACCTACACCGGCGCCCTGTCGGTCTCCCTGTTCCCGGTCGACTGACCACGCTGAAGCAGTCAGCAGCTGATCAACCAACGATCACGACCTCGGTCCCGCACCCCTCACCGGGGTGCGGGACCGGCGTCGTCTCCGACATTCTCTCCCGTCGTCTCCTCCAGAAAGAACGCCACTGATGAACCTGCTGTCCTCCGAAACCCCGCGTCCCGTCTCAGCACTGCTGCCCCTGTCAGCCCTGCTGGTGGTGCTGACGGTGATGGTGCTGCTGCTCAGCCCCTTACTGGCCGGCCCGGCCACCGCTGACACCGCGGAAGAGTCCGGCTCTGCCGAGCGCACCGTGTGGTCGCTGACCCCGGCTCTGGAGGCAGATCAGGCAGATACAGCGTCCGAGGAGCCCCGGGTCTCCTTCCGCGCCAGTGTGGATCCCGGTGGCAGCGTGGAGGACGCGGTAACGCTGACGAATTTCTCCGCCACCGAGGCCACCTTCACCCTGCAGGCCGCCGACGGGGTGGTCTCCGAGTCCGGGGCCTTTGACATTCTGCGCCCCGGCGAGGAGAACACCGGTGCCGGGCAGTGGATCGAGTTGGAGCAGACCGAGGTCACGGTGCCCGCCGACGGTGAGGTCACCGTGCCGTTCACGCTCACCGTGCCGGAGAACGCCACCCCCGGGGATCACCCCGCCGGCATCGCCGCGTCGGTGTCGTCGGGTTCGGAGGACGACGTCGCCATGGTTTCCCGCGTGGGCACCCGCATCCACCTGCGCGTCACCGGCGATCTGGCGCCCACCCTGGCGATCGGCGGGCCGGAGGTGGACTACCAGCAGAACTGGAACCCCTTCGCCCCCGGCACGGCCACCATCACCTGGCAGGTGGCCAATGAGGGCAACGTGCGCCTCGGTGCCCAGCAGTCCCTGGAATCCACCGGGCCGCTGGGGCTGGCCGGGGCCACCGCCGAGGTGGAACCGATCCGTGAGGTGCTGCCCGGCGGTCAGGCGCAGGTGAGCGTCGAGCAGCGGGTGTGGCCGCTGTTCGGTCTCACCTCACGCGTCACCGCCACGCCCGCGGTGGTGGGCGAGGACGAGATCGACGCCGAGCTCAGCACGGCCGAGGCCCAGTCCACCACGGCGGCGATCCCGCTCCCGCAGCTGATCTTGCTGGTGCTGCTGGCGCTGGTGATCTGGTGGCTGGCCACCCGGAAGAAACGGGCGCAGAAAAAGTTCGACGCCGCCGTGGCAGCCGCGGCCGCCCGGCAGCATCACAGCGATGCTCAGGCGGAGACCGATGCGGAGGAGTCTGCCACCGCGCCGTCACGCAGCACCAGCTCCGAATCGGTGTAGTCCACCAGAGCTCGGTCGTGGGTGACGATCACGGAGGCGAGGTCGAAATCCCGGGTGAGTTCGGCCAGCAGCGCCATGATCTCCTGCGAGCGCGACTCGTCCAGGGCGGAGGTGGGTTCGTCGGCGAGCAGCAGCACCGGCTCGCCCATCAGGGCGCGGGCGATATTGACGCGCTGCCGCTGACCGCCGGAGAGCTGATGCACCCGGCGCGCACCCATCCCGGCCAGCCCGACGGTCTCCAGCAGCTCCTCGGCGCGGTCACGACGACGACGCAGCGCCGCCCCGCGCACCCCGCGCACATGCTCGGTGACTAACAGCTGCTCCACCGCGGTGAGCCCGGTGAGCAGCTGCGGCTGCTGGAAGATGATCCCGATCCGTTCCCGGCGCAGCCGGGCCCGCTCGGACTCGGGCAGCTCGGTGACTTCGACGCCGTCAATGCGCACGCCGCCCGCGCTCGGGGTGATCAGGGTGGCCAGCACCGAGAGCAGCGAGGACTTCCCCGACCCGGATTCCCCGCGCAGCGCGATCGACCGGCCCCGGGAGGCGGTGAGGCTCACCGAATCCAGGGCGGTGACCTCGCGGGGCTGGCCCTGGTCATCGGTGCCGTCGGGATAGCGCAGCTGCACGTGGTGTAGCTCGGCGACGGCGCGGGTCACGGTGGTGGTTTCGGTGGTGGAAGGGGTGCGCATGGCGGGGGTCCTTTCGTGGAAGTGTGTGTCGGTCTGTCGAATCAGCTGCCGCCGAGGGCGAGCATCGGGTCGACCCGGGAGACCCGGCGCACGGCGAGCGCGGAGCCGAGCACGCCCAGCACCCACACCCCGATCACGGGCAGGGCCACGGTGGCGGCGTCGAGGGTGAAGGGCACCGCCGTGGCGGCCAGCGCTCCGAGCCCGGCGCCGATGCCGCCGCCAACGATGACGCCGAGGGCCAGCACCAGCCCGGCCTGGCCGAGGCTGTCGCGCAACAGGTAGCCCGGGGCCGCGCCCAGGGCGCGCAGCACGGCCAGCTCGCGCGTGCGCTGGATGGTCCACACGGTGACGAAGGCGACGATCACCAGGGCGGAGATCCCGTAGAGGAAGCCCTGCATGGTCAGCAGTGAGCCCTGCTCGGAAGCATAGGCGGGCAGTCCTGCGAACGACTCGGAGGTGGTGACGGCCAGCATCTGTTGGTCGGCGGCGGCCGTCGCCCAGTCGACCTGCGCTCCGGGCTCGGCGAAGAGGGCCAGCGCGGTACCGACCAGGGGGCGGGGTCCGGCCTCGGCGTGGGCGATCTGCACCCAGTCCTCGGTGGCGGCCCACACCACCGGGGAGTGGGCGTAGAACTGGTCGGCCACGATCTCGGCCACCACCAGCTCGGTCTGGCCCACGGTCACAGTGTCGCCGGCGGCCAGCCCTGTGTCCTCGGCCACGGTCTCCGAGACCACGAGCTCGCCCGGGAGCGGGTCCGGGTGCTGCCCCGTGTCCGCCCCGGCGTTCTCCAGGGCCCGGCCCATCAACCCGGAATCGGCCGGAGTGCCGACCACGGCGACGGGCGCGGATCCAGCGCCAGAGTCGGTGCCGGCGAGCAGGGTCTGGGCGAATCCGACCGGCACGGCGGAGTCGACGCCCTCGACCTCGTTCCAGCCCGCCACCTGCTCGGCGGTGACCCCGGCCTGCGGGAACGACACCTCCTCGGGGGCGTCGTCGTCGATCATCGATCCCACCGCGATCCGGTCGGCATCGAGTCCTTCCAAGACGGCGGTGTTCTGGTGGCCCAGCCCGGAGGTGAGCCCGGAGAGCATCACCAACAGCACGGTGATCATGCCCACCACCGCCCCCATCAGGGTGAAGCGGCCGGCCGCCGCGCGGATCTCTCGGAGTCCTACAAACATCTCAGTGCCCTTTCGAATCGGCCTCGCGGCCCCTCTGGTGTCGTCTTTCTGTGTTGCCTCCATCCCATCGCGGGCGTCCGGGCCCGCACATCGGGACAAGGGCTGATCCTGGAATCAACCGAACGGTCGATACCGGGGCGCGGACGCAGCCGATACCGTGGAGGGATGAGAACTGTGTCGGGCGAGATGCCGGTGCTGCGTGCGCTGCGGGTCGGGGTGCATGCCCTGACGGCGGTGCTGCTGGTGATCGGACTCGTCCGGGCGTTGCAGGAGACGACGTCGCCCGGTTTGCTGATCCTCACCGTGGTGCTGACGTGCGCGTTCGGCACGGTGTACCTGTTCGGCACCGCCTGGGAGTACCGGCGGCTGCGTAGCCGTGCCCCCGCCCCCTCCCGGGCTCTGACCCTGGGCTGGCTGGCCGCCGTGCTGGTGCTGTGGGCCGGGTTGCTCGGGTTGCACGCCGGGTTCGTGTGGCTGGCCTTCCCGCTGATGTTCCTAGTGCTGAATCTCGCGGGAGGTCCCGCACATCCCGGCGCCCTGGCCGGGGTGGCGCTGCTGTGGTCGGCGACCTGGGCGCTGCCCTGGTGGCACACCGGGATGGCGCCCACACTGCCCGAGATCCTGGGGCCGGGGGTCGGGGCGGTGGTGGCCGTGCTGATCTCGGCGGTGTACCGCAGCCTGCACGCCGAGGCCCTGCACCACCGCCGGGTGGCCGAGGCGCTGCGCGCTGCGCAGGTGGAACTGGCCGCCACCGAGCACCACGCCGGACAGCTGGCCGAGCGGGAGCGGCTCTCCCGCGAAATCCACGACACCCTCGCCCAGGGGCTCTCCTCCCTGGTGCTGCTCTCCCGTGCGGCCGGGCAGCGACCGGACCTGCCCGCCGACACCGCTGACGCGCTGGAGCTGATCGAGTCCACCGCCGGGGAGAACCTCGCCGAGGCGCGCCGCTTCGTGCACCGGCTGGCCGCTGTCGACACGGTGTCGCTACCCGAGACGCTCTCGCATCTGGTGGAGCGCACCCGCGCCGAGCTGGCGCTGCTGGGACGGCCCACCCAGTGCACCCTGTCCTGGCAGGGCGGCGCAGCGGAAGCGCTGCCGGAGCCGCTGGCCGCCGTCGTGCTGCGCACCGTGCAGGTCGGGCTCGGCAACGTGGTCGCCCACGCTGCCCCGCAGCGCGTGGTGGTCACGGTGGGGGTGTTCGACGACGTCGTCACCGTGGATGTCTTCGACGACGGCGCCGGATTCACCGCGGAGCCGCGGGACGAGAACGGCGCCCCGCGCACGGGTCTCCGCGACGATCACTCGGGGAAGGGCCTGAGTGGGCTGGCCCGCCGGGTGCGGTCGGTGCAGGGCCGGCTCGAGGTCGAATCGGCGCCGGGGGCGGGCACCGTGCTCGGGGTGCGGATTCCGCGCGGCGCCCTGACCATGGGCGAAACCGGTGCAACGGGCGAGACGGGGGAACCAGTATGACGGGGACCGGGCCGATTCCGCCCCTCGAACCGGTCGCGCCCGCACTGCGGGTGCTGCTCGTGGATGATCATCCGGTGGTGCGCGCGGGACTGGCCGCTCTGATCTCCGGGTTCGAGGGCATCACGGTGGCGGCCGAAGCCGGGGACGGGGCCGAGGCCCTGGAGCTGCTGGAGGCGGGGACGGAGGTTGACGTCGTCGTGATGGACCTGCAGATGCCCCGGCTGGACGGGGTGCGCGCCACCGCGGAGCTCACCGCCCGGGGCGGGCCGCCGGTGCTGGTGCTCACCACCTTCGATACCCGGGCCGATGTGGTGGCCGCGCTGCGGGCCGGGGCGGTGGGCTACCTGCTCAAGGACGCCCCGGCGCCCACCCTGCGCCAGGCCCTACTCGACACCGCGGAACGACGGGCGACCCTGGCACCCGAGGTGGCCTCCGCCCTGGTGCAGCAGGTGAACCAACCGGCCCCGGCACTCTCAGCCCGCGAGGTAGAGCTGCTGCGCACCTTGGCCACCGGGGCCTCGAATCGCGAACTCGCCGCCGCGCTGTTCATCTCGCAGGCCACGGTGAAGACCCACCTGGTGCACATCTACGACAAACTGGGCGTCTCGAATCGCACCGCCGCGATCACCGTCGCTCGCGAGCAGCGGCTGATCTGAGCGGTCAGTCCGTCTCTGTCTCGGGGATCATGGCCAGCGCGGAGGTGAGCACCTGCTCGGCGATCTGTTGGAATTCGGTGTCGCGTACCTGCTCGGGTCCGACGAACGAGACCATGGCCACATAGCCGTCCTGCTCGCGGACCAGCACCAGGGCGGTGCGCTGATCGCCGGCGCCGGAGCCAGCCCCGGTGGTCTCGGGGGTCCGTTGCCAGATCAGTCCGGTGCCCTCCGCCAGTGCACCCTCGAGCTCCACCGCCTCGGCAGTGAACCGGTAGGAGGCGGACTCCTCGTAGCCCTCCGGCACGGTGGTGTCGCTGATCCGCATGCTGAGTTCGGCGCAGTCGCCGGTGAGTTCACCCACGGTGTCGACGTAGTCCTGCACCTGCCCGGCTGCTGCTTCGCCCCCGCCCACATCCTCGCCCACGGCGGCGACCTCCACGGTGCCGGTGCCGGTGAAGCTCGCGGAGCTGAAGTCGACACGGGAGGCGTACTCGGTGCTGGTCAGCAGCGGCGACCAGTCCAGGGCGGTCAGCGGTGCCGTGCACTCGGCGGGGGTGATCCGGGTGCCCGACTGGTTGACGGCCCGGGACTGCGCCTGTTGCCGAAACTGGTCGATCTCCGACTGGCTGGCCGCCCGCTGCTCGGTGAAGCCCAATTCAGCCGCATGCGAGGCTGCAGCTCCGGAAGCCTGCTGGTCGACCCGGGCGTCGGGCGAGGCGTCGACCTCGGCCGGACCCTCCGCTGCGCTTTCCTCGTCTGAGGCGGAACCGGCCCCGGTGTCGACCTCGGGATGACCGCCGGGCAGTTCCAGAGCGGACTCCGACGCCGAGTCCTCGGGAGCGTCATCGCCGGAGGCGCAGCCGGCGAGCAACAGGGCGGCGATTCCCAGGATTCCTGCGGTCCGGGCGGTCTTCGTCGTCGTTCTCATCGTCGGTGTCGTCGGTCTCGTCATCGCGGGGTGCCTCCTGTGGGCGTGTCGGCGCCGCCATCGCGGCGGGTGTCATCAGGGCGGGCGGTGCCATAGCGGGCGGCATCGTGAGCGGCGTCCTGGGCCGCGAGGCGGGCGAACATGTCGTTCCAGTCGGCGAGCTCCTGGTTGCCGGATGCATCCGCGCGGCGGTCTTCGTTCTTCTCGGTCTTCTTGTCGTTGCGCCACCACTGCCACACGGTGATCACGGCCATCACCACGGTGGGGAACTCGCCGATCCCCCACATGAACGCGCCGCCGAGCTGTTGATCGGCAATGGCGCTGGGACCCCAGTCCCGGCCCAGCGAGGAGAACCACGCGGCCTCCAGCAGCGCCTCGGATCCCATGATCGCCACCCCGATGAAAGCGTGGAACATCATGGTGGCCAGCAGCAGCACCAGCCGCAGCGGGTACATGGGCCGGTGCGGCAGCGGGTCGATGCCGATCATCACGGTGGCGAAGAGGAACCCGGTGATCAGGAAGTGCACGTTCATCAGCTCGTGGCCGACGTGGGCGTCCAGGGCGAAGCCGAAGATCGGGGTGTAGTAGAAAATGAGCAGCGACCCGGCGAAATTCATACCCACGAAGATCGGGTGGGTGACAAAGCGACCCCAGCCGGAGTGCAGCAGCGCCAGCATCCATTCGCGCGGGCCCCGAGTCCCGTCCTTGCGGGAGGTCAGCGAACGCAGAGCGAGGGTGATCGGGGCGCCGAGCACCAGGAACAGCGGGGCGATCATGGTCAGCGTCATGTGTGCCACCATGTGCGCGGAGAACAGCACGTTCGAGTACACCGCGGGGGCGCCGGAGGTGGTCCAGTGCAGCACCACGAGTCCGATCAGCCAGGAGATGGTGCGCAGCATCGGCCAGCGGTCGCCACGACGGCGCAGGCGCACCGCGGCACGCAGGTACCACAGGGCGAGGAACACGATGATGGCCACCCATAGCCAGTCCAGCCGCCAGGTGTCGACCCACCGTGCGGCGGTCAGTTCCGGGGGCAGGTCATAGCCGGTGAGTAGCCGGGCTGGGGAGGCATTCGGGGGCTCCTCCTCCGGCTTGGGCGGGGCGGTACGGCCCAGAATGGTGGCCAGCGACATCACCGCGGTCATGATCAGGATCTCCACCCCGATCAGCCGCCACAGCAGCCGGTTCACCGCGGAGTCGGGGGCGCCGATGCGCGGGATCAGCCATTGTCGGTGCGCCAGACCGATGAGTCCCAGCAGCACGGTGCCCAGGAATTTCGCGATCACCAGCAGCCCGTACGGGCTCAGCAGCTGGTCCAGGTGCTCCATGCGCACGGAGGCGTTGACCACCCCGGAGACGGCCACGGTGAACAGGGAGAGGCCCGCCAGTACCGAATAGCGCTGCAGGACCACCTGGGCCAGGGGCCGCTGCTGGTCTGCGCTGCCTTTCTGCGCGGCCCGCACCCGGCCGGTGAGCACCGGCGCCAGCAGCATCAGCAGCACGAGTCCGCCCATCCACAGCAGCACCCCGAGCAGGTGCAAGCCGATCGAGTTCACGGCGGCGGTGTGATCGTCGCCGGAGGCGGAGTGCCCGATCAGCGCCATCGGCACCACCCCGAGCAGGGCGAGCACGGCGGTGAAGCCAAGCGCCGTTGGGGAGCGCAGCGCGAACACGAGCGAGGTGACGACGGCGGCGATCACGGTCATCCAGAACCAGGCCTGGCCCACGGAGATGGTCTGCACGTAGTCGACCAGCCCGGTGGTGAACCCGGCCGAGGAGTTCAGCGCCATCCCGGCCAGGTCGGAGTAGGTGAAGACCGCCTGGCCGAGCGCAGACAGCGTCCACACCGCGCCAGCAGCGGCAGCAACGGTGAGGGTGCGGCGGTACGCCGGATGCTCATCGTCCAGGGTTCCGGCCGGCACCGAGGCTGAGCTGCCCGATTTCTTCGTCTTAGCGCGGGACCGCCCGGCCGACCACCGGGGCAGGATCCCGGTCGCGAAGACCAGGGCTCCCACGGTGATCGACCAGGCGGTGTTGTGCATGACCTTCGTCAGCGGTAGTCCCCACCGGGTGAGGGCGCCCGGGTCGGAGAGCTGCTGCACGGCTGTCACCCCGGTGTAGAACCCGGCCAGCACGATCACGAGGACCCCGACGACGACGGCGGACGGCCACACCCAGGTTCCGGTGCGGCGCAGCACGGCCTCGGCCCCGCCGGGGCTTCTCGTGTCTCGGGTGGACTTCTTCGTGGTGGGCATGGGTCCTTCGGGGGTTGGGGTGAAGCCGTGCGGCGAGCGGATCAGGCTCGATCAGGCCTGGTCGGGTCCGTTCCCGGTCGGGGTGGAGCCGTCGTGCTGGCGCACCGCCCGGATCACCCAGACGGCGCCGAGCGCGATGACGACCAGTGCCGCGAGCACCGCGATCCACACCCAGCTGGGCACGGCCGGTGCCACAGGCGCGGTCTCGGAGGCCGCATCAGTTTCGGCAGACTCAGCAGGCTCAGCGGACTCGGCAGACTCGGTGGCGTCGGCGCTGTCCTCAGCGGCGGGCTCCGAGGGGGCCGCCTCGATCTCACAGCCCTCTCCGGGAGCGGTCGCCTCCTCGGCGCTGGGGGCATCCGGGTCATCGAGAGTGAAGGAGAAGCTCTCCTCCCCCACGTGACCATCCGAGTACACCACGCGGTATCCGAGGGTGTAGTCCCCGTTGGGCATGCCCTCGCAGGTGTCGGTGGTGAGGTCGTAGCCCGCCACGGTGACGTCCCCGCTGACCCAGGAGTCCCCGTTGGCGTCGGTGATGTCGATCAGGTTGGTTAGCCCCTCGCCGTCCAGCGGGGTCCCGGAGAAGGTCAGGATGACGTCCTGCGGGGTCTCGGTCAGGGTCTCGCCGCTGGCCGGTGTGGATTCCAGCAGCTCGTCGTGCGCCAGCGCACCGGGAGCGGTGGCGAGCAGCAGCACCGCACCCAGACCAAGCGCGGTCCCGGCGGTGAGGCTGTGCCGCAGTCCACCGGAACGCCGCCGCGGCTCAGGGTGTCCAGGGGTAACAGAAAGAGGGGTGTTTTCGATCATGAATTGTGTTGTCCTTGCGTGGCCGCCGCTGGAGGGCGGAAAGAAAAAATGAGGGTCTCAGGGCAAGGAGAGCACCGGCGGACCACGAGGGCTCACCGAGGAGATCAGCAGATACTGGCGCGGGGCCTGCTGCGGCCCGATCGACACCGGGCGAGGCTTCTGCGCGGCGAGGACCTGCGCCGCGGCGCGCAACAGGCGTCGGCTGCCAGCCAACAGCAGCAGGTCGAGCAGCCGGAACGCGGTGGCTTCACCGTGATGGATGACGGCGTAGGCCCCCACCGCGGCCAGCAGGTGCGCCAACAGCATGAGACCACCGAGCGCCCCGTGCACGACGGGGGCGGTGTGGGCGGTGTCCACCACGGTCTGCACGGTGAGTGACTCCACGTGATGACCGTGGCCGCTGCCCGACACCGCTCTCACATGCGAACCAGCCGCTCCGGCGCTGCCGAAGAGGGTGAAGAAGACGTGGAAGAGACATTGGCTCAACGCGATGGCGCCGAGAGTGCGGAGCCGGGACCAGCGCCGTCCGGCCAGGGCGGTGCAGATCGGTCCGGCCAGTACCAGGGTGAAGACCCACACGATCGGGGCCACACTGTGGTCGCCGTGGTCGCCGCCGAGGTGGGCGAGGGAGTGTCCGCCGGCGGCGAGGAGGGTGATGAGTCCGGCGGCGAGCCAGCCGCGCAGCAGCCGCTTCATGCCGACACCTCCCCTGACCTGTCCGAGCGGGGCGTCCTCGCCCCGTAGATATTCTGTCACGAACCCGGGGCCCGGGCTTAAACAGACGGCGGGGGGGTGACCCGGTTGTGTGTGGCCCCCCCGCGGGGTTGTTAAGGAGAAGAAATGCCCGCGGGCGCCCGCGGGAGCGGGGAGCCCCCG
>JBQDEV010000005.1:223003-227339 GCA_052084925.1 Micrococcaceae bacterium
CCCCTCACTTGTCCGCGGGGGGCGCCCCCCCCCCGCCGATATCCCGCCCCGCCCCGGGGCCCCGGGCTCAAACACCCGGGGGGTCACCCACGTTTGGTTGCGCCCCCCGCCGTCGGTGTTGATCAGGAGATCACTTGCCCGATGCAGCGCTCTTCAGCTTCGAGCCAGCGGAGATCTTCACGCCGTAGCCCGCGGGGATCTCGATGGACTCGCCGGTGCGGGGGTTGCGGCCGGTGCGAGCAGCACGCTCGGTGCGCTCCACGGAGAGCCAGCCCGGGATGGTCACCTTTTCACCCTTGGAGACCTGCGAAGTGAAGACCTCGAAGACGGCATCCAGCACGCCGTTGACGGCTGCCTGGGAGTTGCCGGACTTCTCAGCAACGGCGGCGACAAGTTCACTGCGGTTAATAGCCATGTGTCCTCCTGGACGTTGATTCGTGGCCCCGACTCGTGCCGGGTTCATTGGAAAACTACCATCATCTGCGCCGACATGCCTTATTTCACGGCGTTTTCCGGCGGATTCGGGCCAATTCTCGGGAAATTTCCAGCCCATCAGCCCCGCGAATTCACTTTCGTCACAGCCTTGAGGGGCAGGTGAGTGCCTTCGTCGGTGACCTGGACGGCCCCGGCAGGAGCTCGAGTTGGGAAGGGACCCGGGATTAAACGACGACGGCGGCAACGAGAATTCTCGTTGCCGCCGTCGAGCGGGTCTTCAGTGACGCGCCCTGGGAAATCCGAGGACTACCAGGAGGACTTGGTCACGCCGGGCAGTTCGCCGCGGTGCGCCATGTCGCGGAAGCGTACACGGGAGATGCCGAACTTCTGGAACGTGCCGCGGGGGCGGCCGTCGATCGAGTCGCGGTTGCGCACGCGGATCGGGGAGGCGTCGCGGGGCAGCTTCTGCAAGCCCACGCGAGCGGCTTCACGAGCCTCGTCGGTAGCGTTCGGGTCGATCAGGGTCTTCTTCAGCTGCTCGCGCTTCTCGGCGTTGCGAGCAACGATCACTTTACGCTGTTCGTTCTTAGCGATCTTGGACTTCTTCGCCATGCCTTAGCGCTCCTCTCGGAAATCAACGTGCTGTCGTGCCACCGGATCGTACTTCTTCAGCGTGATGCGATCCGGGTTGTTGCGGCGGTTCTTGCGGGTCACGTAGGTGTACCCGGTGCCGGCCGTGGACTTCAGCTTGATGATCGGGCGCAGGCCTTTGTCTTTTGCCATATCAGAGCTTCACTCCCTTGGCGATCAGTTCGGCGACCACGGCATCGATGCCGCGGGCATCGATGGTCTTGATGCCCTTGGTCGACAGGGTCAGGGTGACGTTGCGGCGCAACGACGGGACCCAGTAGGTCTTCTTCTGGATGTTCGGGTTGAACCGGCGCTTGGTGCGACGGTGCGAGTGGGAGATGCTGTGGCCAAAGCCTGGCCCAGCCCCGGTTACCTGGCAGTTCGCTGCCATGATCACTCCTCGTGTCAGTAGTAGTAAAAGAACGGGCGGAACCCGCTAACGAGCCCCGCCACCAGTTGTGACACCGCGCTCTTACTGCGACTTTCCGAAGGTGTACCAGGCTGGGTGAGAACCAACCGAAGTGCCCTTTTGATCGCTAGGGGAAGACGGTGAGCCCCGCGATTCTGCCCACCGACAAGGTCGGCGGACATGATCGTGGGATCCGGTTTACGGGATCTGCGCTGTTTTCCGACGCCAGCTCCGACCGTCCGGGCACGAAGCCCCTTCGGCGCACACTGGCACAGCGCAGTTAACGCCCTATTATCTTAGGGCAGGTCGTCGAAACGATCAAACCGCGTGACGGCCCCCACTGAGGAGCCGTACACGCGGGCCTGAACGCAGCGAATCAGAGTTCGTCGTCCTCGGCAATCAGCCAATGCGACGGGTCGATGTTCGCCAGCAGCGCCTCGGCGAGCGTTTCCATGGCCTCCATGCCCTCGGGGGTCAGGGAGTCCAGGACACGACGACGGATCGACTCGGCGTAGCGGCCCTCGACGCGGGTCACATCCGCCTGGCCCTGCTCGGTGAGCAGTGCCATCGTCACGCGCTTGTCATTGGTGGCTTGGCTGCGGTCGATAGCACCGCGCTCTTCGAGCTTGCGAGCCACGTGCGACAGCCGGGACAGCGAGCAGTTGCACCGCTCGGCCAGCTGGGACATGGTCAGTTCACCGTCGGCGTCCTTCAATGAGGACAGAACCTGGAATTCAAAGAAGCTCAGCGAGCCGGCCTTCTGCAGATCGGCTTCCAGCAGCGGCGCCGTGAGCATCGTCGCGGCGACGACTTTCCGCCAGATTCCCGTCTCCTGCTCTGAGAGCCAGCGGTAGTCCGCCTTTTCCTTCTTTCGCGTCATCACCTGTGCCATTTCCGGCACCCCTTCCTGAGAGTTTTCCCTTGTCAGACTATATATTCGAGTTCACTTCAAGTACACCAGCCACGGTCGACTGATCCGTCGACCGCACAACCGGTGCTGAGTGACTTGCCCCCTCCGATGACTCTCGTCGTAACCAGTCACTCTGCTCCAGCGCACCTCGGGTGCGTTGGGGTCGAGTAATGGTTGTCTGAAACCCTCGGAATCGTTGAGGCCCCAATTCCTCAACATGTGACCCTCAATTGTAGAAGAGATAACTGTGTCAGCGCTCCCTGGACTCTGGTGAGCACCTGAAGATCCTGACCTGAACCTCGGACGCCCTGCACGCGTCAATCTCTTGTTCCTCTATGTTAATCCGCCTGACCAGGAAGTTCGACATTTCACCGCCAGATTTGGCCATTTCGTCGAATGATTGCCCAATTGTCCAAGATCACAGTTAAGTGCTGCGCTATGACGGCGTCCCCTCGGGGTGAAGGTCCTCGGCGCCCGCCGTGGTCTCCCGACGGCGTTGCCGGTGATCCACGATGGCGAAAACCAGGGCCAGCCCGCACATCACCATCAGCACGCCCACCGAGGAATCGAAGGCGAAGCGGTAGGCGGCCAGTGATTCCGGGTCGCCGGGATCAGGCAGTCCCGAGCTGGTGCGGGGCACCGAGGCGACCAGGGCGTAGAACACAGTGGTTGCCACTGCCACACCGATCGCGTTGCCCAGGCGCTGCCCGACCTGCTGGAACGATCCGGCGACTCCGGCTGAGGCCAGTGGCACGTGGAGCAGGGTGCGCATCTGGTTGGCCGACATCACCAGCCCCGGTCCCGCACCGCACAGCGCCAGCGACGCGGCCATGGCCCAGGGGGTGTGCGCGGGGTCGACGAAGCGGGCGATCAGTGCTAGCCCGAGCAGGCCCGCCAGGAAGATTCCGACACCGACGATCACCAGGACGGTGGCGTGGTTGAAGGTGTAGCGCCCGGAGAGCCAGGCGGTGATCGCGGAGACGATGGCGAAGGGGATGGTGATCATCCCGACGACAACAGCGGAGTGCCCCAGGCCCTGCTGGTTGTAGAGGGTCATCACCAGGAAGGTCGCCGGCATAGCGGCGAACCACAGTGTGGTGATGATGACCCCGTTGCGATACGAGGGGTAGGAGAAGAGCCGGAAGTCCAGCACCGGTGAGCGCCCACGGTCCCGGTAGCGCCGCTCCCACCAGATGAACGCGGTGGCGGTGACCGCACCGAGGGCCAGCAGCAGCCAGCGGCCGGGTGCGTCCCGGTCGGTTCCGGTGGTGAGCACGAACGGCAGCATCACCAGCAGCACCGTGGAGGCTAACAGCGAGACCCCCACCAGATCCAGGTCGCGGGAGGCACGCTCATGGGCCTGCCGACCAGGTAGCAGCCGGATGGCCAGCGGAATGATGATCAGCGCCAGGGGCACGTTCATCCCGAAGGTCCACCGCCACCCCAGCTCAGGGCCGAGTATGCCGATGAACAGCCCGCCGATGGTGGGCCCGAACGCCGTGCCGAACCCGATGGAGGCACCGAAGATGCCGAAGGCCTGCCCGCGCTGCTGCCCCTGGAAGAGGTTCTGGATCATGCCCAGCACCTGCGGCATCAGCACTCCGGCGGCCAGCCCCTGAACGAGACGGGCCACCACCAGCGCCTCGGAGGTGGGCGCCAGGGCGGAGGCAAGCGAGGCGAGCGTGAACAGGATGAGTCCCAGCAGGAACATCGCCTTGCGGTTCCACTGGTCGCCCAGTCGTCCCGACGGGACCAAGGCGATGCCGAAGGCCAGCACATAGCCGGCGACGATGAGCTGGGTCTGCGTCGTCGTCGCCCCGAGGGTGGACTGCAGTGGCGTGAGAATGACATTGACCTTGACCAGGTCGAGAATGGTGAGGATCGCCACCGAGGCGCAGACCGTGAACGCCGCCCACGGGGAACGGGTGCGCGCGGGGGCAGGAGCAGATTCG
>JBQDEV010000006.1:0-201794 GCA_052084925.1 Micrococcaceae bacterium
TCGGCGAGGTCATCGGCCCCAAGGGCAAGATGATCAACCAGATCCAGGAGGACACCGGCGCCGACATCTCCATCGAGGACGACGGCACCGTGCTCATCGGCGCGACCGAGGGCTCCGCCGCCGAGGCCGCCCGCAGCGCGATCAACGCCATCGCCAATCCGCAGGTCCCCGAGGTCGGCGAGCGCTACCTCGGCACCGTGGTGAAGCTCACCAGCTTCGGTGCGTTCGTCTCGCTGACCCCGGGCAAGGACGGTCTGTTGCACATCTCCGAGCTGCGCAAGCTCAACGATGGCAAGCGCGTGGACGACGTCGAGGACGTCATCGGTGTGGGCCAGAAGCTGCAGGTCGAGATCTCCAAGATCGACGACCGCGGCAAGCTCTCCCTGGTGCCCGTCGTCGAGGGCTCCGAGGAATCCGAGGGTTCCGCCGACGATGAGGAGACCGACGGCGACGACGCCTGAGTGATCCTCACCGACAGGTGACTTGAGACCGCGGCCCCCGGCCAGCCTTCACCGGCTGACCGGGGGCCGCGGTGTTTCTCCGGATTCTCGGTGACGGCGATCCTCTTGCCATAATGGGGCGAATGACCACCACGCAGATTCCCGCAGACTTCACCGGCACCGTCTTCGACGGCGGCAACGGCAACCTCGTGCGCCGCTCCGTGCTCCCCGGCGGCGTGCGCGTACTCACCGAGGCCATGCCCACTCAACGTTCCGTGAGCATCGGGTTCTGGATCGCCGTGGGCTCCCGGGACGAGTCACCAGAAGGCTACGGCTCCACCCACTTCCTCGAGCACCTGCTCTTCAAGGGCACCCCGCGCCGCAATGCCATGGACATTGCCAGCGCCTTTGACCGGGTGGGCGGCGAGGCCAACGCTGCCACCGCCAAAGAGTCCACCTGCTACCACGCCCGGGTGCTCGACGAGGACCTGCCGATGGCCATCGATGTCGTCTCCGATATGGTGACCTCCGCCAGGCTGGACCCCGAGGAGATGAACTTGGAGCGCGGTGTCATCCTCGAGGAACTCGCGATGGACGCCGACGACCCGGGCAACCTCAGCCACGAGATCCTCGCGGAGCGACTGCTGCACGAGCACCCGCTGGGCCGCCCCATCGGCGGCACCGCTGACACCATCAATGCGGTGACCCGCGAACACGTCGTCGAGCACTACCAACACTGGTACCGCCCCGACGAATTGGTGGTGACCGCCGCTGGCGGGCTCGACCACGACGAGGTGGTGCGACTCGTCGGCACAGCACTCGAGTCGGCCGGTTGGTTCGACGGTGTCACCGCCGATCGGCCGGCCCCGCGCCGCTCCACACAGGCACAAGAACCCGGCTTGCAGGCGGGCACCATCACCGTGCACCGGCCCGTGGAACAGGCCTCGGTGATCGTGGGCGGGCGCGGATTTCACACCCTCGACGAGGACCGTTTCGCGCTCTCGGTGATGAACACCGCCCTGGGCGGCGGGATGAGCTCCCGGCTGTTCCAAGAGGTGCGCGAACGGCGGGGCCTGGCCTACGCCACCTACGCGTTCGCCGCCGGGTACTCCGACGCCGGCTACTTCGGACTGTACGCGGGCTGTCACCCGGGCAACACCGCCACGGTGGCCGAGGTGATGGTCGCCGAATTGGACGCCCTGGCGGCTGAGACGATCTCCGCCGATGAGTTGGAGCGCGCCCACGGGCAGATCTGCGGCTCCCTGGTGCTCGGACTCGAAGACACCGGATCGCGGATGTCACGACTGGGACGGGCCGAGCTCGTCACCGGCGAGTACACCGACCTCGACGGCGCGCTGCACCGCATCCGCTCCGTGGATGCGGCCGACGTCCAGCGGGTCGCCTCCCGATTGGCCGCCTCCGAGCGCGCCACAGTGGTGGTCGGACCCGAGAACGGCCGAGAGCACCGGTAGGGTAGAGCCATGACTTCTTCCGGAGAATCCGCCGCCCTCCGTGTCGCCCTCGTCGGTGCCACCGGCAAGATGGGCCGCTATGCCGTCGACGCAGTGAATGAGGCGGCCGACCTCGAACTGGTCGCACAGCTGTCCTCGCGCGACGAGCTCGACGCCATCACCGCCGCCGGCGCCACCCACGTCCTGGACCTCACCGTGCCGGCCGTCTCACCCGCCGTGGTCCGCCACGCCGTCGAGAACGACCTGCACGTGGTTGTCGGGACCTCCGGATGGAGCGACGAGCGCCGCGCCGAGCTGCAGGCACAGCTGGCCGAGCACCCGGAGGTCGGTGTGCTCATCGCCCCGAACTTCTCCATCGGCTCCGTGCTGGCCAGCGAATTCGCGGCGAAGGCCTCACGCTACTTCGACTCGGTCGAGATCATCGAGATGCACCATCCGCACAAGGTCGACGCTCCCTCGGGCACGGCGATGCGTACCGCCGGACTCATCGGAGCCGCCCGGTCCCAGGCCGGGGTTCCTGCCAGCCCGGACGCCACCGAGCACGACCCCCAGGGCTCCCGCGGGGCACTCGTAGACGGGGTGCGCGTGCACGCGGTGCGCCTGTCCGGTCTCGAAGCCCACCAGGAGGTGCTGCTGGGGACTCCCGGCCAGCAGCTCGTGCTGCGTCATGACGCCTTCGACCGCTCCGCCTATATGCCGGGCGTGCTGCTCGGGCTGCGCACGGTGGCCTCCCGCCCCGGGCTGACCTACGGCCTCGACGGCTACCTCGACCTCTCCTGACCGCCGTCGTCGCGGTGTCCACCACCTCGACGACGACCCGCACCTGCAGAAAGACCTGATGCGCGCGAAAATCGGCACCACCCTATTGACCCTGCTGCTCCTGCTCTTCGCCGGACTGGCCCTCTGGTCGGCCATCGGATTCATCCGCTCCGGCTCCGTGCTGGCTGCGGCGATCGGCGTCTCCGTCGTCGTCATCGTGGCCATCAGCCTGTGGCTCATTCTGCGCGAGATCCTCTTCGGCATGCAGGCCGAGCGGATGGCGCGGATCCTGGACTCCGAGGGCGGTCTGCCCGAAGACACCCTGCCGCGCTCACCGGGCGGGCGCATCGACCGCGCCGAGGCGGACCGGCAGTTCGACGTCTACCGGGCCGAAGCCGAGGCCACTCCGGAAGACTGGCGCAGCTGGTTCCGCCTGAGTCTCGCCTACGACGCCTCCGGCGATCGGCGCCGTGCCCGCAGCGCGATGCGCGACGCCAGTCGCCGGTTCAAATACGACGCCTGAGCCTCAGCCTCGCAGTCAGCGCCGTCCCGTACCCGCAGGCCCGGACGAGAGCTCGTGCAGCATCCATTCCAGGGGTCCGCGACGGCGCAGCACGGCGAACACCAGGCCGATCGCCAGCGCGCTGAGCAGATAGACGGCGGCCAGCCGCGATTCCGACCAGGCCTGTGTGGCGTCACCGAACAGGTGCATCGCCACCAGGTGACCCACGTACAAGGTCAGTGGTAGCGAGCCCGCGCCGATGAGCGGCAATAGCGGCCAGCGCAGTACCCCGCGCGCCATCGTGGTCACCAGCACGCACACACCCAGGATCGCGACGGCGGCCCCGGCGGAGCGCACCAGGTCCAGGGGCGAGCCCGCATGCGGGGTGGCGGCGGCGAACCAGGATGCCACCCCCACCGTGTACTCGTCGATCATCCCACTGCCGGTGGCCAGGGCCGCATCCAGCGCCTCCGGCTCCACCCCGGTCCGGCCAATCACCTGCTCGCGCAGCGCCGTCGACCGGAACAGCACGGTCGACACCCACCAGGCGGCCAGGGCAGCGACGGTTCCGCCCGCGGCCAGCATTGCTCCGGTGCGCACCCGGTTCAGCTTCAGTCGTCCCAGGGCCAGGCCCAGCAGCAGGTATCCGGTCCACTGCAGCACCGGATAGTAGCCCGTGAACAGCAGATCCCACAGCAAGAGTCCCGGCTGCAGCAGGAGATCACCGAAATTCGGCGTGTGCCACAACCGCCAGGAGTCCACATATTCGCTCACCCCCAGCTGGGCCTGCATGAACCGGGCCAGCCCGGCGGCGGCCAGCGGGGAGAGCACCAGCCACGTCCCGGCCGCCACGCCCAGCCGTCGGGTGTCCAGGCTGATGAACGCCGAAGCCACCAGGAACAGCAAGCCGTAGTGGCACAGGATGACGGCGATGGAGGTGTCCAGATGCCCGCACGCCAGGCCCAGGATCACCAGGATCAGCGCGCGGATACCGATGCTGCGCCGGGCAGCACCTGCGGGGCGCGACGACGAGAACAGGGACAGCGAGACTCCTGCCACCACAGCGAACAGCGCCGAGGCGGTGCCCGCGAACAGCCGCCCCACTACCGTGGGCTCCACGGTTGTCCCGTCGGCGCCGAGCTGGGTTAGCGACATCAGGTGCACGCTGATCATCCCCAGCAGTGCCACCCCTCGTGCCGCGTCGACGCCGGTGATCCGGCTGACGGAGAAGAACGAGGTCGCGGTCATCGTCGGGGCTCCTTGCGGACGGCAGCGGGTGCTGTGCAGCACATCCCGCGCGTCGTCGGGCTCAGGAAGTGCCACCGACCATTCTCGCAGGTAGGCTGGTGATATGACTTCTGCGACTTCCTTCCACTTCGGCACGGTCGTGCCCGCCATGGTCACCCCCTTCAACGACGAGGGACAGCTGGACACCGAGGCGGCGCAGAAGCTGGCCGAGCACCTGGTGAACGAGGGCGCCGACGGCATCGTCGTCACCGGAACCACCGGCGAGATTTCCACCCTCACCGACGACGAGAACGTGCGGATGTTCTCCGCCGTCAAGGAGGCGGTGGGCGCCCGGGCCACCATCGTCGCCGGAACCGGCACGAATGACACCGCCCACTCCATCGAGCTCTCCCGCCGGGCCGAGCAGGCGGGCGCTGACGGGCTGCTGCTGGTCACTCCCTACTACAACAAGCCCAACCAAGCGGGGATCCGCGCGCACTTCGAGACCGTCGCCTCCGCCACCGACCTGCCCATGATGGTCTACGACATCCCCGGCCGCTCCGTGATGCCGATTCACCCGGAGACCCTTATCGAGATGGCGCAACACCCGAACATCGTGGCGCTCAAAGACGCCAAGGCCGACTACCAGTCGACCACGCGCGTGCTGGCCGAGACCGATCTGCTCGTCTACTCCGGCGACGACGGACTCACCCTGCCGCTGATGGCCGCCGGTGCCGTCGGCGTGGTCTCCGTGACCGCGCACGTCGCGGCCGCCGGGTATCGTCGCCTGGTCGATGCCATGCACGCGCACGACCTACAGACCGCCCGTGCGGTCCATTTCGAGCTGGACCCGGTCCAGCGCGCTGTGATGAGCCACGTTCAGGGTGCGGTTGCAGCGAAAACCATTCTTCACTGGCAGGGCCTCCTGCCGAACTCGGTGGTGCGGCTTCCGCTGACACAGGCCACCGAGGCCGAACAAACCGTGATCCGTGCCGACCTCCAGGAGGCCGGAATCACGGTGTGACCTCCTTCCGAAAGGACCACTCGCACCATGACCCCATCTGACACACTCACCACGCCTCCGACCCTGCGCGACGGCACCTGCCGCATCGTGCCCCTGGGCGGCATCGGCGAGGTGGGCCGCAACATGACCACCTTCGAGATCGACGGCAAGATCCTCATCGTCGACTGCGGGGTGCTCTTTCCCGAAGAGGCCCAGCCGGGCGTTGACCTGATCCTGCCCGACTTCGAGTACATCCGCGACCGGCTGGACGACGTCGTCGGCATCGTGCTGACCCACGGTCACGAGGACCACATCGGGGCCGTTCCCTACCTGCTGCGCATGAAGCAGGACATCCCGCTGATCGGCTCCACGCTGACCCTGGCCCTGATCGAGGCCAAGCTCGAGGAACACCGCATCAAGCCGCTGACCCTGGCGGTCAAGGAGAACGACGTCGAGCGCTTCGGCCCGTTCGAATGCGAGTTCGTGGCCGTGAACCACTCCATCCCGGACGCGCTGGCAGTGGCAATCCGCACCGAGGCGGGCACGATCCTGCACACCGGCGACTTCAAGATGGACCAGCTACCCCTGGACGGGCGCATCACCGATCTGCGCCACTTCGCCCGGCTCGGCGAAGAGGGCGTCGACCTGTTCCTGACGGACTCGACGAATGCCGAGGTCCCCGGGTTTACGATGACCGAGAAGAACATCGGCACCACCCTGGAGACCTACTTCACCCGCGCTACCAAGCGGATCATCGTGGCCTCCTTCTCCTCGCACGTCCACCGCGTGCAGCAGGTGCTCGACGCGGCCGCGCTGAACGGGCGCAAGGTGGCGTTCGTGGGCCGGTCGATGGTGCGCAATATGTCCATCGCGGCCAAGCTGGGCTATCTCAACGTCCCGGAGGGCATCCTCGTGGACGTGAAGAAGATCGGCAACTACCGCGACGACGAGATCGTGCTGATGTGCACCGGCTCCCAGGGCGAGCCCATGGCGGCCCTGTCGCGGATGGCCAACGGCGACCACCAGGTTCAGGTCGAGACCGGTGACCTCGTGGTGCTGGCTTCCTCGCTCATTCCCGGCAACGAGAACTCGGTCTACCGGGTCATCAACGGGCTGATGGGCCTGGGTGCTGAAGTGGTGCACAAGGGCAACGCCGACGTGCACGTCTCCGGGCACGCCTCACAGGGTGAGCTGCTGTACTGCTACAACATCGTGCGCCCCCGCAACGTGATGCCGGTCCACGGCGAGGTCCGCCACCTCATCGCCAACGGCCGCATCGCCGAGTCCACCGGGGTGCCCGCCGAGAACGTGCTGCTCACCGCAGACGGCACCGTCGTGGACCTGCGCGACGGCGTGGCGAAGATTGTCGGCGACGTCGACTGCGGCTACGTCTACGTCGACGGCTCCTCGATCGGAGCCATCACCGAGTCTGACCTCAAGGACCGCCGGGTGCTGGGGGAGGAAGGCTTCATCTCCATCATCACGGTGGTCAACCGGCAGACGGGCAAGATCGTCTCCGGGCCGGACATTCACGCCCGCGGCGTGGCCGAAGACGACAAGGTGTTCGATTCGGTGAAGCCCAAGATCATCAAGGCACTCGAGGAAGCCGCCGCCTCGGGCAAGCAGCACACCACGCACCAGCTGCAGCAGGTCGTGCGCCGCGCCATCGGTTCCTGGGTGAACCGGAAGCTGCGTCGTCGTCCGATGATCGTGCCGGTGGTCCTGGAAGCCTGACCGCCTCTGCTCCGCAGCGACGATGAGCCCCTGACTTTCAGGGGCTCATTCTCGTAGCGTGGTCGTGTCCCTGTAGCTCATCGAGAGAGGAACACGATGTTCACACGCACGCGCGAAGAAGCCCAGACCGTCGAATGGGGCGGAGGCACCTCCGATCGGCTGCTGGTCGATTCCGACAAGATGGGCTTCGCCGTCGCCCACACCGTGGTAAGGGCTGGCAGTGCGTCGAAGCTACAGTATCGCCACCATCTCGAGGCCTGCTACTGCATCGCCGGCTCCGGTTCCGTGGTCGAGAAGGACGGCACCGTTCACGAGATCACCCCAGGCACCATCTACGTTCTCGACGAGCACGATCCCCACGAACTGCGCGGCGGCGAGAACGAAGACCTGGTACTCGTCTCCATCTTCAATCCGGCGATCACCGGGGAGGAGAAGCACGAGCTCACGGCGGACGGCTACTCCAGCTACTGACCTGCCCGCGGAACCTCCGCACACCGCCGTTATCGGCCCGGAACCGCATGGTTCCGGGCCGGTCTCTGTGTTGAATCGACGAGAATTGGCGGTTTCACGGTATTCTTGCGGGTATGGCGACCCGAACTTCCCCCACTCGCTCGCCGTCTTCGACGCGTTCGACCCCGGCACGTTCCCGTAATGGCTCGGCCAAGAAGGGCTCGACGACGGCGAAGACGAAGCAGCAGGATGCCTTCGAATCATCCGAACCCACCATGGCCTGGCCCCTGCGTGCCCTGCGTGGACTCTGGCTGGCCGTGGTGACCCCGGTCGGCGCCACCGTGCGCAAACTGGGACCCGATGCGAAGGTCGCCCCCGAAGAACGGCGCGACGGCACCGGGTTCGTGCTCCTGGTGCTGGCCGTGGTCATCGCCACCGTCGAATGGTGGGGACTGCGCGACACGCCCGGCTACGGCCACGTCGTGCACGGGATCGCCGCCGGCACCTTCGGGTGGATGGCGCTCATCGTCCCCGTGCTGATGCTGCTCGTGGCCGTGCGCTGCTTCCGCAGCCCGCAGGATCACCGCGCCAACGGTCGCATCATCATCGGCCTGCTGATCATCACCGCTGCCGGGTCTGGACTCGCCCAGCTCACCCACGGCAACCCGCCGGTGGCCGGAGATCTCTCCGGGATGCTGGCCTCCGGGGGAGTGCTCGGCTATCTGGTCACCGATCCGCTGGTCGCTCTGATCACCGCCGGACCGGTGTGGGTCATCATGAGCGTGCTGCTGTTCTTCGGCCTGCTCGTCCTCACCGCCACTCCCGTCGGCCGCATCCCCGAGCGAGTAGCCGGGCTCTATGCCTGGCTGACCGGACAGAATCCGCACGACCAGCGTGCCACGCCCCGAACGGAGGCTGCGCACGAGGGCGCGGATGACTCCGATCACGACCAGTCTTATCTCTATGGCGACGGTGCCGAGAGCCCCGAGGGAACCACCCAGCGTGGTTCCGGACGCAAGGCAAAGAAGAAGAGCGCCGGGGCCGGCACCAAGAAGCGCTGGAAGCTCTTCGGCGCCGACGAGCCGGAGACGGCCGAGGGCGACGACCACGATTCCGCGAGCGACGATGAGGCCTACGCCACCCCGGTGATCCACGACCACGACGACGCCCCCACCGAAGTTGTCGACGTGGGCGGGTTCGACGCTTCCGACGCCTCCGACCCCGGCACCGCCGCGTTGGCGACGAACGCCGAGCCCGCGATCCCCGCCGGGGTGAAGCGCCCCACCGCCGCAGATCGTGCGCTGCAGCAGGCGCGCGCCAGCGCCGGGGTCCCCGACGACACGACGGACGGCGATCTCGACGATCCGAACGCTACCGTCCCGCTGAGCGCCGTCGCCCCGGTGGTTTCCAACCCGGTCGCCCAGGTCAGCTCGGACCTGCCGCCGCTGCCTGCCCGCTCCGAACAGCTCCACCTCGACGGCGACGTGACCTACACGCTGCCGAAGATGGACCTGCTGCCGCTGGGTCCGCCAGCCAAGGAACGCTCCGAGGCCAACGACCGTGTCGTCGCCTCGCTCACCGAGACGCTCCACCAGTTCAAGGTCGATGCCGAGGTCATCGGGTTCTCGCGCGGACCCACCGTCACCCGCTACGAGATCGCGGTCGCCCCGGGCACCAAGGTCGAGAAGGTCACCAACCTGGAGAAGAACATCTCCTACGCGGTGGCCTCCACCGACGTGCGCATTCTTAGCCCCATCCCGGGCAAGTCCGCCATCGGCGTGGAGATCCCCAACACGGACAAGGAAGTTGTCGCCCTCGGCGACGTGCTGCGCTCTCAGGCCGCGCGCAAGACCGACCACCCCATGGTGATGGGCGTCGGCAAGGATGTCGAGGGTGGATTCGTGATGGCGAATCTGGCCAAGATGCCGCATATGCTGGTCGCCGGCGCCACCGGCGCGGGTAAGTCCTCCTTCGTGAACTCCATGATCACCTCGATCCTGATGCGCGCCACCCCCGACGAGGTGCGGATGATCATGGTCGACCCCAAGCGCGTGGAGCTCACCGCCTATGAGGGCGTGCCGCACCTGGTCACCCCGATCATCACCAGTCCCAAGAAGGCAGCCGAGGCCCTGCAGTGGGTGGTCAAGGAGATGGACACCCGGTACGACGATCTCGCGGCCTTCGGGTACAAGCACGTCGACGACTTCAACAAAGCGATCCGTGCCGGCAAGGTCACCCTGCTCCCGGACTCCAAGCGCAAGCTGAAGCCCTACCCCTACCTGCTGGTGATCGTCGACGAGCTCGCCGATCTGATGATGGTCGCCCCGCGCGACGTCGAGGACGCCATCGTGCGCATCACCCAGTTGGCCCGTGCCGCCGGCATTCACCTGGTGCTGGCTACCCAGCGTCCTTCCGTTGACGTCGTCACCGGGCTGATTAAGGCCAATGTGCCCTCCCGAATGGCTTTCGCCACCTCCTCCGTCACCGACTCCCGCGTGGTCCTCGACCAGCCCGGCGCGGAGAAGCTGCTCGGCCAGGGCGACGCCCTGTTCCTGCCGATGGGCAAATCTAAGCCGATGCGCGTGCAGGGGGCCTGGGTCAACGAGTCCGAGGTCCAAGCGATCGTCGAGCACGTGAAGACCCAGATGAGCGCCCAATACCGTGAGGATGTCGTCCCCGAGAAGGTCGAGAAGGTCATCGACGAGGATATCGGCGACGATCTGGAGGTGCTGCTGCAGGCCGTCGAACTCGTGGTCACCTCGCAGTTCGGCTCGACCTCGATGCTGCAACGCAAGCTTCGCGTCGGGTTCGCGAAGGCCGGACGCCTGATGGACCTGATGGAATCACGCGGCGTGGTCGGTCCCTCCGAAGGTTCGAAAGCACGTGACGTGCTTGTGCAGCCCGACGACCTCGGCGAGGTGCTGGCCACGATCCGCGGCGATAAGCCCGCCGCCGCCACGGAAACGGCACCCTCGAACGCTATGGGGGGCTCGGCGGCACTGCCGAGCGGACCCACACTCAGCGCCTCCGAACAGCGGATGGTGGCCGACTCGGTGCCGTCAGACGCCGCCGGCTCGGAGCAATCCCACGGCAACGACACCCGCGACTGGGGTCAGGATCTGGTGGGCCAGCATTACGACCAGTACACCCAGGTGGTCGACTACAACGATGACGACGACGAGGGAGAGTCCGAAGACGCATGGCAGCTGACGGGTCGCTAGACCGAGCACGGGGCTATGATCCCCTCTGGAACCTGCCCAATGTGCTGACCATGGTGCGGATCCTCATGGTTCCGCTGCTGGTGTGGCTGCTGGTACTTGGCGGAACCTTCGGTGAGGAGTCCCTGCTCTACCGGTGGATCGCCTTCGCGGTATTCGCTGCCGCCATGTACACGGACAAACTCGATGGCGACATTGCCCGCAAGCGAGGACTCGTCACCTCCTTCGGGAAGATCGCCGATCCGATCGCCGACAAGCTGCTCACGGGCGCGGCGTGGATTGTGCTCTCGGTGCTGGGGGAGATCTGGTGGTGGATCACCATCACCATCCTGGTGCGCGAGTGGGGCATCACCCTGATGCGTTTCATCGTGCTGCGCTACGGAGTGATGCCTGCCTCGGCCGGAGGGAAACTCAAGACCGTACTGCAGACCGCAGGCATCGGGCTGCTGTTGATGCCGCTGGCCCCGCTGGTGGGCTCCTGGTGGCCCTGGGCGGGATGGACCGTCATCATCCTGGCCCTGATCGTCACCGTGGCCACCGGTGTGGACTACGTGATCAAGGCGGTGCAGCTACGCAGGACTTCGCTGCTGCGGGCCCCACGGGAGCGAGACGATGACGACCGCGGCTGAGGTCGTCGAGCTGCTGATCGCCCACGGACGCACGATTGCGACAGCCGAGTCGCTGACGGCCGGGGCCGTTGCGGCGCGCCTGGCTGACGTCAGCGGAGCATCCCGAACGCTGCGCGGTGGTGTGGTGGCATACCAGAACGACATCAAGGCCAACCTGCTCGGCGTCGACCGTGAGCGGCTGGAATCCCACGGTGCTGTCGATGAGCAGGTCAGTCTGCAGATGGCCGACGGCGCTCGACGGCAGCTGGGCGCCGACATGGGTGTGGCAACCACCGGCGTCGCAGGGCCGCATCCGCATCAGGGCCAGCCGGCGGGCACCGTGTGGATCGCCGTGGTGGCCGAGGAAGCGCGCCGCGCTCAGCTGTATCGCTTCGAGGGCGACCGTGCCGCCGTGCGGCAGGCCACCGTGGATGCCGCGCTGCAGCTGATCGTTGAGGTGCTGCACGACTCTCGGGCATAGGCGGATCGGCTCGGCACCACTACGATGGAGTGAGCACCGTCTGTCCTTGCTGGACATTGTCTGTGAATCGGTCGCATTCCACACCGCGAGGGAACAAACCGCCCTCGGGTCGCGTTGTGATCTTCAACGGACCTCGTCCCACCATAGATGGTGTCCCTTCAGTCCATACACCGTCCCCGCACAGGAGAAGACAGTAGACATGATGAGAGAACCGGTAACCATCAATGGCGTGACCCGTTGGATGGCGGCCGGAGAATCCGATCCCAGCCCGTCTCACGCAAAGGAGCATGCCATGCCTGTACTTCGTCAGGAGATCGGAGACGTGCTCCGAGACGTGCGCCAGCGCCAAGGACGTACCCTGCGGGAGGTCTCCCACAAGGCACGCGTGTCCCTCGGGTACCTGTCCGAGGTCGAGCGCGGCCAGAAGGAAGCCTCATCGGAATTGCTCGCCGCCATCTGCGAGGCTCTGAGCATCCCGCAATCCACGATGTTGCGCGAAGTGGCCGACCGGATGGCCATGGAGGAGGCGCTGCATATGCCAGACGTCCCCGACACCGTGCCCGCCGAGATGACGCACCGCTACGCGCAGATGCCGAAGGAGCTTCCGGACGATTTCGGACAGCTGGCCGGCAGCCACTGAGACTCGAGCACCAGATATGAAGGCCGCACCGGACCTACCGGTTGCGGCCTTCGTCGTTGCGGCCGATACTCTTGAGGGGTGAAGATGAAACGATCGGCATTCTGGACGTTGATGATTGACGAATTCGGGGACGCCAATGCGGGTGTGATCGCCAGCTCCCTGGTGCTTCCGGCCCTTCACCAAACCGCCTCTGATGCCCTCGCCCACGGTGTCGACCCCCGTGAGGTCTGGGCGGCCGTTTGCGATCTGCACCAGATTCCCGCAGATCGTCAGTGGGGGCGCGACATCGCTCCGCGCGATACACCTGGCTGGTCCTGAGCTCAGACAGAGTTACGACACGCGCACACAAATGCTAGAAGAGGTGTTCGAGTTCAGTAGACTCCTACACAGAACAACGAAAATGACGATGTGGACGCCGCAGTCCACTACCGAAGCGAGCGCGTTCTAACGTGTCCGTCGGGCTCCGTAGAGTCGTCTTGTTCGTGCATGTCACCGACTAACCGTCCGATGCGTCGGCCCCAACCAAGGAGAAGAGATGGCAGCAGCCACTGATCGTGAGAAGGCTCTGGAAGCCGCGCTGGCCCAGATCGACAAGAATTACGGCAAGGGCTCAGTGATGCGCCTCGGCGATGATGCCCGTGCCCCGATCGAGACGATCTCTTCCGGCTCGGTCGCCATGGACATCGCGTTGGGTATCGGCGGATTCCCGCGCGGACGTGTCGTGGAGATCTACGGTCCGGAGTCCTCCGGTAAGACCACTGTTGCGCTGCACGCGGTCGCCAATGCCCAGCGCAATGGCGGGATCGCGGCGTTCATCGACGCCGAGCACGCCTTGGACCCCGAGTACGCCAAGAAGCTCGGCGTCGACACTGACGCCCTGCTCGTCTCCCAGCCGGACACCGGTGAACAGGCGCTGGAGATCATGGACATGCTCGTCGGATCGGGCGCCCTCGACATCATCGTCATCGACTCGGTTGCCGCACTCGTGCCGCGCGCGGAGATCGAGGGCGAGATGGGTGACAGTCACGTCGGTCTCCAAGCGCGTCTGATGTCACAGGCGCTGCGTAAGATTACCGGTCGACTCTCACAGACCAAAACGACTGCGGTCTTCATCAACCAGCTGCGCGAGAAGATCGGCGTGTTCTTCGGCTCCCCGGAAACAACCACCGGTGGTAAGGCGCTGAAGTTCTATGCCTCGGTGCGCGTGGACGTCCGCCGCATCGAGACGCTCAAGGAAGCCGGCAACCCCGTGGGCAACCGCACGCGCGCCAAGATCGTGAAGAACAAAATGGCTCCGCCTTTCAAGCAGGCCGAATTCGACATTCTCTATGGTGAGGGCATCTCCCGCGAGGGCGGCCTGATCGACATGGGCGTGGAGCACGGCATCGTGCGCAAGTCCGGCGCCTGGTTCACCTACGACGGTGATCAGCTGGGGCAAGGCAAGGAAAATGCCCGCAAGTTCCTCAAGGACAACCCGGACCTGGCGGTGGAGATCGAGGACCGGATCAAAGAGAAGCTGGGCATTGGCGTCACGGCGACCGATGCGGGCGACGAGCCGGTTCTCAAAGCCGTTGCTGGTGACGCGAAGAAATGACCTCGCGGGGACCTGAGGAGCCTCTTCCGGAGACGGCGCTCGGTGATACCGAGCCGCATCCGGAAGAGGTCGCCAGGTCCATTCTCCTGCGCCAGCTCACGGCCTCTCCGAAGTCCCGCAAACAACTCGCGGACAAGCTCGCAGAGAAGAATGTTCCCGAGGACGTGGCAAACACCGTTCTCGACCGCTTCGAGGACGTCAACCTGATCAATGACGAGGAATTCGCCTTCATGTGGGTGCGCTCCCGTCAGCAGGGCAAGGGCCTGGCCCGCGGGGCGCTGCGTCGAGAGCTCAAGTCGAAGGGCATTGACGGTGAGGAGGCCGAACAGGCCTTGGAAGCGGTCACCGACGACGATGAGTGGGAAGCCGCGCGCACCCTGGTGGAGAAGAAACTCAGGAACCAGCGCGTGCCCACCGGATCAGATCCCGAAGCACGTGGCGAACGGGACAAAGTCGTGCGTCGTCTCGTCTCGATGCTTGCGCGCAAGGGATACTCGCCGGGTCTCGGTTTCGACGTTGTCAAAGAGCTGATGGCTGTCCGGATCGAGAATGACGAGGATCTAGAATAGACGGGTGACCACACTCCGCGATTCGATACCGTCCCCCCGCTCCTACGAAGTGCGCACGTTCGGGTGCCAGATGAACGTGCACGATTCCGAACGCATTTCTGGACTGCTCGAGGATTCCGGATATATCGCCGCGGCGGAGGAACAAGAACCAGATCTGGTGGTCTTCAACACGTGTGCCGTGCGAGAGAACGCGGACAATCGGCTCTACGGCAACCTCGGAAACCTGCGTCAGGTCAAGGAGCAGCACCCCGGTATGCAGATCGCCGTCGGTGGATGCCTGGCGCAGAAGGATCAGGACGTCATCGTTGAGAAGGCCCCGTGGGTCGACGTCGTCTTCGGTACTCACAACATCGGCTCGCTGCCGGTCCTGTTGGAGAGATCGCGCCACAACGAGCGGGCCGAAGTCGAGCTGCTGGAATCCCTGGAAGTCTTCCCGTCCACGCTGCCGACCAAGCGCGACTCTACCTACTCGGGGTGGGTCTCCATCTCGGTGGGGTGCAACAACACTTGCACCTTCTGCATCGTTCCCTCCCTGCGTGGCAAGGAGAAGGACCGCCGCCCCGGAGAGATCCTGGCAGAGGTCCAAGCACTCGTGGATGCCGGAGCCGTTGAGGTTACGCTGCTTGGCCAGAACGTGAACACCTACGGGGTCGAGTTCGGTGACCGGGGAGCGTTCGCGAAGCTGCTGCGTGCCTGCGGCGAGATCAAGGGACTCGAGCGGGTACGCTTCACCAGCCCGCACCCGGCGTCGTTCACCGACGACGTCATTGATGCAATGGCCGAGACACCCAACGTGATGCCGCAGTTGCACATGCCGCTGCAGTCGGGCTCGGACGCGATTCTGAAGTCGATGCGCCGCTCGTATCGGTCAAAGAAATTCCTGGGCATTCTGGACAAGGTGCGCGAGCGGATCCCCCATGCCGCCGTCACGACCGACATCATCGTCGGATTCCCCGGTGAGACCGAAGAGGACTTCGCCGAGACCCTGCGCGTCGTGGAAGCCTCACGGTTCTCGTCGGCCTTCACCTTCCAGTACTCCATCCGACCGGGCACGCCCGCGGCGACGATGGATCACCAGGTGCCCAAGGCCGTCGTGCAGGAACGGTTCGAACGCCTGACCGCTCTGCAGGACCGTATCAGCGCCGAAGAGAGCGCGACCCGCGTCGGCGTGGATCAAGAGATCCTAGTGACTAACACTCCCGGGACGAAGAGCGAGGAGACCGGACGTCTTTCCGGGCGGGCACCTGACAACAGGCTCGTGCACTTCTCGGTTCCTAACGGTGAACCGCGGCCGCGCCCAGGGGACTTCGTGACGGTGCCGATCACCGCTTCGCACCCGTACCACCTCATTGCAGACCCGCAGCCCGGTCAGTATCACTTGCGACGTTCGCGTGCCGGTGATGCCTGGGACCGCACGCAGGCTGAGAGCTGCGGAACTCCTGCACCGGATAGCTCCGGGGCGGGTGCGGGTGTGAGCCTGGGAATGCCGACGCTGCGCGTAGGGGTCTGACATCGTCCCCGCTGTTAATCTCGGTGACGACCGGGAGGCGCCCGTCGTCGTTCTGGTCGGAGCGACAGCGACGGGGAAGACGCAACTGAGTCTTGACCTGGCGCACGAACTCAACGGGGAGATCGTCAACGCCGACTCTATGCAGTTCTACCGGGGACTGGATATCGGCACCGCCAAAGCGACAGTCAGCGAGCGCGCTGTCGCCCCGCATCATCTGATCGACGTTCTGGAGCTCCACCAAGAGTCCTCGGCCGCACAATTCCAGGGCTGGGCACGAGAGTGCTTTGCCGACATCCGATCTCGCCAAGGCACCCCGCTGCTGACCGGCGGCTCGGGCTTGTATGTGAGGGCAGCCATTGACCAGATCGGATTCCCGCCGACCGACGCCTCGGTGCGCGCCGAGCTCCTGCAACGGCTAGACATCGAGGGACGGGAATCGATTCGCAACGAACTGGCTCGAGTCGACCCGGACTCCGCCCAGCGGATCCAGGACGATCGCCGACTGGTTCGTGCACTGGAGGTGCACCGACTCACCGGGCGTCCCTTCACGTCCTTCATGCCTCAGCGTGTGTATGACGATGCTGCCAGGCCGGTCGTGCAGATCGGTCTCAGCGTTGACCGCGAGGTCCTGCATGGACGCATCGCTGCCCGGGTGCATTCCATGATGCAGCAGGGATTCCTGGACGAGGTCCGGGACCTGTCATCCCGCGGGCTGGAAGAGGCACCGACAGCCTCTCGCGCGATCGGATATCCGCAGATGAAGCGTGTGATCGCGGGGGAAAGCACGGTGGATGACGCCATCGAGGAGACCATCGTGGCAACGCGGCGATTCGCCAAACGTCAACTGACCTGGTTCCGGGCCGACCCCCGTGTGCACTGGATCGACCACGACGATCCCGGCTTGCTTTCCAAGGTGATGGATCTCGTCCGGGATCGCTAGACTAGTCGCATGTCATCTCCTGGAACTGAGGCCGACGCAGGCCACGTTGACCCATCCCTGCGGCAGCTGGGCGGGCTGTCGTTCACCAAGGGCCACGGCACCGGGAACGACTTCGTCCTCGTCAACGATGCCGACGGCGCTCTGGAGCTGACGCCTGCGCACGTGAGTGCCCTGTGCGACCGACATCTGGGCATCGGTGCGGACGGACTGATCCGCGCGGTTCCTTCGGCGGAACTTCCCGAAGGTCGGGAGCTTCTCGAATCCGAGCCTGCTGCGATGTGGTTCATGGATTACCGCAATGGTGATGGGTCGATCGCGGAGATGTGCGGGAACGGGGTACGGGTCTTCGTGCATTTTCTGGCGGAGACCGGGACGATCGAACTTCCGGTGGGAGAGAGCGTCGTGATCGGCACACGAGCTGGGGCACGAGAAGTACACCGGACAGAGACGGGGTACTCGATCTCGATGGGTCCCTGGTCCTTCATTGACCCGGAGATGGCGCTGGAGAGTGCCTCCGATTCCCTGGTCAAAGCTGCCGGTCTTCACGAACCCCGGCCGGCCTTGAGCATCTCGATGGGCAACCCCCACACCGTGGTGGCGCTCTCGAGCCACGAAGACCTGACCGAGGTTAACCTGCACGAGAAGCCACAGGTCGAGCCGGTTCCGCCGCACGGTACCAATGTTGAGTTCGTGGTACCCCAGGAGCCGCTCGTGGCGGACGGCGTCGGTCATGTGCGGATGCGGGTCCACGAGCGCGGTGTCGGTGAGACCATGTCCTGCGGTACCGGCGCCTGTGCCGCTGCTGCTGCGGTGCGCGTCTGGGCCGGTGCCGAGGGCGCAGATTCCTGGCTGGTTGATGTTCCTGGCGGAACGGTCCAAGTCGACTTCGTGCGCAACGACGACGGCGCCGAGGACGTCGTCCTTTCAGGACCGGCAGAACTGGTCTATAACGGCACGTTGGGCTGACACCCGCGCGGCGCACATTCGTCAGGAGCTGTGCTCGCGCCGCACGTGAAGGATCCGAAACCCCTTGACGGTATCCGCACGCTCGACGGTGAAACGACTCCCCAACGCGGGCGACCGTTCATTCAACATCCCTTGGATCCAGGGCATGAGTGAATCTGCGCCGAGATTCTTCTGCACCACCAACCAAGCCTCCCCGCCGTCGCGCAGCCGCGGCAACCACAGCTCGAGAAGCTCGTGCAGCGCCTTCTTCCCGATGCGAATCGGAGGGTTCGACCAGATCAGGTCGTAGGAGCGGTCGGGGTCAACGTCGTCCGGCGCGGACACGTCAATTCCGGTGAGACCCAGATGCGCGGCATTGTCACGGCACAGCTGAGCGGCTCGGTCGTTGACCTCCACAGCGGTCACCTCAGCGTTGGGGCTCTGCAAGGCCAGAGTCAACGCCAAAGGTCCCCAACCGCAGCCGATATCCAGGAACTGTCCACGCTCCGGGGGCGTGGGAACCACCGACAGCAGCGCCGCGGTCCCCTTATCTAGTCCTTCGGGAGAGAAGATGCCGTTGGCTGTGACGACATCGACGGTTCGATCTGCCAGGGTGACTGAGATGGTGCGGCGTCGCTCCTGGTCAGAAGGCGAACGGAAATAGTGGCCAGCTGATTCATTCACCCGTCCATGGTAGGCCACCGAAGCGACGTCATGGTTCTGCCCACCGAATTCACAGCGAGTTTTATAACAGAACGATAACGGGGCGTTCTGCCGCGCAATGAAGCCGATCCGGGTGATCAGAGGGGGTCTCCGTCGACTTGCATCAGTCCGAGGTATCGACTTTGCTGGCAGGCGTTGGTCGATGCGCTCAGGCGCCGTCGGTCCTCATCTCCTGCGGGGGATCGGACCGGACTGACCAACATCAGGGTCCCGGCACCTGCACCGTCGTCCGCCGTGGATCCCGAGTGAACAGTCTCGATACGGATTGTTGGGCGACGGCGCATCGACGGCTTCGGGAAGCCCGAGTGAGAAGGTGACAAGAGCTTAGGTTTCATGCAGAAGAACAACAAGGCACTGAAGAACGTCATGGGCGGTTTGGCGACCGTCGGATTGGCCGGAGCCGGTTTCATGGCTGTGGCACCGGCGGCCAGCGCCGACACCGGTTCCGATTGGGATCGACTGGCGGAATGTGAGTCCGGCGGCGATTGGTCAATCAACACCGGCAACGGATACTACGGTGGCCTCCAGTTCAGCCAGCAGTCCTGGGAAGCCGTGGGCGGCTCGGGATTGCCTTCGGAGGCATCGAAGGACGAGCAGATTCAGCGCGCCGAGCAGCTGCGGCAGATCCAGGACTGGGGTGCTTGGCCTTCCTGCTCTGCCCAGTTGGGCCTGTCCGGTGATCCGTCGGGCACCCCGGCTGCCGCTGAGGCTGAGCAGCAGGAGTCCGCTCCGGCGCAACAGGAGACTCAGGTGGAGACGTCTCAGACGGAGAACCAGGAAGCTGCCGAACAGCAGGCACCGGTTGAGGAATCGGCGCCTGTGGAGGAGCAGGCGCCGGCGCCTCAGAAGACCGGCTCACAGGACGTTGCGGCTTCGGGGGAGACCTACACCGTGCAGTCGGGGGACACCCTCAGCAAGATTTCTGACGCCTGGGGCATCAGCGACTGGAACGACCTGTACCAGGTGAACGCCGAAGTGGTGACCGATCCTGCACTGATCTACGTCGGTCAGGAACTACAGATTCCGGCATCCTGAAACAACTGACATGACTGCGACGACCCGTTACTGACGGGCCCGTCTGCGACGCCTCGGGGCTCATCCATCATGGATGAGCCCCGAGGCGTGTGCGCGTGCGGATGCTACACTGGTGGACATGTGGATTACATACCTCTGAGCGCGATCTCGACGCTCCGGCGTTTCTACGCCGTCTTCAACGCCCAGCTCGATTCAGAGCGTCGGGCTGATCCACACCTTCCACCACCTTCGTAGCGCAACCGTCTCCTGCGCCCCATCGCGCCCAGTCGGTCGTCGAGCGGATACATCGGTTTCAGCCGCGTGTCCTCTGCCTCGAACGGTTCTCGGTGAGATCACCACGACCTGAATCTTCCGAACCATCCAGGAGGGTCCATGCCCCCGACATCACGTCCCGATACCGACTATTCTGTAATGACCCGTAGCTCCAAGGAGACCATGACCCATTCCCCAGAGCCAGACCAGCAGTCTGGCGATAACGAACAGCGTCGCAACGACGACGCGAAAAGCCTCATCGATCGGATTCTGGCCTCCGATGCGGCGCACGCCACGGCGAGTCCCTCGGCCACTGAAGCGCCGCGCGGACTGAACCAGGAATCCCGGGCGCTGGCTCTCGACGAGGGCGGAAACAGACACACTGACGACGACGGAGACCAGCTGGATCTGGCAGCACGTCACGCCCTGCGCCGCGTGGATGGACTGTCCACCGAACTCGAGGACATGTCGGAGGTCGAATACCGCAAGGTGCGCCTCGAACGGGTGGTGCTCGCCGGTCTGTGGACCGAGGGCACTGTCTCCGATGCAGAGAACTCCCTTCACGAGCTGGCCGCTCTCGCCGAGACAGCCGGATCGACCGTCATGGATGGCGTGATTCAGCGCAGACGGTCCCCAGACCCAGCAACATTTCTCGGTAAGGGAAAGGCCCAAGAACTCGCGGACGTCGTCAGTGACACCGGCGCCGACACGGTGGTGGTCGATGCCGAGCTAGCGCCTTCTCAGCGTCGCGCTCTGGAAGACGTCGTTCGGGTCAAGGTCATCGACCGTACGGCCCTGATTCTGGATATCTTCGCTCAGCATGCCCAATCTCGCGAGGGCAAGGCACAGGTAGAGCTCGCGCAGTTGGAGTACCTGCTGCCGCGTCTTCGCGGTTGGGGTGACTCGATGTCCCGACAGGCCGGTGGTCGCGCAGCTTCCGGTGAGGGCATCGGGTCTCGTGGTCCCGGCGAGACGAAGATCGAGCTCGATCGGCGTCGTATCCGCAATCGCATGGCCAAACTGCGTCGTGAGATTGCTGCCATGGCGCCGGCCCGCGAGACCAAGCGCGCCAACCGTCGCCGGAATAAAGTTCCGTCCGTGGCCATCGCCGGCTACACGAACGCTGGGAAATCGTCCTTGCTCAATCGACTCACTCGGGCCGGCGTGTTGGTGGAGAACGCGCTGTTCGCCACCTTGGACCCAACGGTCCGCAAAGCAGTGACCCCGGACGGCATCGGATACACCCTCTCCGATACCGTGGGCTTCGTGCGGAACCTACCGACGCAGTTGGTGGAGGCATTCCGGTCCACACTCGAAGAAGTGGGGGATGCAGATGTCATCTTGCATGTAGTGGACGTGTCCCATCCGGACCCAGAATCACAGATCGCGGCCGTGCACGAAGTGCTGAACGAGATCGATGCGCGTCGTATCCCAGAGATCATCGTGCTCAACAAGTCCGATGCTGCGGATCCGCTGACCATCGCTCGGGTGCGTCGTGCCCACCGAGACACCGTCTTGGTGTCAGCACAGACTGGCGAGGGGCTGCAGGAGCTGGAGGCGATGATTGCGACAGCGATTCCGCGTCCCAACCTGGAACTGGAACTGCTCATCCCGTTCACCGACGGGGACGTCGTCTCAAGGTTGCACGGATCCGACGTCGAGATCCTCTCCGAGAGCTATGAGGCAGAGGGCACTCGGCTGACCGTATTGGTCCGCGAAGAAGACCAGGAAGAATTCGCACAGTATGTCGTCTAGCACCACCACGTCCTCGAACACCCCACAGCCCGCCGCTCCGCTGAGCTCAGCAGAGCGGCGGGCTGCTGCCTGGCTCGACCGTGCGATCGAACGGACCGGCGGACAGCAGCGTGAAGGACAGCGGCAGATGACCGTCGAGGTCACCCGATCGCTGGAATCTGGCGCGCACCTGTTGGTGCAAGCGGGAACGGGCACCGGCAAGTCACTGGCCTACCTCGTTCCAGCTCTGTCTCATGCCGTGGACGCGACCAAACCTGTGGTGGTGGCAACGGCGACTTTGGCCCTGCAATCGCAGATCATTCGGCGCGACGTTCCCCGGCTGTTGGAGGCGCTGAAAGACGACCTGCCACGGCCCATGGACATCGCCCTGCTTAAGGGACGCTCGAACTATGTGTGCCTCCACAAGCTCAATGGTGGATTCCCCACGGACGAACCTGAACCGTCGCTGCTCGACGGTGTCGACCACGCGCCCGCGGCACCGCGAACAGATCTGGGGAAGCAACTGGTGCGGCTTCGCGAATGGGCTGAGGAAACGGAAACAGGCGATCGCGACGATCTCGACCCTGGGGTCGATGAAACAGCTTGGCGGCAAGTCTCTGTGTCCGCGGTGGAATGCATCGGAGCTCAACGCTGCCCCTTCGCGGAGGAGTGTTTCTCCGAACGCGCCCGACAGCAGGCAGGTGAAGCCGATGTGGTGGTGACGAATCATGCGATGCTCGCGATCGCGGCATTCGACGGGTTGCAGGTCCTTCCGGATTTCGAAGCGGTGATCGTCGACGAGGCCCACGAACTGGCCGACCGCGTCACCAACGCCGTAACGGGCCAGATTTCGCCTGCAACCGTGCGTTCTGCGGTGACCGCCGGCCGCCGACAGGCTTCCGTGGTGTTGGACGACCTGAGCGCAGCTGCAGATGCCTTAGAAGCAGCCTTTGTCACTTCCCCATCGGGGTGGATGCCGATGGGGCCGAACGAGTCGCAGTGTATGGCGCTGGAGTCTGTAAGAAGTGCAGCACGCGAAGGACTCAGCCAGCTGAAGAGCTCGGGAAAAGAGTCCTCCTCGTCAACCTCCTCAAACGACGAGTCGCCGGGACGCCACGTCGTCCGCGGCAAGCTTCAGGAGATTCTGGAGACGGCCGAACGAGTCATGGACGCGGGCCAGGCCGGAAACAACCGGCAGGTCGCGTGGACCTCGCGGCCAGGCCGCTTCGAGCCCGGTGTCGGATGGATCGCTGGCGACGAAAGTACCGCCCCGACTATCTACGTGGCACCCTTGTCCGTGGCCGGAAGACTGCGGGAGAACCTCCTGCAAGACACGACGACGATCCTCACCTCAGCGACTCTGACAGTGGGGGATTCGTTCGGTCCGATCGCCGGAGACCTCGGCTTCGCCGGCACGGGTGGCCCTCAATGGTCTGGCATAGACGTCGGCAGTCCCTTCGACTATCCCAGGCAGGGCATCCTCTACGTTGCGGAGAAGCTGCCCAAACCGAGCCGGATTACCGCCCCGGCGACTTATGACGAACTGGAAGCGCTGCTACGCGCCTCCCGAGGCGGAGCGCTGTGCCTGTTCTCCTCACGCCGCGCCGCCGAAGATGCTGCTCAGGAACTGCGACGTCGGCTCGGGCCCAGCCCGCAGATCCTTTGCCAGGGCGATTCCACTCTCGCATCATTGATCAAGCAGTTCGCAGACGAAGAAGACACCTGTCTCTTCGGCACTATGTCGTTGTGGCAGGGCGTCGACGTCCCAGGACGTGCGTGTCGATTGGTCGTCGTCGATCGGTTGCCCTTCCCCCGACCGGACGACCCACTATCGGAAGCGCGCACGCGTGATGTCGCTCAGCGTGGAGGCAACGGATTCATGCAGGTCTCAGCAACGCATGCGGCCGTAAGACTTGCTCAGGGGGTAGGTCGTCTCATCCGATCGGCCGATGACCGGGGCGTTGTGGCGATCCTCGACTCACGGTTGCACCACGCTCGCTATGGCAAGTACATTCAGTCGGCCTTGCCTCGTTTCTGGTACACCACCGATCAGTCGACGGCGTTGGGAGCACTCGGACGGCTCGCTGAGGGCTGACGCAGACAAACGGCCCAGCACGACGGAGGCCCAACGACAACGTTGTCGTTGGGCCTCCGTGATCGAGCGGGAAACTCGTGGAACCTAGATAGACCGAAGAACGGACACGACCTTGCCCATAATAGTGGCGTGGTCACCCAGAATGGGCTCGTAAGCAGTGTTCTGAGGCAGCAGCCATGTGTGCCCGTCCCGCTGACGGAAGGTCTTCACAGTGGCATCCTCATCCAGTAAAGCAGCCACGATGTCACCGTTCGTCGCACTGTTCTGCTTGCGCACCACCACCCAGTCACCATGACAGATAGCCGCGTCGACCATGGAATCACCGGTGACCTTGAGCATGAAGAGGTCGCCGTCTCCCGTGAGGAGCTTCGGGAGCGCGATCACATCCTCGATGTGCTGATCGGCGAGCACAGGGCCGCCGGCGGCAATGCGTCCGACCAAGGGCACCATGACGTTGTGCGCGTCGATCTCTCGGCTGTACGGCAACTGCACTTCGTCGGTGTCGATTTCCTGAGCTGAGTCCGATTCGTTGCCAAGGAGGTTGCCATCCTCGTCACGAAGGATTTCGATAGCACGTGGAATGCGCGGGTCGCGACGAATGTAACCGTACTCGGTGAGCTTCTTCAGCTGGTACGTCACTGAAGAAAGGGAAAGCAACTCGGTACCCTTCCCGATCTCGCGCATCGACGGTGGATATCCCGTCTTGGCGATGGCCCGTCGCAGGTAGTTGAGCACTTGCCGCTGTCGCTGTGTCAACTTCTTGACGCTATACACCGCGAAATTCTGCTCGTGAGCGTCTGGAGTCGATGAACTCATGGGGCTCTCCGTTCTTATCGTGTCCATGGCCGCTGGTGGACTCTGTTCCACAGTCGGGATGCCGGGACATCCGGTGACCGATCTGCAGGGTCAAGGCGATCCGTACTTCGAGCGTACAGCATTCATCGAACAAGTTCAAAGATCTGTACGAGAAAAATCTTGCACATGGTCGAAACACTGTGCTAGAAAAGGTGTACGAACTTAGAACGGCCGATCGAGATTAGAACTCGAGCCCGTTCGAGAAGGAAGGACAGCGAGACTATGAGCATCGCTACGCAAACTCGGGGGACCAGCCCCATTCGCCTCACTCGACGCGGCCGTTTTGTTCTACGGACGCTTCCGTTGTTTGTTCTCTTGGCCCTGATGGTGGCGGCAGTACTCATCGTGGATGTGTTCGGATCTTCGGCCAACGCGTCGAACTCGGATTCACCGATGGGGGCAGTCGAATACACCGTCGGATATGGAGATACCTTGTGGGGTATTGCGGGACAGCTCGATCTTGATTCCCCGCGTACCGAGGTGGTTCAGCGCATCGGGGAGCTCAACCAGCTGTCCGGCTCGGAGATCAACGTAGGCGATACTTTGTTCGTTCCGGCGTCACTGGGGCAGTAACCCGTCAGAGCACCTCTAGACTGTTCGCGTGACTTCTAATGCGAACGAGTTCAACCCTGAGGCCCTAGCGGCTCTTCCTCTCCGGGAGAACCTGCGAGGGAAAACCCCGTACGGCGCACCACAGCTTGATGTTCCATACATGTTGAACACGAACGAGAACACCCATCCCGTGCCCGACGCGGTTGTGAAATCCGTGGCGGAGGAAGCACATCGTGCCGCGCAGACCTTGAACCGCTACCCGGATCGGGAGTTCACCGATCTCCGACGTCATCTTGCTTCGTACCTGGGTGAGGGGATCAGCGCACGCCAGGTGTGGGCCGCCAACGGATCGAACGAGATTCTGCAACAGATCCTGCAAGCGTTCGGTGGGCCGGGCCGCAGTGTCTTGAGCTTTCCGCCGACATACTCCATGTACCCCCTCCTGGCTGAAGGTGTCAGCACCGAGTACATTGCGGGCGTGCGAGACGAAGACTTCACCCTCTCGGCCTCCTCGGCCGCTGCGCAAGTTGAGGAATATGCGCCGAACGTCGTGATTCTGTGTTCCCCGAACAATCCGACTGGCACGGCATTGGATCTCGACGTGGTCGATGCTGTGTATCAAGCGTCGGAGGCATGCCAAGCCATGGTTGTTGTCGACGAGGCGTATGCGGAATTCGCGTTGCAGGGCACGCGATCGGCGTTGACACTTCTTCCCGGGCGTCCTCGGCTGATTGTCACCCGCACGATGTCCAAAGCCTTCGCGCTGGCGGGTGCACGTCTTGGGTATCTTGCATCCGCGCCCGAGGTGACTGACGCCATTCGTTTGGTGAGACTGCCTTATCACCTATCCTCCATGACGCAGGCCACGGCTACGGCGGCTTTGGTGCACGCAGATGTCTTGCTGGCCACCGTCGAGGAAATCAAGACGCAGCGAGACCGTATCGTAGAGAACCTCCTTGGTCTTGGACTGAGCCCGGCTGTATCCGACTCGAACTTCGTTTTCTTCGGTGGGTTATCTGATGCCCACGCGATGTGGGAGCGTCTGCTGGAGCATGGTGTTCTGGTCCGGGATGTTGGAATCCCGCATCATCTTCGTGTGACGGCAGGTACTGAATCCGAGACAACCGCTTTTCTTGACGCGATTAGGCGTATTCTCGAGAACTCGCCCGAGCTAGCCGAGTAGACTGAATGCCGTCGACCAGAGCCACCTGGTCGGTTCTTGACTCTAGGAGCGCCCTTCCATGGTTGCTGAACTCATCTCAAACCGTCGTGCTCGTATGCAACGCACGACTTCCGAGTCCAACGTGTTCGTCGAACTGGACTTGGACGGGGCGGGGTCGTCTGACATTTCCACCTCAGTGCCCTTCTTCGACCACATGTTGACCGCGCTGGCCAAACACTCCCAGATGGACTTGGTCGTCAAAGCGTCTGGCGATACACACATCGATGTTCATCACACGGTCGAAGACGTGGCCATCACCATCGGGGAAGTGCTGAAGGTGGCGCTTGGAGACAAGAGGGGCATTCGCCGCTTCGGCGAGGCCTCTGTGCCGTTGGACGAAGCATTGTCTCGCGCTGTCGTTGATCTCTCGGGCCGCCCTTACCTGGTGCATGAAGGAGAGCCGGAAGGGCAGCAGTACCACCTGATTGGCGGTCACTTCACCGGATCCATGACACGGCACGTCTTCGAAGCTCTCACTTTCCATGCTTCCATCTGCGTGCACTTGGATGTGGTCCGCGGCCGGGACCCTCACCACATCGTTGAATCACAGTTCAAGGCCTTCGCTCGCGCACTGCGCGCGGCCGTGGAAGACGATCCACGGGTGAATGATGTCCCCTCGACCAAGGGCGCCCTATGAGCGGTACAGCATCGTTACCGACGGTCGCCGTCCTGGACTACGGTTCGGGCAATGTGCGTTCGGCGGTTCGTGCGCTGGAACGTGCTGGAGCGCGTGTGAACCTCACGTCCGATCCGGACACAGTGATGAATGCGGATGGGCTCGTTGTGCCCGGTGTCGGGGCATTCGGGGCCGTGATGGATTCCCTGAAGGATGTTGGTGCACTTCGGTGGATCGGCCGACGTATCGCTGGTGGCAGACCGGTGCTGGGCATCTGTGTCGGGCATCAGGTGCTCTTCGAACGTGGTGTCGAGCACGGCGTTGAAACCGAAGGGATGGGGGAGTGGCCGGGAGTCGTCGAGGCACTGCCTGCACCCGTGTTACCGCATATGGGGTGGAACAGCGTCACACCAGCGGAGGATTCGGTGTTGTTCCGTGGACTCGAGGACGAGCGTTTCTACTTCGTGCATTCCTATGCGGTGCTCGACTGGACCTTCGACCAGACCATTGCTTCTATGATGCCGCCCAAGGTCACGTGGTCGCATCATGGTGCAGATTTTGTTGCGGCGGTAGAAAACGGGCCGCTCTCCGCTACCCAGTTCCATCCTGAAAAGTCCGGAGATGCTGGAATGCAGCTGTTACAGAACTGGCTGGGAACCCTCTAATGCCTTGGTGGACTGTCGTTCTCATTGGAATTGGTGGGATCATGCTCGGGGGAGCTTGGTCGGCATATCGCCAAGAGCTGCCAGCATGGTTCTTCTTTGGTCTGGCAGTGGGCGGGGTCCTAGCGATCGTTGCGGGTTTCACATTGGTGCCATCTGGCGCCTAGGCAGGTGCCTCATGACCATGCTCGGTCTTCGGGAACTTCAAGACAATTGATCAGGAGTAGAAACATGAGCGATTCATCGCGTGCTCGACTGGAGCTCTTGCCAGCGGTTGACGTGCAGAACGGACAGGCAGTCCGGCTCGTCCAAGGTGAAGCAGACTCCGCCACCGGATACGGTGATCCAGTGGAGGCTGCCCTGTCATGGCAGAACGCCGGAGCCGAATGGTTGCACCTGGTAGACCTGGACGCTGCTTTCGGCACAGGCGACAATCGCAAGATCGTAGACCAGGTGGTTCGCGAGCTTGGAATCAAAGTTGAACTCTCCGGTGGGATTCGTGACGACGCGTCGCTGGAGAACGCGCTTTCGCTGGGTGCGACCCGAGTCAACCTGGGAACAGCGGCCCTGGAGAATCCGGAATGGACCGCTCGCGCGATCGACCGGTTTGGTGACCAGATCGCGGTCGGTCTCGACGTCCGCGGTGAGACGCTTGCCGGGCGCGGTTGGACGACTGAAGGCGGGAACATCTGGGATGTTCTGCAGCGGCTAGAAGACGCGGGCTGTGCTCGTTACGTAGTCACCGATGTAACGAAGGACGGCACCTTGACCGGTCCCAACACGGATCTGCTGGCCAAGATCTGCGCCTTCACTGACAAACCGGTCGTTGCTTCAGGAGGCATCTCCTCTTTGGACGATATCCAAGCGCTCACCGCCATGGTGCCGCAGGGCGTTGAAGGCGCCATCATGGGCAAAGCACTCTACGCCGGGAAGTTCACGCTTCAGGACGCCCTTGCTATCGCGGGACACGTCCCTGCATCTGGTGGAGGCGCCGAACAGTGACATCGCGCGAACTTCCCGGTCACATTCAGTCGGCGATTGAGAAAAATCTGAAGCGCCAGCACCGAAGCGAGGACGGTTTGCCAGCAGATTCTGCTGGGCAGGCTTGGGAAGGTCGCGACCTGTCCGGTCAAGGTATCGACGGATCTGCTAATCCGCTTCACGCGTTCGACACTGATGATGGTCTTCCGACAGCCTCCTGGCTTGACGTCGCAGAACGGTTCATCTCGGGGGAGGCAGACGAAACTGACGTCGTCTCTGCGTTGTCAGGGGTTCGGGTTTTCGCCGCTGTAGTTCCGACACTGGCGGAAGAATCGATTCATGAGGGAGTCGTCGACAACGACTCAGAATCCCACGTGCACGGAGACAAGCAGGCCGACGTCGCCTTGGTGAGTCTTCAATCGTCGGACGGGCGACGAGCGATGCCAGTCTTCACCTCGGTTCCCGCACTCACCGCCTGGCATTCTGAGGCTCGCCCGGTTGCGGCGTGGATGCCCCGTGCTTGCCTGTCCGCTGTCGATGAGGGCGCAGATCTCGTCGTCATTGACCCCGGACAGGAGCTGACCTTCGTTGTGCGTCGCCCGGCAGTGTGGGCGCTTGCTCAGCAACGAGACTGGGTGCCGTCGTATCGGGACGCGCACCTTGCCGCAGATCTGGACGAGATTGTCGGGTTGGTGCCTAGTCTGGCTCGCTTGGCTTTGGCACCCGGCAAGGGTGTTGCCACGCGACTGAAGTCAGGTTCCCTCGTGAGCGGGGGCGGAAGTGGGCCAGAACTGAAGATTATCGCCACGCCCAGGGACGGGACCGATGAAACGGACAAGCGATTGATGCTCGCCACATTGCAGCAGCTCCTTCAACAAGTTCCATCGTTATCAGAGAGGGCAGACTCTGTGGAGATCACGCTCGGCTAGACTCACGTCACCGCAAATGCTCTACTCCGCGAGGAGCTGGTCCTGGATGCGTGAGAAGACGGTGTCGATGGTCATCGCCTCATCGTCGCTGATGGTTCCGGTGAAATAGGTTTCGATGTCACGCACATGCAGAACCGCTGCTTTGCGGAACGTTTGGCGACCTTCCTTGGTGAGGGACGCGACCCATGATCGAGCATCCGAGTCGCTTCGCTCACGGCGGACGAGTCCCCGGTTTTCGAGAATCTTCACCTGGTAGGTCAAGCGTGACGGCGAGAACACCATCGCTTCGGCAAGTTCGCCCATCCTCATACATCCGGTCTTCGACTCTGTGAGTAACAGCATGAGGTTGTAATCGCCCAGATGAAGATCAAGCTCTGATTTCAGCGTTGACTCGAGCCGAGTCATCAGCCGTGCTGTAGTGACCCAGTAGGTGCGCCACGCGCCTTCGACAGAACGTACCGGGCTGGGCCGGGACGCCTTGTTATCTTCCGGCGAGTAGCTGTTCAAAAGGTGTCACCTCAAAGGGAGTCTGAGCATTGGTGGGGCGGTGCTGCGGACGCCGTTGTGCTGGTGCGAACGCGAGCATCTCGCCGAATTGCCTTCCAGCCTCGGAAATCCGTTTGCTCAACACTATCTCACCGCCATTGAATCGGTCGTCGGTGAGTCCCCAATCATCGGTCGCCGCGAAAACGGCCATCGGTGCAATCTGCGCTTTGAGGTAGGTGAAGAGTGGGCGCATCGCATGATCAATCATCAACGAGTGTCGCGCGGTACCGCCTGTGGCGCCAAGCAGGACGGGCTTGGCCTTCATCGCTTCATCGTCGAACAGATCGAAGAACGCCTTGAACATGCCCGAGTACGATCCCTTGTAGGTCGGCGTCACCGCGATCAGGGCGTCGGCGGTCTCAACATGGTTCAGGGCTCGATCGAGATGATCGGAGCGTGACGTCGACACGTGATTTTCAGCGATGTCTGTAGCCAATTCGCGGATATCAATTCGGTGGAGGTCAACGCCCGTCCCCTTGCCGGACAACTGCTCGCGCGTCGCCGACGAGAGTCGGTCGGCCAGCATGCCAGTTGAGGACGGGACGCCTGATCCAGCCGAGACCACAGCAATGCTGATGGTGGATTCCGAGGCCGAACCGGAACCATGGGTGGAAATGGCGGTGGTCATCGAACGTCTCCTTCGTTCTGGTCAGCGTCGGCACGTTGCGCGCGTTCGATTCCAGCCGGTGAATCGGGACGTCCACCAGGCACCGGGTCTTCTCCGCGGGCATGGCGTTCGCGGAGGAACTCATGCGTCGGCGCCTCGGGGACATCAGCCGGCTTCAGCGCTGCAAATTCCTTGCGCAGCACCGGGAGGACCTCTTCACCGAAGAGGTCGATCTGCTCAAGTACCGTCTTGAGAGGCAAGCCCGCGTGATCGATGAGGAACATCTGCCGTTGGTAGTCACCTACCCAGTCTCTGAAGCTCAGTGTCCGTTCGATCACTTGCTCCGGAGAACCGACCGTCAGGGGAGTCATTTCCGAGAATTTCTCGAGAGACGGGCCGTGGCCGTACACGGGAGCGTTATCGAAGTAGGGACGGAACTCCTTGACAGCGTCCTGAGAGTTCTTGCGCATGAAAGCCTGGCCTCCCAGGGCAACATAGGCCTGATGCGTCTGGCCGTGACCGTAGTACGCGTACCGCTGTCGGTACAGCTCCACCATCTGGATGACATGCTCCTTGTTCCAGAAGATGTTGTTGTGGAAGAAGCCATCACCGTAATAGGCGGCTTGCTCGGCGATTTCGGGGGAGCGGATGGAACCATGCCACACGAACGGGGCGACATCGTCCAAAGGACGAGGGGTGGCAGTGAACTGCTGAAGCGGAGTGCGGAAGCGTCCCTGCCAGTCCACCTCAGTCTCACGCCACAGCCGGTGCAACAAGGCGTAGTTCTCTACGGCCAATTGGATTCCCTGTCGGATATCTCGGCCGAACCAGGGGTAGACCGGGCCGGTGTTCCCGCGACCCATCGTCAGGTCGACACGACCATCTGACAAGTGTTGGAGGTACGCGTAGTCCTCGGCGAGGCGCACGGGATCCATCGTCGTGATGAGTGTCGTTGCGGTCGACAGCTGCAGAGTTGAGGTCTGTGCGGCCAAGAACGACAACAGGGTGGGCGGATTTCCTGGAGCGGCGAAGGGAGGATTGTGATGCTGTCCCGTCGCGAAGACATCGAAGCCTGCGGCTTCAGCATGCCGGGCGATCGTCACGGTGTCTTTGATCCGCTGGTGCTCCGAGGGCGCAGTGCCGTTCGTGGGATCTTCAGTGATGTCGCCAATGGTAAACACGCCGAACTGCATGATGCCTCCTTATTTCAAATCTGAACTGTCAAGTGGTCCAACCGAGGATGAGGTGCGAATATTCCCTGCGAAGCAGCGTCTGAAAAACCTCTAAGATAGAAGGCAGAAATGCCTAGTCAGGCAACGCCGTCGTTATCCTCGACGGTCGATGCACGTACCGTTCCAACAGGTCCACGATCTGGATCTGTCTGGTTGCACTTGAGGTCACCATGGATTTCCAGTCTTATTTTCGCCTGCTCCGAGACCAGCGTATCCGGCGCCTGTTGCTCGTCGGGTTGATTGCACGACTTCCCCATTCAGCACTGGGAGTTGTGCTGACTCTGCACATCGCGGTCACGATGGGCTTGGGGTACGGTCTCGCCGGCCTCGCCGCCGCCTCATTGACTTTGGGCATCGCGGTGGGAGCTCCCTGGCGTGGTCGGCAAGTGGACCGTGTCGGCCTGAGACGTGCACTGATTCCTTCCGTGATTGCCGAGGCACTCGTCTGGGCTATCGCGCCGTGGCTGCCGTACCCGGCGCTGTTGGCTGCGGTTTTCATTGGGGGAGTGTTCTCGCTGCCGATCTTCTCGATCGTTCGCCAATCGCTCGGGGTGATGACGCGAGGGCATGATCGTCAGACTGCCTTCGCGCTCGATTCAATCTTCACCGAGATGGTCTTCATGGCCGGTCCCGCAATAGGCGCGCTGACAGCAACCCTCTGGTCATCGGCATGGGGGCTGGTCATCATCGGTGTCTCAGGATCGGCAGCTGGCGCGTATCTGATGTGGTTCAACCCGCCGACGCGCTCGTCGCAGCGCTACGTTCCGTCCCGGCCGGACGATTTTACCGAGGCCGAAGAACAGGAGCGGGCCGTAGCGGACGCGGTGCATTCGGCTCCAGCGCACGTGGACCTGACTGTGACTGAATTACCGGCGACCACGGGGTCGATTCCCATCATCAGCGCATTGTCGACACAACCAGACGCCGACAAGGTCTCCGTCGCCACCAGGGTGCGTCGGCAGTTCTCCTGGGTCAACGGCTCCGCCCTTGCAGTGCTGCTGGTTTCCTTCGCAGCAGGTTTGCTGATGGTCGGTGCGGAGGTGTCAATGGTGGCTCAGCTGGAAGCGGTCGGGCAAGCGTCCATGGTGGGTGTTGTGTTTGCCTTCTGGTGTGGTGCCTCTGCGGTGGGCGGAATCTTCTACGGAGCGATGCGCAGGTCGATTTCTCCGCTGTTGATGATGGCCCTGTTCGCTCTTTTCACCTTCCCCATGGCTCTGGCCAACGATGTCTGGGTGATGGCGGTCATCTCCCTGGGTTCTGGGTTCTTCACGGCTCCGACGCTGGCCTCGGCGTCGTCAATGCTGTCGCATCTCGTCCCCGAGGAGCGACGCGGTGAAGCAATGGGTTTCTATGGGTCGGCGATGACGGCGGGTGCGGCACTCGGCTCGCCCGTTGCTGGCATCTTCATCGATGTGGTCAGTCCCCATGCGGGTTTCATTTTCGCCTCAGCGGTTTCATTGGCGCTGGTCGTCGTCGCAGCGCTCTTCCGTGCCTTGCGTCGTCGTCGCCGACAGTGATGATGGCAGCGTCGCGAGTTGGACTGCGAGTCCAGTTGCGGCGGTATCGGGGGTAACCATGACGGCCCGCAGCGGCACTTTGGGTGTGCTCAACAGGGAGGGCCAAACGATGCGTTGCTCCGGTGTTGTCCCGGAGTGAAGATAAAAGCGTCGATCGATGTGTGCGATGAGTCGGCCACCCGCGAGTTCTCGGTTGCCGAAGACGAAGAAGCGAAGTCCCGAGCGATAGTCACGTAAGAGCCTCAAAACACGCTCCTCAAGGGTGGTATAGGTGGACGCGCTTCGGCGCTCAGCCCAATGCCCCCATGCTGTGATGCACATGGTGACCCGACTGTTCTGACGCAGATGTTCCTCGGCTGTGTCGAGCACTCGATCGAGCTGGTCGTCCTTGCTGGACCGATCCGCAACGGAGATTCCGGTGGGTGCGTAGTCCAGATAGTCGGCCGCATCGAGAACGTAGACGTGAGAGGACTGCGTGCGTGTTTCCGAATGCAGCAGGCGACGAAAAGTACTCCGCGTTGCGTCTGATGTCACGCCGATCCAGGCTGTGGTGTCCGGGAGGGCCAGTGAAGAGAGCACTGGTGTGTGCCGACGCTGTGCTGGTTCGTCCAGGAGTCCCAAGATGCTCGCGCCCGGATCCGTGCTCAGCGCGGGGGCGTAGATTTTCGGGAGTTCGGGGGTCAATATGGGGCGTGGAACAGGATGATCTGCAACAACGCTCCGTTTCGTGATGTAGTCGGCAACCTCGTGCCACCGTTGGGGCGTGGGGACGGACACCGAAGTGGTGTCTCCCATTGCGGGGACGAACGATGGTGTGGCGTTCGGACACATCGGCTGAACGGCTTGGAATTCGTGCGGTGAGCCTGCTCCCGAGCGAAAGTACGCACGGCCCGGACGCTCTGGACTTATCTTGGCGGCCACGGCAGAACCCATGAGGTCCCAGGATTCTTGTTCGGTCGATGTTCTCAAAGAGATAACCGACCCAATATTGGAGCGTATTTCAGAAGTGACGGTTCCTTGTGCGCGCTGTGTGGCGAGAACAAGGTGAAATCCGAGGGAACGTCCGGTGGCCGCTAATCTTGCAAGGCGACCGGCAGCATCGGGGTATTCATCAAAGAGGATCCGAAGTTCGTCGATGGCGACGACGATGCGTGGCAGCACGTGCTCGGGGTAGCGTCGGCGAAACGAGGTGTAGTCTGGGACGCCCTCGGAGAGGAAGAGCTCCTCTCGGCGCGTGAGCTCTGCTGAGATGGCGAAGAAGCTTCGGAACGATTCGTGACCGAGAAGGTTCGTCTCGACCGCCATAGTGTGTGGAAGTCCCGCAAGGGGAGCGAAGGACGCACCGCCTTTGAAATCCAACAAGATCAATCCGAGCTCCGCCGGCGAGTAATCGTGTGTGAGATGCGTGAGGAAACTCAGCAACAGTTCCGACTTTCCCGAACCGGTCGTTCCTACCACCAGGAGGTGAGGGCCATCGTCGACCAGGTCAACCTCGAGGGGAAGCGAATCTGTGCCCAAGGACGCTTGTAAGTGTTCATGGGCTTCCCGGTGGGGAGCGTTCGAACTGAACAGGCGCACGGTGTCAGCAGCGCGAAGAGTGACTGTACTGCGTATCTGGTGCTCAAGACGAGACTGGGTGCCGTGGCTGATACCTTCGAAACGGACGTTCTCGGCTTCAAACCCGTCCAGGACCAGCCGACGCTCCGTGCAATATGCCACCACCTCCGAGTCGGCACTTTTCTGCATGGTCGCCCAATCTTCGTCACTGTATCGATGGATTTCGGGAAGTCCGGCATCGGAAGTAAGGGACGTCGCAAGATCGAAGCGAAGCAATTGGACACGGATCCATCGCTCCAGGGGGAGCGTATCTGCTGGGTCGCCAACGATATTGATATGACCATGCCGGTGCGAAGAGACCAAAGAAATCGTTGTCGTGAGAGCGGCCTGCCATCTGGGATCGAGCTCTTTGTCCGTCTTCACGACTACTTGTCCTTCTCCCCAACGGACGACAGAGGCGGAGGGAAGGCTTCGCAGACCGAAAGGGTCGCATCTGGATGTTCTTGACGCCAGCGTGAAATCCGCAGCCGATGGAGCGGCGACCGACAGCTGACCAGCAAGGTCGTGAAGCTCGTTCTGAACCGACGTGAGAAAGCGTGCCCGACCGCGCCGATACTGCGTGACCATTATTGCAGCGATCAGCACCGAGACCAGACTGAACAGCAGGAAAAACCAGTGGCCCGTGAGCAGCACCATGACTGTGCCGATGAGGACAGGGCTCAACGCTGTGACTGCTTGAATGGCGAGGTTCGGTTTGGCCGGTTCCGCGATGGGGGCGATCTCTGGTGGCGAGGGGGTGAAAGTAAGAGGGACGGGCGCTGCTTCATTGAGCCCGATACGGAACCGCGACCGACCCCACAGCGGCGTATCTGCATCAACGCGCAGCGGGAAGGCCGAATCTTTCTGGGAAGGGTTGGGCAGGCGTAATCGCACTCCATGACGGGTATGGCTGATGGAAGCGGGGGTGGTCGAGAGGTATGGATCGTGAATCTGCAGATGCGTGTTTCCTCGACCCAGGGAATACGTTCCACGCGGCAGCGGAATATTGCGGCCACTGTCGGGTCCAGAGGTTGTGAGCAAATGAATCGAAGGAGTCGGGAGAGCGTTGGGTCCGTAGCTGATTGATGGCTTGGGGACCACCACGATCTCCATCGATTGTGACGATGCGCGGAGCGCCTCGAGGGCATTCCGCGTCCAGGAATCGAGCACGCGGCCACGATGCATCAAATCTGAGGCGCGAAGCGGCTCGGGCAGGATCGAGGTAATAATGACTGCCAGGCCGGCACCTCCGTCGATGGGCACATGAGAAAGCTCCCATTCTTGGTTGACCGACTTGGGCAGACCAAAGAGAGTAACGCGCACGATGGTCTTCCAAATCTTCGAAATTGCGGTTTCGTCTATCGGACCAGAGACCGCGCTTTAACGGAGCCAACCGACACACGAGCTGTGGACAAGGGTGCCAAAGTTGGTTTCATGACGCTTCTATGAAGAAGTTATCCACAGATTATTCAGAGAGGGATTACTTTCATGATCCAGCACTTGTAATCTGAGATCGCCCGAGCTACTTGTGAACAGGCGGACCGCAACGCCCAACGAACGGAAGACGTCAGATGGATGCTGTGAAGCTGCTGGAGACTGAGGTGCGAGAGTTGGTTCGGCGCCGTGGTCTCGATCCTCAAGCCGACCCGGAATCAGTACGTTTACTCGTGGACGATGCGACGCGGGACTACGATTCGCGTTCCTTGATGAGCAGTTTGCCCGTCCTGCCTAACCGCGACGAAGCGAGTCGACTGGTCTTCGACGCGGTGGCCGGATTCGGGCCGCTCCAGCCTCTTCTTGATGACGACACGGTCGAGGAGATCTGGTGGAACAACCCCTCTGCCGTCTTCTGCGCTCGGCATGGTGCGTCGGAGCTAACGAATATTCGGCTGACTGAACAGCAGGTTAAAGACCTGGTGGAGCGAATGCTGAAACAATCGGGCAAGAGGCTAGATCTTTCGTCTCCGTTCGTCGATGCCTCACTCCCGGATGGTTCTCGGCTCCATGTCGCGATCCCGGATATCACGCGTCAACACTGGGCAGTCAATATTCGGAAGTTCATCGTCGCTGCTCACCGCCTGGACGATCTGGTCGCGTCGGGTTCGCTGACTGCCGCGGCCGCACGCTATCTGGATGCCGCCGTCGATGCTGGACTGAACGTCTTGGTTTCCGGCGCAACTCAAGCAGGAAAGACGACGCTGCTCAATTGCTTGTCAGCTTCCATCGGTGCCCGAGAACGGGTCATCAGCGTTGAAGAAATCTTTGAACTGAAAGTGCCCTTGAGGGACGTGGTGAATCTTCAGTGTCGGCAACCGAATCTTGAAGGGACCGGGGAGATTCCGTTGCGGCGATTGGTGAAGGAAGCGCTCCGTATGCGCCCGGACCGGATCATCGTCGGCGAGGTTCGCGAAGCGGAGGCGCTGGACCTACTCATCGCGCTGAATGCCGGACTTGCCGGTATGTGTACGGTGCATGCGAATTCAGCCCAGGATGCTTTGACAAAGATCTGCACTCTTCCACTTTTGGCTGGAGAGAATATCACCCGGGACTTCGTCGTCCCTACGGTGGCTTCCTGCGTGGACTTGGTGGTCCATTGTCGGCGAGATAGAGCCGGACGTCGGAGGATCTCCGATATTTTGGCTGTGGGTAACCGAGTGGAGAACGGGGTCATTGAGACGGCCTCGGTATTCCACGAAGTGGATGGGTATCTCGAATTCAATCCGTCGGGGATCCTAGAGAATCCGAAGTTTGAAGCCCATGGCGTCGACCAACGTGCCTTGGCGGACGGTGTCTGATGGCATTGTTGGCTGGACTCCTGTTGGGGCTGGGACTGGTCTTGGTCTGGTGGTCGTTCTGGACCATTCCGGAAGCACGGAGCGAGACAGGGGTCAAGAAAGACACGAAACTACGTCAGCTGATCGCCCAGTCCGGAATTGAAAGGTTACATCCTGCGGGAGTGATTGCCGTTTCGGCCGTTTTGGGTTTCTCGGTATTCACCATTATCAGCCTCTTAACGCGTGCTCTGCCTGTCGGGTTGAGTTTCGGCTTCTTCGCCGGTCTCCTACCAATCCTGATTTTGCGATGGCAGGCCAACAAACGTCGAGTGCTACTTCGTGACGTTTGGCCGGATGCCATCGATCATTTGCGATCCGCGATCCGGGCGGGGCTGAGTCTTCCCGAGGCCATTAGTCAGCTCTCGGTGACTGGTCCGGAGCAGTTGAGGCCTGCGCTGTCCGAATTCGCTGACGACTATCGGTCGGGGATGCGGTTCGGGGATGCACTGGAGCAGCTCAAGTTTCGTATGGCTGATCCGATTGCCGATCGCCTTGTGGTTGCTCTCAAGATTACTCGCGAGGTCGGCGGTGCCGACGTCGGCCAACTCCTGGGAACCTTATCCGAGTTTCTTCGAGAGGACGCACGTACCCGTGCCGAGCTGGAAACCAGACAGTCTTGGACGGTCAACGGTGCCAAACTCGCGGTGTCCGCTCCATGGATCGTGCTATTGCTGCTGGCCACCCAGCCGCAAGCCATGCACGCCTATCAATCTGTTCAAGGATTGCTTCTGTTAGCGGTCGGAGTCGGAGTATCCGTCCTGTGCTATCGACTCATGTTGCGAATCGGAGCGCTGCCAACGGAAAGGAGGGTTCTTTGATGCTCGTTTTGTCCTTGTGTGTCGGAGCCCTGCTCGGGTTGGGCCTTGCCATGATCGTGGCGGGCTTCCCGTTGGGCTGGAAACCCTCCTTGTCGATGCGCGTCGAGTCTCAGCTCCGCGGACACGTCCCGGCATCGAGGTTAATTCAGCCTCAGACTCATGCTCCCTTGGGGGCCGTTGGGCGTATCGGCAGACCGGTACTCGAGGCCGTAGTTCAGTACTTGGAGCGTTACAACCTCGGCAACGACGTCCTAGAGCGGCGCCTACGCACCGCGGGGGTGCCAGCGTCCGTGGTCGACTATCGGGTACAGCAACTGGTGATGCTCTTGCTCGGAGCATGCGTCGGAATCGTGGGGAGCGTGGCGCTGGCGTTCCGTGCTGATCTGCATCCCTTTCTTGGCGTTCTGCTCGTCGTGGGGTGCGCAACACTAGGCTTCGCCCTCAGAGACAACATGTTGTCGATGCAGATCAAAGCGAGGCATCGCAGAATTGTTTCGGAGTTTCCCACCGTCGCTGATGTTATTGCTCTCTCTGTCTCCGCAGGGGATACGGTTCTCGGCGCTTTGCAACGAGTTGCCCACCTGAGCCGAGGAGATCTCGCCGGTGAGTTCAATCGCACTTTGCAGGAGATCCACGCCGGGTCGAGTCTCGTGTCGGCCTTGCGTTCGTGTGGTGAGAGAGTCCAAATTCCGGCTGTCGAACGTTTCGTCGAAGGAATCATTGTGGCAATGGAACGCGGAACCCCCTTGGCAGAAGTCATGCGCTCGCAAGCCAAAGATGTACGTGAACTGTCTCGACGCGAACTGATGGAGACAGCTGGAAAGAAAGAAATCAGCATGATGGTTCCGGTCGTCTTCGGCTTGCTTCCCCTGACGGTTGTTTTCGCCGTGTTCCCCGGATTGTCATTGCTGAATATCAACGTCTAGCCCACGAGAATGCCTGATTGTCACAAGACGTGGCAGTCACCAACCGAAAGGTACAAAATGAAGAACACACAAGGACCAGCGAAGACCGACGGCCCAACTGCAACGCTGGAGCGAAGGCAGGATGATCGTGGAGACGTTCCCGGTTGGGTGATGATTACCCTCATGTCGGCAATCCTCGTGGCCGGGTTGCTTGCTTTAGCCGGCCCTGCGTTGGCGGACCTGTTCAACCAGGCAATCAGCCAGGTCACCACTGGCTAACGGTGCGTCATAGATGTGCGACGGGTGCGGTACGAGCTGACGACGTTCATCAGGAGCAAGGAGCAGCAGTCGCCGAATCAGCCATGATTATGGCTCTGCTTGCTGTGCTCTTTGCAGCCATTATGCAGTTCGGTGTGGTGATCTATACCTATAACGTGATGGTCGATGCAGCTTCGGCTGGAGCTCGGCACGCTACCTTGGCCGACCGGACTGACCACGACGGAGTCGAACGTGCGAAGAGCCTGATGTCTAGTGCGGTTCCTCGGTCTCAGGACATCGACGTCAGTACGTCGGTCCGGTCCGAAGGCGAGGACACAGAACTGGTGACGGTGACCGTGCGGCACCGGCTACCGATCGTCGGCTTCATCAGCGGACCGATCGTGTTGGAGGCCACGGGACATGCATATCGTTTCTGATAAGTCGCGCCGAGTGTTCAGGGACGATGACGGTTCGGCCACGGTGGAGTTCACCGTGCTTGCCGTCGTCCTGCTCATTCCCGTGCTCTATTTCATGATTCTGGCCGGTCAGATCCAAGCTGCAAGTTATGCTGCACTCGCGGCAGCAGATCAAGCTGCGGCTGCGATGAAGAGTGCCCCCGACGAGGCGACCGGACGGACACGAGCAGGGCAAGCGCTCGAGACGACGACCGCAGACTACGGATTCAACAGGTCCAACGTTGAGTTGGTTCTCGATTGTCCGTCGGGTTCATGTAGTGAATCCGGAAGCGTGGTTTCCGCAACGGTGGAAATCCGGGTGGACCTCCCATTGGTGCCCAACGTCTTGCGCAACGAGACGACGGTGGCACGCGTTAGTTCCTCGGCCCACCAGCGCATCGGAGAATTCGAATGATTCGATTGCTGCGACGGATCCCACGTGAAGAAGGCCAAACGAGTGTGCTCATTATCGGACTGAGTGTTGTGTCCCTGATGTTCGCCATCACGATGTTGGCGATCTCGGCAATCAATCTCGAAGCCCGCAAACTCCTGGCAGCTGCCGATGGTGCGAGCTCCGCTGCGGCGACGGAATTTACTGCCGAAGTGAATAGCTCCGAGTTGGTGCCCGTTCTCACCCAAACCAAGGCCAGGGACTCCGTCACGACGCACCTTCAAGACACGAGCGCATACTCGCAATTCGAGAATCTGGGAGTGGGTGCAGTCGTGATCGCTTCGGGCGGGGATACCGTCTCCGTACAGTTGCGTGCGACGTCCAGGCCGCCGGTGGTGAGCTGGTTTATGCCCGACGGAATCACCGTTCAGGCTGAATCTTCTGCTCGGACGAATCTCGAGCGTTGATGAAACGAAGGTGTCGATGCTGAGGATAAGCAGGGGCCGATGCGATGCCGTAGTCTAGGAAGGCCATGGCTGATATTGACTTTTCACAAGAGATCACCGAACTCCGCTCGACGCTGTCCTCTATTGAGGAGGTCTCCGATGTGGAGAAGATTCGCGCCGAGATTGCCGAACTGTCCGAACAGGCCGGTGCCCCCGATCTGTGGGATGATCCCGATGCGGCACAGAAGGTGACCTCCAAGCTCTCGCACCGACAGACCGACTTGGAGCGCATCACTCGTCTCGAAGCGCGCATCGATGACCTTGAGGTCATGATCGACCTGGCGGCCGAAGAGAACGAGCCGTCGCTGCTGGACGACGCTAAGACAGAGCTGACGTCCATCAAGAAATCTCTGTCGGAGCTGGAAGTCGTCACGCTGCTGAGCGGTGAGTATGACCCGCGCGACGCGGTGATCACCATTCGAGCCGGAGCCGGTGGTGTTGACGCTGCCGACTTCGCCGAAATGCTGATGCGGATGTATCTGCGTTGGGCCGAGCAGCGCGGCTGGTCGACGAAGGTCATGGATACCTCTTATGCGGAGGAAGCCGGGCTGAAATCGGCCACCTTCGAAGTCAACGCCCCCTTCGCTTTCGGCACGCTCTCCGTCGAAGCCGGTACTCATCGTCTGGTGCGTATCTCACCCTTCGACAACCAGGGACGTCGGCAGACCTCCTTCGCCGCCGTCGAGGTGGTTCCCCTCATTGAATCGGACGACTCGGTCGAGATCCCTGAAGCCGAGCTGAAGGTCGACGTCTTCCGCTCTTCCGGTCCGGGTGGACAGTCGGTGAACACCACCGACTCCGCCGTACGCATGACGCACATTCCCACGGGCATCGTGGTCTCCATGCAGAACGAGAAATCGCAGATTCAGAACCGTGCGGCTGCGTTGCGTGTGATGCAGTCGCGACTGCTGTTACTGCGCAAGCAAGAAGAAGATGCCAAGAAGAAAGAAATGGCTGGCGACGTCAAGGCGTCCTGGGGCGATCAGATGCGCTCATACGTGCTGAACCCCTACCAAATGGTCAAGGACCTGCGGACGAACCACGAAGAAGGCAACCCGTCATCGGTCTTCGACGGTGCCATCGACGGCTTTATCGATGCTGGTATCCGCTGGCGCGCTGAAGGCCGGGGTAACGAAGACAACTGATTCCGATGCGCCCTGACGGTTTCATGCGCTGCCGGAGAATGGCAGACTGACAGCATGACTGAGAACCGAATCGTCTCCGCCGAAAAGAACATCCGCGCCGCGGCCTCCGACATCTTCAAGATCCTCGCCGACCCAGCGCAGCATGCGCGGATTGACGGCAACGGAAATGTGGATCATGCGGACCAGGGGCAACGGATCACCGGATCTGGTCAGACGTTCAATGCGCGACTCACCAACGGCGAGTCGCGCGAGAACCGCGTCGTCGAGTTCAACGAGGGCCGGGTCATCGCGTGGAAACCCTCCGTGCCGGGTTCTGAACCACGTGGTCACTTCTTCCGCTGGGAACTTGAGCCTGTCGACGACGACACCACCCTTGTTCGGCACACCTATGACTGGACCCAGTTGACGGACGAATCGCGTTTTGAGCGGGCGCGGTCATACACTTCCGCCGCATTGGCGTCGTCGATCGACGGGCTCGCCGCACTGGCAGAAGATGACGGAGCTGGCTCCGAAGAGGGCTGACGACTCTCGACGCGATTCGCCTCGACTAACGCAGAAGCCAAACGGGACATTAGACTGAGACTCGTCGTCCAATGTAATCCTGATCACCTTCTGGAGGTTGACCGTGCAGCACAACGACCGCGACGCCGTCATCATCGCCGGCGCCCGTACCCCGTTCACGAGGCTTCTCGGGGCACAAGCGTCCCTCACCGCCGTTCAGCTGGGGGCGCACGCGATCAAGCACGCTGTGCAGCGTTCCGGCATCGACGTCGACGACATCGAGACCGTCATTATGGGACAGGTGGTCCAGGCCGGTTGTGGCCAGAATCCGGCCCGACAGTCGGCCCTGGCCGCTGGCATCGGTTATGCCGTTCCCGCGATCACCATCAACAAAGTGTGCCTGTCCGGTGCCACCGCCGTGATCGAGGCGACGCGTCGTATCCGCCTGGGTGAGATCGACGTTGCCGTCGTCGGAGGCCAGGAATCGATGACCAATGGTCCGCACCTGCTTCCCGATTCCAGGAAGGGCCACAAGTACGGCCCGGTCACCATGATCGATGCAGTAGCGCACGACGCTCTGCGCGACACCGTGACTGAAGTGTCCATGGGGGATCTGACTGAGGGCGGAAACGGGGACCGCAAGATCGGTCGCACTGAGCAGGACGAGATCGCGGCGGGCTCTCACCAGCGTGCGGCGCAGGCGCAGAGTGATGACGTCTTCGCTGACGAGATCGCGCCGATGGAGATTCCTCAGCGCAAGGGCGACCCCGTGGTGGTCTCCCACGATGAAGGTGTCCGCCCGGACACCACAGCGGAGTCGTTGAGCAAGCTACGGCCCGCCTTCAGCTCAGACGGGACCATCACCGCGGGTAACTCCTCGCCGTTGTCCGATGGAGCAGCCGCGCTCGTGGTGACCTCGCGAGACTACGCCGAGCGTCATTCCTTGCCGATCCTGGCTACGGTCGCCGGGTACGGGCAGGTCGCTGGCCCAGACACCTCCCTTCATTCCCAGCCGTCACGGGCGATCCAGGAAGCGGTCCAGCGCAACGGATGGACCGTTGACGAGCTTGACTTCATCGAGATCAACGAGGCATTCGGCGCCGTGGCGATCCAGTCACTGAATGACCTGGGCTACTCGGTGGACCAGACGAATATTCATGGGGGAGCCATTGCGCTCGGTCACCCAGTGGGTGCCTCGGGCGCACGCTTGGTACTTCACGCGGCTCTGGAGCTGTCCCGGCGCGGGGCGGGCAAATCCGCCATCTCGCTGTGCGGTGGCGGCGGACAGGGCGATGCGGTACTTCTGGAGCGGTGACGCTTATCTCGTGAGCTGAGCTCATGAGATGACGTGGAGAAGGGGTGTAGCCGACATTGGCCGCACCCCTTCTACGGTCGTGAAAGCCCTCGACACGCGCCCCATGAAGGCGCCGAGATCCCACGATCGTTACAGGCCCGTGACTATCGTGGAATCACCGGTATGACCACTTCCCCGAGATCGCCCTCATGCCGGGGGGCTCTTCGTGAGCCTGGGCAGGTGGACAGGCATGATTCGATTCGAACAGGTCACGAAGGTCTACGACCGTACCTCACGTGCGGCACTGGACGATGTGACAGTTGAGTTTGAGCGCGGCGAGTTCGTCTTTCTCGTCGGCGCCTCCGGATCCGGAAAATCCACCTTTATCCGTCTTGCCCTCCGTGAAGAGCGCGCCAGCAGCGGTGCCGTCTACGTGACCGGCCGCAACGTCGCGCGCCTGCCCAGCTGGCGGGTGCCTCGCCTTCGTCGCAGCATCGGTGTCGTCTTCCAGGACTTCCGATTGCTGCCCAACAAGACCGTATTCGCCAACGTGGCTTTCGCGATGCAGGTGCTGGGGCGCCGTCGGGCCCTGATCAATCAAGCCGTTCCCGATGTGCTGGAAATGGTCGGCCTGGCGGGCAAGGAGAAGCGCATGCCGCACGAGCTCTCCGGCGGTGAACAGCAGCGTGTAGCGATCGCCCGAGCCGTGGTGAACCGACCCGCGATCCTGTTGGCGGACGAGCCCACCGGAAACCTGGACCCGGAGACGTCGCGCGGCATCATGGATGTGCTAGATCGCATCAACCAGAACGGCACCACCGTGGTGATGGCAACTCACGACGACGACATCGTCAACTCCATGCGCCGCCGGGTGGTCGAGCTCTCCGACGGCGTCATCGTGCGCGATGAAGCCGAAGGCGGCTATGGTCCATTCATCGTTCCCACCACGGAGCCAGAACACGAGGAAGGCGCCGGAGTGACGCTTTTCGACACGACGCCCGTGGTCAACGCCCCCCTGGGCGACACCGGGGCGGCCAGCGTACTGACCGAGGAAGCGGGGGAGCGGCAGGCCGTCTCACCCCCGACCGGTCTGCTGGATCTACGACGCAGCGGTGCGCTGGGAGGACGACGCGTGCCCCCTGCCGAGGGTACGCCGAAGGATGAAAAGAACTCGGTGGGGACCGAAGGGGAGGACGCTCGATGAGATTGGCTTTCATCCTGGGGGAGACGTTCTCCGGAATCCGTCGCAACCTGTCCATGGTGGTCTCGGTCATCCTGGTGACGTTTATTTCCTTGTCCTTCGTCGGCACAGCCGGGCTGCTGCAGCTGCAGATCAACCAGATGAAGGGGTACTGGTACGACCGTGTTGAGGTCGCCATCTTCTTGTGCACGGAAACCTCCGGCGCGGCCAGCTGTGCTGCCGGCGCCGTGACCGATGAACAGCGGAGTGCCATCCAGGATCTTCTGGATTCGCCGACGGCGTCGGCGTATGTCGACTCCTATGAGTACGAATCGCAGGAGATGGCGCTCGACATCTTCCGCGAGCAATTCTCCAACTCCTCGATGGCCGACACGGTGACCGCCGAGCAGCTTCCCGAGTCCTTCCGAGTGGCGCTGATCAACCCGGAACAGTACGAAGTGGTCAACGAGATGTTCTCCGGAATGCCCGGCGTCGAAGTCGTCTCCGACCAGCGAGAACTCTTGGAGACGCTGTTCACGCTGATGAACATTGCCTCCGTCGTTGCGGTCTCCGTGGCGGTCGTGATGCTGATCTGCGCGATTCTGCTCATCGCCACCACGATTCGCCTCTCCGCCTTCTCTCGGCGTCGTGAAACGGGCATTATGCGACTGGTGGGAGCCTCCAAGACCATGATTCAGCTGCCCTTCTTGGCGGAAGGGGTGCTTGCCGCGCTCATCGGTGCAGCGCTGGCTTCCGTGGCCACCTGGGCGGTCGCTCACTTCTTCGTCGGCGACTGGCTGACGCAGCAGTATCCCGGCACAGGATTCATCACGGGCGTCGACGCCTTGCTGATCATTCCCCTCCTGCTCATCATCGCCGTCGTCCTGGCGGCGGTCTCGTCGATGTTAACCTTAAGGCGGTACTTGAGGGTTTAGCCCTTCGGTGCCCATGAGTCCCTTCTCTTCCCCCTCATGCCAATCAAGGAGCAAATGATGCGAGGACGTCTCCCTCGAGCGGTGATCGGCACCGGCCTGATCGCTGTGCTGAGCCTCGGCCTGATCGCCCCCGCCAACGGCCAAGATGCGGTGGACGAACTTGAACGGCGCCTTCAGCAGTCGGAACGGCAGCAGTCGCAGCTCTCTGATGCCCTGGGTGACTTGGACGATCAGAAATCGGGGCTGAAGTCGAACCAGGGGGACTTGAACGCATCGCTCGAGGGCCTCGACGCGGACATTGCTGAGAAGGTGACAGAGCTCAATGACCTTCAGGGTCAGTTACCCGCCGCGCAGCAGGCAGTGACCGATGCCGAGGGTCGCGTCCAGGCTGCGGCCGCGGAAGTGGCTTCACTGAATGAGCGCGTCGCCCGGGCGGAGTCGCAGCGATCGGAGATCCAGGCCGAGATCGAAGCGGCCGAACAGCAGATTTCCGAGTCGCACGATGAGATCGGGCAGATTGCCAGCCAGGCCTATAAGCAGGGTGGCGTATCGCAGAACCTATCGTTCATTCTTGGCCTCGACGACTCATCGCTGCCCGAAGCCATGGGACTGGCGCAGCAGGCACTTCGGATTCAGGACAGCAAGCTCTCCACGGTTTCGCAACAGACCGCGACCGACCGCAACGCTGAGGCTCGACTAGCCGCCGTCGAGGAGGAGATTCGTGAGCTCAAGGCCGAAGCCGAAGCCGCGCTGGCGCGGGAAGAGCAGGCCAGGGACGAGGCCGCAGCGGCGAAGCGCGAGCTGGATCAGATGGTCTCCACCACGCAGCGTTTGACGGATGAACTGGAAGCCGAACGTCCGCGGATTCAGGCACAGATCGACAAGAACCAAGAGCAGCAGGACGCTGTGAACGCTGAAATTGCCGAGCGACAGCGGGAGCTGGTGGCTCAGCAGTCCGACCACTCGGAACTGCAGGAAGAGCACAAGAAAGCCGTGGAAGAAGCGGAGCGTCGTCGCCGGGAGGCCGAGGAAGCCGAGCGCAAGGCGCGCGAGGCTGAAGCGGCGGCTGCACGCGCTGCCGCAAACGAGCGACAGAAGGAAGCGGCGCGTCAGGCGCGGGCGAATGCCACCAAAGCCAGTGAAGCGTCCGCCGAAGCGGACCGTAAGGTCACTCAGAGTGCGCAGTCGACGTCGTCCTCGTCCTCGTGGGGTCTGATTCGCCCGCTCAACACCTATCAGACCTCGGGATTCGGATGGCGTCCGACTCCGGCCGGTACCTATGACTACGGAGGCCGCGGTGGGTATGTCCACACCGGCATCGACTACGGTGGCGGCTGTGGCCTGCCGATCCGTGCTGCCGCGTCAGGCACCGTCTGGAATGCCGACTGGGCTGTCTGGACCTCGGGCCGTCGCGTCGTGATCTCCCACGGCGTGGTGAACGGCAAGGCCTTGGCCACGAAATACCACCACATGACACGCTACGTGGTCAGCCCCGGTCAGAAGGTCAACCAGGGAGACATCATCGGCTACACCGGCACGACCGGTAACTCCACGGGCTGTCACCTGCACTTCGAGACGATCGTCAACGGCTCTGCAGTGAACCCGGCAAACCTGCTCTAGTTGCCTCTGACTGCGTCGAGCTCCTTCGTCTGCTCCCGATTCTTGACAGGGTCGGTAAGATAGATGTTTGCGTCTGTTAAGCACATCAAGGAAGGGGCGAACCATGGCGAAGAAGTCCGCTGGCAAGAAGCCGGCGCGTGACGAGCGCGTGGTGATCGCCACCAACCGCAAGGCGCGTCACAACTACACCATCGGTGACACCTATGAAGCTGGCCTGTCGCTCATGGGCACCGAGGTCAAGTCGCTGCGGGAAGGCCATGCCTCCCTGGTGGACGGATTCGCGACTTTCTACCGAGATGAGCTCTACCTGGAACAGGTCTACATTCCGGAGTACCTGAACGGGTCCTGGACCAACCATGCTGCCCGCCGTCGTCGCAAGCTGCTGTTGCATCGTCAGGAGCTGAATAAGCTCTCACGTCAGATCCAAGAGTCGGGCATCACCATCGTGCCGTTGCAACTGTACTTCGTGAACGGTCGAGTCAAGGTCGAGATCGCGGTGGCCGAAGGCAAACGCGACTACGACAAGCGGCATACCCTGCGCGAGAAGCAGGACTCCCGAGAAGCACAGCGCGCCATGCGCGTAGCGAACCGTCGCGGGGATTCGGCTTTCCGTCGCTGACTTTCACGATGGGGATTTCCCTTGGTAGATGAGTCTGCATCTGCTATTCTGAGATGTCCTGCCCTTGCGGCAGGGGCTGTTTGATAACTCAACACGGGGATGATCGGTTTCGACGATGTGAGTTGCCGCAGGAGAAGCGGGCCGAGAATGCAGAGTCATCTCGTAAACGTCCTCTGCAACCCAATAAGTGCCGAATCTAAGCGCACTGACTTCGCTCTCGCTGCCTGATACAGCGAACGAGTCCGTCAGCCCGGGAATGCTATCGTCCCGGATCCTGGCGTCGATTAGATAGCCACTGTCTGTTGCCCCTGCCGGGGGAAGCAATAGAGACCTAAATCCGGCTAGGCCTGGACTGGCTGCTTGTCTGCAGGACAGCCAAGGCCGATAAACTCCGACGCAGACTGCGCCCGGAGAAGCCCTGCTAAAGCCACATCGGACGGGGGTTCGATTCCCCCCATCTCCACGGACCAAGCCCGGAACCCTTGCGGTTCCGGGCTTTTTCCTTGTCCTGGTGCCGAAACGTCGTCGACTGTTTACGCTCCGTGGGTGACGGGAATCAGCGGGATCGCCAGGAAAACTCGTCACATACTCGTCACAGCTGGGTAACCAAGGGGTGAGAGCAGGATTCTGTGTTCGTACCGAGTCACAAGGCACTGATTCCCAGACTGCCGAGAAACCCGAGAATCGCAGCGGTGAAGCTGGTGCCGTAGTGCAGGAGCACGGTCGCCAAGGCTGTGCGGTAGCGGCGTTCGATCAGCGCCTGACCTGCGGCGAGTGAGACGGTCGAGAAGGTGGTCAGCGATCCGGCCAAGCCCGTGGCGAGGAGCAGCGCCGTCGTTTCTGAGCTGTGGTCGCCCACGACGGTTCCGAGGACTGCACCGGCGAGGAGAGAACCGAGGATATTCACGAGTAGGATGCCGCGCGAGGGCAGCAGGGCGTCCGCCAGGTAGCGCAGGACCGCGCCCAGAGCACAGCATCCGGCGAACAGTAGCAGAACGAGGCTCATCATGATCCTCCACGGCCCAGGGACGCCGTCCGGATGCCCAGAGCAGCCACCAGGGCGCCGACGACCGCGGTGCCCAGCAACACGATGAGCCCGAGGACGCCGGCGGTCACCAGCGTTCCTGTGGTGCTATCACCAGCGTTGCCGAGGACGACGAGGGCGGCCAGCCAGGCCGTCGTCAATGCAGACAAGGTCGTGAACGAGCCCAGCACCCCCGTGCTCACCCCGACGCGGGCCCAGTCAGGCCAACCGGAGTGAGGCGCCACACCGGAGACCCACCCGAGGGCGAAGGATCCGGTGAGGTTGATCAGGGTGAGGGTGAGGAACTCCTGCGTCAGCGCCAGACCGTTTGCCAGTGGATCCTGTTCGAGGGGAATCGCCGTCATCAGGACCAGTCGCAACCCGCCCCCGAGCACGCCGCCGAGGGCGACGGCGAGAACAGTGGGGAGGGAGAGCCTGGCCATCACGACAAGGGACCGCTTGAGGGTCTACTGGGCGACGTGCTGCCCGCGCAGTGCGGGATTGAGGCGCTCGAGCACCTCGGAGTGCAGCAGGTCGTTGGTGGCCAGCGCGTTGCCGCCGAAGGGGCCGGGTTCGCCCTCCAGCGAGGTGAACCGACCGCCGGCCTCGGTGAGGATCGGGATGAGAGCCGCCATGTCGTAGAGCTCCAGCTCCGGCTCGCAGGCGATGTCGACGGCGCCCTCGGCCACCATCATGTAAGACCAGAAATCACCGTAGGCGCGCGTGCGCCACACGTCGGAGGTGAGTTGCAAGAATTCGCGGATATTGCCACGCTCGCGCCAGCCCTCGAGGGAGGAGAAGGACAGCGAGGCGTCTTCCAGTCGGGACACGTTCGAGGCGTGGATGCGCTTGGCGTGGGCGAGGGAGCGTCCGGTGTAGGCGCCGGCGCCCTTCATGGCCCACCAGCGTCGATGCAGGGCCGGGGCGGAGACGACGCCGAGCACGGGGACCCCGTCGTCGAGCAGGGAGATGAGGGTGGCCCAGACTGGGACGCCGCGCACGAAATTCTTGGTGCCGTCGATGGGATCGATCACCCAGCGGCGGGAGCCCGAGCCGGAGGAGCCGAACTCCTCACCGAAGATGGCGTCACGGGGACGTGCCCGGGACAGCTGTCCGCGGATGAGGTCTTCGGCGGACCGGTCGGCGTCGGAGACGGGCGTGAGGTCGGGCTTGGTCGAGATCTTCAGATCGACGGCGTTGAAACGGGACATGGTGACAGCGTCGACGGCATCGGCCATAGCGATGGCCAGATGCAGGTCGTCCCGGTATCCGCGCTGAAAGTTCTCGAGTGGAGTCATGCGTCTAGGCTACCCGCCGTGAGCGGTGCCGCCGTTCTCTTGCCGCGGCGGGTCTGCGGCGGGGCGATCGTCGTGGTCGCCGCTCCCACGGTTGCCGAGCAGCCGCCGCAGGGATGCCAGCCGTGCCGCACCAGAGGGGCCAGCATGAGATGCAGCCACCCAGGCGTCCAGGGCGCAGCCGGGGGAGGACTCGGTGTGTTCACATCCCTTGGGGCAGTCGGCGATGGCCGGGGCCAATTCGTCGAAGGCTTCCACCAGGTGGTCGGGGTCGACGAGGCCGAGGCCGAACGAGCGGATGCCGGGAGTGTCGATGAGCCAGGTCGTATCGTCGTCCGAGAGGGGCAGGGCCAGCGCTGAGGACGAGGTGTGTCGCCCGCGCCCGGTGACGGCATTGACGTGTCCGGTGGCCCGGTCGGACCCGGTCAGGGCGTTGATCAAGGTCGACTTGCCCACACCTGAGGGTCCGACGAGGGCGCTGATGTGTCCCTGGAGGCGCTCCAGAATCCTGGTGAGCAGGGCATCGTCGAGCAGGGCGTCGTCGTGCTCGTCGGCAGACTGCGAGGTGAGGATCTCCACGTCCACATCCGCGTAGTGCTCGATGAGTGAGCCGGGGTCGCGCAGATCCGTTTTGGTGATGCAGAGCAGCGGGGCGATCCCGGCATCATAGGCAGCCACCAGGGCACGATCGATGAACCCGGTGCGCGGTTCCGGATTGGCAGCGGCGACCATGATGACCAGCACGTCCACGTTGGCCACCACCACCCGCTCGTAGGCGTCCGTGTCATCGGCGGAGCGGCGCAGCACGGTCGCGCGGTCCTCGATGCGCACGATGCGGGCCAGGCTGCCCTCATTACCGGAGAGATCGCCGACCAGGGCGACCTGGTCGCCGGTGACGACGGGGGAGCGGCGCAACTCCTTGGCACGCATGGCGGTGACCATCATCCCGTCCGGGAGCCGCACCCGGTAGCGGCCCCGGTCCACGGTGGTGACGCGGCCGATAGTCGCGTCCTCGTGGCGCGGCCGCTCCTTGGTGCGCGGGCGCGAGCCCCGCTTGCTGGGGCGCGCGCGAATCCGCGACTCATCCCAGGCGTTCGGGTCGATCCCGCCCCGGCGGCCCGGCGTCATCCGTGGATCACCGGAGTCGACGTCGAGGTGTCGGATGCGGCGGCGGTCTGCGCCAGTGCTGACCAGGCACGGGGGAACCGTGGCATGGTCTTGCCCGTGGTCTCCACATTCTCGATGGTCACGCCCGGGACCACCAGCCCGATCACGGCGGCGAAGGTGGCCATCCGGTGGTCGTGATACGTGCTCAACCGGGCCGGAGCGAGTGCCTTCGGTCCGGAACCGTGGATCTCGAGGCGGTCCGTGAACTCGTCCACGCTGCCGCCCAGTCGCCGGATCTCGGTGGTCAGTGCGCTCAGGCGGTCGGTCTCGTGGCCGCGCAGGTGCCCGATCTTCGTGAGCCGTGTCGGTCCCTGTGCCAGGGCAGCCAAGGCGGCCACGGTCGGAGCCAGTTCGGCGGAGTCTGAAATGTCGCCGCCGCCGGTGATGATCGGGGTGCCGGCATCGTCGAGCGCGCCGGAGGCCGTCAGCGTTCCGTGCTCGGTGCCGGGCTCCTCGTCAAACGTGACGGTCGCGCCGAAACGGGGCAGGATCTCACGCCAGCGATCACCGATCTGGGTGGTGGTGCGCGGCCAATGCGGAATGCGCACGGTGCCGCCGGTCGCCACCGCCGCACACAGATAGGGGCCGGCATTGGACAGGTCCGGCTCCACCGCCCATTCGCCGCCCGTGATCGGACCCGGCGCGATCCGCCACTGTCCGGGCGTGGAATCGTCGACAACGACGCCGGCCTGGCGGAGCACGGCCACGGTCATCCCCACGTGTTCGGGGCTGGGCGTGTGCTCGCCGGAGTGACGCAGGTTCAGGCCGTCGCGGAACCGTGCGCCCGCCAGCAGCAGCGCCGAGAGGAACTGGGAGGAACCACCAGAATCGATGGTGACGGCACCGCCGGGCACGATGCCGGTGCCGCGGACCCGCAACGGCAGGTGCGTCGGAACAGTCTCGTCGTCGACGTTATCGAGTGCATCCAGTGATTCCACGCGCGCGCCGGCCTGGACGAGTCCTTGGATCACCGGGGCCATGGGACGCACTCGGGCGCCCTCATCACCGTCGACGGTCACGGTTGTCCGGGTCAGCGCGGCGACGGGAGGGATGAAGCGCATCACGGTGCCGGCCAGGCCGCAGTCCACGGTCTGCTCGGCGACCGGGCCGGGGTGCTCCGCCCACTCGGCATCGTCACGCTGCACCGGCAGGGGAGTGACGTGCACGGTATCGGCCCGGTCAGCATCGTGGTCGATGACGACGCCGAGGCGTCGCAGCGCCTCCACCATCAGCCGTGAGTCGCGCGAGTCCAGCACCCCCTGAACGGTACTGGGCCGATCGGCGAGGGCCGCGAGCACCAGGTAGCGGTTGGTCAGTGACTTCGACCCGGGCACCTGCACCGTCGCGGCGACAGGCTGAAGGGGGGCCGGCGCCGGCCAGGGATCGAGGATCTGGTCCTCGGTGCGGTGCGTCGTGGTCATCGGCGGAAGGCCTCCCGGTCGCGGGTCGGTTGCGGAGATACCTCCAAGATACCTTGAGCCGCGCGGAATATCCGGGCGGTGAATCGCGCTATGCCCCATGAGAAGGAGGACCACGATGACCGTACTTGCGCCAGAACGACCGGTTGCGTCACAGAGCTGGCTAGACTGGTCGGTGATGAATACTCACGAGACCACTGATCTGACGGCCGGTGCCGACGGCTCGCGTGTCGACCCCGGGACCGAATCGGACGCCCAGCGACGCGAGCGGTTCGAGCGTGATGCCCTGCAGTATGTCGACCAGCTCTATGCGGCCGGACTGCGGATGACGCGGAACCCCTCGGACGCCGAGGACCTGGTTCAGGAGGCCTACACAAAGGCGTATTCGTCGTTCCATCAGTACAAGCCCGGGACCAACTTGAAGGCCTGGCTGTACCGGATCCTGACCAACACGTACATCAACCTGTATCGGAAGCGGCAGCGCCAACCGCAGCAGACCAACACCGACACGGTGGAAGACTGGCAGATGGCCCAGGCCGCCGAGCACACCTCCACCGGTTTGCGCTCGGCCGAGACCGAAGCCCTGGACCGGCTGCCCGACAGCGACGTCAAGAACGCGCTGCAGGCCATCCCGGAGGAGTTCCGGCTGGCGGTGTACTTCGCCGACGTCGAGGGCTTCGCCTACAAGGAGATCGCCGAGATCCTGGGCGTGCCGATTGGCACGGTCATGTCCCGTCTACACCGAGGGCGCAAGCTGCTGCGTGATCTACTCACCGATTACGCAGCCGAGCGCGGCATTCGAGTCAAGGACAAGAAGGCCAGCGGATCAGCCAGCACGCGATCCAGCCGCGGCAAGGACGCCGACGCAGAGGAAGCACGATGAGCGAGAAGCAAGGAGCGGCTCCGATGAAAGACGAGCAGGACTGTCAGAAGATCGGAGACTGCCACGATTCCCGCGTGCAGCGGATCTACGAGTACCTCGACGGCGCGCTGAGTCACCACGATATCGAGGAGGTGCGCCGACACCTGGTCGAGTGCACCGACTGCAATGCGGAGCACGATTTGGAGTGCATCATCCGTTCGGTGGTGAAGCGCAGCTGTAGTGAGAAGGCACCGGATCAGCTCAAGATGTCGATCATCACGCGGATCAGTGAGATTCGTGTGCAGGCGGGACACTGACGGAGTCCACCCTCACGAACACCCCACGACGCAGCGAGGCCCCGCAACAACGAAGATGTTGTGCGGGGCCTCGAGGTTTCGCGTCCTGGTCAGTGACTCAGGAGTTGGGGCGCTTCCCGGAGTTCGCCTTGTTCTTGCGGCGGTCCTTGCGCTTGCGTCCACGCTTGCTCATTGCTGCTCTCCTTCCCTCACATCCGTGTTTCGGCCGGATACCAGGGTATCACTGCTGGGTCAGCTGGTCGGTTCTGCGAGTCCCAGCCACGAGTACCATCCGCGGTGCAGGACCAGCCAGGCCAGTAGACCGTAGCCAGCCTGACCGGGACGTCCCTGGCCGCCAGCGAGGTCGGTGCGCCATTGCTCGTGTCCCAACAATGGCGTGAACGTATCCACGTAGGGGACGTCTCGTCGTTCGGCGACGTCGCGGTAGGCCGCGTTCAGTGCGTCTAGACGGCGATTGCGCTCCTCGTCCAGGCCCGGAGGAGGACCCACCACCAGCACGGAGATGCCCTGCTGGCTGGCCCGGTCGAGGATGTTGGCGAGATTGAGCCGGGCCCGAGCCGAGGAGCCCTCGAGGTCGGCGTCATGTTCGGGTAGGGCCACGACGAGTCGGTTGTCGGTGGCGGTGCTGAAACGAGCACGGGCCTCGGTCTCCCATCGCTGAGAGAGGGCTTCTGTGGTGTCACCGGGAGAGGCGAGAACATAGCTCTCGATCTCTACCTCGGCGGAGACGGTGCGGGCGAGTACACGCCCGAGCCACCCCAGGGCACGCGAGTCGCCGATGCCGGCGAGGGTTTCCGCGCCGATCGAGGCGATGCGAATTCTACGAATCTCCACAGTATGAGCCTTTCTCGATCATCGTGGGTTCCACTGTAGTCGGTGGGGTGCGTCCTGGTGTCCTGACGCCTCGGCCCGGTCGCATGTTCAGCGACCGGGCCGAGGCGTCAGCGGACGGGAGTCCGGAGCGGATCAGCGTCCGAAGGCCTCCGTCATCAGGGCATCCAGTTCCTTGTCGTGCCGAGGCTTGTTGCCCGCTGCCGGTGAAGCGGAAGCCGCACGGGAGACGAGCGTGACCTTGCGGTCCAGCTGCGGCAGCAGATTGACGGCCATGAAGGGCCACGGCCCCTGGTTGGCCGGCTCATCCTGTACCCACATGACCTCGGCGTCGGGGTAGTGGTTGAGCTGCTGGGTGATTTCCTCCAGCGGCAGCGGGTAGAGCTGCTCGACGCGGACGATCGCCGTCGAGTTGTCTTCCAGCTTCTCGCGGCGGGCCAGCAGGTCGTAGTACAGGCGACCGGAGACCAGCATGACCTTCTTGGCGGAGGAGCCGATCTTGTCGTCCCCGACCACCTTGCGGAAGCCTACCTGGGTGAAGTCGGCCACCGACGACGCCGCTGCCTTGAGCCGCAGCAGCTGCTTCGGCGTGAACACCACCAACGGACGACGCGGCGTCGAATAGGCCTGTTCGCGCAGCAGGTGGAAGTGGTTGGCACCGAACGACGGCTGGGCCACTCGCATATTGTCCTCTGCACACATCTGCAGGAAGCGCTCGATGCGGGCGGAGGAGTGGTCCGGGCCCTGTCCCTCGTAGCCGTGCGGCAGCAGCAGCACGACGGAGGAGTGCTGGTTCCACTTCTGCTCGGCCGAGGAGATGAACTCATCGATGATGGTCTGGGCGCCGTTGACGAAGTCTCCGAACTGCGCTTCCCAGGCCACCAGGGCGTCGGGACGTTCCACGGAGTAGCCGTACTCGAAGCCGAGGGCGGCGTACTCGGAGAGCAGCGAGTTGTAGATCCACAGCTTCGCCTGGTCTTCGGCCAGGTTCGAGATAGGCGTCCATTCGTCGCCGGTCACCCGATCGTGGTAGACGGCATGGCGCTGCACGAAGGTGCCGCGCTGCGAGTCCTGACCTGCCAGACGAACGGACTTGCCCTCCATCAGCAGTGAGCCGAAGGCAGCCAGCTCCGCGAAGCCCCAGTCGATGTCGCCGTTGACGGCCATCTTCGCCCGGCGCTCCAGGAGCGCCTTGAGCTTTGGGTGGACGGTGAAGTCCTCGGGGATGTCCAGGTGGGCCTCGCCGATGCGTTGGAGAGCTTCCTCCGTGATCGCCGTGGTCTTCGGGACGTAGTGCTCGTCGGACTCCTTCGAGCCGTGGGCGGAGCCGACGGTCGGGATGGGCGAGGTCTCGGCCTCGTTCATCTCCGCGAAGGCGCGCTCGAGGCGGGACTGGTAGTCCTTCATGGCGTCGTCGGCTTCTTCCTGGGTGATGTCACCACGGCCGACGAGCGATTCCACGTAGAGCTTGCGCACGGAGCGCTTCTGCTCGATGAGGTTGTACATGCGCGGCTGCGTCATCGACGGATCGTCGCCCTCGTTGTGACCGCGACGGCGGTAGCAGATGAGGTCGATGACGACGTCCTTGTGGAACCGCTGACGGTACTGGTAGGCCATCTGAGCCACACGCACCACCGACTCCGGATCGTCTCCGTTGACGTGGAAGATCGGGGCCTGGATGGTCCGAGCCACATCGGTGGAGTAGGTGGAGGAACGGGCCGAGGACGGCGGGGTGGTGAAGCCGACCTGGTTGTTGACGATGACGTGCAGGGTGCCGCCGGTGCGGTAACCGCGCAGCTGCGAGAGGTTCAGGGTCTCGGCGACCACGCCCTGGCCGGCGAAGGCGGCATCGCCATGCACCAGGATCGGCATGACCGAGAACGAACCCACGGAGTCTGCACCGCGGTCCAGACGGTCCTGTTTGGCGCGCACAATGCCTTCGAGCACCGGGTTGACGGCCTCCAGGTGCGAGGGGTTCGCGGCCAGCGAGACCTTGGTGGAGTTGCCGTGGTCGGACACGAAGGTGCCTTCGGTGCCCAGGTGGTATTTCACGTCGCCGGAGCCCTGGGCCACGTCGCGACTTCCGGTGCCGGCGAACTCGCGGAAGACCTGGGAGTAGGTCTTGCCGGCGATGTTGGTCAGCACGTTGAGGCGTCCGCGGTGCGCCATGCCGACGGCGACTTCATCGAGTCCGTCGTCCGCGGCACCGGAGATGGCTGCGTCGAGCAGCGCGATGAGAGACTCGCCGCCCTCCAGCGAGAATCGCTTCTGGCCGACGAACTTCGTCTGCAGGAACGTCTCGAAAGCTTCGGCCGCGTTGAGGCGGCTGAGGATGCGCAGCTGCTCCTCGCGGGTCGGCTTGGCATAGGGGTGTTCCAGCTCGTCATGGAACCACTGGCGCTCCTCGGGCGAGTTGAGGTGCATGTACTCGATGCCGGTATTGCGGCAGTACGCATCACGCAGGACACCGAGAATGTCGCGCAGCGGCAGCACGGACTTGCCGCCGAACCCGCCGGTGGGCCATTCGCGGTCGAGATCCCACAGCGTCAGCCCATGGGAGAGGATGTCCAGGTCCGGGTGCTTCCGCATGGAGTACTCCAGCGGGTCCACATCGGCGATGAGATGGCCGCGCACGCGGTAAGCGTGGATCATCTGCTGGATGCGGGCGACCTTGCCGATCTGGTCTTCGGGGTTGACCTGCACATCGGGCTTCCAGCGCACCGGCTCGTAGGGGATGCGCAGCGACTCGAAGATCTCCTCGTAGAATCCGTCGGCACCCAGCAGCAGCTGGTGGACCTCCTTGAGGAACTCCCCGGAGGACGCGCCCTGGATCACGCGGTGATCGTAGGTCGAGGTCAGGGTGATGGTCTTGGAGATCGCTAGGCGGGCCAGCGTCTTCTCGGAGGAACCCTGGAATTCGGCGGGGTAGGTCAGGGCGCCGACACCGATGATGGCGGCCTGGCCCTCAGAGAGGCGAGCCACCGAGTGCACGGTGCCGATGCCGCCGGGGTTGGTCAGGGTGACCGTGGTGCCGGCGTAGTCGTCCAGGCCGAGCTTGTTGTTGCGGGCCTTCTTCACGAGATCTTCGTAGGCCTGCCAGAATTCACGGAAGTCCAGGGACTCGGCACCCTTGATGTTCGGGGCGACCAGGGTGCGGGAGCCATCCGGCTGCGGCAGGTCGATGGCGAGGCCGAAGTTAATGTGGGCCGGTTCCACCATCGTCGGCTTGTTGCCGTCCAGGCGGTAGACGTTGTTCATCTCGGGGTGCTTCACCAGGGCACGGATCAGGGCATAGCCGATCAGGTGGGTAAAGGACACCTTGCCACCGCGGGAGCGGGCCAGGTGGTTGTTGATGACGACGCGGTTGTCGATCAGGGCCTTCGCCGGCAGGTCACGGACGGTGGTGGCCGTCGGGACGGTGAGGGAGGCATCCATGTTCTTGGCGACGGCGCGTGCCATGCCGCGCAAAGGGGTGACCTTGTCCTCGGCCGGCTTGTCCTCGGAGGCCGACTTCTTCTTGGCGGTCTTGGTGGGCTCGGAGGGGATCGCCTCGCTAGCGGTGGCCGCCTTCTTCACTTTGGGCGCCGCCTTCTCCGCGGCGGGCTCGGACGCTGCCGGGGCTGCGGACTTCGTGTCGCTCTTCTTCTCGCTCGGCTCCGCCTGCTTCGGGGCTGTCGACTCCTGACTCGCGGGCTTCTTCTCGCTGGAGGAGGTGGTGTTTCCGGCCGGGGTTGCTGGTGCGTCGTTGGCCGTCGTCGAGGACGGTGCGCCTTCCAGGCGGGCGAAGATCTCGGCCCACTTGGGGTCTACCGAGTTCTTGTCCGCTTTGTATTTGTCGTAGATATCCGCAACAAGCCATTCGTTTCCGGGAAATTCCTCGGAGAGCTGAGCGGACGTAAGTTCTGGCACGGTGAAACGCCTCTTCCGTAGTCAGGATGTCGATCTGTTGGCGAGGGCGAACCATCAAGCCGGAAGTGGAGGCCCTCTACCTCTGTGGTGCTCTCCGGCGTAAGCGGGCGGTCAGACTGCGCCCCTTCCCGCGATCGTGCTACGGGGCAGGGCCTGATCACCGAGTCAGCTGGAGAACGGCTCCCTCCAGCATAGTGATGTTTCGTGCCGAATCTCCACATAACATCGGGGTGGCCGCGAAAAAAGTTGGAACCCTCGATGGTCGTCGATCGAACCGTTCCCCCGGGCGCGAGAGATGACAGGATGAAGACATGAAGTTCTTGACCCAGCCGATGACCGATCTCACCTACTCGGACGTCTTCCTCGTTCCGTCCCGCTCCGAGCTGACCAGCAGGATGGACGTGGATATTTCGGCCGCTGACGGCACCGGATCCACCATTCCGCTCGTGGCCGCCAACATGAACGGGGTCACGGGTCGGCGCATGGCCGAGACCATGGCCCGGCGCGGAGGGCTGGCCGTGCTGCCGCAAGATGTGCCCGTGGAACTGATCACTGAGGTGACATCGTGGGTGAAATCACGCCATACCGCGGTCGAGACGCCACTGACCCTCAGTGAGGACGACCGGGTGCTGGATGTTCATCATCTCTCGTCCAAGCGCAACCATGATTCCGTCTGCATCGTGCGCCATGCTCCGGAAGGCACTGTTCTGGCGGGGATCGTGCGGGTCAAGGACTGCGAAGATATGGATCACTTCGCCTCCATCGCCTCCGTCATGCGCCAGCCCGCCCTGACGCTGGACGTCTCCGAACTGCAGGACTCCGGGGGCAGCGGGTCGATCTTCGAGAGCCTCTTTGAACGGTTCCACGCAGCACAGGCCACTTACGTGCCGGTGCTGGACGGGGAGCACCTGGTGGGCGTGCTGACACCGGGCGGCGTGCTGCGTTCGGGGATTTTCGCCCCCACCGTCGATGAGGCCGGTGCGCTGCGGGTGGCGGCGGCGGTGGGCATCAACGGTGATGTGCGCGGCAAAGCGGAAGCGCTCGTGGCGGGCGGGGTCGACGTGCTCGTTGTCGATACCGCCCACGGGCACCAGTCCAAGATGCTGGAGGCGCTGCGCGCCGTGCGGGAACTTCCGGTGCCGATCGTGGCCGGCAACGTCGTGTCGGCGGACGGCGTCCGTGACCTGGTCGAGGCCGGTGCCGACATCCTCAAGGTGGGCGTTGGTCCCGGCGCCATGTGCACCACCCGCATGATGACCGCGGTGGGCCGCCCACAGTTCTCGGCGGTCTACGAATGCGCCCAAGCCGCCTCGCAACTGGGCAAGCACGTCTGGGCCGACGGGGGAGTGCGCTACCCCCGCGACGTCGCTCTGGCCCTGGCGGCCGGAGCCTCCCAAGTGATGATCGGGTCCTGGTTCGCAGGAACCTACGAGTCGCCCGGGGACCTGTTCACCGACAGCGACGGTCGCCGGTACAAGGAGAACTTCGGTATGGCCTCAGCGCGGGCGGTGCAGAACCGGACACGCAGCGAGGGCGCCTACGAGCGGGCCCGAAAGGCCCTGTTCGAGGAGGGAATCTCCTCGTCCAAGATGTACTTGGACCCCCAGCGCCCCTCCGTCGAGGACCTCCTCGATGGCATCACTGCCGGCCTGCGCTCCTCGATGACCTATGCCGGGGCGACGAACCTGGCCGAATTCCGGGAGCGGGCGGTGGTCGGGGTGCAATCCGCCGCCGGATACGAGGAAGGACGTCCCGTTGCGCAATCCTGGTGAATACCGGTGAAAGCTGGTGATGCCGGGCCGGATCGGCGTGTATCATTCTGCTATGCATAGACACCGATCTGGTGCCTCCGCACATGGCCGCAGCGCTTCCGCTGCGGGAACGGAGCCCTCTAGTTGCCCCTGCTTGTATCTTTCTAGCCAAGGCAGGTGGTGACCGTGGAATGGATTCTCCTCGGCGTCGGCCTGCTACTCATCTTCGGCAACGGCTTCTTCGTCGCCGTCGAATTCTCCATGATCGCCCTGGACGTTCCGACCGTCCAGCGACTCGTTGATAACGGGGACAAGGGCGCGGAGCCGCTGCTCAAATGCCTGAAGACCCTGTCGACACAGCTTTCCGCCTGCCAGCTCGGCATCACCCTGACGGTGCTCCTGACGGGGTACATGATGGAACCCTCCCTGGGTAAGCTCTTGGCAGGGCCTCTCGAGAACGCCGGACTCAGTGGAGCCGTTGCCTCGTCCGTCTCCCTGTTGATCGCGATGATCATCGCAACCTTCCTGTCGATGCTGATCGGCGAGCTGATCCCGAAGAATCTCGCGATCGCCCGGGCCATGACTGTCGGCCGCGCGCTGGCCCGACCGCAGCTGGCCTTCACCGCCGTGTTCAAGCCCGCGATCTTCGTGCTCAACGGCTTTTCCAATCGCGTGCTGCACTCGATGGGGTTGGAAGCCAAGGAGGAGATCTCGGGGGCGCGAACCCCGGAGGAACTGTCCTCTCTGGTGCGCCGCTCGGCCGAGCTGGGCACCCTTGATGTCAAGACCGCGACCTTCGTCGACCGGACGCTGCGCTTCTCTGAGCGCTCGGCCGCCGATGTGATGACGCCGCGCATCCGCATGGAGACGGTGGAATCGGGAGACACTATCGACACCGTGCTCGAGGTGGCTCGCCGCACTGGATACTCCCGGTTCCCCGTGATCAATGACTCTTCCGACGACATCCGCGGCGTGCTGCACGTCAAGAAGGCCGTGGCGGTGCCGCGCGAGAAGCGCGGCGAGGTGATGGCAGCGGCGATCATGACCGACGTCGCCCGCGTCCCGGAGACCGTGCACCTGGATCAGTTGCTCACCGAACTGCGTCAGGCGAGCCTGCAGATGGCGGTGGTCGAGGACGAGTACGGCGGAACCGCCGGAGTGGTGACCCTGGAGGATCTGGTCGAGGAGATCGTCGGAGAGGTTTCCGACGAGCACGATCGCATCACCCCCGGCGTACTGCAGACCGCCTCCGGGAAGTGGTACTTCCCGGCGCTGCTGCGCCCCGACGAGGTGGGCACCCAGATCGTCGGGCTGACCGTGCCTGAAGACGGCTCCTATGAGACCGTCGGTGGCTACATCATGGCCCGGCTGGGGCGCGTGGCCTCGGTCGGGGACGTCGTCGAGGTGGACGGCGGCCGGCTCCGGGTGGAGCGGATGGATGGTCGACGTATCGACCGGGTGAAGTTCACCCCCGCCTCGACTGCTGGATCCGACGCCGATGATGCCCGCGGCGACCACGGCAGCAAGGAGGCGATCCGATGAGCTCCGATCTGATGGGATTGATCTGGCTGGTGGTGTTGCTGATCGGCAACGCCTTCTTCGTGGGCGGCGAGTTCGCGGTGATGGGGGCGCGTCGCTCTCAGATCGAGCCGCGTGCCGAAGCAGGCCACAAGCGGGCCAAGACCGCGCTGTACGCCATGGAGCATGTCTCCCAGATGCTGGCGATCTGCCAGTTGGGCATCACTGTCTGCTCGCTGCTGATCCTCAACATCTCCGAACCGGCGATCCACCACCTCTTTGTGGTGCCGCTGGAGGCGATCGGCGTTCCTGCCGCGGCCGCGGATATCACTGCTTTTGTCCTGGCGCTGCTGATCGTGACCTTCCTGCACGTCACCTTCGGTGAGATGGTGCCCAAGAATGCCGCCGTGTCGATGGCCGATAAAGCGGTGATGCTGCTGGCGCCGCCGCTGGTGTGGCTGGACAAGGTGCTGCGCCCGGTGATCTGGTTCATGAACTGGATGGCCAACATCGCTCTGAAGGCGATGCGCGTGGAGCCCAAGGACGAGGTTAACTCCAGCTTCACCCTCGAGGAGGTGCAGTCCATCGTCACTGAGTCCACGAGGACCGGCCTTGTCGATGACAGCTCGGGCCTGCTTGCCGGGGCCCTGGAGTTCACCGCGCACACCGCCGGCTCCGTCATGGTTCCCGACGCCGACGTCATCACCCTGCCCGCGGGGGGAACGCCGGCCGATTTCGAGGAAGCGGTGCGCAAGACCGGGTTCTCCCGCTTCGTGCTGGAGAACGACGACGCTTCCTACCTGGGCTACCTGCACCTCAAGGACATCATGACGATCCCGGCCGAGCGCAGCCGGGAGTCCATCCCGCTGACCAAGGTGCGTTCGATGGCCAACGTGGACGCCTCCGAGGAGATCGAGGACGCGCTGAGTCTGATGCAGCGCACCGGATCGCACATGGCCCGGGTGATCTCCGCCGACGGCCAGACGGTCGGCGTGCTCTTCCTGGAGGACGTGTTGGAGATCCTGGTGGGCGAGATCCACGATGCGACGCAGGCCAACGCGCCCCGCAGTCGTTATTGAGAATCGTTCGCATTGTGATAGCGTAGGATCGGCCCGCGGAGGTTCCGCGGGCCGATCCGTTCGTACAGGAGCTGAAAACATGACCATCCCTCGTCCTCGTGGGGCATTCGCCCTCGGTGGTGTCACCCTCGCTGCCTTGCTGCTGGCGGGCTGCGGGGCCGGAGCCTCCGGTGAGCCCGAGGACGGAGGGGAAACGGTGGCCTATGCGACCACGACGCAGCTGGGGTCGATCACCGGGGAGATCACCGACTGCGCCGGCACACAGACCGTGACCCTGATGGGCCCCGGCGACGACCCGCACGTCTTCGCGCCCAGCTCGTCCGAGATCGCGGAGATGTCCCGGGCGCCGCTGGTCGTCGCCAACGGCCTCGGGCTGGAGGCGAGCATGGTCTCGGCGCTGGAGACGGCCGCTGAGGATGGCGTGAACGTGGTGGAGGTGGCCCCGCAGCTCGATCCACTGCCGTTCGCCGCCCACGACGGGCACAGCCACGATGAAGGTGACGACCACGACCACAGCCACGAGGACGAGGGCAGTCACGACGGTGACGACCACGATCACGCCGGAGATGACCCGCATGTGTGGATGGATGTCTCCCGGATGGCTACCGCCGCCGAGCTGATCGGCGCCGAACTGGCCGAAGCCACCGGCGACGAGGCTTACCTCGACTGCGCCGCCGAGACCGCCTCCGAACTTCAGGACACGCACGCCTCCATCGTGGAGATCCTGAGCGCGGTGCCCGAGGATCAGCGCACGCTGATGACCGATCACGCCGCCTACAACTACTTCGCCGACGCCTACGACGTGGAGATCTCCGCCGTCGTGGTTCCCGGCGGATCCACCGATGGGGAGCCCTCATCCCAGGACCTGGCGCGGCTCTCCGCTCAGATCGATGCCGAGGGTGTCGACGCCCTGGTGACGTCCGTGCAGACTGCCAACCGGTTGATCGAAGCCTTAGCCGAGGAGAGCGGCGATGAGGTTCCGCTCGTGCAGCTCTACGAGGGCGGACTCGGCGAGCCGGGTTCCGAGGCGGAGAGCTACCGGGAGGCGATGGAGTACAACGCGCGCACCCTGGCCGAGGCACTCGGCGCTGAGCAGGGCTGAGCCGGATGGAGCTGATCACCTGGCTCACCGAGCCCTTCACCCTCGGTTTCCAGCAACGCGCACTCTGGGGCGGGATGATCGCCGCCCTGATGTGCTCGATCGTCGGTGTCTGGCTGGTGCTGCGCGGCATGAGCTTCTTCGGCGACGCATTCGTCCACGGCGTGGTGCCGGGACTGGCTGCCGCCGTCCTGTTCGATTTCTCACCGTATCTGGGTGCCGGCATCGCGGCGCTGGTGATGGTGGCGGGCATGGAGCTGATCTACCGGTCGACCTCACTGAAGGAGGACACCTCGATCGGGTTGCTCTTCGTCGGCATGATGGCCCTGGGCGTGGTGATCATCTCGAAAGTGGATTCCTATACGGGCTCGCTGACCTCGATCCTCTTCGGCGATGCCCTCGGCGTGGGCTGGGGCGACATCATGATCCAGGCGGTGTTCGCCACCGTCGTCGTCGCGCTATCCCTGCTGCTCTACCGGCCGCTGATGGTGTTGTCCTTCTCGCCGGCCAAGTCGCAGTCGCTGGGGATGCGACCGAAGTTCACCCACTGGATGCTGCTGATGCTCATCGCGACCGCCGTGATCGGCTCCTACCAGGCGGTGGGCACTCTGCTGGTGTTCGGACTGCTGGTGGGCCCTGCTGCCACCGCTGCACTGGTCTCCCGGACCGTGCCGATCATGATCGCCGTCTCGGTGGTCATCGGAGTGGTGGCCGTATGGGCGGGTCTGCTGATCAGCTTCTATGCCGGCACGGCCGCCTCGGCGTCGATGGCGCTGGTTCCGGTGGTGCTGTTCTTCGTGGTGCTGGCGGTGCGCGAGGCGCTGCGGCTGCTACGTCGTCGTCGCTCCTCTGGTCCGTCGGTTCCTGTGGTGAGTCAGAGTTCCGGGACCTCACCGGTGACGCAGCCGGTCGATCAGCGTCAGAATCCGACCCATGGAGAGGTGGTCTCGTGAGCACGCCGGAATCGGTTCAGGACCTGGTGCAGGCTGAGGACGTCGTGCTGATGCACGGCACTCACCTGGCCCTGGCGTCCAGTTCGTTCACGCTGCCGGCCGGTGGGGTGACCGCGGTGATCGGGCCCAACGGTTCCGGCAAGTCCACCCTGCTGCAGGCCATCGCCGGCGTGCTGGCACCGGCCGCGGGACGGATTCAGGTGCTGGGCTCCACCGTGGAGCAGATGCGGCCGCGTATCTCTTACGTCATGCAGTCGGTGGTGTACCCGGTGGGCACGCCGCTGACCGTGCGCGACGTGGTGCGGATGGGACGGTTCTCCAGCCGGGGCTGGTTCAAGCCGTTCGGCTCCGAGGACCGTGCGGCGGTGACCGAAGCGATGCACCTGATGAACATCGAGGACCTGGCCCACCGGCATCTGGAGGAGCTCTCCGGCGGACAGCGCCAGCGCGTCTACGTAGCGCAGGGGGTGGCGCAGGGCCACGAGATCCTCATGCTCGACGAGCCGATGACGGGCCTGGACCTGGTGTCCAAGCGGATCATCGACGACGTGATCCACGCCGAAACCGAGCACGGGCATTCCGTGGTGCTGACCACGCACGACCTCGACGAGGCGGCCGCGGCCGATCACGTACTGCTGCTCAACGGCTCGGTGGCGGCTTCCGGTCCGCCCGAGGACGTGCTGACCCGGGAGAACCTGGAGACCGTGTATGGTCTGGGGGCGGTGCACTCCCCGGCCCAGGTGCTGGTGGACCCGCCGCACGAGGACTGCTAGCTCCGGTGGGCTGGGGCCTCACACGAGGCCGCGAGGCGGGTCAGGCGGCGGAGCACGCGGGGCACAGGCCGTAGATCTCCAGGGTGTGCTCGACCTCGGTGTAGCCGTGGTCCTCGGCGACCCGGCTGGCCCAGTGCTCCACGGTGGGCGCCTCGATCTCCACGGTGGCGCCGCAGGCCCGGCACACCAGATGATGGTGGTGACCGGTGGAGACGCACTGGCGGAACAGGGCCTCGCCGTCGTCCTGGGGGAGAATATCCACCTCGCCGGCGGCGACCATCTGCTGCAACACCCGGTACACGGTGGCCAGGGAGACCGAATCGCCACGCTCGCGCAGCAGGCCGTGCAGCTCCTGAGCGGTCAGGAAGTCCGGGGTGGACTCCAGCCCGGAGAGGATGGCTTTCTTCTGGCGGGTGACGCGGCCGGTGATGGCCGGACGAGCGCCGGAATCTGTGGTCATCGCGGGTGTGGCCCCTTCTGTCGAGTCGTCCACCAGGTTACCAGTCGCCCGCCCCGCCGGGGCGGGCAAGACCGGCGCCGTGCCGGTCCGAGAAGGCCATTCCGCGATCGGGGATCTCGCGGTAATGTGGTGGAGTGCTTCCACCCTCACCGTCGCCCCTGCGCCTCACCAAGTACGGGCACGCCTGCGTCAGCCTCGAACGGGACGGTCGCCGCCTGGTCATCGACCCGGGCACGCTGACCGAGACCGACGTCGCGCTGGCCGGTGCTGAGCACGTGCTGGTCACCCACGAGCACGCCGACCACCTCGACCCGGGCCCCGTGCAGGACTGGCTGCGCGCCCATCCGCAGGCCACGCTGACCGCCCCGCGTCCCGTGATCGAATCCCTGGATGCCGACGCGGCCCAGCTGCAGGTGGCCAGTGCAGATGACGAGTTCGAACGCGCCGGATTTCGCATCCGGGTGCTGGGCGGACAGCACGCCGTCATCCACCCGCAGATCCCGGTGGTCGCCAACCTCGGCTACCTGATCGAGGAGCGCCTGTACCACCCCGGGGACGCCTACATGGTGCCCGAGAGCGCCGGGCTCGACACGCTGCTGGTCCCGGTGAGCGCGCCCTGGGCCCGGCTCGCCGAGACGCTGGACTTCATCATCGCCGTCCGCCCCAGCCGGGTGATCCCGATTCACGATGCGGTGCTCAGTGCGGCCGGCCGCGGGATCTACCTCAAACAGGTGGAGGCCTTCGCGCAACGCTACGGCGCGGAGTTGACCGTGCTGACCGAGGGGGAGAACACGTGGATCCAGTAAGTCTAGGACGTTCAGGGAGTTCCGTGAGTTCGGCGAGCGGACGCCGACGCAGCGAACCGCCGGCCGTGCTCATCGACGCCGACACGCTGGCCGGATGGCTCGGGGTCGGCGCGTCGACGGGAACCGAAGGCCCGGGCTTCGTCAGCGCCGAGGCGGTGCCGGCCCGCGGACACCTGGTGATCCTGGACGTCCGGTGGTCGGCCCAGGCACCGGGGCAGGGCCACGAACAGTACCGGCAGGGGCACATCCCCGGGGCGGTGTTCGTCTCCATGTCGGGGCAGCTCTCCGGCCACGGCGCCCCCACCCTGGGACGGCACCCGCTGCCGGACCCGGTGCGGTTCACCGATTCGGTTCGCATGCTCGGCATCAACGACGGCGACACCGTGGTGGTCTACGACGATGTCTTCTCGGCCGCCGCTCCGCGCGCCTGGTGGCTGCTACGCCACGCCGGATTCGACAAGGTCTACGTGCTGGACGGCGGTTTGGCCGCCTGGCGCGACCGGGATCTGCCTCAGCAGGCCGGGGAGGTGTTGCCCGTGGTGGGCGATGCGCACACCTCCTGGGGGAAGATGCCGGTGGTGGACACCGATGAGATCGAGGCGATCGTGGAGGCCGGAGCGGTGATGGATGCACGCGCCGTCGAGCGGTACCGGGGTGAGATCGAGCCCCTGGACCCGGTGGCCGGACACATCCCCGGTGCCATCTCGGTGCCGTTGGGCGAATTGATGACGCCCGAGGGCCGCTTCCGCCCGGCCGATCAGCTGCGCGAGCACTTCGCCGGACTCGACGTCGACGAGTCCACCCCGGTGGTGTCCTACTGCGGCTCCGGGGTGACGGCCGCGGCCGAAGTGCTGGCCCTGAACCTGGCGGGCATCGAGGCCGCTCTGTACCCCGGGTCCTGGTCGGCCTGGTGCAACACCTCCGGACGAGCCGTGGCCGCCGGTGACGCCGGTGACGCGGACGCGGCGGGCACGGCGATGGAAGCCAGCGGCGTCGACCGGGTCTGACGCGCCCGGTCCGGATTTGAGACACTGAAAGCGGTCACCGAAGCCACGATCCAGGAGGTCCCCATGCCCACCGTGTTCACCCGCATCATCGACGGCGAGTTGCCGGGCCGATTCATTTGGAAGGACGAGACCTGTGTCGCCTTCCTGTCCATCGGTCCGCTGACCCACGGGCACACCCTGGTCGTCCCTCGCGAGGAGATCGATCTGTGGACCGATGCCAGCCCCGAACTCGTCCAGCATCTGATGGCGGTGGCACACCGCATCGGCGCCGCCCAGCGCACCGCCTTCGGCGCGGCCCGGGCCGGGCTGATGGTGGCCGGCTACGAGGTGCCGCATCTGCACGTCCACGTCTGGCCGTCCAACTCCCTGGCCGACTTCGACCTGGACACCGTGGACAACCATCCTGACCCGCAAGACCTGGACGCTTCCGCGGAGAAACTGCGCGCTCAGCTGCGCGCCGACGGCCACGGGGACGCGGTTCCGCAGGTCTGATTTCGCCGCCGACGCTGGCTGCTCAGCCGCGCTGGGCCCGTTGCAGTGCCTGGCGCACCCGCTTCTCGGACACGGAGACGGCGGTCCCCAGGTCCTGGGCGAAGAAGCTGACCCGCAGTTCCTCGATGAGCCAGCGGACCTCGGCGAGCTCCTCCGGCACCGGGCTCGCCTCGGGCACGGCGGCGACGGCGTCGTCGTAACGGTCCTCAAGCCCCTGAACGACCTGCATGTTCAGGCCGTCGCGCTGCAGCGCTCCGCCGGCGTCGAGCCGGTCCAGCCGCGTGAGCATGGCCTGCAGGTACCGGGGCAGGTGCTGCAGATGCCGCCAGCCGGTTCTCGCCACGAATCCGGAGTAGATGAGCTGGTCGACCTGGGCGCGCAGATCCGAGACGGCCGCCGCCAGCGACAGTGAGCGGGTGGCCTTGACCCGACGTCGCACCTGGGCGGCCAGCCGCAGCGCCTGCTCGACCACACGGGTGACGGCGAAGACGCGATCGATCAGCTCGGCGCGCACTCGTTCATAGAGCGCGGTGAATTCCTGGGCGGTGAACGGCAGATCGACGTCGGCCGGCAGCAGCGCCTCGATGGCGGCCGAGGTGCAGTCCGCGATCAGCGCATCGACCGAGCCGTGAGGGCTCTGCGTGAAGGTGAGCTTCTCCTGATGGTTTAGGTGGTCCAGGATGTAGCGCTGTGGGTCCGGAACCATCGCCTGCAGCAGTGCGGTCACCCCGCGGCGATGCACCTGGGTCTGCTCCCCGGTGGTGCGCGTGATGAGCAGCCCGGCGGCGGGGGAGCCCTGGTCCAGGGTCTCGGCGCGCAGTGCCGGGTACCCGGTGATCTCCTGGGTTCCGGAGCCAGCGGCCACCGTGGTTTTGAGGCTGCGGGGCAGATCGCCCACATCCCAGGTGGTCAGGCCATGGCGCGGGGTGAACGCCGGGGCCGCGATGCCCGGCGCAGACGATCGGCCAGGCCGGGCTGATGGGGACGGCGCGGACTGCCGCCCCGTCGCTGATGTCGGTGTCTTCGGGGCTCCAGCGGTGGCTGCCGGATCCAGGCCGGCCTCGGCCAGAGAGGCGGCGATCGCGGTGCGATTGGCTGCGGTGAGCCGGTGCTGCAGCTCCGCCAGGTCATCACCGGCGCCGATCACCGCCTGGCGCTCGTCCACGACGCGGTAGGCCATGCGCAGATGCTCCGGCACGGCCGCCGGATTCCATGCCTCGGCCGGGATCACCACCGACTTCAGCCGACGCAGCACCGCCGTAAGGGAGACCAGCAGCTCATCGCGGCCGGGATCGAACTCGGCGTCGAGGACCGCCACCGCCCGGGCGGCGACGTCGGGGGCCGGAACCACCTGTTTGCGCACGGCCTTGGGCAGGGCGCGAATCAGGGCCGTGATTAGCTCGACGCGCAACCCCGGGATCAGCCAGGCGAAGCGCTCCGGGTCCATCTGGTTCAGCAACACCACCGGAATCGTCACGGTGACCCCGTCGGTGCCCGGCCCCGCGGCGTCCACTACCGGATTGAACGCGTAGTCCAGGGCGAGTTCGACGTCGCCGGAGCCGGTGGGGTGAGTGAACACGGTCGGGAAAAGCGCGGTGTCCAACTCGGCGGGCTCTGCGGTCATCAGCGACGTCGGGTCCAGGTCCAGCAGCTCCGGCTGCCGGTGCCGCTGCTTCTTCCACCAGGAATCGAAATGGCGCTGCGAGACGACCGAGGCGGGGATCCGCTCGTCGAAGAACTGGAAGAGGTCTTCGTCGCTGACCCGCAGATCACGACGTCGCAGCCGGGTTTCGAGCTCCTCGACCTCCTGGAGCGCCTGCTGGTTCCGGGCCACGAAATGATGCCGGGTCTGCCAGTCACCCTCCACCAGGGCGTGCTGGATGAACAGCGCGCGCGCCTCGGCCCGGTCGACGCGGGAATACCGTACGACCCGGTCCACGGCGATGGTTACCCCCAGTACCGTCACCCGCTCGCGGGCCATCGCCGCCCCCTGACTTCGCGACCAGTGCGGCTCGGAGTAGCTCCGCTTGGCCAACGATCCTGCGGCCGTCTCGATCCATTCGGGTTCGACAGCGGCCACCGTGCGGGCCCAGAGCCGGGAGGTCTCCATGAGCTCGGCCGCCATCACGAAGCCGTGGCGCTTCTTGAACAGCCCCGAGCCCGGGAACACCACGAACCGGGTGCCGCGGGCTCCCTGGTAATCGCGCCTGCGCTCATCGAAGGAGCCGATATGCGAGAGCAGCCCCGTGAGCAAGGCCCGGTGCACGGGCTCGTGCAGAGCCACCGCGTCGATCGGGCCGGGGGAGACCTTGATGCCGATCTGAGAGGCCAGCTGGCGCAACTGCTGCACCAGGTCCTGCCATTCCCGCACCCGCAGATAGTTGATGAACTCGCTGCGGCACATCTTGCGGAACTGGTTCCCGGAAAGCTCCTTCTGCTGGGTGCGCAGATGCGACCAGAGGTTCAGCACGGAGGAGAAGTCGGAGGCGTCGTCGCGGAATCGGGCGTGGAGCTCGTCGGCCTGGGCGCGCTGTTCGGTGGGACGCTCGCGCGGGTCCTGGATGGTCAGCGCCGCGGCGAGCACCATCACCTCCCTGGTGCAGCCCAGCTCATCGGCGGCCAGGATCATCCGGCCCAACCGGGGATCCACCGGCAACCGCGCCAGGGACCGGCCCAGGGCGGTAATGGTGCCGCGGGGAGCGGAGCCCGCGGTGCCGGTGCTCAGGGCCCCGAGCTCGGTGAGCAGCGTGGCGCCGTCGGTGATCTGCCGGGTGTCCGGGGGCTGGAGGAACGGGAAGCCGGCGATGTCCTTCGGCGTTCTCGCCACGCCCAGGTGCAGCATCTGCAAGATCACCGCGGCCAGGTTGGTGCGCAGAATCTCGGGGTCAGTGAACTCCGCGCGAGCATCGAAATCCTCTTCGGAGTACAGTCGGATGGCGATGCCGTCGCTGGTGCGTCCCGAGCGCCCGGAACGCTGGGCCGCACTGGCCTGCGAGATGCGCTCGATCGGCAACCGCTGCACCTTGGTGCGATGCGAGTACCGGGAGATGCGCGCGGTGCCGGTATCGATGACGTACTTGATCCCGGGCACCGTCAGTGAGGTCTCCGCCACGTTGGTGGCCAGCACGATGCGCCGCCGTCCGCCACGACGGAACACCCGGTGCTGCTCGGCCATCGACAGCCGTCCGTACAGCGGCAGGATCTCGGTGGTGGACAGCCGCGGGTGGGCAGCCAGCCGTGGTGCCAGGGCCTCGGCCGCGTCCCGGATCTCGCGCTCGCCGGGGAAGAACACCAGAATGTCGCCGTCGGGTTCGGCGGCGAGCTCTTCAACGGCGTCCGCGACGGCGTCGACGGGGTCCCGGGACTCCTCGTCGTGGCCCTGACCGTGGCTTTTGCCGCTGCGCTCGCCGTTCTCTTCGTCGGATTCGTTTTCAGCATCGGCGAGCGGCCGGTAGCGGATTTCCACCGGATAGGTGCGCCCGGATACCTCGATGATCGGGGCGGGGTCCGGGTGTTCTTCGTCGTGGCCGCCGTGGGCGAAATGGGCTGCGAAGGACTCCGGGTCGATGGTCGCGGAGGTGACGATGACCTTCAGATCCGGGCGCTGGGGCAGGATCCGCTTGAGGTAGCCCAGCAGGAAGTCGATGTTGAGGCTGCGCTCGTGCGCCTCGTCAATGATGATCGCCGAGTACCGTTTCAGCAGCGGGTCATGGGGAATCTCGGCCAGCAGAATGCCATCGGTCATCACTTTCACCCGGGTATCGTCCGAGGTCTGGGTGGTGAAGCGCACCTGATAGCCCACGGTGGATCCGATGTCCTCGCCGAGCTCCTCGGCGATGCGCTCCGCTACGGAGCGGGCCGCGATGCGCCGTGGCTGGGTGTGGCCGATGATGCCGTGGCCGTCCAAGCCCAGTTGAAGGCACATCTTGGGCAGCTGGGTTGTCTTGCCGGACCCGGTTTCCCCGGCGACGATGATCACCTGGTGCGCATGGAGTGCGGAGATGATGTCGTCTCTGCGCGCCGAGACCGGCAGATGCTCGGGGAAGGTGATGATGCGGGTGGTCGGCTCGGTGGTGGTGCCGCGTGGGGGCTGGGCTACGGAATCGGACATGATGGACCCGATTCTACCGAGTGTTCGCCGACTCTCCCGAGTCAGGAGGCAGGTGCGGGCCCCGTGGAGCCGCGCACGCGCAAAGGGGAGGGAAGGCGAATGGTACGCGGACGGGCGTCGCCGCCGATGTGGGCCAGCAGCAGATCCACCGCGGCCCGACCCGCGTCCTCGACCGGCGCGTCCAGGCAGGTGAGCCCCGAATGCACGAAACTGGCCCCGTAGGTGTTGTCGTATCCGGTGATGGAGAGGTCCTCCGGGATGCGCACGCCGCGGCGGACGAAATACCGGATCATGCCGATCGCGAGCTGGTCGTTGAACGCCACGATGGCGGTGGGATGGTGGGCTGCCGCGATCTCCCCGGCCACCGCGCCCTGATCATAGGTGGGGGTGAAGGGGCCGGTGCGGATGATCGTCATTCCCAGCCGCCGGGCCTCCTGCTGCAGCACGCGCCAGCGCTGCACGTTCGTCCAGCTGTTGTTCGGGCCGGCGCAGTAGACCAGTCGCCGGTGCCCCAGTGCGTGGAGGTGCCCGATGAGCTGGTGGGAGCTCTCGGCGGTGCCGGCGATCACCGAGCTGACGCCGACGACTTCGCGGTTGAAGAGCACCAGCGGGTGATGGCGGGCCAGCTCCCGCATCTCGGCGTCCGAGGTGGACCGGGCCGAAGTGATGATGCCGTCGACGGCGCGGCTGACGCGCTCGATGAGAACTTGTTCCATGGCGGGGGTCTCCTCGGCATCGCCGACGACTGCCAGATAGCCCGCGGCTTTGGCCTGACGCACCACCCCTTTGACCAAGTCGGTGAAGAAGGGATTGGAGCTGTCCTGCACCAGCAGATAGAGAGTGCGCGACATGGTGCGGGCGGGGGAGACACGCACCGGCTCGCGACGGTAGCCCAGTCGAGCAGCCACCGCCATGATGTGCTCAACGGTCTGAAAATTGACCCGGTCCGGCTGGGTGAAGGCCCGTGATGCGGTGGATAGGGCCACACCGGCCGCGTCAGCCACGTCGCGCAGGAGCACTCGCTCGGATCCAAAAGTGTCCTGATCTATGGCGCGAGTCATCTCCGACGTGCCTTCCCCGGGCGAGATGCGGTGGTGAGAGCGCATCAGTACCGAACGGCAGCGAATTCAGCGTGATGCGGATCTCAATGATGACTGGATCTTGCCATGCGTTGCCAGAATCTGTCCACTTTCACAGAATGTCCGTGCTGTGGCGCCTGTCACAATCCGACTCTCTTGGCAATTTTTGGCAAACCAGTGGCCGGGCGCCCCGGGGCGTGGCATGCTGGAGCATCATCACGTTGTGACTCATCTCACGTTTGCAACCGGTTGTAATGGATTCTCATCCGCACCGACAGCCACGCCGGGACGACGACCAACGACGGTTACAGACTGATATTGACCGACAACTCAGACTCATCACATCGCTCACAACTGGAGGAACGTCATGTTGAATCGCGAATCGCGCCGGGGCAAGTCCCTTCTTGCTTCGATCGCCCTCGTCGCATCCGCCGGCCTGGCCCTGAGCGCCTGCGCCAGCAACACCAACGGTGGGGGAGAAGACGACGACTTCCCCACCCAGGACCTGCGCCTGATTGTGCCGTGGCAGGCCGGGGGCTCGGGAGATTTGTCCGCCCGCACCATCGCTCCGCTGCTGGAGGACGAGCTGGGGGTTAACGTCGTCGTTGAGAATCGTCCCGGTGCCAATGGCTCGGTGGGCTACAACTGGCTGAAGGAGCAGGAGCCGGACGGCTACAACATGTCCATGGTGGGCGCCGAGGTCGCCACCTTGCAGTTCATGGATTACGATATCTCGCCCGATGACTACGAGTTCCTCTCGCAGATTATCTCGGGACCGGGCGCGATCGCCGTGCGCACCGACAGCCCCTACGAGACCCTGCAGGATCTCATTGACGATGCCACGGAGCGCCCCGGTCAGGTGACCTATTCCTCGCCCGGTGTCGGCTCGGTGTGGGACAACCCCGCCCAGGGTCTGCAGGAGCTGGCCGAGATCGAGCTGACCAATGTGCCCTTCGACGGATCGGCACCGTCCATCGCAGCCGCGGCGGCCGGAGACGTGGACTTCTCCATCGACGCCGTTGGGTCGCAGAAGGCTCAGGTCGATGGCGGCGAAATGCGCTACTTGGCCGTGTTGACTGAAGAGCGCCTGGAAGAGCTTCCCGACGTGCCGACCGCTGCGGAGGAGGGCGTGGACCTGCAGAACGCCTCCTTCACTGGCATTGTGGTTCCCGCGGGTACCCCGGACGATGTGGTGACCGTGCTCAGTGAGGCCATCCAGGCTGCCGCCCAGGATCCGGCCTACACCGACGTGATCGAGAGTTCGAACCTCATTCCGCTGGGAACCTCGTCCGAGGAGTTCGCCTCGTTCATCCAGGACGAGGAAGAGCGTCACGGCCGCTGGATCGAGCTGGCGCAGGCCGAGTGAGAGTGAGTGAAAGATGACTGACTCACCTCGCGAGTCCGTCGTCCCCGATGCTGATGCCGGCACCGCAGCCCCTTCCGAGGAGGGGGCTGCGGTGGCCGACCTTCGGCATCCGGAGGCGGAACCTCTGCTGAAGAACCTTCCCTACCGACTGCGCGAGCTGATCCCGGTGGCGGCCGCCGTGGGCGTGGGCATCTGGGTGCTGGTGATGACCGGCAACATCCAGGCGCATAACCGCGGTGAACTCGGTCCGCAGTTCTGGCCGACCATGCTGGCCATCGCGATGATCGTGATGGGCGGACTGCTCATCCTCACGAACGTGATGCGCGGGGTGCGCCCCGCCGATATTCCGGATCACATGACTTGGTGGGGTATCAGCCGCCTGCTGGTCACCGCGGCGATCTTGGTGGGCTACGTCCTGCTCTTCAACGTTCTGCAGTTCTGGCTGATAACGATCGCCGTGACCGCCTTGCTGGTGGCCTTGTACGGGCTGCGCGGCTGGCGTGCGCTGGTGGTCTTCCCGATCATTATCGGAGCCGTGCTGCACCTGCTGTTCATCACTTTTCTGGGAGTGCCGCTATGATCGAGCCACTGTTGACGGGCCTGGTGCCCGAGTTGTTCCACGGGGCCGCGTCCCACCTGGTGATGGCGAACTCCGTGCTGGAAGGCGCCTCCGTGGTGCTGCGCTGGGACACCCTGCTCTACATCGGATTGGGCATGCTGGTGGGCATGCTGGTGGGTGCCTTCCCCGGCGTGACCGCAACCATGGCCGTTGCCCTGGCCTCGGGATTCACGCTGACCATGGAGCCGCTGCAGGGCCTCGCCGTGCTACTGACGATCTATGTCGCTGCGCAGTTCGGTGACCGAGTGCCCGCGATCCTGATCAACACCCCGGGCACGCCGTCGTCGATCTCGACGACCTTCGACGGATATCCGATGGCGAAGAAGGGCCAAGCCGGCCTGGCCATGACAGTCTCGGCGTTCGGGTCGGCGTTCGGCATGGTCTCGGGCACCATCCTGCTGGCCCTGTTCGCCATCCCGATTGCGGGTCTGGCGCGTGAGTTCGGCCCTCCGGAGCTGTTCGCCCTGGTGGTCTTCGGCCTCACGATGATGATCGGCGTCTCCTCCGGTCGCATCACCAAGGGGCTGATCGCCGGCATGTTCGGCCTGTTCCTGGCCACGGTAGGACGCGATCCGATCACCGGTGATCAGCGCTTCACCTTGGGCATCCTGGAACTCAATGGCGGCGTTCCATTCATTCCGGTGATCATCGGGCTGTTCGGTCTAGCCGAGGTGCTGAATCAGATGATCACGCATCGACGCAACGAACATCAGGTGAAGCCGATTCAGCAGCTGGGCAAATGGTTCCCGGACGCAGCGACCTTCCGTCGGATCCTCAAGCCCATGGGTGTCGGTGCGGGCACCGGCTCGGTGGTGGGCCTGGTTCCGGCCGTCGGCGGCGATATCGCCGGGATCATCGCCTGGGACAACGCCAAGCGCGTGTCCAAGCACAAGCACGAATTCGGCAAGGGCTCCATTGAGGGCCTCACGGCAGGGGATACCTCCTCCACGGCCACCATCGGCGGGTCGGTAACGACCACGATGGCGCTGGGCATCCCGGGTGACTCCGTGATGGCCGTGCTGATCGGGTCCATGATGATCTGGGGCATCCAACCCGGCCCGGCGCTCTTCGCCAACGATCCCTCGCTGGTCTACTCGCTGGCGATGATCCTGCTGATCGCGACCGTGCTGTCCCTGGGGGTGTCCTTGGTGCGCATGAAATCGATGGTGAAGCTGCTGGAGCTGAAGAGCCAGTACCTGTGGGTGATCATCTTGGTGTTCTGTATCGTGGGCACCTTCTCGATCAACAACTCGGTCTTCGATGTGATGGTGATGCTGATCATGGGGCTGGTGGGGCTGTTCATGCTCCGCTTCGGGTTCCCGCCCGGACCGGCCGTCTTGGGGCTCATCCTGGGCCCGCTGGCCGAGTCCAATCTGCGCCGCACCCTGATCGGCGGCGGCTGGGAGGGCTTCCTCGGCTCGCCGATCGCGCTGGTGCTCTTCGCGATCTCGGCGGCCGCGCTGATCCTGCCTCCGCTGCGGGAGATGCGCGCCCGGCGCAAGGCCGCCCTGGCCGACAAGGACCAGGGGATGTCGGTGCTGATTCCCTGACCGATTCGGCGAACCCGCGACCTCGCTGCGATCGAACTCCGGCCCGGTCGATGCGCTGCCTGTGCAGCATGGCATCGACCGGGCCGGATTCGTCTGCTCTCCCGCGGCGCTGGGTGTGCGCCGCAGGGGGAGGGCAGGTCAGGATTCGCGGATGGTGAACAACCGCTTGTTCACGAACTCGTCCATGCCCAGGGGGCCGAGCTCACGTCCGTAACCGGAGCGTTTCACTCCGCCGAAGGGCAGATCAGCGCCCGAGGTGTTGTAACCGTTCACGTGAGACATGCCCACTTCCAGCTGCTCGGCGAGGCGGGTCGCCTGCGCGACATCGGTGGAGAACACAGAACCGCCCAATCCGTAGGCGGAATCGTTGGCCAGGGCCAGTGCCTCCTGCTCGGAGGCGACCTTATAGACCATCGCCACGGGACCGAAGAGCTCCTCCTGATAGGCCCTCGCGGCCGGCGTGATATCGGTGATCACCGTCGGCTCCACGTAGAAGCCGTCGCGTTCGGCACGTTGGCCGCCCACGCGGATCGTTGCGCCGTTCTGGGCTGCATCGGTGATCTGCTCGATGAGTCCTTGGGCCGCGGACTCGGAGGACACCGGGGCGTAGGTGCCGCGCTCCGAGGCCGCCGGATCACCGGCAGCCAGGGTCTGGGCCTCGGAGACGAGCGCCTCGACGAACTCGTCATAGATGTCCTCCATCACGATCATCCGCTTGTTGGAGGTGCAGGCCTGCCCGGAGTTGGAGAGCCGCGTGCGTAGTGCGGTCTTTGCGGACTTCGCCACGTCGTCAGAGCTGAGGATGATGTAGGGATCAGAACCGCCCAGCTCGAGCACGACCTTCTTCAGATGACGACCGGCCTGCTCGGCCACGATCGCCCCAGCCCGTTCGGAGCCCGTCAGGGAAACGCCCTGGATCTGCGGAGCGGCGATGATCGTGGAGACCTGCTCGTGCGTGGCGAAGACGTTCTGGTAGACGCCCTCGGGAACCCCGGCTTCTTTCAGCAACGCGGCGATGGCCAGGGCCGAGGCCGCGCAGATCTCCGCGTGCTTGAGGATGATGGTGTTGCCGAGCATCAGGTTCGGCGCGGCGAAGCGTGCCACCTGGTAGTAGGGGAAGTTCCAGGGCATGATCCCTAGCAGCCCGCCGACCGGGCGACGCTGAATCAGACACCGGGTGCCGTCGATATTGCGCAGCTCCTGGTCCTTGCTGAGTTCCTCGCCCTCCGTGGCGTAGTAGCGGAAGATCTGGGCGACGTACTTGACCTCGCCGATCGCCTCGCGCAGGGGCTTGCCCATCTCACGGGTGGCGATGGCGGCGAGCTCTTCGGCTCGCTCGTCGAAGAGATCAGCAACGCGCTGGAGGATGGTGCCGCGTTCGGACATGGGACGAGCCGACCACTCACGATAGGCCTGGTCGGTGGTGGCGAGCGCCTGCTCGATCTGGTGGTCCGTGGCGGTGTCGAACTCCTTCTCGATCTCACCGGTTGCCGGATTCTGCGTTCGAAAAATCATGTGAAGCCCTCCTGGAGAGTCATGGAAAGTACGTCGTGTGAGACAACGTTCTGCTCTGGACTAGGCTACAGATCTGACTGTCATGAAGGCAGGCTTCGGTAACGGCGAGAAAGGTGCTGTTCGCAGATGATGGAGCAACTTGTGGCTTTTGCCCTCGCCGCCGCCGTGATCATCGTCGTGCCCGGACCAGACATGCTCCTGGTCTTCAAGAACACGGTCAAAGCCGGCCGATCGGGCGCGTTCTGGACCATCACGGGGGTGCTCTTCGGAAACGCGATCCTGGCGCTCGCGGCGGCCCTGGGTCTCACGGTGATTCTGATGACGTCGCAGACGGTGTTCACGGTGGTCAAGATCGCCGGTGGCGCCTACCTGATCTACCTGGGCGTCCAGGGCTTCCGCAGCTGGTGGGCCCAGCGCAGGGAAGCACGTCTCGGGTTGACCGCGGCATCGACAGACGCGGTGGTGAACGTCTCGAGAATGACGGCCGCGACAGGATTCAGGCAGGGGATGCTGTGTAACCTGCTCAATCCCAAAGTGGCGGTCTTCTTCCTTGCCCTCTTCCCACAGTTCACCCTGGCACCCCTGGAGCCACTGACCCAACACGTGATTCTTGCGGCGCTGTTCTGGACGATGGCGGCGCTGTGGTATCTCGTCCTGTTCGGGGTCCTCACGGCTGCCCGCCGAGTCCTCGCCGCGCCGACGTTCCGGCGTCGTACCGAGGCGATTTCCGGTGCGGCGCTGACGGGTCTGGGGATCGCGGTGCTCGTCCGCCCCAGCCACGTGTGACCGACTGACTCAGCGTCCGGGCGCTTCACCAGCGAGAATGCCGCTGTTGTCCAGCAGGTCTTTCCAATAGGTCTTCCACGAACCGACAGCTTCGGGGCTCGCCAGTTTGCTGCACGTGACCACGACGGCGGTCTTCTCCTGACCGGAGGCGGCGCGTCGTGGCTCGGTGCTGACCTGCAGGGCTGAGCCGTCGTCGAGTTTCACCCGCCAGTTGTCCCTCTTCTCGGTTGAGGAGATCCGCGGGATATCACTGCTCGTCACCCCCGCGAATCCCTGGGCCGCCTGAGCTGTCAGGGCGTCAAAGAGTCGTGCCATCACAGCCGCGCGTTCTCGGGGGACGGTCTTGGAGATGGTGGCTTCGAAGGTGCCATCGGCCCGCTGGCCCGGGACACGACGACCGATGTGCTGCTCGTAGGCCACCGTGATGCCTTGGGCCCACCAGCCAGGGCTCGAGCGGATCTTCGCATCGTCAGGGATCTGCAGGCGATCCTGAAAGACCTGGCCCAGGATCAGCTGTTCGGTGAGTCGGGCGATTTCGGCGTGGGGCTTCTCTCGGGCTGCCTGTCGGTCGAGGGCCGCGACCCAGTCGTCCCAGGACACACTCGAGGCGTCCACGATGCGGGAGGTACTGGTACCGGAAACCGAAGTGGCCATGATCACAGCCTACTGCGGGTCGTCTCCGGGTGCGAGAACTCGCAGGGGAGGAAGGGTGGTGCCCCCAGTAGGATTCGAACCTACGGCCTTCTGCTCCGGAGGCAGACGCTCTATCCCCTGAGCTATGGAGGCGGGGGTCCTGGTGGGACCTGAATACTCTATCGCACTTTCGTCTGCGTTGCAGACGAGGGGACATGGGCTCAAGCAGAAAAGGGAGTCACGGGGTGTCGCGAAGTGCCGCGAAAACGCTTCGGGTGACTAGACTGGTGCGGGTGACTCCAGAAGAACTTTCCGCAGTGATCGTGGCCTGCCTGCAAGATGCCGTTTCCACCGGGGACATCGACGTCGATGTCCCCGCATCCGTCAAGGTTGAGCGACCCAAGAACCGCGACCACGGCGACTGGGCCACGAACATCGCACTGCAGCTGGGCAAGCGCGCCGGAATGAACCCGCGGGACTTCGCCGCTGCACTGGCCCAGCGGCTCACGGAGCGCGAGGGCATCGAATCGGTGGACATCGCCGGTCCGGGCTTCATTAACATCACCCTCGCCGCAGGTGCCGCCGGACAGCTGGCCCGCACCATCGTTGAGGCCGGGGAGACCTTCGGCACGAATGACACCCTGCGCGGTGAGACCGTGAATATGGAGTTCGTCTCCGCCAACCCCACCGGACCGCTGCACATCGGCCATACCCGCTGGGCCGCCCTGGGAGATGCCATCGCCCGACTGCTACGCGCGTCAGGGGCGACGCTGAGCACCGAGTACTACATCAACGATGCCGGCAGCCAGATGAACACCTTCGCCGCCTCCGTCTATGCCCGCCTACATGGCAACCCCGTGCCCGAGGGTGGCTACCCCGGACAGTACGTCCAGGACCTTGCCGACACCATCGTCGCCGAGCACCCCGACGTGCGCGAGCTCACGGAGAGCGACGCGCTGCCAGTGCTACGCGAGCACGCTTACCGGCTGCAGCTGGCCGACATTGAATCGACCCTCGACGACTTCGGCGTCGATTTCGACGTGTGGTTCTCGGAGACCGAACTGCACACCTCGGGCGCCATCGGCACCGCGGTGGACAGGCTGCGCGAGCAGGGCCACATCATGGACCAGGACGACGCCGTGTGGCTGCGCACCACCGACTTCGGCGACGACAAAGACCGGGTGCTGATCCGCGCCAACGGGGAGCCCACTTATTTCGCCGCGGATGCCGCCTACTACCTGTCCAAGAAGGACCGCGGCTTCGACCGGAAGATCTACCTGCTCGGCGCCGACCACCACGGCTACGTGGGCCGACTCAAGGCCATCTCCGCATGTGCCGGTGACGATCCGGCGGAGAACATTGAGATCCTCATTGGCCAGCTGATCTCCGTCAACGGAGCGAAGCTCTCCAAGCGCGCCGGCAACATCATCGAGCTCAAGGACCTCATCGAGTGGCTGGGCAAGGACGCTCTGCGGTACTCCCTGGCGCGATTCCCCGCCGACTCGCCCATGGCGATCGATCCGGAGCTACTGCGTTCGCGGTCCAACGACAACCCCGTCTACTACGTGCAGTACGCCCATGCGCGCTCGCGCAACGCCACACGCACCGCTGAGGCGCATGACATCACCCGTGAGCTGTACGACTTCGACGCGACGACGTTGACCCACGAGACGGAATCGGCGCTGTTGGCCCGGCTCGGGGAATTCCCCTCCATCGTGGCCATGGCGGCCTCCATGCGCGAACCCCACCGCGTGGCCCGTCATCTCGAGGTCATCGCCGGGGCGTACCACTCCTGGTACGCCGCCTGCCGGATCAGCCCGCTGCAGGGTGATCAGCCCGGCCCGGTGAACGTGGCCCGGCTGTGGCTCAATGATGCCACCAGCCAGGTGCTGGCCAACGGCCTGGGCCTGCTGGGCGTCGACGCACCGGAGAAGATGTGATGGGGCGCTCGGACCTTGCGCCGGCCTGGCTGCCTTACCCGGAGACCCCCGAGGACGCCCATCGCCTCGATTCCGTGCTGTGGGCCGCGGGCGTTGAGCGTCGCCAGGACGGTGTGACCACCGTTCAGGGCGTGCCCGTCGACCAGTTGGCCGAGGAATTTGGCACACCACTGCTCGTGCTCGATGAGGATGACTTCCGCAGTCGTGCCCGTTCCTTCCGCCATGCTTTCAGCGCAGCGTTCGAGGATCTCTGCGGCGGGGTGGATGTCTACTACGCCTCTAAATCGCTGCTCACCGTCGAGGTGGCCCGCTGGGCCGCCGAAGAGGGCCTGCGCGTTGACACCGCCTCCGGCGGAGAACTGGCGATCGCGTTGCGCGGCGGAGTCGCCCCGGCCGAGATCGGACTGCACGGGAACAACAAGTCCGACGCTGAGATCCTGCGTGCCCTCAACGTCGGTGTCGGCAGGATCGTCGTCGACTCACTCGATGAGCTGCGACGGGTCGCAGAACTGGCTGAGGCCACCGGGCGCCGTGCTCCGGTGATGCTGCGCCTCACTCCGGGAGTGCACGCCCACACCCACGACTACATCGCCACCGCGCATGAAGACCAGAAATTCGGTCTCTCTCTCGCCCCCGCACGTCAGGGCGGGGCCTCACCGGCACTCGAGGCCGTACACTTCGCTCACTCCGCCGAGTCGATCGAATTCCTCGGGCTGCATTGCCACATCGGATCGCAGATTTTCGAGGCCGCCGGATTCGGTGCGGCCGCCGAGAAACTGCTGACCTTCATTGCCGAGATCCGTCGCGACGCGGGCATCGTCGTGGAAGAACTGGACTTGGGCGGCGGGCACGGCATCGCCTACACACCAGCTGATACACCCCGGCATCCGGAGGAGATCGCCCAGACCCTGGCCGCCCTCATGACCGAGGTGGTGGATCGGCTGGGCATCGACTGCCCGCGGGTGTCTATCGAACCCGGCCGCGCGATCTCAGGTCCAGCCGGATTCACCCTGTACACCGTGGGTGTGACGAAATCCGTGCAGGTCGACGACGACCATGCTCGACGCTATGTCGCGGTCGACGGCGGAATGAGCGATAACCCCCGTCCGGTGCTCTACGACGCCGACTACACCGCCGTGCTCGCCTCGCGCGTCTCCGCCGCCGAGCCCACCCTGTCCCGGGTGGTGGGCAAGCACTGCGAGTCGGGCGACATCGTGGTCCGTGATGGCTACCTGCCCGAGGACGTCGGCCGCGGTGATCTGCTGGCCGTACCCGCCACCGGCGCCTACACCCACGTGATGAGCTCGAACTACAACATGCTTCCCCGGCCCGCCATCGTGGCGGTGACGCAGGGAACGCCCAGACTGATCATTCGCCGCGAGACCGAGGAAGACCTCTTCGCCCGCGAAGTCGGCCTCGGCGACGAGACAGCACCCACCCAAACCACGACCGACCCCGGAGGATCATGACCACCGTCTCCCACCAAGACACCCCCGTGCTCAACGTCGCGCTGCTCGGCGGCGGAACCGTCGGGTCCCAGGTCGCCCGGATTCTGACCGAAGACGCCGACCTGCTCACCGCGCGCATTGGAGCCCGGCTCAATCTTTCCGGAGTTTTCGTCCGCAACACCTCGGCGCAGCGTGACTACCCGCTACCGGCCGAGCTCTACACCACCGACGCCGACGAGCTGATCTCCCGGGCCGACATTGTCATCGAGCTCATGGGCGGGATCGACCCGGCGCGCGAGCTGATCCTGAGCGCCATCGACCGCGGTGCCTCCGTGGTGACCGGCAACAAGGCGCTGCTGGCCACGCACGGCACCGAGCTGTTCACCGCCGCCGCAGACAAGGGCGTCCAGCTCAGCTTCGAGGCCTCCGTGTGCGGTGCGATCCCGATTCTGCGACCCCTGCGGGATTCGCTGTCGGGCGATCGCGTGACCCGCATCATGGGCATCGCTAACGGCACCACCAACTACATCCTCGACCAGATGGACACCACCGGGATCACCTTCGGCGACGCCCTCGCCGAGGCCCAGCGCCTCGGCTACGCGGAAGCCGACCCGACCGCTGACATCGCCGGTCATGACGCCGCCGCGAAGGTCGCCATCCTCGCTTCCCTGGCCTTCCAAGCACCATTCGACATCGATCAGGTCGACTGCCAGGGCATCACCACCATCACCGCGGAGGACAACGAGGCCGCCTCCGCAGCCGGGTTCGTGATCAAACTGCTGGCCATCGCCGAACGCGTCACGACCAATGGCGACGACGGAGTCGTACTGCGCGTGCACCCGACCCTGTTGCCCCGCGAGCACCCGCTGGCCGCGGTGCGCGGCGCCTACAACGCCGTCTTCGTCGAGGCCGAGAACGCCGGACAGCTGATGTTCTACGGGGCAGGCGCCGGCGGTGCGGCCACCGCGAGCGCGGTCATGGGCGACGTCGTCTCCATCGCCAAGCGTCTGCGCCGCGGCGGACCAGGACGGACGCACACGCCGAAGACGAGCCTGCCCGCGCTCGAGATCGGGCGCACCAGCACCAGCTACATGATCGTGGTGCACGCCGCCGATCAGCCCGGCGTGCTGGCCACCGTGGCCAGCCTGTTCGCCGAGCACGGCGTCTCCATCGAGACCATGCAGCAGGCCCCCGCCGAGCAGACCCCGCTCGAGGCCGAACGAGCCGAAGCAGCAGGGGAGACCCCGCAGGCAGTGCTGCGGTTCATCACTCACCGAGGATTGGAACAGCGGCTGGCCGATACGGTCGCCGCCATCGAAGAGCTGGACGTGGTCTCTGCCGTGACCTCCGTCCTGCGCGTGGAAGGAAACTGATCAACCGTGGCACACCAGTGGCGTGGAGTCATCCACGAATACAGCGAACGCCTGCCAGTCACCGAGAACACCCGCGTGGTGACCCTCGGCGAGGGCGGCACCCCGCTCATCGAGGCTCCGAAGCTCTCCGCACTCGTCGAAGGGGAGGTCTGGCTCAAGTTCGAAGGCATGAACCCGACCGGGTCCTTCAAAGACCGCGGCATGACGATGGCCATCACCGCGGCCGTCGAGCAGGGCGCCAAAGCCGTGGTCTGCGCCTCCACCGGCAACACCTCCGCCTCCGCGGCAGCCTACGCCACCCAGGCCGGCCTGACCTGCGCGGTACTGGTTCCGGACGGCAAGATCGCTCTGGGCAAGCTCTCCCAGGCCATCGCCCACGGGGCCGAGCTGCTCCAGGTCGACGGCAACTTCGACAACTGCCTCGAGGTCGCACGCAAGCTCTCCGAGAACTACCCGGTGTTCCTGGTGAACTCCGTGAACCCCGCGCGCATCGAGGGCCAGAAGACCGGTGCCTTCGAAGTGGTGGACTTCCTCGGCGATGCCCCCGACTACCACCTGCTGCCGGTGGGCAATGCGGGCAACATCACCGCGTATTGGAAGGGCTACCAGGAGTACGCCGCCCCTTATGTGAACCCGCATCCGGGCACCTCCGACGAGGAACTGCCGGCCGTGGCCACTAAGACTCCCATCATGTGGGGTTTCCAGGCCGAAGGCGCCGCTCCCATCGTCAAGGGCCACCCCGTGACCGAGCCGGAGACGGTTGCCACCGCCATCCGCATCGGCAACCCCGCTTCCTGGGAACAGGCCGAAGCCGCGCGAGATGCCTCCGGCGGCCAGATCGACTCCGTCACCGATGAGGAGATCCTCGACGCCCACCGCTGGCTCTCGTCCAAGGAAGGCGTGTTCGTGGAGCCCGCCTCCGCCGCCGGTGTCGCCGGACTGATCAAGCACCACGGGCTGGGCCATGTCCCCGCTGGCAAGCGCTGGGTGATCACCGTGACCGGTCACGGGCTGAAAGATCCCCAGTGGGCGCTGAAGAACGCCGACGGTTCCGACATCGCCCCGCAGCAGGTGCCCTTCGACGTCGTTTCCGTCGCCGAAGCCCTGGGACTGTGATGCCGCGACTGCGCACCCTCGATCCCGGCATCCGGGTGACCGTGCGTGTACCGGCCACCTCCGCTAACCTCGGGCCCGGGTTCGACTCCATGGGTCTGGCGCTGAGCCTGTTCGACGACGTCGAGGCCCGTACCGTGGAGTACGGATTCCGCGCCGAGGTCAGCGGTGAGGGAGCAGCCACGCTGCCCACCGATGGCCGGCACTTGGTGATCTCCCAGGTGCGCACCCATCTGGCACGGCACGGCTGGGACGCTCCGGGGCTGGTCCTCACCGCGCGCAACCGCATCCCGCATTCTCGTGGTCTGGGGTCCTCTGCTGCCGCCTATGTCACGGCGATTCTCATCGCTAATGCGTTGCTGCCCGAAAGCGAGCAGGCCACCGCTGAGGAGCTCCTGCAACATACCGCACGCCTGGAAGGTCACCCCGACAATGTGGCACCGGCACTGACCGGCGGACTGGCCGTGTCCTGGGCGGATGCCGAGGAGAAGTACCGCAGCGTGCGCATCACCCCGCACGCCTCCATCACGCCGGTGGTGGCCATTCCCGAGCACCCGCTGAGTACCGAGACGGCCCGCGGTCTGCTGCCCACCCAGGTCGACCATGCGGTCGCTGCCGCTAATTCGGGACGCGCAGCGCTGCTGACGCACGCCCTGTCTCAGGACCCCGACACGCTGCTGCCTGCCACCCGTGATCTGCTGCATCAGGACTACCGCGAGCCTGCGATGCCGGAATCACTGGCCCTGATGAATTCCCTGCGCGCCGACGGCGTCGCGGCGGTTGTCTCCGGAGCCGGTCCCACCGTGATGGCACTGGCGCGCACCGAGGCCGAGGCCACGACCGTGCGCGAGTCGATCCAGTCCCGCTTGCGCGAGGCGACACAGCGGTGGACGGTGGAGATTCTGCCGGTCGCCACAGAAGGTGCTAGAGTAGAAGTGTTCCGCTGAGGAAGCCACGCTTCCTTTCTTGTTGCGGATCACCTCCTCACTTCTTGAGGTAGTTCCCCAGATGATGACGCAGATCACTGTGCGACATTTGGTTGGCACGGGCACGTGCCAGAAGTAGCCCTTTCATGGGAATGAACATGCACATTCGTTCGCGCCATCGTGCGCACAGTTGTGCCACGAACGCGAATGCACACCAGCAGGACGCCATTCTGTCAGCGCGCCCTGCCTGACGAGGGAGAAGGAACCTTCGTGACCGATACCAAAGAAAACACGACTTCCGCCGGTGGCGGACTTGCCGGCCTGAAGCTGGCACAGTTGCAGGCACTAGCCTCGCAGCTGGGAATCACCGGCGGCTCACGGATGCGCAAGGCCGACCTGGTCGCTGCCATCTCCAACCACCAGCGCGGCGGTGCCGCGGCCAGCCGGGGCTCCGAGTCCAGCTCGCCCGAGAAGCCAGCGAAGAAGACCGACGACGCCACGGCATCGACCGGCGACGATGCCGCTGCCGCTCCCGCGCGTCGGTCGCGTTCGCGCCGTGCCGATGCGCAGGGCTCCGGTGAGCAGACGTCCGGCGGCCAGGACGCCGCGGTGCACACCTCCGAGAAGAGCGCCGACCAGGGCCAGCCCGCACAGGACTCCGACTCCCAGGACGAGCAGGACGGCAACCGCCGTCGTTCTCGCGGCGGTCGGGGCCGTGGCGGACGTGACGACAAGAGGGCCGGCGAGCGCACGGACGCCCAACAGAATCAGCAGTCGGATCAGTCCGAGTCTGAGAACTCCGACCGCGCCCAGAAGAGCGACCGTCAGGACGACGGGCGACGCGAGGGTGGCCGCGGCGGCCGGGACAATCGTGGCGGACGGGATAACCGTGACAATCGCGATAACCGCGATAACCGCGATAACCGCGACAACAAGGATTCGAAGGACAACAGCCGGGACAACGACAACCGCGATCAGCGCGGGAACCGGGACAACCGGGATCAGGACGGCGACGACGATCGCAATGATCGCGGATCGCGCCGCAACCGGCGCAACCGCAATCGCAACGATCGTAATGATCGCAATAACCGCCGCAATAACCGCCGCGGTGGCCCCGAGGTCGACGAGACCGAGCTGAGCGAGGACGACGTGCTCGTCCCCGTGGCCGGCATCCTGGATGTCCTCGACAACTACGCGTTCGTCCGCACCTCCGGGTACCTGCCCGGCCCCAAGGACGTCTACGTCTCCCTGTCCTTCGTCAAGAAGTACGGACTGCGCAAGGGCGACGCTGTGGTCGGCGCCATCCGGGCTCCCCGCGAAGGCGAAGAATTCTCCGGAGGCGGCAAGGGCAGCAACCGGCAGAAGTTCAACGCACTGGTCAAGCTGGACAGCGTGAACGGCAATCCCGCTGGCGAGACCGGCGCTCGCGTCGAGTTCTCGAAGCTGGTGCCGCTGTACCCGCAGGAGCGCCTGCGCCTGGAGACCGACCCGAAGGCCATGGGGCCGCGCATCATCGACCTGGTCTCGCCGATCGGCAAGGGCCAGCGTGGTCTGATCGTCTCGCCGCCGAAGGCCGGCAAGACCATGGTGCTGCAGTCCATCGCCAACGCCATCACCACGAACAACCCCGAGGTGAAGCTGATGATGGTCCTCGTGGACGAGCGTCCCGAGGAAGTCACCGACATGCAGCGCTCCGTGCGCGGCGAAGTCATCGCTTCCACCTTCGACCGTCCGGCTGAGGACCACACCACGGTCGCCGAGTTGGCCATCGAGCGCGCCAAGCGCCTGGTCGAGATGGGGCACGACGTCGTGGTGCTGCTGGATTCGATGACGCGTCTGGGTCGTGCCTACAACCTGGCGGCCCCCGCCTCAGGCCGTATCCTCTCCGGTGGTGTGGATTCGTCCGCACTGTACCCGCCGAAGCGCTTCTTCGGTGCGGCACGCAACATTGAGAATGGCGGTTCACTGACCATCCTCGCCACCGCCTTGGTGGAGACCGGATCCCGCATGGACGAGGTGATCTTCGAGGAGTTCAAGGGCACCGGCAACATGGAACTGCGTCTGTCCCGTCAGCTTGCCGAGCGCCGGATCTTCCCCGCAGTCGACGTCAATGCCTCCGGCACCCGGCGCGAAGAGAACCTGCTCTCCTCCGAGGAGATCAAGATCATGTGGAAGCTGCGCCGTGTGCTTTCCGGTCTGGACACTCAGCAGGCCCTGGAGACGCTCACGCACAAGCTCAAGGACACGCAGTCCAACGCCGAGTTCCTGATGCTCGTCTCCAAGACGACGCTGGGCTCCAAAGGCGACGACTAGCACCACGATGACCACCGCGCCTTTCACGCACACCGCGTGAAAGGCGCGGTGGTCTCTGTGTATCCGCCACCCGTAGGCTTGTTGTCTGCATTAGACCATCGAAGGAATCCAGGATGTTCGAATCCGTCGACTCGCTCCTTGAAGAGCACGCCGAGATCACCGCGGCCCTCGCCGACCCCGAGGTGCACGCCGATCAGGCGCGCTCCCGCAAGCTCGGGCGACGCTTCGCCGAGCTCAACGGCATCGTGGCAGCGCACCACCGGTGGCACCAGCTCAAAGACGACCTCGAGACCGCGCAGGAACTCGCCGCCGACGACGAGGAATTCGCCGCTGAGGTTCCCCGGCTGCAGGAACTGCGCGACGAGGCCGAGGAACGCCTACGCAGGCTGCTCATCCCACGCGACCCGGACGATGCCCGCGACGCTATCCTCGAGATCAAGGGCGGTGAGGGCGGCGAGGAGGCAGCGCTCTTCGCCGGAGACCTGCTGAGAATGTATCTGCGCTTCGCCGAGTCCAAGGGCTGGAAGACGGAGATCATCTCCTCGACTGAGTCTGACCTGGGCGGCTTCAAAGATGTTCACGTCGCAGTGAAGGGCAACGCCACCGACCCGGCAGAGGGAGTTTACGCTCACCTGAAGTTCGAGGGCGGGGTGCACCGCGTGCAGCGCGTTCCCGTGACCGAGTCCCAGGGACGCATCCACACCTCGGCCGCCGGCGTGCTGGTGTTCCCCGAGGTGGATGCCCCAGATGAGATCGACATCAGCCAGAACGACCTCAAGATCGACGTCTACCGTTCCTCTGGCCCGGGCGGCCAGTCGGTGAACACCACCGACTCCGCGGTGCGCATCACCCACGTCCCCACCGGGATCGTGGTGTCGATGCAGAATGAGAAATCGCAGATTCAGAACCGCGAGGCAGCGATGCGCGTGCTGCGGTCCCGACTGCTGGCCCACCAGCAGGAGCAGATCGACGCCGAGAACGCCGCCACCCGCGCCTCCCAGGTGCGGACCATGGATCGATCGGAGCGGATCCGAACCTATAACTACCCGGAGAACCGCATCGCCGATCATCGCACCGGATACAAGGCCTACAACCTGGACCATGTGCTAGACGGCGGACTCGGACCGGTCATCGAATCCTGCATCCAGATGGACGAAGCCGACCGGCTGGCCGCGATCGGTGAGTGACCTCGCCGCGCAGTTGCGCGACGCGACCGCGCGGCTGCACGCCGCCGGAGTGGAATCAGCGCGTCATGACGCCCGGATCCTGCTCTCGCATGCTCTGAACGTGTCTCCCGGTCGCCTCGACGTGCTGGTGGCGCTGGGCCGCGATCCCACTGCGGCCGAGTCGGCACACATCGAGGATCTGCTGGCCCAGCGCGAGCAGCGAATCCCGTTGCAGCTGATCCTGGGCAGTGTGGATTTCGGGGGAGTGGAGATCCGTGTCGCTCCCGGTGTCTTCATCCCGCGCCCTGAGACAGAGCTGCTTGCCGACGAAGCACTGAATCGGTTGAGAAGGGTGCCCCCCGGAGACTGCCTGAGCGTGATCGACCTGTGCACCGGCACCGGCGCGCTGGCCGCGGCCCTCGCATTCGGTATGCGCTCGTTCGAGGGTCTGGGACCATTTCGAATTCACGCGGTCGAGATCGACGCGGGTGCCCACGCCTTGGCGCAGCGAAACCTAGAGAACTGGGACGTCGAACTGCATCTGGGTGATGCCACACGCCCCGAGACGATCCCCGCACTTCACTGCCTGCTGGGTTCAGCGGACGTGGTGGTCAGTAACCCGCCCTACGTCCCCGAAGACCAACCGGTCACCCAGCAGGAGGCCCAAGCTGACCCTGCACTGGCGCTCTACGGCGGCAGCGGCGACGGCACACGCATCCCGTTGCAGATCGCCGCCTCCGCAGCACGACTACTGCGCCCCGGGGGACTGTTCATGATGGAGCACGACGAAACACACGGTTCCTTGCTGGTCGACACCCTCGACTCCACAGGATCCTGGCGTGAGGTGACCGTCCACCACGACCTCGCCGACCGGCCCCGATTCCTTTCCGCCGTGCGTTCCGACGCCGACGCTCCACGCCCAGAGGCCCCGGAGGTGCAAGAATAGAGCCGTGAGCGAGCTGTATGACTGCACCGATGAGACCACCCGATCCGAAGGCATCGCCGCCGCCGTCGACGCCGTGGGCCGCAGAGGGTGCGTGGTGCTTCCCACCGACACGGTATACGGCATCGGAGCCGACGCCTTCTCACCGCAGGCCGTCGCCGTTCTCCTCGCGGCCAAGGGTCGCGGACGTACCATGCCTCCGCCAGTGCTCATGGCCCATCCTCGGGTCCTGGACGGTCTCGCCATGGACGTCTCTGAGCAGACGCGGGCGCTGGCCGACGCTTTCTGGCCGGGTGGGCTGACCCTGATCGTCGTGGCTCAGCCCTCCTTGACCTGGGACTTGGGGGAGACTCGCGGGACGGTCGCGTTGCGCGTTCCCGACGACGAAATTGCCCGAGCCCTGCTCGAGCAGACCGGCCCCCTGGCCGTGTCCTCGGCGAATCGGCACGCCCAGCCCGCCGCACACACCGCGCTCGAAGCGCGCGACGCGCTCGGGGAAGCCGTCGAGGTCTATCTCGACGGGGGAAACCGTTCTGACTCCGCTTCCTCAACCATCATCGATTGCACCGTGGTTCCGCCCCGAGTCGTCCGTTCCGGGGCGATCAGCATCGAGGAGATCCGGAAGGTGGTCCCCGAGGTGTTGGACCTCGATGACGAGCAGCCCTCCACCGACGACCAGGGTGCTCCTCACGCATGAAGGTCTATCTCCTCCTGATGCTGATGGCGGGGCTGATCAGCTTCGTCATCACTCCCGCCGTGCGTGTGATCGGCGTGCGCGGCCGGGTATACACCCCGCGCCGCAAACGCGACATGCACCGCGAACCGATCCCCAAGCTCGGGGGAGTGGCCATGGTCGCCGCCGTCCTCGGCGGACTGTGTATCGCTGGAACCATCCCGTTCCTCGACGGGATCTTCATGAACCCCGACCCGGTCCGCGGGCTGCTGGTGGCCCTGCTGATCATCATCGTCGTCGGCGTCGCCGACGACCTCTGGGACCTGCACTGGACCATGAAACTCGCCGGGCAGATCAGTGCCGGAATGATGGTTGCTTTGGGTGGCATTCGAGTGGAAGCCATGCCGGTCGGCTGGATCCCGGTCGGTAGCGAGGCCGCGCAGATCATTCTTACCGTCTTCGTCGTGGTGTTGACGATGAACGCCTTCAACTTCATCGACGGACTCGATGGTCTGGCCGCCGGCGTCGCGGTCATCGGGGGATCGGCGTTCTTCCTCTACAGCTACCTGCTCACCCGCACCATCAACGCCTACGATTACTCGAACATGGCCACCATGCTCATGGCCCTGTTGGTGGGTGCATGCGCCGGATTCCTGCCGCACAACTTTCAACCCGCCCGCATCTTCATGGGCGAGGTCGGCGCCCTGCTCATCGGCCTACTGATGGCCACCGCCGCCGTCGCCGTCACAGCCGACGTCGGAGCAATGGCTGGCTTCAGATTCCGCAACGTGCCGGCGTATATGCCGATCCTGCTGCCGCTCGCGGTGATGATCCTGCCCTTGTTGGACCTGCTCATGGCCGTCATCCGGCGCACAGCGCGACGCAGCAGTCCCTTTTCCGCAGACCGCGGACACATTCACCACAAGCTTGTCGACGGCGGATACACCCATCGACAGGCGGTGCTTCTGCTCTATCTCTGGGCGTTCGTGGTGGCCTACGGGGTGGTGGCTCTGAACTTCTTCCGCTCCGATGTGGTGCTCATCGTCATCGGAGTATCGCTGCTTGCGATGCTGGTGCTCACCCTCTGGCCTTGGATCGCGCGTCAGCTCTACTACCGACGTCTGCGCCAGATCCGTGCGGCACGGGCGGCGAAGAGGGCTCAGGCGCTGAAAACCGAGACCGGATCACTTCAGACGATCGACCAGCAGAGGATGACTCGTGAAGGACAATAAGCACGGCTGGTGGGGAATCCTGCGTGACGCCACGTTCTGGAGCTTGGGCGGCCTGGTCATCACGGCTGTGGTCTTCGCGTTCCTCGACGGCGCGGCCGCGGTGGCGTCGGTTGCGGTGGCCGGGTTGGCGGTCGTAGTGCTCTCGGCCCTGACCATCATCGCGATCGCCCTGGTCTGGCGCCGGAACCGCGATGCTGCGATTCCCCTGGCCATGGGGATCTTCATCCTCAAGATCGTCCTCTTCGGGCTGGCGCTCACGGTGATTCCGGCGCCCGCATGGCTCGAGACGCTGCCTGCGGCCATCGCCGCGATCGTCGCGATCGTGCTCTGGCAGGCCGGCGAGGTGCTTGCATTCGCGCGAACGCGCCATCAGCTCTACAATGTGTAGAAAAGGACCTTCATGGTCCTCGACGAGAGTTTCCCCTTCTCCCGCACACCGCGCGAGTCCACTGGATTCATTGGCGTCCTCTGAGAACCTTCAGATCAGAAGCAAATAGGAAAATCTTCCTTGCTTAACTGGTCTCAAGACAGCACAGGGCCCTGGTGTTTGGTAGGGTGAACGAGGATCAAATACGACATCGTCGAGGCTTTGGTTCATCCGTGCCAGCTTGTTCGCTACCTCCTGCTCATTTTTGGGGATGCAGTAGCGAAGACTGTAGAGAGGAAAAGCGTGCTTCCGCTCCTGCTCGCCAGCTCCACCACCGACGGTGGCTTCTCCGCCCCCACGATCAGCGAAACCCACCTTCCGGAAATCATTCCGTGGGCAGCCGAATGGGGTACCGGCTTCGGCAAGCAGATGCTGATGATCGTCCTCTCGGTTATTCTCATCTCCGCGTTCTTCATGATCGCGATGCGCAAGCCCAGCCTCGTTCCCGGCAAGGTTCAGTGGATTGCTGAATCCGGCTACGCCTTCGTGCGCAACTCCATTGCACGAGACATCATCGGGGAGAAGCAGTTCAAGGCCTGGGTGCCGCTGCTCTTCGGCCTCTTCTTCTTTGTGCTGTTGAACAACCTCTTCGGAGCGATTCCGTTCTTACAGCTGCCCAGCTTCTCGCACGCCGGCGCTGCGTATGCTCTGGCGGTGATCGTCTACATCATCTGGATCGGTGTGGGTGTTCGCCACCACGGCGTCAAGTACTTCAAGCTGGCTGTTGTTCCTTCCGGCGTTCCCGGCTGGATTCTGCCGCTGCTGGTGCCGCTGGAAATCATCTCGAACTTCATTGTCCGTCCGCTGACGCACTCGCTGCGTCTGATGGCGACCATGCTTTCGGGTCACATGATCGTGATGCTCGCCGGTTCCGGTGCCGCGTACTTGATCACCGAGTCGGGCAGCCTGGCCATGCAGGGCACCGGTGTCCTCGTGGTGATCGGCTCTGTGGCCCTGTACTTCCTGGAACTGCTGATCATGTATCTCCAGGCCTTCGTCTTCACCCTGTTGACTGCGATCTACATTCAGGGTGCGCTAGCGGCCAACGACCACTAGTCTTCGAAGCCAGGCAGCCCGAAACGGTCCGCTCGGCTTCGGCACAACTGAAAAGCTCTGTCGGTCTGCTTGCAGATCGATGAGGTGAGTCCAACACCTATAAAACTTCTCGGTCCGGTACCCTCCGGATTTCGCCGGGAATACCTCCGCAACCTGCCGAACATCGGCATCTTGAAAGGAACACCATGGAACTGCACGGTTCACTGAACATGATCGGCTACGGCCTGGCATCCATCGGCTCCGCCATCGGCGTGGGTCTGATCTTCGCTGCTTACATCAACGGCGTTGCTCGTCAGCCCGAGGCGCAGCGCATCCTGCAGCCGATCGCACTGCTGGGCTTCGCTCTGGCAGAAGCACTGGCCATTCTTGGCCTGGTGTTCGCCTTCGTTATCGGCGCCTGACACAACGGCCATCCCCGGTCGAGTTCGCTCGGCCACTCATGACTGGAAATTCACCTAAAGGATGGTTGATTCATGATCAGGTCTGAAATGGTCATTGCAGCCGCCGAGGGCGCCAACCCGCTGATTCCCAACTGGTGGGAAGTGCTTGTCACGGCGACCGGCTTCGCTGTGCTGATGTTCATCGTGGTCAAGTTCGTCGTACCGGCACTTGAGAAGTCCTACCAGGACCGCGTCGATGCCATCGAGGGCGGACTGGAGCGCGCCGAGGCCGCTCAGGCTGAGGCCAATGCAATGAAGGCTGATTATCAGCAGCAGTTGCAGGACGCTCGCACTGAGGCAAGCCAGGTTCGCGAGGAGGCTCGCACTGAGGCTGCCCAGATCGTTGCTGAGGCACGGGATCGCGCCGCCGAAGAGGCATCGCGCATCACCGAGCAGGCATCGGTGCAGATCGCCGCGGAGCGCAACCAGGCTGTGTCCTCACTGCGCACCGAGGTCGGAACGCTGGCCAGCTCGCTGGCCGCGAAGATCGTCGGGGAATCACTTGACGACGATGAGCGTTCGCGCCGCGTCGTAGACCGGTTCCTGGAGGATCTTGAGCGCGACCAGGCAGCACAGTCCTCCGCTTCGAGTGCAGGTGCAACAGAGTAATGGCTGGAGCATCACGCGATTCATTGGCCCAGGTCAAGACCGAGGCTGAGCAGGCGCTGTCGACCGGTGGCATCGAGGTGTCGAAGGAGCTCTTCGCAGCTCTGACCGTCATTGATGACAACGGCTCATTGCGGCGGTCGCTGACGGATCCCACCTGGGAACCGGGCAAGCGTCGTGCTCTGGTTACTCAGGTTTTCGGCGCTCATGTCAGCGACGCGACTCGTCAGGTGCTCGAAGCAGCAGTCGCTGCCCGATGGTCTAACGAACGCGATCTCGGGGACGCTTTGGAGCATCTGGCAGTGATCGTCGCCGCCAGCGCCGCCGAGCGTGATGGTCTGGACGGATTGAAGAGGCTGGCAGCTGAGCTGCTGGGCTTCCGCAGTGCCGTCGAGTCCTCCCACGACGTGCAGCGTGCGTTGACCGAGCAGCAGGCAGCGGCATCGGCGCGGGGCGACCTCGCTGTTCGTCTCCTGACGCCGACGGCGACCTCCGAAGCGCAGCTTCTGGTGCGTCAGGCAACGGAGCACTCTCGCGGAACGAAGCCGGTTGAGCTCGTCCGCCGCTTCGCCAACGTGATTGCCGATCGCCAGCGTCGCTGGATCGCTGATGTTACCGTCGCGCGGCCGCTCGATGCTTCACAGCTCGAGCGTCTTGAGCGGGGACTCTCCACGGCTTTCGGCCGGGATCTCACACTCAACGTGGACGTCGACCCCGAGCTGGTCGGTGGTATTCGAGTGCAGGTCGGCGACGACGTCGTCGACTCCTCGATCGCTTCCCGACTGAACGATTTGCAACGGAAGATGGCCGGCTGAAGACCGGCACTCGAACAAGTACACATTTACGGTCATCGTGAGCCACGATGATCACCACTGAAGAGAGCAGGGACTGCAGATGGCCGACTTGACCATCAACGCTGATGATGTCCGCAATGCCTTGAACGACTTCGCGGCGTCGTACGAACCCTCCGGCACCGAGCGTGTCGAGGTCGGCTACGTCGTCTCCGCAGCAGACGGTATCGCCCGTGTCGAGGGTTTGCCCTCCGTCATGGCCAACGAGCTGCTGACGTTCGAGAACGGCGTGTTCGGACTTGCTCAGAACCTCGACCCCCGAGAAATCGGTGTCGTGGTTCTGGGTGAATTCCAGGGCATCGAAGAAGGCATGGAAGTGCACCGCACCGGAGAGGTTCTCTCTGTGCCGGTGGGCGACGGATTCATGGGGCGCGTGGTTGATCCGCTCGGCGCACCGTTGGACAACCTGGGCCCCATCGAAGCCGAAGGGCGTCGTGCCCTGGAAACACAGGCCCCGGGCGTGACGGAGCGCAAGTCGGTGGAAGAGCCGCTGCAGACCGGTATGAAGGCCATCGACGCCATGATCCCGGTCGGTCGTGGTCAGCGCCAGTTGGTCATCGGTGACCGTCAGACCGGCAAGACCGCCATCGCTGTCGACACCATCCTGAACCAGAAGGCTAACTGGGAGTCCGGTGACGTCAACAAGCAGGTTCGCTGCGTGTACGTCGCTGTGGGCCAGAAGGCCTCCACCATTGCCTCGGTCCGCTCCACCCTCGAGGAGCATGGCGCCCTGGAGTACACCACGATCGTGGCCTCTCCCGCGTCGGACCCGGCTGGTTTCAAGTACCTGGCACCCTACGCCGGCTCGGCCATCGGCCAGCACTGGATGTACGGTGGCAAGCACGTTCTGATCATCTTCGACGACCTGTCGAAGCAGGCTGAGGCCTACCGTGCGGTCTCGCTGTTGCTGCGTCGTCCTCCGGGCCGCGAGGCGTACCCCGGCGACGTGTTCTACTTGCACTCCCGGTTGCTCGAGCGTTGCGCGAAGCTCTCCGACGATCTCGGCGGCGGCTCGATGACCGGTCTGCCGATCATCGAGACTAAGGCGAATGACGTCTCGGCCTACATTCCAACCAACGTCATCTCGATCACTGACGGTCAGATCTTCCTGCAGTCCGATCTGTTCAACGCCAACCAGCGTCCCGCAGTCGACGTCGGCATCTCGGTGTCTCGCGTCGGCGGTGCCGCTCAGGTGAAGGCCATGAAGAAGGTCTCCGGTACCTTGAAGCTGGATCTGGCTCAGTACCGTGACATGCAGGCCTTCTCCATGTTCGCCTCCGATTTGGATCCGGCGACCCGTCGCCAGCTGGCTCGCGGTGAGCGCCTGATGGAACTGCTCAAGCAGCCGCAGTACACCCCGTACCCGGTGGAAGAGCAGGTCGTGTCGATCTGGGCCGGTTCAAAGGGCCACCTCGACGATGTTCCGGTCTCCGACGTGTTGCGTTTCGAGCGGGACTTCCTGGATCACCTGCGTCGCAAGGATCTCGTGTTGGCGTCTATCGCTGACACCGGCAAGCTGGAAGACTCGGCCCTGGAAGCACTCGAGACCGAGATCGCTTCCTTCAAGAAGAACTTCCTGGCCGAAGGCGATGATCACCTGGTGCATGCCGGTCACGAAGAGCACGACGCTCTCGAGGCCGAGAATGTCACCCAGGAGAAGATCGTCAAGCAGAAGCGCTGACGCCCGGATGGCGACGGCCGAGCACAACACGGCTTAGCCGTCGCCCTACTGGACGAAGGAAAGGACAACCATGGGAGCAGCCGATATTCGGGTGTATCGCCAGAAGATCAATTCGACCACGTCGATGCAGAAGATCTTCAAGGCGATGGAGCTCATCGCGACGTCTCGAATCACCAAGGCTCGTGCCCGCGTGAGCGCGTCGTTGCCCTACGCCAACGCGATCACGCGTGCCGTCTCGGCCGTGTCATCGCAGCAGGACATCGAGCATGTCCTCACCTCCGAGGTGGACAACCCACGTCGATCGGCCGTGCTGATCATGTCCTCCGACCGTGGCATGGCTGGTGCCTACTCGGCCAACATTCTCCGTCACGCCGAAGGGCTGCTGGAGAAGCTGCACGAAGAGGGCAAAGAGCCAGAGGTCTACCTGATGGGCCGGAAAGCACAGAGCTACTTCGACTTCCGGAACCGGGAGTACAAGCAGGTGTGGACCGGCAACACGGACAACCCGGAGTTCCAGGTCGCTCGCGAAGTCGGCGAGACTCTGGTCGAAGCCTTCCTCAAGGACACCGATGAGGGCGGAGTCGATGAGATCCACGTGGTCTTCACCGAGTTCCGTTCGCTGGTGACGCAGGTGCCCACTGTCGTTCGTCTCCTTCCCCTGGAAGTAGTCGAAGAGGAGGTCACCGAGACGACCGAGCTGTTTCCGCTCTATCAGTACGAGCCGGATCCGGACCAGGTGCTGGATGCGCTGCTGCCGAAGTACATTGAGTCGCGCATCTTCTCGGCCATGCTGCAGGCAGCCGCATCGGAACTGGCGAACCGTCAGCGGGCGATGAAGTCCGCCGGCGACAACGCCTCCGATCTGATCAAGGAATACACGCTGCTGATGAACAACGCTCGTCAGGCATCCATCACCCAGGAGCTCACGGAGCTCATCGCGGGTGCAGATGCTTTGAGCGCGTCCTGACGCTTCGGGCTGAGAAGCTCACATCAACCGCCATCCACATCAAACGAAGTGAGAAAGATGACTGCCACCATTAACGAATCCGGCACCGGTTCCGCCACCGGCGCTGTGGGGCGCATTGCCCGCGTGACTGGTCCGGTGATCGACGCTGAATTCCCCAGCGACGCTATGCCGGAGATCTACAACGCTCTGACCGCTGAACTGACCGTCAATGGCGAGACCCGCACGATCACCTTCGAGACCGCCCAGCACCTGGGTGACAACCTGGTGCGCGCAATCTCGCTGCAGTCGACCGATGGCCTCGTCCGCGGCGCTGCCGTGACCGATTCCGGTGCTCCGATTTCGGTGCCGGTGGGCGACGTCGTCAAGGGCCACATCTTCAACGTGCTGGGCGAGGCCCTGGACGTGGAGACCTCGACCCTGGAAGTCAATGAGCGCTGGCCGATTCACCGTCCCGCCCCGAACTTCGCCGACCTTGAGGGCTCCACCGAGATGCTGGAAACCGGCATCAAGGTGATTGACCTTCTCACCCCTTACATCTCGGGTGGCAAGATCGGCCTCTTCGGCGGCGCCGGTGTGGGCAAGACCGTGCTCATCCAGGAAATGATCACTCGTGTGGCCCGCAACTTCGGCGGTACTTCCGTGTTCGCCGGTGTCGGTGAGCGTACCCGTGAGGGCAACGACCTCTGGGTCGAGATGGAAGAAGCCAACGTGCTCAAGGACACCGCCCTGGTGTTCGGCCAGATGGACGAGCCGCCAGGCACGCGTCTGCGCGTGGCGCTGACCGGTCTGACCATGGCGGAGTACTTCCGCGACGTGCAGAAGCAGGACGTGCTGTTGTTTATCGACAACATCTTCCGTTTCTCGCAGGCCGGTTCCGAGGTATCCACCCTGCTGGGTCGTATGCCTTCCGCTGTGGGTTACCAGCCGAACCTGGCCGACGAGATGGGTGTGCTCCAGGAGCGCATCACCTCGACCCGTGGTCACTCCATCACCTCGATGCAGGCCGTGTACGTGCCCGCCGATGACTACACCGACCCGGCACCGGCCAACGTGTTCGCGCACCTTGACGCCACCACGAACCTCACCCGTTCGCTGGCATCACGTGGTCTGTACCCGGCCGTGGATCCGCTGGCCTCGACCTCGCGTATCCTCGATCCGCAGTACGTCGGTCAGGACCACTACGACACCGCCATCCGTGTGAAGCAGATCCTGCAGAAGAACAAGGAACTGCAGGACATCATCGCGATTCTCGGTGTCGACGAGCTCTCCGAAGAGGACAAGATCGTCGTCTCACGCGCACGTCGCATCGAGCAGTTCCTGTCGCAGAACACCTACACCGCCAAGCAGTTCACCGGTGTGGAAGGTTCGACTGTGCCGATCAAGGACACCGTCGAGGGCTTCAAAGCCATCGCCGACGGCGACCTGGATCACGTCGCAGAGCAGGCCTTCTACAACGTTGGCGGTCTGGACGACGTCGAGCGCGAGTGGGCACGCATCCAGAAGGAATCCTGATTCATGGCTGCCAACGAACTCGAAGTTGAGATCGTCGCTGAGGACCGGTTCGTCTGGTCCGGACCGGCACGCTCGGTTTCGGCACGCACCATCGAGGGGGAGATCGGGATCCTTCCCGGTCACACCCCGCTGCTCGCCGTTCTCGGCGACGGTGAGGTCGTGGTGGAATCTGGCGACGGGTCAGCCGTGACCGTCCGCGCTGAAGGCGGGTTCTTCTCCGTGGACAACAACCGTGTGGTGATTGCCGCAGGAGCCGCAACTCTGGAGGGTGAAGCCTCGCACGGGTCTGTGGCCTGACATGGTGACCGGGTGGTTCGCAGGAGCCGTACTGAGCGTCCTCGCCATTGTGGTGCTGATCGTCCTGATTGTGGGCGCAGTACTGTGGTGGAGACGCCGTACGTTGCTGCGGACCCCCGGCACGTTTAAGGCACGAATCCTGTCTTCGCCGGACCGCGCCGATCAACCGGGTCTCGGAACCCGGGTGATCGTCTGCTACAACGAAACTTCCGTGGAGCTGATGACCGTCTTTTCGGTGAGTCCGTTGCCGCGCTGGTCTGCACCGCGGCATCGCCTGGAGATCAAGCGTCTCGGACCGGCCCGGAAAGAGGGCTGGAGTCGCGTTCGTCTGGAGGGCGGCGGCGTGCCCCAAGAGCTACAGATGGACGAAGTCAACGTGTCGGAACTGGCCACGTGGCTTGAATCGGGGCCGTCTATCGGTGTGGGAATCTGGCGCGACGAGCCGATTCGACGTCAACGTCGGAAGTTCTTCTGACGCGCTGATCACCAGGATCGTCGCTGCACTAAGCACTAAGCACTAAGCGCCGAGGCCGCTGGGTAAGGGAACGTGGATGGTTCCTCGCCCAGCGGCCCCGGCGTTTAAGCGGTGGTTCTCAGAAGAGGCGTGAGTCCGCGTCGTCGACGCCGCGCAGCGCATCGTAGTCGAGGGTGACGCAGCGGAATCCGCGGTCCTCGGCGAGGGTGCGCGCCTGGGGCTTGATCTGCTGGGCGGCGAAGACCCCTTGAACGGGCGCCAGCAGCGGATCCCTGTTCAGCAGTTCGACGTAGCGGGTGAGCTGCTCCACGCCGTCGATGTCTCCCCGACGCTTTAACTCCACGGCGACGGTGGCCCCGTCCGCGTTTCGGGCAACGATGTCCACCGGACCGATGGCGGTCATGTATTCACGTCGCACCAGGCTGTAGCCATCACCCAAGGTGGTGATCTGCTCGGCGAGCAGACGCTGCAGGTCTGCCTCCACACCGTCCTTGATCAGGCCCGGGTCCTGTCCGAGCTCATGCGAGGAGTCATGGTGGGTGTTGAAGAGGTGGATGATGAGCTGGTCGTCGGTCTTCTGCGCCGAGACGGTCCAGACGGAACGGACGCCCTGCTCGCCGAGGTCGTCCTCCGGTACGGATTCGCGCACGGTGGCGGGTGGGCTCATCCAGTTCAGGGGCTTGTATGATCCGCCGTCGGAGTGGACCAAGACGGCACCGTCGGCCTTGATCATCAACAGCCGGGTCGCCCGGGGGAGATGGGCGTTGAGCCGCCCTCGATATGTCACTGAACAGTCTGCTATCACCAATCGCACACGGGAGAGTGTACCTGGTGACAGGCCGGTGCCGGGGCAGCGGGTGTCGGAGTGGCTCGGTGACGATATGCGAGGATGGTGGCATGCCCCGCTCCAACCGTCCTCGTCGATCGGACCGTTCTCGGCGTCGTCCGACCGTGGGAGATCGAGGTCAGGGCGACACAGCGCGTCCCGGAATGCCAGACGGAGTGAACCTTCGTCTGGGCATGGATCCCGGATATCAGCACCAGTCAGCTGCTGATGGCGATTGGCACGTACGCAAGATCCCGGCCTGGCGGGCCGTGAAGGACTACACCTGCCCCGGCTGCTTCCGCACGATCCTCGCCGGTCAGGTCCATCTGGTGGCCTGGCGCAGCGATCATCTCTTCGGCGACGAGGCGGCCGGTGACGAACGGCGCCATTGGCACAACAAATGCTGGGAGAACCGTCGTCAGGATCGCCGGTGACTCGACTGGAATGTGAACGTCAGCGGGAATCCTGATAAGGCAATAGCACCTCGCGGAGCAGGAGCAGCACGGCTGCGGCTGTGGGAATGGCGATGAGTGCACCGAGAACCCCGAGCATGGTGCCGCCGGCGATCACGGCGATCACCGCCACCGAGCTGGGCACGGCCACGGCGCGCGACATCACACGCGGGGAGACAAAGTACGCTTCGACCTGCAGATAGACGAAATAGATCACGGCGAAGATCAGCGCGGCCTGCCAGCCCACGGCCAGGCTGATGAGGCTGATGATGATGCCGCCGATCATAGCCCCGACCAGCGGGATGAAGGCCATCAATCCGGCGAAGAACGCCATCAGCGCGGCGAAGGGCACCCCCGCGATCGAGACGGCGATGAACGCGACCCCGCCGTTCAGGGCGGCCACGATCGACTGGCCGATGACGTAGTGGCCCACCGAGGTGGTGATCCGCTCGGAGAGTGTCTCCACCCGGTCACGGCGGCTGCGGGGGACCAGGTGGTACATCCACTGCTTGATGGTGGGCAGCGAGACCAGGAAATAGAGGGTCAGGACGAAGATCACCAGGGCGCTGAATCCCGTGGTGACGATCGCCGTGCCGACACCAAAGATTCCGCCGAAGAGATTCGTCACATTCGAGGCGTCCGAAACGAACCGGTTCAACTCGGTGTTCACCCATTCCTGGACGTCATAGCGGGCGTCCAGATCCTGGAAAAACTCGGAGGCGATGAACTGATCGACCAGGGTGGGAAGGTCGTTGATGAACTGGGTGGTCTGACGGGCGACGATGGGGATCAGCAACGAGAAGAACAGCCCGAGGATTCCGCCGAAGATGGCGAGCGCGCCGAGGACGCCGACCCCGCGCGGGGCGCCCCAGCTCTCCACCTTGCGCACGATCGGATCCAGGCCCAGGGCGATGAACAGTGCTGCCCCGATCCAGATCAGCAACGATGAGTTCAGGGTGGCAATGAGATATAGGCTCAGCGCCAGTCCGATGCCCACGGTAAAGAGGAAGCCGGTGCGGATGGGGTTGAGCACCGTGACGTCCATAGCCGTGGCGACGTCGTTGGCCGACTCCGAGGCCGGGGGAGCGGACGCCGGGGTGGATTCCGGAATGCTGAACTGGTGGCGGGGACGGGCCCCAGGAACGCGGAAGGTGCTGAGGCGACGGCGTAGCGCGCGCACCCGATCGGCGCCGGTAGGTGAGGGGGCGCTCGGGGCGGCCCCGGTGCTGTCACGGGGATCGCGAGGTGCCCCCGCGGCGGGAGTCTGCTCGGCCGCTGCGTCGTCGTTGTCTGCCACAGACACAGCGTACGTCAGCGTTGCGACCGATCGGCAGACCCAGCGACCGCGTCTTACCGGGGGTCGCCCGTTATCGAAAAGTGATCATTCTCGGTACAATGAGTCCCCGTCCGGTTCGCCGGTTTCGACCACCTCGTCTTCGATCCAAGTAGGTTCTGCGTGAAAGCATTCTCAGGAGTCATCGCGATACTGCTCGGCCTCGGCGCGATCTTCGCCGCTGTGGGCCTGCAGACCGTCTGGGCTCCGCCGGAGCAGGTGACCGCGGGCGTGGTCGCCGAGGGCGACGGCGCTCCGGACGGCGCTCCGCTGACGGTCATCACCGGCGGAATCACCGAGGTCGACGACGAGAACATCGAGTACAGCCTGACGGGCGAGGGCGAATACACCCTGATGCTCGGTCAGACGCGCGACATTGAAGCCTGGGTGGGCGATGCCGCCCACAACACCATCACCGGGGTGAACACCGAGGTGGATCGCGGCGAGGACCCGGTGGTGACCGTGGAGCATACCGAAGGCGAGAGCACCGTGCCTAACCCGGTGAGCTCGGACCTCTGGGTGGATATTCAGGAGGCTGAGGGAACCACCACGCAACGCTGGTCGACGCCGGCCGAGGGTGAGTGGGCGCTGCTGGTCGTGGCGGACGGCACGGAACCGGCACCGGTGGATTTCTCGGTGACCTGGGTGAACCAGGAGGGCAACTCTCCCTGGATCGTGCCGCTGTACGTGATTGGCTCCGTGCTGTTGCTGGTCGGGGTGCTGCTGCTGATCTGGCTCGCCGTCACCTTCCAGCGCAAGCGCAAGCGTCCCTCAGGCCGTCGTGTGGCCGGTCGTGAAACGGACACCGCTGCGGCCCCCATCGCCGCTGCCCCGGTTGCGGCGGCATCGGAAAGCACCGATCACGACGATACAGCCGCCGGTGATGCCGATCAGGTGTCGGACGCCTCCGAGCGCTCTGACGTAGCCGTCGCGGTCGACGACGCCGAATGGCCCCTGGAGCCGGAGACCCCGGTGGAGACCGATGAAGCTGATGAAGCTGATGAAGCCGACGAGATCGATGCGCAGGCCCGCGACGAGCACGAGGGCGAAGACGAAGGCCACGACGACAGCGAACACAGTGACGACGACAGCGATGCCGAGACCCCCCGGCACAACGAGGGCGACGACATGAGCGGGGAAGACGTCGTTGACGGCGCAGACACCGATGCGTCCGACCGAGGCGACGATCCGCGTCCCGAGTCGCCGTTCTTGAAGCGCGTGGTCGCCGGTCTGGGCACCGTCGGTCTCTCCGCCGGACTGCTGTGGGGCGGAGTGGGGCCGGCCACGGCCGACACCACCGAGGAGGCCTCAGAGCCGGCCGAGAGCGCAGACAGCGACGTCAGCGAGGCTCCGGATGCCGGCTCCGACGCCGAAGAGGCCGGGTCCGAAGAGTACCCGATCGTCGTCGATCAGCAGCTGGAGCAGATCCTCGCCCGCGTTGGGGCAACGGTGGCCCGCGGCGACGAGGAACAGGACGCGGACGTGCTGGGCTCACGCATGACCTCCCAGGCGCTGCAGGCGCGCAAGGACAACTACCGCAACCGGGCCATCGATGACGAAACCCGCGCGGCAGCCGCTCTCCCGGCCGGGCCGGTGCTGGCCGCCTGGTCCGACGCCACCGCAGAGTTCCCCCGCAACCTGGTCGTCGTGACCGGCGGCGAGGACGATCAGACGCCGCAGCTGATGGTGCTGCGCCAGGAGGACGCCCGCAGCCAGTACAAGGTGGCCTACACCTCCTCGATGATCCCAGGCACCGAGTTCCCGGTCTCTTCCGTCATGGACGCCGGTGCCGAACAGATCAATGTCGGTGATGATGCCGGACTGGCGATGAGCCCCCAGGCCGCCCTGCAGGGACTGGGCGACTACCTCTCCGACCCGGAGGACGAGTTCGGTGAGCGGGTCGAGGAGAATGTGACCATCGACGCCCTGCACACGTTCCAGACCGAACGCCAGGAGTCGCTGGAGGAAGCCTCCGCCGAGTACAGCCGCAGTGCGGTCGAGAACGGCTACACCGCAGTGCGACTGCCCGATGGCTCCGCGCTGGTCATCGGCTCGCTCAACGCCGAGACGCGCATGTCTCCGAACGAGGAAGGTGCCGGTATTGAAGTCAGCGAGCTCTCTGCGGAACTGGCCGGCGAGGACTCTCGCAACCACGAGGGGGACGTCGTGGAGACCTACCGCGAGTCGGTGGCCCTGCTAGTCCCCGCCGACGAGGACGACGCGGCGCAGGTTCGGCTGGTGGCGATGAGCGACGATATCGCCTCCGTGGAGTACATAGACTAAGAGCGACAAGGCCCGTCCCGGATCGACCCCGGAATACGAGTCCCGGCCGTGTGCCGGGAAGGAGTGATGATGACCCAGCAGCCAGATCGCCCCCAGTCGAGCGCCGCCACGCCACAGCAGCGTGGTGCCGTGGACCTCTCCGCCCTCTCGGGTGGCACCGCGGACGCAGCGCCTGCAGCCCGCAGCGGATCGACCTGGGTGGCCCGGATCGCTAGCGAGGCCGAGCTGCAGCAGGTGCTGCAGCTGGGTGCGCAGGTCCCGGTCCTGATCCACTTGGCGGCACCGTCGAATCCCGCGTCGGCTCAGATCGATCAGGCGCTCGTGCCGGCTGTGGATGAGCGTCAGGGACGTCTGGTGCTTGCCCAGGCGGATACCGAGGCCAATCCCTCGCTGCTGCAGATCTTCGGCGTGCCGGCTGGCCCGGTGGTCGTCGCCGTCGTCGGTGGCCAGGCGATTCCGCTGCTGAACCAGCCCGCCCCGGCCGAGCAGATCTCCGCCGTGCTCGACGAGGTCCAGAAGATCGCCGTGCAGAACGGGCTGTCCGGTACCGTGGCGCCCTTCGCCACCTCACCGGCCGAGGAGCAGCCAGAACCGGAGCTTCCGCCGCTACACGCCCGGGCCGAGGCCGCCCTGGGAGAGCTCGACTACGACGGCGCGCTGGCCGCTTACGAACAGGCACTGAATGAGAATCCCGGTGACGACGCCGCCAAGAACGGCATTTCACGGGTGAAGCTGATCCAGCGGACCCAGGTCATGGACCCGCAGGCGGTGCGCGCCAACGCCGCCGAGCATCCCGAAGACGTTCAAGCCCAGATCGACGTCGCTGACCTGGACCTGCTCGGCGGTCATGTCGAGGATGCCTTCGCCCGCCTCGTCCGCTTCATCGCCACCCACCGGGATGAGGCACGCGAACCCGCCCGAGCGCATCTGGTCGATCTGTACGCGGTCGTCGGGGAAACCGATCCCCGCGTGGCCGAATCGCGCCGTAAGCTGGCGATGGCCCTGTTCTAAGAGCTGTTCTATGCTGGGGCAGTGCACCGGCCTGCCCGCATCGTCAGAACCGGGTCGTTCCTCGACCCGTGGAAAGGACACCATGACCGTGCCCGACCCGTCCGAACAGTCATCCGCCCCCACCCCGCCTCCGGTCACCCAGACCGACTCGGAGCACGCCTTCGTGGTCCGGCAGCTGGGCAAGCAGTTCGGCCCCAAAGTTGCGGTCAACGGGGTTGATCTCGACATCCCCTCCGGCTCCTTTTACGGGCTGGTCGGCCCCAATGGGGCGGGCAAGACGACGGCGATGTCGATGATGACGGGGCTGCTGCGCCCCGATCACGGGCGAGTGTGGGTGCATGGCATCGACGTCTGGCAGCATCCCAGTGAGGCCAAGCGCATCATGGGCGTGCTCGCCGACGGCGTGCGGCTCTTCGACCGGCTCAGCGGCGAACAGCTGGTCACCTATGCCGGGCTGTTGCGCGGCATGGACCGCGACATGGTGGCCGAGCGCACCCAGGATCTGCTGCGTGTGATGGATCTGAACGACGACGCCGGCAAACCGGTGGTCGACTACTCGGCCGGCATGACCAAGAAGATCGCCCTGGCCGCCGCTATGATTCACGCTCCGAACGTGCTGGTGCTCGACGAGCCCTTCGAAGCGGTCGACCCAGTCTCCGCGTCGAACATTCGCCAGATCCTGCAGCAGTACGTCGATTCGGGCGGCACCGTGATCGTGTCCTCCCACGTGATGGACCTGGTACAGCGCATGTGCGACCACGTCGCCATCATTGCCCAGGGCAACGTGCTGGCCGCCGGTACCGTCGACGAGGTGCGCGGCGAGCGCTCCCTGGACGAGACCTTCGTCGATCTCGTGGGCGGAGAGGGCCCTGGAGAGGGGCTGTCATGGTTGCGCACCTGATCTCCCTGCGCTTCCGGCTGATGATCGCCGGATGGAAGCGCTCCACCTTCGTGCTGGTGATGACCTTGCTCGGCGTGCTCTATGCGCTGGGTGTGTTGTTTGCGCTGTTCGCCGGGATGGTCGCGCTCGGCTGGTCCGAGACGGAACTGCGCGGCACCGTGGTCGTGCTGCTCGGCGCGGCCATTGTGCTCGCCTGGCTGATCGTGCCGCTGTTCGCCTCCGGGATGGATCAGTCGATGGAGCCGCGGAACTTCGCCACCTTCGGACTGCCTACGCCCACCCTGATCGCCGGGTTGGGAGTCGGGGCACTGGTCACGACGACCGGGGCCCTGACGCTGCTGGCCAGCCTCACCACCGTGCTTGTCTGGCGCGACAGCGCTCTGGTGATGCTGATCTCGGTGCTGGGCGCGCTACTGGCCACCGTATTCTGCATCTGTCTCGGCCACGGAGTGACCGGGATACTCAGCGCCATCACCGGGCGCCGCCGCGTCCGCGAAACGCTGTCGCTGATCGCTTTCATCCCGCTGATGCTGGCCGGTGTCATCTTCGGCACCGCGGTGGAGAGCATCCCGGATCTGGTGGATCAGCTTCCTGGGGTCGCTGCCGCGCTGCTGTGGACGCCGCTGGGCAGCTTCACCGGAGCCGCCTGGTCGGCCAGCAACGGCGCGCTGGGGACGGCCGTCGCGCAGCTGGGACTGAGCCTGGTCTGGGTGCTGGCCGCCGTAGGGCTGTGGATGGTCGCGGTGCGCCGTAGCATCGACCGGGCACCGAACGCCGGGTCGAGCAGCCGCAGCACCCGTGGCACCGGCTTGCTCGGACGCTTCCCGGCGACCCCGGCGGGCGCGATCGCCGCCCGTTCGATCATCTACTGGATCAAGGACCCGCGCTACTCGGCCAGCCTGATCACGGTGCCGCTGATGGTCGTGGTGCTGCTGTTCCTGGGCGGACAGTCTGGCAGCCCCGTCGTGGCGCTGATGCTCGGCCCGTTGGTGGGACTGCTGCTGGGATTCTCGATCCAGGCCGACCTCTCCTACGACGGTGCGGCGCTGTCGATGCACGTCACCACCGGGGTATCCGGGGCGGATGACCGTCGCGGACGCGTTGCGGCCCTGCTGCTCTGGGCGTTCCCGGCGACGCTGAGTGCCACCCTCATCGGTGCCGCCGTCACCGGATCCTGGTCCCTGCTGCCCGGAGCGGTCGGTCTGGGTATCGCGCTGCTCTTCGGCGGTGCCGGCCTCTCCGCGCTGATCTCGGCGCGCTTCGTCTATCCGGTGCCAGCTCCCGGTGCGAGCCCGTTCGCCACACCGCAAGGGTCGATGATGCGCACCGCGGTTGTGCAAATGGTGTCACTGTTGGCGACCCTTGCGGTAACCCTGCCGGCCGTGGTGCTCACCGTGGTGGCCCTGGTCAACGGCGAGCTGATGTGGAACCTGCTTGCCCTGGCGGTGGGCTTGCTCAACGGTCTAGTGGTGCTGTGGATCGGCGTGCGGATGGGCGCTGGCTGGTACGACCGCACCAGCGACAAGACCTACCAGCAGGTGCTGCGCTACGTCTCCAGCCAGTAGGGCTTATCCGTCGTGCTCCTCGTCTCGATTCGGCGGGGCATCAGACATCGTCAGCTCTTGAAGGAGTAGAATGACCACCATGACTTCTTCCGTTCACGCATCCCAGCAGGATCCCTACGGTCAGCCCGGCTCCCCGAGCGGAGCCGGATCCAGCGTCCTGGAACGCGAAGAACAGCTCCAGGAGATGGAGCCCGGAGACCACGAGCGCTTCGCGCATTATGTGCGCAAGGAGAAGATCATGGAATCTGCCATGACGGGCGATCCCGTGATCGCGCTGTGCGGCAAGGTCTGGACTCCGGGTCGGGATCCGCAGCGCTTCCCGGTCTGCCCCGAATGCAAGGAAATCTACGAGGGCATCGGCTCCGGAGATGAGGGCTCCTCGGGATCCGGCGGCAAGGGACGCGGCTGGTTCGGCCGGGGCAAGTCCTAGCTCCCGCCGTCCGAAGACCCTGACCGAAATCACTGTCCCCGCTGGTGCGGGTTGGCTCGTTGCGCGTGCGCGACGATAGAGGAGGTGTCCTGCACCCGTGTCGGATGCACTGTTCCAGATCGGCGAGAACCTTCCCCCGGCGCTACCCGAACGGGCGGCCTGGGGTACAGCGACCAAGCTGCGCCAATGGCAGCAGGAGGCCCTGGAACGCTATTTCTCGGCTCCTCAGCGTGACTTCCTCACGGTGGCGACCCCGGGTGCCGGTAAGACTACCTTCGCGCTGCGCGTGGCGAAGATGCTCAAAGAATCCGGTGTCATCTCGCGGATCACGGTGGTGGCACCCACCGACCACCTCAAGAAGCAGTGGGCCGACTCGGCGGCACGGGTGGGCCTGGCCATCGACCCCAACTTCAAGAACTCCGACGGCCGGCACGGGGACGAATACCTCGGTGTGGCCCTGACCTACGCACAGGTGGCCAATAAGCCCATCCTGCACCGCAACCGCACCGAGGCCGCCAAGACCCTGGTCATCCTCGACGAGATCCACCACGGGGGGGATGCCCTGAGCTGGGGCGACGGAATCCGGGAGGCCTTCGAGCCGGCCACCCGTCGGCTTGCCCTGACCGGAACCCCCTTCCGCTCCGACACCTCCGCCATCCCGTTCGTGGACTATGCCGAGGACCGCGACGGCATCCGGCGCAGCCGAGCCGACTACACCTACGGCTATGGGCCGGCGTTGCGCGACCACGTGGTGCGCCCGGTGCTGTTCATGGCCTATTCGGGGCAGATGCGGTGGAAATCCTCCGCCGGGGAGGTCATGGAGGCCCAACTCGGCGAGGCTGCGACGAAGGCCATCACCGGTGCCGCCTGGCGCACCGCGCTGAACCCGGAGGGCGAATGGATCCCCTCGGTGCTACGTGCCGCAGACCGCCGTCTCACCGAAGTGCGGCGCAATGTCCCCGACGCCGGAGCCCTGGTGATCGCCACCGACCACGAGGACGCCCGTGCCTACGCCGCGCAGCTGGAGGCCATCACCGGTGAGCCGGTGACCACCGTGCTCTCCGACGATGCCGGGGCCTCCGAAAAGATCGAAATGTTCGCGGAGGGCGACTCCCGGTGGATGGTCGCCGTGCGCATGGTCTCCGAAGGTGTGGACGTGCCAAGGCTGTGCGTCGGCGTCTACGCGACCTCCACGTCCACCCCGCTGTTCTTCGCACAGGCGATCGGCCGTTTCGTGCGCTCGCGCAAGCGCGGCGAGACCGCCAGCGTGTTTTTGCCCTCGGTGCCGCAGCTGATGCTGCTGGCCAACGAGATGGAGGCCGAGCGCAACCACGCGCTCGACGCCCCCGTGGGTGCCGTCGACCCCGAGACGATGGAAGATCTCTCCGATGCGCCGGAGGAGGACGAGCTGGCCGCGGCCAACCGTGAGGATTCTGCCTCGGACAGCCTGCTGCGCGAGAAGTTTCAGGCGCTGGAGTCTTCCGCCTCCTTCGACAAGGTGCTCTACGACGGCTCCGAATTCGGCACCGGCGGCGCCGTCGGGTCCGAGGACGAGCTGGACTTCCTGGGGATCCCCGGTCTACTCGACGCCGACCAGGTGTCCACGCTGCTGCGACAGCGCCAGGCCGAGCAGCTCAAGCGACGTCCGCAGACCCCCCAGACCAGCGGCCAGGCTTCCGAGCAGGACGCCGCCCAGTCAGTGGTCTCGCACCGTCGGATGAAGGAGCTGCGCTCGGAGCTGTCGAAGTCGGTGGCCGCCTGGTCGGCGCGGACGGGCACACCACACGGGGTGATCCACAACCGCCTGCGGGAGGTCAGCGGCGGACCGTCGGTGGCGCAGGCCAGCCAGGACCAGTTGGAGAAGCGGCTGAGCACTTTGCAGGGCTGGTTCGTCGGGCGGAGCTGATCACCGAGCACGTCGGGCGCGGCCGGGGCAACAGCGTGGCCCGGCACGACGGCCAATACGGTCAATACAGAGAACGGGACCCGAGGTCGCTGACCTCGGGTCCCGTTGCTTGCTCTGTGGAGTCCGCTCAGGCGACGGCGCTCACCCAGTGGCACAACTGGGCACCGGCGTCTTCCATCTCCTCCAGGGCGGCGTCTGAGTTCTCTTCGCTCACGCCCACGGTGAGGTTGGTCATCACCTTGGTCTGGTACCCGGCGTCCACCGCGTCGAGCACAGTGGCCTGGACGCAGTGGTCGGTGGCGATACCCACGACGGTGATGGAATCGATGTCGCGCTCGGAGAGCCATTCGTCCAGCGTCAGGGCGTCGTCCTCGATCGCCGCGGCGCCGGCGGCAGTGGCGCCGTAGGGACCCGCCGAGCCTTCCGGGGCATTGGGATGAATGGTGTCCGGGTCACCCAGCTGCCCATCGAAGGCGGAATAAGAGGCGTCGTAGCGACCCTTGAGGAACTGGGCATCGAGGTACTCCTCGTCCAGATGGGGGTGCAACTCGGCGCCGCGAGTCCCAGCCAGGCAGTGCACCGGCCACGTCTCTTCGAAATCGGGTTCGGAGTCGGAAGCCGCAGCGAAGTGCGGGCCGGGATCGACATGCCAGTCGCGGGTCGCGACCACAGCGGCATACTCTCCGGAGTGTTCCTCGAGGAACTCGGAGATACGGGCGGCAACGTTCGCGCCGCCGGGGACGGCCAGTGAGCCGCCTTCGCAGAAGTCGTTCTGGACGTCTACGATCACCAAAGCACGCATGGCAGGGTGTCCTTCTTCATTGAGCGTCGTGGCGAATGATTCAGCTTGCTGCCCCCGGATTTCAGGGGCGCAGGCTAGCCTAGCCCATTCCGTTGACGAACGTGGAGAGCGCGGCTTCGCCCGGTTGCAACCGTCGGACCACATTGGGCAACTCGGCCAAGGAATTCTGGTGGCGCTGAGCCGCCCGAGTGACGGCCGCGGGGCCGGTCCAGCCTGACACAAGCTGACCATCCCGGACAAATTCGTGGATCAGGGGTCGGTCGTTAGCATCGGTGGCTGGTGCCTGATTGACCCCGACGAGTTCGGCGGTGGCAATGCCGCGCGCGTTCAGTCGCCGGGCGGCATGCTTGCGCCCGCCATAGCTGGCCTTGCCGGTGGAGGCCTTGGCCACATCCACCCAGTCGCCGCCGTCGTTCTGCCGGGAGACCAGCTTGTACACCATCGACGCCGTGGGCGCCGCCGAGCCGGTGACCAGACGCGTGCCCACCCCGTAGGTGTTCACCGGGGCCGACTTCAGGTAGGCGATGGCGAACTCGTCGAGATCGGAGGTGACCATAATCCCGGTGTCCGTGTTGCCCAGGTCATCCAGGAGCTGGCGCACCCAGTGTGCTTGCTCTACGAGGTCGCCGGAATCCAGGCGGACGTTGCGCAGTGGGCGACCGGCGACCTCCACGGCGGTGCGCACCCCTTGCTCGACCTCGTAGGTGTCCACCAACAAGGTGGTGTCGGCTCCCAGCGCATCGACCTGGGCCTGGAACGCCTCCCGCTCGGAATCGTGGAGCAGGGTGAAGGAATGTGCGGCGGTGCCCAGAGTGGGGATGCCATAGCGGATGCCGGCCTCGAGGTTCGAGGTGGCCGTGAATCCGGCAATGACCGACGCCCGTGCCGCTGCGACTGCCGCCTCCTCATTGATCCGGCGTGAGCCCATCTCGACGCAGGCCCGATTGCCGGCCGCCGAGGTCATCCGCGACGCGGCGGAGGCCACGGCTGAGTCATAGTTGAGGATCGAGAGGATATAGGTCTCCAGGATGCAGGCCTCAGCGAAGGTGGACTCGACCTGCAGCACGGGGGACTGGGGGAAGTACGCCTCGCCCTCGGCATAGCCGTAGATGTTCCCCCGGAATCGGAAGTCGGCCAGCCAGGACAGGGTGGCGTCATCGACGATGCGCTGGCGCTCCAAGAAGGCGAGTTCGTCCTCGGCGAACCGGAAATCTGCCAGCCCCTCCAGCAGCCGCCCGGTGCCGGCGAGCACGCCGTAGCGGCGGCCTTCGGGCAAGCGCCGGGTGAATACCTCGAACACGGAGCGGCGCTGGGCCGCGCCGGAGCGCAGGGCCGCCTGCAACATGGTGAGCTCATAATGGTCAGTGAACAGCGAGGTGGGTCGCTGGCCGCGGAGCTGATGTGTCTGATCGGTCACCCTGGCCACGATACTCGTTGTGTCCCTCCGGTGTCGAGCCTGCTGGGACGCTCAGCAGGGCCGAGCGCGTTAGAATGCCGATATGTGTCCTTCGACGACGAGTCTGCCCGCGGCAGGAGCGACCCCCGGGGCCACGCCCTTCGCGCGCGTGTCCGGGGAGGGAACGGAATCACCGGAGACCGGGACCGACACCCTGGTGCGACCCGAGGAGCGCACGCGGCTGGAGAAGCCGTGGATCGTGATCGTCTGGAACGACCCGGTCAACCTCATGTCCTACGTCTCCTACGTGTTCCGCCGCCACTTCGGTTTCTCCGCGGCGCGCGCGAACGAGCTGATGTTGCAGGTGCACCACCAGGGCAAGGCAGTGGTTGCCTCCGGCACGCGGGAAGAGGCGGAGCGCCATGTGGAGGCGATGCACGGCTACGGGCTGTGGGCCACCCTGGAACAGCCCGAGTGAGACCCCCGCGGCGTCGCACGTGCACCGCCGCCTCCGAGATCTTGTCCACCGACGAAAGCTGACACCCACCACCATGGCACGAGGATTCACCTCCACTCCGCGGGGCTACAGCGCCACCCTGGAGACCGGAGAGCAGCGCCTGCTGCGCCAGCTCTTCGACGACGTCATCACCCTGCTGCGTCGTCGCGAGGACGAGACACGTCCTGCGGACCCCGCTGCTGCGCCGGACGCGGACGCCGCTTCGTTGGCAACGGCTCAGGACGAGGGCCACAGTGGGACCGACAGCGATTTCTGGGCCCTGGTCTCCGGGATGTCCTCCGGCAGTACAGAGACCCGTCGCCCGGCCCCGACCGAGGCGGCGACCCTGCGGCTACTGCCAGCAGGCACCGTCCCGGGAGCGGATGAGGCCGACGCGGAGGAATTCCGGGCGCTGACCGAGGACGCCGTGCTGCAGGGCCAGCTGGCGGACCTGCAGCGGGCGATCGCCGCCGTAGAGTCCCGGCACCTGGTGCTGCAGACGGCCGCGGCAGAATCCTTTGGCCGGGCGCTGAACAGCGTGCGCCTGGTGCTGGCGACGCGCCTGGAGATCGTCACGGACGAGGATGCCGCCGCCGTGCACGAGATCGCCGACGTGGCCGACGCGGATTCCGTGGACGCCTATATGGCGCTGCTCTACAACTTCACCTCCTGGCTGCAGGAGACGCTGATGACGGCCCTGCTCTCGGATGTGCCCGAGGAAGGGGACCGCCCATGAACGCCGCCGTGAACTCGGGCTCACCGATCGGGATCTTCGACTCGGGCGTCGGCGGTCTCACCGTGGCACGCGCCGTGATCGATCAGCTGCCCATGGAATCGATCGTCTACGTCGGCGATACGGTGAACAGCCCCTACGGCCCGAAATCTATCGCCACGGTGCGTCGGCTCGCCCTGGACGTCATGGACGAGCTCGTCGACGCCGGAGTGAAGCTGCTGGTCATCGCGTGCAACTCCGCCTCCGCTGCGGTGCTGCGCGATGCCCGCGAACGCTACACCCAGCGTTACGGCATTCCGGTGGTGGAGGTCATCCAGCCCGCGGTGCGCCGGGCGGTGGCGGCCACCCGCAACGGCCGCATCGGCGTCATCGGCACCGAGGCCACCGTCGGCTCGCGCGCCTATGAGGACACCTTCGCGGCCGCGCCGTCGTTGGAGGTCACGTCCGTGGCGTGCCCGCGGTTCGTGGAGTTCGTGGAGGCCGGCATCACCACCGGACCCGAATTGCGGGCCCTGGCCGAGGAGTATCTGGCCCCTTTGAAAGCAGCCGGGGTGGACACCCTGGTGCTGGGCTGCACGCACTACCCGCTGCTGACCGGTGTGGTGTCTTACGTGATGGGGGAGAACGTCACCCTGGTGTCCTCAGCGGAGGAGACCGCCCAGGACGTGTATCGGGAACTCGTGCGCCACGAACTGGAAAACGTCGAGAACAGCTCAGCACCCGGCTCAGCAGCCGACCCGTCCTCGGGACTGCAGCGCCACCGGTTCATGGCCACCGGGGACGCCGAGCAGTTCGAGCGCCTGGCCCGGCGCTTCCTGGGCCCCGAGGTCACTGGGGTTCACCATGTGAACCGGGTGGCCGAGGAGCTGCCCACCGGCGCGCTCTCGGTGGTTCCCGTCCCGGATGCGCGGTGACGCAACGTTGTCGGTGGAGCACCGCGAGCGCAGTACAGTGACCAGGACAGCCAGCAGCCGGCCCCACCGACGGGCCACGGCCGCACCGGACCAGGGAGGAACCCCACGATGCAGCTGACCATCATCGGAGCCTCGGGCTCGTTCCCCGGCCCGGGCTCACCAGCCTCCTGCTATCTGGTGACCGCCGAAGGCGTCGACACCGACGGTGTGACGCCGAAGACCTGGCGGGTGCTACTGGACCTCGGCAACGGGGCGCTGGGCACCCTGCAGCGGTACATGCTGCTGCCCGATATCGACGCGATCGCGCTGAGCCACCTGCACCCCGATCACTTCATGGACCTGTGCGGGCTACATGTGGCCGTGCGCTGGGACCCGGAAGGCTGGCAGGGCATCCACATTCCGGTGTTCGGCCCCACCGGCACCGCCGACCGGCTCGCCACCGCCTATGGGCTGGAGCCCGACCCGGGCATGCACCCGGACTTCGACTTCCAGACCTGGGTGCCGGAACAGCCGGTGACCATCGGCCCGCTGACGATCACCCCGTATGCGGTGCGTCACCCCATCGAGGAGGCGTACGCGCTGCGGGTGGAAGCCGTGGAACCCGGTGAGCCCGGCGACAAGGGGACAGCGGCGACACAGCACTCCACCACCGTGCTGACTTACTCCGGTGACACCGACACCTGCGAGGGCCTGGTGGAGTCCGCCCGCGGCGCCGACCTGTTCCTGTGCGAGGCGGCGTTTCATGAGGGGCGCGACGACGCGATCGACGGCGTCCACCTCACCGGCAAGCGCGCCGGCGCCGTCGCCACAGACGCCGGGGTGCGCCGCCTGCTGCTGACGCACCTGCCCGTGTGGAACGACCCGATGGCCACCGCGGTGGAGGCCCGCGAAACCTTCGCCGGGGACCTCGCCGTCGCCGTCTCGGGTGTAACCTACCGGGTGTGACCTCGCCGTCGGCGAGCCGTCCCGCCCAGAACCACGAGGAGAGAACCCGCACCATGAGCCAGACCGTCACCCGCGCCGATGGGCGCGCCCTCGACCAGTTGCGCCCCGTCACCCTCACCCCCGGTTGGTCGGAGCCGGCCGAGGGATCGGCCCTGATCGAGTTCGGCTCCACCAAGGTGCTGTGCACCGCCTCCTTCACTGAGGGCGTGCCCCGCTGGCTCAAGGGCAAGGGCACCGGCTGGGTGACCGCGGAGTACTCGATGCTGCCGCGCGCCACCGGAACCCGGTCGCAGCGGGAGTCCGTGAAGGGCAAGATTGGCGGGCGCACCCACGAGATCTCCCGGCTCATCGGCCGCTCCCTACGCTCCATCATCGACACCTCGAAATTGGGGGAGAACACCATCGTGCTGGACTGCGACGTGCTGCAGGCCGACGGCGGCACCCGCACCGCCGCCATCACCGGCGCCTACGTGGCGCTGGCCCAATCCATCGACTGGGCGCGCTCGCGGGGCATCGTGCCCGCCGCGATCAATCCACTCACCGGCTCGGTGGCTGCCATTTCTGTGGGCATCATCGACGGGGTGCCGATGCTCGACCTGCCCTACGAGGAGGACGTGCGTGCCGAAACCGATATGAACGTCGTTACCACCGGCACCGGAGAGTTCATTGAGGTCCAGGGCACGGCCGAGGGCGCGCCCTTCCGCCGCGACGAGCTCGACGCTCTGCTCGACGTCGCCCTGAAAGGCACCACGGAGCTGACGCGCCTCCAGGCTGAGGCGCTTTCCCAGGCCGGGGTGAGCCTGTGAGCGGCGCCGGACCCGCAGCGGGGCACGGGGCTGCACCGAAAGTTGTCTTGGCCACCACCAACCAGGGCAAGCTGAAGGAGCTGCGCGAGCTGCTGCGCGACGCCGTGCCGGGTCTCGACGTCGACACCCAAGTCATCGACGCGGCGGCCGCCGGTGCCCCCGACGTGGTCGAGGACGGCGTCACCTTCGAAGCCAACGCGCTGAAGAAAGCCCATGCGGTTGCTCAGCACACCGGGCTCATCGCCGTCGCCGATGACTCCGGACTCGCCGTCGACGTGCTGGGTGGAGCACCCGGGATCTTTTCGGCCCGCTGGTCGGGCCGTCACGGTGACGATACGGCTAATCTCCACCTGCTGCTGGCCCAGCTCGGCGACGTTCCCGACGAGCACCGCGGTGCTGCCTTCGTGTGCGCTGCCGCCCTGGCCACCCCCGCAGGTGCGGAGCACGTGGAACGCGGGCTCTTGTCCGGGACCCTGCTGCGCGCCCCGCGCGGGGACGGCGGCTTCGGCTACGACCCCATCCTGCAGCCCGCAGGCAGGGACGTCTCCTGCGCGGAGCTCTCCAGCGACGAGAAGAACGCCATCTCCCACCGAGGCCACGCTTTCCGGGCCCTGCTCCCGCGCCTGATCGAGGTGCTCTAAGCCGTGAGTCCTACCCAGGTCCCCGGACTGGACTTCACCGCCATCGATTTCGAGACCGCCAACGGTTTTCGCGGCTCTCCCTGCGCGGTCGGGCTGGTGCGCGTCCGCGACGGCGTGGTCGCCGAGACCGGCTCTTGGCTGATGCGCCCCCCGAGAGGATTCGACCGATTCGATCCGCGCAATGTGCGGATCCACGGCATCACCGAAGACCAGGTCGCGGATCGGCCGCGCTTCGGTGAGGTGTTCGCCGAGCTGCAGGATTTCATCGGCGACGACGCGCTCGTGGCACACAACGCCGGTTTCGACCTCGGCGTCATCGAATCCGCGCTCGAGGTCTCCGGCGCAGAAGTCCCCGAACTGCGCTTCGGCTGCTCGCTGATGCTGGCCCGCAAGTCCTATTCGCTGACCTCTTACGCGCTGCCCTCCGCGGCCGCCGAGGCGGGCTTCACGTTGCAGAACCATCACGATGCGCTCGCCGATGCCCGGGCGTGTGCCGCGATCGTCCAGGACATCGGGTACCGTCAGTCCTCTTACGAGGCCGAGGCGTCCTTGCACCGTGCCTTCTCGGCCGTGCTGGAATCCGCGGGGCTCTCACTGCGGCGTCTAGCAGCGCACGCGGCCGGTCAGGACGAGTCGCGGCCCACCCTGCAGGCTCGGGGCATGGCCGACTACTTCGACGCCACGGTATCCCTGCCGCAGGACACGCGCCTGCCGGATCTGATGCGCTGGCCGGACGAGGGCATCAACCCGCAGCCGAACCCCGACGCCGACCCCTCGCATCCGCTGCACGGTCAGCTCGTGGTGTTCACCGGGAACCTGGGCATGCCGCGTCAGGAGGCCAAGCACAAGGTGGCGCAACTGGGGGCACGCACCGCGAACCGCATCAGCGCCGCCACCACGGTGCTGGTGGTCGGCGATGGCTTCCGCCCCGAGCACCTGGAAGGCTCCGGGTCCTCGAGAGCCGGGGTCAGCAAGGCGATCGGGCACCGCAAGATGCGCGACGCGCTGGACCGGCGCGAGCGCGGCCAACAGCTGAGCATCGTCTCCGAATCCGAGCTGCTGCAGATGCTGGACATCAACTGGCCGGTCGCCTCCGAGGTCTGAGCAGACCCCTCGCAGGGTCAGCCCAGCGTTCTAGGTGATCGAGGTCATCCAGCGCTGCACCGCCGTGGTCACCAGATCCCGCTCCTCGCTCTGAATCCTGGCCTGGCCCTGGGCAGCGCGCAGCTGCTCAGTGAGCACGGAGACGGCATCCGGGAGATCGGGGTGCGGCGGGAGCAGATCCGAGGCGGTGCTCACCGCGTACACGGCCGCGGCCACCACCACCGGGGCCGTGGTTCCACGCAGCTCCGAGGGCCACTCTGCGGCCTGATCGGCGCCGTCGCGACCGGCATGCTCCAGCGCAGTGTCCAACTGGCTCTTCACTTCTGCGGCGGGTTCGGCGTCCAGCACACGCAGGGCCCGCTTCACCGCCCTGTGTAGGACTGAAGGCTCAGCGTGGTCGGCGCGTTCCGTCTGGTCGGTCTGCCCCGATGCTCCACGGTCGGGGAACAGCAGGGCCGCGACGATCACCGCGGCCGCGCTGCAGGCCTCCCACGCCGTGGGCACACCCTGGGTCAGCGCGGCACCCTGCCGTGCCAGGGAGACGATCAGGTGGTCTTCGAGCCCGGGCACCAGCGCATAGATCACGCTGCGCGACAGCGCGCCCGGGCCGTCGTCGTCCGGGTGTGCGGGATCGCGCAGCGTCGGCATCTGGTCCGAGTCCAGGGCCTGCAGGTTCCGTTCCGCCTCAGCCCGCAGCGCCGTGCGGAGATGCGCATCGTCCTCCACCCAGCGTGGCGGCACCGGGGGAGCACCTTCCGGAAGCGATCCTCGCTGAGCCCGCCACCAGCGCAGTCCGCCCAGCCAAACGCACGCGGTGGGATCGGATTCGTACCCCTGGTTGGCCCACTCGATCCACTCGAGTAGCCCGTCGAAGAGGAACACGCTGAGCTCGGCATCCGTGGTGGCACTGATCCGTAGCAAAGCTTCGGCGCGCTGGGCGAAGTCATCGGGCAGGAGGGCAGCGGGTGCGGGGTGCATCGGATCGGTCATCTGCCCAGCTTAATCCTCAGCCCGGCTGCGGGATCGTTATCGCGTCCGTGTTCTGCCTAAGCTGGAAGCATGCGTCTGCTGCACACTTCTGACTGGCACCTGGGCCGTTCCTTCCACGGCACCGGAATGCTCGAGACCCAACGTGACTTCCTGGCGGCCCTGGCCGAGACGGTGCGCTCCGAGCGTATTGACGTGGTCGCGGTCAGCGGTGATATCTACGACCGCGCCCTGCCGGCCGTCGACGCGGTGGAAGCACTGGACGCCGCACTCGCGGAGATCCGGGCCGCCGGCGCACAGATCGTGCTCACCTCGGGCAATCATGATTCGGCGGTTCGGCTGGGCTTCGGCGCCCAGCTCATGTCGGCAGCCGGTGTCACTCTGCGCACCTCGACCGAAGAACTCGATACCCCGGTCGTGTTCGAGGATGACGAGCAGATCCTGCTGGTTTATGGGATTCCCTACATCGAGCCACGCCATGTCTCAGCCAGCTGGCAGATCGAGGCTCATCACACCGCCGTCATCACCGAGGCAATGCGCCGGATCAACGCCGACGTCTCCGCCCGCCGGGACGCCGCCGACGGTCGCACGGTCGTCACCGTGGTGATGGCGCACGTCTTTGCTGCCGGTGGAGACGGATCGGACTCTGAGCGCGACATCGGCGCCGACCATCTTCAGGGTGGGCTCGGACAAGTGCCTGCCCGGGTCTTCGACGGCATGGACTACGTTGCACTCGGTCACCTGCACGGGCGCCAGCGGATTACCGACACCGTGCGCTATTCGGGTTCGCCGCTGCCGTACTCGTTCTCAGAAGCGCGTCAAGCCAAGGGCGGGTGGATCCTGACCATCGAGCAGGGGGCGGTTCAGGCCATCGACCCGGTGGAGTGGCGGGTCGGACGGACGCTGCATGTGCTGGAATCCGAGATCGAGGATCTGCTGACCAATGCCGCCTACACGGCGGCCGAGTCCGGCTGGTGCCAGATCACGGTGACCGACGAGCATCGTCCGCCGCAGGCCTATGCCCGGCTGAAGGACCGTTTTCCCGGCATGCTGAACTTTATTCTGGCCCCCTCGGTCGTTCGGGCGCCGGTCACCTCGTACGCGAGCAAAATCGACGCAGCCACGACCGACCTGCAGGTATGCACGGACTTCCTCGACCATGTCCGCCACCGGCCGGCCTCCGAGGAGGAGACCGCGCTGCTCTCCACCGCGCTGGAGCACGGGCGCTCCACGGAAGCGGAGGCCGGGCGATGAGGATCCACCGCCTCGAGATCCAAGCGATCGGCCCGTTCGCTCAGCGTGAGGCCATCGACTTCGACGTGCTCAACACCGCGGGACTGTTCCTGCTGGACGGTCCGACCGGTGCCGGAAAGTCCACCGTGCTCGCCGCCATCTGCTACGCCCTGTACGGCTCCGTGCCCGGCCAGCGCAAGCTCGACTCCCTGCATTCCACCCTCGCCGCTGCTGAGGTGCGACCCGAAGTGCAGCTGGAAGTGACGCTGTCCGGACGACGGTTCGAGATTCTGCGCTGGCCCGCGCACCAGCGTCCGGCCAAACGCCGTCGGGCCGGCAGCGCGGGGATGACCACGGAGCAGGCGGGGGTGAACCTGCGCGAGCAGATCGCGGGAGAGTGGGTCGAACGCTCGCACCGCAACGATGAAGCCGGGCAGTTGCTCCGTGATGTGCTGGGGCTGTCGGCCGAGCAGTTCATGCGCGTGGTGTTGCTGCCACAAGGCGAGTTCGCCGCGTTTTTGCAGGCAGGTTCGAAAGACCGCGAAACCCTGTTGCGCAGGCTCTTTGACACGCAGCGCTTCGACACGGTCGAGGACTGGCTTCGCGAGCAGGCACAGCAACAGGGTGCCCAGGTGCGTCAGGCCTCCGAACAGCTGGCCGGGCTGCGCGAGACCCTGACGACCGCGCTGACGCGGCTGAGTCCACAAGACACCGCGTCTGACGACCACACCGCCGACACCGCTGAGGCGGATCAGAACGTGGCGCTCGACGACGACGGATTGATCTCCCGGGTGGAGCAGGCCACCGAAGACGCAGTCGCCCAGGCAGCGACCCAACGAGACACGGCCCGCGCCGCGGCAGCCCGCACCCGCACCCACCACGATCAGCTCGTCGCTCGCGCCCGAGAAGTTGACGCGGCCACTCGCTATCAGGCGCGGCACACACAGCATCGGGACGCCGAAGAGGTCATCGGCACGGACCGCACCGCGCTGGCCCGGCATGAGGTGGCCCAGCCCGTGCTGCGGACCGCGCAAGTGCTGCAACGGGCCCACCAGCAGCTGGACCAGGCGATCACCGCCCGCGACCAGGCCCATCAGGACGCGTCGAATCACCCCTGGGTGGCGCAGTGGGCACAAAAAGCCGGGCCCGTCCCTGCCGCATCGGGGGAGTCGGACGAATCCGAAGAGTCGTCGAGTTCACCTGACGCTGCCGGAGCAGCAGCCTCTGTGTCGCACTGGCAGGACTGTCAGGCGGAAGGCTATCGCGTCCAGGAGCGCACCAGGCGGCTGGCGGAAGAACGCCAGCGGCTGCGCGATCTCCGCGAGCGCCTGGACCAGGCGACCACGCGTGCCGAAGAGCTCGAGGCGGAGCACGTGCGGCAGCAGCAGGTCGTGACCGACCATCTGCAACGTCGCGACGCCCTGAGCACACTCATCGCCGAGACGGACCACGATGAGTCCTCCGTCAGCCGCGGTGAGCAGCAGCTCGCTGACGCTCAGCGTCGCCTCGAGGCCGCCCAGACAGCGCAGAGCGCTGCAACCCAGCTCGAGGCGGCCCGCGACGTCCTGCGCGAACGCATCGACGCCGCTCAACAGGCCACCGAGGAGTGGCAGCAGGCCCTTCAACAGCGTCTGGACCAGGCGTCTGCACTACTGGCCCAGGAATTGCGCCCGGACGCGCCCTGCCCGGTCTGCGGTTCCGTTGAGCACCCCGCTCCGGCCGCGCAGGACCAGCTCGAGGAAATCACGCCACAGCAGCTCCAAGCCGCCGAAAAGCGACGCGCCGCCGCCGGAACCGCGCGCGAATCCGCCCAGCGCGACGTGGACCTCATCCAGTCCCGCTGGGAAACCGCCACCGCAGCCTCGGGTGAACAGACGGTCGACGACGCGGAAACTGCTCTCCAGCGGATCCGTGAGCAGCTGAGCGACGCCCAGCGGGCACAGCAACGGCTCGACACCCAGCGCGCCGAACGCGAACAGCTGGAGGTCCGGCTCTCGCAGCTGACCGAACAGCTCAGCGAAGCCACCCGGGCCAGTGCCGCTCAGCAGGCGACCGTGACCGCCCTGAGCGAGCAGGTCCAGAGAGTCACCGAGCGAGATGACCTCGGTGAAGCACTCGACGACGACACCGATCTGGCGGAGAGCGAGCAGCAGATCGCCCACGGGCTGGACCTGGTGAACACCCTGATCGAGCGCCTGCGGGACGCTGATACCGCCCGCGATTCGGTGGCCTCCGCACAGCGGGACCTCGCAGAGGCACTGGAATCAGCGCGAGAGGCACCGGAATCGGGCTTCGCTGCAGTCGACGACGCCCGCGCAGCACATCTGGAGGAGGCTGTCCGCTCCGAGAAGCGACGCCGGGTGCAGCGGTGGGACGAGGAATCGGCGGCGCTGCGCGAGCTAGCCGCCCACCCGGAGGTGGTGTCCGGACTGGAACTGCTGACCACCCCCGAGGAGATTCCCACACCGGAGAAGACCCAGGACGCCGCCACCGCGGTGCACGAGGCGGAACGCCATGCCGAGGAGGCCGCTGCCCGCTACGGCACCGCCACCAGCGAACGCGATCAACACCGGGCCACCATCGCCGCGTTGCAGCGCATCACCGCGGAATCGGCCCAGCGTCTGGCCCACTTCGAGGAGCTCGAAGGACTGCTGAAGGTGGTCCGCGGCGAGGGAGAGAACGGGTTGAAGATGCGCCTGGGCAGCTACGTGCTGGCCGGACGATTGGAAAAGGTCGCCCTGGCCGCCTCGGAACGCCTGTCCGGGATGACCCAGGGCCGCTACACCATCGAACACGACGACACCGCGGTCTCCGGTCGCCGCGCCGGACTGGACCTGCGCATCCGCGACCACGTGAACGACAGCGTGCGCCACCCCTCCACCCTCTCCGGCGGTGAGAGCTTCATGACCTCCCTCGCGCTGGCACTCGGCCTGGCGGACACCGTGCAGGCCGAGGCCGGAGGGATCTCGATGGACACACTCTTCGTGGACGAGGGTTTTGGCTCCCTGGACAACGAGACCCTGGAACAGGTGATGGAGGTGCTCGACGGCCTGCAGGCCAGCGGCCGGGCCATCGGGCTGGTCAGCCATGTGGAGACCATGAAGCAACAGATCCAGCACCGGATCGAGGTCACGAAAAAGACCGGCGGATCCCACCTCACCGTGGTGGGTCCGCCGGTCTGATCAAGCGTCAGCTCAGGCTAGCTGCAGGGAAGCGTCCGTGGCGCGGGTGACCTCGTCAAGCAGAGTCGGATCCTCATTGAGCTTGCGTCCGTAGGACGGCACGATCTCGCGCAACCGGGACTCCCAGCCGCTGATCTGAGCCGGGAAGCAACGCTGCAGCAGACCCAGCATGATCGGCGCCGCTGTCGAGGCACCGGGGGAGGCGCCCAACAGGCCAGCGATCGAACCATCAGCGGCGCTGACGACCTCGGTGCCGAACTGCAGGATACCGCCCTTCTTCGGGTCCTTCTTCATCACCTGCACGCGCTGCCCGGCGGTGATGAGCTCCCAGTCCGCGCCGTCGGCCTCGGGGAAGAAATCGCGCATCGTGTCGACCTTCTTCTCCCGGGTCTTCGCCACCTCGGAAACCAGGTACTTGACCAGGCCGAGGTTGTCCTTGGCCACGTTGAGCATCGGCAGCAGGTTATGCCCGCGCACCGACAAAGGCAGATCCAGGAAAGAACCGGTCTTGAGGAAGTTCGTGGAGAACCCGGCGTAGGGGCCGAACATCAGTGAGCGCTTGCCATCCACGAAACGGGTGTCCAAGTGCGGCACCGACATCGGCGGGGCACCCACGGACGCCTGGCCGTAGACCTTGGCGTGGTGCTGGTTGATGATCTCGTCGTTGGTGCACCGCAGGAACTGCCCGGAGACCGGGAAGCCGCCGAAGCCCTTGGCCTCGGAAATCCCGGAGGACTGGAGCAGGTGCAGGGCGCCGCCACCGGCGCCGACGAACACGAAGCGGGCCCGGGCCGTGAACGAAGAACCAGCCGCCTTGCTCTTGACCCCCAGCTCCCAACGGCCGTCGGTGCCGCGGGACAGGCCGGTGACCTTGTGGCCAAACTTCACGTCCACGCCGTGCTCGGTCAGGTGGGTGGTGAGCTGGCGGGTCAGCGAGCCGAAATCGACGTCGGTGCCGTCGGCGAAGCGCGAAGCGGCCAGGCGCTTGCCGTCCTGGCGGCCGTCGATGAGCAAGGGCGCCCACTCGGCGATGGTTTTCGGATCCTCGGTGTGCTCCATGGTCTGGAACAGCGGCTGCGGGCTCATCGCCTCGTAGCGGGCCTTGAGGTAGTCAGCGTGGTCATCGCCCCACACGAAGCTCATGTGCGGCAGCGGGTTAATGAAGGTCTTGGGATCCGTGAGCACACCGTTGTTGACGAGGTGGCTCCAGAACTGGCGGGTGACGTGGTACTGCTCGTTGATGCCGATGGCCTTGGCCGGATCCACGGTGCCGTCAGAATTCTGCGGTGCGTAGTTCAGCTCACAGAGCGCGGCGTGTCCGGTGCCGGCGTTGTTCCACGGGTCGGAGGCTTCCTGCCCCGCCTGGTTGAGGTTCTCGTACAGAGCGATGGACCAGGTGGGCTCCAGCTCGGCGAGCAACGTGCCCAATGTGGCCGACATGATGCCACCTCCCACGAGAACGACGTCGTACATCGGGGAGTCGGTTTGCTGTGGCACGTTCACATCTCCTGATCAGTGTTTCCAGTTCGCGGGCACATCGAGCATGGCGACGGGCCGCCTTCACCCCAAACTCTACTACTGGTGACCGGTGGTCCATGACCAGCGACGTCTACGACGACAGCCGGATGCGCACGAGGTGCTCATCCAAGACCGGAGAGATCGGGTAGTAGCCTACCCGGGGTCCCGTGGCCAGCGCCGAAATGGGGAAGGCCAGCGGCAGCGCGGGCAAATCCGTGGCGATCGAGCGGGTTACAGCGTCGATCAGGCCCTGACGGGCGGCGGCATCGGTGGCACTGCGGGCCCGGGCGAGCCGGTTGTCCACCGTGGGATTGGTGTAACCGAATTCACCGGAGGCCGCCCCGAAGATCGAGGTCAGCACGTGCAGTGGGTCCCGGTAGGTGCAGTTGCGCCCCAGCAGGTGGAAGGCGCGCGAGGACGACGACGATCCTCCGGCGCGCGAGACATGCTCGAGATAACCGTCATCCCACGGCACCGGATCTGGGACGATGCGCAGGCCGATGCCCGCCAGGTCCGCGCTCACCCGGGCGAAAACCCGCTGCGGGTCTGCCAGGTAGGGCCGGGAGGCATCCACTGGGTAGGTGAACGCCAGATCCTCGCCGTCGTAACCGGACGCCGCCAACTCACGGGCCGCTTCCGCCACACTGTAGTCGTAGCGCGGCAGATCCTCGGGGACCGCGGCCAGCGCCGGCGGAATGAAGTGGTGAGCCGCGGAGCTGCCGGTGAGCATGGTTTGCTCCACCAGCAGGGAACGATTCACGGCTAGGGCGACAGCGCGGCGGACCCGCAGCGACGTCAGCACCGGGTGCCGGAGGTTGAAACCCAGATACAGCACCGAGAGTGGGTCCCGCTGCAGCACCTGGGCTCCGGACTGCACCAGCGCCCGCAACGAGCCGGGATCCACGGTGTCGAAGAGGTCCAACTGGTGGGTGCGCAGCCCGATGAGCCGCTCTTGTGCCGCAGAGACGGCTACCAGCTCCACCACCTCGGGGGCGGACTCCGACGCCTCCCGCACCTCGGTGTCGTCCGCATCGGCGACATGGCTTCCGGTCGCGGCCGGATCCCGGATCAAGCGCATGGTGCCCGCCGGGAGGTCCTCGTCGTCGGCAAGCCGATAGGCACCCGTGCCAGCCAGTGCGACCAACGAACCGGTCTGTCCGGCCGCGGCATCGGCCGCATCCCAGGACTCCGGGGAGGTGATGGCGAAGGCCGGGTCGGTGAGGGCGCGCACCACGCCGAACACCGGCTCCGAGAACACCAGGCGGACCGTCAGTTCGTCGTCGGCCACGGCCTCGTCGAAGAGGCAACCGGGGTCACCGCGGAATCCGCCGAACACGGTGGCGAAACTCAGCGGCAGCCGGTGCTGCAGAGTCGAGGTGCCGACCCGCTCCGGCGTGGTGGCCCACCGCTGAACATTGGCGACGACCGCCTCGGCCGTCAGGTCGGTCCCGTCGTGGAAGACGACGTCGGGGCGGAGCTGGAAGGTCACCTCGCGCTGATCCGTGGAAGCCTCCCAGCCGGTGGCAAGTCCCGGGATCGGGTCGCCGGTGTCGAGGTCGACGTCCACGAGATTGTCGTAGATCTGGCGCATCACCCGGTGGCTCTCCACGTCGGTGGCCAGCGAGGGATCCAGCGTCAGCGGGGAGGCCGGCACCCCTAGGCGCAGTCCGGCTTCCAGCGTGGTGGATGTGGCCGCGTCAGCGGGCACGGTGCCGACAGCGAGAGGAGAGGAGATCAGCCGGGGTTCACCGAGAGCTCCAAAAAGGGAAGCCGTGCCGACCCCCGCCAGGGAACCGAGGAAGGAACGTCGGCTCAGCGCCATGGCGGTCCTTTCACAACGGTTTCGAGGTCGGGGCCATCAATCTGGTGCGGGCGGAGGGACTTGAACCCTCACGTCCTAAGACACTGGAACCTAAATCCAGCGCGTCTGCCAATTCCGCCACGCCCGCATCGATCCTGTTCCTCGGCCACTGCCGAGCGGTCGGATCGGAGACCATCCTACATCAGAGATGTCATGCCGAACCGAGGATCAGTCGGCACTCAGGCCCAGGTCCCGGCGCAGCTTGGCCACGTGTCCGGTGGCCTTGACGTTGTACTGCGCCAGCTCCACCACACCGGCGGCATCGACCACGATCGTCGAGCGGATCAGGCCCTCATAGACCCGACCGTAGTTCTTCTTCTCGCCCCAGGCGCCGTACTGTTCGGCCACGGTGTGCTCAGCGTCCGAGAGCAGCGGGAAAGGAAGCTGTTCTTTCTCCGCGAAGTTCGCCAGTTTCTTCTGCCCGTCCGGAGAGACGCCGAGCACGGCGAAGCCCTCGGACGCAAAGGAGGCAATGTTGTCGCGAAAATCACAGGCCTGCTTGGTGCAGCCGGGCGTGGAGGCCGCGGGATAGAAATAAACGATGACGCGCTGGCCGGCAAAGTCGGCGAGCGAGACCTCGTCGCCGTGCTGATCGGTCAGGGTGAAGGCCGGCGCAGTGTCACCGGGGGACAGGCGGGTGGGGTGAGTCTCAGTCATGGCAACACTGTGGCACCGAGCACCCGGGCACCGCAACTGACGGCCGGCGTCGGCAGATGTCGTTTAGGGCGCGCACCTCCCCACTGGTCGACTAGGCTGAAGTCGGTGGAAAACCACCGTCGAAGCACCGCCGATACCGTGGAGGAGCAGGCTGCGTGACGCAGAACATTGAGCACGATGCACCGCTGACGAGCGAGGAAGCGGAGCGGATTCGCGCCGACTTCCCGCTGCTGGCCCCCGGAGACAACGGCGACCGGCTGATCTACCTGGACTCCGGGGCCACCTCACAGAAGCCCCAGCAGGTGCTCGACGCCGAACAGGACTTCTACCGTCATGCCAACGCCGCCGTGCATCGCGGAGCCCACGCGCTCGCCGTCGCGGCCACCGACCGGTTCGAGGCCGCCCGCGCCCGCGTGGCGGACTTCATCGGAGCCGACGAACGAGAAGTGGTCTGGACCTCCAACGCCACCGAGGCCCTGAACCTCATCGCCTATTCGATGTCCAACGCTACGGCCGGGGCTGAGCCGGGACCCGCCGCAGACCAGTTCCGACTGAGTCCGGGCGACGAGATCGTGGCCACCGGCATGGAGCACCACTCCAATCTGATTCCGTGGCAAGAGCTGGCCGCCCGAACCGGCGCCACCTTCCGCTATATCCCACTGACCGATGATGCCCGCCTGGACCTGGAGGCGGCCGCAGATCTGATCGGCCCCAAGACCCGTCTGGTCGCCTTCACCCACGTCTCCAATGTGCTCGGTGTCGTCAACGACGTCGACGCCCTGGTCGCCCTGGCGCGGGCGGCCGGCGCGCTCACCGTGCTCGACGCCTGCCAGTCCGCGCCCCACCTGCGCCTGGACGTGCGCCGTCTCGGCGTCGATTTTTCCGCCTTCTCCGGGCACAAGATGCTCGGTCCCACTGGGATCGGCGTGCTCTACGGACGCGCCGAACTGCTCGATGCCATGCCTCCCATGCTCTTCGGCGGCTCGATGATCACCACCGTGACCATGGAACGGGCCGAGTTCCTCCCGGCCCCGCAGCGCTTCGAGGCGGGAACCCAGCGCGTGGCCCAGGCGGTCGGACTGGCCGCCGCGATCGACTATCTCGACGCCGTAGGCATGGACCGGGTGGCGGCTTGGGAGGTCGCGTTAGGCCGACGCCTGATGGAGGGCATCGACGCGATGCCCGGCGTCCGGCTGCTGGGTCCCGCGCTGGGCTCGGGCGTGGAGCGCACCGGCGCGGTGGCCTTCAGCGTCGAGGGGGTGCACCCCCACGACGTCGGCCAGTTCTTGGACGCCCGCGGCATCGCCATCCGGGTGGGCCATCACTGCGCCGAGCCGCTGCACGGATTCCTCGGCGTCACCGCCTCCACCCGCGCCACCAGCTACCTGTACAACACGGAGGAGGACATCGACGCCGCACTGACCGCGATCGCCGATGTGCGCGGATTCTTCGGGGTGGCACGATGAGCGCGTTCGAGTCCCTGTATCAGGACCTGATCCTCGACCACGCCCAACGGCGGGTCGGGGAGAGCGAACTGACTGACGAGCCCGGCGAGCACGAAGCCCGCTCCAAGCAGCACAACCCGCTGTGCGGAGATCGGATCACCCTGCAGACCCGCGTCGTCGACGGCCGAGTCGAGCAGGTGTCCTGGACCGGCGACGGCTGTGCAATCTCCATGGCCTCCGCGTCGATGCTGACCGAATTGGCCACAGGGGAATCGGTGGAGGACTTCGAGTCCCTGTTGGCGGTCTTCCGCGAGATGATGGGCTCCCGCGGACGCGGAGAACCCGACGAGGACACTCTCGGCGACGCCGTGGCTCTGCACGGGGTGGCGCAGTTCCCGGCTCGGATCAAATGCGCCCTGCTGGGCTGGGTCGCCGCCGAAGACGCCATTCGTCGCAGCGTCGCGGCCTGAACCGCCTCGCCCCACCGGCCATCAGCGCCTACGACCGGCGCACTCTCCAGGAGGTCCGAGACGATGTCGTCCGATCAGGTCAAGCCCGTCAGTAAAGCGGCAGCCGCCTATGATTCGCTGCGCCGCTCCATCGTCCGCGGCGAGCTGCGCCCCGGTCAGCGCGTCACCCTCAAGGTGCTCTCCGAACTGCTGGGCATGAGCCTGACCCCGGTGCGCGAAGCCCTGAACCGGCTCGTCTCCGAAGGGTACGCCGTGCACGACCCCCACCATGGCACCTTCATCGCCGAGCAGAGCCGCGGCCGCATCGAGCAGGTCTACCGACTCCGCGCGGTACTGGAATCGATGGCCGTGGGTCTGGCCGCCGATTGGTGCGGGCATCTTGACGACGAACGCAGCCAAGCACTGAACACCGAACGCGAGCGGATCGCCGAGTTGCTGGACGCGATGGATAACGCCAGCGACCCGCTGCAGCGCGCCGAGATGAACGAGCGCTTCCATCAAAGTCTGTACCGGCTCGCCGGCGATGCCATCCTGCTGGGGTTTATCGAGCAGCTCTGGGCAGCCATGCCGTACCCGAGCCAGCGAATCTATCTCGACCAGTCGCGGGAACGGTCCTCGCACCAAGAGCATCGGGACATCGTGGAAGCGGTCTTTGCCGGCGACGCCGAACGCTCGGCGGAGCTGATGCGTGCTCACATCGACGGAGGCCGCCGAGCGGCCCTGGCGGCGGTGGAGACCGACGCGGACTGAGGCGGTCTCGTTCAGGGGGAAGAACCCTGCCGTCACATTTGATACTTTATAAAATCCTAACTAGGGTGACTCGAGTCACCGCGCGTGTTCTGGGTCATGCACCTGGGCAGGCGCCTCACTGAGACGACTCGAGGAGTCCCACACCGCATGCCACAGCAACTGCAACAGACCGAGACTGTCGCACCACCGAGCCCGCCGGAGGACCCGAGTGCCGCGGCCGCGGCGGTTTTGGAGAAACCGGAATCATGGACCCGAATCATGGGTCTTCCGATCGGCTGGTTCGGGGTCCTCTTCGCGATCGTGATGACGAGCGCGCTCACCGGAAGCATGGCCAATACGATGCTCTCCGGGTTCGCCCTGGTCGTCATGATCGGCGGTCTGCTGCATTGGATCGGCGGTCGGGTTCCGGTGCTGAAGAATTACGGTCTGCCGACCGTGCTGTGCATTCTGACCCCGGCGATCCTGGTCTACTTCGGGTGGTTCCCCGAGTCCATCGCCGAGACCATGGACATTTTCACGGACGGCTCGCAGATCGGCTTCATCGACTTCTATATCGCCTCGTTGATCGCCGGCTCCATCCTCGGCATGCCGCGCGCCCTGCTGCTGAAGGCCGGCGCCCGCTACGGGGTGCCGCTGATCGGCACCATTCTGATCGTCTTCGGTGTGATCGCGCTGGTCGGCCAGCTGATCGGTTTCGGATTGCGTGAAGCGGTTCTATTCATTGCCGCACCGGTGATGGGTGGCGGCGTCGGCGCCGGCATCGTCCCCATGTCGCAGATCTACGAACAGCAGCTCGGAGGTAGCGCCAGCGCCTATATCGCCCAGCTCATCCCCGCCGTGATCATCGCCAACATCCTGGCCATCGTCTGTGCCGGTGTCTTCAACGGCATCACCTACAAGGGACAGCAGTTCTTCCTGGGGTTCAACGGCAACGGCCGCATCATCCGCATTGAGGGGCGTGAAGAAGACTTCCGCGAGAAGCCCAAGCCCACCGGCGGCACCTTCCAGGTGCTGATCATCGGCATGACGATGGCGGCGGCCCTCTTCCTGGCTGGTAACACCATTGCTACCTTCGTTCCTGGTTTGCACCCCTATGCCTGGACCATTCTGCTGGCGGCCCTGGTCAAGGTTTTCGGTCTTGTACCCGAAGCCTTCGAAGACGCGGTATCGACGTGGTTCGGATTCGTCTCCAACACTCTCACCCCCGCGCTGCTGGTCGGTATCTCCATCACCTACTTCGAGTTCGAGGAGATGGGGGCGGCTCTCAGCGACTGGCGCTACCTGGTTCTGGTGGTGCTGGGCGTGGCGACGGCCGTTGTGGTGTCGGGTGTCATCGGCTGGCTGGTCAAGATGTACTTCGTTGAGACGTCCGTGGCCGTGGGGCTCGGGATGACCGATATGGGTGGCACGGGCGATGTGGCTGTGGTCTCCGCGGCCAACCGACTCGAGCTAATGCCATTCCTGCAGGTCAGCTCCCGCATCGGCGGTGCACTCGTGCTACTGCTGGTTAGTGTCCTGATCCCCATCGTGGCGTAGTCGCGTCACGGATCCACGGCTGAGAGAAGTCGGCGAGACGCCGAGGCCGGGAGCAACCAGAATCCAGGGTTGCCCCGGCCTCTTCAGCGCGCGGGGGAGAAACGGAGCTGACGAGGCAGTTCAATGGCCACCTCGAGACTCGGCAGGATTCCCGCGGAGCAGTCAGCTATGAAATGATGAAGGCCTCGTCATCAGCATGATGACGAGGCCTTCTCTATGTGGTGCGCCCCCCGGGACTCGAACCCGGAACCTATTGATTAAGAGTCAAGTGCTCTGCCAGTTGAGCTAGAGGCGCGGACCGTTGCGTGCGATATGCCGCTGTGCGGCGCGCTGTGCAACGAAGAAAAACTCTACCAGAGGAATTTCACGGATGTGAAATCGGTGGAGCGTGGCGTAGGACACGCTCGAGGCGCGCGCCGTTGTCGGCTCAGGTTCGCTCTTGTCCTGACGCGGAATCCGCCGGAGCGTAATAGGAGTCCAAGGTGTCCATGAACAAGGTCATGAACCGCTCGAAATCATCGGTATCGGAGGATTGGTCCAGCTGGAGCTGATCGTCGCCGTCGTGTGCGGTCTTCCAAGTGACCGGAATGCGCGGAGTGGGTCGGACATCGAACCAGACGCGATAGCCGGTGACGGACTCGACCTGGTATCCGGTGCCAGTGTCGGCCACGGTGGCCACATTGGTGAGCCCGATGGTCGTGTTGGACCAGGTTGGCGTCTCCGTGGTGGGTCGATCGGGGTCGAGAGTGTCTGACGGCAACGGGCACAGCACCATTTCCAGGGGCTGGCGCCGATAGCCGATCAGGAGCGGGTCTGAGGATCCGGAAGTGTTCGCGTAGACGACGTTGTAGTCGCCGTAGTTGAAGATCCGTGAATCGAAAACCCCGCGCAACGTCGTCTTGAGGTCCTCGCTGTCCATGGCCCCCAGTGTACGGCGGGCACCGGGGTGACCGGGTAATGCGCATCACAACGTGTCAGGATTGTGACCTGAGCGCGGTCCCGGCCGACTCCCGGGTTCACCGGTGATTGCGGGATCGGCCGGAGACATCTTCGTTACGTAGTCTCGTGCGCGGCGGGGCGGTCGTATGATGAGCCAATGAGCTCTCGCACCGATGAAACAGCAGGGCCTGAGGCTCCCGACGCAGTGAGCGCCGGTGGCACGGGCCAGAATCCGACGATCGATATCAAGCCCCGTTCTCGCGACGTGACTGACGGGATGGAGCGCGCACCGGCGCGCGGCATGCTTCGTGCCGTGGGCATGGGCGACGACGACTTCGCAAAACCGCAGATCGGAATCGCCTCGTCCTGGAACGAGATCACCCCCTGCAACCTGTCTTTGGACCGGCTGGCCGATGCCGCGAAGAACGGCGTGCACGCCGGTGGGGGATACCCGCTACAGTTCGGGACCATCTCCGTCTCCGACGGCATCTCCATGGGCCACGACGGCATGCACTACTCCCTGGTGTCCCGCGAGGTGATCGCGGACTCCGTGGAGACCGTGATGATGGCGGAGCGTCTGGACGGCTCCGTGCTACTGGCCGGCTGCGACAAGTCCCTGCCCGGCATGCTCATGGCCGCGGCGCGACTCGACCTGGCCAGCGTCTTCGTGTACGCCGGATCCACCATGCCCGGCTATGCCACCCTGTCGGACGGGGTGGAGCGCCAGGTGACGCTCATCGACGCGTTCGAGGGCGTGGGGGCCTGCGCGCGCGGAACCATGAGCCAGGAGGACCTGGACAAGATCGAACGTGCTATCTGCCCGGGCGAAGGGGCCTGCGGCGGCATGTACACGGCCAACTCGATGGCGTCCGTGGGCGAAGCCCTGGGCATGTCCATCCCGGGCTCGGCATCCCCGCCCTCGGCCGACCGTCGTCGCGACGCCGACGCCCGCGCCGCCGGTGAGGCGGTGGTGAACCTGCTGCGCAAGGGGATCACCGCCCGCGACATCCTGACCAAGAAGGCCTTCGAGAACGCCATCGCCGTGATGATGGCCTTCGGTGGCTCCTCGAATGCGGTGCTGCACCTGCTGGCCATCGCCCGGGAAGCCGGCGTCGAGCTCAAGCTCGAGGACTTCAACCGCATCGGTGACAAGGTCCCGCACCTGGCCGACATGAAGCCCTTCGGCCAGTACGTGATGACCGATCTCGACAAGATCGGCGGTGTGCCGGTGGTGATGAAGGCGCTGCTGGATGCCGGTGTGCTGCACGGTGACGCGTTGACGGTGACGGGCAAGACGGTCGCCGAGAACCTGGCCGAGATTGATCCGCCGGCACTGGACGGCAAGGTGCTGCGCACCCTGGACAACGCCCTGCACCCCAGCGGAGGCCTCACCGTGCTGCACGGTTCGCTGGCCCCGGAGGGCGCTGTCGTGAAGTCGGCCGGCTTCGACGCCGATGTCTTTGAGGGCACCGCCCGCGTATTCGAGCGCGAGCGCGAGGCCATGCAGGCCCTGTCCGAGGGCAAGCTGCAGGCCGGCGACGTGGTGGTGATCCGCTACGAGGGACCCAAGGGTGGACCGGGGATGCGCGAGATGCTCGCCATCACGGGCGCCATCAAGGGAGCCGGCCTGGGCAAGGATGTCCTGCTGCTGACCGACGGCCGCTTCTCCGGCGGCACGACGGGGCTGTGTATCGGCCACATCGCTCCGGAGGCTGCGGTGGGCGGTCCCATCGGCCTGATCGAGGACGGCGACATCATCCGCGTCGACATCGGCAACCGCGAGCTGGCCCTGGACGTGGACGAGGCCGAGCTCGAGCGCCGGCGAGAGCACTGGACGCCCATTCAGCCCAAGTTCACCACCGGCGTGCTGGGCAAGTACGGCCAGCTCGTGCATTCCGCTGCCGAAGGCGCCTACTGCGGCTAACGCCGTCAGTGCGCTAACGAGCATTCATTCGACCCCGTGAGACTCACAACACCAGTGGGCCTCGCGGGGTCTTATGATGAACACGTGGCTCAGTCTCGTTGACAGGGGCGGGAAGATTGGACATGATGTATGCATGTCCAACACAGAACGCGTCGTCGTTATCGAGCGCATGGCCTGAGTTCAACTCTCAGCACGGGCGAAGAACTCGCCGCCATGCGCTAAACCCCGAGCAGGCACACCAGCCGACATTCGGGGTTTTTTTGTTGGATATCCGAATGAGCTGGCCACACATCAGTAGACGGAATCCTCCGCCACAGAGGGCGGACGCCCCGGTACCCGCCGGGGTGGCACGAATGCAGATCACGAATCAACCGAGGCACAGCCAATGAGTTCTGGAACACGGATCACCCCAGCGGTGATGCCCGCGCACAGTGGCCGCGATCAACGCGGCCAGACCGAATCCGCCGAGTCCCTGGTTCCCGGGCCGAACAACACGGTGGAGCCGACCTCGATGAAGGGCTCCGCTGCGATCGTTCGCTCGCTCGAAGAGCTGGGAGTCAGCGACGTCTTCGGGCTTCCCGGCGGAGCCATTCTGCCGACCTACGATCCGCTGATGGACTCCCAGAAGATCCGTCACATCCTCGTCCGGCACGAACAAGGCGCCGGCCACGCGGCCCAGGGATACTACCTGGCCACCGGCCGACCCGGCGTCGCCATCGCGACCTCCGGCCCCGGTGCCACCAACCTGGTGACCGCTATTGCCGACGCGCACATGGACTCCCAGGCCGTCGTGTTCATCACGGGCCAGGTGGGCTCCAAGATGATCGGCACGGATGCGTTCCAGGAGGCCGACATCGTGGGCATCACCATGCCCGTGACCAAGCACTCCCGTCTGGTCACCGACGCCCAGGACGTGCCGCAGGCCATGGCCGAGGCCTTCCACATCGCCACCACAGGCCGACCGGGCCCGGTGCTGGTGGACGTGACGAAGGATGCCCAGGAAGGCCTGATGGACTTCTCCTGGCCGCCGAAGATCGAACTGCCCGGTTACCGCCCGGTGCTGCGCGGTCACGCCAAGCAGGTGCGCGAGGCGGCGAAGCTGATCCAGGCGGCCGAGCGCCCCGTGCTTTACGTGGGCGGCGGTGTCTCCCGGGGCCACGCCTCCGTCGAGCTGCGTGAACTGGCCGAGGCGATCAACGCCCCGGTGGTCACCACACTGACGGCCCGTGGCGTCTTCCCGGACTCCCACCCGCAGCACCTGGGCATGCCCGGGATGCACGGGGCCGTCTCGGCGGTATCCGCGCTGCAGATGTCCGATCTGCTGATCACCCTCGGTGCCCGCTTCGATGACCGGGTGACCGGCCAGTTGGTGAGCTTCGCCCCGAACGCCAAGGTGATCCACGCCGATATCGACCCGGCCGAGATCTCCAAGAACCGCACCGCCGATGTGCCGATCGTGGGCTCGGTGAAGGAGATCATCCCGGAGCTGACCGAAGCGGTGAGCGAAGCCCGCAAAACCGCCGAAGGACCGGACCTCACCGACTGGTGGCGGATCCTGAACCGTACCCGCGAGACCTACCCGATGGGCTACACGCCCACCGAGGACGGGTTGATGGCGCCGCAGGAAGTGATCAAGCGCCTTTCTGACGCCTCCGGACCCGAGGCCACCTATGTGGCCGGTGTCGGACAGCACCAGATGTGGGCCTCCCAGTTCGTGAAGTACGAGCGTCCGCACCAGTGGCTGAACTCCGCCGGGCTGGGCACCATGGGCTTCGCCGTTCCGGCCGCCATGGGCGCCAAGGTCGGCGAACCCGACCGGGTGGTCTGGGCCATCGATGGAGACGGCTGCTTCCAGATGACCAACCAGGAGCTGGCGACCTGCGTGATCAACCAGATCCCGATCAAGGTCGCCGTCATCAACAACTCCTCGCTGGGCATGGTGCGGCAATGGCAGACGCTGTTCTACGACGCCCGCTATTCCAACACCGATCTGAATACCGGCCACGACACGGCCCGGGTGCCGGACTTCGTCAAGCTCGCCGACGCCTACGGCTGTGTGGGACTGCGCTGCGAACGCGAAGAGGACCTGGACGCCGTGATCGCCGAGGCCATGTCGATCAACGACCGCCCAGTGATCGTCGATTTCGTCGTTTCGCGCGATTCGATGGTGTGGCCGATGGTGCCCTCGGGCGTGTCCAACGACGACATCCAAGTGGCCCGAGACATGACGCCTGAGTGGGCAGAGGAGGACTGAGACCATGTCACGACACACACTCTCCGTGCTGGTGGAAGACGTGCCCGGCGTGCTGACCCGTGTGGCCAGCCTCTTCGCCCGGCGCGCGTTCAACATCGACTCCCTGGCCGTGGGCCCGTCCGAGACCGAGGGCCTCTCCCGGATCACCGTCGTCGTCGACGCCGAGGGAGACCTGCTCGAACAGGTCACCAAGCAGCTGAATAAGCTGATCAACGTGATCAAGATCGTCGAGCTGACCCCGGATGCCTCCGTGCAGCGGGACCACATGCTCGTCAAAGTGCGCTCCGATGCGGCGACGCGGGCCTCCGTGGTGCAGGCGGTGGAACTGTTCCGCGCCTCGGTGGTCGACGTCTCCACCGATGCCATCACCATTGAGGCCACCGGCTCCCTGGACAAGCTTCACGCCCTCCTGGAGGTCCTCGAACCCTTCGGTGTGCGCGAACTCGTCCGCTCCGGCACCATCGCCGTGGGCCGCGGCGCGAAGTCGATGACCGACCGCGCGCTCAGCAAGCACTGACCCGCAACGCCCCCTAGACCCGCAACATCACAAAAGGAGAACATCCGTGACCAAGAAGTACTATGACGCCGACGCCGACCTCTCGCTGATCCAGGGACGCAAAGTCGCGGTGATCGGCTACGGCTCGCAGGGCCACGCCCACGCGCTGAGCCTGCGCGATTCCGGTGTGGACGTGCGCATCGGTCTGGCCGAGGGCTCCAAGTCCCGTGCCAAGGCCGAAGCCGAAGGCCTGCGCGTGGTCACCGTCGCCGAAGCCGCCACCGAAGCCGACCTGATCATGATCCTGGTCCCGGATCAGGTCCAGGCCAAGGTCTACAGTGAGGACATCGCCCCGAACCTCAAGGACGGCGACGCCATCTTCTTCGCCCACGGCTTCAACATCCGCTTCGGTTACATCGAGGCACCCTCCGGCGTCGACGTCGCCATGGTCGCACCGAAGGGCCCCGGCCACGTCGTGCGCCGCGAATACGAAGCCGGCCGCGGCGTGCCCGCCCTGATCGCCGTCGAGAAGAACGAGTCCGGTCAGGCCAAGGACCTCGCGCTGGCCTACGCCGCAGGCATCGGCGGCACCCGCGCCGGCGTCCTGGAGACCACCTTCACCGAAGAGACCGAGACCGACCTGTTCGGTGAACAGGCCGTGCTCTGCGGCGGCGCCTCCCACCTGGTGCAGGCGGGCTTCGAGGTGCTCACCGAGGCCGGCTACCAGCCGGAGATCGCCTACTTCGAGGTGCTGCACGAGCTCAAGCTCATCGTGGACCTGATGGTCGAGGGCGGCCTGGCCAAGCAGCGCTGGTCCATCTCCGACACCGCCGAATTCGGTGACTACGTCTCCGGTCCCCGCGTGATCACCCCCGAGGTGAAGGAGAACATGAAGGCTGTGCTCTCCGACATCCAGGACGGCACCTTCGCCCAGCGCTTTATGGACGACCAGTCCTCCGGGGCCGAGGAGTTCAAGAAGCTGCGCGCCGAGGAAGAGGCTCACCCGATCGAGAAGACCGGCCGCGAGCTGCGTCAGATGTTCTCCTGGCTGAAGGACTCCGACGACGACTACACCGAGGGCACCGCCGCGCGCTGATCACTCACCACGCGCGGTGACGGGCCATCCCCGGTCCGGCACCCCTGATCGAGGACGGCGGGATTCCACCCTGGTGGGTCCCGCCGTCGTCGATGAAACCGATCTCTTCCCCGCGCGCCCCATCGTCACGTGACGGCGATCGGTGTGCACTGCGACTCCCGTCGTTCTAAAATCGAATCGGCCCCCGGAGATGACTCCGGTCGGCCCACCCCTGCAGACGAGTGGAAAGTATTGACCGTGTCAAAACCCGTTGTCCTGATCGCTGAAGAACTGTCGCCCGCCACCGTGGATGCCCTCGGACCCGATTTCGAGATCCGCACCACCGACGGCGCCGACCGTTCTCGTCTGCTCGCCGACCTCCCCGGAGTTGACGCCGTGCTCATCCGCTCGGCCACCCAGATGGATGCCGAGGCCATCGCCGCCGCTCCCGGGCTGAAGATCATCGCCCGCGCCGGTGTCGGCCTCGACAATGTTGATACCCGCGCGGCCACCGACGCCGGCGTCATGGTGGTCAACGCGCCTACCTCCAACATCATCTCCGCCGCCGAACTGACCTGCGGACACATTCTGGGCGTGGCCCGCAACATCGCCCCCGCCAACGGCGCCCTGAAGGCAGGGGAGTGGAAGCGCTCCAAGTACTCGGGTGTGGAACTCTACGAGAAGACCCTAGGCATCATCGGCCTGGGCCGCATCGGCGCCCTGGTCGCCGAGCGCATGAAGTCCTTCGGGATGAAGATCGTCGCGTTCGACCCCTACGTCACCGCAGCCCGCGCCCAGCAGATCGGCGCGCAGCTGCTCAGCCTGGACGAGCTGCTGGAGACCTCCGACTTCGTGACCATCCACATGCCCCGGACCCCGGAGACGCTGGGAATGATCTCCGACGACCAGTTCGCCCGGATGAAGGACACCTCCTACGTCGTCAATGTCGCCCGCGGCGGCCTCATCGACGAAGAGGCGCTGGCCCGTGCCCTGGAGGCGAACACCATCGGCGGTGCTGCTATTGACGTGTTCGTGAAGGAACCTGCACTGGATTTGGACTTCTTCGGCTACGACAACGCCGTGGTCACCCCGCACCTGGGTGCCTCCACCGTCGAGGCCCAGGAGAAGGCCGGGGTGTCCGTGGCGAACTCGGTCCGCCTGGCCCTGGCCGGCGAGCTGGTCCCCGATGCCGTGAACGTCGCCGGCGGGGCGATCGACCCCTACGTGCGCCCCGGCATCCCGCTGGTCGAGAAGCTGGGTCGCGTGCTCACCTCGCTGCTGCATCAGAAGTCGCTGGCCGCTGTCGAGGTCGTCGTCGCCGGCGAGCTCGCCGAGCTCAACGTCGACTCGCTGCGCCTGGCCGCCCTGAAGGGTGTCTTCACCGACGTCGTCTCCGGCCAGGTCTCTTACGTCAACGCGCCCCTGCTGGCCGAGCAGCGCGGTGTGGACGTGCGCCTGACCACCACCCCGGAGTCGCCCGCCTACCGCAACACCATCACGGTGCAGGGCGTGGCCGCAGACGGCACTCAGGCCTCGGTCACCGGCACCCTGACCGGACCGAAGCAGATGCAGAAGCTGGTGGGCATCAACGGCTACGACTTCGAGGTCGCCCTCACCGACCACCTGCTGGTGTTCAACTACGCTGACCGTCCCGGGGTCATCGGCCTGATCGGTGCCCGCCTGGGCGACGCCGAGGTCAACATCGCTGGGATGGATGTCTCCCGTTCGGATTCGGCTGCCGAGGCTCTGGCCGTGCTCACCCTCGACTCCGACCTGCCCGAAGGCACCACCGAGGCGCTGGCGACCGCCATCGAGGCATCCATGGTGGCCGAGATCAACCTGGAGGACACCGGCCGATGAGCCCCACCAGCCCCACGGCTGACCGCCGCTACTATGTGACCACCGCGATCGCCTACCCCAACGGCGAACCGCACATCGGCCACGCCTATGAGTACATCGGCGCCGACGCGATGGCACGGTTCAAACGCCTGGACGGTTTCGACACCTACTTCCTCACCGGCACCGATGAGCACGGGCAGAAGATGCAGCAGACCGCCGAGAAGCTCGGGATCTCCGCAGCCGAGCTGGCCGCGCGCAACTCCGCCCAGTTCAAGCGGATCGACGACGAGGTGCTGGGCATCTCCTACGACCGGTTCATCCAGACCACCGACGCCGACCACCATGTCACCGCCCAGGAACTGTGGCAGCGCATGGAGGCCAACGGTGACATCTACCTGGACCGCTACGCCGGCTGGTACTCGGTGCGTGATGAGCGCTTCTTCAGCGAGGACGAGACCCAGGTAGGCGACGACGGCGTCCGCGTCGCCACGGAAACCGGCACCGAGGTCACCTGGACCGAGGAGGAGTCCTACTTCTTCAGGCTCTCCGCCTACCAGGACAAGCTGCTGGAGCTGTACCGAACCAATCCGGACTTCGCTGCGCCGCGGTACCGGTTCAACGAGGTCATCCGCTTCGTGGAGTCCGGTCTGGAGGACCTGTCCATCTCGCGGACCTCCTTCGATTGGGGCATCGACGTGCCCGCCTCCACCACCGGCATGGCGCCGTCGTCACACCACGTGATGTACGTGTGGGTGGACGCGCTGAGCAACTATCTCACCGGCTCCGGCTTCCCGCAGGAAAACTACACCGAACGCTGGCCCGCCGACCTGCACGTCATCGGCAAGGACATCTCCCGGTTCCACTGTGTGTTCTGGCCCGCGTTTCTGATGTCGGCCGGCATCGAGCTACCGCGCCGGGTGATCATCCACGGGTTCCTCAATAACCGTGGCGAGAAGATGTCGAAGTCGCTGGGCAACGTGGTCGGACCCGAGGAATGGGTCGACCAGTACGGGCTGGACACGGTGCGGTACTTCCTGCTGCGCGAGTTCAGCTTCGGCGCCGACGGCTCCTACACCCACGAGGCCGTGGTGAGCCGCCACAACGCCGACCTGGCCAACAACCTCGGGAACCTGGCGCAGCGGTCGTTGTCCATGGTGGCGAAGAACTGTGGCTCCGCTGTGCCGACCCCGGGTACCCTCGACGACGCCGACCGGGCGCTGCTCGACGCCGTGTCGTCACTGCTGGAATCCTCGCGCGCCGCCTACGAGGTGCAGGACTTCCACGGCGCTCTGGAACAGACCTGGAGCGTGCTGGCGCGGGCCAACGCGTACTTCGCCGAGCAGCAGCCCTGGGTGCTGCGCAAGACTGACACCGCCCGCATGGAGACCGTGCTCTGGGTGACCCTGGAGACCGTGCGTCGGATCGCGCTGCTCCTGCAGCCCGTGCTTCCGGCCGCATCGACTCGCCTCCTGGGCCTGCTCGGGATCTCCGCCACCGGGGATGCCGGAGCCACGGGAGCCTCCGGTGCAGGCAGCCGCTCCTTCGCCGCCTGGGACGAGGAACTGGTCGCCGGCGCAGAGCTGCCGCGCCCCGAGCCGGTGTTCCCCCGCTACGAAGAACCCGCCGAGTAGCCCACCAATCCGGGAGCCCACCGCTCCACGGCCGAGTCCGATCAGAAAGGGTAGACTGCAAAAATGTCTTCCAGCTCACACACCGCCCTGAACCTCGCCGTCATCGGCGGCGACGGCATCGGCCCGGAGGTCACCGCTGAAGCCCTCAAAGTGATGAGAGCGGCCTCCACGGCCCAGGGTGACGCAGAGATCACCAGCACCGAATACCCGCTGGGCGCGTCCCATTGGCTGGCGACCGGGGAGACCCTCCACGAGGAGACGGTGGAGCAGCTGCGCGGCCACGACGCCATCCTGTTCGGCGCCGTCGGTGCGGCCCCCGACGACACCCGCATTCCCTCCGGAATCCTCGAGCGCGATGTGCTGCTGAAGCTGCGGTTCACCTTCGACCACGGGGTCAACATCCGCCCGTCCGTGCTCTACCCGGGAGTGCGTTCCCCGCTGGCCGAGCCTGGTGATATCGACTTCGTTGTCTTCCGCGAAGGCACCGAGGGACTCTATGTCGGCAACGGGGGAGTGGTGCGCACCGGCACCGAGCAGGAGATCGCCACCGAATCCTCCGTCAACACGGCCTACGGTGTGGAGCGCGTGGTGCGTGCGGCCTTCGAATTCGCCGCCACCCGCGAGCGCAAGCATGTCACCCTGGTGCACAAGCACAATGTGCTGGTGTTCGCCGGGCGGCTGTGGAGCCGCATCGTGAAGGAGGTCGCCGCCGAGTTCCCTCAGGTCACCCACGACTACCTGCATGTGGATGCCGCCACCATCTTCATGACCACGGACCCGGCCCGCTTCGACGTCATCGTCACCGACAACATGTTCGGCGACATCATCACCGACCTGGCTGCGGCGGTCACCGGCGGCATCGGCCTGGCTGCCTCGGGCAACATCAATGTCAACGGCACCGCTCCCTCGATGTTCGAGCCCGTACACGGCTCTGCCCCCGACATCGCCGGCCAGCAGAAGGCCGACCCCACCGCGGCGATCCTTTCCGGAGCGCTGCTGCTGGAGCGCTCGGGCCGTCCTGAGGCGGCCGCCCGCATCCACCGCGCCGTGTGGAATGACCTCGCTGCCCGCAGCTCCGAGACCGGCCCCCGCACCACCGCCCAGATCGGCGACGACATCGCCGCCGCACTGGCATAGCGCTCCCACTCGCACCCTATCGGCCAGCCGCAGCATGGCTGACCCCGTTGAGGAAAGGCACACCGTGACCATCGAATTCGAGATCCAACCCCACCCGTCACCGCTGGCGGAGTCGGCGCGTGACGAGATTCTTCGCAACCCCGGCTTCGGGGACCACTTCACGGATCACATGGTCACGATCGACTGGACGGCGGACCTGGACGCCCAGGCCGCCGCCGTCGCCTCCGGCGACTTCCTTAACATTCAGGGCGACTGGCACGACGCCCGCCTGGAGCCCTTCGGTCCGATCAGCATGTCACCGGCCTCCGCCGTGCTGCACTACGGCCAGGAGATCTTCGAAGGGTTGAAGGCCTACCGGCACGCCGACGGCTCCATCTGGACGTTCCGCCCCGAGGCCAACGCGGCGCGCATGAACCGCTCTGCCCGCCGGCTGGCGCTGCCGCAGCTGCCACCGGAGGCCTTCCTGGAGTCGATCCGGCTGCTCGTCACCCAGGACCAGGACTGGGTGCCCGATGGCGATGGGGAGTCTCTGTACCTGCGCCCCTTCATGATCGCCACCGAAGCGTTCCTCGGGGTGCGGCCCTCGCGCACGGTCTCCTACCGCGTGATCGCCTCGCCCGCCGGCAATTACTTCGGCGGCGAGCTGAAGCCGGTCTCCATCTGGGTCTCCCGCGACTATGCCCGCGCCGGCGTCGGCGGCACCGGGGTCGCCAAATGCGGCGGCAACTACGCGGCCTCCCTGGCCCCGCAGCTGGAAGCCGCTGCCCGCGGCCACGCCCAGGTGCTCTTCCTGGATCCGCTGCACGACAACTCGATCGAGGAACTCGGCGGGATGAACGTGTTCTTCGTCTTCGCCGACGGCCGACTCGTCACCCCCGAGCTCACCGGAACCATCCTTGAGGGCGTCACCCGCTCCTCCGTCATCCAGATCGCCCAGGACCACGGGCTGAGCGTCGAAGAGCGCCGGGTTACCCTCGACGAGTGGAAATCCGGCGTGGCCTCCGGGGAGATCACCGAAGTGTTCGCCTGCGGCACCGCCGCCGTGATTACCCCCATCGGTGCGGTGCAGGACGGCGAGGAAGTCATCGAGTCCCCGGCCGGCGACTACGAGGCAACCCTGAAGATCCGCAAGGAACTGCTCGACCTGCAGACCGGTCGCGGCGAGGACCGTCACCAGTGGATGCACCGTCTCGTCTGAGACGCGCCCCGACCGAACCCGTCTTCGCCCGACTCTGTTCCCTGAAGATTCCTGCAGATCTCGACTGCACCAGACTGCACCCGACCGAAAGGCACTGACATGCGGATCGCCCGCTTCGTGGCCCAGGACCAGCCCGCCTACGGGCTCGTCGACTCCGACACCGACACGGCGGTCGAAGACCTCACTATCACCGCGCTGCAGGGTGACCCGTTCTATCAGGGCGTGCAGCCGACCTCGCAGACCTACACCGTCGGGGATGTGCGCCTGGTCGCCCCCATCATCCCGCGCTCGAAGATCGTGGGCATCGGCCGCAACTGGGTGGATCACGCCAAGGAGCTCGGCAACGAGGTGCCGGCCCGCCCGCTGATGTTCCTCAAACCCAACACCTCGGTGGTCGGCCACGGCGATCCGGTGACCTTGCCCACCTGGTCCGAGGAAATCTCCTATGAGGCGGAGCTCGCCGTCGTTATCGGCACCATCTGTAAGGACGTCCCGCGCGAGCGGGTCAACGACGTGATCTTCGGGTACACCGTCGCCAACGACCTCACCGCCCGTGACGCCCAGCGCAACGACAACCAGTGGGCCCGGGCCAAGGGATTCGACGGCGCCTGCCCACTGGGTCCCTGGATCGAGACCGAGCTCGACACCGATGATCTCCGCATCACCTCCCACGTAGACGGCGAGCTGCGTCAAGACGGCACCACCGCGGACATGATCTTCGACGTCGCCGAGCTGGTCTCCACCGTCTCCGAGGCGTTCACTCTGCTGCCCGGTGACGTCATCCTCACCGGCACCCCCGCCGGTGTCGGCATCGTCGACGCGCCGCAGCGCATCGAGGTTGCCGTGGAGGGGATCGGCAGCCTCGCCACCGTGCTGCGTCGGTAGAGCGCGCTCGGCGCGGACGACTAGACTGACAGCATCATGAGTCAGAATTCACGCCCCATCCCCGCCGATATCCCTGCCGTTCCCGCCGAGGCCGACGTCCGCGTCCGCTTCTGCCCCTCACCCACCGGAACCCCGCACGTCGGGCTGATCCGTACCGCCCTGTTCAACTGGGGTTGGGCGCGTCATACCGGCGGCAAGATGATCTTCCGCATCGAGGACACCGACGCCAAGCGCGACTCCGAGGAGTCCTACCAGCAGTTGCTCGACGCCCTGCGCTGGCTCGGAATCGACTGGGACGAGGGCGTGGAGCTCGACGGCCCGCACGGACCCTACCGTCAGTCCCAGCGCGCCGAGATCTACCAGGACGTCATCGCGAAGCTGCGTGAAGCCGGCTACATCTACGAATCGTTCTCCACCCCGGAGGAGGTCGAGGCCCGCCACCACGCCGCCGAACGCGACCCCAAGCTGGGCTACGACAACTACGACCGCGATCTCACCGACGCCCAGCGCGAGGCCTTTCGGGCCGAGGGGCGTGAGCCGGTGCTACGCCTGCGCATGCCCGACGAGGACATCACCTTCACCGATACCGTGCGCGGAGAGATCACCTTCAAAGCCGGATCCGTCCCCGACTTCGTCGTCGTCCGTGCCGACGGCTCACCGCTCTACACGCTGGTCAACCCCGTCGACGACGCGCTGATGGAGATCACCCACGTGCTGCGCGGCGAGGACCTGCTCTCCTCCACCCCCCGCCAGATCGCCCTCTACCGTGCCCTACACGGCGTCGGCGTCGCCCGGTACCTGCCCGAATTCGGGCACCTGCCCTACGTGATGGGTCAGGGCAACAAGAAGCTCTCCAAGCGCGACCCGGAATCGAACCTGTTCCTGCACCGCGAGAAGGGCTTCATCCCGGAGGGCCTCATCAACTACCTGGCCCTGCTGGGCTGGTCGCTCTCCGCCGACGAGGACATCTTCACCCGCGATCAGTTCATCGAAAATTTCGACATCCACGACGTGCTCGCTAACCCGGCCCGCTTCGATGAGAAGAAGGCCACCGCCATCAACTCCACCCATATCCGCATGCTCGACGGCGAGGACTTCCAGCAGCGCCTCGTGCCGTACCTGCAGCAGGCTGGTTTGGTCTCGGAGCCGGTCACGTCCGATGAGCAGCGCATCCTCGTCGCAGCCGCCCCTCTGGTCCAGGAGCGCGTGCACCTGCTGGGGGAGGCGGCCGAGATGCTGGCCTTCCTCTTCCGCGATGACGCCGAGATCCAGACCGAGCAGGGCGCGCTGAAGGGGATGCCCGCGAACCTGCAGGACGCCCTTCGTGCCGCCACCGAGGCGCTCTCCGGTCTCCAGGACTGGACCGTCGAGAGCATCGAGACCGCGCTGCGCGAGGCCCTGATCGACGGACTCGAGCTGAAACCGCGCCAGGCCTTCGGTCCCGTGCGTACTGCCGTCTCCGGTCGCAAGGTCTCCCCGCCGCTCTTCGAGTCGCTGGAGATCCTCGGACAGGCCTCCACGCTGGCTCGCCTCGAGCGGTTCGCGCAGGAGCAGGCCGACGTCGCTGCCAGCAACGCCTGAGCGCGAGCCATACCATGATCCGCGGCGTGCTCTTCGACATCGATGACACCCTCATCGATCTTGCCTCTGCGCAGACGGTGACCTTCCGCCAGACGATGGCACGGCAGGTCGGAGACGACGCGCGGCCGCTGGATCAGTCAGCGCTGGCCGAGGCCACCCGGTACTTCGCCCGCGACCTCGACGGTCACTACGACCGCTATGTCGCCGGCGAGCTGGACTTCCTCGGCCAGCGCCTGGCCCGCGTCAGCGGAGCACTGCGGCTGCTGAACCTCGACGCCGCGCCCGACGAGGCCCTCTGGGGCGAGACCTACGAGCGTGAGGTCCGCGCGCGATGGCGACTCTTCGACGACGTCCAGCCGACGCTGGAATGGCTGGACGCCCACGAAATCCCCTACGGAGCGGTGTCGAACAATGTGGCGGCCTATCAGCGGGGCAAGCTCGCCGAGGTCGGCCTTCACTGGGGGATCGTGGTGGGCACCGACACCGCGGGCGCGCCCAAACCGGACCCGGCGCCTTTCCACACGGCCTGCCGGCTCCTAGACCGATCTCCTGAGGACGTCGCGATGATCGGCGACAACCCCGAGGCCGATGGCCAGGGTGCGCTCAACGCCGGGCTGACCTCGATTCTCATCGAGCGACCCAGAGACGAGTCCATCCCTCGCCCCGCGTCCGTGAGCGCCGCCAGCGCGAGCTCGCCAACTGATGATCGCGCCTCAGTGCCGGTGCCGAACGGCGTCCATCGGATCACGCATCTGGAGGAGATTCGCCGTTTTGTCATCGGCGCCCAGACTCGTGTATAGTTTTTACCTGTTGCCGGAGCGATCCGGACAGCCCTTGGGGTATGGTGTAATTGGCAACACAACGGTTTCTGGTACCGTCATTCTAGGTTCGAGTCCTGGTACCCCAGCGAAACTCCAATTTGGAGGATCATCCCGACAAGTGATAAGCTTGCGGGGTTGCTTGATCGGACGTCAGTCCGACAAGACCACTGGCCCCATCGTATAGCGGCCTAGTACGCCGCCCTCTCACGGCGGTAACGCGGGTTCGAATCCCGCTGGGGTCACAGTGAGAACGCGGCTCCGGGTTCATCCCGGGGCCTCGTTCGTTTCTCCGGGAAACCCGTCAGCCTCTTGACGATAACGGTGAGGCTCCTCTATACTTCAGATGGCGCCGTGACATCTCTCACTTGCGGTTTTATCCCATCGCACGCCGCTGAACATCACTCACCGACTCATTGAGGCCCCTCATGCCGAATCTCGCACTCGGACTCCTCGCCCCCGCCGTCTCTCTTACCCTGGTCGCCGGCCTCGGTCTGCCCGCAGTGGTCTCCGCCAGTCCTCCCACCGCGCCGACCACCGTGCCGGCCACGACCGTCGGCGACACCGAGGCCGTGGCGCCAACGGGTCAGGACGAAGAATCCATCACCATCGGTGAGATCGACCCTGACGCGCTGCCGCTGGAGGCCCAGCCCGAGCCCGAGGCGCTGCCACAGGCGCAACGTCAGGCTGAATCCCTTGAGCCCAGCCCCAGCGCGGAGGAAGCGATCGAGTCGACTGACGAAGACGCAGGTGCGGAGGATACCGACGCGAGCGAGACCCCGCTCCCGGCGACTTCTGACGAGACATCAGCGGAAGCGCTCGACGAGCCCACCGAGGAGACCTCCGCAGAAGAACCATCGGGAACTGTCGCCGCACCGCCGATCGATGACCGCGATGCGACCGAACAAGAACTGGCCGAAACGGCGCTGCCCGACGAGCAAGAGCAACTGGCGGCCCTCACCACTCCCACCGAGACCATCGACTTCATTGCGGCCGGTTTGACCTGGAACGCCTCCACGACCGAGAACGTGGTTGAAGCATCCGTTCGTGTGCGCGAGGGCGGTGAATGGTCAGACTGGAACGAGCTCGAGATCCACCCGATCGATCGGGAATCAGGGGTCACCGTGACGAAGCAGGGCACGGAACCGCTGCTGACCAACGGTGCCGACGCCATCCAGGCGCGAGTGCTGACCGAGAGCGGATACGTGCCGGGCGGACTCGAAGTCACCGTCATCGACCCGGGGAAGTCGCCGACCGACGGCCAGCTCGATCCGGCATCGGCAGCGCTGGAAGAAGAGCCGACCGAGGCCGATCTGACCTCGTCCTCAGGTCCATCTTCGACGACGTCGTCGGCCCCCGTCCGCTTGGCCAGCTCGATCACCCCCGCAGCGTCGGAGCCGACAACAGCAGTACAGACCGCGTCGACCGCGTCGAACGTTCTCAAGCCGGCCATCGTGACGCGCAACCAGTGGGGCGCCAATGAATTATGGGCCGTCGACAGTGCGCAGTCACCGAAGCTGGACGCGATGTATATCCACCACACGGCCGGGACGAACAACTACACGGCAGCGCAGGCTTACCAGCAGATTCGAGCGATCTACTCCTACCATGCCCAGACTCTGGACTGGGGCGACATCGGATACCAGTTCTTGGTGGACCGATTCGGCACCATCTATGAGGGACGCCGGGGAGCGCTGACTTCGTTGCCGATTGGAGCGCAAGCCGGTGGGTTCAACACCAACACGATCGGCATCTCAGCCATGGGCAATTTCGACGTGGCCCAGCCTCCCGTCGTGATGGTCGAGGCGATGCAGAAAGTGCTCGCGTGGCAGGGCTACCGCCACGGTTTGAAAGCGAATTCGAATACTCAGCTGACGTCGCGCGCCACCCCCGGGTCTTCCGCGAAGTATTCCAGCGGTACTAAGGTCACTGTTCCCGTCATTCTGGGCCATCGAGACACCAACTCGACCGCGTGTCCGGGGCGGTACCTGTATCCGAAGCTCTCTTCAATGCGCACGACCGTGGCGCAGCGTATTGCGAATGCAGAGAAGGAACACGGCCCTGGTGACGCGATTTATGAACAGATGTGGCTTCGTTCTTCGCAGGGAGTAAAAAACGGTACCAATTCAGGGGCCTCAACATTAGGGTGGATCGGACGCGGAGAGATCGTAACGCAGATTCGCACTAGCGGATCCTGGTCTCAGGTTCAGACACCAATCGGCGAGGGGTGGCTGCCCACAGCTCAGCTGTCTACCTCACGTGTGACATTGGGCGCCGTCATGGAGACCCGGTACACCAAGAGAAGCACAGCGATGCGCGTGGGCTCGAACAGCAAGTTTGCATTCCGAGCGACCGTCCCAGACCAAGCGCGTGTAGAAGTGCTGAGTCGTTCAGGTGCGTGGTCATACGTGTCAACTGATGCCAGTACTGGGTGGATTGCGACCTCCCATCTACATGTTGCACGTTGGGCCTCTACGACGGTGCTGGCGAAACGTTCGCCGAGTTCATCTGCGGCATCGATCGGCCGGATTGGTCGGGCTGAAGCTGTGGGGGTCCGTCGAACTTCCGGTTGGTGGTCAGAGGTGCTCACCCCCATCGGTCGAGGGTGGATGCCGACTTCACAAGTGACCGCTACCAAAGTCTCTCCAGGTTCGGTGATTGCCAACCAGACGACGAATCGTCGAACGACTCTAAAAGTCGGAGCGCACAGTTCCTTCGGGGACCGAGCAGTCCTAGCGAATGGAGCGAAGATCAGAGTGCATGCGCGGGTACCATATTGGTCTTACGTGACGACTTCAGTTGGTACAGGATGGGTTGCGACTTCTCACCTGAAGTAACGTTTGATCAGTGTCGACAGACGTCTCATAGAGGGGTAAGGGGCCGTGGCGTCCAGATTGAGATTGGCCGGGCAACGTGTGGGGGATCTCGGCGAACACGGTGTCCTAACCGCGATTAGCAGAATTATCGCAGGTGCGGAACAGGAGTGGCCGGATGATGCGGTTGGCCCAGGCGACGATGCCGCTGTCATTCCAGCCGAAGATGGCCGAGTGGTGATTAGCACCGATGCCATGACGCGCGATCGTGACTTCCGCACGGAATGGCCCAGCGGGATTCGAGACAATGGTTTTTCGACTGGTTGGAAGGCAGCTGCCCAGAATCTTTCCGACATCAACGCGATGGGTGCATCCAGCACAGCGTTGGTGATGGCGTTGACGATGCCAGCAGAGACTGAAATCGAATGGGTAAAGAATTTTGTCCGGGGAATGTTGACTGCGATTCGAAACCTGCATGGAGCTGACTGCCGACTGGCAGGTGGAGATTTGGGATCGGGCAAGGAACTCACTGTCGCCGTAACGGCTATCGGTAGTTTGACTGGGTCGGACCCGATTCGCCGTATCAGCTCGACATCATCGGCGAACTTGGACCGATCAAAATTGATACACACCGGCCAGATCGGATGGGCTTCTGCAGGCCTCAGCGTCTTGGAGACGCCCCGATATGAGCTTGAAGAAATTCTGCAGGCGAGCGCCGATTCAGGCTCGTTGCTGCGGTTGATGGCCCGCGCTGTTCGGGCACAATTGCGGCCTCGGCCCCCTCTTGATCAAGGCCTCGCGGTTCAAGGGGAACTCAATGCAATGATGGATGTTTCTGATGGGCTCGTGCGTGATAGCCATAGGCTGGGCAGCGCAAACGGTCTCAATGTTGCTTTGGACCACGGCTGGATCGAGAGTAAAGCTGAAGAACTTCGACCGCTGGCCGACGCTTTGGGGCAAGACGCAAGTGATTGGGTTCGTCGAGGCGGCGAAGACTACGGGCTCTTGGGAATGATTGATGCGGATGCTTCGGTCCCCTTCGGGTGGTCCCGATGTGGAACGTTTCATCTGCGCGAAAGAAGTGACGTTACGTCAGCTAGTACCCACGAAAACGGCGGCTGGGACCACTTCTCTCGGTAGTTCAGCCCAGCATTCGAGGTACCGCAGATCACCCGTGCTCGATAGACCGCACCATTTCGGTCAATCGGTGTGCAGCGCGCAAGACTGTGGCTGAGTGATGCCGACCAGGTGAACGAGTCAAACGCTCGATCGGACCCGAAATGGAGACGGCGGCGATCACTTTGTTGTTTGAACCGCGCACTGGAGCAGAGACGGATCCCACGCCAGTTTCCCGCTCACCCATTGATTGAGCCCAGCCACGACGACGTACCCCAGCCAGAGTCGCCGGGGTGAAAATCGCCTGATCCAAGCCCTCCAGGAGTCGTTCCTGATCTTCCCATGCAAGAAGCACCTGGGCGGCGGAACCTGCTTTCATGGAGAAGCGCGTACCCACGGGGATCGAATCACGCAATCCGACGGGGCGCTCCGCGCTGGCAACACAGACACGTGTGTCAGCGTGGCGGCGGAACAGCTGAGCCGATTCGCCGGTGCTATCGCGGAGCCACGCGAGCACGGGGGCTGCCGCCGCAGTCATCCGATCTTCGCCCACAGCCGAAGCAAGCTCGGTGAGACGCCCTCCGAGGACGTAGTGGGACTGGTAGTCCCGGCTGATCAGCCGATGGTGGATGAGCGCCGCGGCGAGCCGATGCAGAGTGGGTCGAGCGATTCCGGTGGACTCGACCAATTGTGAAAGGGAGGCCGGGCCGCGTTCCAGCGCATGCAGGATCATCATCGACTTATCGACGACTCCCACGCCGGAGGGGGAGTACGTAGGGTCGACGGCTTCATTCTCGCGGGGGATGTGTGACACTGGGGTGCGCGCGCTGCGATGTTCCACTATTCGATACTATCATCTCAATATGTGAGATAAATTCGCACAGGTTTTGCCCCCTTGTCCTGGCGGTGGGATTGTTGTATGCATCAGCGCTCGGACCAGACGAGGCCGAGCGATCACTGGTATCGGAAGGCAGGCGAGGACGCCATGAGTGATCAGCAAGCGGAAATCGATTCGACCATCACCACCTCGGATCGTCCGCGGACACTCGCAGAGATGGTCTGGGACGACCATGTCGTTGTACGAGGCGAACGCGCCGGTGATGTGCAGACACCAGACCTGCTGTACATCGACCTGCACCTTATCCACGAAGTGACCTCGCCACAGGCTTTTGAGGGCCTGCGTCTGGCCGATCGCGATGTACGTCGCTGTGACCTCACCATCGGCACGGAGGACCACAACACCCCGACGATGGACATCAATAAGCTGATCGCGGACCCGACCTCGCGTAAGCAGGTCGACGCGTTGCGCAGCAACGCCGAGGAATTCAAGATCCGACTGCACTCCCTTGGCGACCGCGAGCAGGGAATTGTTCACGTTGTGGGTCCGCAGCTTGGACTGACCCAGCCAGGCATGACCGTGGTGTGTGGTGACTCCCATACTTCGACGCATGGCGCCTTCGGAGCTTTGGCCTTCGGCATCGGCACCTCCGAGGTGGAGCATGTCATGGCCACCCAGACTTTGCCGCTGAAGCCCTTCAAGACCATGGCTATCAATGTCGAGGGAACCCTCAAGGAAGGTGTGACGTCCAAGGATATTATCCTCGCTGTCATCGCCAAGATCGGGACGGGCGGCGGACAGGGGTACGTGCTCGAGTATCGAGGATCGGCGATTCGCTCGCTGTCGATGGAAGCGCGGATGACCATCTGCAACATGTCGATCGAGGCCGGCGCCCGCGCCGGAATGATTGCACCGGACCAGATCACCTTCGATTACGTGCAGGGCCGCCCGCATGCGCCGAAGGGCCAAGACTGGGAAGACGCCGTGGATTACTGGCGGACCTTGAAGACTGATGAAGGGGCGTCCTTCGATCGCGAAGTGTTCTTGGACGCCGATGATCTTGAGCCTTTCGTGACATGGGGGACCAACCCGGGGCAAGGCGTGTCCTTGTCGGCATCCGTCCCAAATCCGGAGTCCTTCGAAGACCCCAATGAGCGGGCTGCAGCTGAGCGTGCCTTGCAGTACATGGACCTGACCGCGGGGACCCCTATGAAGGAAATCCCGGTCGATACGGTGTTCCTGGGCTCGTGCACGAACTCGCGCATCGAGGACCTGAGGCAAGCAGCAGCCATCTTGGAAGGCCAAACGAAGGCCGAGAACGTCAGGATGATGGTTGTGCCCGGTTCTCACCGCGTGCGCTTGCAAGCGGAAGAAGAAGGACTGGACAAGATCTTCAAGGAGTTTGGTGCGGACTGGCGCTTCGCCGGATGCTCCATGTGCCTGGGCATGAATCCGGACCAGCTGGAACCTGGTGAGCGGTGTGCATCGACGTCTAACCGAAACTTCGAAGGTCGCCAGGGCAAGGGTGGGCGCACTCACCTTGTTTCCCCCGTTGTCGCTGCCGCGACAGCTATTCGAGGCACCCTGTCATCACCGTCCGATCTGACGTCGGACGCCGCCGTCTTGCAGGATGCTTGAGGAGCTGAGGACGACTATGGAAAAGATCAATACGCATACCGGGATCGGTGTACCGCTGAAACAGTCCAACGTGGACACGGACCAGATCATCCCTGCGGTGTACCTGAAGCGGATCACGAAAACGGGCTTTGAGGATGCTCTTTTCGCTGGCTGGCGAAAGAACCCTGACTTCATCCTGAATCAGCCGCCATATGACCGCGGATCAGTCCTCGTGGCAGGTCCGGATTTCGGGACGGGCTCCTCGCGTGAGCACGCTGTCTGGGCTTTGCGCGATTATGGGTTCAAGGTGGTTATCGCTGCACGATTCGCGGATATCTTCTATGGCAATGCCGGTAAGCAAGGACTTGTCGCAGCACAGGTGGAGCAAGGGGATATCGAGCTCATCTGGAAAGAACTAGAGAACAACCCGGGCACCGAGATCACGGTCGATTTGGAACATCGATTGGTCGAGTGCGGGTCAATCTCCACATCCTTCGTCATTGACGACTACACGCGTTGGCGCCTGATGGAAGGCCTCGACGATATCGGACTGACGCTGCGCAGCGAAGAACGCATTCGGGAATACGAAGCACGCCGCCCGTCGTTCAAACCAACAACGCTTCCGGCGCGCACGGAGAACTGATTCTCAGCACTTTGTCATCTTCCCGGCGTATGCTGTTCTCTACATGTGCGCGCTGAGGGGTCGTTCAATTTGCCCCGCGCATCAAGGAAGATCGCACCAGCCACGGAGGTTTCGAATCCTATGGGAGAACTGCTGACCATCAACGGCGGTAAGCCGCTCGAAGGACGTGTCAGCGTGCGCGGCGCGAAGAACTTGGTACCCAAGGCCATGGTCGCCGCCCTTCTGGGTTCGGGTCCTTCGGTGCTGCGCAATGTCCCTGAGATCAAGGATGTTGACGTCGTCACCGGTTTACTTCAGCTCCACGGAGTGAAGGTTGAGCGCGACGGTCACGACGGTGCCATGACGCTGAATCCAAGTGAGACCAAGTCGGCTGGATCAGCTGAAATCGATGCTTTCGCCGGCGACTCTCGGATTCCGATCCTCTTTTGCGGTCCGCTGATGCATTCCGTTGGTGAAGCGTTTATCCCAGATCTGGGTGGATGCAAGATCGGTGATCGCCCGATCGACTATCACTTGACCGTGTTGCGCAACTTCGGTGCTGTGGTCGAGAAGCGGCCCGGCGGAATTCATATCTCCGCTCCGAAGGGACTGTACGGGGCAAAGCTAGAGTTGCCGTACCCTTCGGTGGGAGCCACGGAACAGGTACTGCTCACCGCAGTGCGTGCCGAGGGCATCACTGAGCTCAAGGGTGCAGCTGTAGAACCCGAGATCCACGATCTCATCCACGTTCTGCAGAAGATGGGCGCGATCATCACCGTGCAGACGGATCGAACGATTCGTATCGAGGGCGTCAAGAAGCTCAGCGGTTACAACCACCGCGCCATCCCTGACCGCAACGAATCCGCGTCCTGGGCGTCGGCCGCGCTGGTCACTCAAGGCGACATCTTCGTCGAGGGTGCGATGCAACGTGATTTGACGGCTTTTCTGAACGTCTATCGGAAGATTGGCGGCGAGTTCTCGGTCCATGACGATGGAATCCGCTTCTGGCATGGTGGTGAGGACCTGAATTCACTGGTGCTTGAAACCGACGTCCACCCAGGCTTTATGACTGACTGGCAGCAGCCGCTGGTGGTGGCACTGACTCAAGCCAAGGGCGTGTCGATCGTGCACGAGACGGTCTACGAGAATCGCTTCGGCTTCACTGATGCTCTGGTACGTATGGGTGCTTCGATTCAGCTGCATCGGGAGTGCCTGGGATCGGTGCCGTGCCGATTCGGCCAGCGTAACTTCTTGCACTCTGCGGTCATTTCTGGCCCGACCAAGTTGCATGGCGCCGACTTCGACATTCCTGACTTGCGCGGTGGATTCTCCCATCTGGTGGCCGCGCTGGCAGCCAAGGGCACCTCGCGCGCAACGGGTATCGAGATTATCAACCGCGGCTACGAGAAGTTCATGGACAAGCTCGAGGGACTGGGCGCTGATGTGGCGCTGTCCGAGCAGCAGGCCTCACTCCAGCTGATCTGATCACCGCGGAGACGGTGTGCCAGGTTTATGCACGGCGTGCGCTGCCCTACAGTAATAGCGTGACTGAGACATTTATGCTGCGTGCCGGCTTCGCCGGTGCTGCCTCCATCGTTCTCCCGACGCTGAGCCTGTCGATGAACAAAGAGTGGTCAGGAAGAGAGTTCCTGCCCGACTCTGGGTTCATTCTGGTGGCCAATCATATCTCGGAGCTTGATCCGCTCACCCTGGCCCACATGGTCTATCGGGCCGGATATTTGCCGCACTTCTTGGCTAAGCGTGAGCTGTTCGACGCGCCGGTGCTGGGAAAGATACTCACCGGCATGCAACAGGTTCCCGTGGACCGGGCCAAGGGCGGTGCCGAGTCACTTGAAGTTGCTGCGAAAGTGGTCTCCGATGGTGGCGTTGTCATTATCTATCCCGAGGGAACCATTACTCGAGACCCCCAGGGATGGCCGATGGCTGCACGGACCGGCGCAGCGCGCCTTGCTTTGAAAACGGGCGCACCTGTCATTCCGGCTGGTCAGTGGGGCGTACATGAGTTTCTACCCCGCAAAGCGAAGAAGCCCGCATTCTTCCCGCGTAAGACAGCAAGGGTGGCGATCGGTCCGGCCGTCGAACTCGATGATCTTCGCGGGATGCCACTGACCCGTAAGGTTCTCGTATCCGCAACGGAGCGGATGATGCGCGCCATTACAGAGCGTGTAGAGATCCTTCGCGGTGAGATTTCCCCTGAAGGAATCTGGGACCCGACGCGCAACGAACGCCGACCCCACGGAGAGGCCCTCTGATGACCGCACAACCGGCACCACGAGATCTTCCCCGCACCGTGACCGTACTCGGGTCTGGTTCTTGGGGCACCACTTTCGCCAAGGTGATAGCAGATGCCGCTCTTGAACGCGGAGATCGCGATCTTGCGGTAACGCTGTGGGCACGACGCCAGGACGTGGCGGAATCCATCAATGCGAGTCATGTGAATCCGGATTACCTGGACGACATCGAGCTGCCGGAGAGCATTCGTGCAACCACTGACCTGAATGACGCCGTTCAAGGCGCCGAAGTTGTCGTGCTGGCAGTTCCAGCCCAACACGTCCGCGAACAGTTGCATGCGATCCGTGAAGTGCTGAGCTCCGAAGCGGTCATCGTCTCGTTGGTGAAGGGCCTTGAACGGGGTACAGATGAGCGCATCTCGGAGATATGTGCCTCAGAGCTCCAACTTGACCCAGATCGCTTCGCTGTGGTTTCTGGGCCGAATCTGGCGATGGAAATCGCACGTCGCGAACCGACCGCGACGGTGGTTGCCTCATCCAACGAACAGACGGCCGCTCAGATTGCGGAGCTGACGAATTGTTCGTACTTCCGCCCGTACCGAAACACCGATGTGACCGGGGTTGAGATCGGTGGCGTAGTCAAGAACGTCATCGCTCTCGCTGTTGGCCTGTGCGATGGACGCGGGTTCGGGGACAACTCGAAGGCATCCATCATCACCCGGGGCCTCGCCGAGACGACTCGACTTGCGGCGGCCCTGGGAGCCCGTCAGGAAACCATGGCCGGTTTGGCGGGGTTGGGCGACCTCGTGGCAACCTGCGCATCGCCGCTGTCTCGTAACCGCACAGCGGGGCGCTATATGGGTGAAGGATACCGCGCTGATGAACTGTCGTCGGTGATGCGACAGACCGCAGAAGGCGTGAAATCCGTCTCCGCCGTGGTCGAGCTGGCACACCGTATGCACGTGGAGATGCCGATCAGCGAGGCCATGAACGCCGTTGTATCCGGAGCGCTCGACGTTGACTCCTTAGCCACCTTACTCTTGGCCCGTGACCTGAAATCGGAGGCACCCTCATGACCGAACAGCCGAATCGCCGCCGAGTCCTGGTTCTCTTCGGCGGGCGCTCAGCTGAGCACCCGGTGTCCTGTGTGACCGCCGTGGGCGTGCTCAACGCACTCGACCGCAACGCATATGAAGCCGTTCCGGTGGGTATTACACCCGGCGGAACATGGAGCGCCGTACGAGAGACCCCCGAGACCTGGACGGTGGCTCATCTGACGGGCCAGCCGTCGCCAGACGGCACCACTGAGGCATCGAGCCAGGCACTGGGCACCCAGCTGCCGGAGATCCAAGAGCCACAGCATCCCGCGGGTCTGCACCGAGGTGCGGACGGACTCCAACTCGTCGACACCGTGACACACGAAGTGCTCAGCGGGGTTGATGTGGTCTTCCCGTTGCTCCATGGCCCGTTCGGCGAAGACGGCACGATTCAGGGGCTATTGGAGACCCTTGGAGCACCTTACGTCGGCGCCGGAGTGCTGGCCAGTGCGGTGGGCATGGACAAGCACTACATGAAGTTGGCTTTCCAAGCTGCCGGTCTTGTCGTAGGCGAGTGGGTGACCATGACCGATCGTGATTGGCATCAACGCCGTGAGCACAAGCTCGAACAGATCCGTTCCCTTGATTTCCCAGTGTTCGTGAAGCCGGCCCGCGGTGGATCGTCCTTGGGCATCACCAGAGTCGTGGACCCTGCTCTCCTGGAAGACGCGATCGAGGAGGCGCGCAAATTCGATCCCAAAGTGGTCATTGAAGCGGGAATTCTTGGACGCGAGATCGAGTGCGCCGTGCTGGACGGTCACGGCGCCGATGCGCCGCGTGCGTCTTACCCTGGGGAGATCGAGGTCCTGGACGAGACCTCCGGCCACCAATTCTATGATTTCGCGGCAAAGTACCAGGACAATGCCGCTGCCGAGCTCAGCTGCCCGGCGCGCTTGCCTGAGGACGCTATTGAGGAAGTACGTCGCTTGGCTATTCGTGGATTTGACGCTGTCGATGCGTCAGGACTCTCCCGCGTTGACTTCTTCTATACGCCAGAGGGTGAATGGATCATCAACGAGATCAACACTATGCCAGGATTCACACCGATCAGCATGTACCCGGCGATGTGGGATCGCACTGGTATCAGCTATCCGGAACTCATCCATGAACTCATCGAGCTCGGTGTGGAGCGTGGCACGGGACTGCACTGATTCAGAGTCCGACGCTCCACACACAAGCTGACTAATTGTCCGCGCTGGGGATCGGTGCCTGTGTTGCGTCAGGTTGCGCTGTGCAGGCTCGATCTGCGGGGATCCGCTCAACCGCCGCGGCGAGGTCAACCATGACGGAAGAAGAAGCAGCTCGTGATCCGTCGAAGAGTACTTCGAGGGCAGGATCGCGTCCGTAGCTGGTGAGTCTCCAATTCTCGCCTTCCTCGATTGCAATCCAGTCGACGCCGTTGGCGTTCACACAATGCTCCGTGGTCGGTCCCGGAACAGCCACGCCACAGCGCAAGATCACGGCTGCGGGGTCTCCCCAAGCACCGGTGGACTGTGCGTCGGTACGTGCTCGATCGAATCCGGCGACTGTCTCAGGCAGAGCAACCATCGCCTCGGCACAGACAGGGTTCGTGGCGTCCTCGGCCGTTTCAATCCCCGAGACCATATTGCTGGTGCACGCTGATAATCCGGCTCCGACCAGTGTCAACCCCGCCAACATTACTGCCGATGAGAAGCGAACATGACGCGAACGAACCTTTGAAGATGTGGGACGAACGGTGGAGGAGACCGAAGAATACTGCATTCCTCCAGACTATCGATGTCTGAATCCCGTGCCGTGAGAATGGCGATGAGAGGTCATTCTCAGTAGGGTAGGAGCGTTGTCCACATCACTGTCAATGAGACCGGAATCCCTGAGCTAATCGTGAACCCTCCATCAGACCTCCCGCGCCCTGAGCCGCAGGAACCCAACACCGTTGGTACCTCGGCACCGGTGATCATGGAGTGGCTTATCCAAGCGGAGTCCGCCCTAGCCAATAGCTCAGACCGTCTCGACGCTATCAACATCTTCCCCGTACCGGACGGCGATACCGGCACCAATCTCTATACCACTATTGCCGCTGCACGAGCTGGCCTAGATCTCGAGGATCCGTCCATCAGCACCGTGGGTGATGCCCTTGCCCAGGCCGGTCGTGCGGCCCTGGACCAGGCGCGCGGCAACTCGGGAACATTAATGGCTGTGGCGCTCACCGGACTTTCTGAACCGATGCGCCAGTCACCGCGGCTGACCGCACCGTTGCTCGCCCAGGGGCTGGATCGTGCGCGCACGGCGGCATGGTCGGCATTGTCAGACCCGCAGGAAGGCACCTTGCTCTCGGTCCTGACTCGATGCGCCGATGCCTCGCAAGACTTCCTCGAATCTCTCGAAGATCAGTCCTCCGACCACATAAATTCTCGGCGCGTGCTCGCTTTGTGCTGTGAACACCTCGTCACTACCGCGCGGTCAGCCGTGGTCGCCACGGAGAAGGAATTGGCGGCCCTGACGAAAGCCGAGGTCGTCGACGCTGGAGCAATCGGGCTGTTATTGGTTCTCGACGCGCTACGTTGCGCAGTCACTGGTCGTCCTCGCGAAGATGGGCTGCTGGAAGGACTGCACGGTACGGATATTCAGGCGCCACATCTGCACTCGCATCTACCCAACCACGACGGGCATGAAGTGATGTGCTCTATGGACCTCTCGCCGTTGGACGCGGCTACGCTGCGCTTTGGGCTCGACGAGATCGGCGATTCGGTCATCATGTCACCGATTTCTACCGACGCGGACGCACAAGGGCGCGTACGTTGGCGGTTGCATGCGCATGTTCCCGATGTTGATACGGCGCTGGACTTGGTACGACGAGCCGGAGAACCGCAGAACCTCGTCGTAACCGATCTCGCCGGCGGCTCGCATACCCACCATTCCGTTCACACTTCTCGGGACTCGTGAGCTCGCTCATTGCGGCCCAACCGGGCTCAGCACTGGACCAGCCACTCAGCGGCATCCTGGGGGGACGTACAGCCACCCGCCTCCAAGAGCAGCTCAACATCACCACGACGGGTGAATTGCTCGAGCATTTCCCCCGCAGGTGGGTGGAATTGGGGGAGCTCACTCCGATTCACAGTCTTCCGGTTGGGGAACAGGTGACGATCGTTGCCCGCGTCGTTTCCACGACCAAACGCCGCATGCAGTCGCGTCGCGGCTTCCTGATCGATGTTCTGGTCTCCGATGATGCGGAGAGCCACGCCGGCGGAACATTGTCCATGGCTTTCTTCAACGGGTATGACGCTGAACGGCGTCTGGCCGCGGGCACGCGAGCCATGTTCCATGGTAAAACTGCCCAGTATCGAGGCGCCCTGACCCTGAACAATCCTGATTTCACGGTCCTTGACGACGCCGAGAATCCGACCGAACACGATCTCTCTCCGGTTCCGGTGTATCCGGCCACCGCGAAGTTGGCCTCCTGGACCATTCGGACCTGTGTGGATACCGTGCTGGACGCGATCAATTGGGACTCAGTGGAAGACCCAGTACCGACCGAGTTGCTCCGGGACGCATCAGACTCGTTGGAGCCCTTGCCGACGCTAGCCGAAGCCTTCCGCTCCCTGCATCGTCCACGTCAGGTGTCGGAGGCGCTCAGGGCGAAAACCCGGTTTGCACTCCATGAAGCGCTCATCTTGCAGGGGGTGCTCTCGAACCGGCGTCAGCAGAACGCCACTCAATCTGCGTCCACACCGTATCCGCGCCGTGAGGACGGGATCGCTGGGGCATTGGACCAACGACTGCCCTTCACCCTGACGGATGGGCAGAGGGACGCTGGAGCCGCCATCAGCAACAGCCTGGACTCGATACATCCGATGTCTCGACTACTCCAGGGAGAAGTCGGGTCTGGAAAGACACTGGTGGCATTGCGGGCGATGGCCCAGGTAGTTGATGGTGGTGGTCAGGCTGCCCTGATCGCGCCAACGGAGGTGCTCGCAGGACAGCATCACCGATCTTTGCTGTCGACCCTCGACGTGCTTGCGACAGCCGGACAGCTCACGAGCTGGACGGGACCATCGACAGAGGTCGTACTGCTCACCGGTTCGCAATCCACCCAAGCCAAGCGGGAGGCATTGCTGAAAATCGCCTCCGGGCAGGCCGGGATCGTCGTGGGCACTCACGCATTGCTATCGGAGTACGTGAGCTTCGCCCAACTCGGTCTCGTCGTGATCGACGAACAGCACCGCTTCGGCGTGGATCAGCGGGAAGCGTTGCGCGAATCGAATCCGGGTACTCATATGCTGGTCATGTCCGCAACACCGATCCCGCGCTCTGTTGCGATGACTGTCTTCGGAGATCTGGACGTCACGGTGCTGGACGGGATGCCATCCGGCAGGAAACCGGTGGCCACGCATGTAGCGCGGATGGACCACGGGCCGAGAATCATCGGCCGCGTCTGGGAGATCATCTCGGAACAAGTTGCGGCGGGACACCAGGCGTTCGTCGTCTGCCCGAAAATCACACCAAGTCAGTCAGCAACGGAAACGAATACGGATCACGGCGGCGCCGAACTGAGCCTGACCGCACCCGAGCTTGCCGCCGCCGTGGAGGACATGGTCGAACGTCTTCCTCAGATCCCCTCGTTGACAGGGCTGCGCGTCGCTGCCTTGCACGGCCAGATGGACCAAACAAAGCAAGATGAGGCGATGGGACGCTTCGTCCGCGGCGAGATCGATATTCTGGTTGCGACGACCGTCATTGAGGTGGGGGTGGACGTCCCCAACGCCACTGTGATGGCGGTCCTCGATGCGGACGCTTTTGGGCTTTCCACACTGCACCAGTTGCGTGGTCGCGTCGGCCGCGGCGAAGCTCCCGCTCTGTGCTTTTTGACGACGCGACTCCCTGACGGGCACGCCGCGCTCGACAGGCTGGACATCTTGGCGGAGACGCAAGACGGCATGCGCATTGCCGAGCAGGATGTATTAGCTCGAGGTGAAGGCGACATTCTGGGCTCCACCCAGCATGGCTTCGGTTCGCGGCTGCTGGTGCTCAAGGTTCTCCGCCATGCGCACCTGATCCAACTGAGCTCCGATTGGATTGCTCAGGCACGGGTCAACGATCCTGCACTTCAGGGATTTCCGGCGCTCGCTGCCGAGATCACCGCGTGGGAATCGGCGCATGAGTCGACCTCCGGCTATCTTGAGAAGACGTGAGTCGTACCTCTGAGAACGACGCACAGTGACGCAGCAGCAATCACCCAGCAAGGAGGCGCGCACCATGTCTCGTATAGTCTCTGGAGCGGCGGGAGGCATCTCTCTGGTGTCCGTTCCCGGAACCGGAACCCGTCCGACCACGGATCGTACCAAGGAAGCGCTGTTCTCCTGGCTGGAATCTCGCGGCTGGTTGGAGGGTACTAGCGTGCTTGACCTCTATGCTGGCTCAGGTGCGCTGGGGTGCGAGGCAGCTTCGCGAGGTGCTGGTGAGGTGGTCAGCATAGAGCGACACAATAAGGCTGCAGCCATTTGCCGTCGGAATGCCGATGCCATCAACAAACGAGTCGGTCGCACCGTGGTTCGTGTTCAGAATGCAGCGGTGGACACCGCCCTGCAACAGCTTCCGCTCGCTAGCTGGGACTTGATCCTGGCTGATCCGCCCTATGATTTCGACGGTGAGCCACTCCAGCGGAGCCTGCAGCTGATGGATGCCGCGCTCGACGAACGCGGATTGGTGGTGCTTGAACGGTCCACCCGGAGTCCAGAACCTCGATGGCCCGAGAGACTGAATCTGATCGAACAGCGTGACTACGGCGAGAGCCGCCTCTACTTCGTTCGGCCCGTTTCGGCTGAAACCACGGACAACTCGTGATAGCGAGGCAGCAATGCAAGGCAACCTCATCCCGGTCGACTCCGTTGACGACACCTACCAGATTGAACCGGCACGCTCCTATCAGATAGATCTAGTGACCTTTGGTCCCAGTACTGACGCTCGAGCGGGTGTATTGGAGCTGGCCTTCATGGACGATGAGGGCGACCGGCTGGAAGTCCATGAATGGCCTCATCACTCCTCAGTCTTCGGGGAGTACATATACCTGCGGGCTAAAGAGAATCATCCCCGTCGCACGGGGCTCATCGTCACTGCACCGGACCGGGCCGTCATGCTCAAGCTCAGCGGGCATACATGGTCCGATTACACTGACTTGAGTTTGATGAAATCGCCAAGACTGATCCTCGTAGACGACTCGGCCCCATCGGTCGGCACCGATCTGGGCGGAGAGGTCCAGTCAGGGATTGTGCTTGCCGGCGTCAATGCCCTGCATCATGTCCCGTTCGACACCGTCGCAGTTACTGTCGAAGTTCCCGTGCAGGGAAATCTCCGGCCGGCCCAGCAAATACTGACCCTCCGTTTCTTGGATGAGGCAGGGGAAGAACTCGCCGCCCACGACATCGGCGTCGAATCCCGAGCCGGTTACGCGAAGGTCAAGAGTGATCCATTCCGTGTGCCGCATGATGCGACGTCCCTTCGGCTGCAAGGCCCCTCGGTGTCCTGCGACAACAACCCCGTGACGCTGACGCGGCTACCTGGACTGCATTGGCACCACGAGATGCCCTCATCCGATGGTACGGCATCAGGAGATGGTTCCGGCGGGGAGCCTCCGGCGGTGGCGTAACGTTAGCCTCGTTCCGACGTGGCGTCTCGCCAACGTTGAGCCAATACACGTTCATAGGCACGCGAGAGAGTGTAGCTGCGTCCGTAGTAGAGACCTCCTGGGGTTAGGGTGATTTCCCCAATGACCCATCCATTGTGCGTCCGGTAGAGGTCGATGCGGGAGAAGGGGGTCGGGACCTTTGAGGAGGCTTCTTCAGCGATCGTGAGGATATCGCTCCCGAAAGGGGTGAGATCGATATCTCCTACCTGCACTCTCTGCGGGTTGTACGAGATCCGGTCCTCCTCAACCGGTCGTAGATCCCGATCGAACCATTGGACAGTATGTGGACTCGTGTTCCGATCAATCATCAAGATCAGCTCGACCTGCCCGCCGAACGTGTAGGCCTTGAAGTCACGAGGAATGGCGAAGCCGTCAGCGTCGTGGATCTTCTCCTCAACGATGATCCTGTTTCCGCTCAAATGCGGTTGATTCAGTTCCGGACGACCGAAGAATTCTCGTTGGTGGAATCTGACCTCCTCCGCGGTCAGGACGCGATCAAGGAACGCTTCATAGAACCCGTTCTCACACTCCGACAGGACCATGACCCCCTGCGCGGAATGAAGCTGGGTGGGTTTCACCACGAATTCGCTGGGCAAATCGCTGAGGTCTATATCGTCGGGAGTGGCGAATGATCTCAGTATGCGTACGAACGGAAGTCGATGGTCTGCACAGAAATTCGCACACTCGAGCTTGTCGTGAACGAACCACGGGACGTCAGGCTCGTCGCCCTCGATACGCCGTCGAAGGTAGTCGTGCCAATACTCCATACCAACTCCCGTGCTCTACGAATCATCGTGTGACTACCGTACGGCAGTAGCGAGCGCCTTTCGTGCAGTGGCAATGACGGAAGCCTGCTTGCAGAAAGCGAAGCGCATCCACGACCGCAGCGGAGCGTTCACGAGACCGGGGCGGCAGAGAGCGGTCACGGGAATGCCCACCACTCCCACAGACTCTGCAAGCCAACGTGCCGCCGCGACGGCATCGTCATGGCCCCACGGGGCAAGATCGACGACGGCGAAGTACCCGGACTCTGGAGTGACGGGATCCAAGCCAGCGTGTTTTAGTCCGGCAACCAGCTCGTCGCGTCGCCGACGATAGCGGTCGCGCTGCTCACCGAGAAAGCTATCACCGTCACGCAGGGCGTAAGCGATCGCGTGCTGATAGGCGGGGCCCGACGAATAGGTGAGGAACTGCTTGACGGCTCGGATCGCTGCGATCGTCTCGGGCGCGCCCAAGACCCAGCCGATCTTCCACCCGGTCAACGAGAAAGCCTTGCCAGCCGAGGATACCGTGACCACCTTGTGCCGCACGTCTCGAGAACCGTTCGGGGCGGCAGTACCGGCGGCGAGGGGCAGATGCGCTCCGTCATAGACGAGATGCTCGTAGACCTCGTCAGAGAGGACCCAGAGATCATGGCGTCGTGCGATGCCGAGGATCGCATCGCGCAACTGCGCTGTCAGCACCGCGCCGGTGGGGTTGTGCGGGGTATTCACGACGATCATTGAGGTGCGCGGGGTGATAGCCGCCTCCAGGGCGGACGGGTCGGGGAGGAAATCTGGGGCGTTCAAGGGCACCACTACTTGGGTGGCGCCGCGCAGCGCGATCATGGCGGCGTAGGAGTCGTAGAACGGTTCAAAGGTGATGACATCGTCGCCGGGCTCGACCAGAGCCAGGATGGCCGCGGCGATGCCCTCCGTAGCTCCGGTGGTGATCAGCACCTGATCCTCGGGGGAGTAGTCGATGCTGTAATGGCGTTGCTGGTGGTCGCTGACGGCTCGACGCAGCTCGGGTAATCCCGTCCCGAGAGCATATTGGTTAGCGTTCGTCGTCCCAGGGCACATCACCAGATCGGCGGCACGCTGACGGATCCACTCTGGTCCGTCGGTATCGGGAAAGCCCTGCCCGAGGTTTACGGCGTTGTGCCGTGCGGCCAGACTCGTCATCTCCTCGAAGACGGTCGGAGCCGGTACTCCCTGTCGGAGGAGTCCGGCGGATTCAGCCGCGCTTTTCCAAAGGCCGGTGGGGTAGGGTCGTGACAAGGAATCCATAGTCTTCATAGTAGGTTGCCTCATGCGTCGAGCAGTTTGCCCTGGGTCATTCGATCCCGTCCACAACGGTCACGTGGAGATCATCGCCAGAGCATCATCGCTCTTCGACGAAGTGATCGTCGCAGTCTCGACCAACGTGAACAAGAACTATCGGTTCTCGTTGGATGACCGCATGACGATGATCTCGGAGACGGTTTCGTACCTTCAAGGCATCACCGTGATGGCGCTCGAGGACGGTCTCATTGCTAACTTCTGTCGTGATCAGGGCGCCAACGCGCTCATCAAAGGAATCCGGAATCCGTTGGACGTCGACTATGAAATGCCCATGGCGACCTTCAATCGCCATCTGACGGGCATCGAAACGATTTTCCTCCCCACCGACGGTCGATACGCCCACGTCTCCAGCTCACTTCTCAAGGAGATTTCGGGGCTTGGCGGGGACATCTCGGAATTTGTTCCGCGATCCGTAGCGCGAAGGCTGGTCCGCTAAGGACAAGAGTGGTGCGCCCATTTGGCTCAAAGCATCACGAACGATACACTGGATCCTTGGTTCAATCGATCCAGCGTGCCCTGATGCCCTTTCATGAGAATGGCGTTGCGCGGTGCGCGGACTCGGAAACAACGAAGACTGAAATGGGAAAGGAGTCACGACAATGCCATCGACAAGAACGACGTCAACGTCGAGGACTGCCAACCCATGGATCCTCTCCGTTAATGACCTGGTCCAGAGTCCCGGAAACATGCGCAAGGTGGAGGGCACCTGGCCTGCACCGGAGGCGCTGTCCGTTCCTCTGTTCGGCGTCCCCGTGGGTGCCGATGTCGATGTCGAGTTGCGACTTGAATCTGTTCACGAGGGAATTCTCGTGTCCGGGCAAGTTACTGCCGACGCCGACGGCGAGTGCTCCCGTTGCCTCGACCCCCTGCATGAGACCCTGGTAGTTCCAGTGCAGGAGCTGTTCCTCTATGAGCCGGAAGGCGATGAAGAGGATCAGCCGCTGGTGCAGCGTGACACCGTTGATGTCGAGCCTGTGGTTCGCGATGCTGTGGTGCCCTCGCTGCCGTTCCAGCCGGTGTGTCGGGACGATTGTCAGGGCCTCTGCGCTCATTGCGGTATCCGTTTGGATGAAGCTCCTGAAGGGCATCATCACGAGCAGGTGGATCCACGCTGGGCAGCCTTGGCGGCGTTTGCGTCCGAACAGGATACCGACGACACTGGACTGGAAGAAAAGACCTCCGAACACGAGACAGAAGAGAGATAATCGTGGCTGTTCCAAAGCGGAAGATGTCCCGTTCCAACACGCGCTCGCGCCGTTCGCAGTGGAAGGCCTCGGCCCCCACGCTGATTAAGTCGGTGGAGAACGGTCGCGTCAGCTACCGTCTGCCCCACCAGGCTCAGCTGGTGTCCGACTCGGCCGGCACCCCGCTGTTCTACGAGTACAAGGGCCGCAAAGTCGCTGACGCCTGAGGTTCTCCTTGACGCGTAAACGTACATCGACCTTCGATGACGAGCGGACAACTCAAGAAGTGACGAAGCATCTCGGAGTTCATATCGAACCCGAGATGCTTCGTCTTGCTTTAACGCACCGCTCCTTCGCCTTTGAGCACGGGGGAGTGCCCACCAACGAACGCCTGGAATTCCTGGGCGACTCGGTGCTGGGCGTACTTGTGACTGACCACCTGTACCGCAGCCTTCCCGATGAGGCAGAAAGCTCGCTTGCAAAGCTTCGCGCGTCGGTTGTCTCGACGTTTGCTCTGGCTACGGCTGCTCGTCGGATTGGGATCGGGGTGCACATTCGACTGGGTCAGGGAGAGATTCGTACCAAGGGCGCCGATAAGGACTCGATTCTGGCTGACACTCTCGAAGCGCTGATCGGCGCGTCGTACATCGAGGGTGGTTTCGATCGAGCCGGAGAGATTGTTTCGCGGCACATCATCCCGCTTCTCGACGACGACGATGTGATGGGCGCCGGCAAGGACTGGAAGACGCTGGTCCGAATGATCGCCGAGAATAACGGACTGGGCGATCCCGAGTACCACATCGATTCCACTGGCCCCGATCACGCGCGTTCCTTCTCGGCCACTCTGGTTATTCAGGGAGTCTCGTATGCGACCGCTCGCGGTGGTTCCAAGAAGGAAGCCGAGCGAGAAGCGGCTCGTGCGAGCTGGGCAGCCGTAAAGGAACTCGATCATGCCGGAGTTGCCTGAAGTAGAGGTCGTGCGACGGGGTCTCCAAGAGTGGGCCTGTGACCTCCGCGTCGCTGACGTCGAAGTGCTAGACCACAGGTCTTTTCGACGTCATACGCTCGGCTCCTCGGACTTCGCTGCACGAGTTACCGATGCGGTCTTCCTGAGAGCGGAGCGTCGAGGCAAGTATCTTTGGCTGCCGCTCGGGGACGCGAACGAAGAGTCAACATCCCTGGTGGTACACCTCGGTATGAGTGGCCAAATGCTCGTCTCGGAGCGTGGAATACCAGACCAGCGGCATCTACGATGTCGCATGCAGCTGGACGGGGGACGCGAACTACGCTTCGTGGATCAACGGATCTTCGGAGGCCTTTTCCTAGATCGGCTCGTCGATGCTGGAGATGGTTCTGACGAACAGGTTCCGGCGGCGGTATCGCACATAGGCCGTGACCCACTCGACCCACTCTTCAGTATCGAGACAGTCTTCGGACATACACGTCGACGCCGCACGGAAATCAAGCGAATCCTACTGGACCAGTCGATCGCTGCCGGCATTGGGAACATCTACGCAGATGAGGCGCTCTGGCAAGCGGGAGTGCACTATGCCACGCCAGCCAACAGCCTGACCTTGGAAGACGTCGACCGACTCTATACGCGTGCCCGCGAGGTCATGGAGTCGGCGTTGCGGCAGGGTGGGACAAGTTTCGATTCGCTCTATGTCAATGTCAACGGCGAGTCTGGGTACTTCTCGCGGAGTTTGGAAGTCTATGGCCGAGAGGGCCAGGCGTGTCGGCGTTGCGGAGAATTGATTGTGCGGGCTGCATTCATGAATCGGTCGTCCCATTTCTGCCCCGGGTGCCAGCCTCTCGCTTGAATGCGTGCAGCCTCGAGCACCACACCTTGCCTTGTCATGCGGATTTCTTGCAGGGGGCGTTGGTAGGGTGTGCATATACTTTTTTGGCCGAGTGGCGTGGTGTGCGCTGGCTCGATACGCCGCTGTCGTTGAAGGGACCTTAGTTTGTCACGTGCACCGAAATCCGTGCCGCGTCGGTTCCGTCGACTCCGGCGGTTACGGCCCGGTCGAGGTAGCGTCTGGGCGACGCTCATTGCTTCGGCCCTCGTGGTCGCCGTGGCCGGGGTTGGTGCGGTCTCGTTGTTCGCGAATCGGTTGACGACTGAATTCGACGATCGTAGACAAACGGTGGAATCCGGAATCATCCCGGATCACGAACCGCTCGAAGACGGGGTACTCAATATCCTGCTGCTTGGTTCTGATTCGCGCGGCGACGCTGAAAATTCAGACGAAGGTGGCGGAGAACGGTCCGACACGATGATGTTGGTTCATATTCCAGAAGACCGCGAGTCAGCTTACGTGATGTCGATCATGCGTGACCTCTGGGTCAACATTCCCGGCTACGGCCAAACGAAGGTCAATGCGGCACTCGACTATGGGGGATACCCCTTGGCGATCGACACCGTGGAAGAACTCGTCGGTGCAGACATCGACCATCTGGCCATCGTGGACTTCGACGGCTTCCGGGAGCTGACCACGGCCCTAGGCGGGGTCGAAGTCGATAACCCCATTCCGTTCTCGTCGGGGCAGGTGAACCCTGCGTTCTACCCGGAGGGCACGATCCGACTTCAAGGCACGGACGCGCTGCGTTTCGTCCGCGAGCGCAAAGCGTTTCTCGACGGCGACTATCAGCGTGTGAAGAATCAGCAGCTCTTCCTGACTGCAATCATGAGGCAATTGCTTAATGCGGATACACTCACTGATCCGCAGAAGGTTAATGACGTTGTGAACATGTTCACGCCCTTCATTACCGTTGATGAGAGTCTCGACGCTTCCACGCTGGTGGACTACGGAATCTCCATGCGTGACCTTCGCGCCTCAAACATCGAGATGTTCACCATCCCCAATGGCGGCCCAGGAACCACATCCGGCGGTGCCTCTGTGATCTGGCAAGACGAGAACATCATGCCGCGATTGCAGGAAGCCTTCCGCAATGACGACCTAGGGGCCTTCCTCGAGGCGGAAGGACTGCTCGAGGATGACGAGGATGCAACGGTGAGCCCAGACGCTGATGCGTCCACTAGTCCGTCTGCTGACATTCCGGGAGCCACGGAAGAGCCCGAAGACGCTCCTTCCGATGCATCCTCAGCAAGGCAAGGCTGATCTGTGAGAGTCCAGCTGATCACGCATTCATATTTGCCTGAGAACACTCCGCCTCGTCGTCGTTGGGAAACTTTCATCGCTCAGCTGATCGCAGCGGGACATGAGGTCGATGTCATTGCCCCGGTTGGTGACCCCCGATGGCTCAGCGACGACATCGACGCTGCTGCAGCCGACATGCGGTGGGGGCCCTCCGGGGAGCGCATCATTCGGGTTCCGCGCTTGTCACGTCTCACGGGAAGTCGCGACGGACGCTTTCTTGCGTCCGTCGTTCAGTCCCTGACGGCGATTCCCGTCGCCCTGGGCGTTGAACGTCCGGAGGTGCTGATCGTTACGCTTCCGGCCTTGCCTCTGGTGGTGCCGGCCTGGTTACTGGCAAAGGTCCGTGGAAGCGCCCTGGTTGTTGAGATGCGCGATGCCTGGCCGGATCTGGCGTTCGACTCAGGAGTAAAAGCCGGAGCTCTGTCGACACTCTTGGCGCATTTAGTGACCGGAATTCAACTGCAGGCCGACACCGTAGTCACAGTCACCAGAGGATTCGGCGCGCTGCTACGCGAGCGCGGTATCGATCCTGTGGTCCATATCGGTAATGGACTCCGCAGGCCTCACTCATGGCCTGATTCCTCACCGCGTGTGCGTACTTCTGGTGAACTGAACGTCCTCTACTTGGGCAATCACGGTGAATCACAGGGCCTCGAAACGATCGTGGAAGCAGCTGCGCTCGCACAGCGAGCCGTACCGGGAATCCGAGTCCGATTCGTCGGCGACGGTACTCAGGTTCAACGGCTGCACGAGATGAACACTTCTTGCGGCAGTCCCGTCGAAATGTTGGCGAGTGTGCCAGCCTCCAGTGTGGGAGAACACTACGCCTGGGCCGACACATGCATCGTCACGTTGCGTCCGGACTGGCAAAGCTTCGGCTGGACTATTCCCTCGAAGTCCTATGAACTGATATCGACGGGCAAGCACCTTACCGGAATCGTGACCGGAGAGGCCGCTGAGATACTCAAGGACTACGGCAACGCCCAGGTGATGGCGGCAGATGCTGAGGTCATTGCTGAGGCCTGGATTCGTATGGCGAAGGACGCGACATCGACACCGTGGTCACCAATCGGTGCAGAGTGGGTTGATCAGCATGCATCACTGCCGAGGCTCGGAGAACAGATGGCTGCCGTCATTGATGAAACGCAGAAACAGAAGGTGAGAAAGTTGGGACCGAGCGAATCCAAGAGCTCACAGCTGCGTGACAACGCCAGTTTGGTCGCCACCACCGTCGGAGACCACTTGACGGATGATCCAATTCTGTTGGCGTTGCAAGTTTCGCGTCGTCTACCGCAGCGGGTTCGGGGACCGCTCAGCGCGTTGGGGTCCAAAGTCCACGGAGGAAAGCTTGACCTAGTTCGCGGAGTTTCGCTGGCCGCATCCGGACGATCAAGTGAGCTGCGACAGATGGCCCTAAACGCCGTGGATAAGCGTGCATCGGGACGTAGTCTGGCCGCATGGGCCGATGTCCTGATCAACGATGGGCAACCCGACACCGCTGAGTGGATCCTAGACCGAATCCGACCGGGTACCCCCGGGCTTGCGCCTGCTCGAGCTCGGTTGGCCTGGTACCGCGGGCAAATGTCGAATGCTGTGCGTCACTTAGACTCGGTGAAGTCCCGCCGTCAGCACGACCGACTTGCTTCGGAGCTACGAAGCTATCTGGGGCAGCGTCCGAGCCTTACTAAGGTTGAGAACTTCAGCCCGCTCTCGGGTCAGGTGTTGCACGTCTTGACGAACTCTCTGCCGCAGACCGGTTCCGGGTATGCACAGCGATCCCACTCGATACTACGTTCGCTCCGTGACCGAGGATGGAACGTATCAGCCGTGACTCGCCTCGGTTGGCCCGTTCAGACCGGATCCCTGACAGCCGCACATGAAGATGTCGTCGATGGCATCGTCTACCACCGACTCTTGCCTCGGCGTCTTGAGAACGGATTCGATGCACGACTTCAACAACAGGCTGAGTTGCTCCTCGATCTCGTCCAAAAAACGCGACCGTCGTTGCTCCACACCACGACTCACTGGACCAACGCAGTCATTGTCCAAGCTGTCGCAGAAGCGGTTGGTATTCCGTGGGTCTACGAGGTTCGCGGTCAGCTAGCAGACACCTGGGCATCGTCACGAGGTAAAGAGGCTCTCTCCTCAGAGCGGTATCGCCTCTTCGTGGAGCGCGAGGACGAAGTTTCACGCCAGGCGAATGCTGTCGTCACGCTCGGGACTGGAATGCGAACCCGACTCATTGACGCAGGAGTGGACGCGAAGCGTATTCAGATGTGCCCGAATGCCATCGGTGGTGAGTTCTTAGAGGAACCCGGAAAGCAACTAGATGCGCGTGTGAGGCTGGGCCTTGACCCAGCACTGGAGTACATCGGCACCGTTAGCTCGATCGTTGCGTATGAAGGACTCGATACCGTCGTTGAGGCTGTTGCTCACCTCGCCGCCACTCGGCCGAAGCTGCGCTTCCTCGTCGTGGGGGACGGAGCGGACCTACCACGCCTGAAAGAGCGGGCAACCGAGTTGGGGATTTCGGATCGCCTCATTACTCCTGGACGCGTCGATCGATCCTTGGCGCATCTGTACCACCAATCACTGGACGTGTTCGTGGTACCGAGAAAAGACACTAGCGTCACCCGTGCGGTGACTCCGATGAAACCACTCGAAGCATCTGCGTCGGGACGTCCCGTGGTGGCATCCGACCTGCCTGCGCTGGCTGAGTTAGTGCAAGACGGAATAACGGGACGCCTGGTGGCTCCAGAGCGACCGGCGGAGTGGGCTTCCGTCATCGACCGACTGCTCGAGAATCCTGAAACGGCGAGGGACATGGGTGAAGCTGGACGGGCATGGGTTCTTACCGAACGGACCTGGTCGGCGAACGCCGAGAAGTATGACCGTATCTACCAAGAACTCATTCGCGAGAGGTCGTGATTCTGCGAGTAAGACGGCCAGTTCACGACAATCAACATCCCGAATCCGGGTCCACGGAACTCTCTGACCGGTGCCCTATACTTGGTCGATGGAAAGCAGGGGCGCGGGTACGGTCGCAAACCTTATTCTTCGGTCCTGAAAGGGACCGGAACCCGAACACGCAAGGAACGATTCTATGTCGAACATTGATAGCGTCGCGGTCATCGGCCTCGGCTACATTGGCCTGCCGACGGCTGCCATTCTCGCTGAACATGGCACTCGAGTGTTCGGTGTCGATGTCAACCAGAAGACCGTTGACGCAATCAACGCCGGCACCGTCCCCTTCGTCGAGCCAGACCTGGGCGAATATGTTGAGCGCAATGTGAAGTCTGGTCGACTAACGGCTTCGACGGACACCCCCCAGGCGGATGCCTATATTGTTGCGGTTCCGACTCCTTTCAACAGCGACAAGTCCGCAGATTTGTCCTACATTGAAGCTGCTGGCCGCGCCATTGCTCCGCAACTTCGTGGCGATGAACTAGTCATCCTCGAATCGACCTCACCTCCCGGTGCCACAGAACGTCTGGCGGAAGTCATTTACGAGGAGCGTGAAGATTTGCGCGAGGGAGCAAACCTCATGTTCGCCCATTGCCCGGAGCGAGTTCTTCCAGGCAAAGTCATGACTGAACTGGTCACCAACGACCGTATCGTTGGTGGATCGACGCCCGAAGCTGCCGAGCGTGCTCGCGATCTCTACGCGCGTTTCTGTAAGGCTGAGCTCCTGCTCACCGACACCCGTACAGCTGAAATGTCCAAGCTTGTCGAGAACTCGTTCCGCGATGTGAACATTGCCTTCGCCAACGAACTCTCCATGATCTGCCAAGAGCTCGATATCGATGTCTGGGAGCTCATTGAGCTAGCCAACCACCATCCGCGGGTAAACATCCTTCAGCCTGGTCCAGGCGTGGGCGGACACTGCATCGCTGTCGACCCTTGGTTCATCGTGGCCGCTGCGCCGGACACTGCAACGATTATCCGCAATGCACGCGAAATCAACGATGCGAAGCCTGAATGGGTCATTCGGCAGGTCAAGGCCGAAGCCTACGATGTGGCGAAAGAGACCGGTCGAACGCCCGTCGTTGCCGCACTGGGATTGGCCTTCAAGCCGAACATCGACGATCTACGTGAATCCCCGGCACTCAACATCGCGCTTCGACTGGCCGAAGAATTCCAAGACAGCCGAGTGCTGGCCGTTGAGCCTCACGTCGACGAGCTCCCGGCGCGCCTTAGTGCCTCTCCGAACATCGAGTTCCAAAAAGCAGAGGACGCTATTGCGGAGGCCGACATCATCGTGCTGCTGGTCGACCACGACGCCTTCGCCGGCCTCAAGCATCTTGCAGAAGGGAAGCGCGTCGTGGATACGCGTGGCCAGTGGCGCTGAGTTGCTGCCGTCGTTCATGCGATACTCACTGAAGCGAGCGCTAGAAGAGCTTCGTCGTCCATGATGGTCGTAAAAGAAAGCAAATTTCCGCTGTTGGAAAGGGAAGCAGGGAATCGTGTCATCTGAAAAGACACCCGTTTCAACAGAGGCCTTGCTCGAAAAGTTGCAGGCTGAGATTCGGCGGCAGAAGAAGCTGCAGAACGAGCTCAAACGTGCCCTTAGTGCTGAACGTGAGCTCAGGAATGAGAATGCTATTCTCACCGAGGTACTCCGAAGCCGCGGGCCAATGCATTTGATGGCGGCTAATATTCTGCGCTCGAACGATCAGGATCGAAACACGGCCCAAAAGAAGGGCACCGTGAAACGCGCCAAAGCAGCCGTGCGTAAGGTTGGGAACAAGATTCCAGGCGTGCGTAGCGGATACCGTGCGGTGAAGGATATCGTCCGTCCGCATGGCAAGAAGTAGGTTGATGCACGTTGGTCCCCAAGACGCAGATTGAAGAGCGGTAGCTACAGATGCCTTTGCCATCTCGGAAGTCGTCCAGGAGCAATAACACGCTGACGACACGGCTGAACGAGCTAAGTCGAAATCATCGTGCCCTCGACGAACGTCTGAACATTTACACACGTGCCCTCGAAATGAGCGACGGTGAATTCCGCTCGGCACTCGCCGAGGCAACGATCACGGACCGGTCGCAAGGTGCATTGCTCGAAGGCAGTATCGAATACTACTTGGCCAACCTTTTGCAGCGCTCTGCACACGATCCAGGTTATTCACGGGGTATCGCGAATCGCCCGCTACAAGCTCGCATCGGGATCATTAGCGACCTCTTCCTGTATAAGAGCTTCGAGGGTCTTGCAGATTTCGTACCAATCACACCGACGAACTATCGCGACGTTGGATCGCTTGATCTCCTCCTGGTCGTGTCAACGTGGCGTGGTATAGACAATGAATCGTGGCGTGGAGTTGCGCAAGCGAATGGTGAGTTGCGTTTCCATCTACTAGACACCGTGATCCCGCATTTCCGAACGGCGGACGTCCCGGTGGTCTTCTACTCAAAAGAGGATCCGCCGAACTACAGCAAGTTCCTGCAGTTCGCACAGGCCGCCGACGTCGTATTTACGAGCGCAAAGGAATCGCTGCCGAAATACGAACGTGACTGCCCACAAGCAACACATATAGAAGTACTTCCGTTCGGCGTGAGTCCATTGCATCATTCGCCGATCGGTTCGCGGCAAGAGCGTGCCTCTACAGTCATTCCGTTCGCTGGATCGTGGTTTACAAAGAAGTATCGCGAGCGTTCTCGTTGGGGACGCGATTTGCTCGACGCCGTGGTGGCCGCTGACGGATATCAACTGATGATATTCGACCGAAATTCAGAAGCTGGGTTGGACCGCTATCGATTCCCCGAACGTCTAAATCAGCATGTGCTTCCGGCGATCGATCATGGTCAGTTGCTAAACATTCAGCGGGTCTCCGACATTGCTATCAACCTCAACTCGGTTCACAGCTCGATGACGATGTATGCCAATCGCGCGATTGAGTTGCAGGCCCAGAGCACGTTTGTCCTGAGCAATTACAACGCTGGTCTGAACTCTCGCTATCCGCACGTTCACCTCGTCAACTCCTATCGCGACGTGCTGGCAACCCTAGAATCGATGAACGAGGACTGGCTGCGCAAAGCCCAAGCGGATGGCGTACGGAGCGTATTCTCCAACGACTTGGCCCTGATGCGCATTCGGCGGATTCTCAAGTCTGTGGGACTAGGTGAAGACCGTATGACGCCGACAGTGGGTGTGGTCGTCGCTCAAGGGGATGACGTGCTCGCAGAGGATATGGCTCGGCAGACGTACCCGGAGATCTCACGCACCGTCGACGCCAACGATTCCTCGGCCGTGGCAACTTTGCGAGCGGAGTCTGATGTTATCGTCAATGTTTCATCGGAGTATCGTTACGCAACAACTCATATTGAAGACCTCGTCAACGCATTCCGTTACACAGATGCCCGTCACGTAAGTAAGGTTTGTGCGACTCATCAAGAGGCGAATGGGCGGGCACATCGTTATAGCGCTGAGCTAGGGGAGACGCCTCTAAGCGCCGAATTCGTCGGTAACGTTGCGTTGGACGCACAGGTCCAGACGGCTTACATAGTGGACAACATAGGGGTGGACCGTCGGTCTGATATCGCTACTCGGCGATCTGGCAGTCGCCCTGAGTCGATGCGACCGATTCTGTCCGTCGTGGTGCCGATCTACAACAACGGGCGGCATCTCTATCACAAGTGCTTTTCTAGTCTTCGTCGGAGTTCCGTCTTCGAGCAGATGGAGATTATTCTCGTTGACGACGGATCGGACGACGCCGTCACCCTGGAAACCATAGAGCGTATCCGTCAGGAAGCCCCGCACGTCATCACGTATCAGTTTCCCCAAGGCGGCTCCGGGAGTGCTTCCCGTCCCAGAAACAAGGGGTTGGAGCTGGCGACGGCAGAATTCGTGACGTACCTCGACCCGGACAACGAAGCGATTAACGACGGGTACGCCCGATTGCTGAACACCATGTACACCAAGGACGTAGATTTCGCCTTGGGCAATATGACTCGCTGGCGTTCAGGTCATACATTGACCAACTATGTTGGCATCATGACCAAGCGGGTCGAAAGTGCCGATGGTGTGGTCACCACTGGATCTCGCTCGCTGGCCGATCTTGGTTTCACCCCAATGAGTATTCAGGCAACAGTTTCTCGGACTTCTTGGCTTAGGGGTCTCGGGCTTGAACAGCCGGTGGGTGCCGTTGGACAGGACTCTTTCTTTTTTCAGCAGATGTTCTATTACGCACACCGGGTTGGATTACTCAACGACGCGATCCATACGTACTACGGTGAGGTCGAGTCTTCCGTTGTGAATACGGTAGGCGTCAAATTCTTCCAAAAGTATTTACCCTTGGAATCTGCGCGAGCGGCCTGGCTCACCGAAGTCGGTCTTCTGGACGACTATAAGCAGTCCCGTCTAGAACCTTTCTTTACGGGGTGGTATCTGAAGAAGTTGGAATCGGTGGCGCCGAAAGACCGGCTCGAGGCGGAATCGATCGTGGCTCGGCTGGGTCGTATGTATGGTGAGCATGAATGGACCAGCGAGGAAGCATTGGAGTTTTGGGCACGTCATCATCCGGACTGGAATTCCACGGACGACAGTGTGGGTGATTCACGGTGAACGACCAATCACAGTGGTTTGACGCCTATCTGCAGGCGCTGATTGCAGAGGACCGGTTGTGCGCAGGCCAATTTGAAACGGCAGAGTTCGTTCTCGGCTCCCACGTAGAGGTGGCCTCTGTGCTGGACTCTCTCGTACTCTCGCGCTCGCACGTTGCCATTGAGGATCCGGCACTACTTCTTGAGCTGAGCATTACCGCTCATGCACGCGGTCTGAAGAACACCGCCGCGCGCATTCTGCGTCGCATCCGCGGAATTCAGTGGCTCCTTGAAGACATTAGCGATGCTCAGCGACACATTGTCGAAGAACTCATGGATTACCCGTTGACGGATGTTCTTTCGACCCACGATGCGATCATCGTGACTGACGTGAAGGCAACCGGTCTTATCGAGGAGCTGACCAAGAGCCTCGAGCTGGTCACCACGCGTCGGATTAAGCTGGATTTGGCGTCGAATCTGGATTCCGCAAACGCGGTAAAGTCGTTGCTCAAGAGCTTCGACTCGTATGCGGATGAGTTACACAAGTTGGTCATCGTCGTCGACGCAGATCATCGGGATGAATTGCAATCCGGGCGGCGGCTCGGCCAGGTTCTGGGAGTACCGGTTCTGGCATTGACTGTCAACGCCGCTGCTACGGGCGGGGAATCGACTCAAGCCCGCGCATTCACAGGGCTTCCAGTAGGTATCTGGGCACCACAGTTCTTGCTTCAGTATGACGACGGGATTCGTCAGATGGGCGATCCTCGCTCGGCCGTGGAGACCACCTCCTTCATACGTGTGGCATCGGCCTTGCCTCCAGACACGACTGGGGCGTCTGAGATGCTCATCAAGCTCGGGTTCTTGCTGCGAGACGGCGTCAACTTCCAGCGTCGGCCTTCTGCCGCGTCATCGACGCTGGAGTACAACACATTCTCGTGGATTAAGAATGAGAGTTTGACGGGTCGCACATCTGACCTGAACCGTTTCGACACATATGCGATCGCGTTGGACTGGCTGTGGCAGCTTCCAAAAGAAACTCGTGTCGGGATCATGATCTCAACCCTGGAATCGTCGTTGTTGTCTGGGACAGACAGTGAACGCGCCTCGACCTTGATGTTGGCAGCTCGGTCATCTGTTGGGGATTTCATACGCTCCTACACTGCTGCTCAAAGTTTTACTGACCAGGACTACGCCTCCGTAGTGGAACGGCTCAGTAGTGGAGAGGCCCCGCTAAACGGCGCCGATGAATTCATTCTTCGGGAGTCGACGGCTGCTCTAAAGCTAAAGAAGCTCCTGGAAGAATCCACGGACTACGCCATCTCGTCGACCCCGACATCGGGGGACAACGGCGAAGAGAAGATCGTCTGCATTCTTCACGGATCTGCACCTCTACAGTCGGGCGGCTATGCGATCCGCGCGCATGGAATTCTGCGGGCATTGCGACAGCGTGATGTCAACATCGTCGCGGCCACGCGGCCGGGTTTTGGATGGGACCCCGAAAGGTCCACCGTGGATACACACGACGGTGTCGATTATCATCGGCTCCCTGACACGGGTGTGCCTCGGGAACTAGGGGAAGCGCAACACATGTTGAGCTTCATCGAACCCTACGAACGTTTTCTGCGGGAACAGGGCGCGACGAAGGTCCATGTTCGTTCGACCTATCTGATCGCGGTGCCAGCCATCATTGCTGCGCACCGACTAGGTCTTAAAGTTGTTTACGAAGTGTCAGGGTTGTGGGAGCTCGTTTACGAAGATCGTGAGAAGCGGGAGAGCCTGCTCAATCGCAGCCCGTTCGCAACCTTCGGCGAGGTTCTTGCCGTTCGCCATGCGGACCAGGTGATCGTGATGAACGACGCGGTACGCGAACTATCCATCTCACGAGGTGCTGATCCGGACCGTTTGCGCGTCGCCCCCAATGCTGTTGACGTAACCTTGTTTGCTCCCGCCCCCAGCTCAAGAGGGGAGGCCAACGATCTGACCGTCGGATACATTGGCAGCTTCGTTGACTATGAAGGGATCGACAAGATCGTTAAGGCGGCGGCTGATTTGAAAGCTCGTGGCTTCTCGACGAACTTCAGGTTAGTCGGTGATGGACAGCGTCGTCCCGTCATCGAGCAACTGGTGGAGAAATACGACGTCGGAGATATCGTCACCCTCACCGGTCGTGTGCCCCACGCTCAGGTTGTCGACGAGTACCGGACCATTGACATCCTGGTGTATCCACGAAAGAACACAGGGGCCACTAGCACTGTAACTCCGCTCAAGCCCTTCGAAGCGCTGGCCATGGAAAAGGCGGTGATCGTTTCGGATGTGGCGCCTTTGAAGGAGATCGCCGGTGACAATGAACGAGCCTTGGTGGTACGCCACAACTCCAGTCGCGAGTTGACCGAAGCCATCCAGCAGCTCCTTCAAGACCCGTCATTACGCGAGAAACTTGGCCGCGCGGGCCGTGCATGGGTCTCGGAGCACCGGAACTGGTCGATCGTCGTCCAGGCGTTTCTTGACGCATACGCCGAGCTCTGAGCATCACCTTCATCGATCATTGGCGGCGTGGGCCCGCCTGCGAAGCAGCGTGGTCTACTCTGCGACACCTTGTTCGTTGAGCTCAGCTTCGAAGGAATCGATATAGGTCCTGACGAAGTCCGAAGCAAGATGATGATGGTCATAGTAGGCGACCATGCCTCCGACCAGACCGTAGCAACGACCATCTCGACACAGTCCGGGGTTCGGGTCGAAAGTCGCCGTGACGGCATCGGATGATTCCGCAGCAGCCGTGAGGTTAGCCCTACGCTGGCTCGTATTCTCGACGGTCTCCGAACAGTCTTCAGCCGCCGAATCTGGGTGAGATTCGATGCACTGAGGGATATCGATCTCCACCTCGCCGAAGTGCGGTGTCTCCTTGAAAACAACCACATCCTTGCCGGCTTCTTGCCACCGCTGCCACAGGTCATCGAAGCCCTGATCGGTGACATCCGTCCCAGAGTTTCCAGTCTCGTCGTAGTAGGTCCGGTTCACTCGTGAGGCAGCCGTGAAGACTACGTCGATTGATTCATCGTTGGCGATTTCCTCGGCGGATTCCGCGACGAAGTCTGTGCAGGCTTGAGTTTCCTCAGAAGCAGCCGTACCTGCCTCTTCAGTGCGACTCAGATCCAGGGGAGTGCAGCCGCTCTTGGTGTAAGTCTTGATAGTCCATCCGTTTGCCTTGCCGTAGTCGTCCAACAACGGCAGCCACATGCGCGCATGGGAGTCGCCGATGATAGCGGCGGTGCGCGTGCTATCTTCAACCGGAACACCAAGCTCACAGTGCGTAGGCGGGACGTCTCCCGGAGGAATGTTGCATTCGGATAGAGGGTCGTCTGTGCGTTGTTCGACAACTTCGGCCGGTGGAACCAGGACGTCAGAGGTGAAGATTTCATCATCAGAACAGTCATTCAGCATGGCATTCGCGCCTGTGCATTCATCGGTTGCTGAATACTCTTGAGCCTGTGTGCCTGGTAGCACCCGAGGCGTGATGAGCGCGAAAGCACTGATGGCTGCCATACCGACCGCCATCATGGCGAAGCTACGACGACTTGGCTTCAGATACGGGGCGAATCGTATGGGATCCTCGACTAACTTCTGCGACATTGCGGAAAGAACAATTGCAACGATGGCTAGGATGATCTTGTGGTACCAAAGGAACGATTCCATCGTGGTTGAAGCCAGCACGATGAGCGGCCAATGCCATAAGTAGATGGCGTAGGACCAGTCTCCGAGTCGAACAAACGACGGACGGCTGGCCCACCAATAGACTCCGAAACCGCGGGCCATCGTTCCATAGCGGATAAACATGGCCGTTCCGAGGACCGGAACAAGAGCGACGTAGCCCGGGAACAAGGACTCCCCGGAGAGCCAGAACGCCGAGAAGAGTACCAGAGCAAGCCCACCCCAGCCCAGCAAGTTGCTCAGGCGCGGGTTTCGCTGCGAGGAGGGGACCATCAATGCGAGTAAGCCGCCAACGCAGAATTCCCAGAATCGGGTCGGTGTGACGAAGTAAGCCTGCGAAGGGCTGTAGTTCGTGTAGAGAATGGAGAACACCAGGGAAGCCGCGCCCAATAGTGCCAGGGCGAGGATCAAGACGATGCGTAGCGCCGCCGCCGTTTCTGCAGAAGCTGATGTCTTTTTAGCCTTTGCCCAGATGAAGACTGCAATTAGCAGGAGAATGGGCAGAACCAGATAGAACTGCTCCTCGACGGAGAGCGACCAATAGTGCAGCACCATTGTCTGTTCGTTGTCCTGGGCGGAATAGTCGACGGCATCGATGGCGAGGACCCAGTTCAAAGCATAGAAGGTGGCGCCGAGAAGTTGCCTGAGATTCGGTTCCCAGGTGGTTTGAGGCATAAAGAGGAACAAGAGCCCCAAAGTGACTGCCAGGACCAGGAAGGCCAATGGCAGTAGCCTCCTCACTCTCCTCGCCCAGAACTGACCTAATCGGATCGTGCCGGTTCGGATCAGTTCTTTGTACAAGTGCCCGACGATTAGAAACCCGGAGATGACGAAGAACACGTCGACTCCTACGAAGCCGCCGGTCAATCGTTCCGGCCACAAGTGATGAAGCAATACCAAACCGACAGCAAAGGCTCGGAGCCCCTGCAGTTCAAGTCGGAAGGACGATCCAGAAGCAACTTCAGTTCGGCTGGTAGTTGTTTGGGTCGTTGTCGGATGCGAATTGGGCACAGAGGCTACCTAACGAAGAGGATGCTTTGTCGGTTTCAGCTGGGTACGGACTAGTTCCATCGGACCTGGGTTTTGACCAGATTCTTCTTGCATTGCTGCAAGTATGCTTGAGCTTCCTCGTGCTGGTCGCGCATGAGGTGGCGAGTGTACTTCACGTACTTGGCAACGGTCAGCTTCGGGTCGCCGTCCTGGATCAGGTCGCCTTGTTCGATCCACAGGACTCGTGTGCTGATGGATTTGATGGTCTTCAACGAGTGGCTGACGAGGAAAACGCAGCCAGCATTCAGCCGCAATTCATCGATCCGAGCACGTGTGCGGTCCTTGAACTGAGCGTCACCAGTGTTTAGTGCCTCATCGATGATCAAGATTTCCGGATCGACGCTGGTGGCGATGGCGAACTGGAGCCGAGACGCCATTCCGGATGAATAAGCGCGGAGCGGAAGATGAAGTGCCCGTTGCAAGCCGGAAAGCTCCACAATGCTCTGGCGCTTGGCTTCAATCTCGGAATGACTCATCCCCATCGCGAGACATCCGAGCGTGATGTTGTCGTGTCCGGAGATGGTTTTGACGAGCGCAGCGTTTACACCCAACAGTGTGGGTGTCGAACTGGCGTAAACGGACCCGGTGGTCGGTGGGAGCTTACCGGTGATCATATTCATCAGCGTCGACTTTCCCGAGCCATTCGTGCCGATGATTCCGATAGATTCACCCTGGTGGACCACGAAAGACAAGGGACGCAGCGCATCCACCTCATTGGTCACGTTGCCACTACTCCGGCGAAGACGCTTTCGCAGTCCGCCCTTAGACGTCGAGGATGCCGAAGCGGATCGGACGGCGTATCTCATCGAGGCATTGTCGACGACTACCAGGGGAGTAGAAGGGCCCTGTTCGGGTTGGAATGCTTCAGGGGTCGCAGCTGTCGCCGTGTTCATGGTTTCGCTCGACATCAGAACTCCCGTCCGTAGCTTTCCTCGGCCCGCCAGAAAACGATGCTTCCGATGATGGTCAAACCCAGGGACCAGGCACCTAGAACAATCCAGCGTTCATATCCCGGCCACGTGTCGTATAGCAAGACGTCGCGGGTCATGTCCAGCACGCAGAACATCGGGTTCGCGTGCATCACGGTCAGTAGGGCAGGATGGTCGGCGAAACGGTCGGCGCTGAAGAAGACACACGACATGTACAACCACGCACGCGTCGCGAAGCTGATGAGATGGCTAATGTCGTTCCACTGCGCCACCAAGCGTGCCAGAAGCAGCCCGAGTCCGAGATTCATGAGGAACTGTAGCGCCAGAATCGGCAGGAACATGAACCATTTCCAAGAGATGGGTTCCAGCGGAGGAATGATGAGCACGAGGGCAAACATCATCATGAATGTGGGGATATTTGCCATCAGCTCACGAACATTCACGGCGATGGGCAGTGTGGCCCGGGGGAAGCTAAAGGCTTTGACGACGTTTCGATTCCCTGTGATCGCCTTCGAACCGGAAGTGACAGCCGAGGTGGTGTACCGGAACATGAAGACGCCAATGATCAAATAGGCGATGAAATTGGGGATGCCCCGTCCGGTACCGAGAATGAAGCCGAAGACGAAATAGTAGGTTGCGCCATTGAGGATCGGGTTGAGCAGCATCCAGAACCGACCGAGTGCATCCGTGCTGGACTTGCCCGCGATCCGTGCCTTGGAGTCGAAGAGGATGAAGCTCCGAAAAGTCCACAGCTGTCGGAGATAGCGAAAGTAGCCTGGACGGGCGCCCACGCGACTCATGCCAGTTCGATCGACGCTGACTGTGCGGAGGCGATCTCCCTCCGGCAACGCAGAACTGTCAATCGACATTCAGGACACCTTTCGCTTTCATTAATCGAGCCGACGCCCGACCTTCTGGGCCTCGTGCTCGATATCGCGCTCTCGAATGTACGCGCGGTGAGTCAGAGTTTACCAATCTGAGATCGTTGGACTGGGACAGACTAGACGGTGCGTCTGAGAATCTGCCGAGGATTCTCCTCCCGACAAGACACGGTTTAGGATGACAGTGCAAGCTTGAGGCAATTCACGAGACTGAAGTCATCCAATCAGAGGAGTGCTGTGAAGAAGATCATGCCCGTCTATGGGACCCGCCCGGAAGCCATTAAGGTCGCTCCGATCATCAAGGCCCTCCAGGACGCGGACGATTTCGATTGCGTTGTCACCGTCACCGGCCAGCACCGCGAAATGCTCGATCAGGTCAACGAACTGTTCGACATCACACCGGATCACGACCTGAACATCATCCAGCCCCGCCAGACTTTGAACATGGTGATGGCAAAGACCATCGACGGCCTCGATTCCATTCTCGAGCAGGAGCAACCTGACGCCGTCGTCGTCCAGGGAGATACCACCACGTCCACAGCCGGCGCCATCGCCGCCTTCAACCGGGGCATTCCAGTAGTCCACGTAGAGGCTGGACTCCGAAGCTTCAACATCTTCTCGCCTTTCCCAGAAGAGGCGAATCGGAAGATGACGTCGCAGATCTCGTCGCTTCACTTGGCACCGACGTCGGTCTCCAAGGCGAACTTGCTGCGAGAGGCCGTCAACGAGGACGACGTCTATGTCTCCGGCAACACCGTGATCGATGCGCTACTCGACGTGGTCGACAAGAAGGTGCCGTTTGAGGATTCTGCCCTGCAGGATGTTCAGAAGGCCGTTGAATCCGGCCAGAAGCTCGTGCTGGTGACCAGCCACCGTCGAGAGAACCAAGGCGATGCGATGCGCGGTGTCGGGCGCGCGCTCGCTCGTCTCTCAGAAACCCATCCGGATGTGCTGTTCGTATTGCCCGCGCACAAGAACCCCGTGGTGCGCGAAGCGATTCTGCCGTTCCTCGAGGGTAAGACTAACGTCGTCGTCACAGAACCGGTGGCCTACGGTCAGTTCACACACCTGATCTCGCTTGCTGACGTCGTACTGACTGACTCCGGTGGAGTTCAGGAAGAAGCACCGGGCCTGGGCAAGCCGGTGTTGGTGATGCGGGAGAACACTGAGCGCCCGGAGGCAGTGACCGCTGGAACCGTCCGGTTGATCGGCACCGATGAGGAGCGGGTCTACAACGAGGTCACCGAGCTGCTCACTGACGATGCCGCCTACAAGCGGATGTCCAACGCGGTAAACCCTTATGGTGACGGCAAGGCAGCCCGACGCACACTCTCGGCGATTCGTGAGCTGCTCGGTACCGGAAAGCGCGAGGCCGAATTCGACGACGGGTTGGGAAACTGAGCCACGTCTGACGAGAACGCACCCGGGCGGTATGCTCGGGTGCGTTCCTCTTTTCCCGACTGCTCACTTAATGCTTCGGGACCTCAGCACAATCGAACCATGATGGCCACGACACTATGTACCTGAAGACTCTGACGATTCGCGGATTCAAGTCGTTCGCTTCGGCAACGACCTTTGAGTTCGAGCCTGGCGTGACTGCCGTCGTGGGGCCGAACGGTTCCGGTAAATCCAACGTCGTTGATGCGCTGGCCTGGGTGATGGGGGAGCAGGGAGCTAAGAACTTGCGTGGCGGAAAGATGGAAGATGTCATCTTTGCTGGCACCTCGGGTCGTTCGGCGTTGGGCCGTGCCCAAGTGTCGCTCACGATCGACAACTCCGATGGTGCCCTGCCGATCGACTATTCGGAAGTCACCATTTCGAGAACCCTCTTTCGCTCGGGCGGCTCGGAATACGCGATCAATGGCAACAACTGTCGACTGCTCGACATTCAGGAGCTCCTCTCGGACTCGGGGCTTGGTCGAGAGATGCACGTGATTGTTGGGCAGGGACAGCTTGATCGAATCCTGCAAGCGACACCGGAAGAACGACGCGGATTTATCGAAGAAGCCTCGGGAATCCTCAAGCACCGACGCCGCAAGGAGCGTTCGGTTCGCAAACTCGATTCAATGCGCACGAATCTTGATCGCGTACGGGATCTCACAGAAGAAGTTCGTCGGCAGCTGGGTCCATTGTCTCGACAGGCCGCTACGGCCCGGAAAGCGCAGCGGATCCAATTCGATGTCCGTGACGCAAGGGCACGACTCCTCGCCGACGAGATCGTCACCCAAACGTCGGCGGTGGAAGCTGTGGCAGCGGATGATGCTGACATCTCTGGCCGACTTGAATCAGCGACTCGACGACAAGAACAGGCAGAAGCAGAGGGCGCGCGATTAGCTGCCGTGGCGAAAACAGCGGCTGAGGCGGCAACGGCCGCCCGGAATCATTGGTACGAATTGTCCAACCTGTTGGAGCGCTACCGCTCTCTTGAGGCGCTCAACTCCGAACGCCTCCGGGCAGCTACTGCACCCGTTCCCGCCCGCAAGGAGATAGATCCCGATACAGCGGAGGCTCACGCGGCTGACGCACAGAAGCAGGCGGAGGATTCGCAAAGCGCAGTCAAATCGGCTGAAAAGATCCTCGATGAGGCGACTGCGAATCGAGAGGACGCGGAGCGGGCCGCTCGCATCGCCGCGGATACCTACACACAGCTTCTGCAGCGTGCCGCCGACCGTCGCCAAGCCGTTGCTGTTGCACAAGGTGCAGTCGATACAACATCCGCGAAAGTGGACGCGTTGCTAGGACAGCGCGATGCGGCCGATGCCGAACTTGAGCGATTTGCAAAGACGGTGGAGGAACACCAAGGACAACTCGAGTCGTGGTCTGACCCTGACGAAGCAGGCGAATCGACCGCTGCTCTTGAACAAGAAGCCCAGTCTGCGCAGGAGCGAGTGACCGTTTTACGGAAGGGACTCGCTGACGACGAGAAGCTGCTTTCTGAGGCACGTTCAGCACTCAGCTCGGCGGTGACGCGGCGAGAGGTTCTCCAAGACGGATTACGCCCGGACACGGGATCGGCGCTGTCGGTCTTGTCCGGCTCCGGGACCGTCGACCTCACCTCGCTGGTCAGCGTTGTTGATGGCTGGGAGAGAGCGGTCACCGTTGCCCTCGGCGAGGGAGTGGAACAACTTTGGGTCAGCAACCAGGAAGCCGTTGGCGCCGCAGTGGATGAACTTGTCTCCAACACAGGAGGCGACGCCCGACTGCTATATCCCGTCTCAAAGGAAGCACTGAGCAAAGACCACAAGACACTTGGTGAGGGAATCCATTCCGTCGACGACATCTTCAGCGCTCGTCCAGAGGCCCCGAACGGACTGCTCGAATCGGTGCGCACAGCTCTGTCGGACGTGTTGTTCGTAGTTGACCTCGACACGGCATACCGCTGGTGGGAAGAGAACCCGGATGTAAGAGATATCCACCGTCTGGTGACTCCCCACGGACACGTTATCGGACGCGTCGATGTGACAGTCCGAGGTCATGACGTTGCGTCCACGTTGGAGACGCGTGCTGCCGCCGATGCGGCTGAGGTTCTCGCAACCGAACGTGCCCGAGATGTCGAGCAGGCACAGCAACAACGTGACCACGCAGCTCGGGACCTCGATGATGCGGTGGAAACAGAACGGCGGTTGCTGGCTGAGGTACAGCAGGTCCGGATGGAGCGCGCTGCTGCCAGCGAGCGGTGGAAATCTGCACAGCGTTCGTTGAGCCAGGCACAGCAGCAATGGAAGCGAGCGTCTGATCAGCGTCAGGATCTGGAAGCGCGTCTCGATGAGGCGCAACAGCGGCTCGTCCTTGCGCGCGAACGACTGGAGGCCGCGCAAGGAGCACTCGACGTCCACGATTCCGCGGACGAGATCGGCTCGGAAGAAGCGTCATTTCACCGCAAAGAAGCCGCTGAAAAAGAAGCATCGCGTACCCGCACCGAAGAAACCGAAGCCAGACTTGTCCTTAGGACCGCTGAAGGTGTTCTTCAGCAGGCTGTTCACCGAGCTGAGCAGTCTCGCCGACGCGTCCAAGCAGCGCTCCTGGCTCAGCAGGAAGAGCAGCGGTCGGAGGCACGCCGCCGTCGCAGCATCGACCGTCTGAGCGCGGTGGAATCCGCCATCACGCAAGCCATAGAAAGGGTGGATGCGGCGGTCCAGCAGGCAGAAGATGATCGGCGCGAGTTGGAAGACCAGCGTGCCGAACTGGACCGACAACGACGAGAAGCCAATGAATCAGCCGAAGCCGCGCGGAAAGACGTCAGCGCGGCTAAGGACGAGGCACATGCCCGGCAGATGGCCCACCGAGAGCAGCAGCTGAAGCTCGAACAGCTTCATCAACGTGCCCAGGACGAACTCGGGTACACGGAGGATTACCTGATCGACCACTTCGGCCCGGAACTGCCGGTGCCGCTCAACCCGCCGGAAACCATAGACGACTTCGGCGATGAAGCCGTTCCAGCAGACATCTCAACTGATGCAGTGCCGTTCGACAGGGAAGAGCAGGCGCAGCGCTTGCGGCGTGCGCAACGACAGCTGACCGCCCTGGGCAAAGTCAATCCGCTGGCACTGGAAGAATACGCAGCGGTTGAAGAACGGCATAAGTACCTGTCCGAGCAACTCGCAGATTTGGAACAATCCCGCAAGGACCTCTTGCAGATCATTGCGGATGTCGACGCGACCGTGCTTCGGGTCTTTGAATCGGCTTATCGTGACACGGCCGCTCAGTTCCAGCACGTCTTCGCCACCTTGTTCCCCGGTGGCGAGGGACGGCTGTCCCTGACAGAACCCGATAATCTCCTGGAAACGGGTATCGACGTTGAAGCACGACCGGCAGGCAAGAAAGTCAAGCGGTTGTCTCTGCTCTCCGGCGGTGAACGGTCGCTGGCAGCGGTCGCAATGCTGGTTTCGATCTTCAAAGCCCGTCCTTCACCGTTCTATGTGATGGATGAAGTCGAAGCCGCCCTCGACGACACCAACCTCTCTCGACTCCTGACAATCTTCCGCGAGCTGCAACAGGATTCCCAGTTGATCATCATCACGCACCAAAAGCGCACCATGGAAGTCGCTGACGCTCTGTACGGGGTGTCCATGCGCGGCGACGGTGTGACCAAAGTGATCAGCCAACGTCTCGGGGAGCGTCAGGAGAAGGACCCGAATCTGCTGGCGTGATCTTCGGCAGGGCACCAGTTCTCGGACCACCTGGCACCACGGGATTATTGGTTTCTGGCGCAAAGAGCCAGCCGATGCCGGCCGTAAAGAGAACTGCGCCGGTGAGGGCGAACGCAAGTTGATAATTCACCGCGTCGACGAGAAACCCCACCAGGAGCGGTCCCACGATCGCGCCGAGGTCCGACGACATCTGCGCTGTCGACATGACAGTTCCCGCCTTGCGATTCTGCCCCACCAGGTCCGCAATAGACGCCTGCTGTGGAGCATTGAGCATCCCAGTGCCTACGCCAGCTAACATGCACAAGCCCAAGAACCACCAGGCGTCGGGTGAGAATCCGAGCGCAGCCGTGGCCAGGCCGGCGACAAAGAGCCCGGGGATAATCAGCGGTCGCCGACCATGGCGGTCGGACAATCGCGACGAGAAGGTGATGGCCACGATGTTCCCCGCGGCGAACACCGAGAGAGCGGCCGCCGCGGTCTGTGGACCGTTGAGAACGAATCCAGTCCCGACGAAGGCACCAGCGGCGAACAAGGGCGTGATCGAATTACGCACACCGAAAGTGGCCCATCCATTGGCGAGGAAGGAGCCCAGAGCGGCCCGATATGCCCCCGAATCCCATGCCTCCGAGACAGGCATGGCAACTCGAGCATCTGGAGTACGTCGATCGGCGAGACGGGATTCTCGCAACAACACGAAGACCAGCCCGGCAGCAACGAGAAGTGCGGTGCCATAGATGATGAACGGCACGCGCGGTCCCCATGTGGCCAGCAGACCGCCGACCACGGGCCCAGCAATGTTCCCGATGAGAAATGCAGAGGCATAGGCGCCGGAAACGCGGCCGCGGATCGAGGGCGGTGACTTGCGTGCCAAGAAAGACATGGCTGACACCGTGAAGAGTGTGGAGCCGAGTCCGCCCAACCCCCGGAACAACAGCAACTGCCAGTATGTCTGTGCGAACGCGATCAGGAACATCGATATAGCGACGACCGATACGCCAATCATATAGACCGGCGTCTCGCCGAACCGACTCGTTGCTCGTCCCGATACAGGGGCGAATACCAGCCTGGCTAGCCCGAACACCGACACGACTGCCGAAACTGCGAAGGCGCCGACACCGAACGATTGAGCGTACTGCGGCAGGACTGGGGCAATGATTCCGAACCCGATGGCGATGATGAATGCGCACCCGATGAGGACTTTGATTTCGCGAGGAATTTTCACACGGGCATGCTGGACACCGATCGAGGGCGTGCGGGAGGAGGACATAGGGGCTATCTTGTCAGATCGTCGGTGTCGTCAGTGCTCGACGCAATCGACAGTGACCAAGCCCAAGCCCGCAACGCCCAGTGCATGTCAATGCCCCTCGGCGCCCGATCCCAGCCGTCGCCGAGCAGACGACTGATGCGGGCGAGGCGCAGCTTGACCGTATTGCGGTGAACGAACAGTGCTTCCGCGGTGTGGTCGATCCTGCGGTCGTTCTCGAAATAGCTCAAGGCGGTCTGCGTCAGACGGCCGTTGCGGGCTTCGTCATCGTCGAGCAACGGTGTGAGTGGCGCCTCGAGATCGATGTGATGATCAGGATTGCGGGCCGCATCTACGACGTGCCCCAACAGTCCAACCTGGTTGGCGTCCAAGATACCGCTACACGAGCGGTGGCGCTGCAGCACGAAACCGGATCGCGCTTGCGCATAGAGTCGACGAAAGGAACCCGGGACCGGCATTGGGCCGGCAACAGCACCACGAGGATTGCTCGCCGTGGGGGACTGAATGGCTCGTTGAACGAGGGCGGGTAGATCGTCCAGCCACTGAATCGAACTCAAGACCGCGCACAGACCGTCCGGCACGTGGGCGACCAAGACCGTCTCCGGTCGGCGGCGCAGTGCGCGTTCAATCATGGCAGCTTGGGGTGCCACACAGTCCAGGAGCAACAGGTGTGCCTCCTCGAGTTCACCTGAGCGTCGTGCTGCCAGATGACGCCGCCACTGGCGGAACGCCTCCTTCGTCCCCTTCACCAGGTCATCGAAGAGTTCGCGGTCATGCCGGTGCCGGGGATCCTCTTGGGACCGGCCAGCGACTAAGGCCAGCTGCACGTGATCGGCGGCGCACTCCAAGATCAATCGTTCTTCTTCTTCGAGGATCGTTCCAGTAGCCAACACGGATTCCGGTCCGGATGGAGCGAGTGTTCCGTTCATCTCCGCCAACCGTGAGACACGTTCGATCCGGGGGTCGGAGTGAGCCAGGACATGGTCCTCGGAGTCGAAGAGAGCCACGACCGTGTTTAAGTATTCGGCGGTGAACTCAACCAAGCACTGTACAGAGGGGTCGAGGACGATCCTGGCTCGCAGTTGCTCGGCGAATGCTCTTTGCTGCTGCCGTCGAACAAGCTCCGACTCAGCCGTCTCGACGCGACGTTGTGAGGCATCGAGTCGTTGCTGTGTCTGTGCGTGATGGTCGGCGTTCTTCAGCGCGATCGCCACCAGCCGGCCGAAGCTGTCCACAATGTCGATCTGGACGGGGGAGAACACCCTCGGCCGTCGCTCGGCCACCATCAACGCCCCAATGACCTCGGCACCAACCACTAGGGGCACCCCCATGACCGTACGCACCCCCTCAGCCTCTACGATGCCATCGATCTCTGGGACATGGGGCATTGAGGGGTCACCGAGATAGTCGCTGGTCTGGAACGGTGCCACGCCAGCCGCCACCTGCCCGAGAATTCCCGTGCCGACGGGCATTCGAATGGTCCTATACGCTGCCGTGGCCACTCCGTCGGAGTGGCGGATGTAGGTTTCTCCCTGCTCGTCGTCGTTCAGACTCACATAGGCCATGTCAGTTCTGAGCAGGTGTCGGGTGCGCTGGACCACGGTGCGCAAAGTTTGATCGAGGTGGCGGGTCTCAGCCAGTTCGGCGGCCACGCTGAGGGTTTCCCGGAGCGCGTCTTCGGTGCTGCGGTGCACGGTGTCGCTGGTAGACATCATGATGATGATCTTAGAGCCATCGTGGACATTGGAAGAGCCCAGAGGGTTTGGTTAACTCGCTATTCGATACGCGTGATTATCATCACGATCCCTAAATGAAGTGAAAGAGGCCTGTACCAATGCGCATCACGGGAGCTGTGCTCGAAGAAATCGGTCGCGAACGGCCCTACGCCGTATCGAAACCGATCAGCGTCGATACCCTGGAACTCAGCGATCCAACGGGAACGGAGCTATTAGTCCGCATGGAAGCGGCAGGAATCTGCCACTCGGACCTCTCCGTGGTCAACGGCCACCGGAAACGGCCCGTACCGATGCTTCTTGGTCACGAGGCGGCCGGAATCATCGAGGCCGTTGGCCAAAGCGTGACTGATGTCAGCGTTGGGCAGCGTGTGGTGATGACCTTCTTGCCGAGGTGTGGAGAGTGTTCGAACTGCCAGACGGATGGCAAGCTGCCTTGTATCGAGGGAACCGCGGCAAACGAGCAGGGACGCTTGCTCCAAGGAACCCGTCGTCTGCAACGCGACGGCACCTTTGTCCAGCATCATCTAGGTGTATCCGGATTCGCCACGCACGCTGTGGTGGACCGGGCAACGGTTGTTCCTGTGGGATTGGACGTTCCGCCCAGCGTTGCCGCGGTACTGGGCTGCGCGGTTCTCACCGGCGGCGGAGCGCTGCTGAATGCGGTTGCTCCCGATCCTGAGGACTCCGTGATGATCGTTGGACTCGGCGGGGTTGGCATGGCTGCGCTGATCACCGCGGTGGCCAGCGATTGCGCTGAAGTCATCGCTGTTGATACGTCTGCGCAGAAGCTGGAGCTCGCTCGTTCCCTGGGCGCTCACGCGACCTATACCTCCACGGAGGTAATGGAGCAGAATATTCGTGCCACGCACGTGATCGAGTGCGCTGGCCACCCGCGCGCCTTCGAGACAGCCTTTGCGGCGACGAAGCCCGGCGGAAAAACAGTCACTGTAGGACTGCCTGCGCCGGATGCTCGAGCGCAGATCTCTCCCTTGACGATAACCGGAGAAGCGCGGACGATTATCGGCTCATATCTTGGCTCGTCCGTCCCGGAACGCGATATTCCCCGCTACGAGTCCATGTGGCGGGCAGGGCGGCTACCCGTGGAAAAGCTGATCACGTCACACATTCGACTGGAGGAGATCAATGAGGCCATGGATGAGCTGGCAGAAGGCAAAGCGGTGCGACAGATTATCGACTTCGATCACAGTGCCTCGAGCGAGCACGTAGCCGAGGCCACAGCATGAGCGCGGGTGCTACCGCGTTCCCAGACCAGCCGGACCGCCCGATCTCGAAGCATTGGAAAGCTGGACCCTTCCAAGTGCGGCTGCCCTTCGTGCACTACCGCTTCGAGTGGCCGGATTACGTCCAGGGTTTGCTCATGTGCGCCGTGGACCTGTCTGCCATCCCACTCATGGTGGCGTTGCTCGGTATGCCGTTCGAAGTCGCGCTGGCCGTCATCATCCTCAACGGCTTGCTCTACCTCACCCACCACCTGCTGGGTGACCCGATCGTTCCTGGCTGGATCACCCCGGCTATTCCGCTGGTGATTGCCTACTGCCAACAGTTTCCGGAGGGACCGGAACGAGTTCACGCCTTGATCTCCTTCCAGTTCGTCCTGGGCATTCTGTCGATCCTGCTGGGAGTAACAGGGATGGCCAAACGCGTGGTGCGGATCATCCCGCCGGCGCTGAAGGCCGGCGTGATCATCGGAGCCGGCCTCGCCGCTGTCATGACTATCTTCGGCGACGACGGCCACTTTCACGCGTTTCCGATAACCATCACGATCGCCGTCGGATTCGCTCTTTACCTTTTGTACTCCCAGCAGTTTGCCGACCTGCGCACCAGGTACCGCCTCGTCACGCAGATCGCGAAACTGGGGATACTGCCAGCCATCTTGGTTGCCGTCGTAGTGGCCCCACTAGTCGGAGAAGCCGCGTGGCCGGACATTGAATGGGGTATCAGCACTCCCGATTTCTTCACTCTCTGGCAGGAGTACACCGTCTTCGGCCTCGGTCTGCCACCGGTGAGTATGTTGCTAACGGCCATTCCCACGGTGATCGCGACTTACATTGTGGTGTTTGGCGACGTGCTGCAAGCTGACGCGCTGATCAAGGAAGCAGATAAAGCGCGTCCGGACGACACTGTCTCCTACGACGCGAACCGCGCTCACATGATTTTCGGGGGACGCAACACGCTCATGAGTGTGATTGGTCCCGACGTTGCTATGTGCGGTCCGTCCTGGGCCGCAATGGTGGTTGTCATCTCGGAACGCTATAAAGAGGGGCCCAAAGCCATGCGGAACCTCTTCGGCGGGGTGGGATCCTTCCGTTGGGGAACCAACACCGGTCTCTTCCTACTGCCCATCGTCACCTTGGTGGAGCCTATCCTCATAGTCGCGCTGGCGCTAACCTTGACCATTCAGGCGTTCGTGAGTGTTCGCATCGGCATCCTGGAAGCGCGCAGTCAGCGTGACCTCGGAATCGCGGGCGTAACTGCAGGTGTCCTCGCGCTTCAAGGTGCAGCTTGGGGGCTGGCCGTAGGTATCGTCCTGTGTCTCATCATTTACGGAACCCGTTTCTTCCGGGGTGAGAACGACGGCACGTTTTCTTCTCATCAGCCGCTGCTTCCGGGTGCCGTGACAGAAATTGAACCGGACGACGACTCAGCGACGCGTTCGTAGGGATGTGAAAGACTGTCATCGTGGAAATCATCATCATTATTGCCGTGCTCGTCCCGGTGCTGGTCGGTCTTGTCCTGACCGCGCTGCTGGACCGGCCGCAGAAGCCCCAGACCCCCTACCTCTCCGATCGCGACGAGGATGACCTGGATCCCAGCTCGGCTGTGGGCCGTGTCGCGGTGGTCGATTCGGATGGGGGAGCCCTTCCTCTTGATCATCCGCATCTGACGACGCCGCCGGAAGAACTCACCGCGGAACGTCACCCGGCCGTGGATGAAGCCGTCTCCGTCGATGAAGATGAAGCCGCAGCCCCCGAGCTCGAAACTCCAGCGCCAGCTGCAGGGCGTTTGGCTCGACTCCGGTCGCGCCTGGCGAAGTCGAACAATGTCTTCTCTCAGGGCCTCTTGGCGCTGTTGTCCAGTGATTCGATCGATGATGACGTCTGGGACGAAGTCGAAGAGAGCTTGCTCGTAGCCGACCTTGGCACCGAACCCACTCTCGAGTTGGTCGACCGGCTGCGTCAGCGGGTCACTGTGGAAGGCACCAAGGATCCTGACGCTGTCCGGACAATGCTGCGTGAAGAACTCATCAAGATTGTTGACCCGGATCTGGATCGTCGTCTTGCTGCCACTCCTCAAGATGGCGTTCCGGCCGTGATGATGGTCGTTGGCGTCAACGGCGTCGGCAAGACCACCACTGTCGGCAAGATCGCCCGTGTCCTGGTGGCCGAGCAACGTGATGTTGTGTTGGGCGCAGCAGATACCTTCCGTGCGGCTGCGGCCGAGCAGCTTTCTACGTGGGGTGCTCGCGTCGGCGTAGACACCGTCCGCTCGGAGGTAGAACAGGCAGATCCGGCCTCGGTTGCTTTTGAAGCGGTCAAGACAGGAATTGATCGGAATACGGACGTCGTGTTGATCGACACCGCCGGCCGTCTCCAGAACAAAGCGAACCTGATGGACGAGCTGGGCAAGATCAAGCGCGTCATCGAGAAGCAGGCACCTGTAGGCGAAGTTCTCCTGGTACTGGATGCCACCACGGGGCAGAACGGCCTGAGCCAGGCCAAGGTCTTCGCTGAAGCGGTGAACATCACCGGAATCGTACTCACCAAGCTGGACGGAACGGCTAAGGGAGGCATCGTGGTCCCCATTCAGCGTCAGCTGGGTGTACCGGTCAAGTTGATCGGTCTCGGGGAAGGTGCCGACGATTTGGCACCCTTCGAGGTTGAGGCCTTCGTAGACGCACTACTCGCCGAATGATCCTTGCAGCGGGGTAAGGCGTAACGCGCTGTTAACACACTCGCGTCCACCGTCACTCGCTGGAAACACCGTTGAGGGCACCGTGAAACACGGTGCCCTCAGTGTTTAACCATCAGCCGCGGAGGTCCCGCGGCAATGGTGAGAGGACAACCATGGAAACGATGGAGCTGAGTGCGGTTGATGTCTGGACGATGATCACCGCTGCGATGGTGCTCTTGATGACGCCGGGACTCGCCTTCTTCTACGGAGGCATGACCCGGGCCAAAGCCGCACTGAACATGATCATGATGAGCTTCGTGTCAATCGCAATCGTCGGCATCGTCTGGGTGCTCTGGGGATTCAACATGACCGGGGCGGAAGACGGTGGACTGGGATTCGGCGGAATCTTCGCTAACCCGTTCTCGGACCTGGGCCTTCACAAAATGATGAGTGACCCGTCCGCGATGATCGGAGTCGGCTTCGGGGCGACCTTCGCCATCATCTCGGTGGCCCTGATATCGGGCGCCGTCGCTGACCGCGCAAAGTTCAGCACCTGGCTGGTCTTCGTGCCGCTGTGGACCACCTTGGTCTACTGCCCGCTCGCGTTCATGGTGTGGGGCGGAGGGCTGATGGGCCCTGAAGGTGCGATCGGCTCCATCTTCGGCGAGGCGGTCGACTATGCCGGCGGCCTCGTCGTTCACATTTCTGCGGGTGTCTCAGCTCTCGTGCTTGCCCTGCTGATGGGCAAGCGTCAAGGCTTCGGCACTGATCCGGGCCATCGTCCGCACAACTTGCCGTTCGTCCTCCTCGGCGCCGGCATCCTGTGGTTCGGCTGGTTCGGGTTCAACGGCGGTGCCGCGACGGATGCAGCCGAAGCCGGACAGATCTGGGTTAATACGTTGGTCGCTCCCGGAGCTGCGATGCTGGGCTGGATCCTCGTTGAAGTCGTCCGCATCGGTCGACCGACGGCGTTGGGGTCTGCTTCGGGCCTGGTTGCTGGGCTGGTCGCGATCACGCCCGCCTGCGCGTTCGTCGAGCCACTGGGCGCGATCGCCATCGGTCTGATCGCCGGTGTGCTTGCCGGGGCAGCAGTGCAACTGAAGTACAAGCTGGGATTCGACGATTCACTCGACGTCGTCGGTGTCCACCTCGTGGCCGGAATCGTCGGAACTGTGATGATCGGATTCTTCGGTGTCATGCAGGAAGACGGCCGTGGAGGTTTGTTCTACGGAGGAGACTTCCGGCTGCTTGCTGCCGAAGTCTTGTCGGTGATCGTCGCGGTGGCCTTTGCTGCGATCGTGACGACCGTGATCGGTTTGGGGCTGAAGTACACCATGGGTCTGCGCGTCTCGGAACAAGATGAGATTCGCGGCGTTGACTATTCAGAGCACCGTGAATCCGCATACACCTTGTTTGCTGAATCCGAAACGCCTGATCTGGACGAGGGACAGTCAACTATCGCCGGATACGAGCACGGCGATAAGCAACCAGTGGGGTGACGTTTTCTTGCGGTAAACCGGATTCGTGCTGGTCCGGCCCGAAAGCGGTGGGGCGGAGACAAATAGACAGAAAACACCGTACATTTTGGGGGTTAGCCAAAAGAAAATATTAAAAATAAAAAGGTGTTGAGAATAGA
>JBQDEV010000006.1:201804-215174 GCA_052084925.1 Micrococcaceae bacterium
GTATACGAGCCGGGCTATAAGCAACCTGTGGGTTTACTTTTTCTTGCGTTAAACGGTTTTGTTGCTGGTCCGCCCCTAATGGGGTGTTATGTCTAAAAGTCGACTGACCACCGCTTGCTTTTCGGGCTATCGCAAAGGTAAATGAGTCTCAATAAGTCGGTGTGACGATGCTAACCTTTCGGCATGAACGCGAGTCTTCAGCCCCGTCTCTACGCGCGTGGTTACCTTGTTTCGACAGAGGCCACACAGTTGACGGAGGAGATAAGTCACTTCAAATATGAGCGAATCGCGGGCTTCTATGTGTATCGGGACGAGCTTGTTGAAGCCCAATTTGCTCAGGTCAACGATGATGCCGTCCTAGTGCTTGGCAAGGCGTGGCCACTCTCCAGCGGACCCATCGGAACGTCCCGATCACATGTCGCCGATCGGCTTTTGGCCACCGCGGTATCTTCCGGCCGTGAAGCCTTTGAAGATTCGTTGTACGACCTGGGTGGTCGCTATGTGATCATTATTCGTTTATCCAGCCAAGTCTTCGTTTATCACGATGCAACCGGTTCGCGGAGCGTCTTCTTTGATGCTTCGGGGATGAGGATCGCATCGCACTTCGACATGTTGCATCGGCTCAATTCAGATGGAGCTTTCGGCCAACCATTCGGCGGAAATTTCAGGGCTGAGTTCATGTGGGACCGGACGCTCAACTCGAACGTGTTTGCGTTGATGCCCAATCATCGCCTGGACCTTATTTCGGGCGCTCAGGACCGGTACTTCATGTTTGTGCCGAACCGTGCCCATGAGCTGACCGCGGACGAACGTATTGATCAGATCGCGGTCTTGTGGCGCGAGCAAATGAAGCATCTCGTGGAAGCGTCTGAGGACCGTCCGATCGCTGCGTCGATCTCTGGCGGACTAGACGCCAGAACCCTACTTGCGCTCGCACGCGACGTCCAGCCTCGCATGCGGTCGTTCACCTATACATCCGGAAACGCGATCGGCGGTGAGACTCCAACATCAGAGTGGGCCAAGAAGATGACGATGGACTATGACATCGTGCGCAAGATGGAAGAGTTCTTGCCAGCCGACCACAGATACATACAAAGGGCGAAGTTCCACGGTATCGAAGATGCATCTCTGTCCATCATCAAACGGAATTCGGAGCTAGACCACGGACGGTGGCTACTTCCGATGTACGCGGAGATATTCGATGATCCACGAGTTATTCACTACCGGGGCAACCTACTTGAAATCGGTAGACAAGAGTTTCGGGGCCGCCTGGATCAGTCACTGGACGAACGATGGGAAAGCGTTTGGGACTACTATGCGAAGCGTGGGAATGTCGATGTCGATGTCGACGTCGTCCGTCGTGCTGGTCAGGAAAAGATGCAGCAATTCTCATACTCAGAGGTCCACGGTGACTATGACTCCACGGATGTCTTTTACTGGGAGAATCGTCATGGGCGTTGGTACGCGCAGATTCTCAATGAGACCGACACGATCTTCGATACCTTTTCAGCCGTCAACTCGCGTCGATTGCTTGATCTCTTCTTGGCTTTCCCCGCCGAACAGCGTCGTGCGGGAACAGCACAGCGGATGCTAATAGACGCATGCTGGCCCGTGCTGAACTTCTTCGGTGTCAACGAACGTCGCACCCTTTTCGACAAGTTCGTGAAGCCAGATTTGCTGAGGTAGGAGGATAACCCCGGTGCTGATCAGAATCGGCCTGCTTCTTTCGAGTTGCTAGGCTTAAGGCCAGACTCCATCCGAGAGACTAGGGGCAGGAGGGCGGTACGCGCTCCGAGTATGCCGCCTGGGTCCCCGAACCACGACGAAAGAACTCATACTGTGTTCAACTCCTTGACCGACCGATTGACATCGACCTTCCGCAATCTGAAGGGCAAAGGTCGACTGTCCGAGGCTGACATTGATGCAACGGCGCGGGAGATTCGGCGAGCACTACTCGACGCTGACGTTGCCGTTCCAGCCGTGCGCGATTTCATCTCGCACGTCAAGGAACGTGCGCTCGGCGCTGAAGTGTCAGAAGCCCTGAACCCTGGCCAACAGGTCGTTAAGATCGTCAACTCTGAGCTGGAACGGATTCTCGGCGGGGAAACTCGACGACTCTCTCTGGCCAAGACCCCACCGACAGTCATCATGTTGGTTGGTCTGCAGGGCGCCGGTAAAACCACCTTGGCCGGTAAGCTCTCGAAACACCTGAAGGACCAGGGCCATACCCCCATGCTCGTGGCGGCTGATCTCCAGCGGCCCAACGCGGTCCGTCAGTTGGAGATCAACGGCGAACGAGCCGGTGTTCCCGTCTTCGCGCCGCACCCTGGCGTCTCGTCTGAAGCGGAAGCGCCGACCGGTGATCCCGTGGAGGTCTCACGCGACGGTATCGCTGAAGCGATGCGCAAGCAGCACGACATCGTCATCGTCGATACCGCAGGCCGTACTGGTGTCGATGCTGAGCTGATGCAGCAGGCCAGCGATATTCGCGCCGCAGTCAGCCCGGATGAAGTCCTCTTCGTGATCGACGCGATGATCGGTCAGGATGCCGTGGCAACGGCTCAGGCCTTCAACGAGGGCGTGGGCTTTACCGGCGTCGTGCTCTCCAAGCTGGACGGCGATGCACGCGGCGGTGCCGCGCTCTCCGTCGTCAACGTCACCGGCAAGCCGATCATGTTTGCCTCGACCGGCGAGCAGCTGAACGACTTCGAGGTCTTCCACCCGGACCGGATGGCTTCTCGGATTCTCGATATGGGCGATGTGCTGAGCCTCATCGAACAAGCTGAGAAGAGCTGGGACAAAGACGAAGCGCAAAAAATGGCGCAGAAGTTCGTCGACCAAGAAGACTTCACTCTGGATGACTTCCTCAACCAGATGCAGCAGCTCAAAAAGATGGGCTCGATGAAGAAGATGTTGATGATGATGCCGGGTGCCGCCGGCATGCGTCAGCAGCTCGAGCAGTTCGACGACAGCCAGATTGACCGGATCGAAGCCATCATTCGCTCCATGACTCCGCATGAGCGCAACGCGCCGAAGATCATCAACGGTTCACGACGTGCCCGAATCGCCCGAGGCTCGGGTGTCCACGTCTCGGAGGTCAATGGGTTGCTGGAGCGCTTCGGCCAAGCTCAGAAGATGATGAAGAAAATGGCGTCTGGAGGTGGCATGCCTGGCGTGCCGGGAATGCCCGGTGCTGGCGCCGGTGGATCCAAGCGTAAGAATGCCAAGGGGAAGAATAAGAACAAACCCAAGTCGGGGAACCCGGCGAAGGCCGCAGCCGAGAAGAAAGCTATGGAAGAGCGCCGCAATCGACCGCGGCAGAATCCGCTGAGCGGGAGTGCTTTCGGTCAAGGTGCGGATCAGCAGGGTGGGTTCGATATGTCGGATCTTAACCTCCCCAAAGGCTTCGACAAGTATCTAAAATAAGTACCATGCGCCATCGTGACGCCCTTCGTCAGGAGGGCGTCACGGCGTTAACAGCGAAAAAACTGAATCGACTGGGAATGATTAGTGGAAGCGTGCGGTTACACCTACCGAGATATAGTTCAAATCTGAATAACCTCGGGCTTGCCCATCACTATCGAAGGAACTTCCAATGACGAACCGTGCACACGACGTTGATTCTCTGCCCGTTGGACTGGCAATGGGTGTGGTTACTCTCAAGAGCGAGAATGTGTCTAACCTCCAGTCGTATTATGAGAACGCGCTGGGACTCGAGGTTGTTGCCCAGAATGGTCCCGATGTCGTGCTGGGGCGGAGTGGGCAACCTCTCTTGGCGATTGAAGAGGCGCGGGGGCTGAAGTTGCCCAGCCGCAACGAAGCCGGTCTGTTCCACGCGGCGTTCCTGTTCGAAACGCAGGCAGACCTGGCTGCTGTGGCCTACAAAGCGCTGCGCCACGACGCCACGCGTTTTGTGGGGAGCTCGGATCATCATGTCTCCGAAGCGTTCTACTTCCAGGACCCCGAGAACAACGGTATCGAGCTCTATTGGGACCGCCCCCGAGACCAGTGGCGCTGGAATGGTTCTGAAGTGCACATGGTCACCGAACATCTGCCCTGGGATGGTTACCTCAACGCCCACCTAACCGAAGGGCATGTCCAGAATCTGACTCAGGCAAAAGCGGGGATTGGGCACGTTCACCTTCAGGTGGGCGATGTTGCTACCGCGGAGAAGTTCTATGTTGATGTACTTGGATTCGACAAGACGGCCGGGCTGGGGAACCAGGCCCTGTTTGTCTCGGCCGGTGGGTATCACCATCACATGGCGATGAATACTTGGAACTCGACCGGTGCCGGGCCGCGTCGTAATACCTTGGGCTTGGGGCGTGTCGACATCACTCTGCCGTCCGGTGACGGCTTGGGTGGGCTCGAAGACCGTCTACGCGCTGGCGGATATGCTGTTGAGCCGACTGCTGACGGGCTTGAAACTCGTGACCCATGGAATACATTGCTTCGACTCAAAGTCGACGCACCCGCAGTATGAGTGTGTCGGTTCGCATCGATCGCAGGCATCTGGCACAATAAGACGGTACTGAATTGCCGTGCGGACGACCCTCTATCCTCCAGCGGTAATTCTGTAGCGCAGCCGGTTTGAGCCACCAACCCCACGGTAGGCTCGCGGGCTGCACCCCAACAAGAACCAGGAGCACCACACCAGTGGCCGTAAAGATTCGTCTGAAGCGCATGGGCAAGATCCGTGCACCTCACTACCGTGTCGTCGTTGCCGATTCCCGTGCCAAGCGCGATGGTCGCAACATCGAGGAGATCGGGCACTACCACCCGACTGAGAACCCCTCGTACATCAACATCAAGTCTGACCGTGCTCAGTACTGGCTCTCGGTGGGCGCCCAGCCGACCGAGCAGGTGCTTGCTCTGCTGAAGGTCACCGGTGACTGGCAGAAGTTCAAGGGCCTGCCGGGCGCCGAAGGGACCCTGCAGCAGCCCAAGGGCAAGGAAGAGTTCGTTGCGCCTGACAAGGGCTCCGTGATCCTTCCTGAAGCCATTACCCCGAAGGCTGATGAAGCGCCTGCAGCTGAAGAAGCTCCGGCTTCGGAGGAAGCGGCTGAAGCCGAGGCCGAAGAGAAGTCCGAGTGACGATGCTTCAAGAAGCGCTGGAGCACCTGGTCCGTGGAATCGTAGATTCACCGGAGGAGGTTCATGTTGACCTACGGGACAACCGCCGTGGCGAGCTTCTCGAGGTGCGTGTGCACCCGGATGATCTCGGTCGTGTGATTGGACGCAAGGGTCGTACTGCTTCGGCATTGCGTACTGTGGTTGACAGCTTGGCTGGCCACCCGGTTCGCGTGGACGTCGTCGACACTGATCGTCGTCGCTGACCGCAACAATTTTGTGGCGATGGCCCGTGATGATTTCTCATCACGGGCCATCGCCTTGTCTGCTTTCGGCGTGCGCTAGCGTGGTGCATGCAGGCCCAAGAGAGGAACCGACATGACAGGAAGAGAAGACTCTTCATCGCCGGACGATCTACTTGTTCGTGTGGCGCGCATCGGTAAGCCCCATGGCATCAAAGGCGATGTCACCGTTCAGGTCTTCACAGACGCTCCGGAGGAGCGTTTCGTGCCCGGAGCGGTATTGTCTGTACGCGACGGGGCTGCAGGCACACAAAGCGCACTGACCGTCTCGCGTGCTCGGTGGAATAAGCAGATACTTGTGCTGGCATTCGAGGAAATCACCGATCGTAATGCGGCGGAGCTGCACCGCAACGCGCATCTCTTTGCCGAACCGGACGCTGAATCTGATGATGACGGCTGGTATGAGGACGACCTGCTTGACTTCGACGTGCGCCGAGCCGAGAGCGCCACGGGAAGCATAGGTACCGTTACGGGGCTGATTACTGGTGACGCTCAAGATTTGTTGGAGATCTCGCTGGCGTCTGGCGAGACCGCACTGATTCCCTTCGTCGAAGAAATCGTTCCGGAAATTGATGAGGTGGCTCGAGTCGTCTATCTGACCCCGCCGGATGGACTCTTGGAACTCTTCCAGGACGACGAAACATCGCAGGATGCTGAGCGATGAGGATCGACATCATCTCGATCTTTCCGGAGTATCTGTCCGCCCTGGACATCTCACTTATCGGCAAGGCGCGGATGGAGGGCCTGCTCGATATTCGAGTTCACGATCTGAGAGACTTCACTTTCGATCGTCACCGCACTGTTGACGACACGCCTTATGGGGGCGGTGCCGGCATGGTCATGAAACCGGAACCGTGGGCGTTGGCGATAGAAAGCATTGTTGGAGAAGGCTCAAATCGTCCCCGGCTCTTGGTTCCTACACCGTCTGGCGCCGTGTTCAGGCAAGGACATGCGCAGAGACTCTCCCAGGAAGACCACCTGATTTTCGCTTGCGGTCGCTACGAGGGAATCGACGAGCGCTTCTTCGAATGGGCGACCAGCGTTTGTGACGTGGAACTAGTGTCGCTGGGCGACTACGTCCTCAATGGAGGGGAAGTCGCGGCGTTGGCAATGATCGAGGCCATCGGACGCTTGGTTCCAGGAGTCGTGGGGAACCCCGAATCGCTCGTGGAAGAATCCCACTCGGACGGCTTGCTTGAATACCCGGTCTACACGAAGCCTTCGCAGTGGAGAGGTAGCGACGTACCCGAAATTCTTCTATCAGGCGACCACGGGAAGATTGCCGTCTGGCGTCATGAGCAGCAATTGCAACGGACTCAGGAGCGCCGACCTGACCTGCTGGATGAGTTCGGGCGATAACGCGCTTTGTGCCTCGCCGTTAACTATTTTGACCGAAGAGCCACGGCACCTGACTCCTTAGCTGGTCTTCCAGAATGGGAGTGAGGGTCTTAACGAAAGTTCGTGTCAGATGACTGTCGTCGTACCAAACGACGACATTGCCAACAACAGCGGAGCAAGTTTCAGCAGTTTCGACCTCACGCCTCGGGCAAATGGCATCACTCAGATCGACCGTACTCATTTTATTATGGAGTTCGACTTCGTCGAGTGGATTCGTTTCTGCGAGCCGATCTATCGGAGGTCCGCATGCCAGAGGATCATTGCTGGACGCAATGCAATCAGCGGCATTCTGCTCAGGGCGCGGGATGCCACGAACAAGGAGCAATTCCGTGTCCCGATCGATGATGTCTTGCCAACGGTCTGGTGCGCCGCCTTGGATGGCTTCTGACTCGAAATCCCGATGGGTCGTTGTACCTGGAGTCACAACAAGGTCTACGTCGTTATCCTCAAGCCAATCCAGGAAACGGATGTTCCAAGCTTCACACGCATCGTCGTCGGCTTGCCGTACTGAGCGGAACGTGCAGCCAGAGCGATCGACGACCAGTAGTCGCCAGTTGTTCTCTTCGGCCAAAGCAGACCATGCTGGGTGCCACTGTCCTGCGTGGGAACCTCCGGCGAGGACAACGGTCGCATCAGGTGCAACTGGATCGTTGGGGTCTTCGCAGACGGAAACTTCGCCAGTCCCTGGATCTGAAGGTGACTGTCGACATCCCCATTCATAGTATTCCGGTTGTAACGCTGAGACCGAGCTAAGATCCGGCAAGAATTCGTCAACGTCGGGTGTTGGTTCATTCGTGGATACTGTTGTCGCGCCAGGATAGGATTCCCAATCCCAGTCGGTGAATACGGTCGACGGTTTTTGACCCAGGTTCGAGACCTGCAAAGTAGTACCAATTCCGCACACCGCAAGGATTCCAGCGGCAGTCGTAACGACCACCTTGCTAAAACGCTGGTTGTTCCAATCGTGGGGCCGTGCCTTCAAGGGGCGTTCCACCAAATGGTAAGTGAGTACTGCCAGCGCAATGGTTACCGTCATCACGGCGACAGCTCCGAGAGGGCCAACCTTCTCCTGATCGCGAACTTCCAAATAGAAGATCAGTAGCGGCCAATGCCACAAATAGAGTCCATAGGAGTATCGACCGAGTCGGTCGAAAGCAGAGTGCGAGAGTATTCGCGCAGCAGACAGCCTTGTGTCTGGATCATCCCCATCTGGACTTGCTGATGCCATTACTAATGCGAGACCGAGTAAGGGCCACATAGCGTAGGGACCAGGAAACAGATTCGCTCCATTGAGGACAAAACCGCAGGTTGCAATAAGGGCAAATCCGAGCCATCCGCCGGCGAAGCGCAGATCACGATGAAGACTCAGTCGAGCGCCCATGAGAGCTAGGATGCCGCCGAAAGCTAGCTGCCATAGCCGTGTACGTGTCATCAAATATGATTCGTCCTGACTCATGGTGCCCATGTACGTCGCGAACAGAAACGATGTGATGAGGATGGCGGCAACCAGGACAGACATCACCTTCACGGCGGGTATGCGGAGTCTTTTCGCAATCAGCACCGCTATTACTGCAACAATCGGCCACAGAAGATAGAACTGTCCTTGGACTGAGAGTGACCAGAAATGTTGGAAGGGGGACGTTTCTGGACCTGCTGCGCCGTACGCCAACTGAGAATTGATCAGTTCGATGTTCTCAAAGTAGAGGAATGAGGAGCGGGCTTCGGCCCAGAGCTGTTGATGGCGTGTGTAAGGCAAGACGACTAGACCACCGGCCAGGGTGAGCGCGACGACAATAACGGCAGGGGCCAAGATGCGACGCGCAAGTCGGCTGAAGTATGCGATGAAGTCTATTCGGCCGCCGGAATCAGCTGCTTCTCGTAATAGCGACGCAGTAAAGAGGAAGCCAGAAACGGCGAGGAAGATGTCGATGCCGCCCGAGGTGCGGCCATCACCGAACAGATGGAATAGTACGACTCCGAGAATTGCGATGCCTCGGACTCCGTGAAGTTCTGGTCGATAGCGACGAGGCGGGAGGCCCTTTTCGTGCGCTGTTTCTTCAGCACCGGCGTTCTCTCGTATTTCAACTTGCGTGCGCGGCAAAACATCCCCTCTGATGTGCTGGCCCCTGGTGTGCGTGGTCCATGGACGGCAGAATGCCATACCTATTCTTTCATTTCATCACTTGAGTTCGTTGCGCCCTTGCCGCGGGGCTGCTAATTCGCTGTCTGGAAGTCGTCGCTTGTCTTCTGGCATAATGGAGAAGTTGTCTGTGGGACGGACGCTCTGCCGTAGGGGAGTGCCGTTGAGCGCAGACGAACGGTGAGGGGCAGATGACACTGTCACTCGTCGAGACTTCCACCACGGATCACCCGCTTCAGGGCCCGTTAAGCATGTGGATGACCTGCGGCATCTGCTAGGAGATACAGTTCCATGAATATTTTGGATCAGCTGGATTCAGCTTCGCTGCGCAACGACGTTCCGGACTTCCGCCCCGGTGACACAGTGAAGGTCCACGTCAACATCATCGAGGGTAAGACCTCTCGCGTCCAGGTCTTCCAGGGCTATGTCCTGGGCCGCCAGGGCTCAGGTCTTCGGGAGACCTTCGCGGTGCGCAAGGTGTCCTTCGGCATCGGCGTCGAGCGTGTCTTCCCGGTGCACTCTCCGGTGATCGACAAGATCGAACTTGTCAGCCGCGGTGACGTGCGTCGCGCGAAGCTCTACTACATGCGCGATCGTCACGGCAAGGCTGCTCGCATCCGCGAGAAGCGCGTCAACGGCTGATTGCGCCGCAACATAGAGGGAGGGTCGTGAAACACCGCGATTCTTCAGCTCAGGCTCCGTCTCCCTCCGGGGAGGCGGAGCCTCGTGCGTGGTGGAGAGGGAAACGGCTCTGGTCGGGCGCGATCCTCATGGTCCTTCTGATAGCCGTTGTTCTCGTTTTCGCGGTCCGCGCCGCCTACGTGAATACCTACGGCATTCCGTCCGGATCCATGCAGCCAGCGCTGGACATCGGCGACCGCATCGAAATCGACCCGGACGCTTACGCAGTGGAAGACGTCCAACGAGGCGACGTGGTGGTCTTTGATTCGACCGGCAGCTTTGCGCCATATCGGAGTCGAGGGTCCGTGCAGCGCTTCGTCGACGATGCCTTGCAAGACCTCGGGCTGCGATCCGACCCCCATGCCATGGTGAAACGAGTCATCGGGATCGGTGGCGACACCGTTGAGTGTTGTAGTGCTGACGGCCAGCTGCGTCTCAATGGGGAACCACTGGAGGAACCGTATCTCGCCGAACCTGCCCCACCCGGACGCGCATCCTTGGACAGGTTCACCGTTACTGTGCCGGACGGTCGAGTGTTCCTGCTCGGGGACAACCGGCATGCTTCCGAGGATTCGCGAGCGCTTCTTGGTTCGCCCGGTGGCGGCATGATTCCGGAGTCCAAGATACGGGGACGCTACCTCGACACCAGGTAGAGTAGGAATGATGTCTGCCTCCGCTTCTGAACGATCTGACAACCTCGCTGCACCGCAGAACGGTACGGCGGAATCTTCCGACCATCAAACGCCTGTCGGCTTCGGCCGCAGGCTGTGGAACGCGCTCCGCGAGATTGTCATCGTCATCGTCATTGCGCTGTTCGTCTCTTTCCTCATCAAGACGTTCCTCTTCCGCGCCTTCGTGATCCCGTCGGGCTCCATGGAGGAGACCTTGCAGATCAACGACCGGATCTTCGTGAACTTGATGGTTCCGGGAATCTGGGACCTGGAGCGCGGTGATGTCGTCGTCTTCGAAGACACCAAGGGATGGCTACCGCCGCAGACAGAGGACTCGAACCTGCTTCTCAACGGCCTCCAGCTGATTGGCCTTGCACCGGATTCCTCGGAACAACACGTGGTCAAACGCATCATCGGCATGCCCGGCGACCACGTCACCGTCGACGAAGACTCCCGTGCGCTGGTCGTTAACGGCGAGATCCTCGACGAAGAAGCATACCTCTATCCCGGTGTTGTCGGCTCGGAGACGGACTTCGAAGTGACCGTGCCTGAAGGGCAGCTATGGGTGATGGGTGACCACCGTGACGCCTCCGGCGACTCACGCGCTCATCAGGGGGGCCCGGGTGACGGTTTCGTGAGTCTCGACGATGTGACCGGCCGCGCTGAAGTCATTGCGTGGCCGTTGAACCGCTGGGGAAGCGCCGGTTCCGACCGTGAGGTGTTCTCCAACGTTCCGGAGCCAGGGGCCTCATGACCGTGGCTGCAGCCGCAGACCTGAGCGTGGAGCAGGAACTGCGCACCCAATTGAGTGCCGGTCCTACCACGATGCTGATTGCCGGTATGGATGAAGTTGGACGAGGCGCCCTCGCTGGACCTGTGACGGTCGGTGTCGCTGCGGTTGAGGTCGGACCCGAGACTCTACCGCTAGAGGGACTGCGTGATTCCAAGGCTCTCTCACCTACCCGCCGGGCAGAACTCGAACCCAGGATCGTGGACTGGTGTGATGGCGTGACAGCCGAGCATGCTTCGGCAGCTGAGATCGACGAGTACGGTATCTCAGCGGCTCTCGCCTTGGCCGCACGCCGGTCATGGACCCAGTTAGTCGGACAGCTCGGACGTACCCCGGACATCCTGCTTCTGGACGGACGTGACAACTGGCTCCGTCGTGCGCCTCAACAATTAATCGCAGAGATGCCGGAGCTGCCGCAGCAGATTCATCTTCGGGTGAAAGCTGACGTTCAGTGTGCGACCGTCGCATCTGCCGCCATTTTCGCCAAGGTGGTACGCGATCGATTGATGGTAACCCTCGACGAGGAACTTCCCGCATTCGGGTGGAAGAAGAACAAAGGCTACGGAGCCGCGGTACATCGCGATGCGTTGATCGCATTCGGTCCCACCTCGTACCATCGTCGTAGCTGGAACCTGACCGGGGGCCATGACCCCAACCAAGGAGCTCTGCTGTAAACATGAGTGACATGAATGGGGACGACCTCGAAGACTATGAGGCCGGCCAGGAACTGACGCTCTACCGCGAGTACCGCGACGTGGTCACCTTATTCCGCTACGTTGTCGAGACGGACAGGCGGTTCTATCTCGCCAACGAGGTGAAAGTGACAACGCACGCGGAAGCATCCGATGTGTACTTCGAAATCGAGATGGAAGATGCGTGGGTCTGGGACATCTACAGAACATCACGATTCATCAAACGGGCTCGAGTGCTCAGCTTCAAAGACATCAATGTCGAAGAACTGAGCGCCGGGACAGACCTTAATGAACTCTCCCTTCCCGACGGCCCGTCCACCTAGTCGGTTTTTCATCTGTCGGCTCCTCCACAGGGAGCCGAATAGCGTCGTCGCTCCCCACCTGAACGAGTCGTCGTATCGGACCAGGTACCTCTGACTCGAGACTGAGTGCGGAGGTAGCGATGAAAACAGAAACGCAGTCCGCATCCACGAGAACCCTACGGGGGATGACGCGACAACGATTGGGCCGCGACGGCGAAGAATGGGCCGTTGGTGTGCTTCGGTCGCGAGGATATCTCATCCTGGCCCGCAACTGGCGTGGAAACGAAGGCGAACTCGACCTCATCTGCGTGGAAGGGGGAGCAGTGGTGGCCGTCGAGGTGAAAACGCGTCGCAGCAACTCCTTCGGCCACCCCGCTGAGGCTGTGACACCGAACAAGCTACGGCGGATAGAGCGGTTGCTGTTGAGCTGGGTTCGCACGCAGCGTCCCTCATGGCTTCGAGCCCGTCGTCGTGTTGATGTTGTGGCATTGACTCTCGAGACACCGACCGGTTCCGTCATCGAACTGCGGCGGGATGTTGGTCATGGATGATGATCTGTTCGCCGGGATCAGCACCGTCATTATCGAGGATCAGCCCAGCCGATTGGGCCGCACCTATTCTGTGGCGCTGACGGGGATGTCCGGGAAGATGGTCGAGATCGAAGCCGACATCGGCCAGTCATTGCCGGGTTTCACATTGTTGGGACTGCCGGATCAATCTCTGCAAGAGGCCAAGGACAGGATTCGTTCGGCCGCACGAAACTCTGGGCAAGAGCTGACCCGACGGCATCTAACGGTGAATCTGATCCCCGCCAGTCTTCATAAGCGAGGGTCGGTCTTTGACCTGGGCATTGCGATGGCTGCTCTGGCGGCCGATTGTCGGGTCGACAGAGAATCCGGGCCGGTTTTCCTCGCCGCTTTGGGACTCGATGGGGCCCTACGACATGCCCCGGGGATCCTTCCGTCCGTGATGACGAGTGTCGATCACGGATTCACCGACATCATTGTTGCGGAAGAATCGGCGCAAGAAGCGCAGATAGTTCCCGGTGCCAACGTTCGATCATTCGGACACCTGGCGGACGTGATCCGAGCGTTCGGCGGACGCACGGGGACTATCGTTGAGGCCCAGGAATCCCGACGCATCAAAGTTCCCACGGAGCACAGCAGACGTTCCCCGCTGGACCTAGCAGATGTCGCTGGCCAGCACGAAGCTCGTTTCGCGCTGGAAATCGCCGCTGCTGGCGGACATCACCTGATGCTGGAAGGGCCGCCGGGCGTAGTCACTTAAGTGATTACGTGGTGCGTCGGAGCTTCGAGCATGAGGA
>JBQDEV010000007.1:0-129072 GCA_052084925.1 Micrococcaceae bacterium
TTTTCAGGTTCGGGGCCGCGCTGGTTTTAGCGGATGTCAGACGCCGGGGTAATCGCGCTGAATCTCACCGGTGTAGATCTGGCGCGGTCGGCCGATCTTGGTGGACTTGTCGTCGATCATCTCCCGCCACTGGGCGATCCAGCCCGGCAGCCGTCCCAGGGCGAAGAGCACGGTGAACATCTTCTCAGGGAAGCCCATCGCCTTGTAGATCAGGCCCGTGTAGAAGTCGACGTTCGGGTACAGCTTGCGCTCGATGAAGTACTCATCGGCCAGCGCGCGCTCTTCGAGCCGCATGGCGATGTCGAGCAGTTCGTCGCCGCCGGCGACCTTGCCGAGGATCTCGTCGGCAGCCGCCTTGGCGATGCGGGCACGCGGGTCGTAGTTCTTGTAGACGCGGTGTCCGAAGCCCATCAGCTTCACGCCGTCTTCCTTGTTCTTCACCTTGTCCATGAAGTCCTCGGGCTTGAGGCCCTCGGTCTTGATCTGGTGCAGCATGTTCAGCACGGCTTCGTTGGCGCCGCCGTGCAGCGGACCGTAGAGCGCGTTGATGCCCGCAGAGACGGAAGCGAACATGTTCGCGTGGGAGGAACCCACCAGACGCACGGTGGAGGTGGAGCAGTTCTGTTCGTGATCGGCGTGCAGGATCAGCAGCCGATCCAGTGCCTTGACGACGTCGTCATCGAGCTCATAGGCCTCCGCCGGAACCCCGAAGCACAGGCGCATGAAGTTCTCGGTCAGGTTCAGCGAGTTGTCCGGGTAAAGCATCGGCTGACCCAGCGATTTCTTGAACGCGTAGGCGGCGATGACTGGCAGCTTCGACATGAGGCGAATGGTCGAGATGTGGACCTGCTCCTCGTCGAAGGGGTCCAGGGAGTCGGCGTAGAACGTCGAGAGGGCCGACACCGCAGAAGACAGCACCGGCATGGGGTGAGCGTCCCGGGGGAACCCGGAGAAGAAGCTCTTCAGGTCTTCGTGCAGCATGGTGTGCGAGCGGATGTTGCGGTCCCAGTCGTCCAGCTGGGCGTCGGTGGGTAGCTCGCCGTAAATGAGCAGGTAGGCGACCTCGAGGAACGAGGAGTGCTCGGCCAGCTGCTCGATCGGATAGCCGCGATAGCGGAGGATGCCTTCGGCTCCGTCGATGTAGGTGATCGCGGACTTGGTGTTCGCGGTGTTCATGAAGCCGGGGTCGTAGGTGACCGCTCCGGTCTCTTTGAGCAGCGGGCCGATATTCAACCCTTCGTTGCCCACCGTGGAGGTCTCGCGGGTCAGTTCGACATCATGCCCATCAACAGACAGAGTTCCGGAGGTATTCTCGGTCATAGTGCTCCCTCGAGAAGATCGGCCACAACGGCATGCTGTGGCGCCACACACATTATCGGTTCGACTCTAACCTACCAATATCCGGCAGGTTTCGCCCGTTCGCCCGCATGCGACCAATGTCACGTGGGGTCATCCGCGCCCACGGGCGACGGTGCGTCAGATTCCCGTGCGGATGCGCGAGACCGCGCGGGCCACGGCCTCATCGGTCGCGGTGATCGCCACCCGGACAAAGCCGTTCCCGGCCTCACCGTAGAAGACGCCCGGTCCGACGACGATCCCGGCGTCCGCGAAGCGCTGAACGAGGTCCCAGGTGTCTTGGGCGGTAGCGGCACCGGTGGTGGAATCTGCCTGCCGGGTCCACAGGTACAGCCCTGCCTCGGAATGCTCGACGTGCAGCCCCGACTCGGTGAGCGCGGCCAGCAGCGCTCCGCGCCGGTTCCTGTAGCGGTCTTTCTGCTCCTGGACATGCACGTCATCGCGAAGAGCAGCCACCATGGCGGCTTGGATCGGGGCCGGAACGATCATGCCAGCGTGCTTGCGGCTATTAATCAAGGTGGTGATGATCTGCTCATCGCCGGCCGCGAAAGCGGCCCGGTAGCCAGCGAGATTCGACTGCTTCGACAGCGAATAGACAGAGAGGATTCCGGTGGTGTCACCGCCGTTGACGGCCGGGTCCAGCACGCTGGGCACGCCGGTCTCCCACTGGTCCCACCCCAGTTCCGCATAGCATTCGTCACCGGCGATCACGGCCCCGAGGGCACGGGCGGCGGCGATCTTCTCCGCCACCTCATCGGCGGTGTCGACGCGGCCGGTGGGGTTGGCCGGAGAGTTCGTCCAGACCAGTTTCACCCGGGAGCGGGTCTCGTCGTCGAGCTCGGCGAGCGAGTCCGCGGCAACGGGGGTGGCACCCACCAGCTGCGCTCCGATGTCGTAGGTGGGGTAGGCAACCTCTGGGCGGACGACGACGTCGCCGGGGCCGAGCCCCATCAGCAGCGGCAGCCAGGCGATGAATTCTTTGGAGCCGATGGTGGGGATCACCTGGGCGGAGGTGATCTGTGCGCCGCGACGACGGACGAACCAGTCGGCGATGGCCTCCCGCAGCTCGGCGGTGCCGCCGGTGGTTGGGTATCCGTGCGCATCGGTGTGGTCGCGCAGCGCCTGCTGGATCAGCTCCGGGGTGGGATCGACAGGGGTGCCGATCGACAAGTCGGCCACGCCGTCGGGGTGCTCGGCGGCACGCGCACGGTAGGGGGCCAGCTGCTCCCAGGGGTATTCGGGAAGGGTCAGCATGCGCTCGTTACCTTTCGTCGCTCGGGCGGTCTCGGCGGATCCGTCGGGATGATCAGTCGGCTTCCTGTGGGGGCAGCGCGGTAATCAACGCGTGATCCTTCGGAATCACACCCATCTTCGCCGCCCCACCCGGAGACCCCACATCAGAAAAGAACTCCACATTGGCACCGTAATAATCCTCCCACTCCTCAGGAAGATCATCCTCATAATAAATAGCCTCCACCGGACACACCGGCTCACACGCACCACAATCCACACACTCATCAGGATGGATATACAGCATCCGCTCACCCTCATAGATGCAATCCACCGGGCACTCATCAATACACGCCCGATCCTTCACATCCACACACGGCAGAGCAATCACATACGTCACGGAAGTTCAGTACCTTTCACAGCGGTCCTCGCGGGTGCGAATGGCGCACAGTCCCCTCAGACGGCGCCTGCACCCAGTCTAGTGTGTCGCCGCGGGCGCGGGTCGCTGTGGGACGGTCCGTGGCAGCAGCCGGGCGCTGAGCAGCAGCACGATGATGGCCACCACGGGCACGCCGAAGAGCCAGATCCCCTCGGCAATCACCGGTCCGGGCAGCGCCTGCCAAGTGTAGGAGTTAATGGCGATGTTGAAGACGTCGCGGGTGGGGAGGAAGGCGATGCCGATGATCACGGTATACGCAGCGACGACGGTGAGTGCGCCAACCCAGAGCTGTCGTGTTGCGAGGGTGGCCCACAATTGGGCGCATCCCGTCAGGACCAGCGCCAGCAGCGCTCCCCAGGGGATCATCACCGACCCGAACCAGTGCAGCTGCAGGTGGAGCAGGGTGCCGATGAGACCAGAGCCGGCGCCGACGATCAGGGCCAGGACCGCTGAGGCGATCCGCTGGCCCGTCGTCGACGCCGTCGCTGGTGTCTCGAGGTGATCAGTTGGCGGCACGGGCGCGCTGGCGTGACGCTTTGAGTCGTTCGTTGGCATCGAGGACCACTTTACGGATGCGAATCGCTTCCGGGGTAATCTCGACACACTCATCTTCACGGGCGAACTCCAGGGACTCCTCCAGCGTCAGCCGACGCGGCGGGGTGAGGCCCTCGAACGAGTCGGCACTGGCCGAGCGCATGTTCGTGAGCTTCTTCTCCTTGGTGATGTTCACGTCCATGTCGTCGGCGCGCGAGTTCTCGCCCACGATCATGCCCTCGTAGACCTCGGAGGTCGGCTGGATGAAGAACGAGCCGCGCTCCTGCAGGTTGATCATGGCGAACGGGGTGGCGGTCCCGGCACGGTCGGCGATCAGCGAGCCGTTGTTGCGGTACTCGATCGGTCCGGCCCAGGGCTCGTAGCCGTTGGCGATGGAGGAGGCGATGCCCGCACCGCGGGTGTCGGTGAGGAACTGGGTGCGGAAACCGATCAGGCCACGGGCGGGAACGTTGAACTCCATGCGCACCCAGCCGGTGCCGTGGTTCGACATTTCCGTCATCCGGCCCTTGCGTCCGGCCAGCAGCTGGGTGATGGCGCCCATGAACTCGTCGGGGGCGTCGATGGTCATCAGTTCCATCGGCTCGTGCACCTTGCCGTCGATGGTCTTGGTGACCACCTGGGGCTTGCCCACGGTGAGCTCGAAGCCCTCGCGGCGCATCTGTTCAACGAGGATGGCCAGCGCCAGCTCACCGCGGCCCTGCACCTCCCAGGCGTCGGGACGCTCGGTGGGCAGCACGCGCAGGGAGACGTTACCGACGAGCTCGGCGTCGAGGCGGTCCTTGACCTGGCGGGCGGTGACCTTGGCTCCCTTGACACGGCCGGCCATCGGTGAGGTGTTGATGCCGATGGTCATGGAGATCGCCGGATCGTCCACGGTGATCAGGGGCAGCGGCTTGGGATTCTCCAGGTCGGTGAGGGTCTCACCGATCATGATGTCCTCGATGCCGGCGACGGCGACGATCTCGCCGGGTCCAGCGGATTCGATCGGTTCGCGGCTCAGGCCCTTGGTGCCGAGCAGCTCGGTGATCTTCACCGTCTTGGTCGTGCCGTCCTGGCGTGCCCAGGCGACTTGCTGGCCCTTGCGGAGGGTGCCGTTGAAGATGCGCAGCAGTGCCAGGCGTCCGAGGAACGGGGAGGCGTCAAGGTTGGTGACGTGAGCCTGCAGGACTTCGCCTTCGGTGTAGGCCGGTGCGGCGATGTGCTCGAGGATGGTCGCGAACAGCGGTTCCAGGTCCTCGCTCTCGGGCAGCGCGCCGTCGGCAGGCTGTTCCAGGGAGGCGCGGCCGGCCTTGCCGGAGGCGTAGACCACGGGCAGGTTCAGCACGGAGTCCAAGTCCAGGTCCTCCACCTCTTCGGAGAGGTCGGAGGCCAGGCCGAGCAGCAGGTCCATAGTGTCGGAGACGACGCCGTCAATACGGGCATCGGGACGGTCGGTCTTGTTCACGACGAGGATGACGGGGAGCTTCGCAGCCAGCGCCTTGCGCAGCACGAAACGAGTCTGCGGCAGCGGACCCTCGGAAGCGTCCACGAGCAACACGACACCGTCGACCATGGACAGGCCGCGTTCGACCTCACCGCCGAAGTCGGCGTGGCCGGGGGTGTCGATGACGTTGAAGGTGATGGGCTGGCCCTCGGCGGAGGGGCCGGAGTAGAACACGGTGGTGTTCTTGGCCAGGATGGTGATGCCCTTCTCGCGTTCCAGTTCACCGGAATCCATCACTCGGTCTTCGACCTCGCCGTGGCTCGAGAAGGCGCCAGCCTGGCGCAGCATGGCATCGACCAAGGTGGTCTTGCCGTGGTCAACGTGGGCGACGATGGCGACATTGCGCAGGTCTTCGCGTCGGGTGAGGGATTCGCTCATATGCGTGTCTCAGTTCTGTTGATCTGTGAGCACCCCGGCCGCTCGATTCTTCGCACGACAAACCAGCGTGAACACACGCCGTGGTGCTGACTGGGGCTCGGACCGCGTTACAGTCCAGTACGTATTCTACGGGACATCCGGGCTCACCCAGAACACGGGGTGCAGACACCGCGAGGCGGCGACCCTTTCAGGGACGCCGCCTCGCCGAGTTTTGCTCAGAATGGGACTCCTAGTAGCTGGTCTCGCCGAACGATGCCAGCAGCTCGCGCCGCTCGTCACGACGGGTCTTCTGCTCGTCAGGATCCGGGACCGGAGCCGCGGCAAGGAGCCGCTTGGTGTAGTCCTGTTGCGGGTCGTGCAGGACCTTGTCGGTCTTGCCAGACTCGACCTCACGACCGTTCCTCAGCACCAGCACTTTGTGGGCGAGCATGTCGACCACCGCCAGATCATGGGAGACGAACAGGCAGGCGAACTCGTACCGGCTCTGCAGTTCGGCGAACATGTCCAGTACGGCCGCCTGAACGGAGACGTCCAGCGCGGAGGTCGGCTCATCGGCGATGAGCACGTCCGGGTCCATGGTCAGAGCGCGAGCAATGGAGATGCGCTGACGCTGACCGCCCGAAAGCTCGTGCGGATAGCGGTTCACCACGGTGCGGGGCAGTTTCACCGCGTCCAGCAGCTCGTAGGCGCGATCCAGGCGAGTCTTGGCGTTGCCGACCTGGTGGATCACCATGGGCTCGGTGATGATGTCACCGATCGGGAAACGCGGATCCAAGGAGGCCGCCGGATCCTGGAAAACGACGCCGATTTGTTTCCGCATGGCCCGTGAGTCTTTCCGAGACAACGAGGTGAGTTCCTTGCCATAGAGCTTCATGCTGCCCGCGGTGATGGGCAACAGCCCCAGCACTGACTTCGCGATGGTGGACTTGCCGGAGCCTGACTCCCCCACCAGCCCCATAATCTCGCCGGGTGCCACCGTGAAGGACACGTCGTGGACCACATTGCGCTGTTTGCCGCGGTGCTCGTAGGCGATGGAGATGCCTTTGGCCTCCACCGCGTACATCGCACCGGCCTTCACCGCCTCCGTCACAGGCTCCGGTTCGGCGACCTCATAGCTGTCGCCGAGCCGTGGCACTGAGGAAAGCAGGCGCTGGGTATACGGATGCTGTGGCGACTGCATCACCTGGTGCACGGGTCCGGATTCGACCATCTCACCGCGCAGCATCACACAAACACGATCAGCCATGTCGGCGACCACGCCCATGTTGTGGGTGATCAGCAGGATGCCCGTGTTCAGCTTGTCCTTCAGGCTGCGCAGCAGCTCGAGGATCTCCGCCTGCACGGTGACGTCCAGTGCGGTGGTCGGCTCGTCGGCGATGATCACCTCCGGCGAGCAACTGATCGCCATCGCGATGACGATGCGCTGGCGCTGACCACCCGAGAACTGATGTGGGTACTGCTTCAGACGGCTCGCCGCATCCGGGATGCCGACCATCTCCAGCAGCTCGACAGCACGCCGCTTAGCTTCCTTGCCGAAGGCCAGGTTGTGCACGGCCAGCGATTCGGTCAACTGGTCACCCACGGTGAGCACCGGGTTCAACGCCGTCATCGGCTCTTGGAACACCATCGCGACCCGGCTGCCGCGAATCTTCCGCAGCGACGCCGCATCCATGGCGGTCACGTTTTGCTCATTGAGCCGTACTTCGCCGTCGATGCGGGCGTTACTCGGCAGCAGGCCCATCGCGGTGGCTGAGGTAACGGACTTGCCCGAACCGGACTCGCCCACCAGCGCGACCACTTCACCGGGCTTGACGTCGAAGGTCACACCCTTCACGGCGTCGACCTGCCCGAATTCGGTGTCGAAGCTGACCTTCAGGTTGTTGAAGGACAGGATCGGTTTGCCGCCGAGGTCACCGTGGCGCTTGACGACGTTCGTCGACGTCGTCACCGCTTTGGGCTCTTTGCGGTTTGCTCGCTTGTTCATCATCGGGTCCCTCCCTCGGGTCCGGAAGAGTTGGGATCGGGGTGTTGTGGCCCCTCGTGCTCCGACGACGGAACGGGTCGCTCCAGCTCACCGGGCTGCTCGGGAACATCGGTGCGCTGCGTGCCCATGGTGGCCACGGCGGCTTCCTTGCGCCCGGACATCCCGAGCACGCTGCGACGGCGCTTGATCTTGCCGGCCTGGCGCGGATCGAACGCGTCACGCAGACCGTCGCCGATGAAGTTCACCGAGAGTGCGATCGCCAGGATCATGATGCCGGGCCACCAGAAGAGCCACGGTCGGGTGGTGAACGCCGCCTGGTTATCACTAATGAGCAGGCCGAGCGAGGTTTCGGGGGCTTTCACACCGAAGCCGAGGAAGGACAGTGACGTCTCCAGCAGAATCGCCGCGGAGATCGCGAAGGTCGCGTTGACCACGATGACGCCGATCGTGTTCGGCAACAGGTGCTTGAGGATCACGCGCCCGGGCTTGGCGCCCATGGCGATCGCAGCTGAGACGAATTCCTTTTCACGTAGCGAGAGCACCTCACCGCGGACCAGACGGGCCAGCGAGGTCCAGGTGACCAATCCGAGTACGATGGCCAGCGGCAGTACGCCGCCACCACGGAACGTCGAGGACAGCTGTCCCAGCACGGCGGCCAGGGCCAGCAGCGGGATCACAATGACCAAGTCGGTGGTGCGCATCAGAATCGAGTCGATCCAGCCCCGGAAGTACCCGGAGATCGCGCCGATAACGGCACCGATCACGGTTGAGATAATGCCAACCACGAAGGCGATGGTCAACGACTGTTGCGTCCCGCGCATCACCATCGCAAAGTAATCGCGTCCGATGGTGTCTTGACCAAGAGGGTGCTCGCCCCAGGCGATGCCCTCACCACCGAGGAAGCGGGGCCACAGCGACAGCGTCGGTGCGCCACCGTTCTGTACTGCACCCGTGGCGGTGTAGGTCTTATCCCACCAGCCGGGGATGCCGGCGAAGCCGATCGAGCTGAAGGCAAGAATGAAAACCGCTGCCAAGACGGTGAAGGAGATCATCGCGCCCGCGTGGTTGCGGAACCGGCGTCGGACCATCTGGCCTTGGCTGTAGGACTTGCCGGTGATCTGACGCAGCTTGGCGTCTTCGACCTCGGCGAGGTTATGCATGTCCACCGCGGTGGAGGACGACTGTGGCGTCTGGGGTGTTTCGTTGGTGCTCATCCGACTCACACTCGAATCCGGGGATCAAGGACGGCGTAGAGAATATCCGCCAGCAGGTTGAACAGAATCGCGGCGATGCCGGTGACCAGGAAGAAGGCCATCACCGGTGCCGGGTCGACTGTGCGCAATCCGACTTGGAACAGATCGCCCATGCCTTTCCAGCCGAAGACCTGCTCGGTGATCACCGCGCCGCCGATCAGACCGGCGAAGTCAAACGCCATGATCGTGGTGATCGGGATCAATGAATTGCGGAAGGCATGCTTCAGAATCACCTGACGCTCGTTGAGGCCCTTGGCCCGAGCGGTCCGAATGTAATCCTGACGCGACACCTCCAGCATGGACGAACGGGTGTAGCGAGAGTAAGTCGCAACGGAGACCAGCGTCAGCAGGATGGTCGGGAGCAGCAGCTGGGTGCCCTTATCGATGAATTCCTCCCAGAAGGTGCCCACGAAATTCGGCGTCTCGGAACCGATGGTTCCGATGGGACGGCTGATCCGGCCCAGGTACACGGGCCAGTACCGGAAGAGCTGCTCGACAATCAACAGTGCGCCCATGGACAGCGCAGTCACCACCGAGACGATGGAGGCGGTGGCGCGCGAATAGCCGCCCACGGCCTGTCCCACGCCGATGGCGATACCCACCGCGACCAGCGCCAACAGCACCAGCAGCCACCACGACGGCTGATCCATCAGGCCCCAGGTGACGTAGTAAGAGACCAGGCCGAGACCGGCGGTGATCAGGCCAGCAGCCAGCACCCGTCGGTTGTGAAGGCCAGCGAAGAGAATGGTCGCTCCCACTGCCGTGGCCGCGCCGAGGGCGATCAATGGCAGCGGGCCCAGCTCGGGGTTGCGTGCGAAGCCGGAGGAATCCATGTACAACATCATGCCGATGACGAACACGACGACGACGCCAGCGGTGATGAGACGGCGGCGGAGGCCGCCACCCAGAATTGTCTGGATCACGATGGCCGCCAGCACGGCGGTGATGATGATGGTGGTCCAGCTGAACGACGGTGCGGCGATCCAGTCATTGAAGCCGATCGCCAGGTACTCCTTGAGGAGCACGGCCGCCCAGAAGACGGGCAGCGAGTAGAAGAGGAAGATCAGAAATGTGACGGCGTAGTCCAGCCCGGAGTACTGCCTGATGGCGGTGAGGATGCCAACGGCCACACCGACGATGATCGCCAGCACGGTGGCCAGTACCACCAGGCGCATGGTCGAGGCTGCGGCCAGAGCAAGCAAGTCGTTCACCGGCAGACCGGCTCGGTTCACACCGAGGTCACACTGGCCGATGAAGCATTGTGAGACACCGGAGAACCAGTCCCAATACCTTTCATACCAAGGCAGGTCGAGTCCCATGGAATCAATGCGCTGCTGCATCAGCAGCTCACGGTTTCCGGTGGTGATTTCGCGGAGATCAAACAGCGGATCGCCGGAGTTGATCACCAGGACGAACATCAGGATGGAAGCGCCGAATAAGACGATGAGGGAGCTCCCCAAGCGGCGCAGAATGAATTTCAGCACGTGAACATGAGCCTTCCGTACACGATAGACCGACGTTGTCCCGGCTGGGACCCGGTCGATTCCTCAACCGGGCCCCAGCCGTTCACAACTGTCGTTGTCCTCGTCAATGAGTGGACGTCAGCTTACTCAGCTTCGGCCTCAGGGCGGACCCACTGCTCGACGTTCCACTGCAGACCGGCCTGGGTGGCCGTGGAGCGGACGTTGGCGATGTCAGAGGAGTTCGCAGCGACACCGGGGTGGGTGTACAGCGGGATGTTGTACAGGGTCTCCCAATGCAGCTTCTCTACTTCCTTGCGCTGCTCGAGGTGCACCTCGGGGTCCACGGTGCCCGCGGCGATGTCCCAGGCGGCGTCGACGTCAGCATTCGAGTACTGCGCGTCGTTCTGAGCACCATCGGTGTGCGAGATGTTGCGACCCGAGACAATCTGACCGGAGCCAGCCCAGGCGAAGAGAGCCACGTCCCAGTCGCCCGAGGACAGTCCGCCACCGGGACCGAAGAAGTCCTGTGCACCATAGTCCTGGACGTCGAAGCCGGCCTGATCACAGGAGTCCTTGATCATGGACACGGTCTGCTCGCGTCGCGGGTTCGGTGCAGCGTAGCCGATGCGCACGGTCGGCGAGTCGACTCCGGATTCCTCGACCAATTGCTGGGCAGCTTCCAGATCAACCTCGTCGTAGCTGCCGTCGTAGGAGTAGTCGATGACGTCCTGGTACTCGTCCTGGAAGTTGAAGTACTCACGAGCGTTGAGTACCTCTGCGTCCGGGTTCAGCGGCTTGATGAGGTTGTCGATGATCTGCTGGCGCGGCACGCAGAGTGCGAAGGCCTGGCGCAGTTCGTAGCTATCGCCGAAGAGGGAATCCGCGGCGTGGTTGAAGTCCAGGTGCTCGTACGTCATCTGCGAGTACTGGTGGACAATAGCCTGGTCGCCCAAGCCTTCCAGCTGCTCCAGAGTATCCACCGTGGCCTGCGGTTCGATGGCGTTCATGTCACCGTTCTGCAGAGCCTGAACGTGCGTGTCAGCCGAGGCGATGCGCACCGTCAGAGTCTGGGTTGCAGCCGGGGTGCCCCAGTAGTTCTCGTTGGCGGTCAGGGTGACAGACTGCCCCGGGGAGAAGTCGGTAAGGACGTACCGCCCTGAGGAAGGGATCAGCGCCTCATCAGGAAGGGCGTTGGTCACGTTCCAGCCGGTGTTCCAGAACTCAGCAGCCTCGGCGAGGGCGTCGCCGTCGTTGTTGCTGGCGGCGTCGATGAGCTCTTCCATGGACATTCCGGACTGTTCGGCGACGACGTGGGCCGGGAGCGCCCGGTCCACCACGAGGCGCCAGTCGGCGTAGGGCTCGTCGTAGGTGATGGTGAATTCTTTGCCTTCCGGATCGCCTTCGGGCGCATTCGGAACGTACTCGCCGAAGGTCATGGAGACCGGGTTGAACACAGTCTCGTCGTCGGAGTTCACGGTCCGCGGGTTCTCGACGGCCCACTTGAAGATGTAGTCGGCGGCGGTGATCGGGGTGCCGTCGGACCAGACAGCGTCGTCGTTGATGGTGTACTTGACCACCAACGGGTCCTCGGACTCGACCTCGACAGTACCGTACTCCTCGTCCGGGTAGATTTCACCATCGGTGCCGAAGTAGTTGAAGCCACCGGCAATGCGGTCGGCGATCTGAGAGTTATAGGTCGAGTAGTTGTCGGCCATCATGTTGTTGTACGACGTGAAGTCCTGCTCCATGCCGACCGAGATGGTGCCTTCGGCGGTTTCGATGTCGCCGAGGTCGGCCTTGCCCGTGTCCTCCGGCTCAACCGTGTACTGCTGGCCTTCAGCGATGCCCTGGTCAGCCTCGTTGTCGGTGGTGGGCTCGCCGCCGGGCGAGCAGGCGGTGAACAGCAACGCCGAGCTGGCGGTGACTGCCACCGCGGCAGAGAGCTTGTTGTACTTCTTCAAAGCGACTCCTTGTGTGTCGTACTGAGCGACGTCGCTTCCGAGTTCGCCCCCGGGATCCCCGGCGGTGATGAGTGACATGTGAGCGACGCCACTTAAGGTAGCTACGAGAATAGCGGACAAAACTGTGAAAGCAATCTTGAATATCTCCCCGGACACAGAATCGTTACCTAGTCGTAACCTAAAGTGTTGTGCGACACTTCGTGCGGCCAGATGCCCCGGTGGGCTCTCCCTCGCGGAACACAAGCGTCACGCTTGACCGGATGAGATAGAACAGTCCCATGGACTCCTCGCGCCCCAACCCCGCCGTCGCCCCACTCTCGGCGGGACTCGCCATTGTTGCGGTGGTGGCGATCGCCATCAATCTGCGCGCGGCCGCCACCTCGATCGGCCCACTGCTGGAGGAGATCACCGTATCGGCGGGCTTCACACCGACCGGTTCAGGGCTACTCACCGCACTGCCGGGACTGTGTTTCGCGGTCATGGGCCTGCTAGCGGTGCGGATCGCGGTACGCGTCGGGCTCTCCCGAGGTCTGGCGCTGGCGATGACCGCCCTGGTGCTCGGGCTGGCGGTGCGCCCCTGGATGCCTTCCCCGTGGCTCTTCGTCTCCGTGAGTGCGCTGGCACTGGCAGGGATCGCCGTGGGTAATGTCCTGGTACCGGCCTGGATCAAGCGGCACGGCGGAACGAAGACGGTCCAGCTGATGACAATCTATTCGTCCTTGCTGGTACTCGGAGGTTCCCTGGGTGCCCTGCTCTCCGCTCCCCTGGCCGCCTCGGCGGCGACGGCGCTGGATGCTTCAGGATGGCAATCATCTTTGTTCTTCTGGGCGCTGATCGCGGTGGTGCCCTTGGTGATCTGGTGGATCGTCTCGGCCCGCACCGGCCACGATTTCCCGCGCGGTGCTGTTCCCGACGGGCCCACCCTGCCGCTGTACCGCTCCCGCACGGCCTGGGCACTGACGGTGCTGTTCGGCTTCCAGTCCATGAACGCCTACGTGCAGTTCGGCTGGCTCCCCCAGATCTACCGCGACGCCGGGATTCCTGCTGTGCAGTCGGGAACCCTGGTGGCGGTGCTCTCCGGGATGGGGGTTATCGGCGGTCTGGTGATGCCGACGGTGATCTCCCGGGCCCGCGGGCTATGGGTGTGGATGGTGCTGTTCGGGACCTGCACGACGATCGGCTACCTCGGCCTATTGGTGGCCGCCGACAGCCTACCCTGGCTGTGGGCGGTGGTGCTGGGCCTGGGTGGCTTCGCCTTCCCCACTGCCATCGCACTGATTCCGGCACGCAGCCGCGATCCTCGGGTCACCGCGCGCTTATCGGGATTCGTCCAGCCGATCGGGTACTTCGTCGCCGCGGCAGGGCCCTTCGGAGTCGGCCTGATCCACGCTGCGACTCCGGACTGGTCGCTGATCCTGGTGCTGTTGGCCTGTTCCGGGGTGGTCATGGCCGTGGCCGGCCTGTTGGTGGCCCGTCCCCGCGCCGTCGATGATGAGCTCACCGTCGCGTAGCTGACGATTAGTTGACGACGGCTTCCTGAAGGGTGGCAGTACCCGTCTGTGTGGTGCCGGAAGCGTCGCGCCAGACCACCTCGACGTCGTCGCCGACGTTGCGGTCGTTGATGGCGCGGGCGAGTTCACGGCTCGTGGTGACGGACTCCCCCTCGACCGAGATGATGATGTCGCCGGCGCGCAACCCCAGCTTCTCAGCGGCCGATCCCGGGGAGACTTCTTGGATGGCGGGACCGTCGTCGGTGGTGAGGATCGTGATGCCCAGGGCACCATCCACGCCGATGGACACGGTCTCGGACTCCTCGCCGGAGAGCACCTGGTCGACGATGTCGAGGGCGACCAGGATTGGGATGGCGTAGCCGTTGACCTCTTCAGCGGTCTCCCCGGGCGAGGCCGCAGTGCTGACCCCGATGACCTGGCCATCGCGGTCGACCAGCGGGCCCCCGGAATATCCGGGCACCACGTCGGCGGTGGTCTCGATGAGGCCGGTGAGCCGCGAATAAGATTCTTCGGCTTCGGTTCCGGCCAGGATGGTCTCGTTCAGCGAGGTCACCTCCCCCACCACGGAGGTCAGATAGCCCTGCCCACCCCCATTGCCCACGGCCGCATTGGCGTCACCGAGCTGCGGGGTGCGCGGGTTGAGCGAGGTCACCGGCAGTGCGGGGGCGTCTTCGATCTGCAACACGGCGACGTCGTGCTCCGAGTCCCGGCCCAGCACGGTGGCGTTGTATTCGATGTCGGTGTCGGCCATGCGCACCACCACATCCGTGGAGTTCTCAACCACGTGGTAATTGGTGACGGCGATGCCGTCTTCGGAGAGCACCATGCCCGTTCCAGTCCCGTAGAACCCCATCATCATGGTGTCGACGATGAAGATCCCGGGTGCGGAGTCGACCACCTGACCGGGATCGATGTCGGTGCCGGTCCGGGCTTGGCCGGCTTCCCAGTCGACGGTGATGCCCTCATGCACGTGGTCCAGTTGCTCTGCCAGTCCTTGGGCGGCCGCGCTGAGTTCGCCAGTCTCGTCTGACTCACCGGATTCGCCGGCAGACGCTGATGCTTCCACCTGCTGATCGGCGGTCCCCGTCGTAAAGGAGCTGATGTGGCCCATCAGCAGGTGCAGTGCTCCGGCGAACAGACCGATGGCCCCGGCGATACCACCCAACATGACCAACACGTACACCCAGCCACGGCCACGGCGGACGGGAGGCTCGGGCGGGCCGAACCCATACTCGGGCGGAAGAGGCTCATGCAGGCGCGGCACCCCGTACAGCGGATCGCCGTACGGGGTGACGGGGTCGTCCTCGGGCCGGTGGCGGCCCTCAGGATCGGGGGTCTGGTTCAGGGACAGGCCTTCAGTTGTTCACGGGCAGGGCGTCGTCGTAGTCAGGTTCCTGCGTGATCTCCGGGACGAGCTGCGTGTAGGTGACCGTCCCCTCGGCGTCGATAATGACCACCGCGCGAGCCAGCAGCCCGGCCATCGGCGAATCCGCCAGGCGCAGGCCGAAGTCGGCGCCGAACTCGGAGCGGAAAGCCGAGCCCATCACCACGTTCTCGATGCCCTCAGCACCGCAGAAGCGGCCCTGAGCGAAGGGCAGATCCTGCGAGACGCAGACCACCACGGTGTCATCGAGATCGGCGGCGCGCTCGTTGAAGGTGCGCACGGACGCCGCGCACACCCCCGTGTCGACGGAGGGGAAGATGTTGAGGACCACCGTCTTGCCCGCGAAATCGGACAGACGGAACGGCTGCAGGTCCGTACCGACGAGTTCGACGTCGGGAGCCTTCTGACCCACGGAGGGCAGATCGGCGACAGTGTGGGCGGGCGTGTTCTTGAAACTGGTCGTTGCCATGGTCTCAGCCTAGGCTGTGAGGGTGGAGTTGACCAACAATCTGACGGACACCGCCCTGCTCTTCGAAGGCGGGGGCATGCGCGCCTCCTACACCTCGGGCATGGTGATCGCCCTGCTCGAGGCCGGAATCCATGCAGACTTCGTGGCGGGGATCTCCGCGGGTTCCTCCAACACCTGCAACTACCTGACGCGGGACCCAGTGCGCGCCCGCACCTCGTTCGTGGAATTCGCCGCGGATCCGCAGTTCGGCGACTGGCGGACGTTCGTGCGCGGTCGCGGGCTGTTCAACGCCGAGTACATCTACGAGCGCACGGGACTTCCCGGCCAGGCGCTGCCTTTCGACTTCGCGACCTACCGGGCGAATCCGGCCACCGTGCAGCTCGGCGGGTTCGACGTCGAATCCGGGGAGATGGTGTGGTGGGGCAAGGACGACACCACCGTGTTGCCGGCCCTGATGCGACGGGTGCGGGCCTCTTCCACCATGCCGGTGCTGATGCCGCCGGTGGAGATCGACGGCCGCACCTATGTCGATGGTGCTTTGGGCCCCGATGGCGGTGTGCCCGTGTCCACCGCGGTGGATCACGGCTACGAGAAGTTCCTGGTGGTCCTGACCCGCGAACGCGGCTACCGCAAGGCCCCGGAACGGTTCCCGCGGTTCTACCGGACCTATTTCCGACGGCATCCGGCGGTCGCCGAGGCGCTGGTAACCCGGTGGCGGCGCTACAACGAGACCCGCGAAAAGCTCTTCGCATTGGAGAAGGCCGGCAAGGCCTATCTGTTCGTTCCGGAGCAGATGCCAGTCGCCAACGGCGAGCGCAATGTGTCGAAACTGCGGCGCTCGCATCAGCTGGGACTGGCACAGGCGCGCCGAGAGATTCCGGCGATCAGGGATTTCCTCGGATTCCCCGCTACTTCGTGACGAGGTTCCGGTCGTTCGGTGACCGGGTGGAGAGCTGACGGGGCCAGGTGTAGAGCCACGAGGTCTGCGGGCGGATCATCGTGAGCACGGTGACCAGCAGCAGGGTCACCACGGTGCAGAAGCCGATATGGACCCACGGCGCGACGTCGAAGCGGTCCACCGTGCGATGCACGAGGATCATCAGCGGGAAGTGGGCGACGTAGACCACGAGCGAATGGCGTCCGAACCATTCCAACCAGGCGATACCGCGGTTCGAGGGAAGTCGTGGGAGCCACCACAGCATGGCGGCGAGGCAGATCAGCGAAATGCCCGCCGCCACCGCGTTCCCGCGGCGCAGGTCCAGGGCGTCGGCGGCCTGGAAGCACAGCCAGGCCGCACCGAGGCTCACCAGCGCCCCGATCCAGACGGGTGCCCGCGACCAGCGCGGCACGAATCGGCCCAGCGCCGCCCCGAAGAAGAAGAAAGCACCGTAGTAGAGCAGCTTCATATCGAGCCGGTGCATGGGGGGATCCGGGATCGCCGTCATGGTCGCGACCATCGCCAGGGCGATGATCAGCGAGGGCACCCAGCGGGCAAGCATCCCGATCAAGTAGCAGCCCAACACTACGAAGAGGAACCAGAGGTAATCGCCGGAGCGCCACAGCCCGGGGTCGAAGACGCTGTTGCGGAAGACCAGCACCCCGTACAGAATCATCCACACCAGCAGCGGCCAGGCGATGCCCTCGAGTTTTCCGCGCAGGAACTGCGGCAAGGGTTTGGCCAGGGATCGTGGCAGCAGCATCCCGGAGAGGAAGAGCAGAAGTGGCATCCGCACCGGTTCGATATAGCGGTTGATCTCGACCCAGGTCTCGGATCCCGCGCCGGTGGACATCGGGATGGTCGCCCCGTGCAGGATGACGACGAGTAAAACAGCCACGCCCCGGGCCGCGTCCATCCAGGTCATGCGCGGTTCAGCGAGCGGGGCGGTGCTGGTCATGGCAGAAGTCACCCGGATGGAGGAACGGTCTGAGCGGCGTCGGGAAGGCCGAAGACCCGGTCAAAACTCCAAGCATACACTGCCGTGTAGATCAGGAAGAAGAGGAGCAGCCCGGCCTCCAGTACGAGGGCCTGGAGCAGAGTGATGTCGAGGATCCAGGCGATCAGTGGAATCAGAATGATCATCAGCCCGGCTTCAAAGCACAGGGCGTGCAACACCCGCACCCACCAGGGGCGGCCGGTGTGACCGCTGCGGCGCTCCCACGCCTCGAAGATCGTGTTGAACACCAGGTTCCAGGTCAAGGCGACCGCGGAGGAGACAACCCCCACCAGCAGGGATCCCTGAGCCGACTGTCCGATGGCCACCAGCAGCGTGGTGGTGAACGCGATGGCCAATGCCTCGAACACCACCGCATAGACCAGACGGCGAGACCCCGGAGAAGGGAAGATACGTCGTCCGACCAGTGCGGGACGTCCGCCCGGGCCCAGCGGAACATCGGGGCGAGGGGATACGGGCGAGCCGGGTACACCGGAATCCTGGGAGAGCGTCACGATCTGGCACCTTAGCAAAGGTTCTTCCCCCGACCCGCATCGGTGAGTACGCTGAGAGTCATGAAGCTCACGGACGCTCTCGAAGCCAAGTTCAACGACCAGATCACCCTCGAGTTGCAGGCGGCGCATGTGTACCGTCAGCTCTCGATCGCCGCCGACAGCCAGGATCTGCCCGGTGTCGCCTCCTGGATGCGTGCCCAGGCCGAAGAGGAACTGGTGCACGCGCAGAAATTCATCGACCATGTGGTGGACCGCGACAACGATGCCGTGATCGGTGCCCTGGAAGCACCGGGACTGAGTAGCGATCTCTCCCCTCAGCAGATCTTCAAGGCCGCGCTGGATCACGAGCAGAAGGTCTCGGAATCCATTCGCAAGCTCTACCGTGCCACCGAGGAGGCTGGAGACCTGGAGTCTCGTCCGCTGCTGCTGTGGTTCATCGATGAACAGGTCGAAGAGGAGGCCACCGTCTCGGAGGTGCTCGGCAAGCTGGACCGGGTGGGCAACGACGGCGCCGGAGTGCTGCGTATCGACGCCGAGCTGGGCTCGCGCCACGCGGATCTCGATACCGAGGATTGATCCCGGCACACTCCCTCTCTCAGGGCGGACACCGAAAGGTGTCCGCCCTGTTTTATGCTGTGACCATGTCTTCGCACGGTGATTCCTCCGTCCATTCCGCCGATCAGCACGATGTGCTCAAAGTTCGCGGCGCCCGCCAGAACAATCTTCGCGATGTCAGCATCGACATTCCCAAACGTCGGATGACGGTGTGCACCGGGGTGTCCGGTTCTGGGAAGTCCTCTCTGATCTTCGGCACCGTCGCCGCGGAATCCCAGCGCCTCATCAACGAGACCTACTCCACCTTCGTCCAGGGGTTCATGCCCTCCACCTCCCGTCCAGAGGTGGACCGGCTCGAGGGGCTGACTACCGCGATCATCGTGGACCAGGAGACACTACCGGCGAATCCGCGCTCGACGGTGGGAACCGTGACCGACGTGCACACCCTGCTACGGATGCTGTTCTCCCGGCTCGGCACACCCCACATCGGCGGTCCGCAGGCCTTCTCCTTCAACGTGGCCTCGGTAGAGGCCTCCGGCCAGATCACCGTGAAGAAGGGCGACAAGCAGGTTGCCGAGGATCGCACCTTTCGTCGCACCGGCGGGATGTGCCCGGTCTGCGAGGGTCGCGGTGCGGTGTCGGATTTCGACCTCGATGAGCTCTACGACCCCGAGCTTTCCCTGTCCGAGGGTGCCCTGAAGGTGCCCGGTTATTCGATGGACGGCTGGTATGGCCGCCTGTTCCGCGCCTCGGGCCTGGACATGGAGACTCCGGTGGGCCAATTCTCCGAGGACCAGCTGGAGCTGCTGCTGCACCAGGACGCGATGAAGGTGAAATTCGAGGGGGCGAACCTCACCTATGAGGGGCTGATCCCGCGGATCCGAAAGTCGATGCTGTCGAAGGACCGCGAGGCCATGCAGCCCCATATCCGAGCGTTCGTCGACCGGGCCATCGTGTTCCGGACCTGCGCCGAGTGCGAGGGCACCCGTCTGAGCGCGGCCGCCCGCTCGGTGACCCTGGCCGAGGTGAATATCGGGGAACTGGCGCGCTGGGAGGCACACCGGGTGCTGGAGTGGGTGCAGGGCCTCGACGAGCCCTCTGCAGAACCCCTGCTGGCCACGCTACGTCAGGTGCTGGGCGGGTTTGTGGAAATCGGGCTGGGCTATCTCAGCCTGGACCGCCCCTCCGGCACGCTCTCCGGCGGCGAGGCCCAGCGGGTGAAGATGATCCGCCACCTGGGCTCACCGCTGACCGACGTCACCTATGTTTTTGACGAGCCCACCTCCGGGCTGCACCCCCACGACGTCTCGCGGATGAACACCCTGCTGGGACAGCTGCGCGACATGGGCAACACCGTGCTCGTCGTCGAGCACAATCCGGATGTGATCGAGGTGGCCGATCACCTCATCGATCTCGGTCCCGGGGCCGGGGTGCACGGCGGCGAGGTGGTCTTCGAGGGCGACCTGGCCGGGCTGCGTGCCTCGGGGACTCTGACCGGCGAGAGCCTGGACCATCACGCCCGGCTGAAACCGGCCGAGAAACTGCGCTCCGGCACGGGGGTACTCCCTCTGGAGCACGTCACCCAGCACAACCTGCACGAAGTATCGGTGGATCTGCCGTTGGGCACCCTCACCGTGGTGACCGGGGTGGCCGGCTCCGGCAAGTCCACCCTGCTGCGGGCTGGGCTGGCCGGCCGCGACGACATCGTGGTGATCGATCAGGATCCGATCCGTGGGTCCCGTCGTTCCAATCCGGCAACGTATACCGGGGCGCTGGACTCGATCCGCAAGGTGTTCGCCAAGGCCCACGGGGTGAAGCCGGCGCTGTTCAGCGCCAACTCCGAGGGCGCCTGCCCCGAGTGCAAGGGCGCCGGGGTGATCTACCTGGACTTCGGATTCATGCAGGGCCAGTCTGCCGAATGCGGTGAGTGCCAGGGGCGGCGGTTCCGCGAGGACGTGCTCGCCTACGAGGTGGGCGGAAAATCGATCGCCGAGGTACTAGACCTGCCGGCCGAGCAGGCCGTCGAGTACTTCTCGGACCCCGAGGTGAAGATCGCCCCTGCCGCGCAAATTGCCCAACGGCTCGTCAGCGTCGGTCTGGGCTATCTGCGCCTCGGTCAGCCGCTGACCACGCTGTCCGGTGGCGAGCGCCAACGGCTGAAGCTGGCCAGCAACTTGGGACAGAAATCGGCGATCTATGTGCTCGATGAGCCGACCGCCGGTCTGCACGTCGCTGATGTGCGTCGGCTGTTGGAACTGATCGATTCGATGGTCGAGGCCGGGGCCTCGGTGATCGCCGTCGAGCATCACCTGGATGTGATCGCCCACGCCGACTGGATTATCGATGTGGGACCGGGTGCCGGATCCGAAGGTGGCACGATCGTCTACGAGGGCACCCCGGCCGATCTGGTGGAATCGCCGACGACTCTGACCGGCGAGCACTTGGCCCGCGCCGTGGCTGGCTGAGTCAGCCCTGCGTCAGGAAGAACCTCAGGGCGGCTGCGAATTCGGCGGGCTTTTCGGAGTGCAGCCAGTGCCCGGCGTCTCTGATGGTCATCCGGCGCACCCGCGGGAACAGGGCGCGCATCGGAGCCACGGCGTCGTCGGTGATGTACGGCGATTTCTCCCCACCCAGCCAGAGCACGGGCCCCGGATAAGGGTCGGCGTCGAGGTCGGGGAAGCCGCCGATCTCGGTGAGCGAGTCGAAAAGTAACTGCAGATTCGGCTCCCATGCGAAGGAGCTCGACCCGCCTTCGGCGCGCACACTGCGCAGGTTCTGGAGCAGGAACCCGCGCACCGTGCGCGAGCGGATCTTCTCGGTGAGCTGCGCGTCCGCGTCGGCGCGACGGGTGAGCGAGTCGAGATCGACGCTGAGCAGGGAACCCAGCAGGTGCTCGAATTCGGAGAACGAGGACACCGAGATCGGGGAGATATCCTCCACGATCAGCCGTCTCACCAGGTCGGGGTGACGCAGGGCCAGCACCATGGCGACCTTGCCACCCAGGGAGTGCCCGAGCAGGGTGACCGCTCCCCCAGGCGCCTTGGAGGCGAAGCCGGCACGCAGGTGCTCCGCCACGGCGTCAGCGGTCTCCACATAGGAGAAATCCTCGGTCCAGGGCGAGGAGCCGTGGTTGGGCAGGTCCACCAACAGCGAGGTGGCCACATCGGCGAGGTCCTTCGCTGCGGTGGTGAAGTTCTTGCCTCGGCCCATCAGCCCGTGCAGGAACACCATCGGTTCCGGGCCGTCACCGATCACCGTCGTGTGCAGGGTGTGCTCACTCATCGACCAAATATCCTTCCTCGACGAGGAAGTCCCAGGCCACATCGCCGGGTTCCTCGCCATCGACATCGACGCGAGCGTTGAGCTCTGCCATGGTCTCGTTATCGAGGCGCTCGGTCAGCGGGATGACCAGCTCCTCCAGCTGCGGGTACTGCTCGTACAGTTCCCCACCGATCACGCCGGAGAGGTTGTACTTGGGGAAGTAGGCCTCGTCGTCTTCCAGCACCACCAAATCCAGGGCGGGAATGCGCCCGTCGGTGGCGGTGGTCTGCCCGAAGGTGCACTCGCCGTTCGCGGTGGCCTGGAAGGTCGCGCCCTGATCCATCATGCGGCGCTGGTCCGCGGAGGCTGGCGGGATGCCGTAATGCTCCAGCATCGGTTCGAACCCGTCGTTGCGGGATGCGAATTCGGCGGCGATGCAGTAGGTCAGCTCGGACTCGTCCAGTTCCGCCAGATCCGACATCACTGTCACCCCGAGTTCCTCGGAGCGTTCGCGCGTCATCATCATCGCGTAGGTGTTGTTCACCGCGGAGGGCTGCACCCAGTGCAGGTCGAACTCAGCATCGGCGTTCTGGACCGCTTCGAATTGCTCCTGCTCGTCCACGATGGGGTCGACATTGCCCAGATAGGTGATCCAGGCGGTGCCGGTGTACTCCCACTGAAAGTCCATGATTCCCTGCAGCATGGCCTGGCGCACGCTCTGCGATCCGGGCACATTGGTGAGGTCCTGGGTGTCGGCGCCGGCCGATTGGGCGAGGATGACCATCATCTTGCCCAGGATCGCCTGCTCGGTGAAGTCTTTGGAGCCGACGGCGATGCTGGCGCCTTCCAGGTTCACGTCAGCCACCGGTCCGGCCAGTTCGCCGCTGGGCACGTAGCCGCCCGCGGTGCCGAGGCCACAGCCGGAGAGCAGTCCGGCCGAGAGGGCGACGGCGAGGGCAGCTTGCATCCTTCTCATGCCAGGCCTCCCGGTTTCACGATGACTTCGAGTAGTCGGCCCACCCATTCAACGGCCAGGGCCAGGGCCGCCACGAGCAGTGCCCCGGAGACCAGGATGGAGAACCGGAACATCAGGATCCCGGTCTGGATCAGCAGTCCGAGACCGCCGGCGTCAATGAACGACGCGAAGGCCCCCGCCCCGACGAGCAGCACCAGGGCGGTGCGTACCCCGGTCATGATGACAGGAATCGCGATGGGCAACTCTACCCGCAGCAGGACTTGAGTCCCGGACATCCCCATACCGCGGGCCGCCTCGATGAGCGAGGGTTCCACTCCGCGCAGCCCGGTGATGGTGTTGGCCAGCACCGGGAGGAACGCGTAGAGCGTCAGCGCAAGCACCGCGACCCAGAACCCGAAGCCCAGGAGCAGCGCCAGCAGCACGATCACGCCCACCACCGGGGCTGCCTGGCCGGCGTTGGCCACCCCCAGCACAGGACCGATAACGCCACGGGTGCCGGGTCGGGTGAGTAGGATCCCCACCGGTACGGCGGTGCCGACCACCAGCACGGCGCAGACCACCACTATCAGCAGGTGCTCCCAGGTGAGGGTGCCGATGTTCTGCCAGGTGAGCAGCCGTGCCTCGATCTCGTCCAGGGAGGCAGCGGAGCGCCAGATCCCCCAGCCGATGAGCAGCAGGGCGACGAAGATCGGTAGTCCGATCAGCAGCAGCCGGTCCTCACGGGTGGCGTGTCGGAGTCGGTTCATTCTCCCGCCCCGCTGGGTTCGGTGGCGCGCAGCAGCTCGGTCACGGCGTCGTAGGTGATAACCCCGATGAACTTGTCGCGGCGGGTGACCATGGCTCCGGCATGGCTGGAGACGAGCATCGAGTCCAGCGCGTCGGCCAGGGTGGAACGGTGATCCACCACCGTCTGCAGCGCCTTCTGCGGGTCGGGCACCGTTTCGTGTCCGCGCAGGCTGCGCAGAAACACCCAGTCGCCGGGGCATCCGTCGGCGTCGAGAATCACCACCGAGACCGCACCAGCAGACTCCACCCGCTCGACGACCTCGGCCACGGGTTCGCCCACGACCGCGGTGACCGGCTGGCTCAGCTCCATCTCGCCGACCCGCAGCAGGGAGAGCTGTTTGAGTTTGGACCCGGCACCGATGAAGTCGGCAACGAAGTCATTGGCGGGCTGGCCGAGAATCTCCTCGGGCGTGGCGTACTGGGCGATGCTCGCCCCCTCCTGCAGGATCAGGATCCGGTCACCGAGCTTGATGGCCTCGTCGATGTCGTGGGTGACGCACACAATGGTCTTGTGCAGCTCTTCCTGGATGCTGATCAGCTCGTCCTGCAACCGCTGCCGAGTGATGGGGTCGACGGCGCCGAAGGGCTCGTCCATCAGCACCACGGGCGGATCCGCGGCGAGCCCGCGGGCCACGCCCACGCGTTGCTGCTGCCCACCCGAGAGCTCGCGCGGATAGCGGTCGCGGTAGATGTTCGGCTGCAGCCCCACCAGCTCGAGCAGCTCGTCCACCCGGGCGGCGATCCGGCGACGATCCCACTTCAGCAACCCCGGGACCAGGCCAATGTTGTCGGCCACGCTGAGGTGCGGCAGCAGCCCACCGCCCTGGATCACGTAGCCAATGCTGCGGCGCAGGTCGTTGGCGTTCTGGGTGGTGATATCGACGCCGTCGATGAGGATCTTCCCGGAAGTGGGCTCGATGAGTCGGTTGATCATCTTCAGCGACGTGGTCTTGCCGCAGCCCGAGGGACCCACGAACATGACAGTCTCCCCCGCCGGGATGCTCAGCGAGAGCCCGCGCACGGCGGGGTCCTCCTGGCCGGGGTAGCGCTTGACGACGTCGACGAGTTCGATGCCCGCTCCGGTGTGAGACTGGTCGTTCATGCGCGAATCCCTTTCGAGGTCGTGAATCGGGCGAGCAGCACCAGCACGGCGTCGACCGCCAGTGCCAGGATGATGATGCCGCCGGTGCCCACCAGCGCGTAGTTCAGCGCGTTGGCGCCTCCCACTTGGGAGAGCCCGGTGAAGATAAAGCCGCCGAGTCCGGGGCCGAGAACATAAGCAGCGATGGCGGCAACGCCCATGGACATCTGCACGGAGACACGGATGCCCGTTAGAATGACTGGCCAGGCGAGCGGGAGCCGCACCCGCCAGAAGATCGCTCCGGCCCCCATGCCCTGGCCGCGGGCGGCCTCGACCACCAGGGAGTCCACTCCCTGTAGCCCGACGACCGCGTTGCGCAGGATCGGCAGGGTCGCGTAGAACACGACGAGCACCACGGCGGGCACCGTGCCGATACCGACCAGCGGGATGAGCAGGCCGATCAGCGCGAAGGAGGGCAGGGTGAGGCCAATGGCGGAAACGGCGTTGGCCAGTGGGCTCAGCGACCGGTAGCGCGTCACCAGCACGGCCAGCAGCAGCGCGATCACCGTGGCGATGATGACCGACTGCACCACCAGGGAGGTGTGCTGGTAGGAGCGGTAGAGGATGTCCTCCCAGCGCGAGCCGATGAAGTCGAGCATCAGGCTCCGCCTGGCCCGGACTGCGCTGAGGCTTGCTTAGCCGCGGCCTTCAGTGCGCGCTTGTTTTCGCGGACCTCCAGCAGGGTTTCGGGCGAGACAATGTCGGCCACGGAGCGCATCGCCGCCGGGGCACCGTAATCTCCGGCAGCCTGTTCCCAGCCCTCACCGGTGAACCCGCACTGCTTGCCGAGCAGCGCCAGGAAGATCTTCGCTTTCTGGTCTCCGAACCCGGGCAGCTTCTTCAGCCGCTTCAGCACCTCGGCTCCCGTGGGGTTGCCCGCGGTCCAGATGTTGGCGGCGTCGCCGTCCCACTCCTCGACGACGGCGCGGCAGAGCTTCTGCACTCGCTCCGCCATGGACCCGGGGAAGCGGTGCACGGCCGGGGTCTCTCTAAAAGCTGCGAGGAAGTCGTCCGGGTTGTATCCGGCGATCGTTTTGGCCTCCACCGAGCCGATACGCTCCTGCAGTTTCTTCGGGCCGACGAAGGCGGTCTCCATGGCGATCTGCTGGTCCAGCAGCATGCCGATCAGCAGCGCCAGAGGGTTCTCGCTCAGCAGGCGGTCGGCATCGGGGTCGTCGGTAAGGTGCAGTTCAAGCATGCAACCAGTATCGCAGTGATTGATCGCACGACAACAGTCGAACGGAAAGCATGCGACTCACAATGAGTCATAGTTGACTGCGCAAGAACTCCCTCTGCCGATCATTGAGATCACGTTCGATGAAGTCGAGGATCAGCTGGGTTTCCCTCTTCGTGAGACCCGGGACCTCGTCGTCAAAGTCCGGGATGATTGAGCGAAACACCGCCGCAAGATTCTCGAGCTCCTCGTCCGTCGATGCGTCATCAAGAGAATCGAAGCTCTTCTGCACACGTGAAAGTATGGACCGTCGATGAGGTTCCTGCAACGCTTCGGCGAAGGCATCGAGCTGTGACTTATTGCCATACAGATGAGCGAATAGCACCGCAGACGGAACGTCCGTCGAGCTCAGACTTAGTGCCGCAGCAGCCTTGGAAAGTCCGACATGATCACGTGCACGCGCTTGTGCCAGCAGTTCTCGGCGCCTCGTCAGCACGGCAATCTGTTCTTCAAGGGAGCGATCTACTTCATCGAGCAAGTCATCGGTCGCTTCCGAGGGGCTGGAGGCGAGAACGCCTGCTTGCGCCAGCGACAAACCAGAATCAGTGAGATGGGCGATTCTCAAGAGGATCACGAGGTGATCAGCCGTGTATTCTCGGTACCCGTTGCTGAGCCTGGGCGGTTCAGGAAGGATGCCGATCTGGTGATAGTGCCTCAAGGTACGTACTGTTACCCCAGCGATCTCGGCGATTTCTGAGCTTCTCATGATCCGTCCTTCCGACCGATCTGCCGAACGCCATCGCCGAGCAGCGCTGCCCCGGCTACCAGGATCCACAGTACAGCCAAGACGGCCATGGACATGGTGAGGCTGGTGACTTCGATCAGCGCGGCGGCACCACCGATCCCCAAGGCAGGAACCAAGGTCATCAAGGCGTTTTGGGCGCCCAGCACCTTCCCGCGGTGCGAATCGGCCACGTTCTCAACGAAGGTCAGCCCGGCGACGGCGTTCATGCAGCCACCCCCCAAGCCGACCACAACGGCGCCGACGACGATCGACCACAGCGGACCGAGCGCGCTGACAAGGATCAAGCCGATGGCCAAGATGATGACACCGCAGAAAAGCCATACGCGACGGGAGAGCTTGTCGCCCACCGTGGCGAACAGCGCGCCGCCCACCAACAACCCAGTTGCTATGGCGCTCAGCACGAACCCGACGAACTCGGCTTCGCCTCGGAATGCGAAGTGAACAGGAATGACCATTCCCTGCGTTGCGGCGAGGATGACGGCCGAGGCCAGGCCCATCACCACCATCACACGCAAGATCGGCGTGCGGAAGATGACCGACAGACCATAGAAGAACGATGTGGGCTGCCCAGAATGAGCTCCGGTCTGTGGGGCGCTTGGGATCGCCGCTACGTGACGCGGGATGCCGAGGGTGAGCACGGCCGCGAACGCAGCGATCCCCGATGTCACCCAGAGCACGGACGCTGGTTCTAACGTGGCAACCAACACCCCTGCCACTGCGGGACCGACCAGGAGGGACACGCCGGCGATCGACTCACGCAGGCCGATCATTCGTGACGACTCCACTCCAGCGGCCCGGGATATCGCAGGAAGCATCGATTCACGGGCGGTGATGCCCGGGACGTCACCGAACGAATTCAGGATCGCGACCGCGATGAACCAGCCCAGGTTCAGCCCTACCGTGAGATCAACGATCGGCAGAACCACCAACGCGGCAGCCGAAATCACGTCGGTCAGGATCGCCGCAGTGCGTCTGTTGACTCGGTCAATGAACCGTCCCATCAGCAACCCGGCAAGAGCGGACGGCACCGCGGCGGCGATCGCGACCACACCCGCCCCGAGGGGACTGCCCGTCGTGAAAAGTACCAACAGCGGTAAGGCGATGGCAGTGATCGAGTTTCCAAGAAACGACGTGCCGAACGAGGTCAGATAGAAGAAGGGAATCCGTAGCATGCTTCCAGCGAAAACTATGACGTTACGTCATAGTCAAGCTCGCCCTGCGGTCGATCGTCGGGGTCGGCTACCGCCAGCGCGCCTCGGAGCTGCCATACCGCACCGGCGGGTGACGATACTCGACGGGTCGACCGTCGCACCAAAAGGGAGGCGGCACGTAACGAAGCTCACCGTACGGGGTCGACGCCATCGTCCGAAACGACACTTCCAGCGGCGGACCCGGTTGCCGTATCTGGGGAGTCGGCATGGTGAGAAGCTCGTGTGCGGTCCGGGCCAGCGAAAGCTCCGCGCTCGACAGCGACGTCGAGTCCAGCATCAGGGCGACAGCGGCGACCATGCCCATCCCCGTCGCGTGATCCAGCGCCTGCAACGGCAGCCGTCCGGGCACCCCAGTGTCATCCCGGTAGAGGTCGGCGATGCCGGTGGCGGCCTGCACGATGCTGTCGAATCCCCTCCGATCGCTCCAGGGACCGGTTCTTCCCCATGCGGAGAGGGAGACCACTTTCAGACGCGGATTAATGTCGAGCATGTCCGCGGTGCTCCAACCGTGTGCACCCAGGGCATCGGGACGATAGCCCTGCAGGACAACGTGGCCGGTACGCATCAGCTCCTGAAGTCGATGGCTGTCCGTACTCTCACGCAGATCGAGCGTCACGCTGCGCTGGGAGAACCCGGTGTCGATGTGCTGGTCGAGGTCTTCCGGATACTGCGGCGGGTCCACCCGAATCACGTCCGCGCCCAGTGCACCGAGCAGCCGGGCCGCGCTGGGTCCCGCGATGACTCGGGTCAGGTTGAGTACGCGCAGTCCGCGCAACGGGGCGTCTGAGCTATCGTCGGGTGCAGTCCAGGAACTGGCGCGGGTTTCGTCGCGCGATGCGTCCTGGGTGAAGCGGATCCACGGCCCGTGAGCGACGGCACTCCCCATGGCGCTGGAGCTCCAGTCCTCGGGTGACCGAACCCCGGCGGCTACCCCACCGTTCTCAGCGAGGCCGTCTTCGATCTCACGGTTTGTCAGGGCAGCCAGCCGTGCCTCCATGAGCTGGTGATTCTGGGTCGCCAGGAACCGCTCGAGTACCGCCCGATGGTGCGGATAGTTGGCGTGCAAACGCACCCAGCCGTCGGCAGTCCGGTGGAATCCGGACATCGGAGCGAAAGCACGAGTCGACCGGCCGTCGATCCGAAGGTGCTCGAAGGAAGAGAATGACGCGGCCACGGCGACAGAACTCGTGGAGAAGTTGCGTCTGGTGAGTCGGTTCAAGGCGGTAGCAGCCGCCCGAGTGGAGGCGAGCGCGAGTCCCTCCACGTCAAGGGCACCGCCCCACCAGTACCGTGGTCCGCTGAGCGTCGCGGCGTGGTCGTCGGTACGGAGATCGGCGTCCACAACGCCGTCGAGACGGTCGGCCCACCGTCCGAGCAGCTCATCCATGCGGCCAGACTATCTCGTACTGCTCAGCGGCTACATGTCTGCGTACACTGCCCTCATGCTTGTTCCTCGTCGCCCATCGCCCCTCGCCGGGGCCAAACCCCATCGGGACGATCTGCAACGCTTCGCCACGGATGATCCGGAGGCGATCGACGACGTGCTGCCGAGAGATCCCAACCAGTTACGTCTGCTCATCGTGGGGATCAACCCCGGACTCTGGACCGCCGCGGTGAACGCCCCGTTCGCCCGTCCCGGCAACCGGTTCTGGCCGGCGCTGCACCGGGCAGAAATGACGGAGAACCTCGTCGATGCCGCTCGAGGACTGCGGGAGGAGGACGCCCTGGATCTCGTGGCTCGCGGGACCGGCATCACGAACCTGGTGGGCCGGGCCACCGCCCGCGCGGACGAACTCAGCCGTGACGAGCTCGTCGAGTCCGGTCAGCGGCTCATCACCAGGGTGTCCGAACTGCGCCCGGAGGTGGTGGCCATCGCCGGGATCACCGCCTTTCGCGCCGCATTCGGCCAACGCAAGGCGGTATTGGGACGCCAAGACACCACGGACCTCGAAGGCTGGCCACAGCAGACCCGACTCTGGGTGGTGCCACAGCCCAGCGGGCTCAACGCACACGAGAACATCGAGTCACTGGCGCAGAAATGGCGCGAGGTTCTCGTCGATCTCAGCCCTCGCGCACCGCGCGCTTGAAGGCGTCATCGGTCATGTCTTCCAGTTCGCGGCCCTTGGTCTCGGGGACGAACTTCCAGACGAACAGGAACGACAGCAGCGCCATCACGGCGTAAAGGCCGTAGGCGAAGGTGAGACCGATCTCGGCGAGGCCGGGGAAGGTCGTGGAGACGGCAAAGTTCGCCGCCCACTGCACCGCGGCAGCCACGGCCAGTGCTGCGGCACGCACCTTGTTGGGGAACATCTCGCCCAGCAGCACCCACACCAGCGGTCCCCAGGTGGCTCCAAAGAAGACTACAAAGGCATTCGCCGCGATCAGGGCGATGGTCGACCACGGTGCGGTCAGGCTGGCCTCGCCGTCGACGAGAGTCGCGAAGGAGAAGCACAGCGCCATCAGGCCCAGGCTGGCCGCCATGCCGATGGAGCCCACCAGCAGCATCGGGCGGCGGCCGACCCGGTCCACCAGCAGGATGGCGACGATGGTCACCAGAATATTCGTCACCGAGGTGATCACGGTGATGGTCAGCGCGTCGGACTCTCCGAAGCCGACCGAGCGCCACAGAGTGGTGGAGTAGTAGAAGATGACGTTGATGCCCACGAACTGCTGGAACACCGAGAGCAGAATCCCGACCCAGACGATGGGGCGCAGACCCATCAGCGGGCCCTTGAGGTCCCGGAACGAGGCGCGACGCTCGTGCTCCAGTGAGTTCTGGATCTCGACAATCTTGAGGTTCACCCGGTCCACACCGGTGAAGTCGTGCAGCACCTGGGCGGCCGTGTCCAGGTCGCCGCGGGCCACCAGGAAACGCGGCGATTCCGGCAGCCTCAGGGCGAAGAGTCCGTAGGCGACGGCGGGGATCACTTCGGCCAGGAACATCCAGCGCCAGGCCTCCAGTCCGAACCAGAACTCTTGGGCTGCTCCCCCAGCGAGGTTGGCGAACAGGGCGTCGGAGAGCAGGGCCACGAAGATGCCGGAAACGATCGCCAGCTGCTGCAGCGATCCCAGCCGTCCGCGCACATGCGCCGGGGAGACTTCCGCAATGTAGGCGGGAGCGATCACCGAGGCCGCACCCACGCCGAGACCGCCGAGCACGCGCCAGGCGATGAGATCCACCACACCGAATGCCAGCCCCGAGCCGACCGAGGAGATGAAGAAGAGCACCGCGGCCACCAGCATCACCGGAACGCGGCCGAACCGGTTGGCCACGGGGCCGGCGAACCAGGCGCCCAGGGCGCAGCCGAGCAGTGCCGAGGACACCGCGAAGCCGGTGAGGGCCGAGCCGAGGTTGAACTGTTCCGACAGGGCGTCGACCGCGCCGTTGATCACGGCGGTGTCGAAGCCGAAGAGGAAACCACCCAGCGCGGCCGCCACACAGATACCCACCACCCGGGCGTTGAGTCTGTTGGTTCCCGGAGCGTCGTTGGCCGGTTGTTCCGTCATCTCTGGTTGTCCCGTCGTCTGCCTGAATCGTGTCTCTTCACGGCATCGTGACTCCGCAACGGTGCGGGGATGCGCGCGCGGCCCGGGTGCCGGTGGCACGAAGGCGTACGCGCCATTATGCACCTTCGACCCCGTTGGTGCGACCCCCGCTGCGGGTGTGTTCGCCAGCTCGGAGCAGCCGCCTCAGTCGCCGAGCAGCGCGGAGACCCCTGTGACCACGGAGAGGACGGCGCCGATCATCGCAATCACCACCACAATGCGGAAGGCCCACCGATCATTGACCACACGACGCAACCGGTTCCCCACCTGCGCACCCACCACGATGCCCAGAATGCACCCGAGCCATCCCCACCAGGGGAACTCCGGCGGGGTGGAGCCCAGGATGAGCCAGCGGGAGATGACGGCGGCCACGCAGATGACAATCCACAGTGGCTGCATCGACGCCGCGAACGACAGCATGGGCCACCGGGAGAGCACCCCGTAGATGGTCATGGCCGGTCCTCCGATTCCGGCCAGCACTGTGCCAGCCCCGGCGATGGAACCGGTCAGCACCCGGGGGAAGCGTCCCGTCACGGTGACGGAGGTGCGCTGCAGCGCCAGCGAAGTGCTCAGCCCCACCAGCACGAGTCCGCCCACCAGCAGGTAGATGATCGCGGTGTCGAACCATCTGCCGACCCAACCGGCCACCGGCACGATCAGTACAGCGGGCACCCCGATCCAGGCCACCGCCGACCAGTCGACGTGACGCCACATCGACGGCAGCATCACCACCGAGGCCACGATCGCGAGCAGGGCCGTCAGCATCACACCCGAGTGTGTGCCGAGCATGATCACGAAGAACGGGGTGACGAGCATGGCGAAGCCCAGGCCGGTGAGGCGCTGGAGAACCGTGGCCACCACCACGAGCACGAGGACGACGAGGGTCAGCATCAGGGAAGTCATGGGTGCCTTCCAGTCTAGGGGCCCTGGCATTTTCGGCTGGGTACCGCCTGGACACACGCTGAATCGCCTACTCAGTCTGGGCTGTTAGGTTCGCCCGTGAACCATGATCCTGTAGTGACTAAGGAAGTGTTGTTGAGCATGTCGAAGAAGCTGTTGCTGAGTCTGGCCGCCGTTGCCACCGCCCTGAGCCTGGCTGCCTGTGGTGCGGAGAACGCCGAGGACGGCGAGGGCGCAGGCGAGGCCGAGGGCACCGCCGCGGAAGGCGCCGAGGCGCAGATGCCGGAGCCCGATACCGAGAACATCCCCGATGTGGTGGCTACCGTGAACGGCCAGGACATTTCCGGCGAGGATTTCACCGCCGCTTTCGAGGGCCAGTTCAGCCAGATGGCCATGCAGGCCCAGATGTCCGGTGAAGAGGTCGATCAGAATCAAGTCAAGGCGCAGACGCTGGACCTGATGATCGGCAACGAGCTGTTGCTCGCCGACGCCGAGGAGCAGGGCTTCACCGCCAGCGAGGAGCAGGTCAACGAATTCCTGGACGAACTGGCCACCCAGAACCAGCTCGAGTCTGCCGACGAGCTGCTCTCCCAGTTCGAGGAGCAGGGCGTCAGTGAGGAGCAGGTCCGCGAGGACGCCGAGAAGCAGGTGCTGCTGGACCAGCTGATCGAGTCCATGGACGTCGAGGCCCCCAGCGATGACGAGTTGCAGGAGATGTACGACCAGCAGATCGCCCAGCAGGAGGCCATGATGGAGGGTGCTGAAGAGGGCGCCAGCGAAGGTGCCGAGGGCGGTGCCGAGGACGAAGCAAGCGCCCCGGAGACTCCATCCTTCGAGGAGCTCAAGCCACAGCTGGAGGAGCAGGCCACCACCCAGAAGCAGAATGAAGCGGTCAATGCCCACGTCGAGCAGCTGCGCGGCGACGCCGAGATCGAGAAGCACCTCGACACCGGTGATGCCGAGGGCTCGGAGGACTCGGAGTAGTCCCAGCCGCTTAGGAAACAACCCCAGATGACGTCGGCGGAGCGCCGGGTCCGGGAGTGTCGTTAGGCTTCGGCCATGACCACTTCCGCACCTGGCCTCCGCCGTCTGGGTTTTCTGACCATCGGGCTCTTCGACCCCGCCGATCCGGGCGCCGGGCACGAGTCCACCCTGCACATCATCGAGCTCGGCGAGCAGCTGGGCTTCGACAGCGCTTGGCTACGGCACCGCCACCTGCAGTACGGGATCTCTTCTCCCGTAGCTGTGATGGCCGCCGCCAGCCAACGCACCCGGCACATCGAGTTGGGCACCGCGGTCACCCCGCTGGGGTGGGAGAATCCGCTGCGCTTGGCCGAGGACCTGGCTACTGTTGACCTGCTTTCCGGGGGCCGAGTGAACCCCGGGATTAGCGTGGGCACGCCGATGCACTACGACACCGTGGCCGACGCGCTCTACCCAGAGACGGCAGAAGCCGAGGACTTCAGCAAGAAAAGGGTGGACCGATTCGCTCGGTTCATCTCCGGTGAGCCGGTGCGTGAATTCTCGGGCAAGCAGGGCGTGGTGGAGGAGTTCTCGAACCGGGTGGAACCGTATTCGGCTGGATTGCGATCCCGGCTCTGGTACGGCGCCGGCAGCATGGACTCCGCCGTCTGGGCCGGAGTGAACGGTTTCAATCTGCTCAGCAGCAGCGTGATCTTCCCCGAAGCCGACGAGCACCCAGATTTCGCCGCGGTCCAGGCTCGGCAGATCCGCGCCTACCGACAGGCGGCGGCCACCTCGACGGCCACCGTGAATCCGGGGCGGGTGTCTCAGGGACTCGTCGTCATCCCCACCGATACGGCCAGTGCAGAGCAGCAGCGGCGCTACGAGGCCTATGCCGCCGAACGGCTACCCCGCACGCGAGAGCCGCAAGGCCCGCGGGGAATGCTCTTCGCCGAGGACTTGGTGGGCACCTCCGAGCAGATCGCGGAGCGTCTGCACGACCACGCCGGCTTCCGCGAGGTGGACGAGGTGGCGTTCGCGCTACCGTTCAGCTTCGAGCACGACGACTACGTGCAGATCCTGACCGATATCGCTACCCGGCTGGGCCCGGCACTGGGCTGGTCACCGCGGTTGGAGTAGCCGAGAGCCGGCTGTCCGGATCGCTGGTCAAGCCTTCTCAATCGAAACCGGTGGTGGTGCCGGTCTCCCAGTCGCGGCGCAAAATGGCGAATCATCGCAGAAAGGGGTCTACCGTGATCTTCATGATGTTCGCGTTGGACCACACTCTGGTGCGACGCCGCCGAGTCCGCTGACTGGAGTCAAGCGCCGCCGCACCAGAGCAAGGTTTAGGGTAATCCAGTCAGTCTCGGTTCGCCGATTCAGGAACTAGAGTGTTTCGGCGTCTTCTCATGCCCAGCAATACATCAATGATAATGAAAACCAACAGGCTCACGCCGAGTACCGGAAGGAACCAGCCAATCACGGCCAGCCCCACGACGACGAGTGCCTTACCCCACCAAGGGGAACGGCGGAACGCTCCTCGAGAGGGAAGGTTCCCCAGTTTTCGGCTTGGTTCATGGCGTGGTCGGCGCTGCCACCACATCACGTATCCCAAGATGACCAGCAGACCGATACTAACTGCCAAGGCAAACAGCAGGATCTGGTTGGCCAGCCCGAAAAGTGTCCCCATGTGCATCCAGACGCCCCACTGAGCCAGCTTCGCCATGAACGGGTAGTCGCCCCATGCCAGCACATCAGTGACTTCCTGAGTCTCAGGATCAACAGCGATTGACTGGATCACGGGTGCCGGCAACCGCATGCTGATGTCACGCATACTCCATGCCTCACCTTCTGATGATGGAGCGATCATTTCCACGTACGCAGAAGCGAACCCAGCTTCCCGTCCAGATCGAAGCAGGTAGTCGAGATTGGAGGCATCTACCGGAGGCTCCTCGTCAGACTGCTGTCCACCGCCCCCGTGATGGGCGTGCTCATCATGGATAGCTGCTCCAGCGGCGTAGCTATCGAGCTGAGTGTCGACCGAAGGCGTCTGCCAGCTGAGGCTGGTCCGCAACTCCGCGACATTGGCTCCCCCGTAGGTGGACCAGGTGATGCCGGTCGCCGCCAGAAACAGGCCGCCTACTGTGATCCAGATCCCGGTGGCTGCGTGCCAGGAACGGGTTCGCCGCATTCCAGAGACAGTGTTGTCCGGAAGTAACAGACCTTTGCGTTTCTTCCGCGCGTTGCGCCACCGTGATGCCCAGAGACCGGCTCCCGCAAGAATCACGACGGCCAACCAGGAAGCGGCCAGTTCGCTGTAGAATCGTCCCCAGTCTCCCAGGAAGAGGTGTCGGTGCATCTGGGCGATCTCGGTCCGCAACGGTAGGGATCCGCTCGTGCCGTAGACTCCTTCATCCCCACGGACTTCTCCGGTGACAGGATCGATGAAGATTCCTCGTTGTGGATCGTGCGAACCAGATGGGGACTCGTCGTACTCGTAGATCACTCGCGTCGTGTCCCCCGGTGTGGCCGCTGGACGTATGGCGCTCAGTTGGGCGTCTTCCCCAACGTACTCCTGGGCCGCGGCGACTTGCTGTGACAGCGGAAGGTATTCGGTGGATTCGCTGGATGCTGTGAGCTCTTCGGAATAGACCATGCGCTCGAGTTGAGGTGAGAACGCGTAGAGCGCCCCGGTCAGTGCCGCGACCAGGATGAAAGGCCCGACGAAAACCCCGGCATAGAAATGGATTCTGCGCAGCATGGGCACAAACCAGGCTGGGTTTCTTTCCGAGTGATCACCTGGGGGTGCGGATGAGGGTGACAGTGAGGTTGTCTGTTTTTGGGCAGGTTCGACTGCCCTGATGTCGTTGGTCATCAGAGTTACTTTCTGATTGAGAAGTAGTCGTGTTTAGAGAGAATCGCCGATGTACCCGCCAGGGGCACACCCTGGTGGGATGGCGAAGACGGCGCTTCCTATTGGGGTGGTCCACTCATTGAGTCGGTCCCCTTCAGCAAGACGCTGCTGTATGGGAAGGAATTGTCGAGTCACGTCAGCCTGATAGCTCAGAAAAACCAATCCGGTGTCGCTAATACGACCGTCACCTTGTGGGGGGCGGTCATAGTTGTATCCACGACGCAGGATCTGTTCTTCAGGAGCTTGAGAGTGAGCGCGGCGGATATGCGCAAAGTCCTCGATCACGGGGAACCCTAACGGCGTCTTTGCACCGAAGTCCGGCTCGTCATGTTCCACGGCTCCGGTCAACGGTGCTCCAACACGCAGGTCTCGTCCGATGGAAGCCTCCTTGCCACTGCGGGCCAGTTCGTCCCATCCGTCGAGGTCCATGCTGATCAGCCGTACTACCAGCGAGGTGCCGCCCTCGATCCAAGGGCGCAAAGAACGTGAAGACCCCGCAGGGGGATGACCCCACACAGCGAACTCTTTGCCGTCTTCGCCCTGGCTAGGTTGCACCGTCTCGTCCACTTGGCCGAAGAGGTTCCGCATCGTCGATCCTTCGGACTGGGTGCCGCGTGCGTTGCGGAACCCGTCTTGCATCCATCGAGGCGAGGCATAAGCTCGGGCGTCTTTGAGCAACATCCTCCGAGCATGGGCCAATGCAACCGGATCGTCCCCGCAGAGCTGAAGCATCAAATCCCCGCCGCAGAGCTGAGGATTCAGCTCATCAATCTCGAACTCGGATAGATCCTTTAGCCAGTCGGGGACCTTGTCCGGGTTGAGCAGCTCCACGAGGTGTCGGCCAAAGCCGAAGGTCACCGTCAATCTGGCGGGCCTTGCGGCTAACTCCGGCTCGGTGTCCGCCAACGCGGGCAGGCCCCGGGTCAGGCGTGCGGCGTCATCAGTCAGCAGATGCAATAGCCGCCGTGCATCTTCACGCTCGAGGCCCTTGTTCAAGTCCATCGCTATCAGGACAGCGTGAGCCTGTGGCAGGGTTTCGATGCCCGCCTGTCGATGCCCATAGAAGTCGATTTTTTGACTCCCGTGCAGCAGATCCTCCGGGTCAGGTTGCGGGGCGGTGCCCCGGCCCAACCCGAAGGCGGCACCCGCGGTAACAGCAAGCCCGGTCCCTCCTGCACCCAACAAGAGCCCTCGACGAGATACCCCTCGCCGAGGAACTGTCTTATCTCGTTCCTTACCTTTCTGTCTTGTTGACCCGATACCAGGATTGGGTTCCGGGTCAGTGACCACCGGTGCTCTCCTCAGACGTCTCTCCGTGGTCGTGGCCGCTATGCCCGTGAGGGCCCTCGTCGTCACTGTGGCCTTCGGTGCTCTCGTGGTTCCCATGATCGGCGTGCTCCCCATGGCCTTCATGGTCGTAGGGCTCGTCCTGCCCGCCGTCGTCCTTTACGATGGCTTCGATGCTCTCGGTCGTGCCGTCGGTGAATTCGAGAGTCACTTCCACCACATCACCGGGAACTAACGCTTCGTGGAGACCGATGAACATCAAGTGATCCCCACCAGGCTCCATATCCAGGGCACCTTCCGCAGGAATGGGGAACCCACCTTCAATCTCCTGCATGACCTCACGCCCGTCCTCGTCCACGACGATCTCGTGCAGTTCCACGCTCTCTGAGGCGGGGGATTCGGCAGCAACGATCTCCAGTTCTTCCCCAGTGAGATTCTCGATCGTGCCGAACAGGCTGGTCATTCCAGATTCAGCAGCTCGCACCCACAGGTCGTCATCTTCACTGTGAATACGTGCGTCCACAGGAGCAGTGTTCTCGGCATCGATCGCAGGATCGTTGGGTTCCTCGGCATCCGAGCAAGCACTCAGGGCGAGCAGGGTGGCCGCAGTCAGGGCAGAGATGGTCCATACATTGTTGTTTTTCATCAGAATCAGATAATCCTTCCGGGCGCAATGGCCCTCCGGCCGCGCCACAGCGAATCAAAGCGCACCGGTATCTACGAATGCAGTAAAGGTAGTTGAGCGGGGGAGGATGGTCAGTCGCCGGAGGCCGAGACCTGACGGCGCATCACCAGCAGGATCAGCCCAGCGCAAACCGCAGCTGTTACGCCGATGCCCAGCACCCAGCCAAGCGTCGACGAGGAAGCGTCTTCTGTGGTGTCGGCGGACCTGTCCTCCATGTGCTCTGAGGTTTCTGAGACGATCTCGTCCGTCACGTCAGGGTCGGCGACCTCGAACCTGTAGGAATGCTCCTCGGTGTGGCCGTCTGAGTAAACGACTCGGTAGGCCACGTCGAATTCCCCGTTGGGCAAAGGTTCCGGCAGCTCCGTGGACATGGTGCTGCCCTCGACCACGGTCTCACCTTCCCAGTTCGCTCCGTTGGCATCACGAAGAACGATGGTGTTGGGGATCGTCTCCCCCGTGATCAGACCTGTACCTGAAAACTCAAGAGTTATGGTTTCCGGGGACTGTTCCAGGACATCGTCGGCTTCCGGGGAGGCAGACAGCAGCGTGTCATGTGCAGCCACGGGGGCTGCCCACAACACCGCGCATGCGGCAACTGTGGTGACACTGAGGACAACGGAACGAAGTCGGCTTCTTCTACGTCTTGGGGGGATTCGAGTGCGTTGGCGCCATAGTGACGTCAGCCTTTCGAGTGCGAGCAAACCTCACCACAAGCAAGAGTGCCGTGGTGTCGGACAAGACTGGTCTCAGCTCACAACGGGGGGACCGCGAAGAGTCCAGGGGGCCGGGCCTGGCCACAGATCAGAAAACTCCTGTGCAGCCCAGGTGTCGGCCCAGGTCATCGTCTTTGGCCCGATCGGGACCAACGGACGGAGTACAAGTATCAGCGCTGGGCGCAGACCCAGCAGGCTCACTAAGGCCTCCAGCAAGACCTCACTACGACGTAGTAAGACATAGGTCAGCACAGCTGCACTGAGGTGAGCCACACTCATGGCGGCGTCCGGAGCCACCATGTGGGAAGAAACGGAACCGACCGCTGGGTCGGCCACCACTAGGTGATCAACATGATGATGGTGGCCAGCTTGCGAGGGCTGTCCTGCCGACAGCCCTGAAGACGAATAATCGTAAGGGAACAGGGCGAATAAAACGTGCAGCACACCTTGGCTGAATAGCACGGCAGCAGCAAGACGCCAGCGGCTCAGCCTCACCTGGACCAAGGCGATGCATGCCGGCACACTGAGACACATAGCTAGCACGAGAATTACCCAGTGTGGACCATGATGGCCAGCTGCGATATGAGCCACCACAGCGGAGCCCACCGCGATCCCCGCCGCCGACAGCCCGCGAAGAAGACGTGCGCCACCACTCATAGCGGATGAAGAAGCAACACGACGTGAAAACTTCAACGTAGTGGCACCTCCTCAACTATTTACCACCGGCTTTATTCTACATAGCGTCGAACTCGACTGTCCCACTGCATAACCACTGGACCAACTTGATCGGTCAGTTCAAGCGCACCAGGCTCAAGTCACCCTTCGTTCTGACTAGCGGGTCAGGTCTTCCCAGTCGAATCTGGTGGTGGTGCCGGTCTCCCAGTCGCGGCGCAAAATAGCGTAAGCCACCGAGGCCAATGGGTTCCCTCCCTGCACCGGCCAGACTTCCCGATAGTGGGCCTCTTTCAGCCAGCCGCAGCGCAGGAAGATCCGCCGCATGCCAATATTGTCCTCCCGGGTCTGGCCCTCGAAGCGGGTGACCTTCGGTAGGGTCTCGAAAACGTGGCGAGTCACTGCACGCAGGCTGGCCTCCCCCAGTCCCCGACCACGGAACTCGGTGCCCAGACGCAGATCGAACACTGGGGAGGGGTCCTCCAGATCCTCGAGCCGCACGATGCCAATGCGCCCGTGACTCTCGTGGTCGAGCCAGAAGCTGTCGTTCTCGTCGTCGCGGAAGGCGCCGTCGTCGATATCCTTCTCCGCCTGCTCGCGGCTCAGGCGCGAACGCACGTGGAAGGGGAACTCGTGGCCGGTGAGGAACTCGACGAGCGCCTCGCGATCGGCTCCGGTGGGGTCCAGACGGCGCAAGGTCAACATGGTTCCATGGTGCCACGAGGGATGCGCTAGCGTGGAGCTCATGCTTCGACGCGCCCTCGCCCGCACCTTCTGGTCCTGCAGCCGCTGGACGCTGCACACCGACCCCGCACCGCAGAAGCCGACCGTGCTGCTGGGCGCCCCGCACACCTCGAACTGGGATTTCGTGCTGATGCTCGCGATCGCCTGGGAGCTGAAGATCCCGGTGCGCTGGCTGGGCAAGAAGAGTCTGTTCCACGGCTGGCGGGAACCGCTGATGCGCGGGCTAGGCGGCATCCCGGTGGATCGAGCCGATCCGGCCAGTGTGGTCACGGACGTGGTGGACCGGATTCGCTCCGGGGAAGTTTTCGGGCTGGTGGTGACCCCGGACGGCACCCGTAAGGGACACACGCACTGGAAGTCGGGGTTCTATCGGATCGCCCGCGAGGCCGGGCTACCGGTGACCCTAGGCTATGTGGATCGCACCACGATGACGACCGGGCTGGGCCCGACCTTCGACCTCACCGGGGACGTTGCCGCCGATATGGACCGGATTCGAGAGTTCTATCAGGACAAGTCCGGGTTCCGCCCCGAGCATCGGGTCGAGCCTCGGCTACGGGACGAGACCGGCGGGACTGAACTCAAGCCAGCCGACTGATCAGGGCAGTTCGATCAGGTAAGTGCGGACCTCGGCGACTTTCGCGGTCTTCGTAGTTCCGGTGAAGCGCAGCACATGGCTGAACGCGAAACTGCGGTCGCCGTCGTCGAGCAGCCCATCGCAGGATGCCAGCCGACCGTGAGTGATCACCGAGGTGACCTCCAAGCGTTGGGGAGCCACCGGCGGGCTCTGCTGCGCGGCTTCGGCGCAACCGGTGACCGCGCCGCCGCCCACAACAGACCAGTGAGCGTCCTCGGAGAGCCAGGGTGCCAGTAACTCGGCATCCGCGGCGGCCCAGGATTGCGCAATCTCTGCCACGATCTGCAGGCGCGGCGCATTGCCGCAGTCGCTCGGGAGGGTGACCTTCATGAGGCCAGTATGACGCTCATGTATGACGAGCACCAGATGTTGATTCCCACAGCAGTGCAAGTCGGCTCTGGGCCCGGAAGAGATCGGCCGGTGGATCGGAAATGTCCATCAGGGAGTCCCGGGACACCGAGGAGCAGACCGTCAACGAGCAGTCGCGGTCCACCAGCACGTCGATCAGAGTCACCCAGCGCTGTTGGGCTGCCCGGCTGAATCCGGACAGTGCTGGCACCCCGGTGATCACCCAGGAACCGAACCGATCGGTCAGGTCCAGGATGTCGCGGGTGGTGGTGCGGGCCTCCAGCAGGGCCGCGAAATCGAAGCAAATCTCGGTTTCTCGGGCGCACCGAGCGCGCAGGGCGCGGTGACCTTCCAGCACGACGGTGGCCTCGTCCGGTGCGGGGGCGACGATGCCGAGTTCGGCCAGCGCGTCGTCATGATCGGCGCCCGGAGCGCATTCGACCCAGGTGCCCGAGGCGAAGCCGTGATCGGCGCCGGAGTTCAGCCGGCGGTAGTCCACTCCCCCGTCCAGGGTGCGCACCACCAGGTGCTCACGCACCGTCTGGATGCCGGGCACGATGACGTGGTGGTAGATCGGATTGGGCAGCAGTTCCTCGGGCTCGTAGTTCGAGGTGATCAAGGTCGGGATCCTGCGCCGGGTGCATTCCGCGAGCAGCGTGTTCAGCAGTGCAGCACTTCCCGGGTCGTGCACGTGCAGTTCGTCGAAGAACAACAGCTGAGCTCCGTCGAGGAGTTGCTCGACCGTCTCGTTGATCGCGGTGCGTGTACTGACCTCAGCACCCATTTGGCGCTGCAGCTGCCGGAAGAACTCGTGGAAGTGGAGGCGGCGTTTGCTCGACTCCGGCATCGGCGCCTTCTCGACCAGCGTCGACATCAGCCAGGTTTTGCCCCGCCCGGCAGGCCCGTGCACGAAGAATCCGACCGGGGCACCCTTCTTGGGTCGCGAGCACAGGAACGCGCGCACTGTCTCGGCCAGCTCCCGCTGTTGCGGGTCCAGGACGCGGGATTCGGCACGGTCGGCGGTGGAAGTGTTCGGCTGCACGCTTCCTCATCCTAGCCAGCACCGCGGCCGAAACGCTGTGCGATCTTGGTCACACCGGATAGTCTCGAAGGCGTGACGACGGCGCGCACCGCTCAGCACAGCGTGGATCTCAGCCCCCTGGTCTGCCTGGCCCGGGAGCAGCACTCCACGCTCACCGTGACGGACTTGGCCGACCACCTCGGCTACAGCCCGTTCCACTTCGCGCGCCTGTTCCGTCAGCGCACCGGCATCACCCCGGGACAATTCCTCACCGCGCTGCGCCTCGACACCGCCAAGCGGCTGTTGTTGAACAACGACGACGCGGTGATCGACATCGCCGCAGCCGTGGGGTTCGAGTCGCTCTCCAGCTTCAGCCGCCGCTTCCGCAGTGTGGTCGGGGTGAACCCCGGTCAGCTGCGTCGTCTGGCTCATCACATCGCCGACCGCCCACCGCAGCCGTTCTCCCTGTGCCCACCCGCACCGCAGTCAGTGCAGATCGAGATGGAGGTGCCCGATGACTTCAGCCCTGGCAGCGACGCCTCGGTGTGGATCGGCTGGTATCCCCACCCCGCCCCGCTGGGTCTGCCGGCCGCAGGGGTGCTGGTGCGCGGCGTCCAACGGTTGGAGCTCGCTCTGTGTCCCGGCGCCCCGTTCCTCCTCGGCTTCGCCGTCGCCGCCGGCGCCGATCCCCTCGACCAGCTCACGCCCGAAGCCCCGATGGTGGCCGCGCATCCGGCACCGCTCACCACGAGCACCACGGTGCGACTGGTCTTCAGCCGCGAACCGGCGGACCCACTGGGTCTGCCACTGCTCAGCGCCCTGCCCAGCCTGTGTCGGCGGTGACACCCCGTGAGAAACAGATTCCGCAGGATTGGACAAACATCACCCCCACTGCCGCCTCTACGCTGAAACCACACGGGCTCACCCGACCCCGAACGCTGAAGGAGCATCATCATGGAACGCACCACCGGCACCACCACCTGGGTCGATCTCGGCACCCTCGACTTCGCCGCCGCCCAGCGGTTCTACACCGAATTGTTCGGCTGGAGTTTCGAGGACATGGGCGAGGACTTCGGCCACTATCACCTCATCCGCAACCAGGGCGGCCTCGTGGGCGGCATCATGGACATCTCCGGAATGACCTGTCCCGACGGCGAACCGCTGGAGTCCGAATGGGGAGTCTTCCTCGCGGTGGATGACGCCGAGGCCCGCGCCGCCACCGCCGAGGCTCACGGCGCCCAGCTGGTCATGCCGATCCAGGACATCGGGGCCTCGGGACGCACCGGGACCCTGCTCGATCCGACCGGCGCGCTGATCAGCATCTGGCAGCCCGGAGAGCTTCAAGGCTACGACTTCACTATGGCCACCGGATCCCCCGTCTGGTTCGAGCTGATGACCCACCACTTCGACCAAGCCAGCGAGTTCTACACGCAGGTCTTCGACGCCAACCTGGTGAGCATGTCCGAGTCCATGGACGACGCCGATTTCCGCTACGTCACCAACGGCCCCGAAAACGAAGCTTCCTGGGGTCTGGGCGACGCCACCGGGGTGATGCCCGAAGACGCCGCCGGCTGGCGCATCTACCTGGCGGTTGACGCCTGCGACGCGGCCGCCCAGCAGGTCCAGGACCTCGGCGGCCGCCTGCTCGACGGCCCCGTCGACTCCCCGTTCGGCCGCATCGCCACCGTGGCCGACCCCACGGGCGCCACCTTCCAGATCTGTGCGATGTCCGAGGCAGTCCCCGAGGGCTGATCCGCCGCCCCTCTAGAATGAGGCGCATGGGAGCATTCAGGGTTGACGGCGCCGAGCTCGCCTATGCCCTCGACGGTGACGACGGAGCCGCCGTGGTCCACCTGCACGGCCTGGGCTCCAGCCGCAGCCGGGACCGCCAGCTGGGCTGGGACCTGGGCGCGGAGCTCACCGGAGTGCGGATGCTGCGCTACGACGCACGCGGCCACGGCGCCTCCACCGGGCGGGCCGACCCCGAGGACTACGCCTGGCCGCACTTGGCTCAGGATCTGCTGGATTTGCTGGATCACCTCTTTCCCGGGGAACCGGTGCACGGGGTCGGGGTCTCTATGGGGGCCGCGACCCTGCTGCACGCTGCCCTCGCCAATCCGGCACGCTTCGCCAGCCTTGCCCTCGCGCTGCCGCCCACCGCTTGGCAGTCACGCCCGCCCCGGGCGCAAACCTATCTGCACGCCGCCGAGATCATCGAACAGCACGGAGTCGAGTTCCTGCTGCGGGCCCAGCAGCAGGTGCCGGTCCCGCCGGCCGCTCCCTATACTTCCGAGCCCGCACCCGACGTCGACGCCGCGCTGCTGCCCACCGCTTACCGCGGCGCCGCGGCCAGCGATCTTCCCGCTCGCGCCGACCTCACCGCGCTCACGATCCCCGTCACCCTTTTCGCCTGGGTCGATGATCCGGGGCACCCGGTCGACACCGCGCACACCCTGTCCGACCTCCTGGGTTGCCCCGCTCCGCACCTCGCGCGCACCCCGACGGACCTCGCGCGCTGGCCCGTACTCCTCCAGGAGGCGATCCCTCATGGATGACCTGCGCGTCGCCCCGGGGCCGGGTGCACCGAAGGGACTGCTCATCCCAGCCGCCGAACTCATGGAACAGTTCTCCCGCTCCTCCGGCCCAGGAGGTCAGAGCGTCAACACCGCCGATTCCCGAGTACAACTCAGCTTCGATATCGGCACCAGCACCGCACTCAGCGCCGGCCAGCGCGAACGCATCCTCACCACTCTGAGCACCCGGCTCACCGGCACGGTTCTCACCCTGAACGTGGAGGAACACCGGTCTCAGCGCCGCAATCGCCTCGCCGCACGACAGCGCCTGGCCGATCTGCTGCGCGAAGCGCTCATCCCGCCGGTGCCGCGTCGCCCCACGAAACCCACGCGCGGTTCCCAGCGCCGCCGTCTCGAGCACAAGCGGCAGCGCTCCGAGGTCAAGCAGCAGCGGCGCCGTCCCCCCGGCGACTAGGACTCACTCGCCCGCTCCGGGAGCGTCTTCTCCGCCAACTGCCGTCCCAGCTGCTCCTGCACTTCCAAGGGGATCTCGATGCCGGTGGTCTCCTCGAATTCCACGTACACATCCGAGCCCACGAAATCGCCCAGCTCGTCGGCGGGCAGATTCGACGCCACCACCTGCTGCTCCAGCGTGGAGGTGTGCTTCGCCGTCCACGACCGCTTCGGGTTGAGCCGGCGCAGGATCAGCGCCCGAATGCGATCACGACGACGGATCTCCTCCCCGATCAGGCTGCGCCCGTTCAGCATCCAGGTGCCCAGCAGCACAGCCACGAACAGGATGCCCAACCAGCCCAGCACCGGGAACACGTTGTTCACCAGGGCGGTGAACGGCAGGAAGCTCAAGCCGAACGCCACCAGGGTCACGACGACGAACACCGGCCGATATGCAGACGGCCGGGCCACCGCGACGCGCTTGCCGGTCGCGTAGAGCACCCCGAGCGCGGTGCTGAAGATCATCAGATACGTGGCCACCGAGGCGATCACACCCAGCACGGGATGAATCTCGTTGATCAGGGCCAAGGTGGGCAGATCGGCGTCAACCACGGTCTCGATCTGCAGGAGCAGCCCCACGCTCATCAGCATCAGGATCGCACCGAACAAAGCACCGCCCAGGAATCCGCCCCAGCCGGCCACCTGGGGGCTCCAATTCGATCCGCCGATGAGGATCGCCATCGCGATGCCGCTAAACATGGCCAGGCCGATGTAGTTCAGGGCTGCCAGCATCCAGTTCGGGAGCGCCGAGGCGGCGTACTCGATCGCGTAGTCATGAACTTCCTGAATCGAGCCGTCGAACGAGAAAATCGCCGACAGTGCAGCCACCACGAGCAGCACCACCATTGCCGGGGTGATCGCACTGATGATGTTGGTGACGCGGTCGACGTCGAGCATGCCCGAGAACAGCACGAGCACGATCATCAGGGTCGACCCCACCCAGAGCGGCAGCCCGAACTGCTGGTTCAGGTTGGATCCCGCCCCGGCCAGCATCACGAAACCGATACAGAACTGTGCGACCGTCAGCGAGTAATCCAAGAATTTCGCCATCACCTTGGTGGCGATGGAGTCGAACACCATGCCGTGGGATTCCGCGCGGAAGTAGCTGCCGTACTGCAGGATCGACATCGCGGTGAGCGGGATGACCACCAGGGCGACGCCGGCCCCGGCAATGCCCCACCAGCCATAGGAGACGTAGTACTGCAGGATCTCCTGTCCCGAGGCGAAGCCTGCACCGACCGTCACCCCGAAATAGGCCAGTGCGATCACGATGATTCTCTTGAGCATGACTCAGTCTTCCTTCGTCGGCGCGCTCGGAGCGCGAGTTCGGTCCGCCCACCATTGTAGGACTGTGATCACTTAGTTGGATCGCTCGGAATGAACTCGCCTGAAATCCCGCCAAAAACACGGCACAAGTGTGATCACAACTTCATGTGCTTCACACGCTTCGCACCAGACCTTGCCCGCCGTACCTAGATAGGTTATATACTTAGATACATGTCCGAGCCTGAAACGCTGTGGCCGACCCCCTGGATCCGGGCGGCCTGGGGTACCGCCGTACTGGCGGTCCTCGCCGAGGAAGATCTGCATGGCTATGCCATCGGCGAGCGCCTCGCGGCCCGCGGCCTCGGACGCCCCAAGGGCGGATCGCTCTATCCCCTGCTCGCCTCACTCGAGGAGTCCGGGGCGGTGGAGACCGCTTGGACCCAGAGCGAGCGCGGACCCGGCCGCCGCATGTACCGACTCACCGATGTCGGACGCGAGCGCCTCGCCCACGAGCTGTCCGCGTGGGGCCAGCTCGTCGCCGCACTCGGCTCCGCGCCGGGGTTCACGACGAAGGAGGATTCCTGATGGCGAAGGAAACACGCCGCATCCCCGCGGCCATCGGACGCATCGAGGCCGCCCGCCACGAACCGGCCGACGGACGCTGGGCCTGGCAAGCGGTAAGCACGATGGTGATCGAGGATGTCGCCGAAGAGCGCATCGTCGCCGCTCTCGAGGAGACGGCCGACCGCCTTGCCGAGAGCCAGGAGTCCCCAGAGGAGCTCTTCGGCTCACCCCGCCGCTGGGATCGTGAGCAGCGAGCGCGCTGGCGCGAAGAGGGTCTCGTCATTACCGCACCGCAGCCGCTGACCCCGCGGGACTTCGGCATCGAGTCGCTGGTGATCGCCAGCATCTTCAGCGGACTCTTCTTCCTCTACCTGGTGCTCTCCGCGTCCTGGGGAGACACGATGACACTGTCTCACCTCCTGGCGCCCGTGTCGCTGGCGGTGGCCTGCCGGGCCATGGAGGCTGCCTTCACCCGCACCCGGAGGACACGCTCGCATGCGCTGGGGGTTGTCGGCGCCGTCGTCGCCATTGCCCTGGGCACAGCAGTCACCGTCGGAGTGTTTGCGCTCGGCAACCAGGTGGCCCTGGACGGCAACGTCCTGCTCGGCATGCTCGGCTGCGTCGTCGGCTACGCGGTGCTGGCCTGGAGTCTCGCCCAGCTCTGGCCCGCGCGACCGACACCGCCCTACCCCGCCGCGCCCGTCGGCGAGCAGGAGTGGCTCGACGCTCTCGGTGCGGCCCTGCGGGCGCGCGGTGATGTGACGGATGCCCGTGCCCGCGAGATTGTCACCGAGGCCCAGTCTCACGCCCGAGAGTCCCAGCAGCCACTGGCCGCGGAGTTCGGCGACCCCGCCGCCTATGCCGATCAATTCAGCGCCAACCCACAGGTCAAGCGCCGCCGCAAGGCCTGGCTCTATACCGGCCTGGTTGGACTCATCGGCGCCTACAACGTCATCGCACTCGTCGAAGGTTCAGCGAGCTGGTGGGGTGCGGCCTGGTTGGCCCTGGCCCTGCTGCTGGCGGTCATCGAGTGGCGCGGGGTCATGCGTGGCACCCGCTGAATCGCTGTTCGTCCCCGTGGCCGGCACCTTCTACAAGGCCGTCGATCCCACCTACGCCGCATCGGTGCTGGAAGGTTCCCACGCCCCGGGCCGTTACTCGTCGGCGAAGGAGCCGACGCTCTACCTCAGCTCCTCGATCGAAGGAGTTGAGGCCGCGATGATCAAACACTCATCACGGAACCCGCAGGGCCTGGAACTACTGACCTTCACCGTGGACGCTTTCGCCGTCGCTGACCTGCGCGACACCGAGACGATGGCGCACCTGGGCGTCGACCCTCAGGACGCTCTGGGCGATTGGCAGGCTCATCTCGCCGCAGGACAAACGCCGCCGTCCTGGCTGGTGCGACGCCGTCTCGAAGAGCTCGGGGCGCAGGGACTGATCGATCCGTCCCGAAGGCGCCCTGGATTGTGGCATCTCACCCTGTTCACCTGGAATCGTGCAAGTGCCCAGTCGGTGACCATCTGGCCGCAAGAGCCGCACTGAACTCGAGTAGCCGTACAGGAGTGTCTCCAAGGAGGACGCCTCGTCAGAGTTCGGTGACGTGTGGCATACTCCGACCCATGGTTTCGCCCGTCGCAGCTACCGCGTCCATCGCTCGGCTCGCCGCCGAGCATCACCTCGACATCGTTCCCGAGACCGTCAGCATCAACGAGCTCGGCCTCGACTTTCAGGTGGCGTTCGCCGAGGCGTCCGATGGTCAGCACTGGGTGCTGCGCATCCCCCGACGCGCGGACGTGATGCCCCGGGCCGACGTCGAGGGCCGGGTATTGCGGCGTATCGCACCCCATCTATCCGTTGCCGTCCCGGAGTGGCGCATTCACACCAGCACGCTCATTGCCTACCCGCTGCTGCCCGGCGAGCCCGGCCTGACCCTCCAACCCGACGGCACCCCCAAGTGGCACTTCGACGAGCACTCCCCCGTGTTCAGCCACAGCCTCGGCACCCTACTGGCACAACTGCATTCGATCCCTGCTGAAACAGTCGAGGGCACCGGCATCACTGCGCTGACCCCCAGCCAGCACCGTGAGTCCATTCGAGAGAATATCTCCGAGGTCGCCGCGGAGTTCTCCCTCTCCCCGAGTCTCTACGAACGGTGGTTGAGCTGGCTCGGGGATGACAGTTACTGGCCGGACTACTCTGTTCTCACCCACGGCGAGGTCTATCCGGCCCATCTGCTGATGTCCGGTGAGGAGATTGTCGGTGTACTCGACTGGACCACGGCCTCCATCGGAGATCCCGCACAAGACTTCGCTTTCCACCGTGCCAGCGTCTCCGACGCCGCATTCGGCGAGACCGTGAATCGCTATGTGGCGGCTGGCGGTCGGGTGGGGCCGCAGTTCGCTGAGCATTGCACCGAACTCTTCAGCCTCGCACCCGTTACCTACGCTCTCTTTGCACTCACCACCGGCGATCCGGAGCACCGCGCAGCCGCCGCGGCCCAGCTCAACCCCGAAGAAGGCGCCCGCCCGTGACGCCAGGCTGAGTCACGGGTTTCGCGCCGGGGCCGATGAGGCCGCATCGGTAGCTCGCTCAATGAAGGCAGACAAAGCGTCGCGATGAGTGCGCAGCACGTGGATGCGCGCCGTCATGCGGTCGCGCTGTTCGATGAGCTGACCTAAGAGTTCAGGGTCGGCAGCCTCGGCCATCTGCTTGTCGGGGTCGTCGAGGCACGGAATCATCTCGATGATCAGGCGCGTGGGCACCCCGCTGGAGAGCAGCTCGCGGATGGTCTGGACCCGATGTGCCATCTCCTTGGCATAGTCCCGATACCCGTTGGCCAGCCGCGATGGACGAATCAGGTCCATGTCCTCGTAATAGCGCAGCGACTTGGCCGACACCCCTGTCAGCTCGGCGAACGCTCCGATCTTCATGGCTCTCCACCTCCGGCCCGCTTGACCTTCCCACGGAGGGGAAGGTTGGAACATCGTCTCATGAGTGATTCTGAAATTTCGACCTCGTTCACCGGCCACCTGCGACTGATCTGGCCCCAATGGCAGGGGGCCTCAGCGGACAACGCCGCCGAACTCGTCCCCGAAGTGAATCCGGTGCGCGCCCACCGCGGCTACGCTGTGGGTGCTCGCGTGCTGGACGCGGTGCTGCCCGAACATTCCGGTCCGTCCGCCGTCGTCGATGTACCCGACGACGAGCAAGGCTCGACCGCCGGAATCGAGTCCCGGAACGCCGTCATCCACGGACTCCGCTCGGCCCTTCGGATCTTGGAGGAGCACGCCCCCGAACGGGTCCTCACCTTAGGCGGCGAGTGTTCCGTGAGTGTGGCCCCGTTCGCCGCGTTGCAAGAACGGTACGGTGATGATCTGGCGATCATCTGGATCGACGCCCACCCCGACAGCGACACGGCCGACACCGGGTACGACGGCTACCATGCCATGGCGGTCTCGACCCTGCTGGGGCACGGGGACCCCGAGATCACCGAACTGCTCCCGGCGACCGTACCGCCTGCGCGCCTGGCCTACGCCGGACTTCACGACGGCGAGGCCGACGCACTCGCCCACCTCGAGGAATGGCAACTCACTGCCTTCGGACCGAACGAGCTTCGTACCTCCACCCGGCCGCTGCTCGACTGGCTCACCGCCGCGGGGGCGTCCAAGGTCGCCATCCATATCGACGTCGACGTGGTTGACAGCAATGAAGCCGTGCTCGGGCTCGGCGCCGTTCCCGGCGGACTGTCCCGCAAACAGGTCCACCGCATCGTCGCGGATGTGGCCGGTGAAGCAGACGTCGTCGGCCTCACCCTGGCCGAGTTCATCCCGCGCTCGGTGTTGCAGCTGCAGGAGTTGGTCGATGGCCTGCCGCTGATCGGCAGCGATAGCCTGGGGGCTTCGCCCAACAAAGGACATCTCGCTTGACTCACACCTCGACACCCCGGCTCTTCGATACGCACCTGCACATCATCGATCCCCGCTTCCCGCTGGTGGAGAACAACGGGTTCATGCCGGAGCCCTTCACCGTCGATGATTATCGACGCCGCGTCCACGGCCTGAACATTCACGGCGGCGCCGTGGTCTCCGGATCGTTCCAGGCGTTCGACCAGGGATACCTCCTCGACGCACTGCAGCATCTCGGCCCCACCTATGTCGGTGTCACGCAGATCCCCACCGAGACCGGCGACCAGGAGATTCTTGACCTTCACGACGCCGGGGTCCGTGCGGTGCGGTTCAACATCGCTCGCGGCGGATCCGCGTCCCTCGATGACCTGGAAGGACTCGCGCGCCGCGTGCACGATCTCGCCGGCTGGCACGCCGAACTCTATATCGATGCCCGCACCATCGACGCGGATCTCTCGGCCCGCATCGCCGCGCTGCCCGCGGCCAGCATCGACCACCTGGGCATGCACGACGACGGCCTCCCGGCCCTGTTGCGCCTCGTCGAGCAGGGGGTGAAGGTCAAAGCCACCGGATTCGGCCGCGTCGACCTCGACCCGGCTGACACGATCCGCGCCATCGTCGAGGTGGATCCGACGGCGCTGATGGTCGGCACCGACCTGCCCTCCACCCGCGCCCGGCGCCCCTTCCACGACGAGGACCTGCAGGTGATCGTCCAGAGCCTCACCGCCGAGCAGGTCGACGCAGTGTTCTGGGGCAACGCCGCTCGCTTCTACCTGGGCACCTGACATGCACAGCACGACCGCCCTCGGAGCGCTTCCATTCCTTCGCGCACCGCAACGACGGCGATCACCAGAGCCGCCACGGAATCGGCCCACGCCCACCCCAGCAGACTGTTGAGCAGCAACCCGACGAGCAGCGCGGCGGAGAGGTAGGTGCAGATCAGTGTCTGTTTCGAATCGGCCACCGCGGATGCTGAGCCCAGTTCCCGACCGGTACGTCGCTCGAACCAGCTAAGGAAGGGCATCACCGCCAGACTCAGGGCGGCCATCACGATGCCGACCGTTGAGTGCTCGGGTTCACGCCATCCGGCGAGCGCGATCACGGCGTCGAAACTCACGTAGGCCGCCAGCGCGAAGAAGGACACCGCGATGATCAGCAGCGCGGTACGTTCGCGCCGCGCGGGATCCGGGGAGGCAAACTGCCACGCGATGGCCGCGGCAGACATCACCTCCACAGTGGAATCCAGCCCGAAGCCGATCAGTGCCGCAGACGAGGCCTCCACGCCGGCGATGAGCGCGATCACTGCCTCGATGACGTTCCAAGTGATCGTGATCGCCACGATCAGGCGGATGCGCCGTCGCAGAAGGAGGCGACGCTCCACACTCGGAGCCGCTGCGACGGTGGCGGTCACGATTCCACCGGGGAGTCGCAGCATCCCGGCACCGAGCAGCGGGCGTCGAGACACACGGCGTCCTCGTCCACGGCCAAGGTGACGTCGACGAGAGCGTTCAGAGCCGCGGAGAGGTGCGGATCGGCGATCTCATAGCGCGTCTTCCGCCCCTCGGGTTCGGCGACGACGATCCCGCAGTCACGCAGGCAGCTCAGATGATTGGACACATTCGAGCGGGTGAGGTTGAGCTCCTGCGAAAGCACAGCCGGATAGCTCGCTGCCTCGAGCAGGGCGAGAAGAATGCGAGACCTGGTCGGATCGGCCATGGCACGTCCTAGGCGATTCATGACATCCAAGCGCGAAGTAATAGTCAGCATGTACTGACCATACAGTGCTCGCTGACCAAATAGCGACCGCGTCGGACGCAGAAATTACTACTTGCACTTTTTGCAATTAGTTGCCATGCTGGACACATGACGCACGACGGCGCTTCACACACCACGGGAAAAACCACGCTCAGCACCGAGGACGCACGAGAGCTGCTCAACTCCGTACCCCATCGACCGCGGCGGCACTTCAGCACCCTCGACCACCTCAGCACTGCGGCCATGATCGTGTGCTCCCTCACCTCCGGACTGCTCGCCCTGAGCGGCCACCCGTGGCTTGCCATCATTCCGGCCGCCTTCGCACTGATCGCGTCCAACCTCTGGCTGTCGCGCCGCCTCGGCCGCCCGAACGAACCGCGCCTGCAGGCGAATATCGCCGTCGTCGTCTTCACGGTCTGGATGATCATCCCTCTTTGGCGCGGCATCACCCGGGGCGACACGGCACCCTTCCCTGAGTCGCTCATCCTTGCCGGACTCGCCCCGGCAGCGTGGCTAGTGTTCTATCTCGTCCTGCTGATACGGCGCTGAAGATTCGAGAAATCTATGGCCCATCAAGATCTCGATGCACACCTCATTGCGCCCAAGCGCTTCGTCACACTCGCCCATCTCAATCAGGTGGAGCAAGCGGATTATCCAGCTCTGCAGGAGTCCACCGAACTCTCGACCTCGGAGCTGTCGAAAATCGTCCGCGACCTCGAAGAACGCGGGCTGGTGGCCGTCACCAAAGAACGACGCACCCGTTACGGAACCACCCTCGTGCGACTGACGCCGGAAGGACGAAAGACTTTCGCCACCTTGCTCAGCACCATCAACCGAATCGCCGGTCAGTAGACCATGATCCGAACGGAAGTCTCGACGTGGCGCTGCCCCTAGGCGGGCATCAAAGATGTCGACTGAAATCCATTCGCTGATGCAGCACGCGAATCACATCGACAAATTCATCACGAGGAATGTAGAAAATGACATGCCTGCTGACGGAATAGCTTCGATATCCTTGGCGAGCCTCATCACGACAACGCCCCGCGTTGGCATCTTGCGCAATATGCTCCATCGCCACTCGAATTTCGCTCATGTATCGCTCAGCCTGAAGAACACCCCAACGAACCTCGGTGAAATCCCATATTGACGAGAGGTCCCCTTGCGCAGCCGGCCTCAGCCTCAATCCACTCACGAGGTCTTGCTGGCGATAAACGCATCAAAGTCGAACTCTTCCGACTCGCCACTCTCCTCCCCAGTCAGTAGCGAGGAACGCAAGGCAGACATCTGGAGTTCGCGCTCTTCCAGCAGTCGAAGGCCAGCTCGAATAACTTCACTCGCCGACCGATAGCGTCCGCCTTTAACTTGCTCTGCAAGAAATTCGGCGAAGTGATCATCCAAACTAATCGATGTGTTCGTAGCCATGACACAATTTTACCAATAATTGGTACTCCCGGCGATCCTCCCTTTATGCCATACACAACGATGCGCGGCCCATTGCGTCTCCACCTCTTGCCTCCATGCAAGGGCTAGCCTATTGTCTTATTCCATGGATGCATGGAATAATGGAGCTGAGGAGCGCTCGGAGGTGTTCGACGTCTTCGCCGAACTGATCAAAGCGACGGCGAATGGACGGCGGCTCGAGCTTTTGGAACTTCTGGCTCAGGGCGAGCACTCGGTGGAACAGATCGCTCGGATGACGGGCAGGGGTCTCACCACCGTGTCCGCTCACCTGCAGACGCTGCACCACGCGGGTCTGGTGAGTAAGCGGCGCGAGCGGACCAAAATCTTCTACCGCCTCAGCGGCGACGACGTGGCAGAGCTCTACACGGCGGCGAAACGAGTTGCGCTGAACAGGCACCCCCGCTTGCAGAGCGTCGTCAATGATTATCTGAATCGCCCTCAGGCTCAGGCCCCTGTCGTGGACCCGACGACCGTGAGCGCCGAGGCATTCGTCATCGATGTCCGACCACGCGAGGAATACGAGGCAGGCCACTACATCGGCGCGGTGTCCCTCCCACTGGCCGAGATCGAGAACCGACTCGATGAAATTCCGACCGACCGCGAAGTGATCATTTACTGCCGCGGGCAGCTCTGCCGGTTGGGACGCGAAGCAGCTGCTTTGCTCCGCGCCCACGGTTTCGACGCCAAAGCGCTCAATGGTGGCGTGATGGAATGGCGGGCCAACAAGGAGATCCGTCTTGACGTCGCCTGAGGCCTCAGCCGCCCAACTCTCCCCCGTCGCCGAATCCGAACGCGCCCGCGTCCACCGGCGCACTCTGACTGTCGTCATTCTTAGTCAGATCTTGGGCGGCGCCGGACTCGCCGCCGGAATCTCGGTCGGCGCGTTGCTGGCCCAAGACATGTTCGGCTCCGATGCCCTTTCCGGACTGCCGACGGGGCTGTTCACCCTCGGGTCGGCATTGGCCGCGTTCCTGGTCGGCCAGTCCACACAAAGATTCGGTCGACGTGTCGGGCTGGCCTACGGATTCCTCGCCGGCGGACTCGGAGCGGTCGGCGTGGTCGCAGCCGCCGTTCTCAATAGTCTTCCGCTGCTGTTCGTTGCCCTCTTCATCTATGGCGCCGGGACGGCCACGAATCTTCAGACGCGCTATGCCGGCACCGATCTGGCACCGGCACATCGACGCGGTGTCGGCACCAGCCTCGCGATGGTCGCCACCACCGTCGGCGCCGTTGCCGGGCCGAACCTCATCGAGCCGATGGGGCGCTTCGCCGAGTCAGTGGGAGTCCCGACGCTGGCCGGGCCCTTCATCCTGGCCGCCGTGGCGTACAGTGCGGCAGGACTGGTGCTGTTCGTGTTCCTCCGCCCCGATCCATTCCTCCTGGCACAGCGCATGGCGGCCGAGGCAGCCGCGGCGACCAACAACAATGCTGGTAACGGGTCGACCCCCAAGGTTGGGATCGGCGCCTATCTGGGTGCGACCGTGATGGTGCTGACGCAGATCGTCATGGTCGCGATCATGACCATGACGCCGATTCATATGCGCGCCCATCACCACGAAATGGCCGCCGTGGGACTGGTCATCGGTATGCACATCGGGGCCATGTGGCTGCCGTCCCTCGTCACCGGCATTCTGGTCGACAAGCTGGGCCGCACGCCCATGGTCGTCGCCGCGGGCGTCACCCTGCTTCTGGCAGGTGTGCTCGCTGCCACCGCCCCTGGAGACTCCCTCGGGTTACTAATCCTCGCGCTCGTCCTGCTCGGCATCGGGTGGAACTTCGGCCTGGTCGCGGGCACCGCGCTGGTGGTTGATGCGACGGTGCCGCAGAATCGTCCCCGTACCCAGGGCACCATCGACGTGCTGATCGCGCTTTCCGGCGCCGGTGGTGGTGCGATGTCCGGAATGGTCATGTCCGCCACCAGCTTCCAGGTTCTCTCACTGGGCGGTGGAATTCTGGCGCTGCTGCTCATTCCAGTGCTGCTGTGGGCAAGATCAAGGAATGCCATCACCGCGTAAGTGTGGCCTCAATGGCAGCGTGGGGTCGACGTCCCGGGTCTGTCCGCAACTGCACCGCGTCGATGCGGAACCCCGCCTCATGCAAGAGCTGGGACATCGTCTCGACCGGCCAAAAGTAGGCAGTCGTCACCGCGTGGTCGAAGGCTTCGACCGTGGGACCCTCAAAGAACTCCAGGAACAGCGATCCGCCCGTCCGGAGACAGCGCGTAAATTCTGCAACGACGACAGGTAGCCGGTCCGGTTTCAGGTGGATCACTGAGTACCAGGCGAGAATGCCGGCCACCGAGGATGCTTCGCAGGGAAGATCCTCAATCGACCCTTGCCTGAACGTCGATTGGGGAAATCGAGCCCGCGCAGAGTCAATGAATTCTGGCAGCAGATCGATTCCTTGAATCGATGCACCTTGGTCACGGAGAAATTCCGTCCAGTGGCCCGGACCGCAGCCGGCGTCGATGATGGGGCCGTCGACCGTTGTCGCCCAGGCAGCGATGGTGTCACGGTCAACAGGAGACATCGCGTCCAGAGCTCCGAGCCGTTCTATGTATTCCTCAGAACGGCGTCGACACGCCGTGCCAACGTCAGCGTCTTTCGACGTCATGCGATGTTTTCGGCGGAGTGTTTGCTACTGCGGGCGTCATCACAGAGATCGAGTTCTTCACGAAGCCATCGTTCGGTTTCGTCACGAAGGCCAGCTCCGACTGGGCCTCCCCGTAATTCTTCGAATGCGAGAGCATCACGAAGCGTCGATTCTAGGGGCCCAATAGACAGTCCAAGCTGACGCGCACGACGCATGGCCGCCGTCGGCCGGTATCGAATCGCAGGATCGGGTATCCACGAGAGCAAACTCTCAGTTCCAAACGACCGCAATTCACTGCCCGTGTGAGCATGTCGATTTTGACGGGCCGGCAAGGGATCGAAATGTCGGCACTGCGTCGCTCGGCGTCGAGAACGCCTTTCAATGTGATCGTCGGCCTCGCGGGTTTTAAGGCATCGGCAACACATCGTCCAGCTCATCGCAGCAACCATGCGTTAACGTCCTTGATTTCAACCATTGACAGGGGAAGCATAGATCATGGGAAACCATCCGGTCACCGTCCGAGGGGTGAGCGAACTTCCCGGGATAGTCTCCATAGCACCCAGTGTCGTCGCCGGCGCCAGAGTGAAGTCGAAGACGAACGATGGTGGATAACACCGCTCCGGCGCGTACCGCTTGGATTCTGGTACCCGTTGCAACACCCGACATTCAAACAAGGCTCCATTAGAGCCCTGAGTCGTTTCGCGAGGCCCGATTCAGAGACTTTCATGGTCGAACGTTGATTTCTGCAGCTGCATCCTCGAGCTCAGCGTCGGCTTGCCGGACAGGCCCAGGCTGAATGGACATGCCCATTGCACAGTCCATCATTCTCGCGAATCCGCGGCAAGGCTTTCGACAAGGTCACGATTGTCACGAACGAATATGGCGTAAACCTGCATCACTCGAGATACTCGGACCAGGCACGTCATGCCCAGGGTTAATGGTGCTGTGCATTAGGTGACGACAGAGTCGGCCGTTGCCCTCATAGATGAGGATCTGCATATATAAGATTCTTGCGCGATAACCGGCCACAACTCTATCGGAACCAGCCTTGTGCCCAACCTCGGCGGACCTGACAGACGACTTGTACAGGAACCGCACGCAGGTGACGATTCTCGATGATTGCGAGCTTGTTCGCGTTATGCTTTGTCACCCATTGAGGGACAAATAGTTCCGCGCCTCTTCCCGAGTTCCTCTCGGCTCTTCAGGGCGGTATGCCGCGAAGAAGGCGGTCGACTCTCGTGCGGGGCCACAGAGAGGAGGTTCGCGTTGAATTGAGTGTGGCAGCATTGCCAATCGGCCTCTGGCCAGCTCGCCATGATCGCTGAAACAAGGGAGCTCAGCTTTTCGACATGTATGCCAGAGCCCTGCCCTCACTCCGATTTACAGCTGACTTACGGCTCACAGTGAAACCGTTCAAGATAGGACCTAGAACGACACGCCTGTCGAAGAACAGGCGCCTGGCCCTCGCACTACCGCAGGTAGCCACCCTTCGGGCAACACGGTCAATCTTCGGCAAATGCGCGGGTTTTGCACTTTCTCGCGTATATTGCAATCATGTCACGACGTGGAAAATCTGAGACCCTCAGCACCGGCGTACGCGATCAGATACGCAAAGACATCCTTGCCGGGCACTGGCGTCCAGGGCAGAACCTGCAGCTCGTTGCACTATCCAAGCACTACGAGACTTCCAGCACTGTCGTCCGAGAGGCACTCGCACGGCTCTCCGGTGATCGACTGGTGGAGCTCAAACCCAATCGCGGCTTCTTCGTCTCCCAGATCTCCACGGACGAGTTGCAGGACTTCAACGAGCTTCGATGCCGAGCCGAGGAGTTCGGCATCCAACTTGCCATTGAACGCGGTGACCTGCAGTGGGAGTCCGAAGTCTTCGCCGCACACCACATGCTCGAACGCACGCCCCGATTCGCGGAAGAGAGTGGGGGCGTACTGAACCCTGAATGGGTCGAGGCGCACGATGAGTTTCACAAGAAAATGCTCTCGGCGTGCCAGCTGCCAGTCCTGATCAACCTCGCCTCCGTGCTTGCAGACGAAAATTCTCTGCACCGTCGCTGGTCGGCGCACTCGGACAAGTCGGCCAGTCGCGATATGAACCAGGAACACCGGGAAATACTTCAAGCGGTACTGGACCGGAACGCACCCCTCGCAGGACGGCTGCTGAGGGAGCACTACACGAAGTCCATGGACTACATTGTCGAGGTAGGATTCTTGCCCGAGGCCCTACGGCCCTGAACCTGAGTTCCCGCCTGCCCTCCATAGGTATGTGATCTGCCTGCTAATAAAGCTGGTGGGCTACGGCATTGACCCCAACGTGACTGCTCAACGAATTCAATCCCGTCGACCTTATCGTTGCACTTCAAGCGAGCCTGGGACGAGTTGACAATGAAATGGCAAATGGCCTGGATGCTCGACGAGGGCGCATGGGACACCAGGTTGCATTTGGAGGGCCTACCAACTATGTCCGCACTGGATGTCCCCGCTCTCCAATTTGAAAACCTTCAAGGCTCGACTAGGCGCCCAGACTGAGATCGCGGCAAACAAGGCTGTTCAGTGGCCCGCTTCTCCACGGGGAACAACTCGCCAAGCTGGCGAACCCGTGCGCCGCGGGACGCTCTGCTACTTGCGCAAACGTGTAAGGATGCGCCCACGGGCGTCCTGGAAGCGCGGATCCGCTTTGGTGGCGACTTGGTCACGATGCGTGCCGAACCCCGTCTCGATCACGTCGACGACGGTCGCCGGCGTCTGAGCAATGACGATCACCTTGTCTGCCAGATAGATGGCCTCATCCACATCGTGGGTGACGAGCATGATCGTGACGCCGAGCTTCTCGCGCAGGTCGATCACTAGGTCTTCGAGATCAAATCGGGTCTGGGCATCGACCGAGGCGAACGGCTCGTCCATCAGCAGCACCTTTGCGTTGTATGCCAGGGCGCGGGCGATAGACACACGTTGCTGCATGCCTCCCGACATCTCCCACGGGTATTTGTCCCCCTGACCGGCCAACCCCACAGCTTCCAGCGCCTCGTCGGCGGCCCGGTTGCGCACGGCCTTCTTCTGACCCCGCCCCTGCAACGGGAAGGCGATGTTCTCGCGGGTGGTCATCCACGGCATCAGGGACCGTGAGTAGTCCTGGAAGACGACAGCCACGTCGTGATGAGGACCGGCGAGAGGATCCCCACTCACGATGACCTGACCAGTCTTAGGTTTGAGCAAGCCGGACAGACCTCTGAGCAGGGTGGTCTTGCCGACACCGGATGGGCCGACGATCGAGACGAATTCACCGTTGCCGACGTCGAGGCTCAGGTCCTCGATGATCCGCTTTTCGGTAGCACCCTCGCCGTAGCCCAGCGAGAGATCTTTGACGCGCAGCAGGACGTCTCCGCCGAGAGTGGTCAGCGTCCCTGTGTGGACGCTTTCGTTTGCGTTGTTGGACATGGTTCAGACTCCTTTGAGAAGGTCTCGGGGCGGATCAGCGAGCGGCGGACTTGTAGTACCAGGCCAGGATTCGCTTGTCAATTAAGCTGAAACCGACCACTAAGATGTAGCCAATGACACCCACCAGTAACGCCCCGCCCCAGGTCTCCGGGATCTGGAAGGTGCTGGAGGAATTCAGGATGTAGAAGCCCAGCCCCACATTTGAGGCGAAGAGCTCGGCGACCACCATGACGACGATGCCGATCGGCAGGGCAACACGGATACCAGCGATAATCTGAGGCATGGCCCCCGGGAGTACCACACGGCGGTAATAGAGCATCCGCGGGATGGCGAAAACGCGAGAGACTCGACGCGCGCCGACCTCCACGCCCAGGCTTCCATCGATGGTGTTCAGCAGAATCGGCCAGACGCAGGCAAACGCCACCGCGTAGATCTTGGACGTCGACCCTAATCCGAAGATGCCGATGATCAGCGGAACCAGGGCCGACTGGGGTACGGAGCGCACGAAATGGATGTATGGTTCCAGGATCAGTCGCAGCCGTTTGGTTTCACCCAGGATCAGGCCCAAGGTCACCCCCACCACGATCGCGATAAGTAGGCCCAAGGCAAGGTTGAACAGACTCACACTCATGGCCTCAATCAGGACGCCATTCCCGAGGTCTCGGGCCGTCACCTCAAGGATCTTTGAGAGGGGCGGGATAAACAGGTTGGTGCTGTTCGCCGAAGCGAACCACCACACCGTGACCAGCAAGACCGGTAGCCAGAGCCACCACAGTATATTGGTGAAGAATTTCATGCAACGCTCCCGAAGAGCTCGAGCGCGATGATCCGGTGGTCATCGCCAGGGGCGGAAATGCGGGCAGTGGAGTTCTCAGTCATCGCTCTGCCTGTTCCAGCGGAGCAGTCGTGATTCAGCCCAGCCCAGAAGAGATGCCACCAGCCATCCGAAGACGCCGGCAAAGAACAGGTAGGCAAACGCATTGTCCCAGCGCTCAGCCTCTTGGGCCAGGGTAATCAGCCGCCCCAGCCCGGGCACCTGAGTAAGGACCTCGACGCCAACGGCAGCCAAGATGGCAATAGACGCAGAGATGCGGACACCGGTGGCAATGAAAGGCAATGCCGCTGGCAGCAGCACCCTGCGGAACCACAGGCCGCGCGGGATTCGAAAAACCTTGGCTGTGGACACGATGTCTGGGTCCAATCGCCGTGATCCGAGAATCGACTGCACCAGGACAGGCCAGACCGCAGCCAACACCACCATGGTGATCTCCATGTCCATGGTGGCTCCGAGCAACAGCATCACCACAGGCATCAGTGCAATAGTCGGGAAGGCCCTGCCGAATTCAACGATCAGGGATGTCGACCGGTCCAAACGCCGGATCGTGCCGATCAGCAGCCCCAAGACCACGCCGATGACACAGGAGATCAGCCAGCCAACCGACGCTGCGAAAAGTGTGTGACCGAGGGCCGTCCAGAAATTCGAGGTCGTGACCACAGTGAAGATGGAGGTCACGATCTCGAGAACACCGGGGGTGATCCCAGGCAGGACCCCGCTCATCACGGCGAGTTGCCAAATGAGCAGAATCACTGCCAGGGCGATCACCCGCTGGAGGGTCAGCGTCCAGTTAATGCTGGGCCGTCGACGAAACTCCGTCGGGGTGGTGGTCATAGTAGTCATAAGTCACTCCTCCGCGTTTAGCTGCGCGGAGCTCCTTCCCACAGGATTTCGTCGACGCTCTTGGGGTTGGAAACCATGCCGAACTCCGCGAGCGCATCCGTGGTCAACTGGGATACCTCAGGGTCAATCGCCAGCTGTTGCTCGACCAGGGGACTCTGGACGTCTTCGATGGGATTCCCAGTGACCTGGCTGCGAATCTCGTAGACTTGATCCAGATTGGCCTCATCGTTGTAAAAATCAATGGCATTACCCATGGCTTCGTTGAATTTCTCAGCGGTTTCCTCGTTTTCCTGCAACCAGGTTTCAGTGACCGCCCACAGGGTGATACCCAGTCCACCTCGGTATTCACGAGAAGGGTTGGCGATCTCCAGAACTGATTCGTCCGAGGTCACTTGGTTGTAGAAGCTGTCCGAGGGGAAGATCGCATCCACCTGGGAATTCGAGAGCGAAGTGCGCATCGAGGCAAAGGGCAGTGCGACCTGTTCCACGCTATCCAAGTCCACTCCAGCGTCGGTCAGCGCCTGCAGAACTGGGACGTTTCCACCAGACCCCAGGGAGTTAAAAGCAATCGTTTTGCCTTCAAGCCCAGACAGGTCAGTAATACCGCTGTCCTTTCGCACAATAACCCCGGAGGTGTCGATCTCATCGGAGATCAGGCCGGCCCCCGAGATCAGCTTGATGGGCAGCCCTTCCGCAGTCGCGGTCACCGCGGCATCCCAGGAAACAGTGCTAATGTCAGCCGATCCGCCTGAGAGCTGACTCAAGTTGTCTTGAGCCGTGCCACCGGGGCGGATCTCCACATCCAGGCCGACCTCGTCAAAGAAGCCCTCCTGTTCGGCGATGTACAACGGCTCATAGTTAATGGGCGCGTGCAACACGCTGATCGATTCATTGGCTTCGGGGTCAGCAGAGCCTCCGCCCCCACAGGCCGAAAGCAGCATGGCACCAGTGAATGCCATAGCGAGAGCGCCTCCACGGGTCGATACACGGGTCATCTTTTTCATGCGCCTAATCTCCTCATTACAGTCTAATTGGATGTGACACTATTGCCACGGGAATGCATAATCTTCACCATAACGTATTTGTGAGCTGTTGCACAGATATATTTGTGATCTGCTTCACATTTATATCTGGCGAGGTGGAAGAGCTACCGCCTCAGAGAACTGATGGCGGCAGATTGACTCAGGCAACCGGTCGAGGCAGGCCGAAGTGCTCGCGTAATGTGGTGCCCTCGTAGTCGGCACGCACGTAGCCGCGATCCTGCAGTTCGGGAATCAGCAGCTCGCACATCAGACGCATGCCACCCGGGTTGTAGGGCGAGTTAAGATTGAACCCGTCGCAGGCGCCGGAATCGAACCAGTCGACCATGGTGTCCGCAATGGTTTGCGGCGTGCCGATGATCCACTGGTGGCCAGCCGATCGGGCCATATCGATGATGAGGTCGCGCAGGGTCATGTTCTGGTCGATCACCTTTCGACGGAACACATGGTAGCGACTGCCGAGCTCGGGGTCCTCGCTGAGCCATGCGGCTGGAATAACGTCGTCGTAGTCCAGCGAGGACAAGTCCAGTCCGGCAAGGCCGGCTGAGACCTGCTGTCGTCCATACTCCAAGTTGACGTAGCTACCGAGTTCCGCAGCCAATTCTTTGGCCTGGCCCATGGTCTCTCCGATGATCGGGAGGATGCCCGGTAGCACCTTGGTGTGGTCCGGATTCCTCCCCTTGTCAACCAGCATCCTCTTGAACTGCGAGTAAAACTCCACCGAACGCTCCTTCACCGGCTGGGCGGTATAGATCGCATCAGCCACCGAGCTTCCCAGGTCCAAGCCCGGGCCGGAAGATCCTGCCTGGACGATCACCGGATGCCCTTGGGGTGGACGCGGTCCGGGGGCTGGCCCCTCCACGTGGAAGTATTCCCCATGGTGGTTGATCCGGCGCACCTCTTGAAGGTTGATGAATTGACCCGAGGCCCGATCTGCGATGATGGCGTCATCGCTCCAGGAATCCCAGAGTGCCTTGACGACATCCGCGAATTCCCGGGCACGGTTGTATCGTTCCGCGGGCTCGGGGATCACGTCGAAGCCATAATTCTGGAAACCATCGAAGGACGTCACCAAGTTCCAGCCGGCACGTCCTGCGGACATGTGGTCGACGCCCGCGATTTGCCGTGCCACCGTGTAAGGGCTCTCGAAAGAGGTCGACATGGTGCCGATCAGACCGATATGGGTTGTCCGAGCGGCGATGGCCGATAACGTGGAGATTGGCTCGAAGTAGCCGTTGGTCTTGATGTCTCCGCGCAAGGTCGGATTGGCGGTTGCAATGTCTCCCAAGAAGACGGCGTCGATCTTAGCCTTCTCGGCCATCTGGGCAAGTTCGACGATGAAGTCCAGGCTGGGAACTTCCTCGATCCGGCTCCCCTCCCGCCGCCACGCGTCCTTATGATGGCCGCCGGGGATGAGGAATGTGGTCAACGCCATGCGGCGAGTGGGCTTAGCAGTCATTGTGTGGGCCTTTCATTTGACGTCAGCGGTGACCGGGCTGTTTCGCCAGCAGGCGGACCAGCTCGGACAGGTCATCCAAGTTCTCCAGATCATCGATCAACTCGAGCAGCCGGTCAGCCGAGGAGTCATCCAATGCGCCGTTCCACGCAATATTGCCGCGGAACTTCGATTCGATCCGTCCACGATCCAGCGGCGCGAAGTGGATATCCCCCAGGACCTGGTCCACGCGGACCCGGTGGCTTCCGCCGGAGTGGAGGGTCACCTCCACTTCAGCCGTGCGGCTCTGCCCACGGGGAAGGGAATCGACGATTTCAATGTTCTCCAGCATCTGCTGCAACGTCGGATCGCGCATATAGCCCCCGTTCATGTGCTCCAGACCCACGGTTCCGTGGATCAGCGCAGTGGCGACGGCGAACCTGATACTGAAGGCACCCGAGACCTCCGGGCAGACGCCAACAGTAAACTCCTGCCCCACGAACCCTGCCTTGGTCTGCGGGTTGACGTGAACCTCGATCCTGTCGACATCGTCGGGGGCGATCCCATACGCCTCAACCAACTGCACTGTGGCATCGAGGGACGCCTGACTCGCACGGCAAGTCGGCCACGGCTTGATGACGGCGTCGGCATAGAAGTCCCGCCCCAGGCCGTCGGTGATCTTCTCTGTCTGTGGCGAACTGCTCCACTGGGACAGAAAACCGAAGCGACCGCCGATGGGGTCAACCGGGCCGCCGAAACCGGCGGCTGCCAGCTCGGCAGAGAACACCGCGTTGCGGGCCGACAGAGCGATCGGAAGCTTGAACGCCAATGACTTGTCATTGATATTATCAATGGTTCCGGAGACTTGGTTGATGACCAAGCCCAATCCGTGGTGCAGGGTGGTTGCGTCCTGCCTCATCAGCAACCCGGCAGTGGCCACACCGCCCAGAGCATTGATCGTACCGGTGTTGTCGCCTCCTCCGTAAACGTCGAATCCCGTGGCGTGACCGAGTCGGGCGGCCAGATCGTCGCCATAGACCAGGGCGGTGATCAGGTCCCGACCACTGCGGTTCCAGGCTTCCGCCACGGCCAGTGCCACGGACACGGTGGTGCCGGTGATGTGGGAGGGAATCTGTGATCCTCCCGCATGGTCAGCACCGACCGGCTCGAAGTCATAGGATCGCATCAGGACGGCGTTGACCAGCGCGGCGTGCATGGCGGGTATCCTCGCACTTGAGGTCAGAACGGTTGCTTCCGGGCGACCTCCCCAGTTAGTAACCAGGTCGATCACCGACGAGCTGCCTTCCGCACGTACACCAGCGGCGATCAGCCCCACGGCATCCAGGACCCGTGTTTTGGCTCGGTCCACCGTCTCTGGTGGCAGGGAATCAAAGTCCGCTGTTGCCAGATGATTGGTGAGGACCGCAGTGAGTGTCTTCTCCATGACTGAGGATCACGCTTGAACGACGGTGGATGGCTTCTGCCGGTTGAGGAACTCCCACACGGCACCCTTGTCCCCGTTACGCTGCGCCTTGAAGTGCTCCAGCATGCGAGCACGTCCGATGGATCCGAGATAGAACCGCTCGTACAGCTCGATGCGCGAGCCCAGCGCCGAGCCAGCGAAGTCCCATGCAGTGCGGAAGATCCTCGAACGCTCCTGAGCGCTGACGTCGCCAGCACCCGGAAGGTACCGCTCGAGCATCGGCCCCAGTTCCGGGTTGTCGAATGCTTCCAGAGACGGCGTGGCCAGCAGATTGTGTGAGCCCATCGACCTAATGATGTCATTCACCCGGATCATCCACTCTGGCATAATCGTGCGCAACACGCCGATATCATCGTGAACGAAGTAGGCCCCTCCGCCCCAATCGTGAGCCCGACGCTCAGCGGAGTCAATGATCGACCGTGTCATCACCAGGAAGCCATGGACTTCACCCAGCATGGTGATGATGTCCTGGCGTCCTTGGGAGCCGGTGGCACGGACCATTTCGGAGAGCAGGTCGTAGGCGAACTCCAGTTTTACGGCAGCACGGATAGCCGTCTGTTGCTGCGTACAGCCGGTAGCGGTTCCCTGGTTGACGGAGTTGTAGAGGTCCAGCTCGCCGTCGATGAAAATGCGGTCATGCGGAATGAGCACGTCGTTAAAGATCACTACGCCGTCCTGCTCGTCGAAACGAGAGGAAAATGGGCGGTCTTCGCGAGACGCGTCCACACCGTAGTGGTCACGGCAGATGATCGCGATGCCCTCGGCTTCCACGGGGATGGCGAAGGACAACGCATACTTCTCATAACCGGGCTTGATCGGAGTGGCCGGGTAGACATAGATCTCATCAGCGATCGGCCCCAGGGTAGCCAGGACCTTCGCACCCCGGACGATCACGCCTTCGTCGGTTCGGTCCACCACCTGCAGCGTCAGGTCGGCGTTGGCGCCGTCCAATTCGCCGATCGACTTGTCGATGTTGGCGTGCACGATCGTGTGGGTCAGCGCCAGATCTTTATCGGCCACATACTTCTGGTAGGCCTTGATACGTTCAAAGTAGACAGGATCAGAGGCCTGTTTCCACAAGTCGGTACGCGACACGTGTCCGGCCAGGACGACATTGACATAGTCCGGGGTGCGCCCCAGCATGCCCATCGAATAGCGCGCGAACCGGTCGAAGGCCCGGTGACGCCGTTCAATGTCCGCCTGATTGGCAGGCCGCAGGTGGGCGACCGAGATCAGGTCTCCGCTGTCCGGACTCTCAAACAGAAGATCGTCCTTGTGCTCCCACTGGTAGTCGAAGTACTCGGCCAAACCGGCCACCGAGCCCGTGAAGTCCGGGTGCTCGGTGACATCGATGAGTTCGCTCCCGTACCAGACCTTTCGGTTGTCCTTCAATCCCTCGACATATTCATGTCCACGTCGTGCTCCCACTGAGCTCTCCTTGATCTGTGATGTTGACTGAGACGCAGAGCGCATACTAGGCATCCTGTTCCTCATCATCTTTGGCGTGTTTGTTGGTGTATTCCGTTTCGAGGCCGTATATTCGGTACCTCGGCCGCTCAGGCAGTGCGCAGTCCGGACGCGGCGTAGCGCTTATAGTCTTTGGCGGCCGACCCGGCAAGGGTGCGGCTCACTTCTGCTGCGGCTTCCCGCAGCGCCGTGGACCATTCCTTGACCATGGCCGCGTCCACTTTTGCCGGAAGGTTGCCGAGCCTGATCACCAGACCGGAGTGAGTGGGCTGGTCGGTGTCCGGCGCGAACACGGGCACGACAACGGAGGCAAGATCGATATCGGAGTCGCCGTCCTCCACCGAGCCGCCGAAATACCGGCGGCTCTGAGCAATCGTGGTGCGCACCGCACGATCTCTCGCAGGGGTAAGCTCTCCGTCGGCCCACTCGGCCAGCGCCTCCCCCAGTTCGGCGTAACCATCCGGATCTTGATCGATGCGGGAGATCGCGTAGCCTTGCTCACGCACGCGCCCGGCAGCCTCGCGGTAAGACGCGATCACTTCTTCGTCTTGAGGGAAGATCCTGGTCACCCAGGCATCCACCTGCTCGGGGTTCCAGGCCACGGCGGCCTCCCCTAATGGGGGGATCAGGGGGATCCGGACGCCGATTCGTTCATCGGCCTCGATGCTCCTGCCGTAGGACGTGGCACCGATCGTTTGGTCAAGGGAGCTGATCTGGACCAGTGCCGCCGCCGAGCAATCAAATCGTCGGGCTAGCGCATCCAGCTGTGGTCGTGCGGCCTCCGCCAACCGGACGGCTGAGATGAGGGACTCATCCACATGGGCAGACAGGCCAGTAGTGGAGAATCCGCCGTAGCCTCCCTGGAAGAAAAGCAGCGGGGTAACGCCCCGATCAACCGCAAGGTCGTCCACGGCGACGAGCGTGATGTAATGATCCCCGGCTTCCACCTCCTCGGAGATACGGCCATGGATGTACGCGACGGCACCGCCGATCATGGGGGCGCCTGCCGGCGACAGGGTCCATCCCACCTTGTCGAACTTCTCTGGGTCTTTGGAGGCCAGGGTGCGACAGGCCTGCATTTGATCGTGCGCGAAGACGGAGATGCAGACATTGTCCGCACCGCGCAACGTCGGGTAGGTCGATGAGGTGGTCATGGGCATGAACGACACCAACGGCGGCTCCAGCGAAACCGAACTGAAGGTGCCCACAACCATACCTACCGGGGTATCGTCGGCCATTGCCGAGACGACGACAACGCCGGTCGGGTAGTGACCCATCACTTCGCGGAATGCGCGAGGGTCGAATTGGTGCGCCTGTTCCACAGTCGCATCGCTCATGGTGTCCTCCTGGGAGAGTTGGGAAGTCTGGTCCGCCCAAATGGCCTGACAAGCCGTTTTGCACTATCCGGCAAATAATATATTCGTGACACCCGTCACACTAGCGCCTCGACAGCCTCGAGTCCACCCCAATTTTTCAAACAGGTACGGATAGTCACCCGGTCGCACCATAATGCATTCTCTATTGCGGTATGTATTCTTATGGCATAGTGTGTTTTCAGATGTGACGCTATTCACTCCGGTAGGACTTTGACCGCCGCCCGCTCACCCTTGTCACACCGCAGGATCTTTCGACGCAAGGAGGCACCCGTGAACAGCACCCAGGCTGCGCAGCGAGGTGTGATCAGGGTCGACACAGGACCTGTCGGTCTCAGGGCAGGCCTGCTGCTGGCCAACCCTGATATTCAGACCAGGGTTGTCGAAAAAGCCCACGCAACGGGTGACCTGCTGCGCCCTGTCGACTTTTCCTGGCAACCAAGCCGGAGGGCGGCCGTGCGTGCAAAACATTTCCGAGTCCTCGGTGCGGGAACTGGACGTCCGTCTGCAGCATCGATGGGCCAGGAGGGGCGTCGGAGCGGACCTCTCGGAGTTGGACCCCGATTTCGGGCTCATCAATGCAGTGTCGTTGTCACGGGATTACCCGCGCCTGAGGCGCCCGGCCCGATCGGCCTGGGCGCGGCCTGCAAGAAAAGACCCCTGTACACATCGGGGATCACCCCGGCGGACCTCTGTCATTGGTTGTTTTCCCGAATGGTCATGCCACCGGGGCTTTCATTCCCGGAGAGCGACGACGAGCCATCCAGGGCCTCGCGCACCTTTCTCGACGATCGTTTCCATCTCGTGCGTCAGCCTCTCAACTGACCGAACTTTTCACACCCCGACCACATTGTCTTCTCAAGGAGAACCCATGGCAATACAACCAACCAACGGTGACCTCTACTGGACCGATGAATATCCGGCGATCATGGAGTCGGATGAAGCACTGCAAGAGTACGTCGCCAATGCAGAGGCGCCCGTGTTGCTGGCAGCGCTGGCCACCACTCTGCAGGACCTGTCCTACGTACCCTCAGAACTGTCGCCGCCGTTGCCCCCGCTCGGCACGGTTCTGCAGCCCCATGGCGGGATGTCGGCCGAGCAGGTCGAGCGGGCCCAAGAACTAGGTCTCGCCGGACTGAAGCGGATCCGGGACGAGAGCGTCCGGAGCGTGCAGCAGCTCAGCGCCGAAGACGCCGCCATGATCCTGGACTGGTTCACCGGGGGGCGCGCAGCCCAAGACCCTACTTGGATGGGCCAGATGAAGCACGAGTTCGCACCTGCAGCGGACCGCAACGGCTCGCCAGACTGGAGTTACACGGATTATCCGGACCACCGCCCCGAAAAGCCGTTCACGACCTTGATCGTCGGTACGGGAGTTTCCGGTCTCGCCGCGGCTTACCGTCTCCAGGAAGCTGGCTTACCGTACCGCTGGATCGAGGCCTCACACCGTATCGGTGGCACCTGGTGGAAAAACCACTATCCGGGCGTGCGTCTGGATACCCCCACCTACGGATATAGCTTCTCATTCGCCCAGCGCGTGGACTGGCCTCATCAGTTCGCCACCGGCAAAGAGGTCCTGGAGTACCTGGAGACGGTGGCCACCAAGGCCGGTTTCGTCGAGCAGATCGAGCTGAATACCTCGCTGATGCGTGCTGTTTGGGACGAAGAGTCTGCCACGTGGAAGGCCACCACACGCACCAAGGCCGGTCGAGAAACCACTGAGAGCTTCAATGCCATCATCACCGGTGTGGGTCAGCTGGACCACCCGTTCATCCCGGAGTGGCCCGGACAGGAAGGCTTCAAGGGAGCCCAGATGCACTCCCAGGAGTGGGACCACTCGGTGGACCTGAAGGGTAAGAAGGTCGCGGTCATCGGCACGGGCGCCTCCGCTTATCAGATCGTCCCGGCGGTAATCGGCGACGTGGACAGGATGTATCTGTTCCAGCGCAGCGCACCGTGGATGCTCCCCGCACCGACGTACCACAACCGGATGTCTGACGCCGCTCAGTGGTTGCACGAGAGAGTGCCGGCCTACGGACAGCTGTTTCGTCTCTTCGTCACAGCCGGCGGCATCGAGGGAAGGCTCCACATAGCGACGGCCGAAGAGGGTTGGGAGGGGGCCCCACTGAGCGTTTCGAAGGCCAACGAGGAGTTCCGGCAATCCATCATTGAACGCATGCGCGAGCAGTACGAGGGCCGCCCTGATCTTCTGGAGAAAGCCATTCCGCAGTATCCGCCATCGGCAAAACGCTTGCTGCGCGACAATGGCGTTTGGGCCGCAGCCTTGCGAGAGCCGCAGACTGAGGTCATCACCGAAGGCTTGGAGTCCTTCACCGAAACCGGGGTAGTCACCGGTGACGGACGGGAACTCGAGGTCGATGTCGTCATATACGCAACCGGATTCCGCCCGTCAGACTACCTGGACCCCATCGAGATCGTCGGACGTGACGGCGTCGAGATCCATGACTACTGGAGTGGAGACGCCAAGGGCTTCGCCGGCATCACCGTCCCGGGGTTCCCGAATCTGTTCATGCTGCTGGGACCGAACACCGGCGGGGTGGTCGCCGGTGGACTGCACTTCATGATTGAGCGCGCTGCAGAGTACACCGTCGAGGCAATCCACCAGATCCTGGAGCGCGATGTACGCGCCCTGGATCTGAAGCAAGAGGCACTGGACAAGCACATGGCCTGGGTCGATGCCGAAAGTGAGAAAATGACCTGGGGCCAGCCCTACGTGAAGACCTGGTACAAGAACCGGTTCAACCGCGTCTCCCAGGTGTGGCCGTTCAAGACCACCGAGTACTGGCGCATTACGGAGAATGTCGACGCCGACGATTACGAGTTCCTCCCATGACCGCCTTAGATCTGACGGTCCAGTACGCCCGACTGTCTAACCCTGACAACAGGTTCGCTGAAGCGAGTCCCGTGGTCTCACCAGGTGAAAGGCTTCCAGACCCCGTCGAGCCGCTGGCATTCCCCCAGTTGCCGGGCACGCTGAATGCCTTGCTAGGGACAGCCAACGGCGAGGTGCCCCAGTCCCCCGAAGCCTTCCAACTGCGCGTGCAGGCCCCGGAGGCAGCAGAAAAGTTGCCCGTTGTGGTGTTCATCCCCGGAGGTGGGTTCACCACGGGCACCGGCAACGCCCGTTGGTTCACTGCCCCGTCTTTGGTCCACGAGAGTGGATGCGTCCTGGTGACCGTCAACTACCGGATTGGCGTATTGGGCCACCTGGGCGTCAATGAAGACCCGTTGGACTCCCAACGACCGCTACGCGACCTTGTTTTGGCTCTGCGGTGGGTGAAAGAGCACATCTCCCGTTGCGGCGGGGACCCGGAGAACATGACTCTGGCCGGCGACTCTGCCGGCGCGTGGTACTCCTACGCCCTCTCCACCCTGGATGAGACTCGCGGCCTCTTCCGCAGGGCGGCTCTGATCAGTCTCCCCTGGGAGCCGCCATTGACAGCCGAGCAATACCGGGATCGCTGGGCACTGGCAACCACGTCGCTGTCCGACCGCGGCGGGCTTGCCGAGGCCTCGGACGAGTCAATTCTCCGCGCTCAGAGCGACATTGCCCACGTCTACACTGGCCGGGGCATGCCGCTCATGCCAGCGGCCGGAGGCCCGTTGGCGGAGAGTCTGCACGACTACGCATTAACTGCACCATCGTTGCATGTCGATTCCTTAGCCCTGCTCTCCACTTCGGAAGAATTCGCCGCATTCCTGCTGTCCGCTCCAGAGGTCGCATTCCCGCAGCAGACCGCAAACGATTTCGCTCAGGCACGATTCGGGGACCCCGAGGCCGTCATGAACTGGATCGATCATAAGATACCTGGTGGATCCGGCAAGGCCCGCATGGTGGAGCTCATGACTCTGCACCAGTTCCGCTTAGCCAATCTGGAGCTGGCCAAAGAAGCCGCGAAGGTCGGCATCAAAGTGTATTTGGCTGGATTCTCCGTTCAGAGTCCGCTGTTAGGCGCAGGTAGCCCCCACTGCATGCCGATGCCGTTCCTATTCGACGGCCCAGGACAGTGGGCCGATGCTCCCATGCTGGACGGCTTGGACCCGACGACGTTCGTTACGACGTCGAAGGCTCTGCGGGACTGGTTCGTCGGATTCGTCCAGACAGGCCGACCACGAGTTGCCGCGGACTGCGCCCCCACCTTTGCACCTTCCGACCCCCGCCGATTGGAATTCGACGGTGGACAACCCCATATCGAGATTCCCTCCGAGCTGGGCCTGGCCGCCCTACGCTGATCGCCGATGGTCCCCGCAAGTCCCCCCTCGGCCCAAATCTGGGGATATCCAAGACACAACAAAACGTGTGTCCCGAGGCAAGACATCAGGCCCCGAACATCGACTCGACCTCCCATCGAAGATGATCAGCGGCAGCACGATCTTCTGCTACAACCAGTCACTGATAAGTCAATGTGGTCTGCAGCTCGAGAAATTCACACACCGCGAAACAGAAGGGACACACTGTGCATAGATGATGATGTCCACCGAAATCCGCCTGAATCTACGGTTTACCTGAGTACGCATTCCACCCATGACGGGAGAGTGCGCTCACAGTAGCAGTCTTCTTTCTTCATCACCCCCGGAAGTCTCCATCGCACATGCCGGGCCTAACCCATAAGGAGCATCATGACCGCCACCTTCTTAGACCGGGCAGCATCCATCATCGGTCAGGAGAATGTTATTCAGCCGACTGATGAGGCAGCATACGCGGACCCGTTCCCTTTGCACACAGATCGCGACGCCGTCGCCGGCGTGCGTCCCCAAAGTGTCGAAGAGGTCCAAGAACTTGTCCGCCTAGCTAATGAGACCAGCACTTCCCTGTGGACCGTCTCCCGCGGCAAGAACCTAGGTTACGGCGGCGCGGCGCCGCGCACCCAGGATCAGGTCGTCCTGGACCTCAGTCGCATGGACTCCATCCAGCATGTGGATCCAGAGCTGGCCTACGCCGTCATCGAGCCGGGCGTGACCTTCTTCAACCTCTTCGACCACATCCAGGAGAACAATCTCCCCCTCTTCGTCTCCGTGCCTGCCCTGGGCTGGGGATCGGTTCTGGGCAACGCGCTGGACCGCGGATACGGCATGTCCCCTTACGGCGACCACGTCCAGCAGCTGTGCGGCCTGGAGGTCGTCCTGCCGGACGGTTCACTGCTGCGCACTGGGATGTGGGCTTTGGAGGACAGCCCTCTGGCCAATGTCTTCAAGGGTGGCTTCGGTCCTAACATCGACCAACTCTTTACCCAGTCTGGTCTCGGGATCGTCGTGCGCGCTGGCATCTGGCTGATGCCGTGGCCCGAGGTGTTTGTCTCCGGCGACATCACCGTGGACCGGGTAGAGGACCTCCCCGATCTGATCGACACAATTGCCGACCTGCGTCGTCGTGAGGTTCTTCAGAACAACTGCCTGGTCGGAAATGTTGTGCGTGCCGGCACCATGCGTGGACCTAGATCCATGTGGTACGACGGCGAAGGATCCATTCCCGACGATGTCGTGGAGCAGATGCGGGAGAAGATGGGCATCGGCCATTGGAACGCCCGCTTCGCCCTGTATGGAGAACCGGGGATGATCCGCGAACGTTTGCGGATCATCGAGTCAGCTTTCGAACGTCCCGGCTTCACGGTTCAATCTCGCGTCTATGAGGGCAAGGACGGCCAGCCAGTCACCTATGGCGACATCGACCCCAATGACCAAACCACGATGGCCGGGGTACCATCCCTGAAGGCCTACGACACCATCGGCTGGTATGCCAAGGACGGCGGGCACATTGACATTGCGCCATTGCTGCCCGCACGCGGCGACGCGGTGATGGAATTCTACGACGAGGTGAAAGACCTCTACACCCAGTACGGTTTCGACCTTTATATCGGATACCACGTCTACGCCCGGCACCTGGTACACGTGACCATGATCTTTTTCGAGAACGGCAACGATGAGCAGCTAGCGCGGGCACGGGCTCTCTACGAACAGGTCCGCCAGGCTGCGGCCCGTCGAGGCTACACTCCGTACCGCGGTCACATCGACAACATGGACGACATTGCGTCCGAGTTTTCCTTCAACGACCACGCCGTTCTGCGTTTCCAGGAGCGCTTGAAAGACGCATTGGATCCAGCCGGGGTAGTGAGCCCCGGAAAGCAAGGCGTCTGGCCGGCTCGACTACGCACGCAGCGCATTAACCGCGGAGAGCCGGGAGAAACAAGATGACCGCAATACCGGACCCCGGTGAACATGGCGAGCACGTCCCGACCGAGCCACCGCCTTCTTGATCGCCCTGGCTGCTAATGTCTGTTCAAGGCGGCCAGATCCGAGCATGAGGTCTCATCCGACACTTTGGTGACGTCGCAATCAGAGAAAAAACCGACCCCATCGCGGTCGACGTTCGCGTGATCAGGCGAACACGTGGCGTGTGATCGTTCGGAAAGACAGTCAGATCCAGATCTTGAAGGGCTTGGACGGCGTGACAATCGGTGTCGAGTCGGTCGGCGCTCGTGGGCCTGTCGAGCTCTTCTTCCCACTACGAGTAGCCACCGACAGGTAACTGAATGACAAGACGGACCGGGCCGAGGCTTTCGCAGCGGCTCTGGACGGAACCATCGCGACCGGGGGTCCGGGGGTTCTTCCGCGTCCCCGCCCTCGCCCCATTAGCGAAACGGCAACGAGAACATCAGTTTTTCCCTAGGATCGCCAGTCTGCGCTCCGACTGGCCAGAGGATCTCAAACACGTCGCTCGGGATCTCGATAGCGGTCCCTAAAGGTGCTCGGCTGGGATATCCCAGCCGAGCACCTGCCTGATTTGCTGGCGCCGGGTCTGATGCGAGGTTCGCTGACAATCCACTGCCAGCTACACTCAGGGACAACGCAAGATCGTGTCCCCGACGTCAGGTGGCGGGTCGGCCTCGATCTCAACCCACTGGAGGTGTCTACCCCGAAGATGTGGGATGGCTGGAAACCGTTGTCTGGCCAGAACACACCGAACGGCGTCACCGACTTCGCGAACCAGCGAAAATCGCTACCCAGGATCTGCCACGAATTGACAGCGGCGATTGTCAACAACGGCCGAAAATTGTTAGCCACGGGTACTGCGGGCTCTTGAACACCACTCTGTCTGATGGGTCCTACCTGGTTACTGACAAGCGCGTGACCGGATTCTCTTGGACCGAAGAAGTCCTCGCGCGGGTCGACAAGCTCATTCCCCACAACGCTGAGGAAGAGATCAAGGCGCGTGGCGCACGCTACGAGAAGGCACGGATCCCCTTCGTCTCCTATGCTGTGACCGACGGACGGCTCGTCACGGGCCAGAATCCTGGTTCCGCCAAAGCCACTGCACAACGCGTCGCTGCGTTGCTCTAAGCCGCGCTCAAGTCACGGATGCGGCGCTCCGCGTCATCGCTGAGTCCAGCACCATGGGGTCCGCCTCGAGTCTCTTCGTAGCCGAGCGCATCCTTGAGGGTTGCCGCCAATGGTCTGAAGGTGAGTCCGTACTGACGGGCGCGAGACGTGTCCGCCGTCGCCGCGAATCGCAGTGCAGGGTCAGGGATCCACCAGGGCAGACTGTCGGGTCCCATCCAGGGGCTGATGCCCGTACGTGCAAGCTCGGCCGGTGCGACGGGACGGCAAGGAACCTTACTTCCGGCGCTGTTCCGTGCGGCGTCGAGTGCACTTTCTAAGGTGTGAGTCGGGCCTGTGGCGTTGAACGTCCCTTGAACGCGATCTTCGGCGCATCGCATGATCCACCGCGAGAGATCTTTGACGTCGATCATTGCGATCGGAAATTCGAGGTCGTCGGGTACCACGACGTCCGCACCGGCAGGGTGCGCGAACTTCCACGAGTAGTATCCACTCCGGCCGGTTTCGTCCGCATCGCCGGCGATCAGTCCGGGGCGGATGATGGTGGATGAGGTGGTTCCGAGACGCACTGCGTCCTCACAGGCCACTTTCGCGGGCCCGTAGTCCTCCATACTCGTCAGCGTGTCGGACTCCAACGGCTGGTGCAGGGGCGAGTCCTCACGTGGCTCAAAGAGATCGCCGCGCTGGTACACGTTCACCGATGAGACGTATATCCAGTGCGCCGCCTCGAGCTCGTGCACGGCTCGTCTGACGTGTCCTGGCTGAGTGGCCACATCCACGACGACATCCCATCGATTTCCCGATACGGTGTTCAACGCGTCGCTCCGGTCCCGATCTGCTCCTACGAACTCGGCTGACGCAGACACGGGTCGAGTCCCTCGCGCGAGGCACATTACCGAGTGGCTAGCGTCGACGAAGTGGTGCACCATATGTCGGCCGAGTTGGCCGTTCCCACCAAGGATGAGGATCTGCATATTGTTGATTCTTTCAAGACGATCGCGACGGGCACTACCGCATACAGCTATGAGCGCAATCGACATGAGCAGGACTCCACACCGCAGCAGGCATGCTCAGGTCACAGAGATTCTTCGTTTCCTTCAGCGTGACGAAAAGCTGACCTGAGTGGTGACAAGGTCAGCCACTTCACTTACCGTCCGCCGGGCCGTGTCAATTTCCACGACCTCATCAGTCCATGGCGCGTATTCCGCACGACGGCGTTGCACACCCGCCCATGTCGGTTCACCAACGTGGGCCATTCCGCGATCCCGGTCTCGGATCCTGCGCTCGTGCTCCCGCACATCCGAGACAACCAGATGCACGAACTCAAGCCGGGCACCCGTTTGTTCGGCAGCAGTACGCCAGGTCTGCCTGGCAGCTTCGCTGTCATTAACTGCGTCGACGACGACGTCGTGGCCCAGGCGCAGGTTCTGCTCCGACATGGCACGCGTGGCCTCGTAGGCAGCGACGCCCACCGTCCAGCCCGACGGCAGCCCACTGGCAAGGAGTGACTCTTCGACCGCATCGATGGAGAGATGCATCGCGTCAGTCCGGGTCGCGACTACCTCGGCAACGCTCGTTTTTCCTGTTCCGGGCAGACCGGAGACCACCACGAGACGTCCCGGAACACTAGTCATGCTCGTAGTCTTGTCCATACGACGGGCTAAGACCAAGTGGGTAGCGGCTCCGGCACAGCTACACTTTTCGCAGAGGAAGAAAGGCGAGACGATGACATCCGTTGCTGACCACGACGCCTACATTGATGCGGCTTCCGAAACATTCCGTCCTGTGCTCGCCCGACTGCGACACCTCCTCAGCGACGCGCTGCCCGAGGCAGAAGAGATAACGGCGTACAACATGCCAGGATTCACCATCAACGGGACGGTGGTTGCGAGCTACGCGGCGTTCAGCAAGCAGGTTGGACTGTACGTCCTTGCCCCGGCCATCGCGGAAAACGCGGAGGCGATCGCCGAAGCGGGCCTCAAAGCGAGCAAGACCGGAATCACCTTCACGCCGCGCAAGCTCATCCCGGATGACCTGGTGACCAGGCTGGCCCAGGCTTCACGAACGCACGCATCGTCAGCAGGATAGTCCACGGTCGCAATCCCCAAATTCTCGGGGAGTTCTTTCAGCTCAAGTATCCCGTCGAGCATCAGCCCTTTCTGCTTCTACGCGATCAGCCGTCGCTGCTATTGGGTACGGCGCTCGTTCAGGCTCGTACCGAGTTCGAGGAGGTGATGTAGGGAGTCGGCGCTGAACTCTATGTCCTCCTCGAAGGGAGTGCCCATGCCGACCTCGTAGATCCGCCGATCGTTCAAGTTGAGCAGGATCGCTTGCCCGCCACCGTCGTCGCCGATCATGAAGTAGTCGGGGAAATTCAGCTGAATCTCGTATTCACGATTGCGCTGCACTACGCCGTCGATATTGAGGAGGCTCAGGCTTCCGATCGCAGCGGTGAGCCCGTCCGAGAGACGCAACAGCTCGAGGAATTCCACAGGCAGCGGACCACCGTAGTCCGCTTCTTCCCGACGTATATCCGCATCAGACGCGGACGAGTCAAGCACAAACTTCTCCGAAAGCGCCTCTCGCGACAACATGGCCTCAGCCTAGCGGCACGGGCCGTTACACATCACCGTCGCGCCGTTAAGCGACGACGAAAACTGATCCTTGGTCATTCGACTTATGGCACTACGCTAGCCCTATGACAGGGTTGACTTTGGAGCATTTGACCGAGCTCGAGCATCGGGGCTGGGAGGCATTGTGTGCCTCGACCGGAGACGCCTTCTATGGTTCCCTCATGACTGACGACAGCGTCATGATCTTGGTCAACGGCGTCGTCATGGATCGGAAAGCCGTCATCGCGTCGCTAGGTCACGCACCCGCGTGGGACACCTTTGAAATCGACGATGAACGCTTGATTCCGTTGGGTCCTGAGGCCGCCGTACTGGTCTACCGTGCAGCGGCCCACCGTGGACAGGAACGGCCTTTCGAAGCATTGATGTCGAGCACTTACCGACGTATCGACGGCACCATCCGGTTGGCGGTCTATCAGCAGACCACTGCGACACACTGACGAATGCGTATGAGCTCGAATCCCGACCGTCCATCCGGCATCACGAAAAGTCGGCGACGTTGAGTATCAGGCGACGCAAGGACTGGGCAACGTCAAATCCATCATCATGCACCTGGGACCAATCCGGTCGGGTCTTCCCGAGGTACTCATCCCTGGCGAGTATCAGCAACTCAGCCTCCGCCTGATTCAGCCGTGGAAGAATCCGCTCAACGGCCTCATGCTTCGGAAGAATCGTCCCGGATTCTGTCGTGACAATCATCCGGGCCAGCGTCAGTAAAACGTTCCTTTCGTCGCCGTCGAATCCGTCGAGCAATTCCGGCAGAATCTCGAGCTGAGCCTGCTGAAGCAAGTTCCGCGGAACAGGCGGAAGGACTTCCTCGAGTGGTTGCCCGTGCAGCACGAGATGAGATTCCAGCGCGGTCGCGAACAGGATGACCAGATCAGGATCGCACCCTGGTTGCGGAACAAAGCCGTCGACCAGGTCACCGCGCATCCACTCCCCGTATTGAAAGTCGCGGCGAGGCCATCTCGACCGCTCCTGCACGTCGTCGAGTGTCACGACGGTCAGTTCCAGCGGGCGCCTGCCGGCCGCCTCAGGGAAAGTGCTCGTGTGCCCACTCCAGCCCGAAACACCGAGAAGAAGTGACACCAGCTGATCGCGTTCCGTTGACGTTAGAGGTTGCCGAGTGAGGACGAGAAGGTCAATGTCACTCTCTTGTTGCAGTCCTGAGGTCGCAGCCGACCCATAGAGATAGACGCAGACCACTCCCCCGGGGTCCGAGCTGAGCAGATGGTCAAGGACCGGTTGGATCGAAGTGGTCATTATTTCAGAGACAGGGGAATCGCTCATGCCACCTCCAGAATCTGAACCTGTTTTGCGGCGCTTGCATGGGAACGCGGATGACTACGTCAACTCGTCTTTGGCGCATTCAATGGCTTCACCATGATCAGGCACGGTGTGTCCTCGCCCCAGAGGTCGGTCTCTTCGAGGGCCAGGAAGCCACATTTCTCGTAGAAGTGTCGGGTGCGGGCGTATCCCTCGTCGGGGTGGGAAGCGCCCAGAGTCTTAACTTCCAGTAATCGGACTCCGCGCCGCAGCGCATCACGTTCGATCGCCGTCATCATCGCCGTCCCGACCCCTGTTCCGTGGACGGAACGGTCCACCACCGTCAGGTGAATCTCAGAGACGTGCGGAAAGTGATGGTCGAGCAGCGTCACGCCGGCGACCCGCCCCTGATCGTCCCGGACCGTCCAGGTCTCTTTGGAGCGCGCGGCCTCGATGTACTCGGCGTTGGACTCCGGTTGCCCGAACCACTCCGGCACCGTGGCCAGCAATCGTGCGACGTCATCGGGTACGTGGTGGTCCCGCTCCGCAAGCCAGGTGACACCACTACTCGCGCGCGTTCGTCCTCCGTGAGATTCATGCACATTTATGCCTTCCCATGTAGGGCGGACTCAGAGGTGTTGTACCGGGACCCGCCTCTTATCGATACCGTTCAACCTATTCGGCGACCAACGCATCGATCAAGGCCGGGAGAAGTCCGTAACCTCTCCCGGCGTAACGAAGCCGGCGGCGAGATAGGTGGCGACTGCACCTTCGTTGGACGACGGCGTCGCCACCGTTGCCGTCGAACATCCCATCCTTCGCAGTGCATCTGCCGCCGCGAGCGTGATCGCAACTCCGTGTCCTCGCCCGCGATGGTCGTGATGAACACCCAGCGGCTCGATGACGCCCGGGCGTCCGGGACCGGCCGACCAGACCGTCGTCGCCGCGACAGGGGCATCGTTTTCGTCATAGCCGACGAGGCATTCAGCATTGCCGTAGGCATATCCGTCTGCCATCTGACGCCATCGTTCAGCAGTCAGCGACGCCCCAGGAAACGCAGCGGCCTCGACCAGCACACGGTCGGCAACCGACTCCGAACCGACCCGCCGGATAGTGAGCGGTGACGGCGTCACGGACTGTTTCAGATCACGAAAGAGCGGAACCCAGGGATCGTCGGCGGTCCAGCCACGATCGGCGAGAACTCTGCGTAGCGCGTGTCCGAACCTGACTTCGGCCACGCCGCGTCCTGGTGCAAGCACCCGATCCAGGGCCCCGGTGAAGTCATCGGCGATGTGTTGGGCGACGTCGACATCGTCACCTGCAATGGGCGCAATCGCCATGCGGATCAAGTTCGATTCATCGAGGAAGCCGACCGCAACAGCCTCTTCGTCTCGTACCCAGACGCGCAGTGCGGCCGCAAGCGCCTCGGCTCCGAAACGTTGGTACCAGCCCAGGTCACCGGGGTGAACTTGGACGGGTGCACCATCACGCTGCCATGATGCGACCACATCAATCACTCGCGGCAAGTCCGTCGGCGTCGGCTGAAGCAACGTTACTGACATGCGGTCAATGTACCAGCGACCACAATCGTGCATCGCAGCTCCGCCACGTTCCCAGGCCGACCATCGTCACTGCTCATCAGGCAGTTCTTTGAAGTAGCGGGCGACCGGCCATCTCACGAACCCCTCGCGCTCGTACAACGATCGTGCGGGAGCATGGCCGGAGTCTTCGCCGGTCTCGACCATCATCATGCGCATTCCTGAGTCGAGTGCTCGACGGTCTGCATGATCCAGCAACGCGGCACCGATACCGGTTCGCTGCCGACTGGGGTCAACAACCAGCACATAGACCTCGCCCATCGAGTCTTCGAGATGGAGTCGGGTACAGATCCAGCCGACCGGCCGCCCTTCGATCATGGCCACATCCACGTTCTCGGGCTCGTCGTCGAGCACACTCGCCAAGTCACTGCGCTGCCGAGCCTCCCACCCTTGCGGGTAAAACGATTCGTAGACGAACCCAGGGACGTCAGATTCCATCTTCGGGAACACCGGAGACCACGCACGGATCGCAAGGTCCAGCAGCACCTGCCTCCACGCGGATTCGTAGGTGACAATCTCGACGTTCTTGGCGCTCATGCAGGGGCAATTTCATACGTCAGGACGTTCATGGACTCGCTGTCTTCCTTTGTCTGCCCGGCTTGCGGCTGTTGCACGGCGCTGTCAAGATCGCGAATGCTGATGGTTAACATCGACGGCCACCTCCCCTGATATCGATCACTTTAGCGCGAGCGACGCCTCTCTTGTGGAGGGAATGAACCCTTCAGACGACACCACCCCGGGCGGATTCCTCCCGAAGACCGGAAGCGTTGAACACACGCTGAAGCGGAACCCCACGGAGCTGCGGCACAAGTAGCCAGCTGAGCCCCAATGGTTGTGTGATTGAGCCATGAGTCGAAGCAGGCTTCACTGGTGAAATGAGGATCGATCGCGTCGTGCCGAATATCACCGTCCGCAGCCGAGAAGAACTCGACCAGACCGTCCGCCAGCATGTCGCGGTCTTGGGAATGACCGTCCTGATGGACCACGGCTGGATCACAACACTCGGGGATGACCGAGGACACCAGATCAGCATCATGACCCGCGACGCCACAGCCCCCGTCAACCCCGACGTCTCAGTATTTGTCGAAGACATTCACGTCGCGCTCGATGAGGCAGTAGCAGCCGGCGTGGAGATCGTGCACCCTCTCACGCAGGAAGACTGGGGTGTCACCAGATTCTTCTATCGCGACACCGGGGGCAATGTCATCAACGTAGGAATACACTCCTGAACCGCCTCAGGTACTGACCATCATTGATTGCTAACGACGACGAGCACCGGGTGCTCGCGTCAATGAATCGCGAATACAGACACCGCAAGTCCCAAGTATCGCGAAGGAACTCCGGCGCTGCCGAACAAAGGAATCCGAGACGACGGCCGCTCGGCCGTCGCACGTTTAACCGGAGCTCCATCGCAATCCGACACGTTGCAACCATGTCGGTTAAAACATGCCCCTCACCAGCATCGACCTTCAGTCGAAATCACGCCAAGATACTGTAAACGTACATGTCTTTGCGATCTTGCCCGACCTGCTGCCATGACCGCAGCAAACCTTCGCGATCGTAACCACACGATTCGGCGGTCCGCCACGAACCTTCGTTCCGGGGTTCGACGAACAGCTGCAATCTGTGTACCTCATTCAGACTGAGTGCCCAGGTGGTCAAAATCGACAGCGCCGCGCGGGCGAAGCCTCTGCCTCGCCGCTCTGGGGCGATCCAATATCCCGTAGATGCCCGGCCCTCACCAATGTCACCTAGCCAGAGCCCAATCTGGCCGACGGCCATATCAGTCGCGGCATCGGCAATCGCAAACGAATACCCGGTACCTGAACTCAGGCGGGAGTGCTGCCGCGCGATATAGGCGACAGCGTCTTCGCGCGTGCCGCTGGTGGGAACTGAAGTGATGAGCGGAATCAGTGAGTCGGAGGCCACGGACATGACAACTTCCACGTCACGCTCTTCAAACGGTCGTAGACGCGCGAAGCCATCGTCGAGCCGCGGCATTTTCGTCGGCAACATTCTATTGAACGACCTTCCTTGAGCAGAGCTGATCTCCATCACCAATTTAGGTTTAGACGCGGAGAACGAGACAGTACATGCCGCTTTGACTCACTCGGCTTGCTCAAGGATCTCCGGCGCTACACGTTAAACCGGAACTCCACGACATCGCCGTCTTTCATGATGTAGTCCTTGCCTTCCATGCGGACCTTGCCGGCGGCCTTGGCGTCGGACATGGACCCTGCGGCGACGAGGTCATCAAAGGAGACGATCTCGGCCTTGATGAATCCGCGCTGGAAGTCGGTGTGGATCACCCCGGCTGCCTCAGGCGCGGTGTCGCCCTTGTGGATGGTCCAGGCGCGGGCCTCTTTCGGACCGGCGGTGAGGTAGGTCTGCAGCCCGAGGGTCTCGAAACCGACGCGCGCCAGCTGGTCCAGACCGGACTCATCCTGCCCGTTCATCTCCAGCATCTCGCGGGCCTCCTCTTCGGAGAGCTCCACCAGATCGGCTTCCAGCTTCGCGTCCAGGAACACCGACTTCGCCGGCGCCACCAGGGCGGCCAGCTCGGCCTGCTTGTCCTTATCGGCCAGGATGGCGTCGTCGGAGTTGAAGACGTAGATGAACGGCTTGGCGGTGAGCAGGTTCAGCTCGCGCAGGTTCTCCATGTCGAGCTTGTCGGCGGCGGAGAAGATGGTGTCGCCGCGCTCGAGCACGGCCTGGGCCTCGAGCAGCGCGTCGAGTTCAGCTTTCTCGCGCTTCTTGCCCTTGACCTCCTTCTCGATCCGCGGCACCGCTTTCTCCACGGTCTGCAGGTCGGCGAGGATGAGCTCGGTGTTGATGGTCTCCATGTCGGAGGCCGGGTTCACGGCACCGTCGACATGCACGACGTCGGAGTCTTCGAAGGCGCGCACCACCTGAGCGATGGCTTCGGCTTCACGGATGTTGGCCAGGAACTGGTTGCCCAGCCCCTCCCCCTCGGAGGCGCCCTTGACGATGCCGGCGATGTCGACGAAGGACACCGTGGCGGGCAGGATCTTCTGCGAGCCGAAGATCTCGGCGAGCTGGTCCAGCCGCTCGTCCGGCAGGTTCACGATTCCCACGTTGGGGTCGATGGTGGCGAACGGGTAGTTCGCTGCCAGGACGGTCTGGCGGGTCAGTGCATTGAAGAGGGTCGACTTGCCGACATTGGGAAGTCCCACGAATCCGATTGTTAGAGCCACGAGGACCATCGTACCGGTCGCACGAGTGCCAGACAGAACCGGACTGAAGACACGGTGAGCCAAGGGATCCTAGCGTGAGGAGGCTCTCAATCATGGACGCGGGACCCGGACAGTAGCCATACTCCGCACTTCCCGGCTACGGTGGAGTACGTTTTGCGTTCCGGAAGCCCCTTCGCCGCAGGCGGGGTGTGCTTCAAGAAGTGCATCGCTACACCGCGGCAGGGGGCCGGTGAGAACGCGCGGTCCCCTCCGTCGAGAGAGGACAAGACTATGGCGCAGGCCGTAGAAGACCAGAGTCACTCGTCGTCGACACCTCAGCATCCGGACCCGGGACGAACCACCAGCCCCGTGAACTGGCCCGTCTTCCTGGGCACCTCCGTGATCATCGTGGCCTTCGTCGCCTGGGCAGCGCTGTTGCCCGAACAGGCGGAGACCGTGATCTTCGGTGCGATGGGCTGGGTGGCCACCAATTTCGGCTGGTACTACGTGTTGACCGCCACCATCGTGGTGATCTTCGTGCTCATCGTCGCGTTCTCGCGGGTGGGGCGCACCAAGATGGGTCCCGATCACTCGAAACCGAAGTTCAATCTTTTCACCTGGGCGGCCATGCTGTTCGCCGCGGGCATCGGTGTGGACCTGATGTTCTTCGGGATCTCTGGCCCGGCCACCAATTTCCTGACCCCGCCGGACGTCACGCCGCTCTCCGATGAGGCGGCCCGAATGGCCCCGATCTGGACGATCTTCCACTACGGGATCCCCGGGTGGGCGATGTACGCGCTAATGGGCATGGCTTTCGGCCTGTTTGCCTACCGCTACCACCTGCCGCTGAGCATCCGTTCGGCGCTGGCCCCGATTTTCGGCAAGCGCATCCACGGCCCCATCGGCCACGCCGCCGAAATCGGTGCGACCATCGGCACCATCTTCGGTATCGCCGTGTCTCTGGGCATCGGCGTCGTCTTCCTCAACTTCGGACTGTCGTCAATCTTCAATGTTCCCAACCACATCGGCGTGCAGATCGGGTTGATGGCCCTGGCCGTGTTCATCACGATCCTCTCCACCGTCTCCGGTGTGGACAAGGGCATTCGCCGGCTCTCGGAGCTGAACGTGATTCTGGCGATCATCCTGATGCTGTGGGTGCTGTTCTCCGGCAACACCCACGAGATGCTCAACCAGCTGGTGCAGAACATCGGTGACTTCTTCTCCGGGTTCCCCTCGATGATGATGAACACCTTCGCCTACACCGCCGGGACCGAGGACTACCCCTCGCAGCAGTGGATGGCGGACTGGACGCTGTTCTTCTGGGCCTGGTGGATTGCCTGGGCGCCCTTCGTCAGCCTGTTCCTGGCCCGGATCTCCCGCGGACGCACCCTGCGCCAGTTCGTGCTCGGCGTGTTGCTCATCCCCTTCGCGTTCATCCTGCTGTGGGTGTCGGTGTTCGGCAACGCCGCACTGAGCTTCTTCCGCGCCGGTGAGGAGGAGTTCTTGGATCTGGCGGTGAATCTGCCGGAGTCGGGCTTCTTCACCCTGTTGGAGCAGTACCCGGGGGCGACCTTCACCGTGGCGCTGGCCGTGATCACCGGGCTGTTCTTCTACGTCACGTCCGCCGACTCCGGCTCGCTGGTGATGGCGAACATGACGTCGAAGCCCTCGCTGACCGATTCCGACGGGCCCTCCTGGCTGCGCATCGTGTGGGCGGTGATCACCGGTGCGCTGACACTGTCCATGCTGTTTATCGACGGTGTATATACCCTGCAGGCCGCGACCGTGATGGTGGGTCTGCCGCTGTCAATCCTGATCTACCTGGTGATGTTCAGCCTGTTCAAGGTGCTGCGCTCCGAGCGGCTCACCCTGGACTCACAGATCGCCACCATGCCGGATGTGCTCTCCAGCCGCATCCGCGAGGGCGGCGAGCGCGGGAACTGGCGTCAGCGGCTCAAGCGCCGGATGACCTTCGCCTCCGCCACCCAGATCACCCAGTATGTCAACGAGGTTGCCGCCCCGGCGGTGGAGGACGTGGCCGCCGAGCTACAGAAACTCGGCGTCGAGGTGTCTTGCCATCGCGGCGAGCACCCGGATTATCCGATCCCCTCGGTCGATCTGATGGTGCACTTCCCCGAGCAGGAGGACTTCAAGTACCAGGCGTACCCGGTGGCCTATGCGGTACCGAATTTCGCGTCCAACATCAAGGCGGTGCAAGACGTGTTCTTCAAGCTCGAGGTGTTCTCCATGACCGGCTCCCGCGGTCACGACATCATGGGTTACACCAAGGAGCAGGTGATCTCCGATGTGCTCGACGCCTACGACGCGCACATGGCGTTCATGTCCATGACCGGCGACAAGGGCGCGCCCGCCTCGCGTATGGACGCAGAGGCCCCCGATGAATGGTGGGACACCGACCAGACCGAGGTGGAGCCCGCCGACACGGCGGCGATTCAGAAGATCGCCGCCGCGGTGGACACCACCCCACACCCGTCAACCGATTCCGAAGGAGAGACCCGATGACTGACAACAGCATCACCACCCTCTACATCGATGGCGCCTGGGTGGCCTCGTCGACCGGCGAGACCCGCGACGTCGAGTGCCCAGCCGACGGCAGCCACGTCGCCGTGGTGTCCGAGGCCAGCGGCGACGACGTCGAACGCGCCATCCTCGCCGCCCGCCGGTCGTTCGACGACGGTGTGTGGTCGGGCAAGACCTCCGCCGAGCGCGGCGACTTCCTACTGCAGGTCGCCGAGGGGATCCGCGCCCGCAAGGACGATTTCGCCCGCGCCGAGGCCCTGGACACGGGCAAGCGCCTGGTCGAGGCCGAGGGCGATATGGACGACATCATCTCCTGCTTCCGCTACTTCGGGAAGATCGCCGATCAGCACCCGGGCCGACTCGTGGACGCCGGGGACGCCTCGGTGATCTCCCGGGTGGTCTACGAGCCGATCGGTGTGTGCGGGATGATCACCCCGTGGAACTTCCCGCTCTTGCAGGCTGCGTGGAAGGTCGCCCCTGCCCTGGCCGCGGGCAACTCCTTCGTGCTGAAGCCGGCCGAACTGACCCCGCACACCGCCATTCTGCTGATGGAGGTGCTGGACGCCCTCGAGCTGCCCGCGGGCGTGGCCAACCTGGTGCTCGGCGACGGCGGCACCGTGGGCGCTCCCCTGTCCAGCCACCCGGAGATCGACCTGGTGTCGTTCACCGGCGGCCTGGTGACCGGACGCAAGATCGCCGAGTCCGCCGCGCGCGACGTCAAGAAGGTCGCCCTGGAACTGGGCGGCAAGAACCCGAACGTGGTGTTCGCCGACGCGGATTACGAAGCCGCCCTGGACAATGCGCTGACCGCGGCGTTCCTGGACTCCGGGCTGGTGTGTTCGGCGGGCACCCGCCTGATCGTGCAGGACACCATCGCGGAGCGCTTCGTCGATGATCTGGTGGCTCGCGCCGAGGGCATCGTGATGGGCGGACCCTTCGACGAGAAAGCAGAGACCGGTCCGCTGATCTCGAAGGCGCACCGCGACAAGGTCACCGACTACGTGAAGCGCGGCGTGGAGGCCGGCGCCCGACTGCGCGTGGGCGGACACTGGGGCGGCGAAGAGCACGCCAACGGCTACTTCTACGCCCCCACCGTGCTGGATCAGTGCACCTCGGACAACCCCGCCGTCGTCGAGGAGGGCTTCGGTCCGGTGATCACGGTGGAGACCTTCAGCGACGAGGCCGAGGCGATCCGGATTGCCAATGACACCGAGTACGGTCTGGCCGGCGCGGTCTGGACCTCGGATATGGGGGTGGCTAACCGGGTCTCGCGCGGGCTGCGGCACGGCACCATCTGGATCAACGACTACCACCCCTACCTCCCGCAGGCCGAATGGGGCGGTTTCAAGCACTCCGGCGTCGGCCGTGAGCTCGGACCGACCGGACTCGAGGAGTACGTGGAGGCTAAGCACATCTACCACAACACCGAGCCGGCACCGGCCGACTGGTTCCCCCGCAAGCGCTGAGCACAGCACGACCCAGATCGCACCCGATCGATCGCGAACAACGTGAACAAAAAGGAGTACAGATGGCACACGAGAACATCGACGACATCGTCTCGGAGAACCCCGTCCGCGAATATGACTACCTGGTGATCGGCGGCGGTTCGGCCGGCGCCGTCGTCGCCGCCCGGCTCAGCGAGGACCCGAACGTCACCGTGGCCCTGCTGGAGGCTGGTGATCATGACCAGGACCACGCGGAGGTATTGGATCTGAAGCGCTGGCCCGAGCTACTGGAATCCGGGCTGGACTGGGACTACCCCATCGAACCGCAGGAGAACGGCAACTCGTTCATGCGTCACGCCCGCGCCAAGGTGCTGGGCGGGTGCTCCTCGCACAACTCCTGCATCGCCTTCCACCCGCCGGCCGAGGATCTGGACCTGTGGGAGGAGCTGGGTGCCACCGGCTGGAACGCCGAGACCCTGCTCCCGCTGATCAAGCGTCTGGAGACGAATTCGCGCGGCGGCGAGAAGCACGGTACGAACGGCCCGGTGCACCTGATGGATGTGCCGGCCGAGGACCCGCTGGGCGTGGCCGTATTGGATGCCTGCGAGCAGGCTGGGATTCCGCGGAAGCTGTTCAACGACGGCGAGACCGTGGTGCACGGTGCCAACTGGTTCCAGGTGAATCGCCAGGCCGACGGCACCCGGGCGTCGTCGTCGGTGTCGTACCTGCACCCCATCCAGGGTGAGCGCAAGAACCTGGATATTCTCACCGGGCACTGGGTGGCCCGGGTGCTCTTCGACGGCGAGCGCGCCGTGGGCGTGGAGTACCTCGACAACGCCTTCGACCGGACGTCGGTGCTGAAGGCGAAGCGGGAAGTCATCCTCTCGGCCGGGGCGATCGACACCCCGAAACTGCTGATGCTCTCCGGGATCGGCCCGGCCGAGCACCTGCAGGAATTCGGGATCGACGTGCGCGTGGACTCCCCCGGGGTGGGCTCGAACCTGCAGGACCACCCGGAAGCGGTGATCTCCTGGGAGACCAACGAGAAGATGGTTCGCGACACCACCCAGTGGTGGGAGATCGGGATCTTCACCCACACCGAGGACCCCGAGGGTGCAGGGCTGCCGGATCTGATGATGCACTACGGCTCGGTGCCGTTCGACATGCACACCCGTCGGCAGGGCTACCCCACCGCTCCGGAGTCGTTCGCGCTGACCCCGAACATCACCCACGCGAAGTCTCGCGGCACGGTGCGGCTGCGCTCGATGGATTACCGCGACAAGCCGAAGGTGGACCCGCGCTACTTTACCGATGAGCAGGGTCACGACATGGCCGTGGCGGTGGCCGGGATCAAGAAGGCCCGCGAGATCATCGCCCAGCCGGCGATGGCGGAGAAGGTGACCCGCGAGTTGTTCCCCGGCGAGGAGGTGCAGACCGACGAACAAATAGCCGACTACGTGGCGCGCACCCATAACACGGTGTACCACCCGGCCGGTTCCTGCCGGATGGGACCGGTGGACGACGCCATGTCTCCGGTGGATCCGCAACTGCGCGTCAAGGGCGTGCAGGGGCTGCGGGTGGTGGACGGCTCGATCATGCCGCAGTTGACCGCGGTGAATCCGAACATCACCACCATGCTGATCGGCGAGCACGCCTCGGACCTCATTAAAGCGGACCAGTAAATCTCCGGTACCAGCACCGGACCCTCAGCAACGGCGGGGTAGCCAGTCACTTCAGGTGGCTTGCTACCCCGCCGTTGTCGTGACATCTGTCATGGGCAGAACGTGATCGGTGGCAGTTCTGCGCGAGGTGGCGAGCGCGCATGCTGGAACCATGAACACCACCGCCGCATCCACCACGGACCACACCGCCGCCGATTCCACCAGTTCTGCCGGTACCGCCCACCCGAACGTATCCCCCGAGATTCCCGCCATCGACGTCGACGCCGTCACCCGCCGCTTCGGCTCCGTGACGGCGGTGGAGCAGATCTCGTTGCGCGTGCAGCGCGGCGAGGTGGTGGCCCTACTCGGCCCCAACGGCGCCGGCAAGACCACCCTGCTCGACATGGTGCTCGGTTTCACCGTCCCGAACTCCGGGCGGCTGAGCGTGCTGGGCACCTCCCCCGAGACGGCTGCTCGACGCGGGGCCGTGGGCGCGGTGCTACAGAACGGTGGCCTGCTCGATGACCTCACGGTGGCCGAGACCGTGAAGATGGTGGCCGCCTGCCACGTCCAGCATCTGCCGCTGCCCGAGGTAATGCAGCGCGCCGGGGTCACCGACTTCGCTTCCCGCAAGGTCAAGAAGTGCTCGGGCGGGCAGCGCCAGCGCCTGCGGTTCGCCCTGGCACTGCTCACTGACCCGCAGCTGCTGATCCTGGATGAGCCCACCGCCGGGATGGACGCCGGCGCCCGCCGCGAGTTCTGGGAGACCATGCACGCCGAGGCCGAGCGTGGGCGCACCATCATTTTCGCCACCCACTACCTGCGCGAGGCCGACGACTACGCCGACCGGGTGGTGCTGGTGCAGGACGGGCGCATCGTCGCCGACGGCACCGTGGATGAGATGACCGCCGGATTCCACCGGGTGCTCAAGGCCGACTGGCTGGGTGAGCACGACCCCCGTGACTGGGGTGCGGAGGCCGGGCTGTCGCCGGAGCAGATCGACTACGACGCCGAACGCCGTCGGATCCAGCTCACCAGCCCCGACACCGACCGGCTGGCCGCTGAGCTGCTGAACGCCGGACTGATCCGCCACCTGCAGGTCAGCCAGCCCGGGATCGAGGACGTATTTTTCGACCTCACCGCGCCCAGCTCCACGGCCGGAACCGACGCCGAGACCCGTCGCTGAGACGACCCCCGAAAGGACTGATCCTGATGACTGCCACACCGTCAACACGCACCGCCAGCTCCGCCCCGACCGGTTCGGCCGAGCAACGGAACCGCCTCCGAACCTACGCCCGTCCCCAGTCCCGCACCCGGATCCTGCTCCGCTACGTCGGCTGGGAATTCTGGCGCAACTTCCGGATGGTGGACGCCACCTTCTTCATCGTCGTGCTCCCGGTCGCCATGTACCTGATGTTCGGGGTGGCGATGGGGGTCTCCGAGAATCCGGCCGGGCAGGGCAACGTTTCCGCCTACGTGATGACGTCGATGGCTTCTTATGGGGCCGTGATCGCGACGACGGCGATGGCCGGATCCGCCGCGGTGGAGCGCACGCAGGGCTGGGGCCGGCAGCTGAATCTGACCGGGCTCACCCCGCCTGCCTACATGCTGGGCAAGACGCTGATGGCCGTGCTGATCGCCGTCACCCCCATCGTGCTCGTCTACCTCGCCGGGGCGGTCACCGGGGCCCGCTTCGACACCCTCACCCTGTGGTTGTCCTCGGGCGCGCTGGTGCTGCTGGTCGCCGTCCCGTTCTCCCTGTACGGACTCGCCTTCGCCCTGCTGTTCCGCTCCGAGACCGCCGTCAGTGCCGCTTCCGGGTTCCTGGTGATCTTCGCGTTCTTCGGCAACCTGTTCATCCCGCTCTCCGGGGTGCTGCTGGAGATCGCCCGGTTCACGCCCCTCTACGGGGTGGCGATGCTGGCCCGCTGGCCGCAGACCGAGGGCATGATCGTCCCGATGTCCGAGGAGGAGGCCCTGGCCGGCATCGAGTACGAGTCGCTGTGGGTGCTCGTGGCGAATCTGGGCGCGTGGACGCTGATCTTCGCGCTCGTGTGCCTGTTGGCCGCCCGCCGCCGGACCTCGCGCTGACCCGGATCGCGCTGACGGTTCGACCCCACCAGTTCGAAAAGGTTCAGTAGACTCATGGCAATGACCCCCAGCTTTGTGCCCGAGGCCCCGGCCACCCGCGCGGAGAAGCGCAACGTGCTCTTCAGCGCGGGCATCTGGCTACTGTTCCTGGGTTGGACCGTCTACGGGTTCATCGTCTCCACCGCACCGGTACTCTGGCAGGTGCTGGGCTGGGTGGCACTGCCGAGCTTCGTGGTGATCTACCTGTACAGCTTCCTGCACCCCGAGCCGGTGCGAGGCTGGGGTCGACTGGCCAACACCGGTCTCTACACCGTGGTGCTGGTGGCGTTGGGGTTCGTGATGATGCTCTCCGCCCTGGCCGCGGTGGTGAACATCGTGCCGTTTTTGATGGCGCTGTGGCTGTTCAACCATCGCATGCGCACCGGGCTGATCGCGGTGGCGCTGATCGCCGTCGTCGTCACCTCCCTTGTGGTGGCGTTGCAGCTGGAGGCGTATGAGTCCTGGCTGTTGCCCTCCGTGGGGATCCCCACCGTGATCCTGGTGATGGTGCGGATCAGCATCGAACTGGAGGAGAACCAGCGGATGCATTCGGAACGGCTGCTGCTGGCGGAGCAGCGTGACGAGCTGGCCGGCACCGTGCACGACCTGCTCGGGCACTCCCTGACGACGATCACGGTGAAGACGCAGCTGGCCCAACGCCTGCTCGACGCCGACCCGGTGGCGGCCCGCGCGGAGCTCGAGGACATCCTGGCGCTGTCGCGCCGCTCACTCTCGGAGGTGCGCGCCACCGTGACGGACCTGCGTCAGCCGGAGCTGGCGGTGCAGCTGGACCAGGCGGAGGCGTCCCTGCGCGCCGCCGGGGTGAGCGTGCAACGCCCGAACGAGCTGCCAGCTCTGACCCTGGTACAGCAGCAGGTGTTCGCCTGGGTGCTACGCGAGGCCGTGACCAACGTGATCCGCCATGCCGGAGCCAGTCAGTGCGTCCTGCGCTTCGTGCCGCAGGGGTCAGCCGAGGCGGCGGGTCCGGTGAGCCTGCAGATCGACGACGACGGCGCGGGCCCCGGTGAGCGGGACGGCTCCGGCGAGACGCACGGGGTGTCCGGGATGCGCCATCGTGTGGAGGCCGCCGGAGGCCGCTTCAGCCTGGAGCCGCTGCATCCGGGAACCCGAGTGGAGGCGCTACTGTGACGGAGGAGACGAGACCTGCCGAGTCCGGTGAGGCGGCGACGAGTGAGACGATCCGGCTGCTACTGGCCGACGACCAGCACCTGGTGCGCGCCGGGCTGGCCGCCCTGCTGAACCTGGAGAACGACCTCGACGTCGTGCATCAGCAGTCCTCCGGCGAAGGGATCCTGGAGGCGGTGCGGGACCACCGCGTCGACGTCGCCGTGCTCGACATCGAGATGCCCGGGATGGACGGGATTACCGCCACGCAGACTCTCATCGACTCCCTGGAGCGTCCCCCGGCGGTGCTGATCTTGACCACCTTCGGGCGCACCGGGTACTTACAGCGTGCCATGGCCGCCGGGGCCAGCGGATTCATGGTCAAAGACGCCCCGGCCGAGCAGCTGGCGCAGGCGATCCGCACCGTGCATGCCGGGGGCCGGGCGGTGGATCCGAGCCTGGCGGCCGAGGCGCTGAGCATCCCGGCCAGCCCGCTGACCGAGCGCGAGGGGGACGTGCTGCGGGTGGCGTTGACGGGTGCCTCGGTGAAGTCGATCGCCGCAGAGCTGTTCCTGTCGCCGGGCACCGTGCGCAACCATCTCTCCGCCGCGATCGGCAAGACCGGCACCACCAATCGCGCCGAGGCCGCGCGCCTGGCCCACACCCACGGTTGGCTCTGAGCCGCAGCGTCCTTATCGCGTCCATGCCCTGTGAGAGGGTGGGCTCATGGACGTTCTGGTGATCCTTCTCTGCACCCTGGCCGGTCTCATGCTCGGCGCCGCGATCGGAGCCTGGCTGGCGTGGCGGGTGTTCTCCGCCCGCCCCGACGAGCGAGAGTCGGCGGAGCAGCTGCGCACCGAGCTGGCCCAGGCGCACACCCGGGCCGAGATGCTCGACCGGCAGCTCGTCCAGCAGCAGGACCGGGCGAAACAAGACGCCGACGTGCTGCGCGAGCTGAACCCGCTGGCCCAGCAGCTCAAGGATCTCGGCCACCATGTGCGCGTGCTAGAGCGGGATCGCAACCACCAGTACGGCCAGCTCGCCCAGCAGCTGAAGACCGCCTCCGACACGGACTCCGCGCTGCTGCGCAATACCCAGGCGCTGGTGGCCACGCTGCGCGCCAATTCGGCCCGGGGCCACTGGGGCGAGGTACAACTACGGCGCATTGTGGAAGCCGCCGGGATGCTGCGCCACACCGATTTCACCGAACAGGCGCACCTGCGCGGCGACGACGGCGCCCTGCGCCCGGACCTGCTGGTGTTCCTGCCCGGGGAGAAAACCCTCGCCGTCGATGCGAAGGCTCCGCTGGCAGCCGTCTTGGCCGCCGAGGAGCTCGCCGACGACCCGAACGCCCAGCAGCGCCGTCATGAATTAATGGTCGAGCACGCGAAAGCGGTGCGCGCCCACGTCGACCAGCTGGCCAAGAAACAGTACTGGTCGGCCCTTGAGCACTCCCCCGAACTGGTGGTGTGCTTCCTGCCGGCCGAGTCCTACCTGGCCGCCGCCCTGGAAGCCGACCCGCGGCTGCTCGACGACGCTTTCGGCAAGAACGTGGCCCTGGTGTCGCCAGTGTCGCTGCTGGCCGCGCTGAAATCCGTGGCCTACGCCTGGCAGCAGGAGAACCTGGTGGACAACGCGAAGCTGATCGTGGATTCCTCCCGCCAGCTCTACCAGCGGCTGGCCACCGTCGGCACCCATCTGTCCGCGATGGGCACCAGCCTGCGCAAATCGGTGGACTCCTACAACACCCTGGTCGGCTCCGTGGAATCCCGGCTGCTACCCACGGCCCGCCGGCTCAACGAACTCGATTCCACCCTGAACGCGCAGGAGCCGAGTCGACCGCTCGACTCGGCTCCCCGCTCGCTCAGTGCGACGGAACTGCTGGAGGAGAAGGACGCCTAGAGTGACAGTCCGAACACCCACATCAGCAGGGTGAGGCTTGCCGCTGAGATCAGTACGGCGGCGATGATGTTGATCAGCGCACCGCCCTTCACCATCTGACCGATCGTGACGTAACCGGAACCGAAGGCGATGGCGTTCGGCGGGGTCGCCACCGGCAGCATGAACGCGCAGGTGGCGGCCAGAGCCACCGGGGCGCACAGCATCAGCGGCTCGATGCCGGTGCCCATGGCCACACCGGAGGCCACAGGCAAGAACGTCGCCGCGGTGGCGGTGTTCGACGTCATCTCGGTGAGCAGCAGAATGCCAACGGCGGCGATCACCACGAGCACCCAAGCGGCCACTTCGATTCCCTGCACCTGCAGGCCCAGCCATTCGGAAAGCCCGGAACCGGAGAACTGTGCTGACAGGGCCAACCCGCCGCCGAACAGCAACAGCACGCCCCAGGGCAGTTCCAGCGCGGTGTCCCAATCCAGCAGGCGCACCCCGCGGGAAGCCCCGGCCGGGCACAGGAACAGCGCCAGACCGACCAGCATGGCGATACCGGCGTCAGAGATGAACGGGTCGTCCATGCCCAGCAGGTAGTCGGAGATCAGCGGCACGGAGATCCAAGAGACAGCGGCCACGATGAAGATGATCAGCACGCGGATCTCCGCCGCCGACATGGGGCCGAGTTTGCGGTACTCGCCGCGGATCATCTCCGCGCCGCCGGGGATGTGGTCCATCTCGGGGCGGAACAGCATCTTGGTGAGCACGAACCAGGCGCCGAACATCAGCAGAATCGAGATCGGGACACCGACGATCATCCACTGGCCGAAACCGATGGTGAAGCCGTGCTCCTGCGACATGTGCGCGGCCAGCAGGGCGTTCGGCGGGGTACCGATCAGCGTGCCCAGCGAGCCGATGGAGGCGGCGTAGGCGATGCCCAGCATCAGGGCGGTGCCGAAGTTCGACTTCTTCACCATCTTCTTGGCGTCGTCGTCGTCGACGTTCTCCACCTCCTCCTGGGAGACGGTGGGATCTTCCTCGTTCGCGATCTTCTTGACCAGCAACAGCACGGAGATGCCGATGGGCAGCATCATCACCGCGGTGGCGGTGTTGGAGACCCACATGGAGAGGAATCCGGTGGCGATCATGAACCCGCCCACCAACGCTGCGGGCTTGGAGCCCATGACTGAGAGCACCAGCAGCGCGATGCGGCGGTGCAGGTTCCAGCGCTGCATCGACAGGGCCAGCAGGAATCCGCCCATGAACAGGAAGATCACGTTGTTGCCGTAGCTGGCGCCGATCGTGTCCACGGAGACGCCGCCATCGGATTCCTCCGCAGGCACAAGCACAGGGAAGATGATCAACGGCAACAGGGCCGTGGCGGGAATTGGGATCGCCTCGGTCATCCACCAGATAGCCATGAGCACGGCGGTCGCCGCCGTCAGTCGGGGCCAGACGTCGATGTCGCCGGGCATGATGAAGAACATGGCCACCGCGGCCAGCAGCCCGAAGGTGATGCCCAGCACTCGACGGCGCCAGGTGGTGCGCTCCAGGGGTGGGGTCTTCGCGCCCGGGGAGAGCTCGCGCTCGTCTCGGTCAGCGGGTTCGTAGCTTTTCAGGTCACCGGTGACCTGGGAACGGCGTTCGCTCTCGCTCATGGGGATGGTCCTCACGCTCGCGGCTCGTCGGTTCAGGTCCAGCGAGTCTACCCACGCCCGGGGTGATCCGCGCCACAACCGGAGCGCTCCTGGTGACCGACTTGAGGTTGTCTTGAGGTTGGCAGGTCAGTGGAGGACGCGCGGAGGGTGGGCAGAGGGTCAGCGAAGCATCATTTGCGCAGCATCGCCGTGACCGAAGCCGTGATCAGCCCGATGAACACCAGCCCGGCGCCACCGATCATCACCCACATGGTGTCGGGCAGCAACACGGAGCGGAATCCGCCCACCAGCGCCTCGACCACCGTCGACTCGGAGGTCCCCTCGGCGGCAACACTCGCCTGGGCGAACTGATCCTGTAGCCACCAGCGGGCCGCCGCACCGCCGACCAGCACGGCGGCACCGCCGAAGAGCCAGACCAGCGACCGCCCGCGGTACGGGGCGACCATCAGCGCCATCAGGAACAGCACCACCGCGGCACCGGCGGCCCACACCCAGTACTCGACGACGGACTCGACGAAGGCCAGCTGGCGCGGCGATACATCCTGGGAGGCTGGGAAGCCGGTGGTGATGCTCAGCTGCTCGGGCACCTGGTCGACCGCGCCGTCGATCATCGAGCCCAGTTGGTCACCGAAGGGCAGCCCGGCCACCGCCTCACGCAGCGAGGAGGTCATCACCTCGGCGGAGAGCTGGGCGAGCGGGCCGATCTCGAGGCTGAGCTGGGCGGCGTCATCCGGCACCTCACGTCCGGCGTCGAGCTCGGTGCGAATGTCGCGCAGCTGCTGAACCCAGCCGGTGCGGGTCTGCTCGAGGGAGTCCGACCAGGCGGCGTCGAAACCGTCGTCGGCCACAATGTTCCCGGCCAGCGAGCCGGTCACCTGCCCCACCAGGTCGGAAGCAAAGCCCGGTGCCGCGTCGTCCAGCGCCTCGGCCGCAGCGGAGCCCACGAGTTCGGGAGCCGCCTCGCGAAGCGCCTGCCCCTGGGAGGCACTGCCGGCGATCTGCTGGAGCGGCTCCGGGGTGTGCAGCACGGCGTCGATGCGATAGCTGGCCACCGCCAGCACCGCCAGGGTACCGCTGAGCACGGCGAGCATCACGGCAAGAACGTGGCGCATAGGTTCTCCTTCGACGTCGTGGGGGCTCGGAACGGCACGGTTCGCCCTCGGGAGCCGTTTCTACGATACGACGTCGGACTGAGACGATACTGTGGAATCGCGGTACGCCGACGAACGTGGACGAACGTGGGAGTTGACGATGACGGAATCAGTGCCCGGCACGGCCGCCGAGACCTCGGCCGAGAACCCCTGGCCGCTGCGCCTGCTCTCGGAGAACCTGAAGGCCTATCTGGACCGCGCCCCGGCCACCTGGATTGAGGGTCAGCTCATTGAGCACAAGGAGTCGCGCGGGCACCTGTGGCTGACGATGCGCGATGTGGACGAGGACTATTCGATGCCGGTGACGGTCTGGCGCTCTACCGCGGCGCGTCTGGATCCGAGCATCCAGCAGGGCTCGCGCGTGGTGGCCTCGGTGAAGCCGAATTTCTATACCAAGACGGGTCGGCTGAATCTGATCGCCTCGGACATGCGCCCGGTGGGACTGGGCGATCTGCTCGCCCGGATCGAGCGTCTGCGCCGGGCTCTGGACGCTGAGGGGCTCTTCGACCCGGCCCTGAAACGGGGGCTGCCGCTGCTGCCCGGGCGTATCGGGCTGATCACCGGACGGGATTCGGATGCGATGAAGGACGTGATGCGCAATGCCCATGCCCGCTGGCCGGCCGCACAATTCGAGGTGCGGGCGGTGTCGGTGCAGGGTCCGACGGCGGTGCGTGAAGTCATCGCGGCGCTGACCGAACTGGACGCCGATCCGGGCGTCGACGTCATCGTGATCGCCCGCGGCGGAGGCGCCTTGGAGGAGGTGGTCCTGCCGTTCAGCGATGAGGCCCTGGTGCGCGCCGTGGCCGCCGCGACAACCCCGGTGGTGTCGGCCATCGGCCACGAGGCGGACCGCCCGGTGCTCGACGACGTCGCCGATGTACGCGCTTCCACCCCGACGGACGCGGCCAAGCGCATTGTTCCCGACGCCGCCGAGGAACGCGCCCGGATCACCGATGCTCGGATGCGTCTGGCGTCTGCGGTCGAACGGCGCGTGCACCAGGAGGCCCAGCAGCTGCAGCAGGTGCGTACCCGTCCGGTGCTGGCCGCCCCGGAGACGATGATCGACCAGCGGGTCGAGGACGTCTCCCGGTGGCGCGAGCGTGCCCGCCTCACGTTCACCGGAACCCTGCGCCGCGAGCACGACGTCGTCACTCAGCTGCGCGCCCGGGTACGGTCGCTCTCCCCGCAGCACACGCTGGACCGTGGGTACGCGGTGGTGCAGCACGCCGGTGCGGTGGTGCGTGATGCCGCCGTCGTGCACCGCGGCGATGAGCTCGACATCCTGCTCGCCGCCGGGCGGCTCTCCGCCACCGTCACCGACGCTGCCCCCGTACCGGCCACTGACACCGCCCCCACGAAAGGATCCCGATGACTCCCGCATCGACCACCCCGCCCGAACACGAATCCGGCCACGCCGAGTCAGCGGTGGAGGGCTTCTCCTCGGCCGACATCTCCGATGTGGCGTCGCTAAGTTACGAGCAGGCACGCGCCGAACTCGTGGAAACGGTGTCGCGGCTGGAAGCCGGTGGCGCCGGTCTCGAAGAGTCACTGGCGCTGTGGGAACGCGGCGAGGCACTGGCACAGCGCTGTGAGGCTTGGCTCGATGGTGCCCGCCGACGGCTCGACGAGGTGCGGGCTCAGGCCGCCGGCGGTGAGGGAGCCCCCGCCGACGCAGCCGGATCCGAAGAGGCACCAGGCTCTGCATCCGAGTCCGGCGAGCGCGGCTGAGTCGCCCGTCCGGGCTTCCAGTACGTGTTGCGCCGTGGCTGCCGGTCACGCTCGAGTGAGTTGAGCCGGGCGGTGGCGGTGAACCAGGGCACGTGATCGACCATTTCGATCTCCCACATCCCCTCGTGGACGGCATGATGGTGGTGGCTGCACAGCAGCACCCCGTTGTCGACCGAGGTCGCCCCGCCCTTCACCCATTCGGTGACGTGATGCGCCTCGCACCATGCGGCCGGGAACGTGCATCCGGGCGCGGCACAGCCGCCGTCGCGGGCGACGAGTGCCCGGCGCTGTGCCGGAGTGAAAAGTCGGTGCTTCCGCCCAACGTCCAGCACTTCAGATTTGGTGCCCAGCACCACGGGCGTCACCTCGGCGGTGCACAGCATCCGGCGCAGCACCCCAGCCCCGCCTGATCCGGAGAATCCGGCGGAAACCATCAGGTCCTCGGTGGTGCCATTCGCCAGCAGCTGCGGGTCGAATTCCTCGTCCAGCAATCCGTCGCGGTGGGCCAGCCCCAGCAAGGTGGTGATGCCGGCGGTGACGATCAACTGCGGCCCGCCGCTGGACGACCCACCCTGATCGCTCGCGGACCAGCCGGCGCGCAGCACCCCGAAGAAGGCATCGTGGACGCGCTGTTCCCGGCTGCGTCCGTCCGCAGGCGACTCGGCCTCAACGTCGTCACCGTCCGTGGCGCCGTCAGCGTCACCCTGCGCAGCGCCCGCCGCTTCCGCATGCTCAGGCTCGTCCGGTCCGATCACCGACTGCGGGCGTCGCGGGTTGGTGGCCGCCGATTGCAGCGCACACAGCGCCTCGTGACCGTCCTGCGGGGTGCTGATCATCCAGTCGTGGAGCGCACCGCGCTGGCCCACATAGACCAGCGCACGCTGCTCCTCGGCCTGCCGTTCGGCAGAGGTGATCGGGTCCTCGGACACCGCCCGCACCGTGAGCAGGCTCCAGTGCTTCACGGCGGCCCGGAATTCGTCATAGGTATCCTCGCTCGCAGCCCGGGCCAGCTGCTCATCTGCGTCACGGAGTAGTCGTTCGACGACGTCGCGCCCCGCACCGGCCACCCGCGCCTGCTTCTCGACCCGCTCCACGGCCGAGCGCAGCAACGCCAGCCGTCCGGTATCGATCTGCGCGGCGGCGAATCGTGCCGAGACGGCGGGGAGCAGCGCGCCCAAGCGCCCCGCGGTGGCCTCATCCTGCTGCCCGGAAGCATCGTCAGTCGCCTTAGTCCCGGAAACGTGCGGTCGGAAATCCTCGGCCTGGCGCGTCCGCCGGGTGGCCTCGAAACGGGAGATCCTGGTGGCATCCTGCAGAAATTCGCGCGGATCGCGGTAGCCAATCTTCCCCTTCGCGGGCAGCCCGAGCAGCTCCGAGCGGTCCCGCAGAGAGTGGAACGCATCGGCCGTGAAGCCGTCCAGCCTGGATTGCACCCCGGCGACCACCGCCGCCATGCGCTGGGTGGTCTCCAACAGGGCGGGAAGAGTGCAGTGGCGCTCCCCGTGAACCGCTCCCTCCTCCGCATTCGACACAGCATGAGCCTCAGCCGACTTGGTCGCAGCAGGGACGCGATAGCGAGCAAACTCGGACACCGCCTCGGGGGTGGAGGTACGCTCCACGATCCGCTCCAGGCCGCCGTGCAGCACGGTCAGCGCCTCACCGAGGGAGAGTCGGTCTAATTCGGCCACGAATGAGGAAACACCGGACATCGACGGGTCCGTCGTCTTCGTCGTCATGAATCTCCTCCTCCGCTCCGACTCGGCTCACCGCCCAGCTACCGGTAGAAATATGCGATACATCCACCCTAACGGTTGAAGTAAAAATAGTACAGGCGTTTTATCCACAGATTTGTCTTTCGAACAAATCGCTATCCACAGATTCGCTGAACCCTCTTGACAGATCCACCTCCTTAAAAAACGAGCGCACCCCGCCTCCGGTGAGCCCGGAGACGGGGTGCAGTTCCGACGGATCCGCGCCGATCAGCTCGGGCGGCCCCGGTGGATCAGATGGTGGCCTTGCGGATCAGCACGTAGTTCAGTCCGCCCAGGATGAGCGTACCCAATCCCAACCACGCGGCCAGGCTCAGGGTGGTCTGGTCGAGGATCCACGTCCACACGCTCATCCACCCCTCCTGCTGCGTCACGAGTGCCACGAGCCCCACCATCACCAGGGTGAAGCCGATGATCACGCACCACAGCATGAACAGTGTGACGCGACGGTAGAGGATGGCCCAGAAGAACCCAAGGAACATCGCAAACAGGCACAGCACCGCAGCCAGCACGCTGGCCCCGGCGATGCCGGCGCTGTCAGTGAGCACGGGGACATCGAAGACGTAGAGGTGCAGCCCGAATCCGTCGGTCAGCCGCTCCACCACCGCGCCCAGTGCGACGGCGAGTCCGAAGCCGAGCGAGACGGCAGCGAATGCCAGGAACGCACCGAGCACGTAGACCCGCCGCGAATAACTTAACGCCATGGAGAACGGGAAGGTGTGCGAGGCGGCATACGCAGCCATGAACGCCAGGCACCAGATGGCGGACTGGGAGGCGCCCAGGGCGTACAGCGGCATCTCCTCGCCGATACGTCCGTCGATCTGGGTGGCGATGAGCAGCAGCACGCCGACGCCGATGGCCCAGGACAGCGCCCAGATCATCAACGGCACCCACACCAGGGTGGACGGCACGGCGAATTGAAGACGGAACGCCGCCGGGACGCGTGCGAAACTCGAGCGCGGCTGCGGCAGCTCGCCCGGAGCGGCAGACCTGCCGACAGGACCAGTTGCGAGGTCGGAGTTCAGGTCAGGGTTGCGGTCGGAATTGAGGTTGGAGTTCACCACGGTGGCGTTCATCGCCGGTCCTCCAGAATCTGGTCAGGGGTTTTGTCGGAGAGGGAAACTGCGGGGCCATCGGCCCGCCTCGTGAGGTGCACGATGAGCTGCTGTAGCGAAACCGGGACGACGTCGAGGTCGAGCTCGCGCACCAGTCGGTGTTCGTCCTCGCTGAGCGCTCCGAGCACGGTGATGCGCACCATGCGGCCCAGCTCCTCGCGGTGGAGCACTTCCCGCTCCCCCACCACCTGGGCCACGGCGTCAGCCCGACCCACCACGGTCACGGCGCGGTCGCGCAGTTCCTCGGCGGATTCGTCCACCAGAATGGCGCCGTCGTCGATCACCACGACGTTCTCGATCAGATGGGCGATCTCGTCAATCAGGTGCGAGGAGATCACGATGGTGCGGGGGTGGGCGCCGTAGTCCTCGAGTAACCGGTCGTAGAACAACTGGCGGGCCACCGCATCGAGCCCCATATAGGGTTCATCGAAGAACGTGATCGGGGCCCGGGAGGCAATGCCGATAATGACGCCGACGGCGGATTTCTGCCCGCGGGACATCTTCTTGATCCGCGTCTTCATCGGCACCCGGAAATCAGCGATCAGCCGCTGCGCCAACTCCTCATTCCACAGGGGGAACGCCTCGGCGGCGGCGCGGAACGCGTGGCGTGCCAACGCGTCCTCCGGGTAACGCTGCTCTTCCCGAACGAAGCAGATACTGGGCAGCACCTGCTCATTCTCATAAGGGCTCTGATCGAAAATGCGCACGGCACCCTCGGTCGGCCAGTCCTGTGCGGTCAGCAGCGACATCAGAGTCGTTTTGCCAGCGCCGTTACGGCCCAGCAGCCCGTGGATCTGATCGCGAGCCAGTCGCAATGAGACGTTGTTGACGGCCACGGTGTCCTTGTAGCGCCGAGTCACGGACTCGGCCTCAATGGATACGACGTCGACCGCGCTCTCTCGGGTCGTCATGGTGGTCTCCTCGGTTTACGGCCGGGCGCGTTCGCGGATCAAGTCGATCACCGCGTTCTCGTCCAACCCGATGGCCCGCGCCTCGGTGAGCAACGGGTCGAGGTAATGCTGTGCGAATCGAATGCGACGCTCCTGACGCACGATCTCCTGTGCACCGAGTGCCACGAACATGCCCAGGCCCCGGCGTTTGACCAGGATCCCGCGATCGACCAGGAGGTTGACCCCTTTGGCCGCCGTGGCGGGATTGATTCGGTGGAAGGCGGAGAGTTCATTGGTCGACGGCGCGCGCTCGTCTTCGGCCAGCGAGCCGTCGAGCACTGAAGACTCGATCTGCTCGGCGATCTGCACGAAGAGCGGACGTCCGTCGTCCATCACCCACCACCTTTCACGTGCCTCACAGCATCGTACGCGAGGCCATTACCCCTGTGGTTCATTACTCTACTAATGAACCATGGAACCAAGCCTGGTGTCAAGCGGCAGCTTCATGTCAAGATTCGACACAGCCCTCGCCTCAAGATTGGACAAACGTTTAGAAATACCACAGCGCTGTTGACGACCTCCGGCATCCGCGATTCGATAGAGACATAAAAATCAATAACGGATCGCAAGACGGAGACAGCAATGAAGATAGCGTCAACCCTTTGCGCAGTAGCCGCTACTAGCGCTCTATTAGCCGCGAGCACAGCCCCCGCACACGCTATTGAGCCAACAGAACTTCAAACACCATTTGATTCCACGCAAGATGTCACTGAAAACGGGGGTGTTGTCTATCGCGCCGAGATACATGAGTCGTCCGATCAGCTCACCGCTACAGTTAGCCTTATCGGTGGAACTATGAAACAAACAGATTCGGGGAATATTCGGATCATCAATAGTTTCGGCGAAACCGTCGACGAGTTGTCGATGGAGTCACTGGAATCGCTAGTTGGCTCCGAAGTCACCAATATAGAAGTCTTATCTCCGCAAGAAATAAGCGTCAGCTTCGAAAGTGCGCCTCACTCGGTTGCGCTCAAGCCGATGGTTGATCAATCGTGCGCGGCAACGAATGTCTTTTGGGGTGCTGCGGTCGGTGGCGCCAACGGCATCGTTGGCGGCATTCCCGGGGTAGTCGCTGGCAGCATGGCCGGGCTGCTCGTTGCGGGGGTACAGAGCGCGATTCACTGCTGATTTCAGACCTATTAGATGTATTCTAATAGTGACCCATATTGACGAAGGTATCATTTTCATGAAATCAGATACAAAGATGGCGCTCGTTGGCGCCGCGGTCGGGTTCGGCATAGCGACCACAGTTGAGCTCATCCGCCTTAGTCTCGGCCAGCGTGATCTTGGTCAGGACCTCGGGTGGATGATCGCGACGGTGCTGTTCTTCACCGCGCTGGGCTCCGCCATGTGGTGGGGCGCATTCCGCGGTCGCGTCGGCCTCTTCGCCCGCCGCAAGCCCGATGCCGAATTAGAGAGTTCCGATCAGGACAGCGTGCCGGACCGAACGTAGTTCCCCACACAGACACCGACACACAGACCGACGACGGCGCCGAAGCTCCACGGTGGAGCTTCGGCGCCGTCGTCGTGAGCGGTCACGCAGTGAATCAGGTGGTCTGGTCCCGGTGCTTGCCCTCGGCGGCTTCCTCGACGAGCTTGTCGTTGAAGGCGTCCAGATCGTCGGGGGTGCGGGAGGTGGTGAGTCCGGCGTCGACGACGACTTCCTGGTCCACCCAGTCCGCGCCCGCGTTCTTCAGGTCCAGCGAAACGTTCGCCACCGAGGTCAGCGTGCGGCCCTCCGCGACTCCGGCATTGATCAGGATCCAGGGCGCGTGGCAGATCGCGGCCACCGGCTTGTGCTGGGAGAAGAATCCGCGCACGAAGCCCAGTGCGTCCTCATCCACGCGCAGGGTGTCGGCGTTCAGGGTGCCGCCGGGGAGCACGAGCGAGTCGAAGTCCTCGGCGCGCGCCTCGGAGACGTGCAGGTCCACGGAGAAGGTGTCACCGTGGTCCCAGTCGCCGTTCATGCCGGTGAGGGTGTCGCGCTGCGGGGAGACCAGCACGGGGGTGCCACCCGCCTCTTTTACCGCTTCCCAGGGCGAGGTGAGCTCAATCTGCTCGACGCCGTTGGTGGCGAGAAAGGCGATGCGGTGTCCGGTCAGTTCTGCGGTCATGACTACCTCCTGGGGTGGTGCGGTTAGGTCATTGCGTGGTGATATCCACGCTGCACAGCCAAACACTGACCGGGGCAGCTCGGCAAGGCCCGCTCAGCGGGTGGCGTCGAGACGGGCGCGCTGTACGTCGACGTCGAAACTCGCCTGCGGCCATTCCAGGTTCTTCGCACCCAGTCGTTCCAGGAGCAACTGCTGGACGGCGAGGCGGGCGTACCACTTCCGGTCGGCCGGGATCACGAACCAGGGGGCCTCGGGCTTGTCGGTCTCCTCCAGGGCGATCTGGTGGGCCTCCAGGTAGGCGCCCCACTTCTCGCGGGCGTCGACGTCGTCGGAGGTGAATTTCCAGTGCTTCTGCGGGTTGTCTAACCGGGCCGAGAGGCGGTGGTACTGCTCGTCCTTGCCCAGGTGCAGCAGCACCTTGATCACGTCGGTACCGTTGCCGGCCAGGTCCTTCTCGAACTGGCGGATGGAACCGTAGCGTCGCTGCAAACGCGACGGCGGGGTAATCTCCTCGACGCGGTGCACGAGCACGTCTTCGTAGTGGGAGCGGTCGAACACCGCGACCTCCCCGTGGCGCGGGGTGTGTTTGCGAATCCGCCACAGGAAGTCGTGCTGCAGTTCCTCGGCGGTCGGTTTCTTGAACCCGACCTGGTGGATGCCCTGCGGGTCCATGGCACCGATGACGTGGCGCATGACGCCACCCTTGCCAGAGGTGTCCATCCCCTGGATGACCAGTAGCACCGAGGTGCGCAGGCCTGCACCGGCGGCGTTGGCGAAGAGCAGTTCCTGCAGCTCGGAGAGCTTCTCGGAGTTCTCGGCCAGGCGACGCTGACCGTGCTTCTTCTTGCCGTCAAACCCGGGGGTGGCGCGAGTGTCCAGTGCGGCGAGGTCGCGCAGCGCCCCGGCGTCGTCGAACGCATAGGAGCGCAGGGCCGCGTGGAAGGGACCTATTTCGCTGACGGAGGGGGTATCGGCGGCGGTCTCGGTGCGGGTCTCAGCGCTCACGGTATTCCTCCAGGAAGTCGGCAATCCGGCCGATGCCCTCCTCCAGGTCGTCCACCGACGGCAGGGTCACCAGGCGGAAGTGGTCGGTGTGCGGGTAGTTGAACGCCCCGCCGTGGGAGACCAGGATCTTTTCCTGACGCAGCAGCTCGATGACGAATTTCTCGTCGTCGTCGATGGGATAGATCTCCGGATCCAGCTTCGGGAAGAGATACAGGGCGCCGTGGGCGGGCTGCACGGACACCCCAGGGATGTCGGAGAGCAGCTTCTGGGCCAGGTTGCGCTGTTCGAGCAGCCGGCCCCCGGGCAGCAGCAAGTCATTGATGGACTGGTAGCCGCCGAGCGCGGTCTGGATGGCGTGCTGGGCCGGGACATTGGCGCACATGCGCATGTTGGCCAGCAGGGTGAGCCCCTCCAGGAAATCTTGGGCGCGGTGCTTTGGTCCGGAGACGGCGACCCAGCCGGAGCGGTATCCGGCCACCCGGTACGCCTTGGAGAGCCCGGAGAAGGTGAGGGTGAAAACGTCGTCGGAGAGTCCGGCGAGGTTGATGTGGCGGGCGCCGTCGTAGGTGATCTTCTCGTAGATCTCGTCGGCCATGAGCACCAGATTGTTCCGGCGGGCCAGCTCGGTGATCTCCAGCAAGGTCTGCCGCGAGTAGACCGCACCGGTGGGGTTGTTCGGGTTGATGATGACGATGCCCTTGGTGCGCTCCGTGATCAGCGACTCCAGGTGCTCGATATCCGGGGCCCAGCCTTCCTCCTCCACGCACCGGTAGTGCACGGCGCGTCCGCCGGCCAGGGTGGTGGCCCCGGTCCACAGGGGGTAGTCCGGGGAGGGAATGAGGATCTCGTCGCCGTCGTCCAACAGCGCGGTGAGCACCATGGAGATCATCTCGGAGACACCGTTGCCGATGTAGACGTCGTCGACCGTGATGTCGCGGATGCCACGGGACTCGTAGTACTGGGAGACGGCGGTGCGGGCCGAGTAGATTCCGCGCGAGTCGGAGTAGCCCTGGGCGTGGGGCAGGTTCGAGTACATGTCCTTCAGGATCGCCTCGGGGGCTTCGAATCCGAAGGGTGCCGGGTTGCCGATGTTGAGCTTCATGATGCGGTGGCCGGCCGCCTCCAGGCGCTGCGCCTCCTCCAGAATCGGACCGCGCACGTCGTAGCGGACGTTGAGCAGCTTGGAGGATTGCGTGAAGTGCTTGCCTGGTTTCATGGTTTCTCGCTTCGGACGTGGGGTGGCGGTGATGCGCGCGGCATCGGGACGATTCTGTCAAATGCTGGCCGCTAGAACCAGCCATCGGGGGCGTCGATGAGTTGCTGGTCGAACAGCCAGTAGCGGGCGGCGGTGGCCGAGTCCAGGTCCAGAGCGGAGGGCTGGGAGCGCTGGTGGATCCGGGTGAGCTCGGTGAGTTGCTCGCCGTCGAGCCGGGAGACCACCGTGGAGACCAGGTCTGCCACGGGCTGGTCCAGGGCCTCGGTGGCGGTCTCGAGGGCGTCGGCGTCACCGAGAACGAGGAACCGGCCCTCGGGCAGCAGCTGGTCGGAATCCTGCAGGCTGGTGAATCCATGGTCGACGATGCGCGGATCCGGTCCGTAGAGCAGCCCGGCGGTGTCGGGGGTGCTCAGCAGGTGCTCGACGGTGGCGGCCGACGGGTCAGCTGGGGTGTCGGAATCGTCGGTGGAGTCGGTGCCGATCTCGCACCCGATCTCCTCCAGGTTCTCGACGACGGTGCCGCGCAGCGGGGCCGGGGCGGTGCCCACGTTCCACTCCAGGGTGGCGCAGACGTCGTCGACACTGACTTCGGCGCGGTCGGGTTCGCCTGTGTCGGTGAGCCCGTCGAGCACCCCCGGGGAGGAGGCACCGCGGCGCTGCGGATCGAGGTCGGTGAGGGACTCCAGCCCGAAAAAGGCGGAGGTGGCCGCGCTGGTGACCAGGTTCAGGCGCAGGGTGCCCGGCGTCTCGGCCAGCACCTCGTGGGTGGAATCCTCCAGGTAGTCCTCGACCTCGGCGTCGACGGAGAAATCGTCGGTCTCGGTCTCGGTCTCGGTCTCGGATGCAGACTCAGGCTCAGCGTCGGCACTGGGCTCGGTCCCGGATTCGGGCTCGTACTGGGTGGCTGCCAGGGCGAGCGAATTGACGATGGCGATGTCGGTGCCGGACTGCGAGCGCCAGGGCTGGGCCACGGTGTTGACGGTGACGGTGGCACCCTGGTCGCGCAGATATTCGGCGACGGCGTGCCCGACGGCCTGATCCAGTGCGGTGGGGGCGGCGGCCACGTGCAGGGTGGGGGCCGGTTCGGAGCCGGGCTCGGGCTCCGGGCCGGTGGAGCAGCCGGCGAGCACCAGGGCCGCGAGTCCCGTCAGTGCCGCACTCACCCGCAGGGCGCGCCGAGTCCGCGCGCACGTCGGCACGGGGGTGGTCACCGTACTCATCCGGGGCGCACCGCCTGGTCGGCGAGGCTGGCCAGTGCTGCCTCCACGAAGTCGGAATGGCGGTGGTGCTCCAGCTCGGCCAGCGGAATCCAGGCGGCGTCGATGGAGGAGCCGTCCGTCTCCGGGCGCAGCTCGCCGGAGGTCACCTCGGCGGTGTAGACGGTGCGGTGCATCATCAGGGCGCGGCCCTCGCCCCGCAGCCGTTGCTCGGCCGGAATCGTCTTGGTGGTCACCGACAGCAGCGGGCCCAGCCGCACCCTGTAGCCGGTTTCCTCGAACACTTCGCGCAGACAGGCCTCGTCGGGCTGCTCGCCGAATTCGATGCCGCCACCGGGCAGCGTCCACACCTTCTCGACGGGCCCGTCCCACAGACTCAGCAACACCGCGTCGTCGCGCACGATCAGGGCATAGGCTCCGGGGCGCCAGTCGAAGGTCATGCGCACAGTCTAGTAGTTCTCGAGTTCTGTTCCGCCCGAGCCGACACACTAGACTGTGATGACCATGACCGAACCACAGAACCGCACCGGGGAACGCGACGATTCCGCAGCGGGGGAGGTCGTCTCCCGCCTGAACCGGCTGCTGCGCAGTATCGACGACGCACCGCTGTGGAGTAGCCAGAGCGCCGATACGGCCCCGGGCTGGCTGGATCTGGCCCATGAGGCCGCCTATGCCGACGATCAGCCCCGGGCCCGCCGCGCCGTGGCCGCCGGTCTGAACGCTCCGGGCAGCGAGCGCCCCGAACACCGCCTGGCCCTGTATCGCACCCTGGCCACCGTCTTAGCCGCCTCCGGGGAAGACCCCAGCGAGGCGATCCGTGAGCGCGCTGCCGTGCTGCGCGAGGTGGGCCAGCCCCATCAGGCGGAGTTAGAGGTGCAGCTGGGCTCGATGCTACTGCGCGAGCCCGAGTCCTTCGATGCCTCCGTGCTGGCCGGGGTGGTGGATCAGGAACGGGAGGCCGATCCGCGTGACACCGTGTTGGTGGACACCCTGGTGGCCCTGTCGGTGGCCCGGGTGGAGGAGCAGCGCGCCGACGACGCCGTCGAGCTGCTGCGCGAGGCGCTGCGCGCCCTAGACACCCGGGTGGCGGCGGACGCCGTCGTCTCCTCCGGGCAGCGCACCTCGGTGACCATGTTCTTAGCCCACGTGTTGCTGATGCATCGCGACGGCGACGCCGCGGCCGCCACCGCCACCGAACTGCTGGAGTCTGGGTGCAACCGGGCCGTGCGTGCCGCGATGTGGATGGTGCGCGCCGTGGTGGCCCAGCAGTCGGGTCAGTGGGATGACGCCGCCGAGTACGCGCTGCGCTCCTGCGAGCTCTACGCCCGGCTCGGGGTGCGCCCCGGGGCGGCCTCGTCCGCCGGGTTACTGGCTACGGTCAGCCAGAATGCGGGGCTGGCGGAACAGTCGGTGCTGGCATGGCGGCTGGCCATGCAGCAGGCCGAACAGGGCGAGATCACCGAGTCGGTGGCGCTCGGGCTGGCGCTGGGGCACCAGTTGCTGGAGATCGAGGATTACCGGGAGGCCGAGGAGGTACTCACCGGACTGGTGCGCCGGGCGGAGACCATGGACGACTCAGTAGCCTTGGGCCGCGCCCTGGTCGATCTCGGGCACGCACTGCGCCATCAGGGCCGCGCCGCGGAGACCTTGGAGCAGTGGGACCGCGCCGCCGCCCTGTTCACCGAGCTGGACTTTCTGGAGGAGGCCGCCCGCGTACATCTGGCCACCGGAGCCCTGCTCTCCCGCGAGCAGCGCCAGGACGAGGCGGTGGCCCGGCTGACCAGTGCGGTGGAGATCGCCCGCCAGCTGGAGCGGACCGAGGCCGGGGTGCTGCCGCAGGCCCTACACGCCCTGGGGCATGTGCTCTCCGAGCGTGGGGACGCCGACGGCGTGCGACTGCTGGACGAGGCTATTGAGCTGGCGAAATCGGCCGCCGCCGACTGGCACCACGCCGACTACACCGACACCCGGGCGCGGGCGCTGTGGGCGCTGCACGACGGCCCTGCGGCGGTGTCCACCGCACTGACGGCGGCCGATCTGTATGCGGCGTCGAACGATCGCACGGCCGCCCAGCAGGCGGAGCTGTTCGCCGCGCATGTGCTACTGGAGCAGGGCAAGGCCTATGAGGCCAGCTCGCTGTTCCGGCTGCTGGCGGAGGATACCTCCACCGCCGCCTCGGTGCGGATGGCCGCCTGGCTGGGTCTTGCCCAGGCGTTGGAGCTGACCGACGACGAACCGGGGGCGGCCGAAGCCAAACAACGGGCCGATGAGATCGCCGGGGAGCTCTCCGACGACGAAGAGTCAGACGGGTCAGACGGCGACGACGGCGCAACCAGCACCGGCCGTTCAGACGACACCGACGGCTCAGACGAGACCTAACGAATCGAGCGGACGCCGGCCAGGTCCTCGGCGATCCGGAGTCGCTGCAGGCCCAGGTCACGGTGGTGGTGTCGAGCTTGGTCGGCCTGGGCGGTGCCGTGCAGCACCGGTCCCGTTGGCATCAGCGTGAGCACGACAGCCGCCGTGCGCAGCGCGAGATCCGTGCTGTCCCTTCCCCCGACGATCGAGGCGGCCAGCCGGTCATGCAGCCCGCGCAGCACCGGGGCCGCCCCGCGGTAGCGCCGGTCCACGGTGGGCAGCACGGCGAGGTGGCCCAGCAGGCAGGCGACGTCGTCGATGCGCTGGCCGGGGCCCAGCCCGTCCACATCCAGAACACCGGTGATCCGAGGCCCCTCGAACAGCAGGTGCGCCTCATAGAGGTCACCGTGCACGGGCACCACCGCCGCGGGCGCCTCGTGCTCGAGCCCCGCGTCGACCCGGTCCAGCACCACACCCCACCGATGCCGGTGATCGGGCAGCAGCTGCTGCAGCCGCGGCGCAAAGTCGACAGCCCGTGCGGCCCAGCCGGGGCGGGGCGGCAACTCCAGCGCCGCTTCCGGAAGCCGGTCCAGCACCTGCAGAATCTCCTCGGCGTCCTCGGGCCGGGCCCGCCCCCGCAGCAGCCGGGTGGCCAGCGACCGACCGGTCAGCCCGCCCAGCGGCAGAACCCCGAGCACGGGCGGCTCCAGCAGCGCCGCCACCGGCACCCCGGCCTCGGCGAGGATCCGGTGGCGAGTCACAGTGGGCTCGGCGAGGTCCTCGGGCAGGACCTTGAGGTAGATGCTGCGGGCCGGGGTCGACGTCGTGGCACCGAGGTCGGCGCGCAGCACGGCCCGCCGCAGCGGCCGGTAGCTGATCATCCGCAGCGCGAGCACCGGGGCGCCGCCGGTGAGACTGCGCAGGTGCTCTGGGTCGACGGCGCGGGCGAGGCCGGGCAGGCGCGGGTCATGCGGGTGCAGCCACAGCGACCAGCCCTGACCGTTCAGGGTGTCCGTGGCGGCCGCGGTGCCGGGGGCAAGTACGGCGGTGGTGAGTCCGAGGTGTCGCTCGGTTTCGGCCCCGCGGCCGGTGTGTACGTGGGCCTCGATCAGCAGCGTGGTCTCGGTGCCGGTCTGCTCGGCTTCGCGCAGGCTCCAGCGGTTCAGGGTGTGGCCGAGGCGTCCGAGCAGACGTCTCAGCAGGGTGTCGAGATCTCCGGCGTGCAGCCCGGGATCAGATGGCTCGACGGCGTTCAAGCACCTTGTCCAGGTCGAGGCGGCGGTTCGCGCGTGCCGTAAGCTGGGCCTGGTATTCGGCGGAAACACCGTCCTTGAGCTGCACGGACGACGACGCCGTCGGCTCGGCCTCCGGGGCCAGCGGCTCCGGCTGCGGGCGGGTGACCTCGTCGGCCTCCAGGTACATCGGGCGGGGCACTCGGGCCACGGCCGGTCGCTTGTCGTCGGACGTCACATCGGACTGACCGGACTCGGCGATCTCCGCGCTCGCTGCGTTCTCGGCGGGTTCGGCTGTAGCGCTCGGCTCGTCCGCGCGATGCTCGGCGGCGGTCTCGGGCTGGTGGTCGAACAGGGAGGTCTCGCGCTCCGCCTCGGTGCCTGCAGACACAGACGCCGGCGCGGAGGTGCGCACCGGGCGGCTGGGGCTGGTGGCCTCCGCGAAGGCTTCCTCCACGCGGGCGGCCCGGCGGCGACGCACATCGCGCACGGCCAGGGTGCGCAGCGTGGCCAACGAGCCGACGCCCACCAGCAGCGCGACGCCCGCCACGGTCACGGTGGCGGCGCCAAAAGCAGACGCGATCCCGGTCACCAGGAAGGTGGCCAGGGCGAGCACCGCCACGAGGAAGACGGCGGTGCGGCCCCAGCGCATGCGGAAGGCGGGGGCGTCCGGGGACGCGGTACGGTGCGGGGTGCTCGGTGCCATGGTGCTCCTCCGGGTGCTGCGCGGGGTGGACGGTGCAGGACGACGGTGCAGGGTCTCGGCACGACGCTGCCGGGCCGCAGTCCACTGGCGACGACGGTGAACCACCCGATCGCGCAGGCTCGGCGCAATCTGCAGTTCCTGTCGCGAGACCAGCAGCATCCAGATCATCACCGCGACCAGCACCAGCATGGCGGTCGGGACGCGGACGTCCGGAAGTGCGCCGAGCGCCGAAGCGAGCGACTCTTCCAGCTCCTGAATACGATGGTCCACGCCTCAACGGTACTCACACTGAATCACACCGTTGTGATTCGCCGGGGTGTGTCGTGCAGTTCGCCCCAGAAATCGGTGCATTTCCGCCGGATTCCTCAGTGCCCGAGGTGGCGTAGCAGTCCCTGCGCCGGGACCTCCTCGCGGGTGAGCGCGTAGGCATCGTGATCTTCCCAGGCGCCGTTGATGTGCAGGTAGTTTCGCCGCACTCCCTCGTGCCGGAATCCGAGCTTGTCGACCACCCGGTGGCTGGGGGCGTTGCGGGGCACGATGTTGATTTCGATCCGGTGCAGTCCGGCCCGGGTGAACAGGAAGTCCACCGCCATCGCCACCGCCTGTGGCATCAGCCCGCGTCCGGCCACGTCCCGGTCGATCCAGTAGCCGATGCTGGCCGATTGCGCCGCCCCGCGGGCCACATGGGAAACCACCAGCTGGCCGATGATCCGGGGAGAGGAACCCACGGGGGCTTCGTCGTCGCGCAGGCACAGCAGCCACGGGTAGCCTCCCCCGCGCTCGGCATCGCGATTCAGGGTGCGCACCATCGCCCGGAAGGAATGCGGGGCACTGGAGGGGTCCGGGGTGGTCGCATCCCACGGGGTCAGCCAGTCCGCATTGCGCCGGCGCACCGCCTCCCATTCGGCTCGGTCGCGGGCGCGGAAGGGACGCAGCACCAGATTCCCGTGCTCCACCGTGACGGGCCAGGCCCCGGGCAGGTGATCGAAGGGTCCCTCGTGGCGGCTCATATACTCGAGCATAGCCACCCAGACCCGTCCCAACAGCTCCAGCAGTTCGAAAGAGGCCCCCATGACGGATTCCGCCGCCGCGGACGCGAAAGAGCAGTTCCGCCAGGACTATCGACGACGCCGCCGCCAGCTGCCCGCTCCCGAACGCGCCGCCCAGTCCGCGGCGCTGACCCGCGGCGCTCTGGAGTTGCTGGCCGGGCTGCGGGCCCGCGCCGAGCAGGGTGGGGCGGAGCCGGGGGCGCGCTGGCACGGCCGGGTGGCCTCGGTGATGAGCTACGGCGCCGAACCTGACACCACCGGGTTGCACGAGCGCCTCGACGCCGAGGGTGTGGAGGTCTCTGTGCCGGTGAGTCTGCCGGAACGGCAGTTGGGCTGGGTGCGCTGGTTCCCCGGGGTGGCGATGCAGCGCTCGGCGGTGGCGCCCATCGACGAGCCGGTCGGCCCGCGCGCCGGGGTGGAGGTGATGACGCACGTCGACGTCGTTTTCGTTCCCGCCCAGGCGGTCGACGCCGCCGGGTATCGGATGGGTCAGGGCGGCGGGTACTACGACCGGTTCTTGGCTGAGCTGGACCAGCTTGGCACGAGCGGGCACCGTCCGATGACGGTGGCGGTGGTGTACGAGCACGAATTCGTGGCTCAGGTGCCGCGCGATGCGCTGGATCGTCCCACGGACGCGGTGCTCACCCCGGAAGGATTACACTGGAGTGTCCGAACGGAGCACTGAGGAGATCTCGAGGAGCCATCGCTGTGCCAACCTATGCCTACGCCTGCAAAGACTGCGGTCACGCTTTCGACGCCGTGCAGTCCTTCACCGATGACGCGCTGACCACCTGCCCGAACTGCGAGGGCACCTTGCGCAAGAAGTTCGGTGCCGTGGGGGTCAGCTTCAAGGGCTCCGGGTTCTACCGCACCGATTCCCGCTCTGGCGGTTCGTCCAGCTCCTCGAGCGCGTCCTCGACATCCTCGTCGAGTGCAACGTCCGGTTCGTCGTCCTCGGGCTCGTCGTCGGCATCTTCCACGACGTCGAAGAGCACCGCGAAGGCTTCCGCCAGCTAGGGTCAGCTCCAGTGCGGGGGCCGCTGCTCTAGCAACCAACGGTCGCGCTCGCTCAGCGCCGGGGGCTTGTCACGCTCCCCGGTGTTCTCCGTGGCTCGACCCTCAGCTCCGCCTTGCCCGTCACCGGGCTTGGGTTCCAGCGCCAGTTCCAGCCGCGGCTCGGTCGCATCGGCCCCGGCCGGACCGGTCCCGGGGGCGTCCACGCGACGCGAGCGCCGCGGTCGGGGCCCATCCGTCATCGGTGGGACGCTCCCCCGCCGGTTTCCTCAGCCCCGTCACCCTGGTTTGAGGGCAGGCCGACGAATCCGGCGATCTCGTCGGTCACGCCCAGCGGGTTCGAGAACACGTCGATGGTCCACAGCGGCTGATGCCGCCAGCCCAACCGTTCCAGCGCGGAGGGGCGCAGCCGGGAGCGCTCGCGCACGCTCATCGCCCGGCCTCGCTCGGACCCATCCGAGGACAGCGCCACGGGGGCGGCGTAGTCGTCGGTCTCGGCCCCGTCCCACTGCGGCAGTCCGCGCGGGTTCCAGGTGGCCAGGTCGATCATTCCGGCGCAGTCCACCGCGGTGGTGGCGCCGCGCTGGTCCAGCAGCTGGGCGATGTCATGAATCAGCGGATCCGCCGACGCGCCGGCCTCAGACTCAGCACCGGTGCGCTGCTGCACGGTGTCGTCGTCGTTCAGGAACATCGCGAGCATCTCGCGCAGATGATAGGACGCACCTTGCAGGCGCTTCGGGTCCAGCTCATCCGGGTGGATGCAAGTCAGGATCCGCAGGCTGGACCGGGCCCGGGTGAGCGCGGTGGCGTAGTGCTGGTGGCTGTGCTGTTCCGAGAGCGGCCCGAAGTGGTGCACCACCGATTCTTGGGCGCCCCGGCCGTAGCCCAGGGTGAAGATAATGGCGTCGCGCACCACACCGTGGGCGCGCTCCATGGGGGCGACGACGAAGGGTTCCCCGCCGTTGTCGGCGTCGGCGGCAAAATACGGCATGGCCCACTTGTTGTCGGGCAGGTTCATCCGGATTGCCTCGGCCACGCGGCGGGCGTGGGTGGCGGTCGCGGTGATCACGGCCAGCGAGGTGGTCGGGTGGTTCTTCAGGTGTTCGAAGACCAGATCCACGGTGCGGTTGACCTCGGCGGTGGTGGATTCCATGCCGTCATCGCGCCAGGACACCGCGCCCTGGGGCACATGCTCGACCATGACCGAGTCGTTGCCGATCCCGGTGAATTCACCGGCGGTGGGTAGCCGATCCAGCTCGCCGTAGAGCTGTCGTCCCAGCAGCCGGGTGAGCCGCTGGGAAACCCCGCGATGCTGGTAGCGCAGCGGCACCTGGGGCAGCACCCGCGACAGGGCGGCGTGCGCGGATTCGGCGTCGCTGGGGGTGCGGCGGGTGGCGGCGGAGTCGACCGCGACCTGGAAGGGCTGTGGGCGCCCGGAGACGGCGTCGCCGAACGCGACCGTCTGAGAAGCGCGGGCGATGGGGCCCAGCGCGGAGGCCACGGCCAGGGTCTCGGCGTCGAGCAGTAGCACGGCGTCGAAGCGCAGTCCGGCCGGCATCTCGGCCAGGGCCAGCGGGGAGGTGGTCCAGATCGGCACCAGCGGCTGCAGCAGGGCCGTGTCGAGCTCGGCCAGGTCGGCCACTTCCGGGGCCCCGCCCTTGAGCAGGTTGCGCAGCTGATCAGCAGCACCGGGATGCGAGGCGGTGGCGGCGTCGAAGCGGGTGGCCAGCAGGTGGCGCAGCCGGGCGGGGCCGGCGGCCAGGTGCGCGGCGTCGGCGAGCCGGAATTCGGCGTCGATGCGGCGTAGCTCGGCTCCGTCCATCATGGCCAGGTGGTCGTCCCCGGAGATCATGGCTTCCAGGGCGGACTGCCACCAGGCCACCTCGAGTTCGGCGCGCACCTGGGGTGCGGTGATCTCGCGGTCCTGGAAGTCGGCCAGCAGCTCGGTCAGGCCCTGCTCGCGCAGCTGATCCAGCACCAGGGTGCGCTCCGGCAGGGTCTGCAGGGTGTCCTGATCGGCGACCAGCCGGTCCAGGACCTCGGCCAGTTCAGCGACGGGCAGGTTCTCCAGGCGCTTCGCCTCGGACGAGGGGGTCGCCAGCACCTGCTGGAGACGTTCGAGGTTCTCCACCAGCGCGTTGCCCTCCGCTGCCAGGGATTCCAGGCCGGAGGGGATCACCGGGTGTCGCTGGGAGGTGGCCCACTGCCGCCAGACGGTCAGCTGCGACTGCACCTTCACGAGAGCGGTGTGCAGGTCGTCAACGTGCATGCCGGGGCGCACGTATTCCTTGGCCACTCGGCGCAGCCGCGATCGGGTCATCGCCGACATCTCCACCCCGTGCTCGCGACGCCAGGCGTTGGAGGCGGTGGCGGCGATTAGGTCGGTGACGGGGCGATCGAAGATGTCCGGGGTGAAATGGTCCAGGGAGGCGCGCACCTGCTGCAGCAGCTCGATCTGCTCGGACCAGGCGGTCACGGTGTCACCGCTGCGCAGTTGCGACTGGGCGGCGGCCTGCTGGATCTTCACTCGCACCACGGGCAACGCCTGGGCGAGGCGCTCGGCCAGCGTATAGGCTTCTTCGGCCTCCTGGACGTTGCGCAGCCGTGCCCCGTACCAGGGGGAATCCACAGCCTGCCGGGAGAAGGCGCCCAGTTCGGCGGCGCGGTGCAACTGATCGGCGACGGCGTCGCGGTTCACGGTCGCATCCAGCACGGAGCGCTTCAGCCGCACCGTGGTGGCCGGGGCCGGGTCCAGGGCGGTGAGCTGAGCCAGCTCGCGCATCGCTTCGAAGGGCGAGCAGTTCCACCGGGTGCGGACCTGGTGCAGGCTCGCACTGTGGTCGGCCAGCCGATGGCGCCGGTCCTGCACGGTGGACTGAACGCGCTTGACCGCCGGCTCGCTGGCACGTTCGCCGCGCAGCAGGGCGTGGATGAGCTGCTCGCGCAGCTGGGTGGGCGTGGTGGCGGAGGAAACGTTCAGCGCCAGGGTGGCCAGGTCGAGCCGGTCCAGGCGACGGCGCACATCGGCGAGGGTGGCGGTGCGCTCGGCAACCATGAGCACCCGCTGACCCGCGGCGGCCAGCCCCGCAGCCGCTGCGACCGCGGTCTGGGTCTCACCGGTGCCGGGAGGGGCGGAGACCACCAGGGAACGACCGGCCAGGATGTGATCCACCGCCGTCTGCTGCGAGGGGTCCAGGTCCAGCACGAGCAGTTCCTCGGCCGGGTCCCGTTCATCCACCGGGGTCAGCGCGTCGTCGTCGAGGTCCTCGACGTCGACCCGGGCTTCGGCGCCGTCACGGTACAGGGCGTCGATCACCGGGTGCTCGGTGGAGATTAGTTGGGAGGTGGCCGAGGCCGAGTCGGTGAGGTCGGCGAAGGTGGAGAGCACGAGACGGTGCTCGACCACCAACCCACGGATCGAGGCGTTGTGGGCGCGCAACAGCTCCAGCGCCGGCTGGGGCTCGAATTTCGCGGTGATGTAGGCGGCGCGTTCGAATTCGGCCGGGTCCAGGGTGATGCCGTAGGTGGTGGCGAAGAAGCGGACGAGCGCGGGGTTCAGCCGGGCGCGCTCGGTGATCTGGACCTCGTAGTCGTCGCGGCCGGAGCGCTGGGTGAGGCTGATGCGGGCGAGCATCACCGGGGCCGACATCTGCACCGAATGCCCCTTTTCGGAGACCCGCCAGGTGGCCAGGCCCGCGGCGGCGTAGCCGACGTCGATGCCGCGGTCGGTGGAGAGCTCCTCCATCTTGGCGCTGATCTGCCGGGCGGCCACATAGGCCTGGTCCAGCCCGCTCTGGTCGCGCAGCAGGGTGGAGATCCGGGTGCGCCGGCCGGTCACGAACTGGGTGAGGCCGGAGGGGTGGGCGTGGGTGACGTCGATGCTGTTGTTCGCGGTGGGGCCGAACCGCAGCATCGTGTCGGAGCCGGTGGAAGTGCGCAGTCCGGTAAGCCACTCGTCGAAGCTGAACTGCGGCTCGCTCGACGTCTGCGCCTCCGGCAGCGACTCCGGCTCGGTCGCCGTCTCTGGTGCAGCAGCCTCGTTCTCCTGCGCTGACTCAGCCTTGGAAGCACTGGTGTCGGTAGCGGCGTCCTGCTCGGCCTGTGCAGCGCGGTCTTCCGGCAGCGGGGCACCGGCGGTGACTTCTTCGCCGTGTTCCGGCGCCGTGTCGACGGGGTCGGTGGCAGGGGCGTCCGTGGCGTCCGTCTGGGCTGCCGCGCGGGCTTCCTCGACCGGTTCGGTGGAGTCTGCCTGGGGGGTGCGGTCGTCCGAGTGGCTCACAGTCGTCCTTCCTCTGCCATTCGCCGCCCCGGGGTCGTCCGGAACGACGTGCACACAGTTGTGCTCACAGAATAGTGTGACCCACCGCCCGGCGAAAACCCGGTGACGACATGAGGAAACCCGCGGTTCGGTGCGAATTCACAGTCCGAACCGCGCGAATCACTCCCACTCGATGGTGCCCGGGGGCTTGGAGGTGACGTCGAGCACGACCCGGTTGACGCCGTCGACCTCGTTGGTGATCCGGTTGGAGATTCGGCTGAGCACGTCGTAGGGCACCTTCGCCCAGTCGGCGGTCATCGCGTCCTCGGAGGTGACCGGGCGCAGCACCACGGGGTGGCCGTAGGTGCGGCCGTCGCCCTGCACGCCCACGGAGCGCACATCCGCCAGCAACACCACGGGGCACTGCCAGATCTCGCGGTCAAGCCCCGCACCCGTAAGCTCCTCGCGCACGATGGCGTCGGCCTCGCGCAGCAGGTCCAGGCGCTCCCGGGTGACCTCGCCGATGATGCGGATGCCCAGGCCCGGTCCGGGGAAGGGCTGGCGCATCACAATCTCGTCGGGCAGACCCAGCTCAGAGCCAACGGCCCGGACCTCGTCTTTGAACAGGGCGCGCAACGGTTCGCAGAGCTCGAACTCGATGTCGTCGGGTAGCCCGCCCACGTTGTGGTGGGACTTGATGTTGGCGGTGCCCTCTCCCCCGCCGGATTCCACGACGTCCGGATACAGGGTGCCCTGCACCAGGAACTTCACAGCGGTGGCGTTCGGGTCGTTCTGCGAGGCCAGCACGATGTCGGCCTGGGCTTGTTCGAACGTGCGGATGAACTTCTCGCCGATGATCTTGCGCTTGGTCTCGGGGTCGGTGACCCCGCTCAGCGCCTCCAGGAACACGTCCTCGGCGTCGACCATGACCAACTTGGCGCCGCCGGTGGCCCGTCCGAATGCCTTCTCGATCTCGTCGGACTCGTTCTGGCGCATCAGCCCGTGGTTGACGTAGACGCAGGTGAGCTGGTCGCCGATGGCCCGCTGCACGAGGGCGGCGGCTACGGCCGAGTCCACGCCGCCGGAGAGGCCGCAGATCGCGCGGTGCTCGCCGATCTGCTCGCGGATCAGGGCGACCTGTTCGTCGATGACGTTGGTGGTGGTCCAGGTGGGGGTCAGCCCGGCGCCCTGGTACAGGAAGTTCTCCAGCACCTGCTGACCGCGGTTGGAGTGGCCCACCTCGGGGTGCCACTGCACGCCGAAGATGCGCCGGTCCGTGTCCTCGAAGGCGGCAACGGGGGCACCGGCGGTACTGGCGGTGACGGCGAAGCCCTCCGGGGCCTCGGTAACCGCATCGCCGTGGGACATCCACACCACTTGGTCGTCGTCTTGTCCGGCGAACAGCGTGCATTCCCCGGCGATGTCCTGCAGGCGGGTGGAGCCGTATTCACGTGAGCCGGTGCGAGCCACGGTGCCGTTCAGGGCAGCGGCGATGGACTGGAACCCGTAGCAGAGCCCGAGCACGGGCACCCCCGCCTCGAGCAGGGCCGGATCCAGGCGCGGGGCGCCGTCCTCGTAGACGGAGGAGGGGCCGCCAGAGAGGATCAGCGCGGCCGGTTTGCGGGAGAGGATCTCCTCGGCGGACAGCGTGTGCGGGACCACCTCCGAGTAGATGCGGGCCTCGCGCACGCGGCGGGCGATCAACTGGGCGTACTGGGCTCCGAAGTCGACCACCAGCACGGTGGGGAAATCGGCGGCGATCTGAGGATTATCTGCGGCGGTCATCACGGCTTCCAGAATAGTCGGTGCTCGAGGAATCTCGGAACGGTGGGGCGAGAAGGAACGGAGAGAAACTAGTAGCGGCGCACGGCTTCGGGGTTCGCCTGCACTTCGGCGACGGTCTGCCGGTGGATCTGCTTCTCAACGATGAACGACAGGAACGGCACCACACCGCCGCCGGCCATCAGCAGCAGGCGCATGCCGCCCCAGCGCATCAGCGACCAGAGCCGGAAGCTGGCGAGCAGGTAGACGACGTACATCCAGCCGTGCACGATGAGGATCAGCAGGGAGATGTTGATCCCGTCGACGATCTCCCCCGCGGGGTGGAATCCGAGCGCGTTGGCGGCTCCTGCGGCCGAGGCGTCCTCCAGACCGACCCTGGTGCCACCGGCGAAGAGCTCCAGGTTGAACCCGTATTTCAGCACCATCTCGGCCACGAGCAGCAGTAGCAGGATGCCGGTGAGCCAGGCGCAGATCTTGTAGAAGGTCAGCGCGCCGCGGATCTGGCGGTTGGTGCCGCCGAACCGGCGCTGGGTGCTGCCCGGGCGAGGCGGGGCCGGGGGCAGATCGGCTTCGGTGATCTGCTCCGGATCGGGCAGCTCAGCCGGGTTCACGGGCTCGGAATGCGGGTGACTCATCGGTCCTCCTGGGTCGGGGCGTGCTCGCCGTGAAACTGTCGATACGCTTTTTCGGCGGCTTCTTTAGCCTCGCGCGCCTGGCTGCGGCGGCGTTCCAGCTCTCGGGCGCGCCATTGACGCTCCCATTCCTCGTCGAGAAGCTCCTCGCGACGGTCCTTCAGATGATCATCGCGCATGAACCGCCACCAGAGGTACAAGGCCATGCCAGCGAAGATGATCCATTCGATGGCGTAGAAGATGTTCAGCCAGACGACTTCCTGCTCCTGCGGCTGCGGCGCCACCAGGACCTGGTGGATCCCCGCCGTTCCATCGGCTTCCAGCGCGGTGCCGGTCGCGCCGTCTGCTCCGAGAGGGGCGACGCTGCGGACGGCGATGTAGCCGGCGTAGAGCGGGCGGTCCCAGACGTTGACCAGCTCCGAGGTGGCCACCGCGGCGTTGGTCATCGGGGTGGTGCTGCGGTCGAGGCCACCGGCCACCGGTCCCTCGGGCGGGAGCAGGCGTCCGGTGAATTCGACGGTGGTGTCGGAGGCGTCCACGCCGATGGCGTCGACGAAGAGGTCACGCAGCTGTTCCCCGGCGCCAGGTGCTCCCTCGCTCGCGTCCAGCTCCACGGGCTGCGCCGTCCAGCCCCAGACCACGGGAATGGCATTGTCTCCGGGGGCGCCCTCGACCGAGGCAGGTGCAACCAGCCAATAGCCGGTGTCTCCGTCCTTGAGTCGGTTCTCCACCTGGAGCGTGGCCGCGGCGTCCAGGGTGCCGGTGAAGGTGACGATCTGGTCGGCTTGGGCACCCATCAGCGGTTCCCCGGGGTCGAAGTGCTCGGTGAGCTCGACCGGGGTCTCCGTCTGGCTCAGCGGAGGCGGCGCGTTGGAGACCGATTGGTCGAACTGCCAGCGGCTGAGCAGCACGAAGACCGTGGACACGACGATCGCGAGGATCAGGAAGCCGATCCACTGCGGTTTCAGGGCGGTTTTCAGCACGCGGGGTCCTTGATCGGGCTGCTCTTCTCTGTCGGTTCTGTCAGGCCTGTCGGGGTGCTCTTGCTCCGCCGGGCCGGGTCAGCGGCTCAGGTCTGTGGGGGCGAGGCGACCTGGACTTCGACCTTCTGGAATTCCTTGAGCTCGGTGTAGCCGGTGGAGGCCATGGCCCGGGCCAGGGCACCCATCAGGTTCGCGGTGCCGTTGGTGTGATGGGTGGGGCCGACCAGGACCTCTTCCAGGGTGCCGACCGTGCCCACCTGGGTGCGGTCCCCGCGCGGCAGGGTCGGATGAGCCGCTTCCGCGCCCCAGTGCCACCCTGCTCCGGGGGCCCCTTCGGCGCGGGCGAGAGCAGCGCCGAGCATCACGGCGTCAGCACCCATGGCCAGGGCCCTGACGATATCACCGGAGTTACCCAGTCCGCCGTCGGCGATGACGTGCACGTAGCGGCCGCCAGATTCGTCCATGTAGTCGCGCCGGGCCTCGGCGATATCGGAGATAGCGGTGGCCATCGGCACCCGCACACCCAGGGCGCGACGGGTGGTGGAGGAGGCGCCGCCGCCGAAGCCGACGAGCACACCGGCGGCACCGGTGCGCATTAGGTGCAGCGCCGGGATGTAGCCGGCCGCACCGCCGACGATGACAGGCACATCGAGCTCATAGATGAACTGCTTCAGATCCAGCGGCTCCTGGGTGGCGGAGACGTGCTGGGCGGAAACGGTGGTGCCACGGATGACGAACAGGTCCACTCCGGCATCGATCACCGTGCGGTAGTGCTCCTGGGTGCGCTGCGGAGTGAGTGCTCCGGCGACTACGACACCGGCCTCGCGGATCTCGGACAACCGCTGGCTGATCAGTTCCGGCTGGATGGGTGCCGAATACAGCTGCTGGAGCCGCGCGGTGTTCTCCGGGGAGAACTTCTGCTGGTGCAGCGCCGCGATCTCTTCGAGCACCGGCTCCGGGTTCTCATACCGGGTCCACAGCCCTTCGAGGTTGAGCACGCCCATGCCACCGAGCTTGCCGAGGGCGATCGCCGTGGCCGGTGACATCACCGAGTCCATCGGCGCACCGATCACGGGCATGCTGAAGGTGAAGGCGTCGATCTGCCAGTCCAGGTTGACGTCCTCGGGTCCGCGGGTGCGGCGGGTGGGGACGATGTTGATGTCGTCCAGGGCATAGGCGCGGCGGCCGCGTTTGCCGCGGCCGATCTCCACTTCATAGCTCACAGTGCTTCTCGTTCCTTAGGCTTCCCGTTGGGTCAGCGGGCGCGGTAGTTCGGCGCTTCCACCGTCATCATGATGTCATGCGGGTGCGATTCCTTCAGACCCGCCGGGGTGATGCGCACGAATCGGCCATCGCGCTTGAGTTCCTCGATGGTGCGGGATCCGGTGTAGAACATGGTCTGGCGCAGTCCGCCCACGAGCTGATGCAGCACGGCCGACAGCGGACCGCGGTAGGGCACCTGGCCCTCGATGCCCTCGGGGATGAGCTTGTCCTCGGTGGGCACATCCGCCTGGAAGTAGCGGTCCTTGGAGAAGGAGCGCTGGCCGTTGCGGGTCTGCATCGCGCCCAGCGAGCCCATGCCACGGTAGGCCTTGAACTGTTTGCCGTTGTAGAAGACCAGGTCGCCGGGCGACTCGGCGGTGCCGGCCAGCAGCGAGCCGAGCATCACGGAATCGGCACCGGCCACCAGGGCCTTGCCGATGTCGCCGGAATGCTGGAGACCGCCGTCGGCGATCAGGGGAACACCCGCCGGGATCGTCGCTTTGGAGGCTTCGTAGATGGCGGTGATCTGCGGGACACCCACACCGGCGACGACGCGGGTGGTGCAGATCGAGCCCGGACCGACGCCGACCTTCACCGCGTCAGCCCCGGCATCGACAATAGCCTTGGCACCGGCGTAGGTGGCGGCCTGGCCGCCGATGATATCGACGTGGGCCGACGCCGAGTCCTTCTTGAGGCGGGCGATCATATCGAGCACGCCCTGGGTGTGGCCGTTGGCGGTATCGACGACGAGCACGTCAGCCCCGGCCTCCACCAGGGCCATGGCCCGGTCGTAGCCGTCACCGAAGAATCCGACCGCGCCGCCGACCCGGAGCCGGCCTTCGTCGTCCTTGGCGGCATGGGGATACTGCTCGGCCTTGTCGAAGTCCTTGACCGTGATCAGGCCCTGCAGACGGTCTTGCTCATCCACCAGCGGTAGCTTCTCGATGCGGTGGGTGGAGAACAGCTCGACGGTCTCTTCGCGGGAGATCCCGACCTTGCCGGTGACCAGCGGCATCGGTGTCATGGCGGTGCGCACGGTGCGGGTGGGGAATTCCTCGCGGCGGATGAAGCGGGTGTCGCGGTTGGTGACGATGCCCAGCAGCACCTTGTTCTCGTCGACGACGGGCAGACCGGAGACCCGGTACTGGGCGCAGAGGTCCTCGAGCTCCTCCAGGGTGGCTTCGGGGCCGACGGTGACCGGATCGATGATCATTCCGGACTCGTTGCGCTTGACCCGGTCCACTTCGGCGGCCTGATCCTCGATGGAGAGGTTGCGGTGGACGATGCCCAGACCGCCCTGGCGAGCCATGGCGATCGCGAGACCGGCTTCGGTGACGGTGTCCATGGCGGCGGAGATGACCGGAACGTTGATGCTGATGCGGCGGGTCAGCCGGGTGCTGGTCTCGGCATCAGCGGGGATGACGTCTGTGGCGTTGGGCAGCAGCAAAACGTCGTCATAGGTGAGTCCGGTGAAGCCGAACGGGTCGGACGCCTGGGCGACAGGATCGGGTGACGGTCCAGAGGTGGGGGTGCTCACAGAAAAATGGCCTTTCGATCTACATGCCCGGGTGCGGATGCTCAGCTCAACATGGCGGTGCCACCAGTGTATTCCCCTGGCGGGATTCCACTGAACCGAGTGACCGATGGTGACACCGCGACGAGAGCAGAATCACCCGGTAGCGTGGTCGGGACAGGTATACCAGCAGAAAGCGGGGCGAGCATGTCGGCCGATTCACCGCAGCATCCCCACACCTTCGAGCACGCCATCACCGTGCCGCATTCACGCGCCACGGTCGCCGCCTGGCATGAGCGCGGTGGGGTGCTGCCACGGCTGAGCCCGGACTGGTCGACGACGGTACTGAAGGAGCCCGATCAGGGGCTGCGCCCCGGGTCCCGCGCACAGCTGCTGATGGGACCCGCCGGTGTGGCCTCGCTGTTGCCCTCCACCCGGCTGGCGAAGCGCACCGGGGTGCGCTGGCAGGCGCTGCACACCGAGTGGGAGCCCGGCTTCGGTTTCACCGATGTCATGGAGTCCGGCCCCTTGCGCTCGTGGACCCATCAGCACGGATTCTTCGACGCCGAGCCGGGTTCTACGCGAATCGAAGACCGGATCGAGTACCAGCTTCCCGCTTCCTTGGAGCGAATTCCGGGCGCCGCAACCCGATTCGACGCCGAGCTGGAACGGATCATGGCGTTCCGGTCGCGGGTAATGCGCGACGACCTGGACTTCCAGGCCGAGGTGGCCACCGACCGCCCCCTGACGGTGGCGATCACCGGCGCCTCCGGGCTGGTGGGCACTCAGGTCTCCGCGCTGCTCCGCTCGGGCGGGCACCGGGTCATCACCCTGACGCGTCGGGCCGGGGCCAGCCGTCGGATCGATGAGCACCGGATCAGTTGGAACCCGGAGCAGGGCGAACTCGACGCCGATTTACTGATCGGTGTGGACGTCGTCGTGCACTTGGCCGGGGCCTCCATCGCGGGACCCTTCACCGCCGCGCACCGCAAGAAAGTGCTGTCCTCACGGGTGAACGCGACCACCACTCTGGTGACGGCGCTACAGGCGGTGGCCGATCGCGGCGGACCGCACACCTTGGTCAGCGCCTCGGCCTCGGGGTTCTACGGCCACGACGCCAGCGCGCACGATCCCGACACCGCACCCCTGGACGAGACCGCGCCACAGGGCGACGACTTCCTGGCCGCGGTGTGCCGCCAGTGGGAACAGGTCGCTTCTGGTGCCGCCGCGTCCGGGGTGCGGGTGGTCACCGTGCGCACCGGGCTCGTTCTCTCGGCAGCCGGCGGACTCTTGGCCGCTCAGCTCCCTCTCTACCAGGCGGGCGCCGGGGGTCCGATGGGCTCGGGCGAGATGTGGCAGCCCTGGGTCTCGCTGGATGACCTGGCGCAGATTTACGTGTGGGCCGCGATCAAGGATGACCTCTCCGGACCAGTCAATGCTGTCAGCCCGCACCCGGTGCAGCAGCGCGAGTTCGCCGCCACCCTGGGCGAGATCCTGCACCGTCCCACCATTCTGCGCACACCGAAGATCGCCCCAGCCTTGCTGCTGGGCGCTCAAGGAGCGCGCGAGCTGGCGCTGAGTTCGGCACGCCTTGCTCCGGCTAAGCTGGAAAGGTCCGGGTACCGTTTCCGGCACCCGGATCTCGACTCAGCCCTGCGCCACACGCTGGGACGCTGAACCAAGCTTTCAACGCACGTAGACTCGGTCGAGAGGGGTCGACCTGTCGATAAGGCGTCCACTCCGGTCGGGAAACCGAGAAGGACAGGAAGTAGACCCGGGTGGCGCGCCCCTGCAAGACCTGAGCCGTGTGTATGCAGTGATGCCGCTTAGTGCTGTGTCTTGGACAATGCGGACAGCGCGTCGAGGTGCTCACGAAATGCTCGTCGTCCAGAATCTGTGAGGCCGATCCAGACGCGGCTTCGCCCGCCCCGAGCTGCGCGACGCTGCGCTACATATCCGGCGTCACTGAGCGTGGCGAGCTGTTTACTCAACGCGGAGTCCGACGTTCCCAGATGTTCGCGCAAGGTGGAGAATTCTTCCTCGGTCACCGGGTCAAGGAGCGCGCAGATGCGCAGTCGAGGAATCGGGTGAATCACCGGGTCGAGTGCGGGCATCACCTGAGGCTCACTTCTCGACGTCGCTCACGTGGCGAGCCCAGGAGCGATCCATGAGCGGGCCGAGCGTCGCCACGATCGTGAACAGCAGCACTGCGGCCAGCAATGGCACCCACCACCAGCCCTGCTCTGCATACAGGCCTCGGCTGACACCGCCGACGATCCCGGCGAGGATCGCGAACCCAGCCAGCTGGAGTCCCATGCGACCGGAGAGTTTGATCTTACGAACCGCCGTCGGCTGATTCCACGCCGCCACGAGAGCGATCACCAGAACCAGCGCTACGGGAGCGAGGAATTGCACCAGAACAGGCAGTCCCGTCAGATACGGAATCAGGGCGAAGACCGCGAGAATCAGTCCGAGCATGACCCAGTATCTTTTCGGGCGTCGCAGCCGCTCGGCATTGACTTCTCGGACTTCCGCCACCGCGTGGAGAGCCTCGTCAGCAGTCGGGTCATGATTTTCCATACCGGAAACTCTACCAGTGACTTTCCAATCCGGAAAGAGAAGGCTCAGCCCGCCCTGCGGAGCTCCGCAGAGTAAGAGCGGTCAGAAACAGAGGAGTGCGGGGCCCGGTGGGGGGGGGGGGGCGCCGCCACGCACCCTCCACGGGCGGGGCGCCGGGGACCCCCAGCTGGAGCGGGCGGGGGTGTGGGCGTGTGAGCGTG
>JBQDEV010000007.1:129082-190250 GCA_052084925.1 Micrococcaceae bacterium
TTTCCCCACCTGAATTTCTCCGCCCCCCCCCGCCGTGCGGTCCCCCGAGTTGTCCGCGCGGACACAACCCGGGCCGGCGGCGCACCTTTGTCGGTGCTCGGACTCCTCTCAGCTCAGACAGCGTCAGGCTCGCTGCTCCTGCAGCTGTGCTTCGTCAGCTTCTTCAGCCTTCTCAGCTTCGGTGTCTTCGTCGTCGTTCATCAGCTCCACGCCGGCGTGCTTGGCGTTGTAGAGCGACTCGTCCAGGATGCCCTCCTGCTTGGACACCAGCGCGGGCACCAGTGCCTGGCCGACCACGTTGACGGCGGTACGGCCCATGTCGACAATCGGATCCACGGCGAGCAACAGGCCCACACCGGCCAGTGGCAGTCCGAGGGTGGACAGCGTCAGGGTCAGCATGACCACGGCGCCGGTGGTGCCAGCGGTGGCAGCGGAACCGAGCACTGAGACCACCACGATGAGCGCGTAATCGGCCAGCGTCAGCTCGATGCCGAAGAACTGGGCGACGAACATCGCAGCGATCGCCGGGTAGATGGCCGCGCAGCCGTCCATTTTGGTGGTGGCACCCAGCGGCACCGCGAAGGCGGCGTAGCCGGAGGGCACTCCGAAGTTGCGCTCGGCCACCCGCTGGGTCACCGGAAGCGTGCCGATCGAGGAGCGGGAGACGAAGCCCAGCTGGAAGGCGGGCCACACGCCGGAGAAGAACTTGCGCACGCTCAGTCCGTGCGCCTTCACCAGCACCGGGTAGAGCACCAGCAGCACGATGGCCAGACCCGCATAGATGGCGAGCACGAAGGTACCGAGGGCACCCATGGTGGTCCAGCCGTAGGAGGCCACCGCGTTGCCGAGTAGGCCGATCGTGCCGATCGGGGCGATACGGATGATCCACCACAGCACCTTCTGGATCACGGCCAAGGTGGACTGGGAGAAGTCGAGGAAGGGCTCCGCTTTCTTACCCAGCTTTAGGGCGGCCACACCGACGACGATGGCGATTACCAGGATCTGCAGCACGTTGAATGACACCGAGGTGGTCATGGTGCCATCATCTCCGGCCGTGGTGGAGGCCGAGAGTCCGAGGAAGTTGGAGGGGATAAGCCCCTGCAGGAAGGCCAGCCACTCGCCGGTGCGACCCGCGTACTCCTCAGGCGCCTCCTGTCCGGTGCCCACGCCGGGCTGGAACACCGCACCCATGGCGATGCCGATGAGCACAGAGAGGAAGGCAGTAATGGCGAACCACAGCAGCGTCTTCCAGGCGAGCCGGGCGGCGTTCGTCACCTGCGCCAGATTGGCGATGGAGGCGACGACGGCGAAGAACACCAGCGGGATCACCGCGGCGCGCAGCAGGGAGATGTAGCTGGAGCCGATGAGCTGCAGCGTGGTTCCCAGGCCGGTGGGGGTGTCCTCGGCGTGGCCGGCCGCGCGGGCCACCAGGCCGAGCGCGACGCCGAGCACCAGGGCCACCAGGATCTGGAACCCGAAATTGGTCATCCAGCCGGGCAGGGTCTTCTGCCGGGGCTGGGCCTCAGTGTTGGATGAATGCATTCCAGCACCGTAGTCCTTTACCACCTCCCCCACCGACCGGTCGTTCATGTGAAGACACACTGTGATGTTGACGACTTCAGGACGGGGAATTCATGGACTACGTCGGTGCCAGCAGCAGGCTGATGAGCAGGATCACCGGCAGCGAGAGGAACGAGCTGGCGAAGATCGTGTCGCGCACCAACAGGGTGGGCAGGCGGAACTGGGTGGCGAAGAGGTACACGTTCTGGGCGGTGGGCAGTGCCGCCATCGCGACCACGCCGAACAGCTCCATCCCGCTGAGGTCGAAGACGAGCCAGCCCAGCAACCAGGCGGCGACCGGCATCAGCGCCAGCTTCGTTACGGTGCCCAGCACCAGGTCGCCGAGGATCTCCCGGCTTCGTAGCGGCCGCTGACCGTACAGGCTCATGCCGAACACGAGCAGCAGCAGCGGGATCGATGAGTGACCGAGCATATCCAGCGGCTGCCAGATCACCTCGGGAGGGGTCCACTCGGCCAGTGCCAGGCCTGCACCGGCTACCGCCGCGATGGACACCGGATTCGCCACCGCGGTGACCACGGTCTTCCATAACGGTTGCTTCTGTTCCGACTGGCCGCGGGCGAGAAAGGAGAAAATCGTCAGGTAGATCGGGGCGATCACCAGCAGCTGTGCCATCAGCACGGACACGGCGGGCAGAGCAGACCCGGCGGCAAACAGTGCGATCGGCAGGCCGATGTTGCCGGCGTTGACATACGACGCCGCCATCGACCCAGACACCGCCTGGCTCAGTGGGCGCCGCAACACGAACAGACTCAGCGGAATGAAGACCACTGCGGCTGCGAGCGCGGTGAGCAGCGCGATCGGCACGTAGACGCCGACCACCGCGTGGATGTCGGTCTCAGCCAGCAGCACCAGCATCAGTGCCGGGTTGGTGATGTAGTAGATCGTGGGGGTGAGACCGTCCTGGATGCGGGCGGTCACGGGCTGTGGCAACAGCACCACGGCGGCGAATCCGATCCCGATCAGGATCAGGACGACACCGAATCCGAGCAGTACTCCTGCCACAGTCCCCCGCTTCTCAGCGCACCAGGCAGGGGCGCTTGTTGTCGAACTCCCACCCGGGGATGAGGTACTGCATTGCCGCGGCGTCGTCGCGAGAACCTAGTCCATGCTCCAGGTAGAGCTCGTGGGCCTCCTGCAGTCGGTCGCGGTTCAGCTCGACGCCCAGTCCGGACTTGGCTGGTACCGCGATCTCTCCGCCGGAGATGGTCAGCGGCTCGGTGGTGAGCCCCTGTCCGTCCTGCCAGATCCAGTGGGTGTCCAGGGCGGTGATCTCCCCGGGTGCGGCGGCCCCCACCTGGGTGAACATGGCCAGCGAGATGTCGAAGTGGTTGTTCGAGTGCGACCCCCAGGTCAGCCCGAACTCGTGGCAAAGTTGGGCCACGCGCACCGATCCGGCCATCGTCCAGAAGTGCGGGTCGGCCAACGGAATGTCCACGGCGTTGGAGCGCACGGCATGGGCCATCTCGCGCCAGTCGGTGGCGATCATGTTGGTCGCGGTCTGCAGCCCGGTGGCGCGGCGGAACTCGGCCACGACCTCCCGACCGGAAAACCGGCCCTCGGCCCCGCAGGGATCCTCCGCATAGGCGACAACACCCTGCATCCGCTTGCCGAGCCGGATCGCGTCCTCCAGCAGCCACCCGCCGTTCGGGTCCAGGGTGATGCGGGCATCCGGGAAGCGTTCCTTCAGCGCCGTGACCGCGTCGACCTCCAGATCACCAGCCTGCACACCGCCCTTGAGTTTGAAGTCCTGGAACCCATAGCGCTGTTGAGCGGCTTCCGCCAGACGCACCACCGCCTCCGGAGTCATGGCTTCCTCGCGCCGCACCCGCTCCCAAGCGTCGGCGCCATTCGGCTCGCGCAGGTAGGGCAGGTCCGTCTGACCGGGATTCCCCACGTAGAAGAGGTAACCGAGCATCGGCACCGCCTCACGCTGCTGCCCGTCACCGAGCAGCTCGGCCACCGGTACCCCGAGAAACTGACCGTGCAGATCCAGCAGGGCGGACTCCAGCGCCGTCACCGCATGCACGGAGGTGCGCAGGTCGAAGGTCTGCAGTCCACGGCCACCGGCGTCGCGGTCCGAGAACCGGGCGGCCACCTCGCGCAACAGAGAGCGCAGCCGCGCCACCGGCTGGCCGACCAGCAGGGAGGCAGACTCCTCGATGGTCGAACGGATCGGTTCCCCTCCGGGAACCTCACCGAGGCCGACCCGGCCGTCGGAATCAGTCACGATGGCGATGTTCCGGGTGAAGAACGGACCGTGAGCACCCGAGAGGTTCAGCAGCATCGAGTCGTGCCCGGCGACCGGAACAACCTCGATGGTCTGGATCGTGGGCTGGGCGGAACCACTCATGCGATCACTCTCCCGCCTTCGTCACGACGCCGTCCACTAGCCGGGTGAGCGCCCAGGGGTTGTCCTGCTTCAGCGGTGCCGGCAGGAGCTCCTCGGGCAGATTCTGGTACGCCACCGGCCGCAGGAACCGCTCAATGGCCAGGGTTCCCACCGAGGTGGTGCGGGAGTCAGAGGTTGCCGGGTAGGGCCCGCCGTGCACCATGGCGTGTCCCACCTCGACTCCGGTTGGCCACCCATTGACCAGCACGCGGCCGGCCTTGCGCTCCAGGGTGGGCAGCAGCTGCTGTGCGTCTGCGTAGTCCTCGTCGGTGAGGTGCAGCGTGGCCGTCAGCTGGCCCTCCAGCCCGGTCGCGAGTTCGATGAGCTCCTCGATGCTGTCGTAGCGCACCACCAGCGAGGCGGCGCCGAAGATCTCCTCGTGCAGCACGGGGTTCTCCCGCAGTGCCTGAACGGAGGCTTCGAAGACGGCCGGTGCCGGTGCGTGCTCGGTGTCGCCATCGGATCCGCGGCCCAATGCGCTCACCCCGTCCTGGGAGGAGAGGGCCTCAACGCCCTGAACCCAGGAGTCGTAAATACCGGAGGTGAGCATGGTCTGCCCGGCCTGCTTGGCCACGGCGGGAGCGACGGCGGCCGCGAACGCATCGCCGGCCTCCGACTTCGGGGCGAAGACGAGACCGGGCTGTGTGCACAGCTGACCCGACGAGCCCACGACGGACCCGACATACGCTTCGGCGAGCGCTGTGATGTCGCCGGAGAGCGCGCCTTCGAAGAGGAAGACGGGGTTGATGGAGCTCATCTCCGCGTACACCGGAATCGGCACCGGACGTCGCGCCGCCGCCTCCATCAGAGCGGTGCCACCACCGCGGGAGCCGGTGAAGCCCACCGCGCTGATCACCGGGTCCGACACCAGGGCCTGACCGATCGAGGCGCCAGGACCGTATACCAGGGAGAACACCCCGGGGTGCAGCCCAGCGTCCTTCACCGCTTGCACGATGGCCTGCGCCACCAGCTCACCGGTGCCCGGGTGCGCGTTATGCGCCTTGAACACCACCGGGCAGCCTGCGGCCAGGGCCGAGGCGGTGTCGCCGCCCGCCGTCGAGAAGGCCAGCGGGAAGTTGCTCGCCCCGAACACCGCGACCGGTCCGAGCGGAATCTTCCGCTGCCGGATGTCGGCCCGCGGCATCGGCGTGCGGTCCGGCAGCGCCGGATCCACGCGCACCCCGTGATGGTTGCCGGCGCGCACCACGGTGGCGAACAGACGTAGCTGGTTCGTGGTCCGTCCTAGCTCGCCGCGCAACCGTGCCTCGGGCAGACCGGTCTCGGTCATCGCCCGGTTGACGATGGCGTCGCCTCGGGCTTCGATGTTCTCCGCGATCGAGTCGAGGAATCCGGCGTGGGTTTCCGGCTCCAGTGACCGGAAGCTCTCGAACGCTTCCTCGGCCGCCTGCGTCGCAGCCGCCAACTGGTCGGTCTCAAGCAGGGTGTAAGCCGGTTCGAGAGTCTCATTGGTGGCCGGGTTCCAGCCGTGGGCGGTGCCGCCGGTTCCGGGAACCGTCTCGCCCGCGATGATCGAGTGTCCTTTGAGGGTGTCGTTCTGTGCTGTCATCGTCATGACCTCCAGAGAGTTGTCGGTGTCGTCGAAGTCGCTGTGGTTCAGGAGCCGGAGATTCCGGCCCGCTCGATCAGCGCGCGCAGATCGGACAGGTCCCGCTCCGACAGGTTATGCAACGGCGGGCGCACGGGTCCGGCGTTACGGCCGATGGCCTGCAGGCCGGCCTTCACGATCGAGACGCCGAAGCCCTTGCCCCGGTCGCGGATCTCCAGGTAGGGCAACACGAAGCGGTTGAGCTTCTCGTTCACGGCCACTCGATCCTGACGGCGCACGTCCTCGTAGAACTCGAGCGCGAACTCGGGCACGAAGTTGTACATAGCCGAGGAGTAGGTGCTCATCCCCATCTGCAGCAGCGGCAGCGCATAGGTCTCCGCGGTGGGCAGTCCACCCAGGTAGAACAGGCGGTCGCCGTTACGGGCGTAGACCTTCGCGAGGTGCTCGATGTCGCCGATCGCGTCCTTGAAGCCAATGAAGTTCTCGTGGCGTTCGCTCAGTTTTGCGACCGTCTCGGCGCCGTAGATCCCGTTGGCGCGGTTGTACACGATGACGGCGATGTCGATCTCATCGATGATCGCGGAGGCGTGCTCGAGCAACCCCTGCTGGTCGTTCTCGGTCAGGTACGGCGGCAGCAGCAGGATTCCCTCGGCGCCGGCTTCCTGGGCACCGCGGGCCAGCTCAATGGCCTGCTTGGTGGAGCCACCGGCAGAGCCGAGCACCGGCACCTCCGGGCGGCTGGACTCGACGGCGGCCTGCACGACCTTCTTGCTCTCCTCGGCGGTCAGGCTGAAGCCCTCGCCGGTGCCGCCGGCTGCGAAGAGCCCGGCAACGTTGAAGCTGGACTGCCAGGAGACGTGCTCCCGGTACAGGTCCTCGTCGAATTCGAGGTTCTGATCGAATGCGGTCACCGGGAACGAGAGCAGTCCGTCCTTCAGGTGATCCGCCAGTTCCTGCGGGGTGTAGTTCGTCATGTCATGCTGCCTTTCTGAGCTGCGAGTGAATCGTGTCGAGGCCTCAGGTCGCCTCGTTCACATCCACCGTCTCATCGAATTTCAATACTGTCTAAGACTCAAAAGACATCTAGCAATACCCTTAGAGCATCACTCTGCTGTCTTCAAAGTTGGCGGTCTTGCTGGGGAATCACGAGCGATCGGAGTTGCGCGTGGACGGCGCTTTGTCAGAGTTAGAACCGGACTCGCCCGCCGCCTTGCCCGACGTCTTCGAATCGCTCGACGCATGAGGTACGGCACTAGGAAGATCGACTTCCAAAATGGTGCGCGAACGTCCACGAATGAGCTTCTGCCACGGGACCACCATGCTCAGAACCAGCAAGGCAATCACGACGAAAACTGACAACGAGATTGGACGCTCGAAGAAGATTCCGAACGAACCATCGGACAGCCTCAAACTCCGTCGAAGTTCAGACTCCAAAATGGGAGCCAGAATGAACCCAAGAATCAGGGGACCCGGTGGAATGCGCAACTTCTTGAGTCCGTACCCGACGATGCCGAAGAAAAAGGTCAAGAAGATATCGAAGACACTGTTGTTGACGCTGTAGACGCCACAGACGGCTACCGCGAGAATCACACTTACCAGAATCGGCGCCGGGACCTTGAGAATCTGGACGAAAAGCCCCAGCATCGGCAAGTTCAGAATCAAGAGAGCAACAACGCCGATGTACATCGAGGCAATGACTCCCCAGAAAATGTCTGGATTCTGCTCGATAAGCTGCGGCCCCGGGGTGATCCCGTGGATGATAAGTGCGCCAGCGATCAAGGCAATCGTTGGGTTAGGTGGAATACCGAGCGTCAGTAGTGGAACGAATGAAGAGTTTGAAGCAGCGTTATCGGCTGTCTCCGTAGCCGCCAATCCATCCATCGCGCCCTTGCCGAACTTCTCTGGATGCTTGGAGAATTTCTTCTCTGCGCCATATGCGACGACCGATGCCATGGCACCGCCGCCACCCGGGATGAGACCGAGCAGAAAACCGAGGACCGAGGACCGAGCAATAGCACCCTTCACCTTGGAGAGGTCTGCCCATTTGGGGAAGAAGCTATCGACCTTCGCCAGTTTCCCGCGGAAGAATCGACGTTCAACATCGATGAGTATCTCGCCGATTCCGAACATGCCGACCGCCAGCGGGACGATGTTGATCCCGTCCATCAGCTCGTCCGCACCAAAGGTGAACCTCTGTGATCCGGTGAATGAGTCGAGACCGACGACGGCAATGAGGATACCGATACCCGCACCGATGAGGCCCTTGATAACGGAGCCTTCCGCCAAGAAAGCGATCATGATCATTCCGAGCAAAGCCAGCGCGAACAGCTCTGGAGCGCCAATCCTCAACGCCCACTGACTCAAGGCCGGGGCAAACAAGGTGATGCCAATAATTGAGACGGTTCCACCAACGAAGCTGCCGATCGCGGTGATCCCCAGCGCGGATCCAGCCTTTCCCTGCTGCCTGAGCGGATATCCGTCGAAGGTGGTCACAACTGACGCCCCGTCTCCCGGCAGATTCAACAGAATCGCCGGGATCCGTCCCCCGAACATGCTTCCGTAGAAGATGCCAGCAAGGAAGATAATCGCCGAAGCGGGATCCATCACATAGGTCAGAGGAAGCAGCAGCGCCACCGTTGCCGTAGGTCCAAGACCTGGCAGCAGACCCGTGACGGTGCCAACCAAACAACCGAGGAGGACCCACATGATGTTCTGGAAGGTGAGCGCGACTTCGAATCCGTAGAGGATTCCATCCATTTGAGTTTTTCCTTCCTAGATCACCACAGAGTGGGGCCGAACAACGGCACACCCAGCAGCACATCGAAAACGTAGTAGGACCCGAGTGGAGCGAGAATCGCCGTCACGATCGTGGATATCCACCCCGATCCACCGACGATCCTCATGAAGAAGAAGACCAGGGGAATGGTGGCAAAGATGAAGCCGAGTACAGGAAGAATCAGGCAATACACCACGATCCCCACGACGGCAGTCAACACCCACTTTCGCCCGCCTTGCGGCGTCGCGGACCATTGGCACCCCAGAATGAGAAGCACGATGGTCAGGACGAACGTGATCAGACTGATCGAAAACGGCCAAAGACCTGGCCCTGGGTTCGTGAGAGAGCCGATACCCAGGACATAGGAAGCAAAAACGGCGCTTCCTGCGACCGCCCCGAGGGCGAGAACACAGAGTCGGCCAATCAGTGGGCTTCCATCCTCCGGCTCGTCTTCGATCAGGAGGTCCAAAGTACTATCAGGAACGTTGCCCGGAGTCTTCGGATCGGGTTCCGAAGCCTGAATCACTTCTGCTCCAGAACCACCATTCGATTCTTTCATTACGGCACTTTCTGTTCGGAGGCAACCCGCGGATATGTAACGCTCGGTCGACCGGCGGCCAGGGGCCACCGTTGTTCCGGCCAATCACGAGTACCTGCGATCGGCCTGCGGAATCCCCTTAGTTGTTAAGAGTGATGTCATACTCGTCGAGCTTCTCTTGGTAGAGCTGTTTCGCGTCTTCAAGGGTCTCCGGGATGTCTTCGACGTCGATGTCCCATTTCGAGATGTAGTTGTCTTCGAGGAACTGCAAGAACTCTTCGTCCTCGAAAGCCGCATCAACGGAATCCTGGTAAGTCGAGATCACCTCATCCGGAAGACCTTCCGGGCCGGCGATGAATCGTAGCTGCTCAACCACGACGTCGTAGCCTTCTTCAGTAGCCGTCGGCACATCAGGCAGGAACTCACTACGTTCCTCACCGAAGGTCACCAAAGGAATGAATGTCCCGTCCTCGAGATACGGGCCTGCTTCAGCGAGCTGCACGGTGGCTGCATCCACTTGAGACCCCAACAACGCAGTCAGTGTCGGGCCACCACCATCCATCGGCACATCCCTGTAGCTCACCCCTGCCTGCCCCAGCAGGAGCTTCTGAGACAGCTGGCTCGCAGTGCCCACGCCGGCAGTCCCGAAACTCAGATTCTCTTGAGCGAGGAGGTCATCGATCGTTTCCGCATCATTGTCGTTGGCATTAACCACGAGCACGTAATCTTCCACGGTCAGCCCAGCAAGGACGTCCATGTCGTCCCAGCTAATGGGGTTGGCATCATCAACAGCCAAAGGCGTAATAGACATCAGGCTTTGGAAGAGCATCGTGAACGTATAGCCATCGGCGCTACTATTGAGCGCAGCCTTGCCACCGACGGCGCCATTTGCACCTTCACGATTCACCGGAGTAATCGTCACCCCCATGGGCTCTTCCATGGCATTTCCGAGTGCGCGACCGATGATATCGGTGCTCCCGCCGGGGCTGTTGGGCAGAATGAAGTCAATGGAGCCGCTGGGGAAGTCTTCCCCATTCTCCGACCCGCCACTGCCGTTCCCGCAGGCGGTCAAAGCCATTGCCAGCGCAGCGACAGTAACTCCACCGACCCAGCGACGACGAGTTTTCTGGTTCCTGAACATATGGTCCTCCAAAGGTGAGTTGAAAATGTGAGTGGTGCCACAATTCGGATATAGATCACACTAGGCACGTGGCATGATACGCGTCCAAGCCCTATAAGATATGACGCAATACCTTCAGAGCATGACCCGTGGTTAGGAACAACTCGTGTACACCCTCGACCAACTTCGCTGCTTCGTGAGCGTCGCGGAGGAACTCCATTTCGGCAAAGCCGCCGCGAGAATGCACATGACCCAGCCCCCTCTCAGCCGGCAAATCCAAAAGCTGGAACGTGACTTGGAGGTTCACCTGCTAGATCGGAGCCCCTCCGGAGTTACTCTGACCGCTGCCGGGCATTCCTTCCTGCACGAGTGCTATCGGATTCTGGAGAACGTCGAGACAGCCCCACGTCGGGCGAAGCTCATCGCGGAGGGAAAACTAGGACTGGTTCGCATCGGCTATACGGCGATCTCGGGCTTCAGCGTGCTAGGTGAGATTCTGTCTTCGCTCAAGGCACAGCTACCGGATCTCAAAGTCGAGCTCAAGGAACTGGTCACACCACTGCAGATCGATGCCCTCGAGAACGAAAGCATAGATATTGGCCTAGGGCGGCCCCCGTTCGTCAGTGATGTACTTTCGTCTTTCCCAATCAGACGAGACAAACTTGTGATCGCCGTTCCCTCAGGGCACCCTCTAGGAGGGAACGGTATTCAAGTTTCCTTGGACGAAATCAAGAACCACCCGATGATCATGTACTCGCCGAATGACGCCAAGTACTTCCACAACCTCGTCACACTGGAATTAGGAATCGACCCACACCAAGGCGAGTATCAAGTAACACAGGCAACCACGATTCTCGCATTGGTCGCTCAAGGCCTCGGAATTGCCATCGTTCCGTCGTCGACCATGAGCCTTGAGCGCAGCGACGTGCAGTACCTCGACATCGCGGAACGAACTGAAACGAACGTGGAGCTCCATGCTGCCTGGCATCTGCATTCGAAGAATCCCGCCCTGCAGCCAGTTCTGGAGATCATCAGAGCTATAGGCCAATCTCAGTAGGCTGCGAGGACGACCTTTCTCTTCGCACCCTTCACGGCTCACTCAGACAATTTTGCCTATTCAACCGGTCAAACGGAATTTCGAATTCGTCAGGTGCGATCTCATGGCAGTGGCTGCAACCAGCTGATCACCTTCTTTGATTGCACGAAATATGCTTCGGTGTTCCTCAGCCACTCGATCCACGCTGGATTCGCCGGACACTTCTCGCCCGCCGTCGAACTCAAGACGACGTTGCGGCATCGCAATCATCGCTGGCCCCAGCGCTCGAAGAGTACTGACGATGTACGGGTTTCCGCTCCCGATTGCGACTGTCAGGTGGAAATCGAAGTCGCAACTCATCGCCCGGGAGGGGACGCTCAAAGATTCTTCGAATCGAGCAATCGCAGACTGCAGACTGCTCAACGTCGAATTTGAGGCTCCACGGGCGCAAAGCGCTGCAGCCTCAGACTCGACTGCCGCCCTAAAGGAAAGCAGATGAACACGATCTTCCATCGAGCGAGCTACAGGGAAGGTTCCTTCGTCAACCATTTCCGAGGGCGGGACTAGGGCATAGCTCCCAGCACCGCGGCGAGTGTGTATGTAGCCTCCAGTCTGCAAACGCAGCAGAGCTTCACGCACAACCGTCCTACTCACACCATGCTCTGCGACTAGCTCGTTCTCGCTTGGCAGTTTGTCGCCGGAAGCGATTTTCCCTTCGACAATTAGCTGTCTCAGGTAGTCGACCAGCGATTGAGTCCTCGTCGGCTTACCTAAAGTCACGTTGCACTCCCCGCTTCGGAACTCGCTGTCGAGAACCCATGGTAGACCGTCAACACCTCACCGCGTGCCGAACTCGACCGTCTCAGTAGTCCATGCCCGAGCCTGCTCGGAGAACGTGAAGCCGAGCCCTGGACGGTCCGGCACAATCATCCGACCACCTTTGGTCTCCAGGCGTTCGTTGAACAGCGGATCGAGCCAGTCGAAGTGCTCGACCCACGGTTCACGCGGATAAGTGGCAGCCAATTGCAGGTGGATTTCCATGGCGAAGTGCGGTGCCAGATCAAGACCAGCCTGATCGGCCAGTGTCGTCAGACGCAAGAATTGCGTGATCCCGCCGACGCGAGGAGCGTCTGGCTGGATGATGTTGCAAGCCCGCGCTTCGATCAGTCGCTCGTGTTCTGCGACCGAGGCCAGCATCTCCCCGGTCGCAATGGGAGTATCGAGTGCGGCGGTCAGCTGCGCGTGACCCTCGGCATCGTAGGCGTCGAGCGGCTCCTCGATCCACACCAGATTGAACTCCTCCAGGCGGCGCCCCATCCGCAGCGCGGTCGCACGATCCCACTGCTGGTTCGCATCGACCATCAGCGGCACATCGTCACCGATGTGTTCACGGACGGTTTTGACTCGGCGGATATCTTCGGCGCTGTCCGGAAGGCCGACCTTGATCTTGATACCGCCGATCCCCTCCTCCAGGGACTGCGTGGCCCGCGCTTTCACCTCGTCGATTGAGGCGTTCAAGAATCCACCAGAGGTGTTGTAGGTGAGCACTGAATCGCGATGGGATCCAAGCAGTTTGGCCAGAGGCAGCCCCGCACGTTTCGCCTTCAGATCGTAGAGAGCGACGTCTATCGCCGCGAGCGCCTGAGTGGCAACGCCTGAACGGCCGACGGAGGCACCCGCCCAGAGGAGCTTGGTGTACAGCTTGGCGATGTCACTGGGATCCTCCCCCAGCAATCCTTCGGCGACTTCTTTGGCGTGGGCGTATTGAGCTGGGCCGCCGGCGCGCTTTGAATAGGAGAACCCCAGGCCCTCATGACCTTGTTCGGTCTTGATCTCCGCAAAGAGGAAGACCACTTCCGTCATGGGTTTCTGACGGCCGGTGAACACCTTGGCGTCGGAAATGGGTGTCGACAAGGGAAGAGTGACCGTCGATAGCTCGACGTGGCGGATGGAATCAGGTGTGAAAGTCATGAGCGCTCCTCAGATGGTCTGCTTGACGTCGAACGTCGACGCCAGTCCAATCATACAAATACACAACTTGTATTACTAGTCTGGATTGTGATCTGAGCCGCACTCGATACAAAGTGACCCCGCAAGCCTCCAATGAATGCCTGGAAAATACCTTGAGTGCATTACTGGATGTCATTTGAGTCTTGGCGCGTATCGAAAAGGCGGGGCTAATGTGACCGAGTGCATACAACGTAGATCACATTTGTCTACCTGATCGGAGTTCTCCAGATGCCCCTGCTAATGGTCGGTTTGGCCGTCATCGTGTTGCTCGTGCTCATGATGCGGTTCAAACTCAACGGCTTCCTCTCCCTGCTCATCGTCGCCAGCCTGGTGGCTTTGTGGGCCTCGCTCACAGGCCAGCTGACCCTAGACGGTGAGAGCGCCAGCATCGCCGATATACCGGAGATCCTGGCCTTGGGGATGGGCGGGCAACTGGGCGAGACAGCCATCGTGATCGGGCTCGGCGCCATGATCGGCAGGGTGATGGGCGACGCCGGTGCGGCACAGCGCATCGCGCAGAAGATCCTGGCGGCTTTCGGTGAGCGCGGCGTGCAGTGGGCCATGGTCGCCTCAGCAATGCTGATCGGTGTCACCATGTTCTACGAGGTGGCCTTCGTGATTCTCGTCCCGGTGGCCTTCACCCTGGTGCGGGCCACTCGGGTGAACCTGCTCTGGGTGGGATTGCCCATGTCGATCTCCCTGTCGACCATGCATTCATTCCTTCCCCCGCATCCTGGGCCCACCGCAGTGGCCGGGATCTACGATGCCTCGGTGGGACTGACGCTGGCCTACGGCCTGTTAGTGGCGGTGCCGATCGGTGCCGCGATCGCGATGCTGTGGCCCCGGCTGTCGTTTGTGCGTCGCTTCACCCCTGAGATTCCGGCGGGACTGGCCACGCAGAAGGAATTCTCAGAGGACGAGCTGCCTCCGGCCGCACTCTCCTTCTTGGTGGCGTTGCTGCCCATCGTGCTCATTGCCGGCTCGGAGATCGTCAGGATGACCACACCCCTGTCGCAGCCGGTCAACGACGTGTTGACCGCGATCGGGTCCGCTCCCGTTGCCCTGCTCGTGGCACTGCTGGTCGCGATCGTGGTGTTCGGCCCGATGAGCGGTCGTAGCCTGGGCGAGGTGGCGACGTCGACCTCGGAGGCAGCCAAGGCGATGGCGATGATCCTGCTGGTGATCGGTGCCGGCGGCGCGTTCAAGGAGGTGCTCGTCTCGGCGGGCATTGCCGACTACATCGCCGAGACGACCAGTTCGTGGAACTTCAGTCCGCTGCTGCTGGCCTGGGTGATCGCCGCACTGTTGCGCATCGCGCTGGGCTCGGCAACGGTGGCGGTGGCGACAGCCGCTGGTGTGGCCGCTCCCCTGGTCACGGCCACCGGCGCTTCACCGGAACTGATGGTGCTGGCCACGGCCTGCGGCTCGATCGCGTTCAGCCACGTCAATGACCCCGGCTTCTGGATGTTCAAGGAGTACTTCAACCTCAGCGTCGGTCAGGCGCTGGCTGTGCGCACCTCGTACACCACCGTACTCGCGGTGCTGGGGATCATCGGCGTTTTCGGCCTCAGCCTGGTCTTCTAGACCGGAGTGACCAGCGTCCGATCAGTCAGCCAGCTGCGCACGTTCTCCAGGGTCAAGGTGGCCATGTCCTCGCGGGTCTCGTGCGTGGCGGAACCGACGTGCGGGTAGAGCACGGTATTGCTCAGCTCCACATAGCGGGGGTCGACGTTCGGCTCGTTGACGAACACGTCGAGTCCGGCGGCGGCGATGGTGCGATCCTGCAGGGCTGCGACGAGTGCGTCGTCGTCGATGACCGATCCGCGGGCAATGTTGATGACCACACCGTTGGCCCCCAGCGCCTGAAGGACCTCGGCGTCAACGAGCCCGGCTGTATCGGGTCCACCGACGATGGCGACCACCAGGATGTCGACGGCTTCGGCGAGTTCACGCGGCGTTGAATGGTAGGTGTAGCCCGGGGTGTCCTTCTCCGAGCGTGACCAGTAGTGAATCTCGCTGCTGAGCGCGTCGAAGCGCCGGGCGATGTCGAATCCGATACGTCCCAGCCCGAGGATCCCGACCGTGCGGTGATGAGCACGGGAACCGAACGGGAAGGCGCCATCTTGCCATTTTCCGCTACGTACGAAGCGATCCGCTGCGGAGAATCGGCGCATGGTGTCCAGGTAAAGCCCGAGCGCGGTGTCGGCGACGCACTCGTTGAGAACGTCGGGGGTATTCGACAGCGGGATCTCCCGTTCGCGAAGCCCTTCGACGTCGTGAGCGTCGTAGCCGACCCCGAAGTTCATCACGGCTTCCAGGTTCGGCAGCCGGTCCAGCATGGTGGAATCGACGCCGTGCCCGGCCGTGGCGACGGCGACCTTGATGGTGGCCCCGTGCTCGGCCAGGAAATCGGCACGTTCATGACGATTAGTGGGATAGTGCAACGGCTGGAGATGCTCTTCGAGGACCTCCTCCACCAGCGGATGCTGGCGACCGATGGAGAGAACGGCACCCCGATAAGGGTCCAGGACGGAGGAGGGCAGATTCAACGTGTCCGACATGCTCTCATCCTACTCATGGGCGCACTCATCCCAGGAAAGACAACGGTGCCCTGCCAGGATTTCTCCTGGCAGGGCACCGCTGATATCTGGTGATGCAGTCACCGGTGATCACTCACCGGCGGATGAGGTGATCAGTCCTCGTCCTCGTCCTCAACCTTGTCGGCGACCAAGGTCTCGGTGGTCAGCACCAGGGCTGCAATCGAGGCAGCGTTCTGCAGGGCAGAGCGGGTGACCTTCACCGGGTCGATGACGCCGTCGGCGAGCAGGTCCCCGTAGACGCCGGTCTTGGCGTTGAAGCCCTGGTTGGGCTCCAGCTGGGCAACCTTGGAGACGACGACGGAGCCGTCCTGGCCAGCGTTCAGCGCGATCCAGCGCAGCGGCTGCACCAGGGCCTTGCGGACGACGTCAACACCGTGAGCGGCATCGCCGGCGAGGGCAGAGACGTCAGCGTCCTCGTCCAGCACGGACAGGGCGTTGATCAGCGCGGTGCCGCCGCCGGCGACGATGCCCTCTTCCAGGGCAGCGCGCGTGGAGTTCACGGCGTCCTCGATGCGGGCCTTGCGCTCCTTGAGCTCCACCTCGGTGGCAGCGCCGACCTTGATGACGCCCACGCCGCCGGCCAGCTTGGCCAGGCGCTCCTGGAGCTTCTCGCGGTCCCAGTCGGAGTCGGTTGCGTCGATCTCGGACTTGATCTGCGCGACGCGTGCCTCCACATCGTCAGCAGAGCCTGCGCCCTCGACGATGGTGGTGGTGTCCTTGGTGACGGTGATGCGGCGGGCGGTGCCGAGCACCTCGGTGCCCACCTGATCCAGCTTCATGCCCAGATCCGGGGAGACGACCTGCGCGCCGGTGAGGATCGCGATGTCCTGCATCATGGCCTTGCGGCGATCGCCGAAGCCCGGAGCCTTCACAGCTACGGCGTTCAGGGTGCCGCGCAGCTTGTTGACCACCAGGGTGGACAGGGCTTCGCCCTCGACGTCCTCGGCGATGATGAACAGCGGCTTCTTCTCCTGCAGGATCTTCTCCAGCAGCGGCAGGAACTCCTGCACGTTGGAGATCTTGCCCGAGTTCAGCAGGATGTAAGCATCCTCCAGCACGGCTTCCTGACGCTCCGCGTCGGTGACCATGTGCGGGGAGAGGTAGCCCTTGTCGAACTGCATGCCCTCGGTGATCTCCAGCTCGGTGGAAGTCGTGGAGGACTCTTCGATGGTGATCACGCCGTCGGCGCCCACGGTGTCGAAGGCGCGGGCCAGCAGTTCGCCGACCTCATCGGACTGGGCGGAGATCGCGGCAACGTGCGCCACGTTCTTGCCCTCGACGTCGCGAGCGTTCTCCTGCAGGCGCTTCTCGACGGCGGCGGTGGCCACCTCGATGCCCTTCTTGACCTCGTTCGGAGCCGCACCGGCGGCCACCAGGCGCATGCCCTCGTTCACGAGAGCCTGGGCCAGCACGGTGGCGGTGGTGGTGCCGTCACCGGCGATGTCGTTGGTCTTGGTGGCGACTTCCTTGGCCAGCTGAGCACCCATGTTCTCGTAGGGGTCCTCGAGCTCGATGTCGCGGGCGATGGTCACGCCGTCGTTGGTGATGTTGGGGGCGCCCCACGCCTTGTCGAGCACCACGTTGCGGCCCTTGGGTCCCAGGGTGACCTTGACGGTGTCGGCCAGCTTGTCGATACCGGCCTGCAGCGCGCGGCGAGCGTCGTCGTTGAACAACAGCTGCTTTGCCATGTGTTGTTACTCCTCTATGTCAGTTCTGAAGTCTGAAGCAGAACGGCCCAGTCGGCCGGTAGCCGACCGGGCCCGTTCTCAGGTGGTCTTCTCAGCGCGGCTGAGTCACTTGGTGACGACGGCCAGCACGTCGCGAGCCGAGAGCACCAGGTACTCCTCGCCGCCGTACTTGACCTCGGTGCCGCCGTACTTCGAGAACAGCACGATGTCGCCCTCGTTCACATCCACGGCGATGCGCTCACCGTTGTCTGCCACGCGGCCGGGTCCCACGGCCACCACGGTGCCCTCCTGGGGCTTCTCCTTGGCGGTGTCCGGGATGACCAGACCGGAAGCGGTGGTCTGCTCGGCTTCCAGCGGACGGACAACAATACGATCCTCGAGGGGCTTGATAGAGACGGTCATTTCCGCACTCTCCTTCTGTAGTTCCATGAATCTGTTGTGCGCCGGGGGCGAGCCAACCGTCGTCGCGGGAGCCGGATGGCTAGTCCTTCAAGGCTTTATCACTCGGTATGCTCGAGTGCTAATCCGACTCTAAGCCGAGTCTTAGCACTCGGTCAAGGCGAGTGCCAGTGTTGCGTGAAGAGGTCATGTCCCGACGGCGGTACCGTGGAGGCGTGACTGATTCTTCCCGCACCGCGTCCCTCGCCCCTGTTCTCCATCCGGAGGGTTGGTCCCTATTGCGGCGGCTCTCCGAGGAAATCGGTGACCACGGCGCCTACCGCGATGCGGAGGCGCTGTCCTGGTCGACTCGCTTACGCGGGGAGGGCCACGACGCCGAGACCGTGGCAGCGGTGCTCACCCAATTGCGCTTGCGCGCCCGTGCCGTGCAGAAGTTCGGCCCCTTCACCGATCACATGGTGTTCACTGACGACGGATTGCAGCAGGCCACCCGGCTCTCCGTGGCGGCCCGGCATGCCCAGCGCTTCCAGGACGCCGAGGTGTCGCAGGTGGCAGATCTCGGCTGCGGGCTGGGGGCGGACGCCCTGGCCATGGCCGCCCTGGAACTACGCGTCATGGCGGTGGAGAAGGATGAGACCACGGCGGCCGCGGCCACCATCAACCTGATGCCCTTCCCCAACGCGCGAGTGGTCTGCGCCGATGCGATCGGCTGGTACGAGGGGCTGGCAGACGAACCCGAGGAGGCCCGCCCGGCAGGGTTCTGGCTGGATCCGGCCCGGCGCGTACTCGACGGGGCTAGCGCCCGTGCGGGGTCTACGAGACTGTTTGACCCGGAGTCGTTCTCCCCGCCCCTGTCATTCGTGGAGCGCCTCGCCGACACCGGGGCACCCGTCGGGGTCAAGCTCGGTCCGGGCCTGCCGCATGAGGCTGTCCCGGAGACCGCCGAGGCACAGTGGATCTCGGTGGACGGCGCCCTCATCGAGGCGGTGCTGTGGTTCAACGCGGTGCGCCGTCCCGAGGTGCGTCGCGGCGCGCTCGTCGTGGACTCCACGGGGGCGGCCAGCGAACTGGTCAGCGCCGCCGATTTCGGCGACGACCCGGAGGCGCCGGTAACGGGACGCGAGGGCATCTCCGGCTACCTCTACGAACCGGATCCTGCGGTGATCCGCTCGGGCCTGATCCGCCAGCTGGTGGCCGACACGTTCGGGGAGGTCGGCGGACGGATGCTGGACGAACACATCGCTTATTTCTGTGCTGATGCCCCGGTGGACACCGCTTTCGCCACCGGATTCCGAGTGCTCGAGGTGCTGCCCTACAGCGTGAAGGGCCTGCGCCGCTGGGTGCAGGAACAAGCGATCACCCGGCTCGACATCAAGAAGCGCGGCGTCGACGTGGTGCCCGAAGAGCTGCGTCGGCTGTTGATGTCGGGGCAGAAGAACCGACAGAAGAAGCAGAAGAACGCCTCGGGTCACTCCCCCGCACCGCGCACCGCGGTGCTGGTGCTCACCCGGGTGGGCCAGGAGCGCGTCGCGGTGGTGGTCGAGCCGGTCTGATCCGGTCTAGAAGTAGACCGCCAGCGGGAGACCGGCATCGTCACGCACCGAGACCTCGGTCTCGAAGATTCCGCTGAGCACCTCGTCGCGCATGATTTCCTCCGGGGTGCCGAATTCCACCGCTTTGCCATCCTTCATCGCCAGGATGCGATCGGCGTATCGGCCCGCGAAGTTGATGTCGTGCAGCACGACCACCACGGTGCGGCCCAGCTCATCCGCGGCCCGGCGCAGCTGCTTCATCATCCGCACCGAGTGCTTCATGTCGAGGTTGTTCAGCGGCTCGTCCAGCAGGATGTAGTCGGTGTCCTGGGCGAGCACCATCGCGACATACGCGCGCTGGCGCTGGCCGCCGGAGAGTTGGTCCAGGAAGCGGTCCTGCAGCTCGGTCAGCTCCAGGAACCCCAGGGCCTGGTCGATCTGGCGCTCACACTCGGGGGTGAGGCGACCGTGAGAGTGCGGGTACCGGCCGAAGCCGACGAGCTGGCGCACGGTCAGGCGGGTCACGAAGTGGTTCTCCTGCCGCAAGATCGCCAGCGTCTTGGCGACCTCCTTGCTGCGTGCTTTCGTCACGTCCAGTCCGGCGACGCGGATGCTGCCGGTGTCGACCTCTTGCAGGCGTCCGATCATCGTCAGGATCGTGGATTTCCCGGCGCCGTTGGGTCCCACCAGTGCGGTGATGCCCCCGGCCGGGATCTCGACGTCGACGGGGCCAATCTGCACCGTGTCGCTGTAGCGCCGCGAGACATTCTCGAGAGTGATCACAGTCGTCCCTTTCTCATCACCACGATCAGGAAGACCAGTCCACCGATGAGCTCGATGATGATGGTGACCGCTCCCTGTGCGTAGAAGAAGTTGCGAAGAATGAAGTAAGCCCCGGCCAGGATGACGTATCCCAGCAGGAACGCCATGGGCAGGATGAGCCGATGGTCATAGGAATCCGTCAGCGAGTAGGCCAGGGTGGCGATGAGGAAGCCGAGGAAGGTCATCGGACCCACCAGTGACGTCGTCACCGACATCAGGATCGACACCAGCAGCAGCGTGATCATGCCCTCGCGGCGATGGTTCAGCCCCAGGTTGTTGGCGGTGTCGCGGCCCAGGGCGATCACGTTCATCTTGCGAGCGCGCAGCCAGAGGATCACACAGCACACCACCACCATGGGGATGGCGTAGGGCAGGTACTCATCCGAGGCGTTGGAGATGTTGCCGAACATCCGGGCCGAGAGCACGTCGAACTCGTTGGGGTCGAGCATGCGCTGCATGAAGGTCGACAGGGAGCCGAGCCCGCCACCGATCACCACGCCCACCAGCAGCATGATGTGGATGTTGCTGAAGCGCCCCGAGAGCAACCAGCCGTAGAGCGCGGCGGCAAAGCCGATCATCAGCAGGATCTGCCCCAGGTAGGCGCCCACGCCCATCACCATGGTGACACCGCCGGCTCCGAAGAAGAAGATGACCGCGGTGTTGACCGCCATGTAGAGCGATTCGAAGCCCATGATGGACGGGGTGATGATGCGGTTGGAGGTCGCCGTCTGGAAAGACACGGTGGCGAAGGCCTGGCAGGCGATCACGATGACGATGACCACCAGGCTGGTGGCGCGCATCTCGGCGATGCGCCAGAACCCGGGGGTCCCGAAGTCCATCGGGTTGTCGTAGGCCAGGAAGCCGATCGTCACGGCGACGGCGGCGATCGCCAGCGCGGTGAGGATCACGAAGTACCGGCGGCGGTGCTTGGCGTTCGTGAACGACCCGGTGCGGCGCGGAGCCTCGGCGGGCGAGCTGTCGTGCTCGGTGCGCGGGGCGGGCACGTTCTTCACGATCTCAGACATGGCGGCGCCTCCTCACCAGCAGCACCACGAAGACCGTAGCGCCGATCACCCCGAGGATCAGGGAGACGGGGATTTCGAAGGGCATGATGATGGTGCGCCCGATGATGTCGCAGATGGTGACAATGCAGATGCCCACCAGACAGACCCAGGGCAGGTTGGAGCGCAGATTATCACCGCGGAACAGCGAGACGATGTTCGGCACGATCAAACCCAGGAAGGGCAGCGAGCCGATGACCACGGTCACCACACCCGAGACGATGGCGACCATGGAGACACCGGTGAAAATCACCGCGTTGTAGTTGAGGCCCACGTTGGTGGCGACCTCTTTGCCGAGGCCGGCCACGGTGAACCGGTCGGCGATGATGAAGACCAGCACCGTGACGATGGCCACGATCCAGAGGAGCTCGTAGCGACCGCGCACCACACCGGTGAACGATCCGGCGAACCAGATGCCCAGCTGCTGGAGCATATCGGTTTGCAGGGCGATGAAGGTGGAAACCGACCCGATGACCGCGCCGAGCATAATGCCGATCAGTGGGACGATCAGTGACGATTTCAGGGTGACCCGGCGCAGGAAGAGGAAGAAGACGACGGTGCCGATGAAGGCGAAGATGATCGCGCCGACCATCCGCACGAAGATCGAGGGATTCGGCAGCAGGATCATGGTGAGCAGCAGGCCCAGCCCGGCCCACTCGGTGGTGCCGGTAGTCGAAGGCTCCACGAACCGGTTCTGCGTCATCAGCTGCATCACCAGCCCACACATCGCCATGGCGGCACCGGCCAGGACCAGGGCAATGGTCCGAGGCACGCGGGTGATGAAGAACATCTCCTGGCCGTCCTCGTGGCCGGCGATGTCGAAGACGCCCACCCACAGCGACAGGTAGACCAGTCCGGCCGTGATCACGACGCCGATCAGCAGGGGCCACGTCTGCGACCACAGGGATCGTTTCTCGTGGAGTTCGGCCGGCGGGGACTTCTCCGCGCCCAGGGGGACGGAGGCGCGCTCGGCGGCTGCCTCGTCGTCAGTGGTGGTTGTCATCAGGTCACCTAGGGTGTTCTCTCACGCGTCACCGGCCGGAAACGGTTCTACCGTTTCCGGCCGGTGAGGTCACTGCGTGACTCGTGTCAGGTCAGCGATCAGTTGGCGGCTTCGAAGGCGTCGGCCAGATCGTTGAACAGCTCGGTGTAGTGCTGGATGTCCTCAGCGGTGTAGAAGTCCGGGTTCATGTAGACGATGTTGCCGTCCTGAACGGCCGGTACGTTCTGCAGCGCCTCGGACTCTTCGATCAGCTCTTCAGCGGAGTTGGCTTCGGCGTCGCCGGTGCCTGCGTCACGGTCGAGCACGATCAGCCATTCCGGGTTGGCGTCGGCGATGGCCTCCACGGAGATGTCATCGCCCTGGTGGTTGGTCGAGCCTTCTTCGTCCAGAGCCGGGGTCAGGCTCAGCACATCGAAGACCGGGCCGATGGCGCGGCCGGTGCTCGGAGCCGAGTAGTTGATGTCGCCACCGGAGGTGATCAGGCCGGACACAGTCCAGTCCTCGTTGTAGGCGGCCTGGGCGCGCTCGACCGCCTCGTCGAAGTCGGCGATGAGCTGCTCGGCGGAGTCCTGCTGACCGAAGACCTCACCCAGCAGGGTGGTCAGCTCGCGCAGCTGCTCGTCGATGGGGTTGGTCTCGATGTCGATGTTGGTGTCCACGAAAGCGGCATCCGGGGCCAGCTCCTGGATCTCCTCGGCGTACTGGGTGAAGCGCTGACCGTTGAGGATCAGATCGGGCTCCACGGCGATGAGGCCCTCCATGTCGGGCTCGCGGTGGTTGCCGAGGTTCACGATGTCGTCGTTCTCGTGGTACGCGGAGAGCTGGTCGTTCTCGGGCATCAGGTCCACCGGAGCTGCGGTGAGCTCCACGCCCCAGTCGGCCAGGGTGCCAAAAATACGGTTGTCGGTGGCGACGATGGACTGCGGGTCGGCGGGGATCTCGACGGTGTTGCCGGACAGGTCGGTGACCTCACCGGCGGGCTCGCCGCCCTCGGCCGTTGCCTCGGCGGAGGCACCGTTGTCGGTCTCAGCGGTCTCGCCGTTGTCGCCACCGCATGCGGTCAGGCCCAAAGCAGCGGCGGTCACGAAGGCCATGACGCCCATCCGAGTGCGACTCATCTTCTTCATCATGTATCTCCCAAGAGTGATTGGTTGGAGTTCCGGTCCAGCCGAGACGTCTCCTCGCACAGCGCGAGCGCAGACTGAGGCTAGGCTGTGCTAGCCAAGGAGGACCTAACAAAAAATAGTCTAGGGATTAACAACCTATTAATCGAGGCTGGTCTCAGCACCTCACCAGGGCGACGCGCCACGAAGTCACCCGTTCCGGCGCCATGAAACGTCATCAAAACGAACACCGCCTCCCGCCGTGAGCACTGCTTCAGATCTTGAGGATGTCGGCCCCGGACCGCTCTCACCTGCACGGACAACCCCGCCAATGCCACCTTCTCCCCTGGCCTGCCCTGCCCTCGGAACGCAGGGAAAGTGTTATGAGGAGAATCACTTCATCTGGTCATACGGTGTCCGGAATATGACGTGTGCGGAGGGTGGGTATCGGGACAGTAGGATGACGTGAGTACCGACGTCATCACCACAGGAGCGCCATGAACCTGAACTTCGCCGCATCCTCGGCCTCGACCTTGGGCCTGGAGTGGGAGCTCGCGCTGGTCGATCCGGTAACCGCAGAGCTGCGCCCCGTGGCGGAGCAGGTGATCGCCGAGCTGAATTCGACACCGGAGGCCGACCACGTCGTCGTCGGTCATGTCACGGGTGAGTACCTGATGAACACCGTCGAGCTGGTCACCGGGGTGTGCTCCACGGTGAGCGAGGGACTGGATCAGCTGGCATCCACGGCCCAGCGGGTGATCCCGGTGGCCCAGCGGCATGGCGCCCAGCTCTATAGCCAGGGATCCCATCCCTTCGCGGAAGCCCTCCACGAGCCGGTCTCCCCGGCTGATCGCTACGGGAAGATGCTTGACCGCACCCAGTGGTGGGGCCGACAGATGGTGATCTACGGGGTGCACGTGCACGTCGGGGTGGCACGCCAGGACAAGGCGATGGCCGCGGTCAACCAGCTGGTGAACTACTCCCCGCACCTGCTGGCGCTCTCGGCGTCGAGCCCCTATTGGGAGGGCGTGGATACCGGCTATCAGTCGCAGCGCACCCTGATGTTCCAGCAGCTTCCCACCTCGGGGCTGCCCTTTCAGTTCGAGCAGTGGTCGGGTTTCGAGCAGTGCGTGGCGGATCTGACGCACACCGGAGTGATCGACGACGTCTCGGAGTGCCGCTGGGATCTGCGGGCGGTGCCGCGGCTAGGCACCGTGGAGATGCGGGTGTGCGATGGCATGTCCACCCTGAAGGAGATCGGCGCGGTGGCCGCGCTGACCCAGTGCCTGGTGCACGATGTCACCGAAAACGGCGCCGAGGTGGAGATCATGGCGCCCTGGTACGTCCAGGAGAACAAGTGGCGTGCGGCCCGATACGGGCTGGACGCGATCATCATCGTCAACGGCGCCGGAGACGAACTGCTGGTGACCGAGCACCTTGAGCTTCAGGTCCAGCGACTCGCCCCGATCGCCGAGCAACTGGGCTGTGCCACCGAACTGGGCTGGGTGCGCGAGATCATCGCCGGCGGCGGCACGGCCGCGCATCAGCGCGCGGTGGCGGCCCGGGCCAGCACCGGTCCGGAGGCGGCGCTGACCGAGGTGGTGCTGGACGCCTCGCGGCGCACCCACGACTCGGTGCTGTCCCGCGGACGCTGAAGCGCCCCGCTCAGACGCTGACGAGGGAGACCGGTTGCGAGGGATCGGCCGAGAAACCCGGGGCCGAGGGTGCCACCCCGGCGGCCACCAGCTGGGCTCCGAGGGCTGCCACCATCGCCCCGTTGTCGGTACACAGCGCCGGCGGCGGCACGGTCAGGGTGATCCCCGCCGAGGCGCACCGGGCGCCGAGCAGCTCGCGCAGCCGTGAATTCGCTGCCACTCCCCCGCCCAACAGCAGGTGGGTGATGCCGTGCTCCTGGCAGGCGCGGACCGCCTTAGCGGTGATGACATCGGCAACGGCCTCCTGGAAGGAGGCGGCCAGATCCGCCACGGGCACGGGCACCCCGCGGGCAGTGAACTGCTCGGCGGCGCGCGCCACCGCCGTCTTCAACCCGGAGAACGACCAGTCATGGCGGCGCGGCCCGGGCTCCTCGGCGGTGCCCACGAATTTCGGTGCGCTCAGCCCCCGCGGGAAGCGGAAGGCCTTCGGGTCGCCCTCGGCCGCGAGCCGATCGATGACCGGCCCACCCGGATAGCCGGCCCCGATCAACCGCGCCACCTTGTCGTAGGCCTCCCCGGCGGCATCGTCGATCGTCGACCCGAGCAGCTGGACGTCGCGGACCAGTGAGCCGACCTTGAGGATCTCGGTGTGCCCGCCCGAGACTAACAACGCGCCCAGAGTGCCGGCACGCTCGGCCTCGGCCGGGCTCTGCCGCCCCTGACGGGGGCCCGCACTGGTGAGGGCCTGGTCGAGGAAGCCGACGCCGACGTGAGCGACCAGGTGGTTGATGCCGTAGAGCGGTTTCCCCGCGGCGGCGGCGAGCGCCTTGGCCCCGGACACCCCGACCATCAGGGCACCGGCCAGCCCGGGACCGGCGGTGACTGCCAGGGCATCGACGTCACGCAGCTCCAGGCCAGCCTCGTCCAGGGCGGCGCGCACGGTGGGGATGAACTCGGCGACATGCGCCCGGGCGGCGATCTCCGGGATGACTCCACCGAACGCCGCGTGCTGCTCCATGGAGGAGGCCACCTGGTGCGCGAGGAGTTCGGTACCGGCGACGATGCCGACCCCGGTCTCATCGCAGGAGGTCTCGATCCCCAGCACCACGGGGGTGCGCGCCTCGCTCATCGTCGTTCCTCTTCTCTGAGTCTTTCGAGTCGGTTGCGTCAGTTCCACCGGCAGGCCCCGGAGTGCAGGTGGCGGCGCATGATCAGCGCGTCCATACCCTGCGGATAGTAGCCGCGGCGCGTGTGGATGTGGTCGAATCCGTGACGGGTGTAGAGCCGCTGGGCGCGCGGGTTGTCGGCCCGGACCTCTAGCAGCAGGTCCTCCGCCCCGCGGCGCCCGGCTTCTTCGAGTAACCAGGCCAGCAGGGCTGAGCCCAGTCCGCGCCCCTCGACGTCGGAGTGCACGGCGATGGTCTGCACATCCGCCAGCGGCGGCACGCACATCAGCCCCGCGTAGCCGACGATGCTCCAGGACTGGGAGTCGGGGGCCGTGGCCTGCCCGGCGGGGTCGCGGTGCTCGAGCACCCGGTAGTCGCGGGTGCCGCCCTGTGCGGCCGGGCCAGACTGGGCGAGCTCCTCACGGAAGAACTGCTCGGGCCAGGCGTCCTCGGGAAACAGGGCCCGCTCCAGTCTCAGCACAGCCTCGACGTCGTCGCCGCGCAGTCGACGCAGCCGGAATCCCTCAGGCAGCTCCGGCAATGGCTCGTGGGGGTCCTGTGCGTTCATGAACGGGGCGCCAGGCTGGCGGGGATCTTCGCGTCGGATTCGCGCAGGTACTGCGGGACGGGCGCTTCCAGTCCGCGACCGCGCCGCAGCCCGAGCTCAGCCACCAGGCCCAGCTCGCGGGCCCGGGGCACCGCGGTGGCGAAACCCTCCACCGCACGCAACTGCTCGGGGTAGAGCCCGGCCCCGGTCCCGTAGACGGGCAGGACGGTGACGTCATCCGCCGCGCTGACGAAGGGCCCGTGCAGGCGCTGGAACTGTCCGCCGACGGTGGCGTAGTGCGCCCAATACACTTCACGACGGCGGGCGTTGGTAGCGACGACGAATTCCTCGATGCCGCGCCGCCAGGCATCCTCGGCCGCACGGTAGGCGAGCGCGTCCAGGCTCAGCACCCCGACGACGGGCCGGTCCCAGGCGAAGCCGAGGCTCTGAGCGGTGACGATGCCGGCGCGCAGTCCGGTGAAGGGGCCGGGGCCCACGCCGACGGCGAGGTGGGAGATCCCGGCGCCGGGCTCGGCGCCGGAGTCGACGTCCGCGGGGTCGAGTCCGGCCTCGGCGAGCACCCGGGTCACCAGCGGGGTGAGCACCTCGGCGTGGTGCTGGGTGGACTCGGACTCGGCGAAAGCCACCACCGAGCCGTCGCGGATCAGCGCGACAGAGGCGGTGGCCGAGGAGTCGAGGGCGAGGATCGCGGTGGGCATGGGGTTCAGTCTACGAGTTTCAGCGCGGCGAAGCGCGGACCGTAGGCGCGCAGCACGCAGGTGCGCGGCTCGTCGACGTCGTCGTCGAAATCCGTCACCCAGCCGTCGTCTGGCTCGGCGGCGTGCGCAGCCTTAGCACCGGTGCCCCGGCGCAGTTCGAGGTCCAGCCAGCCGACGCCGGCCGCCAGGTGCTCGGCGAGATCGCGACCCCATTCGATCACGGTAACCGAGCCGGGCAGGCTGGATTCGAGGTCGAGACTGGTCAGGGCGTCGGCGCTGTCCAGGCGGTAGGCGTCCACGTGCACCAGGTCGGGGCGGGGTTGCCCGGCGTCATCCACCCGGTGGTTGCGGTGGTGCCGGGCGATCACGAAAGTAGGCGAGGTGATGGGCTCGGTGATGCCCAACGCGGCCCCCAGCGACTGGGTGAAGGTGGTCTTGCCGGCGCCGAGCTCCCCGGTGAGGATGAGTACGTCGCCACCGCGCAGCTCCGCGGCCAGGGTGCGCGCCAGCTCGGCGGTGGCGGTCAGGTCGGCCAGCGTCAGGCGTTGTTCGCGGACGAGTCCGGGACGCTCACTCATCGCGGCTTCCCCCGTGCTCTCCCCTGCCCGCATCGCCGCGGGCGGTGTCTCGGTGGAGGTGAATCCGAGGCACCCGCGCCCCGATGCGGGTGACGATCTCGTAGTTGATGGTGCCGGCCGCCTCGGCCCAGTCGCTGGCCAGGATCCCGGAGCGCGGGCCGAAAAGCTCCACGGGTGCGCCCACCGGGATCTCGGCGTCCTCGGTGTGCAGGTCCACCATGAACTGGTCCATGGCGATCCGCCCCGACACGCGGTAGGTGCGGCCGTCGATCCAGACCGGGGCCTCATCGGCGATCCGCGGCACACCGTCGGCATAGCCCAGCGGGACCAGCCCGAGCCGAGTCGCCGCCCCGGTGCGGTAGCGGTAGCCGTAGGAGACGCCCTGCTCGGCGGGCACGAGCTTGTTGGCGGCCAGCGTGGTGGTCAGCGACATCACCGGTCGCAGGTTGAAGGTCTCCGGGCCCACCCCGGCGAAGGGGCTCAGCCCGTACATGCCCACCCCGAAGCGCACCAGGTCCAGGTGGGTGTCGGGGCGGTTTAGGGTGGCCGGGGTGTTCGCCAGGTGGCGGACGTCTGGGTCGAGGCCGTGGGAGCGGGCCAGGGCAACGGCGTCGTGGAAGCGGGCCAGGGCCGCGTCGACCTCGAGCTCGCGCTCGGGTTCGTCGGCGACGGCCAGATGGGAGAAGACGCCGACGACGCGGATCAGTCCGGGACGCTGCAGTTCGGCGGCGCGGGCGCACAGTGCGTCCCAGTCCTCCGGCGGGCAGCCATTGCGCCCCAGCCCGGTGTCGATCTTCAGGTGCACGCGGGCGGGTCGTTCCAAGCGCCGGGCCGCTTCGGCGATGGCCTCGAGCTCCCAGCCGGAGACACCGAGGTCGATGCCCTCCTCAACGGCGCGGCCGAACGGGGTGGCGGTGGTGTGCAGCCAGGCCACGGTGGGGGTGGTGAGGCCGGCGGCGCGCAGCTGAAGCGCCTCGGCCACATGGGCGACGCCGAGCCAAGTGGCGCCCGCGGCGACAGCGGTGCGGGCGCATTCGACCATGCCGTGCCCGTAGCCGTCGGCTTTGACGACCGCCATCACTTGGGCGGGCTGAGCCCAGGAGCGCACCGTGCTCACATTGTGTGCCAGGGCGGCGTGATCGATCACCGCGGCGCGCTCAGCGGGGCCGGGGGAAGAGAATTCTGCACTCATAACGCAGCTATTCTCCCACTTCCGGCCAGCACCGCGCGCACCGCCGGGGCGAGCGCGGAGGCGCCGAAGGGTCCGTTCTGCTGTGCCCGACGTCCGGCGGATGCGTGCAGGCGCACCGCCGCGGCGATCCGGTCCAGGGTGTCCGGGGCACCGACGGGCACCGTCCGGCCCAGCGCGGAGCCGATCAGCCCGGCCAAGGTGTCCCCGGAACCGGCGGTGGCCAGTTCCGGCCCGCCGGCGGCATCGAGCCGTGCTTCACCGTCCGGGGCGGCGATCACCGTGGTCGGTCCCTTCAGCACCACGTGCGCGTTTAGGTGTGCGGCCAGCCGACGGGCGCGGCTGAGCTCATCGGCCCCGCCTGCCGTCTCACCGGGGGCTGGGGCGCCGTCCGAGAGCAGCCGGTCCTCGAGCCGGCGCAGTTCCCCGGCATGCGGGGTCAGCACCACGGCTCCCCCGGCCCGGTGGATCCGAGCGAACACAGCAAGGTCATCGGTGTCCCCGGCGTCGATCAGCTCCAGCGCCGAGGCGTCCAGCAGCACCGGGATGCCTTCGGCCTCCGCCTGCTCCAGCACCTGCCGGTAGCGCCGTCGTTCTTCGGCGCCGGTGCCCCAGCCGGGACCCAGTACCCAGGCATCGGCACGGCCGGAGGTCTCAGGCCCCGCCACCACTTCGGGGTGCGCGGCGACGACCGCGGCACACACCGATGCGTCGCCGGCGAAGCGCACCATCCCCACCCCGGTGACGACGGCAGCGGCCACGGTAAGCACCGCGGCACCGGGATACTGGGCCGACCCGGCGGCCACGGCGAGCACGCCGCGAGAGTATTTGTGCGCGTTCCAGGCGGGGGCGGCGTACACCGAAGCCACGCCGGAAAGGCCGTGATCCGGACAAAAGCTTACCTTCCGGTCGGTAGGGACTTTCTCGAGAAGGGGGTCGAGTCCGAGGTCGACGAGCTCCACCCGCCCGCTGACCCCCGGGCCCTCGCCGAGCAGCAGCCCGGTTTTCATCGCCCCGAAGGTCACGGTCAGCTCGGCGGGTAGCACGGCTCCGGGAATCTTTCCGGTGGTGGCGTTCAGTCCGGAGGGCACATCGCAGGCCACGATCACGGCCCGCTCGGGCAGCACCTGTCCGGCCGAGGCCAGCAGCGCGGGCACATCGATCTCGCCGCGGAATCCGGTGCCCAGCAGCGCGTCCACCACGACGGCGGACTCCTCGGGCACGAAGGGATCGATCGATCCCCCGGCGCGCAGCAGCGCCGCGCGTCCCTGGGCGTGCAGCTCCTCGGCTGTCACCCCCATGGGGATCGCGGTGGCGTGCACGCCGCGGCGGCGCAACAAGGCGAGCGCCCAGAGTGCGTCACCGCCGTTGTTGCCCTTGCCGACCAGGGCCGCCACGCGTGCCCCGGACACGCTCCCGGTGCCTCGGTCGCGCAGCACGTGCAGGATCTGCTGGGCGAGCCCGTGGGCGGCCCGGGCCATGAGCGGAACGCCCGCGGCGAGCAGGGGCTCCTCGGCGGCACGGATCTGCTCGGCCGTGTACGCCCGGGCCATGATCAGTCTTCGCCGACCACCATGGCGGTGGCCCAGTCGCCGTCGTGGCTAAGCGAGAGGTGCCAGCGGCGCACGCCCTTGGCGGCGGCGATGTCAGCCACGGTGCCGGTGAGCACCACATGCGGCGCCCCGGCGGCGTCGACGTTGATCTGGCAGTGCTGCCAATTCATGCCAGCCGGCGCCGAGAGCGCTTTAGCCACGGCCTCCTTGGCGGCGAAACGGGCAGCCAGAGATCGGATGTTGAGCTCGCGCTCGGCGGGCGTGAAGAGCCGTTCGCGCAAGGCCGGTGCCTTCGTCAGCTGGTTCTCGAAACGCGAGACCTGCACCAGGTCGATCCCAATACCGATAATCATGGGTTCTATCCTATCCGCTCTTCTCGGGCACGGGGATGGGCTGTGACGAGCGCAGAACCACGGCGCCGCGACCGGGCACCGGCACCGTCTCGCCCGCGGCGAAGGTGTCCCGCTCCAGCTCGGAGGCGGTATCGACGACGACGTCCCACGTATCAGGGAACGGCGTACCGGGCAGCGTGTAGTCCACCTGCTCCCAGTAGGCGTTGAACAGCACGTAGAACCCGTACTCCGGTGTGTCGGCGGCGTGGCGGCCCGGGGCCGGCAGGTGCTCGGAGTTCAGGAAGAACGCGATCGACATCGCGTTGTGGGAGTCCCAGTCGGATTCGTCCTTCGCGGTGGCGTCGGGTTCCAGCCACACGATATCGGGCAGCCGGGCTGTGTCTTCGCGGGCGGCGGGGCGGCCGTCGAAGAACCGGCGACGGCGGAACACCGGGTGCTCGTGGCGCAGGGTGATCAGCTTCGCGGTGAAGTCGATGAGCTCCTCGTCGGCATTCTCCCAGTCGATCCAGGACAGCTCGTTGTCCTGGCAGTACACGTTGTTGTTCCCGCGCTGGGTGCGCCCGAGCTCGTCGCCGTGGGAGAGCATCGGCACACCCTGGCTGAGCAGCAGCGTGGTCAGGTAGTTGCGTTGCTGAGCGGCGCGCAGCCGCAGGATCTCCGGGTCCTCACTCGGACCTTCTTCCCCGCAGTTCCAGGACCGGTTGTGCGATTCGCCGTCGTTGTTGTCCTCACCGTTGGCGCTGTTGTGCTTCTCGTTGTAGGACACCAGGTCCCGCAGGGTGAAGCCGTCGTGGGCGGTGACGAAGTTGACGGAGGCGCGGGGGCTGCGGTTGTCGTCCTGGTAGAGGTCCGCCGAGCCGGTGATCCGGGTGGCGAATTCGGCCAGCGTGCCGGGCTCGCCACGCCAGAAGTCGCGCACCGTGTCACGGTACTTGCCGTTCCATTCGCTCCACAGGCCTGGGAAATTGCCCACCTGGTAGCCGCCCGGACCGACGTCCCAGGGTTCGGCGATCAGCTTGACCGTGCGCAACACCGGGTCCTGGCGCACCACGTCGAAGAACGAGGAGTACATGTCGGGTCCGTCGCCGGCCTCGGAGCGGGTGAGCGTGGTGGCCAGGTCGAACCGGAACCCGTCCACGTGCATGACTTCCACCCAGTAGCGCAGCGAGTCCATCACCAGTTGCAGCACCATCGGGTGCGAGAGATCCAGCGAGTTCCCGGTGCCGGTGTAGTCCATATAGTGGGCTTCGTCGTCGGCCACCAGGTGGTAATAGTTGCGGTTATCCAGCCCACGGAAGCTCAGGGTGGGGCCCAGGTCGCTGCCCTCGGCGGTGTGGTTGTAGACGACGTCGAGGATCACCTCGAGGTCGGCGGCGTGGAGGTCCGCGACCATCTGTTTGAACTCATCGACCTGCTCGCCGGCGTGATCGCGGCAGGCGTAGGTGTTCTGCGGTGCGAAGTAGCCCAGCGTGTTGTAGCCCCAGTAGTTCGACAGCCCCTGGTCCTGTAGGTGGGAGTCGTTGGTGAACTGGTGCACAGGCATCAGCTCGATGGCGGTCACTCCGAGCCGGCGGAAATGCTCCAGCATCACCGGGTGGGCCAGCCCGGCGTAGGTGCCGCGCTGATCCTCCGGGATCTCAGGGTGCAGCTGGGTCATGCCCTTGACGTGGGCTTCGTAGATCACCGTCTCGTTGAACGGGGTGCGGGGGCGCTGGGCTTCGGCCTCGCCCCAGTCGAAGTCATCGTCGACGACGACGCAGACCATGCCGTAGTCCAGCGAATCCTCGTCGTTGCGCTGCGCGGGCTCACCGAAGGTGTAGGCGAACATCGGCTGACCCCAGTCGATGTCGCCGGCCAGCGCCTTCGCGTAGGGATCCAGCAGCAGTTGGGCGGCGTTGAAGCGCAGCCCCGCCTCCGGCTGCCAGGGACCGTGCACCCGGTAGCCGTAGCGGGTCCCGGGGCGGATTCCCTCGACATGGACGTGCCAGGTGCTCCCGGAGTGCTCGGTGAGCGGGATCCGCGTCTCCCGGTACCCGCCACCGTCCGGTTTCGCGGGCTCGAGCAGGCAGAGCTCCACGGACTCGGCGTGCTCGCCGACGGCCAGGGCGAAGTTGGTGCCCTGGTCGTCGGGGGTGGCCCCGAGCGGGTAGGGCCGTCCGGGGCTGAGCACGGGCGGCTCGACGGTCACGGTCGTGGTCTCCGTGGCGGTGCCCCGATCACTCGACCGTGACGGACTTGGCCAAGTTGCGTGGCTGATCGACGTCGTAGCCCTTGGCCGAGGCCAGTTCCAGGGCGAAGATCTGCAGCGGGACGGTGGTCAGCAGCGGCATCAGCATCGGCAGGGTCTCCGGAACGTAGAAGACCTGCTCGGCGTAGTCGCGCACCGCTTCATCCCCGGATTCGGCCACCACTACGGTCTTGGCACCGCGGGCGCGCACCTCCTGGATGTTGGAGACGACTTTGGCGTGCAGCGAGTGCCGGTCCATCGGCGAGGGAACGACGACGAACACCGGCTGGCCCTCATCGATCAGAGCAATCGGGCCGTGCTTGAGCTCGCCGGCAGCGAAGCCCTCGGCGTGGATGTAGGCCAGTTCCTTGAGCTTCAGCGCACCCTCCAGCGCCACCGGGAAGCCGATGTTGCGGCCGAGGAAGAGCACCGAGGTGGTGTCCTTCATGCTGCGGGCCAGCGTCTTGACGTCGTCGGCGGTCTCCAGCACGGACTGGATCTTGGCCGGGATCTCGCTCAGCGCGCCCAGGATGTCGCGGATCTGCTGGGTGAACAGCTTGCGCTGCAGCTGCGCCAGGTAGAGACCGAGCAGGTAGGCCGCGGTGATCTGCGCCAGGAACGCCTTGGTGGAGGCGACGGCGATCTCCGGACCGGCGTGGGTGTAGAGCACGGCATCGGATTCACGCGGGATGGTGGAGCCGTTGGTGTTGCAGATCGCGATGGTGCGCGCACCCTGCTCGCGGGCGTAGCGCACGGCCATCAGGGTGTCCATGGTCTCGCCCGACTGTGAGATCGAGACGACCAGGGTGTTCGGGTCGATGATCGGGTCGCGGTAGCGGAACTCGTGGGAGAGCTCGACTTCCACCGGGATCCGGCACCAGTGCTCGATGGCGTACTTGGCCACGGTGCCCGCGTAGGCGGAGGTGCCGGCAGCGAGCACGATGATCTTGTTCACCCCGCGCAGCTCGTCCTCGTCGATGCGCAACTCGTCCAGCACCAGGCGCCCGGAGGCGTCGGTGCGGCCCAGCAGGGTGTCGGCCACGGCAGCGGGCTGCTCGTTGATCTCCTTCTCCATGAAGGTGTCGTAGCCGCCCTTCTCGGCGGCGGAGGCGTCCCAATCCACGGTGTATGGCTTGCCCTGGGCCGGGTTGCCCTGGAAATCGGTGATCTCCACGGCGTCGGCGGTGATGGTCACCACCTGGTCCTGCTCCAGCTCGATGGCGCTCTTCGTGTAGTCGATGAACGCGGCGACGTCGGAGCCCAGGAAGTTCTCGTTCTCGCCCAACCCGACCACGAGCGGGGAGTTGCGGCGCGAGGCCACCACGCGGTGCGGATCGTCGGCGTGGACGGCGAGCAGAGTGAAAGCGCCCTCGAGGCGCTGGCTGGTCAGCTGCATGGCGCGGGTCAGATCACCCTCGGCCTGCTCCCGGTAGATCTTGCCGAGCAGCGCGGCGGCCACTTCCGTGTCGGTTTCCGAGCGGAAGGTCACCCCGTCGGCGGTCAGCTCCTGCTTGAGCACCGCAAAGTTCTCGATGATGCCGTTGTGGATCACCGCCAGTTGCTCCTGATCGGCCAGGTGCGGGTGGGCGTTCAGATCGGTGGGGCCACCGTGGGTGGCCCAACGGGTGTGCCCGATGCCGACCGTCGAGGTGCTCAGCGGGTTCGCTTCCAGCTCCTCGCTCAGGTTCACCAGCTTGCCCGCCTTCTTGCGGGATTCCACGCTGTCCTCGGCGACGACGGCCACACCGGCGGAGTCATAGCCGCGGTACTCCAGGCGGCGCAGGCCCGCCATCAGGACGTCGATCGCTCCGTGATCACGGTCGAGGGCAGGATTTCCAACGTATCCAACGATTCCACACATGTTCTCCAGGATAGCGTCACTTGAGCCTGCTCATGTTCAGGCGCGGTGCACGTCACACGGATCGGCGCGGCGGGCGCGGAGCGGGGTTGCGACGCCGCACCCGGGCCACGTCGGCGAGCAGCAGCACGACGGCGACCCACACCAGGCCGAAGCCCCACCAGCGACCGGCGCTCATCTGCTCACCCATCACCACGTAGCCAACCAGGAACTGCAGGATCGGGGCGATGTACTGGAACATTCCCACGCTGGAGAGCCGCAGCCGGGCCGAGGCGCCGGCGAAGAGCATCAGCGGGGTCACTGTCACCACACCGGTGGCGAGCAGGGCAACCAGCTGCCACGGATCGATGGCACCCACCAACCCCGCACCCAGCGCGCCGGCACCCGGAATCAGCCCGGCCACTCCGAGCCACACGACCGCGGGCACGGTCAACCAGGTGGTCTCCACCGTCATCCCGGTCAACGGGTCCACGGAGGAGCCCAGCCGGTTCTTGACCAGCCCGTACACGGCGAAGGTCCCGGCCAGCGCCAGCGACAGCCACGGCAGCGCCCCGTAGTCCCAGGTCAGCACCGCCACCGCTACCACAGACACGCCGACGGCTACCCACTGCAGCGGGCGCAGCCGCTCGCGCAGCACCAGTACGCCGAGCACGATGGTGGCCAGCGGATTGATGAAGTACCCCAGGGAGGCCTCCAGCACGTGCCCTGTCGTCGAGGCGACGATATAGAGGAACCAGTTCACCGCGATCAGCACCCCGGCCAGCACCAGCATGCTGTGCTCACGGCGCCGGCGCGCCACCGCGGCCAGACGTCGCCAGCCGCGGGTCACGGCCAGCATGAGCAGGCACATCACCAGGGCGCACACGATCCGCCAGGCCAGCACATCCACCGGGTTGAAAGCAGTGAAGACAACGAAGAGCAGGGGCAGCACGCCCCACATGCCGTAAGCGCCGATGGCGCAGAGCACACCGTCGCGCGTGCGGCGGCTGGGCTGGAGGTTCTCTGGGGGTGGGGTCACGAACTCACCCTACGCCCCGTTCACACGCCGTCCTCATAAAACACACAGGACGTTCATCGACATGGATAATGGCAGGTGTGACCGTTCACACCCACCCCCACGACAGCGACGTCTCCACGGGCCCTGCCTCCGACGCCGAGCAGAGCCACTCCCCCTTCACCGAGCTGGATCGGGACACTTGGGCGCGCTTGGCCAATGAGCTCGAGCAGCCCTTCGACCAGGACGACGTCGACCGACTCCGCGGCATCGGCGAGCACCTCTCGCTGACCGAGGTCGAGGAGGTCTACCTCCCGCTCTCCCGGCTGCTCTCCATTCATGTGGCTGCCTCCCGCCAGCTGCGCCAAGCCTCCAACGAGTTCCTCGGCGAGTACACCGTGCCCACGCCCTATGTGATCGGGGTGGCCGGTTCGGTCGCGGTCGGGAAATCGACGACGGCGCGCGTGCTCCAGGAGATGCTGCGGCGCTGGCCGAACACTCCGCGGGTGGAGCTGGTGACCACCGACGGTTTCCTCTACCCCAATGCGGAGCTGGAGCGCCGCGGGCTCATGGAGCGCAAGGGATTCCCTGAGGCCTATGACCGGCGGCGGCTGTTGCGCTTCGTCGCCGATGTGAAGTCCGGCACAGCCGAGGTCCGCGCCCCCGTCTACTCGCATCTGACTTACGACATCGTCCCCGACGAGGAGGTCGTGGTGCGCCGCCCCGACGTGCTCATCATCGAGGGGCTTAACGTGCTCGCTCCCCCGAGGGTCCGCGCCGACGGCACCGCCGGACTCTCGGTCTCCGATTTCTTCGACTACTCCATCTACGTGGATGCCAAGACCTCCGTGGTCAAGGACTGGTACATCTCCCGGTTCATGGGGCTGCGCTCCGGCGCCTTCGCCGACCCACAGTCCTACTTCCACCGCTACTCCTCGCTCTCCGACGCAGAGGCCGTGGAAACAGCATCCGACATCTGGGACCGCATCAATGGACCGAACCTGGCGCAGAACGTGCTGCCCACCCGGGGCCGGGCCAAGCTGGTACTGACCAAGAACCAGGAGCACGAGGTGACCCGCGTGCTGATGAGGAAGGTCTGAGACCGATGACGACGCGCCCCTCGTCCGTGCTCACCCTGCTGATGCTGACCGCACTGCTTGCCACCGGCTGCTCCGCCTCCGAGGACCCCGAGCCCGAGGAGACGACGTCGGCTGCGTCGTCCGCCGCCTCGAGCGCCGCCCCGACGCCGAGCTCATCACCGGCGACCACCGGATCGGACCCCGCGGAGAGCGACGCCAGCGAGCCGCCCGCGTCCAGTACGCCGGCCGATGCCGCCGGATCCCTGCCCTCGGTGACCACTGCCCCGTCCGAGGCACCCGCGTCGTCCCCCTCGCCCTCAGCGCCGACGAGCGCAGACGCCGGAGCCGGCCAGCAGGACCCCGCCTCGCTCACCGTGGTGGTGAACAAGCAGAACCCGCTGACCCCGCCGCAGTGGGCGCCCTCGGACCTCACCGCTCTGAGCGTTTCCACCACCAAGTCCGGACTGACTCTGCGCCAGCCCGCCTCCGAGGCCGCCTCCGAGCTCTTCGACGCCGCAGCGGCCGATGGGATATCGCTCAGCGTGGTCAGCGCCTACCGGTCCTACGACTATCAGGTGGGCACCTACCAGCACTGGGTGAATCAGCAGGGCGCGTCCGCCGCGGATCGGATCTCCGCGCGTCCGGGCTACTCCGAGCACCAGACCGGATTGGCCATGGATGTGGTCGGCTCCGACGGTGCCTGCACCCTGCAGACCTGCTTCGAGTCGACGGCCGCCGGGCGCTGGGTGGCCGAGCACGCGGCCGAGCACGGCTGGGTGATCCGCTACCCTGCCGGAGCCGAGTCGATCACGGGCTACAGCTACGAGCCCTGGCACCTGCGCTATGTGGGGCACGGTCCCGCCGCTGAGATCATGGCGGCCGGCGGGGTAATGGAGACCGCCTGGGGTCTCCCCGCCGCGCCGAGCTACTGACAAGTACACCCATTCGTTGAGCAAACCAACCAACACTAGCAGTGCACGGCGTGTCGCGTCGGAATGTGTCGTCGCTTGACAGTTTTCGTACCGTACACTGTTGCCATGCTCAAAGGGTTCAAAGAATTCATCATGAAGGGCAACGTCATCGATCTGGCGGTTGCTGTCATCATCGGCGCTGCGTTCTCGCAGGTCGTCAACGCGCTCGTGGATGCGGTGCTCATGCCGTTCATCTCCGGTCTCGTCGGGTCCCAGGACTACGACAACTTCTTCGTCGTTCACCTCAACGGCAACGCCATCCAGTTCGGCGTGTTGCTGACCCAGGTGATCAACTTCCTCCTGGTCGCCGCGGCCGTGTACTTCGTCATCGTGTTGCCCATGAACAAGATGATCGAGATGCGCAACAAGCGTCTGGGCATCGAGCCCGAGGAAGAGGTCGACGAGAACATCGCTCTGCTGACCGAAATTCGCGACGCCCTGGTCGCCCCGGTCGCGCAGCGTCACACCGAGGGCACTTCCGGAGGCGGAGCCCACCAGGCCTGACTGCCGGGGGCGCCGCGGCGCCGACATCACATCACACCCCTGAAAAACGAAGGCGGTTCCCCTGCAGGGGAACCGCCTTCGTCGTTGTCGGAGGTCTCAGCTCAGTGACCAGCAGGGCATCCAGTTGTTGTCGGGGTTCTCACAGGTCGGCGCGCCAGCGATCATCCAGGCCAGGCCCGCCAGCACGGCGGTGGCGACGATGATGCCCACGAACAACAACCAACGGCGGTGACGCAGGTCCTCCCGCAGGTCTTCACGCAGGAACTCGGCATCGGGGTCCTCGTGCAGGTGCGGGCCGTCGGGCTCGGGACTGCCGGACATCACTGGGTCACAGGGCGAGCTCGCGGGCGACGAGCTCCGCCAGTTCCTCGGCCTCACGCTGAGCGGACTCGCGGTCGGCGGCTTCCACCATCACCCGAACGACGGGTTCGGTGCCGGAGGGACGAAGCAGCACCCGGCCGGTCTCCCCGAGCCGGGTCTCCACCGCTGACACGGCGGCTTGCACGGCCGGGTCGGTGGCGGCACGGGCCTTGTCCACGCCCTTCACGTTGATCAGCACCTGCGGCAGGCGCTCCATCACGGAGGCCAGCTCGGTCAGGCTGCTGCCGGTTGCGGCAACTCGGGCGGCCAGGTGCAGCCCGGTGAGCACGCCGTCGCCGGTGGTGCCGTACTCGGAGAAGATCACATGCCCGGACTGCTCGCCGCCGAGGGAGTAGTTGCCGTATTTCATCCCGGCCAGCACGTAACGGTCGCCGACCTTGGTTTCGACGACGTTCACGCCTTCTCGCTGCATCGCCAGCTTCAGCCCGAGGTTGCTCATTACGGTCACCACGAGGGTGTCGTCGCGCAGGGTGCCCGCGTCTTTCAGGGCTACGGCCATGATCCCCATGATCTGGTCACCGTCGACCACGGTGCCGGTGGCGTCCACCGCGAGGCAGCGGTCGGCATCGCCGTCATGCGCAATACCCAGGTCCGCTCCGTTCTCGATGACGGCGGCCTGCAGCTTCTCCAGATGTGTGGAGCCATAGCCGTCATTGATGTTGAGCCCGTTGGGGTCGGCACCGATCACCATCACGTCGGCCCCGGCAGCAGCGAAGGCCTCCGGGGAGCAGCCCGCGGCGGCACCGTGAGCGCAGTCGAGCACGACCTTTACGCCATCCAGCCGGTTCGGAAGCGAGCGCAGCAGATGCAGCACATAGCGATCCTCGGCGTCGGCGAAGCGCTGGATGCGTCCCACCTCGGCGCCGGTGGGCCGGTGGACCGGAAGATCCATCTGACGCTGAATAGCGTCTTCCTGCTCGTCCGTGAGCTTCTCGCCCCCGTGGGCCAGGAACTTGATCCCGTTATCGGGCGCCGGGTTGTGTGAGGCGGAGATCATCACGCCGAAGTCGGCGTCGATGTCGGCCACGAGAAAGGCCGCTGCCGGCGTCGGCAGCACACCCGCATCGAAAACGTCGACGCCGGAGCCGGCGAGGCCGGCCAGCACAGCCGCGTTGATGAACTCCCCGGACACACGCGGGTCACGAGCCACCACGGCCACAGGGCGGCGACCATCGGACGCCTCGTGGCCGAGCACCACAGCAGCGGCCTGGGCCAGCTGCAGCGACAGCTCCGGGGTCAGGGTCTCGTTCGCTTTTCCGCGAACTCCATCAGTACCAAACAATCTAGACATCAAACCTGATTCTAGAGCCAAACGGTTGATCTCTGAAACTCTGGGGCGCGGCGTGGCCATCTTCGGCGACAATCGGGGAACAGGAAACTGAACAGCACCTCAACAGCACCTTAGGATAATCGGCGCGGATCCACTATCGTCATACGCGTACATCTGTGACTCACACCTCAGGAGACAATATGAGACGCAACCGGCCCCGCGGGCTGGTGGTCACCGCAGTGTTGATGCTGATGGCCCTGCTCGGATTCGGGATCCCCGCAGCCCAGGCCGCCGGCGAAGACACCGGCGGTTCTACCGGCGAAACCTACGTCATCGGCACCGACACCACCTTCGCCCCCTTTGAATTCCGTGATGCTTCCGGCGAGCTCGTCGGCATCGACATGGACCTGATGCGCGCCATCGCCGAAGATCAGGGTTTCCAGGTCGAGTTCCAGTCGCTGGGCTTCAACGCCGCGCTGCAGGCTCTGACCTCCAACCAGGTTGACGGCGTCATCGCCGGCATGAGCATCACCGAAGAGCGCCAGGAGATCTACGACTTCTCCGACCCTTACTTCACCGGTGAGATCACTCTGGCCCGTGATGAGGGCAACGAGGAGATCAGCGGCTGGGAAGACCTCGAAGGCAAGACCATCGCGGTGAAGACCGGCTCGCTCTCCGAAGAGGTGGCCAAGGAGAAGCAGGAGGAGATCGACTTCCGCATCACCTCTCTGGACCAGACCACCACCATGGTGCAGACCGTGAAGACCGGCAACGCTGACGCGCTGATGGACGATCTGCCGATCATTGCCTACGGCATCCAGCAGGGTTCCGGACTGGAGATGATCGACGAGCCTGAACCGGCTGGTGAGTACGGCTTCGCCGTGAACAAGGATCAGAACTCCGAGCTGCTGGAGATGTTCAACGCTGGCCTGGAGAACGTTCAGGATTCGGGCCAATACGACGAGATCCTCGACACCTATATTGGCAACGAGGATTCCGGTCCCGACACCTCCACCTTCTTCGGCCTGGCCGCCTCGATCTTCCCGGCGCTGATGTCGGGCTTGGGCAACACCCTGCTGGTCACCGCGATCTCCTTCGCGCTGGCCATGGTGATCGGCCTGGGCTTCGGCTTCCTGAAGGTCTCCCGCAATATCGTGCTGCGTGGCATCTCGACCACGTTCATCGCCGTCTTCCGCGGTACCCCCATCCTGGTGTGGGCGTTCTTCTTCTACTTCGGTCTTCCGCTGCTGCTGGGCACCACCGTGAACATCTGGGTGGCCGGTGTGCTCACCCTGTCGCTGAATGGTGCCGCTTACATCGCTGAGATCGTCCGCGGCGGCATCCAGTCCGTCGACCCAGGCCAGATGGAAGCCTCCCGCTCGCTGGCCATGTCTTACGGGCAGTCGATGGTGAAGGTCGTGCTCCCGCAGGCCTTCAAGATGATGACCCCGTCGCTGATCAACCAGCTCGTGATCATGATCAAGGACTCCTCGCTGCTGCTGGCCATCGGCTTCGGTGAGCTGCTCTACCAGGCTCAGCAGATCTACGCGGCGAACTTCCGCGTCACCGAGGTGTTGCTCATCGTCGGTGTGATCTACTTCGTCACGATCTACCTGCTGACGATGCTGGCCAACTACGTCGACAAGAAGGTGAACAAGTGAGCACCCCCGTGAACGATCACACCAGCACCCTGCCCCTCGTCCTCGACGACGAGTCCAACATCATCCGCATCGAGGACCTGCACAAGTCCTTCGGCTCCAATGAGGTGCTGAAGGGCATCAACGCTCAGGTGAAGACCGGCGAAGTGGTCTGCGTCATCGGTCCCTCCGGCTCCGGTAAATCCACCGTGTTGCGCTGCCTGAACCGCCTCGAGGAGGCCACCTCCGGCAACGTCTGGATCGGCGGGCACAACCTCGCCGATCCGAAGGTCAACATCAACGAGGTGCGCAAGCACATCGGCATGGTGTTCCAGCACTTCAACCTGTTCCCGAACATGACCGTGGCCGAGAACATCATGCTCGCCCCCATGCAGGTCAAAAAGAAGTCGCGTTCCGAGGCCCGGGAAGCGGCTCTGAAGCTACTCGATCGGGTCGGTCTCTCCGACAAGGCTGATGCCCGTCCCTCCTCGCTCTCGGGTGGTCAGAAGCAGCGTGTGGCGATCGCCCGCGCGCTGGCGATGAACCCCGAAGTGATGCTCTTCGACGAGGCCACCTCGGCGCTCGACCCGGAGATGGTCGGTGAGGTCCTCCAGGTCATCCGTGACCTGGCCAAGGAAGGCATGACCATGATCTTGGTGACCCATGAGATGGGCTTCGCCCGCGAGGTCGCCGACCGTGTGGTGTTCATGGCCGACGGCGTGGTCACCGAGTCCGGCAAGCCGAAGGAACTCTTCGAGAGTCCGAAGACTGACCGTCTGAAGGACTTCCTCTCCAAGGTGCTCTGACCCGGCAGCGTCCCTGACCGGCCCAGCTGGTCATCCTCCCTGCGCCCCGTTCCGCCTCCGCGCGGCACGGGGCGCAGTGCGTTGTTCGGGGCTGGTTTTCGGGTGGCGGGGACGAGATCATGAGGAGACCGCGAGCCGAGCTCGATCTCAGGGAGGCCCCATGGGACCCGACGACCGCACCAGCCCGAGTCCACCCGTGATCGAGTGCCTCTGTGTGCACGGAATCGGCGTGCGCGGCACCGAGACAGGACATACGGCCCGGGTGGTGGCCGACTGCGTCCAGCGTGGCGTGCACGAGGCCGGCGGACGCTTCACGACCCTGTCAGACGCGGACGCCGGACGGGCGGAGGCCCGGGCCGAGGTGCGCGCACGAATTCAGCTCGCCGAGCACGACGTCGTCGTCAGATTCCATGATCTTGCCTGGCACCACCTCGTCGAGTCCCCCAGACTCCGCGACGTGTTCTGGTGGGCGCTGCGGATCGCCCCGCTGACGCCCATGATCGTCGCCGCTGCCTGGTCTCAGGATCGGGCCGTGGAAGACAGGATCCGGCCCCGTGCATGGCATCGCATCGACCAGGTCATGTCGACCTGCCTGGTACTCATCGCCGGGCTGGTCGCGCTGCTGGCCGTGGTGCCGGTGGGCCTGGTGTCAGGGTTGATCGCGATACCGGTCGCCCCCGTGCGAGAGCGGCTTCGGCGCATCCTCGTCGAGGTGCTGGGGGATGCGTGGCTCTACCGGTCCAACCACTTCGAGGCCGAGGTGATCCCGCATTTGGTCGGGCGGGCGCGGAGCTTGGCGCAGGACGGCGGATGGATCTGCCTGATCGGTCATTCGCAGGGCGGCGAGATCGCCCGGCGCATCAGCCTGTCGCAGGTGCCTGCGGCCTGTGTGGCGGTGGGCACCGGAGAAGCACCCTTGGGGATGCTCCGCACCTTGGGTAGTAACCCGCTCGCCTGGATCCTGTATTGGGCGTTCTATGCGGCGTTTCCCGCCTTCTTCGTATGGATGGCCCGCGAGGCCTTCGCCGTGATCGACGCGATCGTCGCGGCGGTGTCCACCCCGATGGCGGGGTTCTCCCCGGCGGCACATACCTCGGCCGTCGTACCAGCACTGTTCTTCGTTCTACTGGCCGCCCTTATCGGGAGCACTGTGCGTCGACCTGCGGATCTCGGTCAGCGCGCGGACTGTCTCAACGTGCAGGTGAAGTCCCTGCTCGATCCGATCAGCTACGGTTCCAGCAACTCCGGGGACGTGCTGCGCTTCCAGCCGCCCAGCGGACGAGCAGCCAACCTACTGGAACACACCCAGTACTTCACGAGCGTCCACACCGGTTTGTTTCTCGCCGAGACCCTGCTCGGTTCGCAGGCGGTGCCGGCGGCCCGACGCTGGTGCGCAGCGAGATTCACCTGGTGGCTGCGACTGCTGGGGGCGCTCGCCACCGCACTACTGGTCGGTATCCTCTGGATGGTCGGCTCCTGGCAGCTCGACATCGTCCTCGCCTGGCTGGGCTGAGATTCGCTCCTGTCTTGCCCTAGACATGCACGAAGCCCGTGCCGCTCTCGAGGGAGCAGCACGGGCTTCGTGATGAGCGATCCTGAGGATCAGCGCTTCGAGTACTGAGGAGCCTTACGGGCCTTCTTGAGGCCGGCCTTCTTGCGCTCGATGATGCGTGCGTCGCGAGTCAGGAAGCCAGCCTTCTTCAGGGCCGGACGGTTATTCTCGCGGTCGATCTCGTTCAGGGCACGGGAGATCCCGAGGCGCAGAGCGCCAGCCTGACCGGAAGGGCCACCACCCTGGATACGAGCGATGACGTCGTAGGCGCCTTCGAGGCCGAGGAGGGTGAACGGATCGTTGACTTCCTGCTGGTGCAGCTTGTTCGGGAAGTACACCGCCAGCTCCCGGCCGTTGACGGTCCACTGACCGGTGCCGGGCACCAGGCGGACGCGGGCGACAGCCTGCTTGCGGCGACCCACGGCAGAGCCGCCGACGGTCAGTGCCGGGCGCTCGGTCGGAGCAGCGCCTTCAGGGGTAGAGGTGGTCTCGGAGGTGTAGCTCGTCAGCTCCACTTCCTCGGTGACCTCGTTCTCGTTGAGAGTCATGGTTCTCCTTGAAAGTTCTTAAAAGTGGGGCTGACCCTACTGGGCCACCTGGTCAATGGTGAAGGGAGCCGGCTGCTGCGCGGTGTGCGGGTGCTCGGCACCGGCGTACACCTTCAGCTTGTTGAGGACCTGGTCCGAGAGCTTGTTCTTCGGCAGCATGCCCTTGATAGCCTTCTCCACTGCGCGCACCGGGTTCTTCTCCAGCAGCTCAGCGTAGGTGGTGGAAGTCAGACCGCCCGGGTAACCGGAGTGGCGGTAGGCCTTCTTCTTCTCGAGCTTGGCGCCGGTGAGGGCGACCTTCTCGGCGTTGATGATGATGACGTAGTCGCCCATGTCCATGTGGGGGGCGAAGGTGGGCTTGTGCTTGCCGCGCAGCAGGGTTGCAGTCTGGCTGGCAAGACGGCCCAGCACCACGTCGGTGGCGTCAATGACATGCCACTGGCGATCAATGTCGCCTGGCTTAGGTGTGTACGTACGCACTGTTGTTTGCCTTCGTTTTCGGTGTCGGGTCCAGTCACGGGCACCGCTGATTCGTGAGGATCAACCGTGCTGTCACTGTGCTTCGAGTGCTTCCGGTACACCAGGTGAGGGCTGGCGTGAGGCCGGGTCCGTGCTCCTCGGAAGACGATGGGTGCCATGTGACGATGCAACTACGTCGACACCACAAACGTCGCAGACTCCGAGAGGACTCGCACAACAGCTACCAATGCTACCGGCATTCTGCGCCTGAGGCAAAGCGTCTCAGCCGGCCGCTCGGCTTCTCTCGAGGCGGCTCACCGGGCTCAGCGAGAATCGTTGTGGGGCGGACCGGGCGCCGGTCACCATCTGTTCGACGATGTGCCCGATTAGGGGCGCGAATTTGCCCCCATGACCCGAGCACGGGGAGACCACGCTGATGCTCCCGAAACGCTGGATGATGAAGTCCTCGGTCGGAGTCATCGTGAACACGCAGCTCACTTCAGCATAGGGCCGGGGTTCCAGACCGGGCACGTGCTCCTGAGCGTAGCGGACCAATCGCTGCCCGGCGCGCGGGTCCACCGCGCGATCGTTGTGGCTCGACGAGGGGATCACACGTCCACCGCAGAACTCGGCGATCTTCTGCCCACCGAATGCGGCGTCGCGCCCGCCAGGCAGTGAATACACCTGCATCTCAGGCGTCTTGTGGATGAATGACGGCCAGTCAGCATGCCCGTACTCGGGCGTGTAAGGCAGATGGATCGCTTGCTCCTGCCATACTTCCAATGACATCGCGAGGGACTGCGTGGGGATCGGCAGTTGGGGCAGCAGCTCCGGAAGCCATCCCCCGACGGTGAGGACCAGATTTTGGGCGAAGACCCGGCGACCGTCGCGCGCGGTCACCACGTGCCCGCTCCCCCGCTCATCGACCGCCCCAACTTCCCATTCGGTCAGCAGGCTCGCCCCGTGATGTTGCGCCTGGGCCATCATCGTCTCCACCGTGGTCTGCGCGTCGAGGATCGCCCCGTCCGGATGCCAGAGCACCTCGCTGTCGACGTCGAGCATCGGCCAGCGACGCCGTGCCTCCCGTCGCCCGACGAGTTCGTGATCGACACCGGCGTCGGCGAGAATGCCGGCCAGCCGCGCCGGAAACCGCAGTGCGCCAGCGTCGAGCGCTCCCGTCGTCGTCAGCAGGGTTGTGCCCGCTTCCTGCTCGAGCTCGGTCCACCAGCGGCGAGATTCTTTGACGAGCTCCACATAGAACGGGTCGCTGTACGCATAGCGGAAAATGCGCGCCGAACCGTGCGAGCTTCCCCAGGGATTCGCCGGCGTGCGGGCTTCGAGCACCAGGACCTCTCGGCCCTCTCGGGCCAGGTGCCACGCGGTGGACGCCCCCATCAACCCCGCGCCAACGACGACGAATTCGAAACTCTCCATGATGGGATCCTCCTGTACCGGCCCGATTCACTTCTCGGTCCTTTCTAGTACCCCACGAGATTCATGCCGCGTCCAATATCAATTGACGTATGATCATTCTGAAACCAAGAATGACCGGGCGAAGAGGGACCATGGAGATACGCCAACTTCGATACTTTGTGGCGGTGGCCGAAGAACTGCACTTCGGTCGTGCCGCCGCCCGGCTGCACATCTCGCAGCCGCCGCTGACGGTACACATCAAACGCCTGGAGCAACTCGTCGGTGCGGCACTGTTTGACAGGACGTCGCGACAGGTTCAGCTGACCGAGGCGGGGAATCTGCTGTATCCGCGAGCCCTGGCGATTCTGGAAGACGTTGAGCAGGCCTCAGCGGAGGTGGGCCTCGTGGCCGCCGGGCACCTAGGACAGGTCCGGTTGGGCTTCGTCTCGTCAGCCAGTTATGAGGTCGTTCCCCTGGCCCTCAGAGAGATGCGTGAGCGCCACCCCGGCATCCGCATCGATCTGGAGCCATTGGTCACGGGAGATCAGCTCGAGGCGCTGATGCAGGGTCGGCTCGACCTGGGGGTCGTTCGTGACGCACCGCTTCACCCGGGCTTGGATTTCACCACGCTGCGGGAGGAGCGCATCGTCGCCGTCGTTCCAGCGGATCATCACCTGGCGACCAGTCCTGTCGTGGAGCCAGCGGACTTGGCTGGAGAACCCTTAATTCTGTTTCCCTTCACCTCCATGCCCGGCTTCGTCGCCAAAGCGCTCGAGGTGTTTCGAGAGCACGGTTCGTCACCGCAGGTGGTGCAGCAGGTGATCAATCAGGAGAACGTGATGGGGCTGGTGGCCGCCGGTGTCGGAATCTCTCTGTTGCCGGAGTCGTTCTCCTCCGTGCACCATCCGCGTGTCATCACCAGGGGCCTGACCACGGCCCCGACCTCGATGCTACAGCTGGCCCACGTGCCCGCCGGGCTGTCCCCCGCTGCCACCGTGCTGAGAGATCTCCTACGAGCTCAGCGCCCGACGGATTCAAGGGAATCCGCTTAGGCTCAGCTCTCGTCGACGGCACCCATGGAGACGCTCCTGCGTGCACGCGTACGCCGGGCCTGCTCGGCCAATTCCTCGGCCGTCTCCGGGTAGTCGATGCGTTCCAGAACCAGACCGCGCGCCGGCGCCAGACGCACATCCGGTCCACGGCGTTGCTCCGCTCGCCTCTGCTCCATCCATCCAGGCGGTCGCTTGCCCTCGCCCACCAGCATGGCGCTGCCCACCAGGGCCCTGACCATGTTGTGGCAGAACGCGTCAGCTTCTAGCTCGGCATGGATCACACCGAGGGCGTCCCGATAGAGGTCGAAGCGACGCAAGGTACGGATGGTGGTCGCACCCTCACGGGGTTTGCAGTAGCTGAGGAAATCGTGCAGGCCCAACATCGAATCGGCTTCGGCTTGCATCAGCGCCAAACTCAATGGCGTGCCGTGCCAGTGTGTGAATCGACGCTGCAGTGGGTCTCGAGTGTCGAGCCGGTCAGAGATCCGATATCGATAGGCTCGTCCCCCCGCCGAGAACCGAGCGTCGAAACCAACGGGGGCAACAGCGGCCGAACGTATGACGATGCTGCCTTCCTGCGCCCGCAGGACGCCGTTAAGCCGCCGCACCAGCGCGTCCTCGGGCTCTACTCCCTCTCGTTGCCGAGACACCGCATTCCATTCCTCTGGGGTGAGGTCACAGTGGATCACTTGGTGGGCGGCGTGCACGCCGGCGTCAGTGCGTCCGGCAACGGTGGTGCGGATGGAGCGCCGGATGACCATCTGCAGTCCAGCTTCCACGGCGCCCTGGACAGAGGCGAGCCCCGGCTGAACGGCCCATCCGTGGAAGGACTCCCCGTCGTAGGCCAAGTCGATTCTGATGCGCATCATCGGCTCGGAGGCAATCTGGTCGTTGACGGTCTCGGACATAGGAGGATTCTATCCAGGTCGCTTCAGCCTTTGAGAAACTCACGCTGCGGGTCCAAAGGAGGACAGATACGAGAAGACCCCGACGCGGATGGATGGTCCATCCGCGCCGGGGTCATCTACGATATGCCCGGAGGCAGGTACTACTTGGTCTCGCCCTCGGCGGTCTCCTCAGCAGCAGCCTCAGTCGCCTCAGTCTCGGTGGCCTCAGCCTCGACGACCTCGGTCTCCTCGACCACGACCTCCTCAGCGGGAGCCTCGGCAGCAACAGCCTTCTCGGCTTCCTGCACGACGGCCTGCTTCGGCGATACCGGCTCCATGACCAGCTCGATGACAGCCATCGGAGCGTTGTCGCCCTGACGGTTGCCGATCTTGGTGATGCGGGTGTAGCCACCTTCACGCTGGGCCATAGCCGGACCGATGACCGTGAACAGCTCGTGCACGATCGACTTGTTGGTGCGGTTCTTAGCAGCGATGAGGCCCTGCACGCGACGACGAGCAGGCAGATCGCCCTTCTTAGCGAAGGTGATCAGGCGCTCAGCGAAGGGCTGAAGACGCTTGGCCTTGGTGACCGTGGTGGTCACCGACTTGTGCTCGAACAGGTTCGCGGCCAGGTTGGCCAGCATGATCCGCTGGTGAGCCGGGCTGCCACCCAGGCGCGGACCTTTGGTTGGGGTCAGCATAGTTGGTTCTCCTCAGATGTCTTCCGTCATCGGTGAATGCACGGAAGCTAATGTTTCGTGGTTCAGTAGTCGCCGAAAGGCTCGTCCTCTGACTCCTGGGAGTGCAGAGAAGGATCGAAGCCAGCCGGGGAATCCTTCAAGGACAGCCCCAGTTCCACCAGCTTCTCTTTGACCTCGTCGATGGACTTGGCGCCGAAGTTCCGGATGTCCATCAGGTCTGCTTCCGAGCGTGCGACCAGTTCACCCACGGAGTGGATGCCCTCACGCTTCAGGCAGTTGTACGAGCGAACGGTCAGCTCCAGATCTTCGATCGGCAAAGCCATGTCGGCGGCAACAGCGTTGTCCGACGGGCCTGGGCCGATCTCGATTCCTTCTGCTGCCACGTTCAGCTCACGAGCCAGACCGAAGAGCTCCACCAGGGTGGAACCCGCCGAGGCCACTGCATCGCGCGGAGCCATGGCCTCTTTGGTCTCGACATCGAGGATCAGACGGTCGAAGTCGGTGCGCTGCTCAACACGAGTAGCCTCAACTTTGAAAGTCACCTTCAGAACCGGAGAGTAAATCGAGTCGACGGGAATGCGACCAATCTCAGCGTCCGGAGTCTTGTTCTGTGCTGCGGTCACGTAACCGCGGCCCCGTTCGATGGTGAGCTCCATGTCGAACTTGCCCTTGCCATTCAGCGTGGCAATCTGCAGGTCCGGATTGTGGATCTCGACACCGGCCGGAGGGGTGATGTCTGCTGCGGTGACGGCACCCGGGCCCTGCTTGCGCAGGTAGGCGACGACCGGCTCGTCATGCTCTGACGAGACCGACAGCTTCTTGATGTTCAGGATAACCTCGGTGACATCTTCCTTCACGCCGTTCACGGTGGAGAACTCGTGCAGCACGCCATCCACACGGATGCTGGTTACCGCAGCACCGGGGATGGAGGACAGCAGAGTACGACGCAGGGAGTTGCCGAGGGTGTAGCCGAACCCGGGCTCCAGCGGTTCGATGACGAACCGGGAGCGGTGCTCGGCGACGACTTCTTCAGTCAACGTGGGACGCTGTGCAATGAGCACTGACATTTCCTTTCGGCGAACGTCCGCCATATGACGCACGCGGGGGGTGGAAACGAATGTTATGGGCTGGGGTGACGCGCTACGTCACCGGCTGTGGAACGAGCGATATGGCTTCGCTCGCTCCCGCGGCCGGCAATCGCAGCGCGTGAGACAACGTCAGACGCGGCGGCGCTTGGCCGGACGGCAACCGTTGTGAGCTGACGGCGACACGTCCTGAATGGAGCCGACCTCCAGCCCTGCGGCCTGCAGCGAACGAATCGCGGTCTCGCGACCCGAGCCCGGGCCCTTCACGAAAACGTCGACCTTGCGCATGCCATGCTCCTGCGCACGCTTGGCAGCCTGCTCGGCGGCAGTCTGAGCGGCGAAGGGAGTGGACTTGCGCGAACCTTTGAATCCCATTTCGCCGGCGGAGGACCAGGAGATGACTGCGCCGGTCGTGTCGGTGATGGAAACAATGGTGTTATTGAATGTGCTCTTGATGTGGGCCTGGCCCTGAGCGATGTTCTTCTTGGCGTTACGGCGACCCTTGCGCGCCGTACCACGTGTCTTGGGGGGCATGAAGTTCTCCTACGAAAGCTGTGCTGTGGATGCTGACCGCAACCAGAGGCGGCGAAGGAAGTAGCAGAAACTACTTCTTACGACCTGCCACGGTCTTCTTCGGTCCCTTACGGGTGCGGGCATTGGTCTTGGTGCGCTGACCACGCACCGGAAGGCCACGGCGGTGCCGCAGGCCTTCGTAGCTGCCGATCTCGACCTTACGGCGGATGTCGGCGGCGACTTCGCGGCGGAGGTCACCCTCGACCTTGAAGTGGCCTTCGATGTAGTCGCGCAGCTGGACCAGCTCAGCGTCGGTGAGGTCCTTCACGCGAGTGCTCGGGTTGACCCCCGTAGCCTCAATTGCCTGCTCTGCACGGGTCTTGCCCACGCCGTAGATGTACGTAAGAGCGATGATCACGCGCTTCTCGCGCGGGATGTCAACGCCTGCTAGACGTGCCATATGGCCGTTCTCCTTGTTCTTCTTCAGCAAAGGTCTGCATCATTCCGTCCTCCCACCCTGCGGAGTGAACCGCCTGTATCCGCTGTTCCGGTCCGGTCGAAGAACTCGACGTAGGACCGGCATGCGCAATGCGGTGAAAGTCTCCGGCCTTTGCCTGTCCGGAGGTTGGGTGCGGGTTACCTGGAAGGAACCCGCGTTCCCTGTCATGATGTTGGCCGCTATTTCGGGCCGTGTATTGTGCAGCTACGGGTGGCTCGTCCGAAAGGACGAATCAGCCCTGGCGCTGCTTATGGCGTGGGTTCTCGCAGATCACGATCACGCGGCCATGGCGACGAATCACCTGGCACTTGTCGCAGATCCGCTTCACGCTGGGCTGAACCTTCATGGCTCCTCCTTGAGCGTTGTACGGGGGAATTTGTCGATGAACAGATTACTTGTAGCGGTACACGATACGACCACGGTTCAGGTCGTACGGGCTAAGCTCGACGACCACGCGGTCTTCGGGCAGGATACGGATGTAGTGCTGACGCATCTTTCCCGAAATCGTGGCAAGCACAATGTGCTCGTTCTGCAACTTGACCCGGAACATTGCATTCGGCAATGCTTCGGTGACCGTGCCCTCGACTTCGATGACACCTTCCTTTTTAGCCATGTCCTCCACAATCGTCTGGTTCACACTGCAGGATCCTCACGAGACGCGAGGGGCAAGGTGAACTGGATTTTCTGAACTGCCCTTGATCGAATGGACACGCCAAAGGTTCAAGGCACAGTCAGCCAACAAGCTATGCTACTCTACCTGGCTCGAAAATAAAAACCGGAAACAGTCGCCTACTCCGTCTACTCCCCTAGCGGGACGGGCGTAACACCCAACGGAGCCAGCTCCGAGGCTCCCCCATCCGCCGCGGTGAGGACCCAGATACCGCCTTCGTGGCGGGCCACCGAATGCTCCCATTGGCTTGCACGCGATTTATCGGCCGTTACGACTGTCCAATCATCGGAAAGAACCACTGTGTCGATGCCTCCACGAACGAGCATCGGTTCGATCGCCAGGCAGAGACCCGGCTTGATCTTCGCCCCCTTGACACCCGCCCGGTAGTTCAGCACGTCGGGCGCTTGGTGCATGGCGGTCCCAATACCGTGCCCGACATAATCCTCCAAGATTCCGAGTGGCTCTCCGGACTGACTGCTGACGAAATCGTCGATCGCTTCGCCGATTTCGCCAATGTGGCGAGCAGAAGCAAAAGCAGCGATACCGCGCCACATTGCCTTACGCGTGACATCGGAGAGTCGTTCGTCCGCTGGATCGGCTGTTCCGTCAGTCGAGGAACCGAGGATCACGGTACGTGCGGAGTCAGAGTGCCACCCATCGACGATGCACCCACCATCGATTTTCAGAACGTCGCCGGCTCCCAGAACTCGCTCGCTTGGAATCCCGTGAACGACCTCCTCGTTCACCGATGCGCAGATGCTCGCTGGAAAACCGTAGTAGCCGAGGAAGTTAGACGTTGCGCCGGCCTCCGCGAGTACGCCCGCGAAGACACGGTCCAGTTCGAGCGTGGTCACACCAGGTCTGGCGGCAGCAACGGTGGCGTCCAGGGCCCGATTCAGGACCGTTCCTGCTTCGTCCATCCGACGCATCTGGCTGTTCTTCTTCAATTCGATAGATCGGCGTGACACGTCGATGGTCCTCTCTGGGAGTGTTGATTCCGATAACGCAAGAACGCTGGGCGGCACCTTGCGGAGCCCACCCAGCGTTCTGTACTTAGCCGATCAGTTGTCGGCATTGATGACGGGCAGGGTGCCCGTCCGTGCGCGAACGTTGTAAACCGCCTGCAGCAGTCGTTCGGTGATGTCGTCGATCTGACCGGTACCGTCAACTCGAGCGACGATTCCCTGGTCGACGTAGGATTCGATGACTGCGGCGGTCTGCTCATGGTAGAGATCCAGCCGGTGCTGAATAACGTCCGCAGTGTCATCGGCGCGGCCTTCAGAGTCAGCACGGGCCAACAGACGCTGAACTAGTTCCTCATCGGGCACTTCCAGCTGCAGAACGACGGACAACGCGTGACCGGATTCCTTCAGCATCTCGTTCAGGGCTTCGACCTGTCCTGCGGTGCGCGGGTAGCCGTCCAAGAGGAAACCGCTCCTGGCGTCAGCCTGCTGGATCCGGTCTGCAACCATACGATTCGTGACCTCGTCCGGAACGAAGTCACCGTTGTCGATGTACTTCTTGGCTTCCTTACCGAGTTCAGTCAGTTCCTTGACGTTGTAGCGAAAGATATCGCCGGTCGAGATGGCAACGATACCCATCTTGTCCGCGATACGGGCGGCCTGGGTGCCTTTGCCGGACCCCGGGGGGCCCATAATGAGCATACGAGTCATGACTTGTCCTATCCTCTACTGCTTGGTCATCGGGCACGTCTGTGCGTTTCAGCGCAGCAATCCCTCGTAGTTTCGTTGTTCCATCTGAGCGTTGATCTGTTTCACCGTCTGGAGTGCAACACCGACCATAATCAGGATCGAGGTGCCGCCGAACGGGAAGTTCTGGTTGGCGTTGATGAGCACGAAGGCGATCAGCGGGATCAGTGCAAGGCAGCCAAGGTAAAGAGCGCCGAAGAAGGTGATACGCGAGATCACGTACTCGAGGTACTGCACGGTGGGTCGGCCTGCGCGGATACCAGGGATGAACCCTCCGTAGCGCTTCATGTTGTCGGCGATGTCCTGCGGGTTGAATGTGATCGTCACGTAGAAGTACGTGAAGAAGATGGTCATCAGGAAGAACGCCAGCATGTAGAGCGGATGCGAACCGGTACCGAAGTACTGCTGCAGCCAAATCACCCATTCCGCGGGCTGTTCGCCCGAGGTAGGATCCGGCTGGTTGAACTGGATCAAGATCTGCGGAAGCATCAGGATCGACGATGCGAAGATCACCGGAATCACGCCGGCCATGTTGACCTTGATCGGAATGTAGGTCGTCGTCCCTCCGACAGTGCGTCGCCCAATCTGACGCTTGGCGTACTGAACCGGGACACGGCGCTGCGAGTCTTCAACAAAGACCACCAGAGCGATCGTGAGAAGACCGACCAGCAGCACGAGCATGAAAGTGCGCCAGCCCTGAGTGGTCCAGATCTGGCCCAAGCCTGCTGGGAATCCAGCCGCGATGGAAACGAAGATCAGCAGCGACATGCCATTGCCGACTCCACGTTCCGTGATCTGCTCACCGAGCCACATGATCAATGCGGTGCCAGCGATCAACGTGATGATCATCAGCATGATCGTCCAAAGGCTGTCCTCGGGAACAATCGGCAGGTTACAGTTCAGCAGCGCGCCGGTTCGAGCCAAGGAGACCAGGGTGGTCGCGTTGAGTGCTGCGAGAGCGATGGTCAGGTACCGGGTGTACTGGGTCAGCTTGGCTTGGCCCTGGGGGCCTTCCTTCTGCAGCGCTTCGAACCGGGGAATCACGACGCGCAGCAGCTGCACGATGATCGCAGCAGTGATATAGGGCATGATGCCCAAGGCAAAGATCGAGACCTGCAACATGGCTCCGCCGGAGAACATGTTCACAAATGAATAGAGCCCACCCTGTGTTTCGCCCTGGGCGAGACACATCTGCACATTGCCGTAGTCCACCCCGGGGGACGGGATGAATGCACCGATGCGGTACACAATGATGATCCCGATAGTGAACCAGATCTTGCGCCGCAGATCGGGAGTCTTGAAGACTCTGGCAATCGTGCTGAACAAGCGTCCTCCTGGTGACGTATGGAAAGCGGTCGGCCCGGTAGAGCCTGACTCGAGACTGCCCGAGAGCTCCAACAAAAGCAGGTGCGAAAAAGCACCATCGCCGATTCTATCGTTAAATGAGGCGACCCTCGATCGTCCCGACCAAAAAGGTCAGTTGATCGAGGGTCGCACCCCGCTACATGGGGTGTCACACCGTCTCGGTGGAACCGCCTGCAGCTTGGATCTTCTCGGTTGCCGAAGCGGAGAAGGCGTTAGCCTTCACGTTCACGGCAACCGTGATTTCACCCGAGCCCAGCACCTTAACGGGCTGGTTCTTCCGCACGAGGCCCTTCTCCACCAGCGTCTCCACGGTGACGTCGCCGCCCTCGGGGAACGTGGAAGAGAGCTTGTCCAGGTTCACAACCTGGTACTCGGTACGGAACGGGTTCTTGAAACCACGCAGCTTCGGAAGGCGCATGTGCAGCGGCAGCTGCCCACCCTCGAAGCCTGCAGGCACCTGGTAGCGTGCCTTGGTGCCCTTGGTACCGCGGCCGGCAGTCTTGCCGCCCTTGCCGCCTTCACCACGGCCGTACCGCAGCTTCGACTTGCGCGAGCCCGGTGCCGGACGCAGGTCGTGGACCTTCAGCGCATCCTGGCCATTCTCAGCCTGCTCAGCCATTGTTGACCTCCTCAACCTTCACCAGGTGAGACACGGTGTTGACCATGCCAACGGTGGCCGCGTCAGCCTTACGCGTCACGGTATGACCGATTCGCTTCAGGCCGAGTGAGCGCAGCGTCTCCCGGTGATTGAACTTACGTCCCGACAGGGACTTGATCTGGGTGATCTCCAGCGTTGCGTCGCTGGCAACCAGGTTCTTCGGGGTGGTGATCAGATCAGCCATTTGACGCACCTGCCTTCTCTGCGCTCTTCTTGGCGCGGTCGGCCTCGATTGTGCGCAGCATCGCGTGCGGGGCAACCTCGTCGAGCGCCTTGCCGCGACGAGCTGCCACAGCTGCAGGCTCTTCGAGCTTCTTCAGGGCGTCCACAGTACCGCGCACAATGTTGATTGCGTTCACGGAACCCATGGACTTGGACAGCACATCGTGGATGCCAGCGCACTCCAGGACTGCACGCACCGGGCCACCGGCAATCACACCGGTACCCGGAGACGCCGGACGCAAGAGGACAACGCCAGCGGCGTCCTCACCCTGGACCAGGTGCGGGATCGTGGAGCCCACGCGAGGCACGCGGAAGAAGGACTTCTTGGCCTCTTCCACGCCCTTGGCGATAGCAGCCGGAACTTCCTTGGCCTTGCCGTAGCCGACGCCCACCATGCCGTCGCCGTCACCGACGACCACCAGAGCGGTGAAGGAGAAACGACGTCCGCCCTTCACCACCTTGGAAACACGGTTGATGGCCACGACGCGCTCAAGGAACTTGTCGCGGTCATCTTCACGGGCGTTGCCGCGACCGCCGCGCTCGTCACGGCCACCACGGCCGCCACGACCTGCGCCGCGAGCAGCACCGCCACGTCCACCACGATCGGTGTTCTGGCTGGCGGAACCTGCGGAAGTCTCGGACACTGACTCTTGATTTGCAGCGGTGTTCTCGGTGGCTTCAGTCACCTGAGCGTCCTTCTCGTTGTTATTCTCGGTCACAGCTCCAGCCCACCTTCCCGGGCGCCTTCAGCAACAGCTGCGACGCGCCCGTGGTACTTGTTTCCTCCGCGGTCGAAGACCACAGCGGAGACGCCGGCGGCCTTGGCGCGCTCTGCGACCAGTTCGCCAACCTTGCGGGACTTGGCGGACTTGTCGGCCTCGAGTGCACGCACGTCAGCCTCCATGGTCGATGCCGATGCCAAGGTGATGCCCTGGGTATCGTCGACGACCTGGACGAACATGTGACGCGAGGAGCGGTTGACAACCAGACGCGGACGGGCCGCGGTGCCGGTGATCCGTTTGCGAACACGCAGATGACGGCGTGAACGGGAGGCGTTCTTGCCCTTGCCCTTTACAGTCAACGTGGACATTACTTACCTGCCTTTCCGGCCTTGCGGCGAATCTGCTCACCCACATAGCGAATGCCCTTGCCCTTGTAGGGTTCGGTCTTGCGCAGCTTGCGGATGTTGGCAGCTGTTTCGCCAACCTTCTGCTTGTCGATGCCGGTTACGGTCACCTTGTTGCCCTCGACCTGGAAGGAAATACCCTCTGGTGCCGGGACTGAAACGGGGTGGGAGTAGCCCAGTGCGAACTCGAGGTCGGAACCCTTCGCCAGCACACGGTAGCCGGTGCCGACGATTTCGAGCTGCTTGGAGTACCCCTCGGTGACTCCGATGATCATGTTGTTGATCAGGGTACGGGTCAGCCCGTGCAGTGCACGGGACTCGCGCTCGTCGTCAGGTCGGGTCACCGTGATCGTGCCCTCTTCGAGGGAAGCCTCGATGGGACGATCGATGGTGTGGGCGAGCTCGCCCTTGGGACCCTTGACACTGACATCAGCGCCGTCGATCTTCACCTCGACGCCTGACGGCACGGTGATCGGAAGACGTCCAATACGTGACATATGTGTTTGCCTCTCTTCCGTCTATCCGTTACCAGACGTAGGCGAGGACTTCCCCACCCACGCCCTTCTTTGCAGCCTGGCGATCGGTCAGCAGACCGGATGATGTCGACAGAATGGCAATACCCAGTCCGCCGAGCACGTGCGGCAGGTTGGTCGACTTCGCGTAGACGCGGAGACCGGGCTTGGAGATACGGCGCAGGCCAGCGATTGCACGCTCACGCTGCGGGCCGAACTTCAGCTCGATGCTCAGGGTCTTGCCAACCTCTGCTGCTTCTTCATTCCAGTCGCTGATGTAGCCCTCGTTCTTGAGGATTTCGGCCAGCCGCGCCTTCAGCTTGGAAGACGGCATCGACACTGAGTCGTGGGAGGCCGAGTTTGCATTGCGCAGACGTGTCAGCATGTCTGCGACGGGATCGGTCATCGTCATGTGGGCTTCATGCCCTTTCTCGCTACGGTTTCCCGGACCGGTTCACCGGATGGGACCTGTAACGTAGAGAATTTACTGTTCGTTCTTGAACGGGAAGCCCAGAGCGCGCAGAAGCGCCTCGCCTTCCTCGTTGGTGGATGCGGTGGTCACCACAGTGATGTCCATACCGCGCACGCGGTCGATCTTGTCCTGATCAATCTCGTGGAAAACGGACTGCTCGGACAGGCCGAAGGTGTAGTTGCCATTGCCGTCGAACTGCTTCGGGTTCAGCCCGCGGAAGTCACGGATACGCGGCAATGCCAGCGTCACCAGACGATCCAGGAATTCCCACATGCGGTCGCCGCGTAGAGTTGCGTGCGTGCCGATCGGCATTCCTTCACGGAGCTTGAACTGGGCGATGGACTTGCGTGCACGGGTCACCTGCGGCTTCTGACCGGTAATAGCGGTCAGATCCTTGATGGCACCGTCGATCACCTTGGAGTCGCGAGCTGCCTCGCCGACACCCATGTTCACAACGACCTTCACGAGGCCAGGGACCTGCATGACGTTCTCGTAGTTGAACTTGTCCTGCATCTCTGCAGTGATCTGCTCGCGGTACTTCACCTTGAGTCGAGGGGTGACCTTCGGCGCTGCGGTGGTCTCAGTCTGAACCTCAGTCATCACAGCTCCTTTCCGGAGGCCTTGGCGTAGCGGACCTTGACGGTCTTCTCTTCGCCGTTCTTCTCAACAGTCTCGAAGCGGTAGCCCACACGGGTCGGCTTCTTGGTCTCCGGGTCAACCATTGCGACGTTGGAGATATGAAGCGGCGCCTCGACGACCTGAAGGCCCCCTTCGGTGGAACCGTTGTTATCCTGACCAGCACGCAGGTGCTTGGTCACCCGGTTCACGCCTTCAACGAGCACGCGCTCCTGGGCAGGGAACACGCGCAGGACCTTGCCCTGCTTGCCGCGGTCCTTGCCGGAAATGACCTGAACGAGGTCGTCCTTCTTGATCTTGGCCATGTCAGATCACCTCCGGTGCCAGAGACACGATGCGCATGAAACGCTTGTCGCGCAGTTCACGACCGACGGGACCGAAGATACGGGTTCCGCGCGGTTCGTTGTCCTGACGCAGAATGACGGCTGCGTTCTCGTCGAAACGAATGTAGGAACCGTCGGGACGGCGGCGCTGCTTGCGCGTACGCACCACAACGGCCTTCACGACGTCGCCCTTCTTGACGTTGCCGCCAGGAATTGCGTCTTTTACGGTGGCGACGATGACGTCGCCGATGCCTGCGTAGCGGCGTCCGGATCCCCCGAGAACACGGATGGTCAAGATCTCCTTGGCACCAGTGTTGTCGGCGACCTTGAGCCGCGACTCCTGCTGAATCACTCGATTACTCCTTGCGTCTCGCCGGTTCTCACCCGAGTTTCAGATGAGCCTTGCGGAACTCTATTTGATGTCTCCCAAGCTGCTTACCCCTGCCCCTTGGGCGAAGGGACCGCTACCTCTACGGGCGAGGGATCCATCAGAAGATCCGTCGTCCGACGAGACGGTCCCCGCAGGGCAGGGCCGAGGCCGCCGGCGGGAGTGTGTGCGAAACCCTTGGCTTTCGGGGTGGATGGGCCCGACAACAAAGGCGCACAGGGACCCAAGTCTACAGCACGAAGGCCCCGCACCGAAATCTCGGTGCGGGGCCTTTGTGAATCAGTTGAGAACGAGTCGTACCTTACTTGGCGCGCTCGGTGATCTCAGCCAGACGCCAGCGCTTGGTAGCCGACAGCGGGCGGGTCTCGGCGAGCAGAACGTGGTCGCCGATGCCGGCGCTGTTCTCCTCGTCGTGAGCCTTCACGCGCTTCGTCTGGCGCATGATCTTGCCGTACAGCGCATGCTTCTTGCGGTCCTCGACCTCGACGACGATGGTCTTGTCCATCTTGTCGGAGACGACGATGCCGCGCAGGGACTTGCGGTAGCCGCGCTCCTCTGCTGCGTCGGCTGCGGTGTTGTTAGCGGAATCAGTCACTCTGCATCCTCCTCAGCCTTTTCAGCCTTCTTCGCAGCAGACTTGCGTCCACGGCTCTTCTTCTCTTCCTTGACGTCCTCGGCCGGGGCCTCGACGTTCTCGCGAATACCGAGCTCGCGCTCACGCAGGAGCGTGTAAATACGAGCGATATCGCGCTTGACGACCTTGAGGCGGCCGTTGTTGTCCAGCTGACCGGTGGCAGCCTGGAAACGCAGGTTGAAGAGCTCGGCCTTGGCCTTCTTCAGCTCCTCCTGCAGACGAGCGTTGTCGAAGCCGTCCAGTGCCTCAACATTAAGTTCCTTGGAACCGACTGCCATGATCACTCACCACCCTCTCGGCGAATAATGCGTGCCTTCAGCGGCAGCTTGTGGATGGCCAGGCGCAGTGCTTCCCGGGCAACCTCTTCGGAAACGCCGGAGAGCTCGAACATGACACGGCCCGGCTTGACGTTGGCCACCCAGAACTCGACGGAACCCTTACCGGAGCCCATACGGACTTCGGCAGGCTTCTTGGTGAGCGGGCGATCCGGGAAGATCGTGATCCAGACCTTACCGCCACGCTTGATGTAGCGGGTCATGGCGATACGAGCTGCTTCGATCTGACGGTTGGTGACGTAGGCCGGGCCCAAGGCCTGGATGCCCCACTCACCGAAGGTTACCTGCGTGCCGCCCTTGGCAGCCCCACCGCGCTTGGGGTGGTGCTGCTTGCGGTGCTTGACTCGACGAGGAATCAACATCAGGCGTTGCCTCCTTCAGTTGCGGCAGCGGGCTGAGCCTGCGCCGATGCGCTGTCCTGCGCACCTGCCTGGCCAGCAGCACCGCGGGCGCCGCGGTCGTTACGACGACGACGTTCACCGCCACCGCGACGCTCACCGCCGCGGCCACGACCGGAAGGAGCAGCAGCTTCCTTCGCAGCCAGTTCCTTGGCGGTCAGGTCGCCCTTGTAGATCCAGACCTTCACGCCGATACGGCCGAAAGTGGTCTTGGCTTCGAACTTGCCGAAGTCGATGTTCGCACGCAGGGTGTGCAGCGGCACACGGCCTTCGCGGTAGAACTCGGAGCGAGACATCT
>JBQDEV010000008.1:0-85927 GCA_052084925.1 Micrococcaceae bacterium
TCACCTCAGTGTTCTCAGCGTCGTTATCAGCCGTGTTCACCTCAGTGTTCTCGGCCGTATTGACCTCAGTGTTGTCAGCGGTATTGTCGTCAGTTCCTGCGAACGTTGTGAAATCCACTTCGTCGCTGGATTCCCCGTCGGTAGCCGTCACGACATGATCGCCTGGCGTTACTCCAGTGAACTCAGTGTTCCAATTACCGTTCTCGTCAACGCTGACAGTCTGAGGTTCCCCGCCGTCCAGGGCAACTTCGATCTGCGTATTCGGCTCGGCAGTTCCCGTCACCTGAACAACGTCACCAGGAATTCGATCACCGTCGCTCGGCTGCGTGATGATCACCGATGCCTGTGCTGCAGCGCGAACTTCTGAGGTCGCCAGCGACACCTTTGCAGCTTGTGCACTCGGCAACAGAGTCAGAGCCAAAGCTGTCACATAGTCAGCGTCATGGGTCGAAAGCTCGGAGGTTCCCTGTTCGTTCACTGTGATTGATACGAGTTGACTCAGGGTCGGCTCAAGCACAGGAATGAGTTCTCCAGTGACTTCAGCGAGCAAGGCATCAACCAAGGCGTCCTCGCCCAAGAGCAAATCATCGAGGGTCGTGCCAAGAATATTACCCAGAAGACCATTCACCGCGGGAAGAACCAGCCCATTAAGCAGGTTGTTAATACCCAGAATGTTCAACAACCACGCCAGTCCGGTCCCGTTTGTTTCCACAGACAGTGGCGTGTCCGTCAAGCCCAGAGCGCCCGCAAGCGTCCCGTCGACATCAATATTCAGTCCGAGCAGGCCGAGTGCCGTCAAATTGACCTCGAAATCTACCGTGATTGCGTCCAGAGCATCGGTCAAGTTGGTCCGTAGATCTGCGACCAGCGTTGCAACAGTGTCCGTGATGGCGCGGGTCACCAGAGGCAGCATGTCGTCACCGAGTAACTGCGTGTTCGCGTCGTGGCCATTCAGTCCCAACGCAGACAGATCAATACGGATATCACCGTCATCGAGGTTGAGGGTGACGAGCCCCGCCGCGATACCGTCCTCCGGGTAGGCCGGGGATGAGATGGTCCCCTGAAGAAGTTCCGTCGAGATAATGTCCCCTGCATCTCCAAGCCCAGAAAGCACCGAACCAGTCACGCTGATGCCTGTAATTGTGCTCGGGAGAAGCGAGTCGATGACTTCGACAAGCTCGGATACGAGATTCGTCGACCCACCGGCTAACTCATCAAGATCCGCGGTGAGCCCCTCGACCGCAATTCCGAGATCGCTAGTCAACGCGCCGACGAGCGGGCTGGAGACGATCACTTCGGCGCCTGCCAGTTCATAGTCGCGTGAAGTTACCCCCTCGCCGGCTTCCGCCCGAGAGGCTAGAGCACCAAGTTCGATGACAGCCTCATCAACGATGTCTTCCGTCAGGTCAGTGACGTTTAGCTGTTCGAGCAAAGCCGTGAGGTTGACGCGCGCCGGCCCCTGATCACTCACGGAGTCGAGGGCGATGGCACCATTGCTCGAGACTGCTCCGGCTGCCGATATAGCGCTGGTCTCCGATGAGGCTTCAGCGTAACTGTGGGCCGCACCCAAGTGACCAAGATCGAGCAGGCCTGTCCCATCTTCATTGATCAAAGGCAAATCGAGGGTGCCGAGATCGAGGACGATGGCTTCCTCGATCAGTTCCAGGTTGAGAGGGTCGTATTGCGCGTCCGGGACGCTCGGGTATGCGGACTCGCTGGAAGCTACTTCTGCCAGATCGACGTTCAACAGATCCGCGTGGAGGATTGTTCCACGCGCCTCAGAGATATCGTCTGGGAGTGCGTTCGCCGTGCTCGCGACCGGGACCAGCATGAGCGCGGAGGCCACAGCGACTGCCGCTGTGCGTCTAAATGCGACAGATGCTCGCCGTAATGTTTCCGGCGTACTCGAAAATTCCACACTCGCCTCCATGGCCATCAAATTATGAGGATGAACGGTAAAAACTCTGAGATCAGAGATCTTTTCCGAGACTATGGAGACTTTCGGCGAAATTGTCAGGCATTTATGTCCAAACTTCCTTGCCGAATGGCCAGAAGCATCTAACTAAGTGGTTAAGGTAGTTGCGAGTTAAATGGTAATGGAAATATATGCCGATAGAAACATTTTTTCGCTCGCACGCAGCTCATGAGATCTTCAGAGTGGATCGATTACCAGCAATCTCCCTGATCCCCGCCGCAAACGCGCTAGCAGGAAGCAATCTTCACTCACGCCTGATCCGGCTAGCGCGACGACGAAGAGGACATTTACGTGCCGCCAGACCCACTCCGCGTTCACCTGATCGACAACGACCGGTTTTCACGTCTCAGCATCACTGCGATGCTCGAGCAAGAACCCGACATTTTTCTCGATGAGGCACACGATTCGGTTCATGAAGCGCTGTCTCCGGTCATCATGGCGCGACCAGACATTTTGCTCTTCGACGCTTCAGCGTATGAAGACCGTGTCAGCGAGGCAATGAAGCAGCTCCGCCGAGAAGCGCCGTCCGTCAAAGTCATCGTGATCGCGAACCACGCAGCAAGCGAAATTATGAGTTGGGCCTATGGAGTCGGTGTCGCAGGTTTCGTTTCGAAGCGGACCATAGACCAGCACTTATCGAGCGCCCTGCGCATGGTCGCCATCGACTACACACTGTTTGCTCAGCCTGTCGACGTCGAGTCTTTCCCTCCACGACGCGATTCACAGTGGGAGCTGTCTGAGGCATTCAAGCGACTTCGACCTATAGATTTCGAGGTTGTCCGGTTGGTGGCCCTGGGTCACACCAACGGTGAAATCGCCCGTCGCATCCACATGAGTGAAGGAACCGTCAAGTTCTGCCTCGCCCGAGCGATGAATCAGCTTGGTCTTTCGAACCGTGTCCAAGTCGCCGTAGCAGCAACCGAAGCAGGGTTCGTCTCGTCTGCGGAGTTCATTCGCATATGACCGCCTCCAAGAACGGCACCACCCCGTGAGCTATCAGCACCGCCGCGGCCACCGTGGGACGGCCCGCGGGCAGCCGGCCCTGCACGCGGCGTGCCCAACAGCGGAGGATCAGTCATCCGTAGCCGGTGCGTCGCTGGCGTCCGCCGAGCTGGCTGATGTTTCATCCACGTCGTCGGGCTGCTCCTCCGCTGGGGGTTCCTCCGACTCACCGGGACCTTCAGTGCCGTCCGATTTCGAGCTCTCAGAGGGTTCGTCCGGCACCATGGGTTCGACTTGCTCGTCAGGCTCTGCTTGCTCAGGGGTTTCAATCGGCTCGGGTGCGTCCGCACTCGACGGCTCCGTGGCGGCCTCCGACGATTCCGGCGTCACGGTCTCTAGAGAGTCAAACTCACCGTCGGGGTCGGTGATCAGACCGCCCTCCCACGTGCCGGTCGTGATGGATCCCGACAACGCCCCGGAACCCGACCACTGAGCCGACGTGCCGGTCACGCTCACCGACAGGATCACGGCAGCAACCCACGCTGTCAGCACTCGTTCACGTCCGCGCGGCGTCATGAGCGGATTCCTTGCTGTGCGGAGCGACGTCGCCGGTACAGCACTGCGCCGACGGCGATCAAGAGCAGCGCGACCAGCATCACTGCCAAGGACGCGAAGCCAGTGACGGCGAGATCGTCGTCGTCCGAGGCGACGGGTCCAGGATCCGTCGGCTCGGGCGTGGGTGAGGACGTCGTGTCCGGGTCCGGCTCCGGTGTGGGCTCCTCGCCCGGTGCACCGTCGGCCTGCGCGGAGAAGTTCAGGTCGAAGTTCTCGGCGCGATTCTGCGCATCGTTTGGAGCATTCGCTGCCATCGATGCCTCGACGAGCACGTACCACGTCTGGTCCGCACCCAGCTCCCCTACCACCGCTGGGCGCGGACCGGTCTCTATATCTGCCTGGGTCACTGTTCCCTCGCAGCCGCTGGAGGTCCAGGCCTGGGTGCACAGTTGCACCGAAAGGTCGATCATCGCCTGATCCAGCATCTCGATCGGGGCATCGACCGTCAGGAAGACTTCTGCCGATTCTGAGAATCGATTCGTGATCTGGGCCTGACCCATAGCGCGTCCGCCCGGAGCCAAACCATCAAGTGAGAGGGAACCGTCGGGATACACGACGACGAGCCCTTCGGGATCGTCCTGGCTCTGCGCAACGCGGGGTCCGTTCTGCGCTGTTGCCGGGGCGGCGGACAGCACGGCGCCGGTCATGGTGAGCATGAGAGCGAGCAACAGGGCGCCGCCGCGACGGAAGATATCAGTCATTCTCAACCACCTCGGTATCGGCGTGGTCCCGAGTCCGGCGGGGCAGCAGGGAAGCCACCACGACCAGGGCGAGAGAGCCGAGAGCGACGTAACTCATCGGCGGCGTTGTCAGCGTCTGGAGGACAGCCCCCGCCCAGGGCACGCGCAGGACGTTCACCTCGACTTCGTCGACCGGGTAGGGCTGCGGATCGGCGGCGTCGTTATCGTCACCCTGCATGGTGATCAGGCGTCCGGAACCGTTCGGGTCCTCCGTGTTCGTCAGCACCCGGTGGGTAACGCGATAGCCATCAGGATGGATCAGCGTCGCGATGTCTCCGCGGACCACCTGATCCGCGGGAACTGCACGGGTGATCAGCACATCGTGGACGCGCAGTGTCGGCTGCATAGAGCTGCTGGTGACGACGTGCAGGCTGAGCAGTCCCGTCAGAACTGCGCCAGTCAGAGCGAGTAGTGCCACCACGGCAAATGTGGCCAGCAGCGAAACCCCACGTCGAATGATGCCGCGCGTCCGTGGCGAGTGCGACGGGGCACTCGGGCGGGTCTGCTGCTGAGTGGACATCAGGACGCTCCTTCACCGGACAGGGGGTCTGTGAGGGGCCGACGAATTCCGTCAGCCCCTCACTGACGATGGGACGAGGCGTCGGCCTTAGCCGTCGTCGCCGTCGCCGTCCACTTCGACAACCTGCTCGCCGTTGAAGGTGAACAGCACGTCGTCCAGGGAGATGTCCTGTGAATCATTGGACTCGTCGACCAGTTCCAAGGTGATCTGCACATCGACTTCTTCGTCCGGCGCCAGCACCAGGTCGATCGCGCCGCCGGCCGAGCCAGCAAGCTGAATGCCGGAGGGGCTCGTGGAGGGGTCGCCCTCGTATCGGCTGGTGAAAGCCCCGCCGGGGCCATTCTCCAGCTCGACGGTCAGCGCCCACGTACCAGCTGGGGAGTCGAAGCCTTCGATGTCGAGGTCGACGACGGCGTCAACACTCGAATCGTTCGACAGAGTGTGCTCGCTGGTCTGCGGAGTCTCAGGAGAGAACTCGGTGTAATCCAGCTCAGACGGATCCACAGTGATCTCGAAGTTGCCGGTCGTGATGGACCCTTCGATCGTGGCCTCATCGCTCCACTGGGCCATGGTGAATGTCGTGGCAGCAGCCAGACCGACCACGCCGGCGACGGCTAGGACAACGCGCCCTGAAGGACGGCGGGTATCAGTTGCAGAAGAGCTCATGGGTGGGATTCCTCTCAAGAAAACAGCCTCCGTCACCGCGAAGTGTGGACGGGATGTCGGTGAGTGACACCACTCGGACGTTATTGAGAGCCCGCGAAAAGATCAATACATGCGTCTTTCAACTATTTTCTGATCCATCATGATTTTTCGCTTCTTTCTCCGCAAAATGATTCACGAGCATGATTAACGCCCTGCTCCCAGCCGCCAGAATTCGCCGATTCTTCAATTTCTGACCACCTCGATCGACTAACAATCGCCTCAGGAACTAAACCTCAACCCTCCAGGGACCGTGGCCAATGTATGCCCGATCCGCCAACACGATAGACCCAACCGGACCAGCTGGAGTGTCCGAACGGTCGCAGAATTCGCCCATCCGCCATTGCGGCAGATCGACCATGGAAAGTCGAACTCGCCCTGGAATAACCCTCCGAACCTGGCCCCTGGCTACTCTATAGTAATAGTGGTTTTTCGTTATCCGCCGGACAACAATGATCCGATGAGGGAAAATCGACACGCGTTGATGTGACGGCCGTCTCGAGATCGGCCCGCCAGTCGCTACCATTGCTTAGGCAGTTGTTTTACTCGGAAGCAATCAGAAAAATGGGGATTCAACTGTCCATTCACACTTTATTTTGTTCACCACTGGCTGCATAAGTTCGCAGTCGAGCACACTCACCCACATTCGGGAGAGCTCTCCGCGGTGCGCGGGACAGTTCGGAACGGATCGAGATTTGAAGACACTGCACGTCCGCCTCATCACGGGAGATCACTTCCTGCGGATCGGAATCGACGCGACCCTGGGCGATGCCGAGAGCATCGTTCTGGACTACACGGACAGCCCCCATCCGACCGAGAAGGATCTGGTGACAGCGGACCCTCTCGACATCGTGCTCTACGATGCCACGACGCACGCCGACCAGCTCAGCGGAAGCATGCGCGTGCTGCGCGACCGCTCGCCGCAGACCAAGGTCGTCGTGCTCATAGCCAGCACCAACAGCACTGTCATGAAGTGGGCCTATGGTTTAGGCGTGTCCGGGTTCATCTCGAAACAGACCATCGACGGTCACCTGACCAGCGCGCTGATGATGGTTCAGCGCGGCTATACCCTCTTCGCCCGTCCGCAGGACAAGCAGGCTTTCCCGCCGCGGAAGCCGCTACAGTGGAAGCAGGAGAAGCTGCTGCAGAATCTTCCCCCGCGCGAACAAGAACTCGTTCGTCGACTCGCCCTCGGCCAGACGAACCGTGAGATCGCGAGCGCGCTGAATCTGAGCGAGAGTTCCGTGAAGACCGGACTGACGAAACTGCTGGCGCACCTCGGGCTTACCAACCGCGTGCAATTGGCGGTGGTCGCCGCCGAAGCACGGCTGGTTTCTTCCGATGAATTCGCGGCCATGATGGACCCGTCCGGAACAGTCGACTACCACCGCATGTAATGAATGATGCCTGACCTCATCCTCTGGGAGGACCCTGAGTACCGAGGTCTCGTCTGAAGAGAGCCTGGAAACCCGACTTGAGGATGATGTGCGCCGGGCCTCCCCTGCGACACGATGGAGGCATGAACTCAACGACTGCCCCCGCACCGACCACGTCCGCCGTCTCCGCGCGGAACCTCATCAAGACCTACGGCACCGGCGACACCGAAGTGCACGCCCTCAAGAACGTCTCCATCGACTTCGCTGTGGGTGCGTTCACCGCCATCATGGGTCCCTCTGGCTCCGGCAAGTCCACGCTGATGCACACTCTCGCCGGACTGGATACCGTTGACTCTGGAGAAATCGTCGTCGGCGATCGGCAGATCACCGGGATGAACGACAACCAGCTCACCAAACTGCGCCGCGAGCGCATCGGCTTCATCTTCCAGTCCTTCAACCTGGTGCCCACCCTGACCGCACAGCAGAACATCGTGCTCCCCCTCGAGCTGGCCGGCACCCGCCCGGACGAAGCCTGGCTGAAGGAGATCGTCGGGATCCTCGGACTCGGCGACCGCCTCAGCCACAAACCCCACCAGCTCTCCGGCGGTCAGCAGCAGCGTGTGGCCGTAGCCCGTGCCCTGCTCACCCGCCCGGATGTGGTCTTCGCCGACGAGCCCACCGGCGCCCTCGACTCCGCCACGGGCGCGGAAGTGCTGTCACTGCTCCGTCGCTCGGCCCGCGAGATGGGACAGACCATCATCATGGTCACCCACGACCCCAACGCCGCGTCCTATGCCGACCGTGTCGTGCTGCTCGACGACGGCGCTCTGCACGGGGAACTAACCGATCCGACCCCGCAGACCGTGCTCAACGCCCTGTCCCAGCTGGGGGTGGCCTGAGATGTTGAAACTGGCCCTCTCCCAGCTCCGCGCCGCACCGCGCCGCTACATCTCGGTGCTACTGGCCATCCTGATTGGCGTCACCTTCCTCGCCTCCGCCATGCTGGTGGGTTCCTCCTCGAACGCCACCCTGCGCGAATCGCTGGGCTCGACCTACTCCAAGGCCGACCTGGTGGTCGTCCCGTCCCAGAGCGACTTCGAGGCCAGTGAGGCCCTTGGTCGTCTCGCCGGCCCGCCAGCCACCAGTGACGAGGTGACCGACGAGAACGGCGAGCCGGTTGCAGATCTCGGCGCCCTCAACGAGGTTGACGGAGTCGCCGAGGCACACCCCTCCGTTGCCGCCGGCGCCGGACTGACCCTGCCCCAGAACGTGGTGGACTCCGGCCAGGAAGGCACCTACACCTCGACCTCCGACTTCGCGATGGTCGTGCCGGTTCCGCAGAATTCCGCCATGGTCCCCGATGCGCTGGCCGAGGGCGACTACCCGTCAGTCGATTCCAGCAATGAGATCACGGTCGACGCCGCCACCGCAGAGCGTCTGAAGCTCGACGTCGGCGACCAGACCACCCTGCAGCTGCCAACCTTTGTTCAGGAGACCGGCGAAGAGTCGGCCCAGGCGTTGGCAGTGACGATTGTGGGCATCACCGAGCGTTCCTCTAGCCCCTTCTCAATCGGTGCCGCGCAGCTGTACTCGGGCACCGACCTGTTCTCAGCGCTGAATCTGCAGCCGTTCCCCGGCGAAGAGGCACCCACCGAATACAGCACCACCGCGGAATACGTCCTCATCGACGTCGCCGACGGGGCAAGCCCGACCACCGTGGCCGCCGCCGTCCAGGATCGTCTCGACGAAGCCGGCATCACCGCCACCGTGGACACCCCGGACGCAGCCGCCCAGGCGCAGGTCGCCGACATGGCTGGATCCAACGTCTTCGTCTACATCCTGGCCGGGTTCGCCGTCATCGCCCTGATCGTCACCATGCTGGTCATCTCCAACACCTTCTCGGTGCTGGTCGCCCAGCGCACCCGCCAACTGGCACTGCAACGCGTGCTCGGCGCCACTCGCGGCCAGGTCCGCGGCGCGGTGCTCACCGAGGCACTGCTGGTGGGACTCATCGGCTCCGTGCTCGGTGTGGCCCTGGCATCCGGTTTGGTCGCCGCACTGGTGGCCATCGGCCGGACCATCGAAGGAATGGGAGCGGTCACGTTCGCCATGGACCCAGTCTCCCTGGGCATCGTGATCCTGATCGGCATCCTGATGACCGTGGTTGCCTCCCTCATCCCAGCCGCCCGCGCCACCCGGGTCTCACCCCTGGCAGCCATGCGCCCGGTGGAGGACACCACCGTGGGCTCCCGCGCCGGGATCGTGCGGATGATCCTCGGCGGGCTGCTCGTCCTCATCGGGGTCGGATTGCTCGTGCTGGGCGCCACCCAGGGCCAACTGCTGATCGCGGTCGGCGGCGGAGCGCTCTCCTTCATCGGCCTGCTGATGCTGGCGGTGCTCTTCGTTCCCGGCGCCGTGTTCGCCGTCGGAGCCCTGGTGCGCAGCACCGGCGTGCCCGGGCGGATGGCCCAGCTGAACTCGGTACGCAACCGCTCCCGTACCGCGTCCACCGCGACCGCGCTGCTGGTCGGCACCACCCTAGTGGCCATGATGCTCACCGGCGGCAAGATCGCCCAGGACCAGGCCGATTCCGTTCTCGGCGCGAACTACCCGGTCGACCTGTACACGCAACTCAACCCGGAGAACACCTCCAGCGTTGAGGACGCCGAGCAGACCGCGCGACAGGTCCAGGACCTCGACGGCGTGAACGACGCCCTCGCCCTGCCCCAGGTCGGGACCCTGGAGTCCGGCGATGCCGTCTATGCGGTCGACCCCGATGACGTCGACCAGATGGCCGCCCAGTTGCCTGCGGAAGACCGCGAAGCGCTGCGCGAGCCCGGCACCGTGGTGCTGCCCGAATGGGCGGCCAGCAATCTCGGGGAGACCACCACCCTGCCCGGCGCCAACGGCGAGCTGAGCACCCACGGCACCGACGCCTCCTCGCTGGACGCCCTGATCTCCACGGAGAACGCGGAGCGGCTGGGCCTGAGTCTGGATACCGCCGATGCCGGTGTCCCGATCCTGTGGATCAACGTCACCGACGACGTGTCGATGGACTCGCTCAACGAGCTCATCGCCGAGATCGGTGCCGCCGCCGAGGTCACCCCGGAGGGCATCTCCGGACCGGTCGCCGAACGCATCCTGTACACCCAGATCATCGACATGATGTTGCTCATCGTCACCGCACTGCTCGCCGTCTCGGTGCTGATCGCCCTGATCGGCGTGGCGAACACCCTGTCGCTGTCCACCATCGAGCGCACCCGGGAGAACTCGCTGATGCGGGCCCTGGGGCTCACCAAGCAGGGGCTGCGCGGCATGCTCGCCATGGAGGCCGTCCTGGTCTCCGGGGTGGCCGCCCTGCTCGGCTCCATACTCGGTGTGGTCTACGGCTGGTTCGGCGCACAAACCGTGTTCGGCGAGCTGCGAGTGAATTCCGGACTGACCGAGCTGGTCCCGGTCACCGTGCCGTGGCTGAACCTGCTGGCGATCCTCGCGGTCGCGGTGCTGGCCGGGCTACTGGCGTCGGTTGCTCCGGCCCGCCGCGCGGTCAAGCTCCAGCCAGTGGAGGGCCTCGCCGTGGAGTAATCCTCCAGCAGACCCTGATCGGTCGACGATGACAGTAAGCGGCGCTGCCGAGCAATCATCTGCTCGGCAGCGCCGCCGCCGTCTTCCCGCCCTGTAGTAGGCTCGATGGGGACGATCCACCTCGTCGTGAACCCTTGATTCATGCGACCGAAGGACGACCATGACCGGCATCATTCTCACAGGCGTTGACCGTAGCGAGACCGCCCTCCGAGCTGCTGAGAAGGCAGCCTCCCTGGCACAGGCGCTGCACGCCGAACTGCACGTGATCTCCGCATTCAGTGTGGACCTGACGCGTACCGTGCGCTCCAACATGAACGAGCACAACCCCTCCGCCACCGTCTCCGCCGTCAAGCGCGCCACCGAGGTGCGCGAGCAGGAGGCCCAGGAGACCGCCGAAGCCGTCGTCGCGCAGCTCGCCAAGAAGTTCGGCGAAGTCGCCTTCGTCGCCCGCGCCTCCGAGGGCAGCCCCAGCTCCGTGCTGGTGCGCGAAGCTCAGGAGCACTCGGCCGAGGTCATCGTGGTGGGCAACAAGCGCGTGCAGGGTGCCTCTCGCATCCTCGGCAGCATCGCCCGGTCTGTGGCAGCGGATGCCCCCTGCGATGTGTACATCGCCCACACCCACGAACGCTGAGCCAACGCTGGGTTCTGTTCACCGCTGTACAGAACCCAGCGCCTCAGTTCAGAACGCTCAGAACAGCGTCGCCAGCTGGTAGACCGCCAGACCGGTCACCACGATCATGACGATCCCGCCCAGGACATTGGCGACCACACCGTTGCGATGCTTACCCAGCGCCTTAGCCTTGTTCATGGTGTAGAGCAGGAACCCGGTAACGATCGGCAGCAACAGACCATTAGCGGCCTGCGCCACGATGATCACCTGGATGGGGTTCACCCCAGTCACCGCGATCAGCACGCCGATGAGCACCACGGCGACGGCGATGGCCCGGAAGCGTCCCGACTTCATATCGGTGCTCCAGCCCAGGATCCCGGAGATCGCGTAGGCCGCGCCCAGCGGGCCCGCGAGCGCGCTGGTCAGCCCCGCAGAGAACAGCCCGATCACGAACACCCAATCGGCCGCCGGGCCGAGCAGCGGCTCCAGTTGGGTGGCCATGTCGGCGGCGGATTCGGCCGAGACGCCATGCACGAACAGGGTGCCGGCCGAGGTGGCCAGCACGGCCAGGGTGATCAGTCCGCCGATCGAGATCGACACCGTGTTGTCGACCTTTGCCTTGAGCAACGACTTCTCCCGGTCCGGGTCCGCACCCCATTTCTCCTGTACCAGGCTGGCATGCAGGAACACGTTGTACGGCACCACGGTGGTGCCGATCAGCGCGATGGTGGTCAGCAGGGCGCCGGTGGGAATGGTGGGCACGAAGATCCCACGGAACATCGCGCCGAAGTCCGGCTGCACCACGACCACCGTGATGAGGAAGACCGCGGCCATGGCCACCACCAGCACCGTCATCACCCGCTCCACGATCTTGTAGGAGCCCGAGAGCAGCAGGAACAGCAGGATCGCCCCGACGATCAGGGCGATCAGCGGGAACGGCAACGGCAGCACGTGCTCAATGGCCAGGGCGGTGCCCGTGGTGTCACCGCCGGCGTAGCTGGCGCCACCGACACCGATCGCGGCCACGATGAGGATGATCATCAGCGTCTTGGCCACCGGGTGGTCGAAGGTCTCGCGCATGATCTCGCCGAGGCCCCGGCCGGTCATCACGCCCAGTCGGGCGGACATCTCCTGCAGGATGATCGTGGCAATGATCGAGAAGACCACCGCCCAGGTCAGGGCGAAACCGTAGTCCGCGCCGGTGACTGTGGCGGTGGTGATGGTCCCCGGGCCGATGAACGAGGCGCTGATCAGCAGCCCGGGGCCCATCCAGCTGCGCGAGGCACCCTTGTTGAGGTTCTCCGGGCGCGGAGCAGGTGGGGTGTTCTCGGCCGGATTCGGCTCGGAAACGTGGGATGGGCCGGACATGGGATTCCTCCTTCGTCCGTCCCGACGCTAAACCGCACCCTGATGCAGGTCAACGGATCATCGACACTACCGCCCCTTCGCCCTTGACGTGATGCACACCACGGACGGACAGTTAAACTCCCATCCCGCACCGACTCCCAGGAGCTCGTTATGCCCGCCGCACTACACCCCTATCTCGTGTTCAACGGCAACGCCCGCGAGGCGTTCGACTTCTACGGCGAAGCCCTCGGTGGCACGCCCACCTATGCCACGTTCGGGGAGTTCGGCGCCCTGCCCGAGGGGCATCCCGGCACCGAGCTGATCATGCACGGCGCTCTGGAGATCACCGACCTGATCCGCCTCTACGTTTCCGACTACATCGAAGGGATGTCGCCGGAGGGATTCACCGCCGGCAACAACGTCACGCTGTCCCTGATGGGCGACGACGAGGCAACCCTGCGCTCCGCCTACGAGAACCTCTCCGCCGGGGGCACCGTGCAGATGCCGTTGGAGCAGCAGATGTGGGGCGACACCTACGCCGCGTTCACGGACCGCTTCGGCATCAACTGGCAGGTCAACATCAGCGCACCAGCCGGCGAGTGAGCGCCGCCTATCGTAGCTGAATCAATATCGGCAATTTTGGGTATTGGACTGCATAAGTGACGCCCGTCATGCTGGATTGAGGACCCGCGCAACCGCGCGGGGCTCACCCTCAAGACGGGAGCGACACCCATGCAGGATCTCCCCCAGACACGGAACGCGGTCCTCGGTGGCCGTGGCACGTCGTGGGTCATGGAGAACGTCAGCGTTCCGACGCTAGGCCCCATGACATCCTCGTCGAGGTGAAGGCCGCGAGTCTTAACCGCGTCGACCTAGACATGCTGGTCGGAGCCTACAACGGCAACGACGCCTCCCAAGACTATGTGGCCGGACGCGAAGCCGCGGGCCTCGTCCGCGCGGTCGGCCCGGAGGTGCAGGACCTCCGTCCCGGCGACGCTGTCATGGGCGCCACGCCGCAGGGCGGATTCGCCGACCTGGCAACCATGGACAGCCGCCACACGGTTCGCGTTCCCGAGGAAATCAGCTGGGAAGAAGCGGGCTCACTGCCGATCGCCCTGTCCACCGAGCACGACGCACTCGTCACCCAGGCCGGTTTCACCGAGGGCGACACCGTCCTCTTCCTCGGCGGCTCCAGCGCCATCGGCATCATCGGAATCCAGATGGCCAAGGCCCTGGGCGCCGGCCAGGTCATCGCCACCACGACGGACATTGACAAAGCCCAACGACTCCGTGAGGTGGGAGCCGACACCGTCGTCAATACCAAGAACGACGGCTGGGCGCAGGCCGTTCTCGAGGCCACGGGAGGCCACGGCGTCGACATCGTTCTCGACCATCTGGCGGGTCAGCCGCTCGCGGAGTCACTCGAGTGCACCCGGATCGGCGGCACGATCATCAATATCGGCCGCCTCGCCGGCCGGAGCAGCACCATCAGCCTGGACCTGCTCTCGTTCCGTCGGTTGCGTCTGCAGGGCACCACGTTCAGCGTGCGCACCGCCGAAGAACGCGGCGACGTCTATTCGGCCCTGCTCGACCGGGTCATCCCGGCGGTCCGTAACGGTGCCATCCGCCCGGTGATCGACAGTGTGTACGCCTCCTCGGAAGCCAACACGGCTGCCCACGCCCTCCGCGAGGGCTCCCCCATTGGCAAGATCGTGCTGACCTTCTGACGACTCTCCCTACCCGACCATCCACGATGCACCACCCGAGGAAACACACCATGTCACCTAATCCAGCCATCACCTCCTCCAGCCCCGTCGCGATCGTGACCGGAGGGGCCTCCGGGATCGGAGCAGCCTGTGCGCGGGCCCTGGCCGAAAACGGCAAGTTCGTCGTCGTCGCCGATCGCAACGCCTCCGACGGCACCGCCCTCGCCTCCGCTATCGGTGGCGCCTTCCACCAGCTCGACGTGACCAGCGAAGAACAGTGGATCGCCCTCGTTGACGACGTCGTCGCCGAACAGGGCTCTCTCGACGTCCTTGTCAACGCCGCCGGTATCGTCGGCGACGTCCGCCACGGCACCCTCGACGCCATGACCCTCGACGATTGGCGCAACGTCATGTCGGTCAATCTGGACGGCACGTTCCTCGGTTGCCGAGAGGCGATGCGCCCGATGAAGATTCAGGGGCACGGCTCCATCATCAACCTTGCCTCGCTCGGCGCCTACTATCCCACCCAGCAGAACGCCGCTTACGGTGCCAGCAAGGGCGGGGTCACCTCCCTCACCAAGACGGTCGCGCTGTTCGGCAGCCAGGATGGCGCCCGGGTTCGTTGCAATTCCGTCCATCCGGGGCAGATCGCCACGCCGATGCTGTCCGATATCAAGAGCCAGAAACTAGAGCGTTCGGCCGCCCGCGAAGACGGAACCGAGGACCCCGCGGTCACGAATGATTCGATGAACCGGCTGCCACTCGGTGTCGGCGAGGCCCAGGATGTTGCGGATCTGATCGCGTTCCTCGCCTCTGACGCTTCCCGCTACATCACCGGCAGCGAGTACATTATCGACGGCGGGTGGCACCTACTGCGCTGACCGGCACTGCGGGGCACCCCCGTCGGTACCGTCAGTACGGGAATCAGTACAGGAACCGCCGGGCGCCGCCGTCGGCGTGGATCACCACTCCGTTGAGGTACGAGGCGCGAGGCGAAGCGAGGAAGACCGCGAGGTCGGCCACTTCATCGGGGGTGCCGAATCGCCCTGCGGGAATCTTCTCGGCGGCCACCGCCGCCTGTCGTTCTGGCGTGTACAGCCGCCTCATCTGGGCGGATTCGATCCTGCCGGGAGCGATACAGTTCACCGTGACCCCGTCTCGAGCCACCAGGTCCACCAGCCCCTTCGACCAGGCGTGGACAGCGGATTTGGCCACCACGGTCGCGTTCATTCCGCGCGCTTCGGAAGTGCCGGTGATGTTGATGATGCGGCCCCATCCCGCAGCTCGCATCGAGGACAGAACCTGGCCGACCAACTGCCGGTGACGCTCCCAGTTCACGGTCATGGCGCGCGACCACACCTCGTCCTCGGTCTCGACGTCGACATCGACGCTGCCGCCGGCGCTATTGACGAGAATATGAATGTCACCCAGCTCGGCTGAGGCCCGCTCGGCAATCAGCCGAGCACTCTCGTCATCGGCCAAGTCCTGCGCCAGCACGGCCACGCGTGGAGCGCCACCCTGTCGCGCCTCGGCGCCGACCTCGGCGAGCTGGTCCGCGTTGCGTCCCACGACCGCCACGGACACACCTTCCCGGGCAAGACCGAGCGCGATGGCCCGGCCGATCCCGGAGCTGGCCCCGGTCACGATGGCAGTGCGTTCTGTCAGGCCTAAATCCATGAGGGTCCTTCTCCGCCTTCAGAATCAGATCCCGGTGCGCCCACCATCGACGGCCAGCGTTTGAGCCGTGACGTGGGAGCTCTCGTCGCCCATGAAGAACAGCGTGGCGTAAGCGATGTCCCAGCCGGTGGCCATGCGCCCCAGGGGAACATTGCTCGCGGCACGGTCCGGACGACCCGCCCCAGCCGTGCGGCCATTCGGGGTGTCAACGAGACCGGGGAACACCATGTTGACTCGGACTCCTCGGGTTGCGGCCTCCCGCGCCGCATGCCGCATCAGGCCCATGAGCGCGGATTTCGACACCTCGTAGGCGACGAGTCTGCTGCTGGAGCGCACGGCTGCGGTGGTGGAAATCAGTACGATCGATCCGCCTTCGCTCATCACCGGTAGCGCTTCACGAAGGGTGAGCATCGCTCCGCGCACGTTGACGTCAAAGGTACGGTCCCAGGCGGACAAATCGACGCCCGCGAAATCGAGATCCCCGATGCCAATACCCACGTTGTAGACCATAGCGTCGAGACCGCCGAGAATCTGCGTGGTCTGGGCGATCATGCCGGGCACTGCCTCTGGATCGCTGACGTCGGCTTGCAGCGCGGTCGCGTTCCCGCCGTTCGCCCGGATCGCATCCACAGTCACCTGCGCGCTGTCCAGATTGGCGTCAACGACGACCACATCGGCACCCTCACGCGAATACAGAATCGACATGGCGCGACCGTTACCGATGGGATCCGTCTCCGCGTCGAAGACCCGCTGGCCGCCACCGACCACCAAGACCCGCCGCCCCTGAAGGCGCCCCCGTCCGGGCAGTTCGCCTTTGCTGGCGCGCGGCAGTGAATCAACGTTGGGGGTAAGAGACATGACGGAGATCCTCATGGTTCGGTGTCTGAAAACTTTGGCTCGTTGTGACGACGACGAACGAGAATGTGCCGTGCGTCACGGACTACTCCGAGACTATGATCCGTTTCCATCGACGTCCAATAGCCAATCAGGCTCATACATATCCCGGAATTGCATCAATACTGAGCGGAACCGCTATTGGAGACACGCTCGTTCCTGCGCCTAGTCTCAGTAGTGCGAATACGAATCGGCGGGGCAGCGACGGCCCAACGCACAGAGAAGCGAAAGGGACACACCATGACGAGCACCACGACATCGATTTCCATTTACGCAGTGATCTGCGGTTACACCACGGTGCCCGCGTCTTTCATCGTCGCCGGCGAGGAAGGTACACGTCGCCTCCCCGTTCCCTCATTCCTCATTCGCCACCCCCAGGGAGATCTCGTCTTCGACACGGGGTTCAACGCTCGACTCCACACCGATCCGGAGCAGAACTACGTGCCAGAGGGGTTCTTCGAAACCCGTGAGTTTGAGTTCGGTCCGGCCGATGAGTCGGCGCGGCAGTTCCGCAACGCCGGGTTCGACCCCGATGCGGTTCGCTATGTGGCCACCTCCCACCTGCACTACGACCACACCGGAGGGAACCATCAGTTCCCCGGCGCGACGGTGATTCTGCAAGAGGCCGAATACCTGGCTGGCGCCCGCGCCCCCGAAGACTTCCCGGGCTACCGCCACGCTGATTTTCTCACCGGCCAGAACAAGCTCCTCATCAATGGAGAGCACGATGTGTTCGGAGACGGCTCCGTGCGATTGGTCCCCACCTACGGGCATACGCCAGGCCACCAGTCCCTCGTGGTGGAACTGACCACAGGGCCCGTCATGCTGACCGCCGATGCGTGCTATCTCGAGCGAACCCTCGAGGAGGGCGTCTTGCCAGGTGTCATCAGCGATCCGGAACGCTTCACCGCATCCCTCGCCACCATCTCAGCGTTCCGGGATGCCGGCGGACGCGTCGTCGTCGGGCATGACCCGGATTACTGGGGCGCAGCCGACCTCGCCCCTCGCCCATTGATCGGCTAACCGAGCCTCAGACGACCCAGAAGTTCCCCAGCCACACCCACAGCGCATTATTCGCTGTAGAGTTCCCCTAACTGATTGATTCATGCATTTTGGAGATGGGGACGAATGGATCTGCACCAGTTAAAGGTCTTCCTGGTGGTGGCGGAGCACTTGCACTTCGGCAACGCTGCCAAAGAGCTGCACCTCGCACAGCCCGCGGTGAGTCGTTCCGTTGCGCAGCTCGAGAAGTCCCTCGGCACCCCGCTTTTCGAACGCAGTACCCGGCGAGTGTCACTGACACCGGCCGGGATCCAGCTCGTCGAGAGCGGTCGATCCATCCTCGATAAGGTTTCAGAGACCAAGGCCCTGGTTCAGGCCGCTGAAGACGGCGACCGCGGTCGCATCTCGATCGTCTTCGCTGGCGCGTCAACGCACCAGATGCTCGCCGCGCTGTGCCATGAAATCAATGTCTCGTACCCGCGGATCAGCACCCGCATTCAGCCACAGGTTTACACGCAGCACTCACTGAACATGGTGCTCGAAGGCGAGATGGACATCGAGCTGGGGCGCTGGGACTTCTTGCCCGCCGGCCTCGAAGATCGCGCGGTCGTGCGTGAGCACTTGGTTCTTGCCGTGCATATGTCGCACCCCCTCGCCCAAGAGGAGAGCGTCTGGTTCTCCCAGGTCGCGGACGAACCATTCGTCGGCCCAGTCGAGACCAGAACACTGCTGAATGACCGACTGCAATTGCTGTCGCACGCCGCCGGCTTCGAGCCACACATCGTGCAGCGGGCCCCCGAACTTTCCACCGCACTGACCATGGTCGCGGCCGGCATCGGGGTGACTCTGACCCTGAACACGTTGCAGGACAACGTCAACGACGATTACGTCCGCTTCATCCCCGTCGCCGACGACTACCCGCCCATCTATCTGCGCATGGCCTGGCGCCCCGACTCCACCAACCCGGTACTGCGCCACGCACTGGAAGCGGCCAACAGAGTGTGGCCCGAGATAGATGTGGACGCCCCGTAGCTTCCCAAGGCACACACTGGGGCCGCGACGGCCGCGCAACATCAATCGTTGAATTGCATCAATACGGCCAATATTGAGTATTAGACAGCATATGAGACCTGGGACACGATGGAAGAGCGACTCCATTCCATCCAGTCGAAGGAATTCTCATTATGCGCACATCGTCATCGCGCCCCAACCGCATCCCTCCCGTTTCTCGAGAGAACCGCAGCGAAGAACTCTCGGCGTTGCTGCTGAAGGCGACCAAGGATCCTCAACGCGAGGTCAACATCTACTCGACCTTCGTACATCGCCCAGAGCTCTACGAAAAGTGGCTCGAGTTGGCTCACGCCTTGCTCTTCCACGGGACTCTCACCGAACGTGATCGCGAGCTTCTCGTGCTGCGAACGGCGTGGAACTGCGACGCGGAATACGAGTGGGGGCAGCACCTTCGCTTTGCACGTGCCGGCGGCATCTCTGAAGAAGAAATCATTGCCATCGAGAACGGCCCGGAAGATCCCATCTGGGATGAGAAGTCCCAGCTGCTTCTGGCTGCATCCGACGAGCTTCACGATCGTTCGACCATCTCCAACCGGACCTGGGACGCCCTCGCTGAGTACTTCGACCAGGGACTTCTCTACGAAATCACCATGGTGGTCGGCACCTATCACCTGGTCGCCATGATGCTGAACAGCTTTGGAGTTCAGCTCGATCCAGAAGTTCCCGGACGCACGTCTCGCTGACCACGTCCCCAACCATCTCCCCCTCATTCCAGCAAAGGAAGCGAAAACACATGAGCCAGTTCTTGGGCGAAGGCCGCCAAATCGGATACATCGTCGATGACGTAGAAAAAGCTATGGACCTCTGGGCCCACAAACTCAACGTCGGGCCGTGGTTCTACAAGGAAGACATCGGTGTCAGCGAATTCACGTACTTCGGTGAGCCCGTCGCAGAGCTCCCGAAGGTCTCGATCGCGCTCGCCAATTCGGGATCGCTACAGGTGGAACTAATCCAGCCTCGAAACGAGGTGCCGTCGCTCTGGTACGACTCGCTGAAAACCGGCAAAACCGGACCTCAGCACATCGCCTATTGGGTCGATGACTTCGATGACAAGCACGCGGAGTTGGTCGCTCGTGGCTTCGTCGAAGGGCACGCCGGTCGAGCTGGAGGGCGAGGCCGATTCGCCTACTTCGTACACGAAGACACTCCAGGCTCCATCCTGGAATTGTCCGAGTCGACCGGCGGAAAGGCCGAGTATTTCCGCAAGATCCGCGAAGCCTCGATCGGCTGGGACGGTTCTGACCCCATCCGTCGGCAGCCGACTCAGTCCTGAAGAAGGTCCTTCGACGCGATCGTGCGAGGTCAAGAGTCTGAACACTCTTGACCTCGCACGAACTCATCGTCGGTTACAGCTCTTCAGGCTCGCGGCGCTGACGAGCGGCCTCGATGAATTCGAGGAAGACACCGTTGGGCGCGAGGTTCTCGTAGTAGGCGAAATGACCCGTTCCGTCGGCTCCGAAACCCTCGCCCGTCTGGACAGGCTCATGACCGGCTGCGGAAAGCTCACGGGTCACCTCACTCAGGGAATCAACGTAGTAGCCAAAGTGGTGCAGACCATACCCGTGCTCTTCGATCCATTCGCTGTAGATGCTCGGGCCGCTGGTCGGCTCGATGATTTCGATCTGTGGGCCGGTCCCGGAGATCGCCAGTCGCATCGAGAGGTCAGATTCTTCGCCTCGGAACGTGAGCCTGGTGAGTGTTTCGGGTGAGAACGTGAATGCCGACCACTTTTCGACACCCCACAACGCGCCCCACTCCTGAGCACCACGGGAAAGGTCGGGAACGAGAATTCCGATCTGATCAGCCTTTCGACCGGCAACAGACTCCAACAAATTCATAGCGATTCTCCTTCATTCAGCTCGCGGCGTGGTGCGCGGTGCACCTGCTTCCATGCTTCGCCACTGCCCTCGGAGCGTCCAATAACGATTCTGTCGGCTATTCATGCACCGACGGTCTATCCCCGAAAGGAAGACATGCGACCCTACAGCTCACTCAACCCCGCCACCGGAGAGCACTACGGCGACTTTCCCGTGCTCCCCGATGAAGCCGTCACCCAAGCACTCACTGATGCAGACTCCGGCTACCGCCAGTGGAAAGACCTCCCCGCCGCACAGCGCGCCGAGATTCTGCATCGCGCCGCTGAACTGTTCCGTGAGCGGAACGAAAACCTCGCCAACATCGCAACGGAAGAGATGGGCAAGACGCTGACGGAGTCCCGCGGCGAGGTCAACCTCGTGGCGAGCATCTTCGACTATTACGCGACGCAAGGACCTCTGCAGATAGCACGCAAGGAGCTGAGCCCCGCAAGCGGCGATCAGGCCTGGGTGGAGCTGGCCCCGATCGGAGTCCTTCTCGGGATCATGCCGTGGAACTACCCGTATTACCAGATCGCCCGGTTCGCAGCACCGAACCTGGTTCTCGGAAACGCCCTGTTGCTCAAGCACGCGAGGAATTGCCCCCGCTCTGCCGAGGCATTCGCCAAGGTACTTCACGACGCTGGTGTTCCCGAAAACGTCTACCTCAACCTCTTCATCGACTCATCTCAGGTCGAATCCGTCCTGGAAGACGATCGGGTTCAGGGCGTGTCCCTCACCGGCTCGGAACAGGCGGGTGCATCTGTTGGTTCCATCGCAGGCCGACTGATGAAAAAGATGGTTCTCGAATTGGGCGGATCTGACCCGTTGCTCGTCCTCGAGGACGCAGATATTGGTGAAGCCGTGAAGTCCGCGGTGGTGGGACGTATGGCAAATGCCGGCCAGGCTTGCACTGCCAGCAAACGGATCATCGTCGTCGACGCCGTCTACGACGAATTTCTGGAACGCTTTGCAGCCAGCGTCCGCGAGCTAAAAGTCGGCGACCCCAAAGAAGCTGGGATCCAGATGGGTCCGCTGTCCTCAACCGGGGCCGTGGCCGAAGTGCAAGAACTAGTCGACAACGCCATCACCCAGGGAGCGACCGCACTCGTCGGCGGTCGACCCATGGCCGGCGTCGGTTCCTTTTACGAACCAACGGTTCTGACCGGGGTAACCACGGCCATGCGCGCGCACCAAGAGGAACTCTTCGGCCCCGTCGCCGTCGTCTACAGAGTGCCTGACACCGAGGCAGCCATCGAGCTGGCCAATGACTCGCCGTTCGGGCTCGGCGCCGCCGTATTCACAGCGGACGAAGAGCTCGCCGAGTCGGTCTCGGCTCGACTCGAAACCGGCATGGTCACGCTCAACGGCTCCAGCAAGTCCCAAGCAGACCTGCCCTTCGGCGGCGTGAAACGTTCCGGGGTCGGCCGCGAACTGGGACAGTACGGTCTCGAAGAGTTCGCCAACCGTAAGCTCATCCGCCGACCGTCCGCCGCACGCTGATGCAGGTCGATCACCGGGTCCGGCAAGATCGTCGGACCCGGTGATCTAGAAGTTCTAGACGACGAGAGTCGACGAGAGGCAGAGGTAGGGGACGTGGACCAGAATCATCTGAGGATCTTCCTCACGGTGGCCGAAGAACTCCATTTTGGACGAGCAGCAGAAAAGCTGTTTCTCGCGCAGCCGGCCGTGAGCCGAGCGATCGCGCAGTTAGAGCGCTCACTAGGCGTGTCGCTCTTCGACCGCACTACCCGACGAGTGCGCCTGACCGCGCCAGGCGAACAACTCGTGACCTCTGGGTCCGAGATTATGAAAGCGATCGATGAAGCCGAAGCTCTCGTCCTCGCCGCGCAGGAAGGCCACCGCGGCCATCTCTCCGTGGTGTTCGCTGGCCTCTCCACCCATCGCCTGATCGCATCACTCTCGCGGGAGCTGAAACAGCGGTACCCGGGGATCGGGCTGTCCCTGTTCAGCCAGAATTTTGCCCAGCAAGCCCTGCACAAAGTGGCCGATGAGGGTAACGACATCGGTCTTGGCCGCTGGGACTTCATTCCCTCGCACCTTGACTCCCGCATCATCGCGGAAGAGCGGCTGGTGCTTGCCGTCCCCGCCACTCACGAGCTAGCGGGGAGCAATGGCGCCACCTTCGCGGATCTCGGCTCGGAGGTCTTCGTCGAGCTGGAGAATACCCAATCGGTCCTTCATGATCGCCTGCGGCGACTGTCTAGACAGTTCGGTTATGAGCCCAATATCGCCCAGCGCGCCCCCGATACGTGGACCGCACTAACCCTGGTCGGCGCGGGGATCGGTTGTCACCTGACCTTAGATTCAGTACAGCGAAACTTCTATGAGGACGACGTCGCCTTCGTTCCGGTTGCCGATGACGCCGACAGCATCCGCTTACAGATGGCGTGGCTGCCGGAGAACCGCAACCCTGTCCTCCGGCACGTGCTCACGCTGATCGACGAGATTTGGCCCGCGCCAGAGTGAGCCGTTTCTAGTACACGGCGCGTCCGCCGCTGATGTCGAAGACTGCGCCCGTGCTGAAGGAACACTTATCGGAGAGCAGCCAGGCCACAATTTCGGCAATCTCTTCGACCTCGACATACCGTCCCATTGGCACCAGACTGAGCAGTCGCTGGCGTAGTTCGTCTCGGGCTTCGGGATCCTGGTGGTCGAAGATCGTGGTGTCGGCCGCGGCAGGAGTCACGCAGTTCACCAAGACACCATCTTTGGCAAGCTCCTTGCCCATGCTCTTCGTGAGACCGATCAGCCCGGCTTTGGACGCCGCATAACCCGCGTTGCCGGCATTGCCGTCTTTACCCGCGATCGACGCCATATTTACGATGCGACCGTAGCCCTGCTCGAGCATTCCCGGCAGCGCCACTTGGGAACAGATGAGAGCCCCGGTGAGGTTGACGCTGAGGGCCTGGTTCCAACGCTCCAACGGAAGATCTTTGACCGGCCCCCGCCAGCCAAGAATGCCTGCGTTGTTGACTAGACCCGACGGAGTGCCCAGCATCTCAACGGCTTCCGCGTGTGCCTTTGCCACACTCTCAGGGTCCGCAACATTCACGACCGCTGTATGCACCTGTGCCCCGGCGGCCTCGCCCACGCTCGCGACCTCCTCACGTGCAATCGCCAAACGCTGCTCATCCATATCCCACAGTGCGACGGATCGACCGTCTCGGACCAGGTGGCGAGCAATCGCCAGACCGATTCCTTGTGCACCTCCAGTGACGATCACCGGGCCGCGGATCTGCACTTCCGTGGGATGAGTTGCCTCCGCGCTGTTCATTTCACTCATACGAGTCTCCAGGGTCGATTTTGGCCTGTGATCAATCAATTCAGCATCATGAATTTGTTTTCATGACTCTATCGTTCCGACTTAAACCTGGCCACAAAATGCTCGTTTTTATTCATGCGGGTTACGGATCAGATTGATCGACCGCTGGCCCTGACGCCACCGCAACGATGCATCACACTAATCGCGAACAAGCATCAGTTTTGCCCGGATTGATCTTGTAATGGCTTCAGATGCCTTCTAGCGTGATATAAGACACGTTCTACATGACTCATCCGCACTCGTGCCGGTATCCGATCACGCCGACTCGTGCTGTCATCAACCATTGATCACCAGGAGGACCGCTATGCCAAAGCATGAACGGCTGGGCGCCGGAGCCGAAGCTGTACACCTCTCGACCACATCCGCCGATTGGGAATCCGCCGACCCGCAGCTGCTGGAGACGATGCTGGTGCAGTTGCACGCTGTCCGCGCTTTCGAGGAAGTGGTCCTGTCCTTGTCTGGCGAAGGGATGATCAATGGTCCCGCGCACTCCAGCATTGGGCAGGAAGGGGCGGCAGTCGGTTCCGTGCTAGCGCTCCAAGGCAACGACGGCGTCAACGGCACCCACCGCGGACACCACCAGTTCCTGGCCAAGGGTCTGCATTTCCTCCGCCCGGAACGCATGACTATGGAAGACGGCGTCAAAGACGACGACCTCATGGAGTTTCACCGTCGGACCCTCGCCGAGATCATGGGTCTCAGCGACGGCTTCAGCGGCGGCCGCGGCGGTTCCATGCATCTGCAGTGGTTAGATGCTGGAGCGCTAGGCACGAACGCCATTGTCGGAGGCGGAGTACCGCTGGCAGCCGGCAACGCGTGGGCACAGAAGCGTTCGGCACTCGAGGCCGGAGAAGACCGTTCCGGCGTCACCGTCACCTACTTCGGAGACGGTGCCTCGAACATCGGGTCCACTCTCGAGACGTTCAACATGGCAGCCGCGTGGGACCTTCCCCTGTGCTTCTTCCTCGAGAACAACATGTATGCCGTATCGACGCACTTTGGCGACGTCACGAAGGAGCACAATCTGGCGCTGCGCGGCCCCGGGTTTGGTCTGAAATCGTGGCAGGTTGACGGCATGGACCCTCTGGCGGTGTATCTGGCCCAGGCCGAAGCCGTTGAGCACATGGCGACGGGGCAGGGAGCGACCCTCATCGAAGCGCAGACGTACCGGTATTTCCATCAGCAGGGCCCCTTCCCAGGGTCGGTCTTCGGATACCGCACCAAGGATGAAGAGGCGGAATGGAAGTCTCGAGACGCCGTGCAGCGCGTTGCCGACGAGATGATCCGCCTGAAGCTCATCACGGAAGAGCAGAACAAGGATCTTGCCGCACGGATCCGTGGCTCTTTGGACGAGATCGTTCAAGAGCTCACCGAGAAGGATCCGGAGTCGACCAAGGGCGGTCGGCGGATCATTCCCGCACTCTGGCCGCGCCCGGAAAGCGTCGATGAGCATATTCGCTCGGATCTTGAGCTCGGCACCCTTCCTCCAGAGACGACGGGCGTCGACGACTCACGCGGGACGACGGAAGCGAAGTTCGTGGACGTCATCGCGAACACCCTGGAATACCGGATGCAGCACGACGACGGCATCGTCGTGCTGGGTGAAGACGTGCACCGGCTCAAGGGCGGCACCAACGGCGCCACCCGCGGATTGAACGACGAGTTCCCAGGACGCGTCCTCGGAACACCCATCAGCGAGAACGCCTTCATGGGCTTGGCCGGCGGCATGTCCATGACCGGGTCATATCGTCCGGTCGCTGAGCTGATGTTCTCCGACTTCATGTGGGTCGCAGCCGACCAGATCTTCAACCAGATCGGCAAGGCCCGGCATATGTTCGGCGGCCAGTCCTCCATGCCGGTGGTCCTGCGCTCTCGGGTTTCCAATGGGACCGGTTACGGGTCACAGCATTCCATGGAGCCAGCCGGCGTCTATGCGATGAGCCCGGGCTGGCGCATTGTGGCCCCGTCGACCGCCGAGGACTACATCGGCCTACTCAACACCGCGCTGGACATCGACGATCCGGTGCTCGTGCTCGAGCATGTCGAACTCTACGGAAAACAGTCCATCATTCCCGCGGGTGACCCCGATCATCGTCTCGAAGTGGGCCGGGCTGCAGTGCGGAGGACCGGTGAGGACGTGACCGTCCTGAGCTACCTCAACATGGTCAGCCGGTGCCTCGACGTCGCCGAACGGAACGAGCTGATCGATGCTGAAGTGATCGACCTGCGCTGGCTCGATCGGGCCAGCATCGATTGGGAGACGATCGGTGCATCCGTCAAAAAGACCAACAGCGTACTCATCGTTGAGCAAGGCACTCAAGGTCCTTCCTACGGCGGATGGCTTGCCGATGAAATTCAGCGTCGGTTCTTCGACTATCTGGATCAGCCCGTCGCTCGCGTGACCGGTACCGAGGCCTCCCCCACGATCTCAAAGATTCTGGAAGAAACCGCTAATGCGGGGACCACGGAGATCGAAGCCGGGTTCGACACCATTGCCCATGGATTGGAACGACAGTGACCGGCTCTCACTCAGGCGGCACGCCCACACCACCTACTAGCGTTCTTAAGGTTCAGGAGTCCTGAAATGGTTGCCATTGTCACCATGCCCGCCGTGATCGCCGGCGACAGCGAAGCAGCACTTCTCGCCTGGCTCGTTTCGCCGGGAGATCACATCTCAGCCGGACAGCCACTGGCCGAGATCGAGACTGAGAAAGCCACGGTCGAGCTCGAATCCGAATCGGAGGGGACCCTCGCGCAAGTGCTGGTCGAAGCCGGTCGAACCATCGAACTCGGCACTCCGCTTGCGGCTATCGCGTCGCCTGGCGACACCGACGACGACGTCCAGCGCGCCTTGGCCGACGCCGGCGTCTCAGCGTCGGGATCCGAGGGAGCTCCTCGTGCAGAGTCCACCGGTTCGGCCGAATCTCCCCAGCCGGAGGCAGCTGCAGCTGACACGGTCTCACCGCGCAACAATGAGAATGGTCCTCGACTCTTCGCCTCACCGCTGGCCCGCAAAATGGCCAAGGATCTCGGCGTCACCCTGGACTCACTCGAGGGCACCGGTCCTGGAGGCCGGATCATCCGTGCCGACGTCGAGCGCGCACGCGACACCGCACCAGCCTCGTCGAGCGCCCCCACCACGAGTACCCCGGCACCAGCCGCCCCGTCGGCTCCGTCGGTTCCGACCCAGGCAGCAGCTCAGTCCACGGACGACTTCGAGGATGTGCCACTGACCGGAATGCGGCGGGCCATTGCACGCCGCCTCACGGAGTCGAAGACGACCGTCCCGCACTTCTACATCACCGCTGACGCGCGCATGGACGCCCTGCTGGATCTGCGCCGCCAACTCAACGAGCAGTTGGCAGGTCAGGGGATCAAGGCCACGGTCAATGACCTCATCCTCAAGGCACTCGGCAAGGCGCTGGAGGCGACACCGGCCGCAAACGTCCAATGGCAGGGCGATTCCATCCGCCACTTCAAGAGTGTCGACGTAGCTATGGCGGTAGCCACCGAAGGCGGGTTGCTGACGCCCGTGGTCCGCGATGTTTCCGAGCGCAGCCTCAGCTCGCTGACAAAGACCACGCTCGACTACAAGGAACGCGCCGCCACCGGCAAGATCCGTCAGCCCGAGCTCGAGGGCGGCACGTTCAGCCTCTCCAATCTGGGCATGTTCGGTGTCCGCGAGTTCTCGGCGATCATCAATCCCCCGCAAGCGGGCATTCTGGCCGTCGGACAATCCGAGCAACGGCCTGTGATCGTCAATGGCGCCGTTGAGGTTGCCACCATGATGACCTGCACCATCTCCGCCGACCATCGCGTCGTCGACGGCGCGGTGGCAGCGGAGCTGATGGAATCCTTCCGCGGATTCATCGAGAACCCGATCGCACTTCTGGCCTAATCAGCCTCCCCTAGTTCAACGGACGAGGACCTCCACTTCGGTGGGGGTCCTCGCTCTTTCCGACCCGCACCTGCAATCCGCCCGGCCACCATCCGACTTCCGGCCATCCACGGCAGCAAGCAGCCCCCTGCCGGACTCGCAAGGAGCCGGGCAGGGGGCCAATGGTGTGGTGAAAGACGTGTCCTACGCCGCTCAGGAGGGACGACGCTCGAGGAAGACCTCTTCGAAGACCTGCTCACCAAATTCAACGATGGCATCGGGATCATGCACGTACCACTCATCCAGGGTGTCGAAACTACCGCCGTCCTCGATGCCCATTTCTTCTGCTCGGGCTTGCCACTTGGCGGTCGATTCCTCGATCCGTTCGAGCACCTCGTCATCGAGGACACCAGAATTGGTCGCGTCCTCTCGCAACTGTGCCGAAGAATCGATGATCAGCTGTTCCGTTTCCGGTGCGAACTCTTCGATCTCCCCTCCGGCTTCACGAACCTGCCGAACACCCTCGGCCGTGCCCTCGGTGATCGCGGTAGCGTTGCCCGCATACATCTCGACGATGGCATCAAAGACGATCTGCTGGTAGGCAAGCGGCAGATTGGTGAAGCTCGGGCCGGCCAAGTGCGCGCCGACCGCGCGGGTCGGGAAGTTCACGTCACCGGTTGTATAGGACAGATGCGGTGCCACGGCAGGGAAGGTCGACTCGGCGGCTCCCGCAAGAACGCCGAGGGTGCAGTCAATGACATTGCGCTGCAGAGCGTCATAGGTTTCGGGATACTGCAGAGACACCGGTGAAGCACCGATATCGCGAACCAGGGTCTCCAGCGCCTGGCTTGCTGCACGGACGGAGCGTCCAGACCAGTCTTGTGGCTCGTTCCCGGGCGATGTGCACAGGGTGTTGTAGCTTCCGCTGGATGCCATCGGCACCAGCGGCACGAGGCCCTTCGCCTCCATCTCTTCGGTCACGGCTGGCGTGTTGTAAGCGACGTCGGCGATTACTGCGTTCGTCACTATTTCACCCTGATATGGCGATGTCGGAAGCAGTGACATCACCGTGGACAGTTCGTTGTACGCGGGATAGTCGCTCGGGAAGTAGATGGGGTGGTGCCAGGCCAAATCGATACGGCCGTCGACCAGCGCATCGTCGAGCTCGCCGTAGCTGGCGATTGCTTGGCCCCAGACGATATCGACTGAGATCTTGCCGCCGGAGCGCTCTTCGATGGCTTCCTTGACCATGACGCCGGCTTGGCCGACGACCGATGAGGGCGACGTCGCATTCGCCTGGTAAACCAACGTGACGGGGTCGAGGTCGGCCAGCACCTGGTCAATCTCTTCTTGGGAAGCTTCGAAATCGAATCCCGCCTCGTCGGAACCGGCGCCCACGCTGTCGCCCCCGCATCCGGCCAGCAGCAGAGACCCGCTGGCCACCAAGGCCGTCATCATCAAACCAGTTCTGACATGTCGTTTCTGTCTGCGCATGATGGGCTTCCTCGTGTTCTCAGTAGTATTTTTCGACATTGATAAGCGACACTGGCCACGGCGAAACCCTTGTTCCGCCGTGGCCAATGTCAGTTGCGGTTCCGTGAATTGAGGTGCGCTAGGGCCGACAATCACAGTGGGGTTTATGACTGTCCCGGGCGGTACGGAAGGAGAATGTCTTCTTGAATGCGCTCCCCGATCGGGGTCCAGTCTGTGCCACCGGTGTACCAGGAGCTGATATCAGCGAATTCACCAGCATCCTCGTAACCAAGCTCTTCGGTCACGATTCCAGTCCACCGTTCGACCGACTCATCCATCTCGTCCATGAATCCTTCCGGCAGAACACCATCGTCGATGGTGGACTGTCGAAACTGCTCGTTGACTTCCCTGATGACCGACTTCGTCTCGTCGTCGAATTCTTCCACCGACCCGCCGTTGGCTTCGGACTCTTCGGCCGCCAGGTTCATCGACTCGATGGTGGATTCGAAGACACCTTCCATCGCATCCTGGATCGAATCAAAGACGATCTGCTGGTACGGCAACGGCATCCGTTCAAAGTTGCTACCAGCAACCAGTGAGCCAAATACCAGGTCAGCGAAGGCACTCTCTTCATCCGAATAGCCGATGTGAGGGGCGATCTCGATGACGCCATAATCCAAAGTGGTGGGAACGCGACCAAACTCGCAGTCAACGGTGCTGCGCTGGAGAGCGTCGTAAACTTCCGTGGCCGACATCGATGTTGGCGAGGCACCCAAGGCGTTCATCGTCGTGTGGTGCTGTTGCCCGCCGACGCGGAGCTGCAGTCCGCTCCAATCATCGATCGATTCGATCGGCTGCGAACAGTAAGTGTAATAGGTGCTGGTGCCGAAGGCGGGGTGCAGCGGAACGAGCCCCTTCTCTTCGAATTCGGCCCGGATCTCATCCGCGTAGGACAACTCCGTGAGAACAGCTCCCGTCACCGCGTTGCCCACAATGGGAGACGTCGGGAAACCGACGGTAGCCTGCGAGAACGCATTGTGTACCGGGTAGACGCTGGGGTCATAGGACGGGACCGTGAAGCTCAGATCAAGACGTCCATCCGCGAGTGCATCGTCGACCTCGTCGTATCCAGCTATCGCGCGGCCCCACACGAGCTCCAGCTCGATCTGGCCGTTGGAGCGCTCTTCGATCGCTTCCTTCAGAGCGACCGCGGCCTGTCCCTGAGGGGACCCGGCACCCGTAGCTGCAGGCTGATAGTTGAGTGACACCGGCTCGAGACCCTCGATTGCGGCGTTCACTTCTTCTTGAGAGGCTCCGAACTCGAAACCTTCGACGTCGTCGCCGGCGCCACCTCCGTCCCCGCAGGACGTCAGCAGGAGAGTCGCTGCCGCGAACCCCGCGAGGGATCCAACGACGGATTTGCGATTCATCTTTTTCATTTCTTCACCTGTTTCTTCATAGTGGTGCAGTGAGGTCGGGCAGATGGCGATCCCTGAAAGACCGGTACGTCGGGCTCGCTTCGCGCGAGGAGTATGTGAAGAAGGGGTCCTTCAAGATGTTCTAAGCCGGTGGCGCGTCAGCCGCGGCACCGCCTTCGAGCAGGGCCGGCAGAATGTCCACCATCTCTGGGAAAGCAATCAGCAGCACGAGGATCAAAATCACAATCGGGATGAACCAACTGATGCCGATGAAGATGTCTCCCAGGGAAATCTTCTGGCCGTGATTGACCTTCGGCTTCTTAGCGATGTTGTAAACGATGTATGGGAGCACTCCGACAGGAGGTGTGATCATGCCGATCTCGCCCATGAAGACCACGAAGACGCCGAACCAGAGAAGATTGATGTCCAAAGCGACAAGGGTGGGCAGGAGGATCGGCACCGTCAAGAGCATCATCGACATCGTGTCGAAGAACATGCCCATAATGACGTAGAGAATGATCATCAAAATCATGAAACCGATTCTTGACAGCCCGAGGTCGATGATGGCTTCGGTGACCAAGGGAGCCAGACCGGTGGCAGCCAGGAGTCGTGTCAGCATGAGCGAACCGATAATCACGAAGAAGATAGCTGCCGTTGCACTGATGGTCGCATAGGCGGCATCGGAGATCATCTTGAGCGGCTTGGATTTGCGTGCATAGATCATCGCAATGATCAGCGACACGAGGCTTGCTGCCGCACCGGCCTCGGTCGGTGTGAAGATCCCGGAGAACATCCCGCCAAAGAGAACGATCATGATCAACGGGAATCCCGAAATCTCCAGAAGCGACTGGAAGCGCTGCTTCCATGTGACATTGGCGTATGAATCTTCCTTGCCGCTACCTTTGCCCACCAGTTTTGGAGCAACCAAGGCAACGAAGAAAATCGTCACGGCGAAGCAGAGAGCCACCATCAGCCCCGGCACAACGCCGGCGATGAGCTGCGGGCCCACCGGAACACTGGCGATACCGGCGTAAACCACGAGCAGAATGCTGGGCGGGATGAGCGCACCGGGCATGCCGGCCACCAGAACGGTGCCAAATGCCATGCGCTTGTTGTACCCAGCCTTCAGCATTTCCGGGACACCAGCACGCGCCAGCGCATAGGTCATCGCGGTACTGGACCCCGACACCGACGCCAGTCCGGCACCGGCGACCGTGGTCGCGATACCGAGGCCGCCGGGCAGCCAGTTCAGCCACCGACCGGCGGCGCGATACAAGGTGGTGGTCATCCCCGACGCCGTGAGCAGCATGCTCATGAAGATGAACATCGGCAGCACACTGTAATCCCAGCTGGCGGCTGTGTTGTAAGGCGCGACGGCCAAAACGTTGCCGACGGCCGTTGTATTTGCCACCACCAGTAGCCCAATGAGGCTGGGGACCGCCAAGGAGACGCCCACGGGTACCCCGAGGAAGAGCAGGACGACCATGAGGCCAATGGACCAGGTTCCAATGGCGGGTCCAGATGAGCTGAAGAAGATACCGCCAAGGCAGAGCAGGATTAGCCCAGCGCTAACGATCATGGCGACTCGACCGCGGGCGCCGCCCCGGCGCTTCGGGGGGAGCACGCCAGAGTCGACCGCGCGATCAACTTCACTTAAATTCGTGGTCATAATAGGTTCCTCAAACTTCCGACAAGACGACCCAAGAGGTCACTGGTTCTCTTCCTGGATCGGCAAGAGGTGCTGTTCCGGACGGAAAAGGTGAATAGCGTATAGGTAGCCCAGAACGATAAAGCCCACGGGGACCACGAAGTACACGGGCCAGGTGATGATGTTCGTGACGCCGGCCGTGGCTCCGACGCTGAATTTGTCCATGGCCTCGCCGAATCCGTACCAAGCGAATCCGACACAGAGCGCCAGAGAAATCAGGGCGCTGAACCGGCGGAGCAGTCGCTGCATGCGATTCGACATCCGCTCGGTCACCAGCGTGACGTTGATGTGCTCGCTCTGCAGCTGTGCCGCGGGGATACCCAACAGAACAATGATGGGCAGGTACCAGTACGTGACGATCTCATTCGTCCCATAGATGGGCGCTGTAAAAAACGACCGCATCAACGCATGGGCGACCACATGCAGGACCGCGATGATGAGTACGACCGCAGACACATAGGACAGTACCCGGTCGATGCTCTGGTTAAACCTCATCATGAGAATCACCTTCAACAGATTCAGGATCGAAAGGTCTTCAATCCAGTGGACGACGGGACCACGATTCACTCTGTGATCCATGTCTCATCGTTGAGTCTAGGTACGCGACCAATGCATGTCTAATATAAGATTCTGCGCTTATTGATTCATTCAGAAGATGATTCGAGGGGCCAGCCGCCTGGCGCCCGCTATCGCCCCGACGTGCGCTGCAGGAAGCATCGCGTCGCGATCAGGTGAGGCTTTTCAGTGGTCGCAAAGAATCACGGCTGCATCATTCCGGGCAACCGATCTGATACTGGCCGCCCTCAACGACCGCTGCCCTCCCCGAATCGGAGAGGGCAGGTTATCGAGCGAGTCAGGCGCTACGCTTGCTGGCGAGTGAGCATTTCCCGGGTCGACGCGTCCAATTCCTCCGGTCGACCTGACTCTGGATCGAGATTGACCATCACGCATTCGGAGTACACACAGCGCTCGCCTTCTTGATCCAGGGCGTGGCAGATCGTGTACGAGGTCCGCCCGACACGCCCCACCCACACGGTCGCATGAACGTCGTCGCCGTAATGCACCGGACGGTCGAATTCGACCGTAAGACTTCGGACGACGCGTCCGCCTACAGCTGCGCCGCTACTCCCGGCCCACGCCAGATCTGCCTTCACCCGGGCTTCCTCGACGAGCGTGACGACGCGGGCATTGTTGACATGCCCATTGAGGTCTTGGTCCGACCAGCGCACCGCAAGATCGCAAGAGAAGGCACCTGCAGGAGCCGTCTTTGTTTCAGAAGTCATGGGGGTTGTCCTCTCGCGGAAGTGATTCACATGCGGGGCAGGCGCCACGGAGATCTCACGTGACAGGGTGCGCGAAGCGCTGAAGCTGCCGGCGGATGTCCTGGGGGATTGCGGTCGGTGCGCCGTCCGTCTTGGACAGCATCACGATCACGGCTTCAGCGTAGACACAAACCCGCTCATCTTGCATGATCTCGTGACATACGGTGTAAGACGTGGTGCCGATGCGGGAGATCCACACTCGAGCATCGATGACCGTCTGACCATCGCCATCGTCCCGGTACTTCAGCTCATGCTGATACTCGGCCCGCAGCGAGCGAACCACACGGTTTGGCCCGGCGCCGCCGTCCGGGGTGGTGCCGGACCATACCCGTCCGGCCCGGATTCTCGCCTCCTCGATGAGGGTGAGAACGCGAACGTGGTCCACGTGATCGTGCAACACCTGGTCCGACCAGCGAAGCTGCAGCTGGCTCACGTGCGCACCGACTGGTGCCCGCATCGTCATCACCTCCACACAGCTCAGCGCCGCGCCGCCCGAGTGAACGCGCTAATGCCGGTGATGTCGCGTCCCACGATCAGCGCCTGCATCGAGTCGGTGCCCTCATAGGTGGAGACGACTTCCATGTCAGTGAGATGCCGCGCTACATGGTTCTCGAGCAACATGCCGTTCCCGCCCATCATGTCTCGAGCCTCGCGGCAGATGGCCAGCGCCTTGCGCGAGGTCACCATCTTCACCATCGACGCCATGGGGGCGGTCAGCTCCTCGCGTTCCTGCAGCTCGGCCATCCGGGTGCACAGCAACTGCATCTGCGTGACGTCCGCCAGCATGGTGGAGAGCTTTTCCTGCATCAGCTGATATGACGCGATCGGGGCGCCGAACTGCTCACGCTCCAGGGCATATCGTGCGGCCAGCTCGAAGCCGGCCATGCCATGGCCTACCGCTTCCCAGGAGGCGCCGCCGCGGGTCGCTTTTAGCACCCGGTTGACTCCTGCGAAGGACTCACAGTGCTCCAGCCGGTTCCCCTCCGGGAGGCGCAAGTTCTCGATGACGATATCGGCCTGGTTGATGGCGCGCTTGCCCACCTTGCCCCGGATCACCTCGGGACGGTAGCCATCGGGGTAGGAGCCGTCGTCGTTCTTCTCCACCACGAACGCCTTGACCTCGCCGTCGGCCTCATCACGCGCGAAGAGGACAATCACATCGCCGGCATGGCCGTTGCCGATCCAGCGCTTGTGACCGTTCAGGATCCAGCCGTCACCGTCACGCCGGGCCGACGTCTCCAGGGACACCGAGTCGGATCCGTGGTTCGGCTCGGTCAACGCAAATGCACCGATCTTGCGCAGGGCTGCCATCTCCGGCAGCCACCGTTGCCGCTGTTCCTCGTTGCCCAGCAGGTAGATGGACCCCATGCCGAGGTTCGAATGCACACCGAAGAACGTGTTGATGGAACCATCAATTCGGCCCATCTCACGGGCCACCAGACCGGCGGCCTGCCGGGACAGCCCGGGACAGCCATAACCGTCGATATAGGTGCCGGTGATGCCCAGGCTGGCCAGCGGTTCCAGCACCGATTCGGGCAGCTCACCGCGCTCCCAGGCCTCGTTGATGACGGGCAGGACATGAGCCTGGCCGAAGGATCGAACCCGGTCGCGCAGCGCACGATCCTCATCACTGAGGTCGGTATCCAGCAGGAAGTAGTCGGGGTGATCAACAACCGCCGTCATAGCGCGGCCTTCTCTCTGAGTTCGTCGCGTGTAGCGGACGCGGGGTGGGCAGGGGTGTGGCGAATCCATTGTTCGACGGCGTCACCATCTGCCCCAAGGGCCGGCGGCGCCTTGTCGTAACGGAGGGGGGTGCGGCTCAACCCAATCGGGTTGCGAACGGTTGGGACCGCGTCGTCGCCGAGACCCGTCTCAACAACGGGTTCCAAACCGAGATCTTCGGCGAACTGAACCCCCTCCTTCACCGTCAGGATCGGCGAGCAGGGGACCCCGACTGCCTGTAGCCGAGCGAACCACTCCTCGGCGGTGGCGGCATCGAGCGCGGCTTCCATCGCCGTTCTCAGCTCGACGCGGTTCGCGTTGCGCGCCTCCACCGTGGCGAACCGGGCGTCATCGGCGAGATCGCCTCGGCCCAGGCAGTCGACCATCCGCCGGAATTGGGAGTCATTGCCGCAGCAGATCACGATCTCGCGATCGTTGGCCCGGAAGGGACCATAGGGAAACAGGCTCGGGTGCTCATTGCCCATCCGCATCGGATCGTTGCCGCAGGCCACCGCCCCCTCGGTTTGATTGACCAAGCTCGACAGGGCTGACGACAACAAGTTGAGGCTGACGTGCTGGCCCTGAGAGGTACGTCCGCGGTCGAGCAGGGACGCGAGAATCCCCACGGCCGCGTGCAGGCCAGCGATCACATCGAAGATCGCCACGCCAGTGCGCTGCGGGGGACCATCCTGGCTGCCCGTCACATGCATCATGCCCGAAACCGCCTGCGCCAGCAGATCGTAGCCGGGCATCGAGGCCCCGCCTGCGGTGCCGAATCCGGTGATGGAGGTGTGAATCAGGTGCGGCCAGCGCTCGGCGACCGACTCTGCATCCAGTCCGAACTGCGTGAGCCCGCCCGGCTTGAAGTTTTCCACGAACACGTCCGCACGATCGATGATCTGGTAGGCCGTCTCCAGGTCGTCCTGATCCTTCAGATCGAGCACGATGGACTGCTTGTTCCGGTTCACGGCCAGATAGTAGGTGCTCACCCCATCGCGATGCGGGGGAATCCACAGCCGGGTGTCATCCCCAACGGGAGCCTCCACCTTGATGACGGTGGCGCCAAGATCTGCCAACAGCATGGTGCAGTAGGGGCCAGCCAGAACCCGACTGAAATCAGCGACCACCACTCCCTCAAGGGGACCAGCGGACGCGCTGTCGGTTCGGTCGGCGCGCTCAGGGCGAAAGTTCTCCATCGATGTCATCCCATCCATGTTTGTGTTCTGCATCACTGCGATGTAATCATGGTGATTATTGCTTGTCCAATACCAAAATCCGGGCACTTATATGATCCAGTAGCATCAATCTTGATTCCCCTCGGAGGCACTATGGAAGTTCATCAGGCCGAGGCGTTCCTCGTGCTTGCGGAAGAGCTGCACTTCGGGCGTGCCGCCGCACGGCTGCGCATGGCCCAGCCGCCGCTGAGTCGACTCATCAAGCAATTGGAGCGCGAACTCGGCTCGCCCCTGTTCGAGCGCACCACACGCTCCGTCACGCTGACCACGGCCGGTGAGGCGCTCGTTCGCCCGGCGCAAGGACTCCTCCGCGCCGCAGAGAATGCCCGCCAGGTCGTGTTGAACGCCGTGACCGGGGAGACCGGCCACGTGGATATCGGCTTCGCCGGTGCATCGACACAGAGTTTCGTGGGTTCGCTGGCGCGTGAGGTGCGGAAGAACCACCAAGGCATCAACCTCGAATTTCATTCCTCTCAGTTCTCCCACACCGGCCTCCAACGCGTCTTGGACGGGTCCTTGGACCTGGCCATCGGACGCTGGGATTTCGTCCCGGCAGAAGTCGATTCACATCTGCTCACCGTCGAAGAGGCCCTGGTCGTCGTCCCTTCCGGACATCCGCTGGCCAACGGATCGACGGTGCGCATGAAAGACCTCGCCCGAGACCCGTGGGTCACTCTTCCCTCGGGCTTCGGAGCCGCGCTGCAGAATCGGTTGAATTCCTTGTCCATGGCCGCTGGCTTCACACCTCGAGTAGTTCAGACAGCGCCAGATTCCTGGACGCTGCTGGTACTGGTCGCGGCGGGCATGGGAAGTGCCATCACGCTCGATTCCGTGCGTGACAACGCCCCGACCGAGGGAGTGTCGTTCCTGAACATCCGCGGCGGAAACACCGCCCTGGAGCTGCGGCTCATCTGGCGCAAGACGAATTCCAACCCTGCATTACCGCGCGTGCTCCAGGCAGCGCGAAAGCTCTACCCCTTGGAGGATGCGGCGCCAGGCGAAACCCCGGCGCCCTCGTCACCGTAGTCGTACCAACCACGGCCGGATTTTCGGCCAAATCGACCCGCTTCATAGAGTTCCCGGATCAGCGGATGCGGCAGCGCCTCAGGGTCGCCGGTCTGCTCGTACTCGGCCAGTCGGATCAGGTGCACCACGTCGATGCCAACGAGGTCCATGATTTCGAAGGGTCCCATCGGGTGGTTCAGCGCCGTTTTTGCCGCGGTGTCGATGTCCTCGAAGGACGCGATGCCGGCGTCGTAGAGCTCCAGTGCTTCGCGCCGGAGTGCGTTGAGCAGCCGGTTCGCCACGAATCCAGGAATCTCACGATGCAGCCGCACGACCGACTTCCCCATGGTTTCTGCCACGGAGACGGCGGCGTCCACGGTCGCCGGTGAGGTTGCTTCATGGGGAACCACTTCCACGCACTTCATCACCAGGGCGGGATTAAAGAAGTGCATGTTGCAGACCTTCTCCGGCCGCGACGTGGCATCAGCGATCCGGGAGGAGACGATATTAGAGGAATTGGTCGCCAGAATCGCGTGCTGCGGGGTGAGCCGATCGAGGTCGGCGAAGAGCTCTCGCTTGATGCCAAGATCTTCAACCGCGGCCTCGATGACGAAATCGGCGTCGCTGAGCGCGGCATCACGATCTGTGGTGAAGGTGAGACGGTTCCATGTTTCATCGACCTCAGACTGAGCTCGACGCCCCTTCTCGACATCGCGGTCCATGCGTTTCGCCAGCATTTCTCGAGCGGCATCGAGCTGTTCCTGAGACAGATCGATGATGTGCGTGCGGTAGCCAGCAAGGGCAGATACCAAACCGATCTGGGCGCCCATGGTCCCCGATCCGATGACGCAGATCTGATCAATATCCGACATGACGTCACTCCCCTTCGTTCGAGGCGGCAGGATGGGTGCGATCGTGGCGCACCGAATCGAAGTCTGGACGCCTCTTCTCGAGGAATGCGGTGGTCCCCTCCGCTTTCTCCTGAGTCGAGTACAGCACCGCTTGCGCGAGCCGTTCCAGCAGGATCCCGGTCTGGTGATCGGCGTCGAAACCGTGGCTGATGACCTGTTTCGCCAGTTTGATCGCCAGGGGTCCTTTGCGCCGGATCCGCTGCGCCGTGCGGTGCGCCGAGTCGAGAAGCTCATCGGGTGAGACGAGTTCGGTGATGAGACCTGCCTGAAGGGCGTCCTTCGCATCCAGCCGTCGGCCGGTGAGAATCACGTCCGTTGCCCGGCCCACGCCGATGATTTTCGCGAGCCGCTGCGTGCCCCCGGCCGCGGGGATGATGCCGAGACCGGTTTCCGGCAGGGCGAATTGCGCTGCCGTCGACCCGATGCGGATATCGCAGGCCAGGGCGAGTTCGTGTCCACCGCCGAAGGCGTAGCCGTTGACGGCGGCGATCGTCGGCTTCGAGAAGTTCGCAATTCGCTCGTAGAGTCGCTGCATCACGGCGCGGAGGCCGTCCACCGGTGTCCTGACGGCCAGTTCGTTGATGTCCGCTCCGGCCACGAAGGACTCGTCTCCTGAGCCGGTGAAGATGACGATGTCGACCGAGTCATCATGCTCCACCGCGTCCAGGTGCTCATGAACTCGGGCGATGACGTGCGCGTTCATCGCGTTCTTCGCTTCGGGCCGATGGATGGTCAGTCGTGCCACGCCGTCGTCGTCGGCGCGGAGCACGAGATCGTCAGATGCGGTTGGTGTCATTCTCGGCACTCTCCAGTGTGTTCTTCTCGGTGGTTGTTGGTTCATCATGAGCGGCCTCGGTCGAGGTGGCGGCTCGGGAGCGTCGGGCCACGACCCAGGCGAGCGCGACCACTAGTGCAACGATCACCAGTCCGGAGATCGTGACCGTCGGCTGGGGCAGGAACATCATGAACCCGCCCACCATCAACGGGATACGGAAGAGCCAGGAGAGGCGCGTGTCCACGACGATGAGCCAGCCTGAGAAACCGCAAGCTAGAGCCGTGACGGCAACGATACTGGCCAGGGCGGCCACCGCGATCTCCCCAGCCGGTGCCTGGGCGACGAGAGCCGGGTTCAGTGCGAACCCGAACGGGACGATGTACTTGACCGCCCCCAGACGCATTGCTTCGATACAGGTGCCCATCGGCGAGGCCTTGGAGATCCCGGCCGCAGCAAAGGCGGCTAGTCCCACAGGCGGGGTGATGTAAGAGACGGAGGCCCAGTAGATCACGAACAGGTGGGCCGCGATCGGGTCCACCCCCAGTGTGGTGAGGGCCGGGACCATCACGATGGCGAGAAAGACGTAGGCGGCCGAAATCGTCAAACCCATGCCCAGCACGAAGCACGCGAGCGCACCCGCAATCAAGATGAGCACGACGTTCTCCCCCACCAAGGCGACCAGGTCACGGGAGAGGGAGAGCGCCACGCCGGTCGCCGAGAGGCCCCCGAGAATCAGACCGACGCCGGCGATGATCCCGATGATCTGCCCGAGCGTCTTGCCCAGGTCCAGCAACATCTCGCCGATCTCCTTCGGACCGAAGCGCAGGCTCGGCTTGATGATGGCGATGAGGATCAGCAGCCCCACCACCCAGAACGGCACCTGAGCCTCGGAGCCGGTGGTGAACAGCATGACCGTAAGCATGGCCAGGGCTGCCAGGTACGGCCAGCCGGCGATGACCGCCGCACTGGCACGGGGCAGCAGGGACTTCGGGGTCCCGCGCAACCCACGCAGGGCTGCGTAGCCGTCGATCTGGATGAAGATGCCAAGGAAGTAGAGGAACGCCGGAATCGCAGCGGCGACGATGATCTGCGTGTATGGCACCCCCACGAAGGACACCATGAGGAACGCCGCCGTGCCCATGATCGGCGGCGTGATGGAACCGCCCGAGGAGGCGGTCGCTTCCACGGCGCCAGCGGTCTTCTTCGAGAAGCCGCTCTTGATCATCGCGGGAATGGTCATCGGACCGGTGGTGAGCACGTTGGATACGGCTGAACCCGACATCATGCCCATGGCAGCCGAGCTGGCGACGGCAACCTTCGCCGATCCGCCGCGGTATCGTCCGAACAGCGCGGTCGAGAGGTCGTGGAAGAAGTCAGCGCCTCCGGTGTGCTGCAGCACGACGCCGAAGAGCAGAAACCCGACCAGGATGGTGCCGGCGGTCTGCAATGGCAGCCCCAGAATGGATTCGGCCCCCATCACATGCACGGTGGCCAGCGTGTTGATGTCGTAGGTGATCCCCTGCAGGAAGGCGATGGGCAGTTCTCCGGCGATCACCGGATACAGCGAGACTGCGAGCGCCAGTCCGGCTACGATCCAGCCGGCGGCACGACGCAACACTTCCAGCACGAGCAGCCAGAACACGTAACTCAGTACTGTGGCCGTCACCGGCGAGACGAACGCCCAGCCGTATTCAGCGATGTTGATCCCGTTGACGGCGAAGTAGATGCCGCTGCCGATGAAGATCAGCAGCAGGGAAACGTCGTACCAGGGAACACCGGGTTTGGCCCAGGCCTGCGGAGTCTTGCGCAGCGGCTGTACGATCAGCACGATCGGCAGGAAACAGACCGACAGCAGGTACAGGAACGAGTTGGTGAGGACCGCCAGATCAAACAGGTTCCAGAAGAACACCTGGTTCATGGTGATCAGCAGCCCCAACAGGGTCAGGACAACGATGACGATTCGCCACGGCGTCGTGAGCCGGGCATTGACCGGATCGTTCTCGGCGTCTCCCGCTGCGGCGGCCTGCGGCACTGCGAGCGAGTCAGGTTGTGCGCCGGGGGATATCAAAGTGGTGCTCATCAGGATTCCTCACGCAGTCGTTTCGGAGCCGGGCTGGTCGTCGATGGCAGGCAGTGCCGGAAGGTACTCGTTCTTCCAGGTCCGCCACTCGGTGCGCGGGCTCTCTGCATCGGCGTACTCCTCCCAGAAGTCGGGCCAGGCATCCGCCATCAGGTGCTCACGCTCCAGAAGGGCCTGATGCCTCCGCTCCATCCCGGGAGTCCACCGCCCCTGTTCTTCGAAGAACCGCACCGACCCGTCATGGAAGGGAATCACCATCGGATCCAACAGCACCTGGTCAAGGCCGAAGCTCTCGGCATCCGGGGTGGCGTTCTTGAAGAGGTCGAAATTCTCGTGCATCACCGTGAGCACCTGGTGTACCTCGTCGGCGGAGCGGTCGGCCAGGGTGGTCAGCGGAATGGAGTACTGCATGTTCACCGCCGACTCCCCGGCGGCCATGCCGGCTCCGCCGGTGAATTCGCCGGGGCGAACCATGGGCGAGAGCTCCTCCCAGGTGTCGTACCGGGAACTGTCGTTGCCGCCGAGATCCAGCCAGCGGATCGGGTACTGGCTGGCCAGCTCCTCCACGTGCGCCCCCACCACGTTCTGGTACATCGCATCCAGCTGGCCGGTCTTCATCGCTTCGGTCTGCTCCGCATAGGAGATATCAACGAGGGTGACGTCGTCGAAGGTCAGCCCGCCGTAGTTGAGGATCGCCAGCAATTTACGGTTCATCGACGTGGAAGCCACCAGCCGCGGGTACCGCTTGCCCTTGAGATCCGCGACCGTTTCGATGCCGGAATCCTTCCGCACGAGCACCCCGTAATTGCCCGGAGGCGCCCAGATCTGGCGGATCGGCTGTGGACCCCACACTTGTGAGGTGTACTCGTCGTCGCCCTCGAAGGCGTAGTAGTACTCGTCGCCGGCGCGAGCGTAGTGCGAGGTCCCACTGATCAGGGGAGCTAGTCGCCCGATCCCGGTGTCGGAGGTCATCAACCGCACTTGCACCCCGGCGTGCTGCGTGAACATATTCGCCACCGCCGCCACATCGTTGTAGGTTCCCGTGCCCGCAGAATAGGTGGACCACACCATCTGCTGGGGCAGACCTGAGACCGTGGCGCCTCCGGCACTCGTGCGAGCGCAGCCCGATAGCGTGGCCAGCATTCCTGCGGCGCCCAGGCCTGCCAGGAACGTTCGACGGTTCAGCGTCGGATCCATGTGCTGGTTCCTCTCTTGCAGTGACTGGCCCGAGAACCGGGCCGGAGGTACCGTCCTTTTATATCGACAGTTGTGTGATCTGCACCATAGTGAGCTTCGATTGATGACAGACGCGAAACAATTGGTGTCGTTCTCCATATAGGAGTCACTGCTGCCCCGGGATCCGTTGAATCCACCCCGCATCGGTGCTTGAGTGGCACTAGTCACCCACTGTTGCACACACCTGAGGAGCATCATGCCGAAGCACGTCACCGATCTCATGAACATCGAGGGTCAGCTCTCCGCCAGCGAGCTGGAGGTGCGTGACGCCGTCGCCGATTTCGTGGACCGCCGGGTCCGCCCGAATATCGGCACCTGGTTCAATGAGGCGGTGCTGCCCACCGAGCTGCTGCCCGAGATGGCCGAACTCGGACTCTTCGGCATGCACCTGGAGGGCTACGGTTGCGCCGGAAAATCTGCGACCGAGTACGGCGTCGCGATGCAGGAGATGGAAGCCGGCGATTCGGGCCTGCGCACTGTGATCTCGGTGCAGGGCTCGCTGGCGATGTCGGCGATCTACAAGAACGGCTCGGAGGAGCAGAAGCAGACCTGGTTGCCGCGCATGGCCTCCGGGGAAGTGATCGGCTGCTTCGGCCTCACGGAACCGACGGCAGGCTCCGACCCCTCCACCATGGCGACCCGCGCGGTGTGGCGCGACGGCGCCTGGGTGCTCTCCGGGGCCAAGCGCTGGATCGGCCTGGCCTCCATCGCCCAGGTCGCCATCATCTGGGCGAAGGTGTCCCATGAGGATGCCCGCGCTGCCGGCGCCCTGGATGAGTCCACGATGAAGGGCGAGGCCACCGAGGCGGTGCGCGGATTCATCGTGCCGACAGATTCCGAGGGTTTCGTGGCCACTCCGATCACCCAGAAGCTGTCGATGCGCGCCTCCCTGCAATGCGACATCGAGCTGACGAACGTTCAGCTCGGCCCCGAGGCGTTGCTCACCGAGAACCCCGGCCTGCGCGGCCCGTTCGGTTGCCTCAACGAGGCCCGCTATGGGATCGCCTGGGGTGCGATGGGCGCGGCACGGGACTCCATCGAGTCGGCGATCGACTACGCCAACCAGCGCATGCAGTTCGACAAACCGCTGTCCGGATATCAGCTGACCCAGAAGAAGCTGGCCGATATGACCGTGGAATTGAACAAGGGCCAGCTGTTGGCACTGCAGCTGGGCCGGGCCAAAGACGCGGGCACGCTGGAGAACCACATGATCTCGGTGGCCAAGCTGGCCAACTGCCGCGCGGCCATTGAGATCTGCCGGGAGGCTCGCACCATCTTCGGCGGCAATGGCATCACCACCGACTACTCACCGCTGCGCCATGCCAACAATCTGGAGTCGGTGCGCACCTACGAGGGCACCGACGAGGTGCACACCCTGATCCTCGGCCACCAGCTCACCGGGGTCCCGGCTTTCCGGTAGTACTCCGACGCGGACGAGTTCGCCCTCTATTCCGTGGTGTCGCCGCGATCGATCCAGGCGCGTAGCGTGACGTCGTCGACGACCCCGTGCTGCGGGATCAACCCGCCGCCGGCAATGGTGGGGCCTAGGTAGGGGATCTCCATCAGGGTCTTCTCCGCAGCGCCGGGCAGCCGACCGGCGGACTGCAGGGCCTCGGCCACCTGCAGCGCAGTGAGTTCCTGCGGCCCGCGCACCGTCAGCGTGCGGGAGATGTGGCTCCCCGCCAGGCGCTCGGCGTGCTCCAGCTGGTCCACCACGAGCGCCGCCACACTGGCGGCGGCAACCGGGGCCAACGCCATGGTGGGCAGCGCCACCACGGGACCCGCCGCAGCCATGGAGGCCATCACCGGGATCAGCTCGAACCACTGGGTGGAGCGAATCACCGTGACCGCGGTGTGCCCGCCGGCCAGACCACGATAGGCGCGCTCCTGGGCGGCCTTCGCCGCATAGTAAGGGTAGCCGCGCCCCACGGCGGGCCGATCGGCCTCGGCAATCGAGATGACCACCACGCGCGGCACCTGCGCGGTATGGACCGCAGCCATCACCTCGCGCGCCGCCGTCGTGAAGAACTCACGGGCTCGAGCGGCGTTCAGGGTCATCATGTTGAGCCCGTCGACCACCGCGTCGCAGCCGGCGAGCGCCTCCGTCAGCCGATCTCTGTCCTGGGTGACATCGATCCCGGCACCTCGATGAATAGGCACCGCCTCGTGCGCGCGGGCTTCCAGCTCGCGGACGATCAACGATCCGATGGTTCCAGTGGCTCCGAGAACAGCAATACGCATGACCCCCATGCTAGGACGACCCCACCGAGACGCACGAGGGTGCAACCACGGTGCGGCTTATTGCAACTGATTCTCAGTTAACGATATGTTGTGAGAATGAATCTCAACAAGACTCACTCATCTCGCCCCTCTCGACTGGCGTGGTCCGCCGTGACCCTCTCGTCCCTCCTGTTCCTCTCGGCCTGCTCCACAGGCAGCCCGACCGCCGAGGACGACGCCTCACCCACCACCAGCGCCGACACCGCCGGCGACGCGGAGGTGATCCGCGCCGAACCGCGCGAGGTCGCCTCGATTTCCCCGCGCGTGGTGATCAGCCACGACGAAGGGCTGGTGACCCTCGATGCGGAATCCGGCGAAACAGTGGACACCGTGGCGGAGCCCGGCTTCTTCCGGCTGAACAACGCCGGCGACGGCCAGCACGTGATGGTCACCGCCGGCAACGAGTTCCGCGTCTACAACGCCGGGGTCCAGGCCCAAGCGCACGGTGACCACTTCCACTACTACGAATCCGACCCGGGACTCACCGGCGCCACTTTCGACGCCGACTACGCCGGGCACGTGGTGCTGCACAACGGGCGCACCACCCTGTTCGCCGACGGCACGGGCGCGATCAGCACGTTCACCTCCTCGGATCTGGCCTACGGGGAGCCCAGCGTGGATGAGACCGCCACCGAGGACCCACACCACGGGGTGGCCATCGAGCTGACCGACGGCACACTGCTCACCACCCAGGGCACCGAGGACGCGCGCTCCACGGTGCAGCATGTGGAGGTCGCCGAGGACGGCTCCACCGAAGTGCTGGCCGAGACCACCGACTGCCCCGGCGTGCACGGTGAGGCTGCCGCAGCGGCCAACGAGGAGGTGGAGCTGAGCGACGTCGTCGTTTTCGGCTGCGAGAACGGGCCGGTCGTCTTCCGCGACGGCGACTTCCACAAGGTCGACGTCGAGCCCGAGTACCAGCGCTCCGGCAACCTGGCGGGCTCCGAGGTCTCGCCGATCGTGCTGGGCGACTGGAAGATCGACCCGGATGCCGAGCAGGAACGTCCCACCGAGGTCGCCCTGATCAACACGCTCGAGGATTCGGTGCAGACCGTCGAGCTCGACTCCTCCTACTGGTTCCGCTCGCTGGCACGCGGCGATGACGGCGAGGCCCTGGTGCTGACCTACAACGGCCAGCTGAACGTGATCGACGAGGAGACCGGCGAGGTCACCGAGCGGATCGACGCCATCGAGGCGTGGGAGGAGCAGGAGAACTGGCAGCAGCCCGGCCCGATCCTCAAGGCCACCGACGGCAAAGCGTATGTTACGGACGCCGCGAACCAGCAGCTGGTCATCGTGGACCTGGACTCCGCAGAAGTCGAGCAGCGCATTGACCTGGATGTGACCCCGGTGGAGATGTCCGTGGTGACGGGCAGCGCGGAGGCACCGCAGCACGAGAGCGGCTCAGCATCCGCCGCGGACGAGCACGCCGACGAAGAGCACGACCATGATGATCACGATCATGACCACTAAGTTGGCCTGAACAGACTCAGGTCGCGATGAGCACCTCGTGCGACAGCGGGGCCATGATGATCCCGGGTGCGGAGTCTTCCGCCCCCGGGATCACCCATGTCTGCTCCTCGATCTCGGCGCGCACCCGCAGCCGCTGCCCGGCCCAACCGCCGGCCGGCAGCACGAACACCTCGGCGTGCAGTCGCCAGCCCGGCTCGTTGGCCGCGCTCGTGACGCAGCTGCCGCGGTACTGCAGCGCCGCCGGCTCCGCCTGAATCCCAGTTTCCTCATACAGCTCACGTACGGCGGCCTGGCGCGGAGTCTCCCCGGGTTCAGGCTTGCCGCCGGGGAAGATAAAGATCTCGGTGCCGCGCTTGCGCACCAGAGCCACGGCGCCGTCGTCACGTTGAACCACGACGGCGGACACGGTGATCGTCCCGGGGGCTGCACTCATGGCAGAAACTGTACCGGGCGCCGGCCCCGGACCACGACGGAATCCGTGCAGGACCAGCGCACGATCAGTGCAAGATCAGCGTGGTGACGATGGCCAGCATGATGCAGCCCACCGAGGCGTCGATGATGCGCCAGGTACGTGGGGTGTCCAGCACGCGGGAAAGCGCCCGGCCGCCGACGGTCAGCACGCCCAGCCACAGCGAGGAGGCCAGTACCGCGCCCAGGGCGAACATCCAGCGCTGATCGCCGAAGTTGTTCGCCACCGTGCCCAGCAGCACCACGGTGTCGAGGATGGCGTGCGGGTTCAGCAGTGACACCGACAGAGCAGCGAGGATCACCGCGCGCAGCGGGGTCTGTGCGGGGGTGCTGCGACCGACCACCACCGTCATCTGCTGGGTCGTGGGCTGGGTCAGCACGGTGCCGCCGTCACCGCGAGGTGCACTGCTGGTGCTGGCTCCCTCACCGGAAGGAGTGACCGACTGCGGGCCGGCGTCGTCGTTCACCGAGAGACCCGTGGCGCGGGGACGCAGCGCCGAGCGGAACGACATTGCGGCGAAGCCGATCAGGTAGGCCACGCCCGCCCACTTCAGCACGGTGAGCAGCCACGGCGCCTGCTCGGAGAGGACGCCCACTCCGGCGGTGCCCGCGAAAATCAGGATGACGTCGGAGACCAGACAAATACTCACGATCAGCCAGAGGCGGTCCCGGCGGATCGCCTGGCGCAGCACGTACGCCGACTGCGCCCCGATAGCGACAACCAGGGCGAGTGCGGTGAAGAATCCAGTCACGAGAATCGTCATGCCCTCTACGCTACGAACGCTGGATTATCCGTACCAGCGCAAGATTCTTCAGGGTATTAAGCTTTACTTCATGAACACCGATCATCTGCGCGCCCTGGCCGCCGCCATCGACGAGGGCACCTTCGACGCCGCTTCCGCTCTACTCGGCATCTCCGGGTCCGCCTTCACCCAGCGCATCAAAGCCCTGGAGCGAGAGACCGGCCAAGTGCTGCTGGCGCGCACCATCCCGGTTACGGCCACCCCCGCCGGGGAGAAGATGCTGCGCCTGGCGCGTCAGGTGGTCGCCCTGGAGGAGGAGACCCGGCGTGCCCTGGGCCGCGGCACCGGCGGCCGCACCGTGCTGCCAGTGGCGGTCAACGCCGACTCGCTAGCCACCTGGTTCGGGGAGGTGCTGCGCCAGGCCGCTACCTGGGACGACGCCGTGCTGCAGCTGCACATGGAGGATCAGGAGCACACCCACGATCTACTGCGCTCCGGCGCTGTGGTGGCAGCCATCACCGAGCACCCCACCCCCGTGAGCGGCTGCACCGCCACCCGCCTAGGCACCATGGACTACTTCCCGGCGGCCGCAACCTCGTTGCTCGACCAATACCGTAACGACGACGGCAGCCCCGATTTCGGCCACGTTCCGGTGATCGACTTCGGCACCCGCGACGGGCTGCAGCGCTCCCGGCTGGCCGAGCACGCCCGGACCATCGGGGTCCAGCGACTGGATCCGCCCCGGCACCTGGTGCCCTCGGCGGAAGCGTACCTGCGCGCGGTGGAGGCGGGCCTGGGCTGGGGCATGCTGCTGGCCGATCAGGTTCCGCCCAGCGTCGCCGAGGGCACCCACCCGGACCTGGAGCTGATCGGGGAGCTCGGCCAGTCCCAAGTCACCCTGCATTGGCAGCGCTGGACCTCCGGCACCCCCGCCCTGGATCGACTCACCGATGCGGTGCATCTCGCCGCGCGCCACATGCGCTGAGGTGCCATGCTTCCAACGAACCCTTGACTCGATTAAGTGCAGCTTGAGGTGAGACCAAGCAGGGCGATGTCGAGTTGCCGTGACCGGGTCTGCGAGACCCAATGGTCGGGGTAGACGTTCGAGACGGTCAGGGTGGTGGTGCTTCCGAGAAGGTTGCCAATAATACTCTCCAGCAATGCGCTCGAGAGTGTCGCGGAGTAGGTATAGAGGCCGTTGACGGGCCCCGATACGTTGATCTGGCCGGCCGCGATCGGGTACGCGGTTCCGTTTATCGTGGCGGACAGCCGCACGTGTTCTTGGGGATACGGCGATGTCCACGTGATAGTGACACTCTGAAAAACTAGACCTATTAATGCGTGACGTGTGGTGCACGACGTGATGGTCGGTGCCGCGAGCTCCCCGGCGTTCACCGTCGCTTGCGCATACGCGTCGTCGGTGAACGCCGCGGTCGTCGGCTGAGGCTGAGCCGCGACCACCGCACCGATCAGCAGTGCCACGGCCGCGGCCGCCGCGAGTGCCCGTCGTCTTACCGGCCGAGCGCTCATGATTGCACCCCCAGGGCGTCCTTGCGCCTGCGCCAGTTCGCAGCGAAGGTGAGCACTACCCCCACAACCAGTATCAGCACGCCCGAAACGAGGAGGGCCGGCAAGGCCGTGGAGACCCCGGTGTCGGGCAAGCGAGCCGACGCGCCGGGATCGGCCACGATCGCCTCCTGCTCTCCGGTGGCGTGGACGCGCACCGTTGTCAGAACGTCCGCCGCGACGGTTCCGGAGGCTAGGGAGACCCGAAGCCTGAGGTGCGCAATGTCGGTATCGGCGATGTCGATCACGTTACTCACCGTGCCATCGCGAGGCAGGTCCCACCCGGTGCGAAGCTCCGAGGCGCCACCCGGACATTCGTCACCGCTCCACTCCTGCAAGCAGGCCGCGGCGTCAACGGCGAGAGCGGCGTCCCCCGACGCGCTGATGCCGATAGATACGGTGCCGCGCTCGGGCGCATCGGCGCTGATCGTCAGATCCCACTGAAGCACGTCACCGGGAACCAGGTTGGTTGCATTCCGCCAGTCAGCCACCGAGACGATCCGCAAATAATCTCCCTGCACGATGTCGCGGGTGGGCGCAGCCCAGGCCTCCGTCGTCCCGACACACAAAGCCAACGTGGAGAGACCCGCACCGAGGAGGAAACGGACGTGCGAGGACCACTTTCGACTCAAGGTGACTCCTCATCGTCGCGTTGCTGCGCGGCACGCGGCCAGAACGCCCAGCCCACCAGCACCGAGGCGACCAACGTGAGAGCGCCGAGCACGAAGGGGTTGCCGAACGCCGTAATCACCGGCGCGGCACCCGGTACCGAAAACAGCACCGTCCGCACGGAGGAGACCTCGTACGGGAACGGGTCGTCTTCAGCGTTGGCATCGCCGCGCATCGTGATCACCCTGCTATCCCCACTCGTCCCGGCCGCCACCGAAGTCACGCGGTGGGTGACCGGGAGCTGATCCTCCTGGTCGACTGTCACCACGTCTCCGACGGAGATTTCAGATGCCGATACCTGTTGCACGGCGGCCACGGAGCCCGCCGGAATCGTGGGCGCCATCGACCCGGTCTTGAACATGATGAGAGTGATATTCGCGGCGAAGGCGAGGACCACCAGCGCGATACACACCAGACCGGCGAGGGCAGCCACCCACAACAGCGCCTCACCGGCGATCCCGGAGACACGACGGGCACGAGCGGCAGGCTGCGCGGTGCCGCCTGCATCGTCCCGATGCCGCGGTGCGCGGGATCGGCTCCGGGTGCTGGGCATCGGTTCCTCCACTCCCATGACGGGGTTTTTATCCTGAGGTTCCTGTGAACGTCCACTGTGCACGAACCTCTTGTCCCTGAACGTTGTTCGGGGCCGAAGAATCCAACGTCACGATGATGCAATACGACACCGTATTCCCGCCGGCCGCTTCAAGGGACGCCTCGGTCAGAGAGGGAAGATTCCCGATACCCGTCACGGTGACATCTGGAGTCGTACCCGTGGTGCATGCGGGCGGAGTCGCGGATGCCGAGCTCGTCACGCGCACCCCCACCGACAGTGCGTCGCGCAACGCGGCAGCATTCGCGCTCAGCGGGTTGCCGGCGGGGTCGGTCGCGGATGCGGCCGTGATGTTCACCGTCCCCGGGACCGATCCGTTGGCTTGGATCTGCACCAGGGCCGCCCTGGATTGCCCCGGGTACAGCCCGGTGGCGTCCAGCGGAACGACGAGCGCCGCCTGTGGGCTCTCGTGTTCGCTGAAGGCCCCGGTACCGGACCGCGAGACAATCCCGAACGTGCCGGACGAGACCGTGCTCGTCGCCTGCTCGCTATCAACCCACGCAGCGAGAGTCGCGCCCGCGCCCAGCCCCAGGACAATACCCGCTGCAAGCAATGCACGGATCCTGAGCAACCTCAAGCGCCGGGACTCCCTCGTCTGACGGCGCGTCTTCATAGCGGAACTCAGTTAGAGGTCGCCGTGAACTGCCAGGTGCCCGTTGCCTCTTCACCCTGTTCCAAGTCCGCGGAGGCAGTGACAACGAAGCACAGCTGTACGGCTTCTCCGGCATCGCCACCATCACCAACGGCGAGAGGAACGGTGTCGCCCGCGGTAAAGGTGTTGAGTCCGTCCGCGCCGGAAGAGATCAGGGTGCCGCTGGTTGCGCTCGCATCGCAGTCGGCAGCTGGTCCGATCGCGTAGACCTCGTATCCCAAGTGCTCGGCGTTCTCGCCGCTGCCTACGGCACCGGTGCCCGCGAGGGTCGCTGGACTGGTGGTATCGGCGTCGAGTCGCACCCACAACGGTGCGTAGACCACGTCTTCCGGGGCGAGGTTTTCAGCAAGGGGGAGGGTGAATTCCAGTTCGGCCGGGTTAGCGTCGGTAGCGTGATCGCTGAAGCCTGCGGTGGCCGACGCGGTTGATCCTTCGAGGTTGAAAGATCCGGCGCCGAAGTCCCCCGTAGCGAATTCCGAGTCGGTCCAGGCCGCGAGCACCATGGCCCCGCCAACGCCGAGAACGACGCCTCCGGCCAGAACTGCGAGGACCTTGCGTCGCTTTGTATTTGTGTTTGTGGCGGCCATAATTTTCTCCTCAAAGTGGGTGTGGTGAAGCAAGCTCAATGTGGGTGAGGTGAAGCAGAGAAGTCGCAGGGTGTGGTCGAAGGTGGATGCGAATACCGACGGCGCGTGCCGAGCAGATGAGCACGGGCACACGAGGCGGAAATTCAAGAGCGCCGACAATTGACAATTCAATCTGGGCGCACGGTGGGCGTTAACGAGAAGAATCTATACAGCAATAGTGCAACAGGTCGCAGGTATTGGCAATATCTATTTGCACACCTTCCCCTTTGGCTACCGAAGAGTTACCCGTTCTACGAGAAGAGTTAGCCGATTGGCTAAAAAAATACACCACCTGGAGTACCACCCGCACTCGACGTCACCCTTAGTTCAAATCTGGATTACTTCCGCGAGCAGGAGTACGGTGAAGGTGGCGCTGCCCGTTCGGGCACACCTCGACTCCCGGTCGCCGCACGGCGACCCTGAAGAAGGAAAGAGGATTCTCATGCAGATCACCGCAGCCATCACCCGGGGCACCGGCGAACCCTTCGAAATCACCACCCTCACCTTGGACGACCCGCGTCCGGGCGAGGTGCAGGTCAAGCTCACCGCCACCGGCGTCTGCCACACGGATGCCATCGTGCGCGATCAGGTCTACCCCACTCCCCTACCCGCGGTGCTCGGACACGAAGGGGCCGGCGTCATCGAGCAGGTCGGCGAGGGCGTCACCGCCTTCAAACCCGGCGACAAGGTGGTCCTGGGCTTCAACTCCTGCGGCGAGTGCACGCAGTGCCAGACCGGTAAGCCCGCCTACTGCCAGCAGTTCTATGACTACAACTTCGCCGGCACCCGCCCCGATGGCACCACGGCTCTCTCCGACGGCGACACCTCGGTGTCCTCGCACTTCTTCGGCCAGTCCTCCTTCGCCAGCCACGCCAACGTGTCCGCACGCTCCGTGGTGAAGGTCGACGACGACGCCCCACTGGAGCTGCTCGGCCCGCTGGGCTGCGGGCTGATGACCGGTGCGGGCTCCATCATCAACTCCCTGTCCGTGGGCGCCGGCGAGACCGTAGCCGTCTTCGGTACGGGTGCGGTCGGTTCCGCCGCCATCATGGCTGCTGCGGCTGTGGGCGCCACCACCGTCATCGCGATCGACCTGGTGGACTCCCGCCTGGAACGCGCCCGCGAGTACGGCGCCACGCACACCATCAACTCGGGCTCGGAGAACCTCGCGGAGCGCCTCGCCGAGATCACCGGGGGCGCGGGCGTCAACGTCGCGCTGGACACCACCGGGGTCACCGCCGTGACCCGTCAGGCCGCCGATGCGGTGGGCATCAAGGGACGAGTCGGGCTGGTCGGCGCGCCGGCACTGGGCGACGAGGCCACCTTCGAGGTCGGCGCCTCCCTGCTCAAGGGCTGGTCTTTCCAGACGATCATCGAGGGCGACGCCGTGCCGCAGGACTTCGTGCCGCGGTTGGTGCACCTGTGGCGCAACGGCCAGTTCCCCATCGAGAAGCTGATCGAGACTTACCCGCTGGCTGAGATCAACCAGGCCTTCGAGGATTCGAAGTCGGGCGAGACGATCAAGCCGATCGTCACGTTCTGATGTCGTCCTCGGGAGCCTGCACCGCCTTCAGGTAGGGCTCCACCAGTCCCGGCTCGGCGACCGCCGCGCGTGCCGCAGCGCGCGCGGCGTCATCGAGGGGGAGCCCGCGCAGTTCCTCGCCGCGCTGGTGCGCCGCTGCTGGGTCGTCGAGGGCCACGCTCAGTTCAATCAGTGCGGCCAGCGCGACCGCCCGCTCGGTCACCGTGGCCGTCTCACTGTGCCGTTTGAGCCCGGATTTCAGGGCGCGCGAGGCGGCGAGATCGTCGGTCTTGAACTCACGCAGGATCCGCGCATTGTCGATGGCTTTGGCCAGCCCGGTCAGTTCCGCTGATCCGCCGTATTCCAGCTCGGAGGGCTCGTCGCGCTGGATCACGATGATGACGTTGCCATTGGGATCCACCACGGAGAAGCGAGAAGCCCCGGGCCGGTAGCGAGTGATCCGCGGCAGCCCTCGGGCCAGCACCTTCCCGTAGTGGGCGCGCAGCCCGGCCACGAACCCTGCATGGTAAGCCGCGACGTCGTCGACCATCACCAGGCAGCCGCCGGTCTGCTCGGCCGCCGGGTCGAGATCGGGTGCGCCGTGGCCGTAGTGCAGCTCGAACGCGCTGAACCGGAAAGCCAGGTAGAGGTAGGGTCGGCGCTGATCCCAGGTCTTCTCGAACCCCAGCGCCGTGAAGAATTCGACGGTGGCGTCCTCGTCCAAGCAGGTCAGTAGCGGGACGACGGTCTCGTTGGGACGGATCCCGGGGGCGGGGTGCTCAGCAGATGCGGTCATCGCCCCAGCATGGCGCAGATGCGCGCGCGGCGCCTATGAGCCGGTCGGGCCCCGCCGGGTGCGGCGCAGCTGGGCCAGCTGTTCGGCGCGCTGGCGACGCACCATGCGCGCGTCAATGATCACCAGGGTAATCACGACGGCGAAGCCCGCCGCCGCCAGCCCCACCACGGTCCACGCCTCGCCCGACGATCCAGGCGCGGCCAGGGTGCGTGCCTCATCCTGCCAGGGCCACAGGGTGCGCAGCCCGCCGATCATCACCCCGGTCAGCACCGCCAGGGTGAGGGTGTGATAGTGCTCCAGCAGCCATTTCAGCACCTTGACCACCACGATCATGCCCAGGATGGCACCCACCATGAAGATGCCCAGGTAGCCGAAGTCCCGGTTGTCGACGGCGCGCAGCGTCGGTTCGTAGAGCCCGAAGGTCAGCAGCAAGAACGAGCCGGAGAGCCCGGGCAGCACCAGCGCGGAGATGGCCACCGCGGCGGCCGGGATGAGCACCAGCGGACTGGGTTCGACGTCGGTGGGCGGCAGGGAGACGAGGAAGAAGATCCCGACGGCGGCCACCACCCCGAGCGCCACATGCCAGGGGCGCAGCCGGATGTGGGTGGAGTCCTTGCCGAGGATCTGATGTTGCACGCGGCGGAAGCTGAGGTCCTCGAGCATCATCCGCGCGGGCACGGCCACGGAGGCGAGCACCATACCGAAGAACAGGCCACGCATGGTCACCGGGTGGTTCTCCATCGCGTCCGCCATCGGTCCGGCCACGGTAAAGACCGCGAGCAGCATTCCGATGGCAACCGGTAGCACCACTTTCCAGTGCACCCGCGCCAGTTCGGCGGTGAATCCGGCCTTGCGGTCGGGTCCGGTCACCAGGCGCCGGAAGGCCGAGATGACGGCGGAGGCCGAGTCGATGATCTGGTGGTAGATCCCCACCACCAGTGCCACGGTACCGCCCGATACCCCGGGCACGGTCTCGACGGCGCCGATCAGGGCACCGCGCACCAGGTTGCCGGGCACGGAGGTGCGACGGTGCGGGGGTGCGTCGTCGATCGGCTGCTCCGACGGCGCGGCGTTCTCGGGGGTGTCAGACATCGTGCGGGGCTCCTCGAAGGGTGGGGTAGGCACGGTGCCCCAGTCTACCGAGTCAGCGCTTTGATTCGACCAGCAGGAGGTAGATCAGATAGGCCCCACCCAAGCAGACGGTCACGGCCCCGACGGGCAGCGAGGCACCCGGGATGGCATGCTGCGCAGCAACGTCGGAGAGCAACAGCAGTAGGGCCGCGATCGCGCCGGATGCGCCGACGTCGACTGACTCACCGCGACCCACCAGGCGCCGGGCGATATGGGGTGCCGCGAGCGCCACGAACGCAATGGGTCCGGCCGCCGCGGTGACTAACGCCGTGGTCACCGTGCCGAGCAGGATCAGCAGCAGCCGCGATCGCTCTACACGCACACCCAGCGCCGAGGCCGCCTCGTCACCCAGCTCCATCAGCACCAGGGTGCGCTGGGCGCTGGGCAGCACCAGCGCCACGAGTGCCCCTACCAGCCCCGCCGTCCCGAGCGCCCACCACGACGTCAGCGCCAGGGAACCCGCGCCCCACACCGCGGCCCGCATCGCCGAGTCGATGTCGGCGTACACGGAGAACCAGGAGTTCACCGACGAGAGGAAGGCGCCGATGGCGATGCCGACGATGATGAACCGGAATCCGCTGACCCCGCGGCGGAACGACAGCGAGTACACCGCGAGCGCGGTGATGAGACCACCGATCACAGCGCCTAGTGTCATCGCTGCGTAACTGACCGCACCCAGCAGCATCGCGACCACGACCCCGGTGAAGGCGCCGGCGTTGAAGCCGATGATGTCGGGGCTGCCCAGCGGATTGCGGGTCAGTGACTGGAAGACCGCGCCGCTGACGCCCAGCAGCCAGCCGAAGAGCAGGGCGGCAACGATGCGGGGCAAGCGCCATTCCAGCACCACCATGCGCAGCAGCTCATCGTCGCTGCCGGTGAATACGGCGAACAACTCCCCCGGGCTGATGGGGTAGCTGCCCAGATGCAATGACCCGGCGGCGACGACGAGACAGAACACGGCGATCACCGCCCGCACGATCACTCCACGGCGGGCGAGCCTCAGATGAACCGGGCCGCGATGGATCTCCAGATACGGGACGGATTCGGCAGACCGGATCACAGCGGACGCGCCCGTCGTGAATGAGCCAATAGCACCAGCAGCGGCGCTCCCAGCAGCGGCAGGACGATGCCGACCTGCAGCTCTCCGTTGCCCACCATGACGCGTCCTAGGATGTCGGCGGCCATCAGCACCACCGGGCCCACCACCAGGGACATCGTCACGATCCACCTGGTATCCGGGCCGACCACCCAGCGGCACAGGTGCGGCACCATCAGTCCGACGAAGGCCAGCGGGCCGCACGCCGCCGTCGCTGCACCGCACAGCAGCGTCACTGCCACCACAACGACTCCTCGTGTCCAACCGATCCGCACGCCCAAGGCCCGCGCCACGTCATCGCCGAGGGCCAGGCTGTTGAGGGCGCCGGCGCAGGAGAGCGCGAGCAGCACACCGATGATCATCCACGGAAGCACGGTGGCGAGGGTACCGCCCGGACGGTCCACCAGCGTTCCGGCCTCCCAGAACCGCATCCGGTCGAACGTCGCGACGTCCATCAGCGCCAGCGTGCGGGAGACGCCCATGAGCACCGCGCCCAGGGCCAGCCCCACGAGGGTCAACCGCAAGGGTGTTGCACCCGCCGAGCCGCGCAGGGCGATGCCGTAGACGACCACCGCGGCGAGCACCGCGCCGAGGAAGGCGAAGGGCAGGTACTGGTCAATCCGGGTGACGCCGAGGAACATGACCGCGATCGTGACGGCGAATCCCGCGCCCGCGTTGATGCCCAGCAGCCCCGGATCGGCCATCGGGTTGCGGGTGAGGCCCTGCATGAGCGCACCGGCCACGGCCAAGGAGGCTCCCACGGCGATCGCAAGCAGGGTCCGTGGCAGACGCAGATTCACGACGGCAATGTGCTCGGCCGACGCCCCATCCGGTGCGGTCAGCGCCGTGAGAATCGTCGCCCAGGAGATACTCGTCGATCCCACACCCATGCTCGCCAGCGTCACGCAGCACAGCAGGGCCAGCGCCGCCAGCAGACTCAGGGGCCGCAGCAGCGTGGCCACCCGACGCGCCCGCGGCGACCCCGCTTCGACCACGGTGGCCTCGTCAAGCGTGCCGGCGGTCATCCGTACCCATCCGGTCCTTCGCGGCGATCGCGTCGGCCACCGCCTGCCGGGGATCGGCCTTCAGCGCAGTCACCGTCAACCCGCCTTCGCGAGCCAATGCCTGGCCAAGCTTCGTCGACGACGAGTACCCCACCCGATGCGCGGCCGTTGTCAGCGAATCACCGTTGAGCAGGTATCGGGCGGCCTCATTCAGCCTCGCCCTGGTCCGCCAGTGGGAGAACGTCATCGCCGTTTCGGCGTGGAAGATCCGTTGCACCTGTCGCAGGCTGAGGTGATGCCGCCGGGCCAGGGCATCCAGGCTGGAGGCACCATGACGGGCTTCTTCGGCGATGCGGCGAATTACCGTGTGCTGCGGTTCGGGGAGGTGGAACAGCGTGGCGCTCACCTCGATGAGGGTCTCTCCCAGCACCTTCCTGCAAGCGGTGATCTCGGTTTCGGTGCGCGGGGTCGAGACGAGGATCGAGAGCACGGCCTCCCGAAGCTGTGGCACCCGGCGCAGCACCTGCAGCCCGCCGGCAGGGGTGACGTGGTCGTCCAGGAACGGCCCGAACACGGAGGTGTTCTCGTCGTAGACGGCGGAATGCGGAATGCCCGCGGCCAGCCAGACGCCTTCGTCGGTGGTCACGGTCACGGGGGTCCTGCCTACGGTGAGATGAGCGGTGCCGGTCACAACGTAGATCAGATGCGGCACCTCGTGGTGATGCGTCGCATGACCGGCAAAGCGAATGCTGGTGTCTTCCGGCATGGCGTCCGCCGCTCTAGTGTGCACAGTCGACTCGTCCTCTCGCGAGCATGCCGGGTCGGAATGTCACCCCCGGACCTCAAGTTGTCACCTCCGGCAACCCCGTCTCGTGGCTGCTCAGCTTAGTCTAACTTCGGTAGCAAATGACCTTGTGCCGTTATTGACGGCTTCCGGCTCCCGCGGCCGGTTTCGATCCTTCGGAGGACTTGATGATGAACCTTGCTGTGCGACGCGCCTGCGTCACCGTCGCCGCCGCCGCTGTACTCCTGACCGGCTGCAGCGCCGATACTCCGGCGGATGACGGCTCCGCTGGCGCCGAGGAGACCACGCAGGCCTCCTCGGAGACCCGCACGGTCGAGACCGCTCAGGGCACCGTGGACGTGCCGACCGATCCGCAGCGGGTGGTCTCACTGAACTATTCCCTGACGGGGTACCTCTTCAACCTGGACCTGCCCGTCATCGCCACCACCTCTCGCGACTTCGACTATGACGGCAGCTTCCCCGAGGAATGGGCGGACGCCGCCGCAACCGAGAACACCGAGTGGCTGACCTGGTCCGCCGATGGTTTCGACCTCGAGGCCATTCTGGAGGCCGACCCCGATGTGATCATCGCCGGTGGGCTCGGATTCCCCCAGGGACTCGCGGTTGATGCCTACGATGAGCTCTCCAAGATCGCGCCCACGGTGATCGTCGACGCGGAGCTGGAGCCGTGGCAGGAGCAGCTCGAGTTCCTGGCCGTCGACGTCTTCGATGACGCCGATACATTCTCCGCACTGAGCCAGAGCTACGACGAGCGCGTGGACGAGGTCGCCGCGAACATCACTGCCCCGGAGGGGGAGGCCGTCTACGTCTCCTTCACCGGCGATTCCCAGCCCTACGTCATCATCGAGGACAGCGGCTTGCCGCAGGAAATGGAGAAGCTCGGCATCGAGGCCGCCCCCCTGTATGCGGAGGGGGACTTCGAGCCCTATGCCCCGGGTGGGGATATGTTCACCCTCTCGAGTGAGGAAGTGGGATCCACGCTGACCCAGCCCACGATGTTCGTCATGGGGTTCAACGCAGACACCACCGATGTGGAGACCCTGTCCGAGAATCCGGTCTACGCCTCGTTGCCGGCCTTCTCCTCGGGTCAGGCCTACGACCTGCCGTACTGGGCCGTCCGCGGCAACTACGATGAAGCCATGGCGACCCTGGATGTCATCGAGGAACTGTTCGGCTCATGACGCGACGCGGCCTGGTCACCCACCCTCTGGTCCTGCGCAACGTGCAAGTGCGACGCGTCGCCGACGTCACGCCGAGCATGCGACGCATCACCGTCGGTGGGCCGCAGCTCGGCTCCTTCGAAGCAGCTGGCCGCAGGCAACCGGAATTCGCCTCGCCCGCGTTCGACGATCACATCAAGCTGATCTTCGCCGAGAACGCACCCGTCGCCGACGTGCTTCCGGAGCAGCTTCCCTACGGCATCGAATGGACGCGCACCGAGCATCGCCTCGGTCGCGACTACACGCCCCGCCGCGTAGATGGCGAGGCTCAGGAACTGGACCTCGACTTCGTCCTCGGCCACGACGGCCCGGCCTCCCGATGGGCGAACAACGCCGCCCCGGGGGATGAACTGTGGTTCGTGGGTCCGAAGTCATCGACGGTGCTACCCGAGGATCTGGACTGGATTGTGTTGCTCGGGGATGAGACGGCGCTTCCGGCCGTGACACGCTTCCTGGAAGAGCGACCCACCGCGGCCCGGGTGATCTGTCATCTCTTCGTCCGCGACGCCACCGCGGAACAGCCACTGGCGGCCGGACCCGAGGATACGGTGACCTGGCATCATCGGCTCGACGACGCCGGCCTTGTAGAAGCGCTGCAGTCCTTGGATCTCCCTCCGGGAGAGGGGTACGTGTGGGCTGCCGCGGAGAGCTCGGCGCTTATCCCCGTGCGCCGGTACCTGACCCGTGACCTGGGCATGCCGCGCGACCGGCTCAATATCACCGGGTACTGGCATCATCACGTCTCCGCACAACCCGCTTCCGCCACGGCAAAAGCAACGCACGTCGAGAACGTCGAGCCTTCGGCCGCCCTGCCCGATCTCACTGAGGTCACTCGCTGGTTCACCCTCCGCAGCGCCGTGCAGGTCGGACTGATTGATGCCCTCGCCACCCCGAACACGCAGACCTCGGCCCGGCTCGGTGCGGCTCTCGGCGTCCCTGTCGACCGACTTGAGCTGGTGCTCTCGGCTCTCGAGGAACAGCAGATCCTCCAACGCGACCACGATCAGTGGGAACTCACCGCGCTGGGTCGCACCGTGGTCGACGACGAGCACTTGCGCGAGGATTTCGTCGGGTTCGAAGCTCATCAGACGCTCGCCCTACAGGCCCTGCCCGACGTCTTGAGTCGCCCTGGAGCGAGTGCCTGGGAACTCTGGTTTGGCACCAGCCTGACGCAGCAGTCTGCTGAGGATCCCGAGTTGCAGCAGGAGGCGGACGAGCACGCTGAGCAGCTGCACTACGTTTTGGACGCCCTCTTCGATCAGCCATGGTGGTCGACGGTCTCCCATACCGGGCTGCTCGGTTTCGGAACGGTGCCGCTGCAGGAGATTGTCCGACAGCGGGGGCTGGGCGGAACGGTCGAGATTCTGGATCGGGGCGCCCCCTCGGCGACGTCGCACCGTCGCTACGACGTCATCGTGTCCTCCCTGAGCTGGTCGCAGAGCACCGACGCAGAGCTCGTTGCTTCCTTTCCGACGTGGATCGGATCAGCCGACCGTTTCGTGATTCTGGAGTCTCTACGTCCGGACGCACTCGCCCCACGCCCCGCCGCGTTGGATTTGGGTCGGCTGGTGGTCACAGGCGCTCCGCCGCGACGCAGAGAGGACTTCGAAGAGCTCGCCGGACGCCATGGATTCGCGCTCGAGGCTGCGGTTCCCCTCGGCTGGGGTTTCGAGGCCCTCGTCCTGCGGGCCGCGGAGGATCAGACCCCTGCTGGCTAGGGCGCTGTGATGAGATGGTGTCAACGAAGGAGGCACCATGAGCTCAGCATCGTCGAGACCCTCGACACCGTCATCACCTCGACCTCACCAGGTACTGCTGTTGGGGTTCGGGGCGATTGGCCGTCAGTTGGCTGCCGAGCTGCGCCCGGAACGTGAGTCCGGGCGTATCCAGCTGAGCGCGGTGGTGCGCGACGTCGAGGCTCACCGTCGGCGCGGCGATCATGGGGTGGACCTGTTCCCCGGTGCCACCGATGGGCAGTGGCAGTCGGCTCTGGACGACGCCGATGTGGTGGTGGAGTGCGCCGGGGTCGCCCCTGCCCGGCTCCGCGGTCCCGAGGTGATCGCCGCCGACCGGGATCTGGTGCTGACCTCGGTGGGTGCCCTCGCTAACGCCGACGCCGCCCGGGACCTGCTGGGCGGCCCGGGGCGGCTGTGGGTCACTCACGGGGCGATCGGCGGTTTCGACGTGCTCGCTTCGGCAGCGCAGGCGGGTGGGTTGGATGCGGTGCGTATCCGCACTCGGAAGCTGGCGTCGTCGCTGGTCCGCCCGTGGATGGAGGCGGAGCAGACCGCGCGGCTGGAGCGCCTCACCCCGGGCGAGGATCCGGTGACCGTGTTCTCGGGTCATCCTGCTGAGGCCATCGAGCTGTTTCCGGGCAATGTCAATGTGGCGGTGGCCCTGGCCTGGGCCACCCGCGGCGGGTTCCCCGGTGACGACGCCACGCAACTGGCGGCGTCGTTGACTCGGGTCGAGGTGGAGTTACTGGCCGATCCCAGTGCCGAGTTGAGTGCACACGAGGTGTCAGCCTCGGGTCCGGAGGGTCGGTTCCGGTTCAGTTTCGAGTCGGCGCCGAGCCCGGAGAATCCGAAGACCTCCGGGCTCACCGCCCTCTCGGTGGCGCATACTCTGCGCGCCGCCCTGGATCACCGCAGTTCGGTTACCGGCACGAATTCGTAGTCCATCTCTTTTAGCCCGTCGACCATCTCGCGCAGGTAGTCGTGATTCAGGAACGGGTGGAAGTAGAAGCTGGCCGTGGATTCGCGCACCACGAGGTTGTTCTCGGCGCGCTGCAGCAGAGATGACGGCGGCCGCGGGTCGTGGTTGTTCTGCTGCACCTCGGTGACGTTCTCGATGTTCTCCGGGTAGACGGTGGAACCGTAAATGTCCTTTACGGAGTACGGGAACACCTGGCTGACGCTGTGCTCCGGGGTGATCTCACCGTGGGAGATGGAGCCGCCATAGTATTCGACCTGCTCGTAGCGTGCGTCGTACTCTTCAGCCATGGCCAGGTAGGAGTTGATGGATCCCGAGTAGTGCGGGGTCTCGAAGACGGTGGGCTCGCCCAGGCCAGCCTCGATCATGATCTCTTTGCCGCGCTCCATGCGGGCCTTGTGGTCTTCGATGGAGTCGGCGGCCACGGGGCCGAGCTTGCGGATCCAGGAATCCTGTTGGCATTCCTCCCACTCGTAAGGCGGTTCCTCGGTGGCCGAGCAGCGGTGCGCGTAGAACTCGTAGTCCTCGCCCGAGCGCACCGAGTAGGGATTGCGATCCGAGGAGTACTGGTGGGTGGTGCCGTGCTGAATGAGGGTGCCGCCGCGCTCCTGCATGTATTTCAGTGCCTCAACGACGTCGGGTGAATCCAGCAGGGAGAGCCCGTAGTAGGCGTCTTCGTCCGGGGTGGTGTCCACCATCACGGGCACGACGGCGACCTGGAACGGCACGCCCTCCTCCGAGAGGTAGTCGGCGATATCGCGCAGGTGCTCGGGGTTGGCTTCGGGACCCACATCCTCGAAGCGCACCGAAGCCTGGCGCACCGGTTCGGCGTCGGAATCGAGCAGGTCGTAGTAGAGGTCAGCGTAGATCGTGTAGAGCCCGTTGGTGTTCAGGTAGTGGAACGGGATCTCGGTGACCACGGTGAGGTTGTCGGAGCGGAAAATCCAGGGCGCACTCGTCTCATCGAGTCCCTCGGCACACACCACTGCCTCGTCCTCGTGGTGGCAGTATCCGGTGGCCAGCACCTCAACCTCATCGGAAAGTTCGCGGGGCACATTGACGGATCCGCCGGTCTGGATCTCGCGGGTGACAGTGCGGTCCTCGTAGTCGAGCTCGTCCACGACGGTTCCGTCAACGGCGACCCGGTTCATCGGGTCCCAGCCGTACTGGTTGGCGAAGGCGATGCCTGCTTCGGCGTCACGGTCGGCGAGCTGGGAGACGTTGTAGCCCAGCCACATCACGGGCACCTCACCGGCGCGCACGTCGTCGAGTAGGGCGGTCGGCGTTTCGGTGGAGTAGCTGGCGCCCACGTAGATCATCGCGTCGTAGTCGTTGATCTCCCCGGCCTCGTAGTCGTCGAGCTGGCGGATCTGGACCATGCCGAAATGGGTGGCGAGATTGGCCGCGAGGATGGCGTGTATGTCGGCACCGACCTCATCGGGAGCGTCTTCGTCGTAGACCACCAGGGTCTCGGCGCCGCCCTCGTTGCCGTAGCGGGTGTCGAGGATCGGGCTGTCGTCCTCGGCGGCGACCCCGGCGGGCACATCCTCGATGAATTCGTGGGTGAGCGTGGACCCTTCGAAGGGCACGAGGCTGTCATCGGTGACCCAAAAGACCGCCCCGACGATGAGGACGGGGACGAGCAGGGCGGCGAAGATCCACCCGAATTTGGCTTTGCGTGAGAGTCGATATGACGGGCTGTCCATGGTGTTCTATCTGTCCTTGAGGTCTGGGGAGGGCACGGTGGGGTGCGGTGGTGGACCGGGGCGGCTCGGATCAGGAGCGGGCGCAGTCGGGTAGGTCGAAGTCGGAGAAGCGGACGCGGGCGTCCTCCGTGTAGAGGCCGATGCTGCCGTTGAGGTAGGGCTGATCCTCGTCGGTGTAGGTGACCAGTTCCTCCCCGTCGACGAACACCGTGGCAGTGGCCCCGTCCTGTTCCACGGTGACCCGGTAGTCCTGGCCGATGGGGAACGTGGGTTCCGAGCCGGAGGCAAGGAAGCGCTGGTTTCCGGGGTAGTCGGCGTCCTGCTTGGACAGCTCCCAGCCGTTGGGCTTGAGCACGACGGCATAGAAGTGGGTGTCGTCGGTGAAGTTCCACAGCACCCAGCCGACTTCCCACACATTGGGCTCGCCCTGTCGGACAGCAGCCTCGGTGTGCACCGTGAGGGAGAACTCGGGACTGTCGCACTGTCCTACGGTGTGGACCAGCCCGCCGTGGGTGACGTCCCAGGATTCGGCGGATTTCGGCTCCAGCGTGACCGAGGACGCGTCTCCACTCACGGTGCCGTGGCCGTTGTAGCGGACCTGCCAGTCACCGTGGGTTTCGCCTTCGTTCCAGGTGTTCTCAGCGCGCATGATGACGACGGCGATGAGCGTGACGACGGCGACGAAGGCAGCGCTGGCCGCCCAGACCCCGATTCGTCGTCCGGTGCGTGACATCATGCAGAAGGCTCCTTGAGGTCTCGGTCATCATCATCGTCATCTTCATCGTTACGCCTTGGCGTGGTGATCCACCGGGTCTTCGGCGGCATCCTGCACCGCGTGTTCCTCGATGCGCTCGGTCTTGGACCAGCCCATCTCGCCGCGCAGTGTCTTCCAGGTGGCGCGCCATCCGGCCAGGAACCACAGGGTGGAGTAGAGCGTGAACAGGTGCATGAGCAGGAAGGTCTTGACCAGCCCGCTACCGTCGTGGCGGTTCTGTCTCCAGTACACGACTCCGTAGAGCAGGGGCACACCGAAGGCGATCAGGTAGGCGGTGATCCACCACGGCGAGAACTGCAGGGTGAGCGTCACAGCTGCCACCACGAGGTACACGGTCCACAGCGCGAAAGCGATTGACAGTAGAGACCCAATGAGCAGCAGGATCGGTGAGCTGAGGTGATAGGTCAGGTCCACGCGGCGGGTACCGGAGAGATTGCGCATGACCCAGGGGATCATGGTCCAACTCTGCAGGTGACCCTGGAACCAGCGGGTGCGCTGTTTTACCCAGCGCTTGATGTCTTCCAGACCCTGCTGGTGCACGGCCACCGAGGATTCGAACTCGGTGTTCCACCCGTTGACCATCAACTGCACCCCGAGATCCAGATCTTCGGCGAGACTGCGCGACCAGGGCTTCTCGCCCAGCATGTTCAGGGCCGCGAGGCGAACGAACTGTCCGTTGCCGCCCAGGCCGACGCTGTTGAGGTGGCGCCGTCCGCGCTGGAAGACCTTGGTGTAGAGGACAAACTCGATGTCCTGCATTCGGGCCAACAGGTTGCTGGAGCGATTGTTGATGCGCACCCCCACCTGCACGGCCCCCAGCTGGGAGTCCACGAACAGGGGCAGTACCTTCTCCATCGCCTCCGGGTCGAGACGGCCGTCGGCGTCGATGACGCAGACGATGACATTCTCCGGGTCCATCCCGGGGGCAATGAGTCCGCGACGGATCAGCGGGATCGCCGCGTTGAGGGCCTCCCCCTTGCCCTGGCGAGCGTTCGGGGCCACTCGACGCAGTAGCTTCACCCGTTCGTCCGGGTGCGCCTCGACGATGGCAGCCGTGTCATCATCGGAGCCGTCGTCGATGACCAGGAAGGTCATCCGATCGCTGTCCATCGCGCTGAGCCGATCCAGGCTGTTGCCGATCACCCGGTCCTCGTTGAGGCAGGGCAGCACGAAAACGACGTGGACTCCGTCGGCATAGGCCCTCGCCGCTTCGACGTATTCGTCGGCAGGACGACCCCGGCGCTCGAAGCGGGACAAGATCAGCAGGGTCACACCGTAGACCACGGCGCTGAAGATGAGCAGCAGCGCGATGAGCAGAACCACATCGACTCTCTGGCCGAAGAGCATGATCACAGCGACGCGCCCCCTTGAGCGTTCCAGGTCTTCAGCGGCCGTTGGGCCGCGGCATAGTCCCGCGCAACATGAGCGGTGCGTGCCAATGCCGGGATGGTCGGGCGGGCCTCGGCGGACGCCGAGCCCACGACCGGTCGTGCCCCCGCCGGAGGCTGACCACCGTGATCCGAGGCCGAAGAAGCATGCGGCGAGAAAAGGTCACGCAGTGCGAACAGCACCAGAGCGCCACCAAAGAAGACGACGTAGGCGGCGAACAAGCCGGCCGAGAGCGTCATCAGGAACCGCCCGACGGTCATCATCACTTCGAAGCTGGTGGATGAAATTTCGCATGCCTGGTCCAGGCATTCCGATACTGGTGTCACAGTGATCTTTCCCTCTTGTGCTCTTGAATTTGGGCGCGACGAATCCAGGGTCGTGGAATTCGAGGCGCTACGGTGTGGGCCAGGAATGGGCGGCAACGTGAGTGTTCAACTTAGAGTGACATTAAAACTGAGACAATGGCACCCGTGGGGTCTATATTTCACCCAGATTTTGATTCGTGTCAGTAACATACTCTGGAGTAGCATTTGATTACTAACCGGTAGCGACGGGCCGAGAACCCGGCGTTCTACGGCTACCCTCTCAGAAAGTGGCGCCGAACGGCGCTCGCGCATTCAGTGGCGCAGAGTCGAATCCAAGCCGTCCGGTGCGGCGCTGAGTGGTCGAAATACTCACAGCAGCTGTCGCCTCCTTCGCGGGTGTCGCATCGTTGTCACTGCCACTTTTCGGGCAGGGCATGTTCTTGCCAGACACCACTAGAGACGAAGCCGCGAGCAAATCCTCACGAAAAAACTTCATCGAATGTTCAGTGAACCGCGTCACAGACCCTTGGATCGTTGCAATACTGCGGGAGTCGGAATGCTCCACCGCAGGAAAAGATCGTGCAACAGGTCGTCGATATCGGGGTAGACGCACTGAGACCCGGTGGCCCCGCGCAGCACCCAGGAATCACCCTGCGCGGTGAGCGCCCACCCTCGGGGCAGGTCCGCGCGCAGCGCAACGAGCACGGTATTCTTCACACCGTGCTCGTTGATGAAGGCGGTGGTCGACGAAACCGGTCGACCACCGCCGCAGGCGCCACACATCAGGGCATCACGTCGCCGCTGTTCGGGCCCAGTGTCTGCCCTGTGTAGAGGTCCCCGCCGGGCGAGGAAGCCAGCAGCAGCGCCGTCGGCGCGACCTCCTCGGCTCGGCCAAAGCGCCCCAGGGGCAGCTCAGCCTGCTTCGCCTGTTTCCATTCCTCACTGAGACCGTCAACGAGCGGAGTATGAATGGGGCCGGGCGCGATGGTGTTCACCAGAATCTGATGCTCGGCGAGTTCCAGGGCGAGGGCTTTCGTCATGCCGATCACTCCGGCCTTCGCGGCCACATAATGGGTCAGCCCCACGCCGCCCTTGATGCCGAGCTGGGAGGCGATGTTGATGATGCGTCCACCGCCGCGCTCAATCAGGTGCGGGACCGACCAGCGAGCCGCCAGGAAGACCCCCTTGAGATCGATGTTGAGTGTGGTTTCGAAGGTCTCGACGGACATCTCCAACAGCGGGGTCTCGTCGAGGATGCCCGCGGCGGCGACGACGATGTCGAGGCCACCCAGCGCCTCGGCGGCGCCGTCGATCGCTTGATTCATCGAATCCGAGTCGGCCACGTCCGCGGACAGGGCGAGGACGGTCCCCCGCTCTGCCAGCTCTCTGGCGACGGTCTCGGCGGCCTCGCGATTGCGGTCCAGGACAGCGACGCGGGCGCCGTGCTCGACGAAGATCTCCGCGATCGCGCGGCCGATACCGCTGGCACCGCCGGTGATGACCGCGGATTTTCCGGCCAGGGTCTGCGCCATGATGTTCCTCCTTGAATCGTGTTCTGACGGGCGGGATGCCCGGCGGTCTAGCTCGGCCAGCGGACGGTGAGTCCGCCGTCCACGATCAGTTGCTGCCCGGTCACGTAGGCGGCGTCGTCGCTGGTCAAGAACCGGATGGTGCGGGCGCACTCGTCCACGGTGCCGACTCGGCCCCACGGGATGATGCTCCCGGCGGCCTCCAACCCGTCTTTGCCCAGCGAATTCTGCTCGTCCAGGGACTGCGGGCTCTCGATCAGTCCCGGGATCACCGCGTTGACCCGGATCCGGCGTGGCGCCAGTTCCACCGCCAGGGAGCGGCACAGACCCAGCACGCCGGATTTCGCCGCCGCGTAATGGGCGTGGTCCTCCCAGCCGTAGACCCCTCCGGCGATCGACGAGGTGGCGACCATCGCTCCACCGTCATGCATCTCAGCCGCGGCGGCACGGAAGATCCGGAACACACCGTTCAAATCGACATCGAGCATGTCGTTCCAGGCCGCATCGGTCATCTCGTTCAGGGGGTTGCGCCGCAGGATCCCCGCCGCCGCCACCGCGATGTCGAGTCGGCCGAATTCGCGCAGAGCGGTCTGCGCCATCGTGGTGCAGTCCTCCTCGGAGCGCACATCGGCGGGCACGGCCACGCAGCGGGCCCCCGCTGCAGCTACCGCTTCCACGGTGGCGGCCACATCGTGATCATCGCCCGGGAAGTAATTGACCACGGAGTTCGCCCCGGCACGGGCATAGGCGACCGCGAGCGCCTGGCCGATGCCGCTGGCACCGCCGGAGATCAGGGCAACCTTGCCGTTCAGTCCGTCGTCGCGTGTCATAGGGTGTGCTCCTTGGGTGAGGTGACGGAGTCAGCAGTGTCAGCGAACTCGGCATCAGCGTGCACGGCGGCGGCTGATTCATCGGTGGCGGTCTGATCGATGCGGCGGGTGCCCATCATGCAGACCGCGGCCAGCAGCAGCCCGATGGTGCCGGAGCATAGTGCAGCCCAGGTCATCTCCAGTCCCAGGAAGAGCAGCAGACTCAACAGTCCGGAGCCGACGATGCCACCGAGCGGGGCCATCACGTGGGCGACGTTGGTGCCCATGCCGCGCACGTGCGCCGGGAAGGATTCGCCCATGTAGTACAGCAGGGCCGCGAAGGGTCCGGTGAGGAAGAACAGGGTGAGCCCATAGACGGCCGTGACGAACCAGGTGGATCCCGGGACGAGCAGCATGATCAGCGACGAGGCCGCCCCGGCCAGCCAGCCCAGCACCACGGTTTTCTGCCGACCGATGCGGTCGCCGAGCCAGCCGTGGAACAGGTACCCGACGAATCCAACAGCATTGGCCCCCACGAGGATGACGAGGGCGTTCTCGAAGCTCACGCCCTTTGCTTCCACGAGCACGGTGGTGCCCAGCACCGAGAAGACCTGGATGCCGATCCAGCTGAACAGCCAGGCGGCGGCCAGCAGGGTGGTGTGGCGGCGGAGTTCCGGGGTGAAGACGTCCTTGATCCCGGTGCGCACGTGCGATTCGGCTTCCAGACCGTGCTGGTCGAGGAGTCGCTGCGCGCCGTCGTCGTCGCCAACTTCCTTGCGACGCCGGGCTTCCTTCATCGCGGCGAAGACCGGGGATTCCGGCAGACGGGTGGCCCAGAGCGCCACACACAGTGCCAGCAGGCCGGCCACGGCGAAGCTCCAGCGCCAGCCGATCACGGGCAGCAGCAGCGCGGACATGCCCGCCGCCACCAGCGCCCCGATGGGGTACCCGGCCTGGACTACCGAGTAGAACAGGCCCTTGTTCTTCACCTTGCGGTAGATCTCGGAAAGGTAGACCGCGTTGACGACCTCCTCGGAGAGCGACAGGCCGGTGATCGAGCGGATGATGATCATGGTGACCGCACCCGTGGCCAGACCGGTGAACCCGGACGCCAGGGCGCCGCCGAGCATCAGGATCACCAGGGCGTTGCGGCGGCCCAGCCTGTCGATGATGAAGCCCACGACCAGCGAGACGATGAACACGCCCACATGGGCCAGGGTGTTGATGCTGGTGGATTGGGCGGTGGTCCACCCGAAGTCGGCGGCGATGACGGGTAGCAGGGTGCCAAACAGCGTGAAGTCGTAGACGGAGACGACCCAGGCGACGAAACAGACCAGGGAGATTTTCCGAATCAGCTTCGGCGTCATCTCCACATCCCACGGGGCGGGTCCCGCGGGCACAGGTGTGGTGCTGGAGGTGGTCATGGTGGCTCTTTTCGGTGAGGGGAGAGGCTTCTCGAATGACTAGTGAGTGCGAGGGAAGCGCTGCCCGAAGTCGGCGGCGACATCCTTCATGAAGGCGAATTCCACGCCGTCGTGGGAGGCGATGTGGTCGAAGAGCCGCTCCAGCATCAGCAGATTCTGTGGCCGGCCCGACACATCGGGGTGAATGGTGATGGGGAAGACGGCGTAGTCCATCTCGCGGTAGACCCAGTCGAACTGGTCACGCCACAGGTCCTCGATGTCGCGCGGGGAGACGAAGCCGTGGGAGTTGGCAGAGGACTTGATGAACATCATCGGGGGCAGGTCGTCGAGGTACCAGGAGGCCGGGATCTCGATCAGGTCGGTCTCCTGGCCGCGAACCAGCGGCTTCATCCACTCGTGAGCGGACTCGGCGTCGTAGTTGATCTTGGTCCATTCATCACCCACGCGGACGTAGTAGGGGGTGTGATCGTCGTGCATCAGTGAGTGGTCGTAGAGGAAGCCGCGCTCGGCCAGCAGCTCGTTGGTGACGGTGGAGAACTCCCACCAGGGGGCCACATAGCCGACCGGCTTGGTGCCGCTGCGGGTCGTGATCAGATCGGTGCAGTAGTCGAGGATCTCCTCTTCCTGCGTCCGGGTCATGGCCAGCGGGTTCTCATGGGAGTAGCCGTGCACGCCGATCTCGTGCCCCGCGGCCACCACCTGGTCGAACTGCTCGGGGAACGTTTCGATGGAGTGCCCGGGCCAGAACCAGGTCACCGGCATCTCGCGACGCTGGGCCAGCTGCAGCAGGCGCGGGACGCCAACCTCGCCGGCGAACAGACCGCGGGAGATATCCCCGGGCGAGTCCTCGCCGCCATAGGATCCGAGCCAGCCGCCGACTGCGTCGACGTCAATGCCCACAGAAACATAGATCTTCTTCGTCATGATGACTCCTTACTCGGGTGTGCGATTCAGATGGGGAGAGAGGGTGGATTCGGGGTGCAGCGCTGTGAACAGTTCGTGTTCGTTCGCGCCGTGGGACAGCAGCAGCGCCATCAGCATGCGCGCTTGGAAGGGGTGCAGCGAGCCGGTGGGCAGTGCCCCGGCGGCCACGAGATCGACTCCGCCGCCGTTGCCGTAGATCGTGACGACGGGACCGAAGGGAACGCGGGTGGACAGCGCCACCGGCACCCCGGCGGCACGAGCACGCCGTACGGCCTCGGTGTAGCCGGGGCCGGCGTTGCCGGAGCCGGTGCCGGCGAGCACGATGCCATCGGCCCCGCGCTCAACCAGGAGATCGATCAGTTCGGGATCGGAGCCAGGGAAGGTCGGCACGACCTCGACGCGCAGCTTGTCGAACGCCGAGGTGGGCGGTGCCAGCAGAGCACGGCGGACCGGGTTTGCAATGCGGCTCACCTCTCCGGAATGCACGCGGCCCAGCAGCGCTCCTCCGGAGAAGGGGCTGCTGGCCAGGGTGTGCATCTTGGCGGTCTGGGCCGCGGCCCACACCTCGCCGTCGAAGCAGATCACCGCGCCCCAATTTTTCGTGTTCGGATCGGCAGCGACGCGGACAGCGTCGGCCAAATTGCGCGGGCCGTCGGTGTCACCGGCGTCGGCGGAGCGCTGGGCACCGGTGAACACGACGGGAACAGATTCCGCCAGCACCAGGTCGACAAGGAAGGCGGTCTCCTCCATGGTGTCGGTGCCGTGCGTGACGACGATGCCGTCGTTCTCGGCAAGCGCTGCTTCCGCAAGCACCGCCTCGGCGATGAGCCGGATCTCCCGCAGGCTCAACCGGTAACTGCCGGTGGTCAGCACGTCTCGAGAACGCACGGTCACCTCGTCGCTGACATCGGCGAGCAGGTTTTCGACAGGCTCGGATGCCACCGCACCCCGTCCGTCGACCGCACGGGAGGCAATGGTCCCGCCCGTTCCCAAAATCTTGACCGTGGTCACGCTGTGCCGCCCTGCTTTCCTTGGCTGATCTGTCTGGGCACACGGTCACCCAAGCGAATGCCGCAAACGTTTGTGTAGCGTGTGCAATGATGACATTAGCCCACAGAAATGTGAGACGCAACACAAAATTTTTCGAACGTGTTTCGAGCGTGTAAAGGTTTCAATGTGAACAGTCGGTCATCCGTCACCCTCAAAGCTCTCGCCGAAGAGCTGGGCCTCAACGCCTCGACCGTGTCACGGGTGCTCAACAACCCGGACACTGCCGATGCGCGCTGGGCCTCCCCGGAGACCGCTCAACGCATCCTGGAATTGGCCCGCGAGCGCGGCTACTCGAAAAATCCGTACGCAGCCTCCCTGCGGACCGCGAAATCGCGGATGATCGGGGTGGTGGTCCCCCGCCTGCAAGACTTTGTTCTCGCAACCATCTACGAGGGCATTGACGAGGCCGCCACGGAACGTGACTACTTCACCGTCGTGGCGAACTCCCTGGACGACCAGGAAGCGCAACGGATCAAGGTGGAGAAACTCCTGGACCGTCGCGTTGACGGTCTCATTCTGGGCGATGCCCTCTTCGAGGACCCGTATCTGGATGATCTGAAAGAGCGCGGCATCCCCTTCGTGCTGGTCAACCGCCGCTCACCGGGGCACGTCTCGGTGACCTGCAACGACTATGAGGGCGGGCGCATAGCGGCCCAGCACTTCCTGGCCACGGGTCGGCGCAGCTTCGGCGTGATTGCCGGCGACCTGCGGGCCTCCACCGCCCGCGACCGCCTCGCCGGCTTCCGGGCGGCTCTCGAGGAGGCCGGGCACACGCTGCCAGAGCGACAGGTGGTACCCGGAGGATTCGATGCCGACGCCGGACGCGCCGCGGCCGAAGAACTCATGGATCGCGGACCGCTGCCCGACGCCGTCTTCGCGGCCAACGATTTCTCCGCGATCGGCGCCATCGGGGCTTTCACTCAACGGGGCGTGCGCATCCCGGAGGATCTGGCACTCATCGGGTTCAACGACACCCCCTTGGCTCCGGCAGTGAACCTGACGACGGTGCGCTCCCCCATGCATGAGATGGGCCGGGGCGGGCTGCTGACTCTCCTGGACCTGCTCGCCCAGCGTGAGGTCACCAGCCAGCAGCTGGCCCCCGACATGGTGATTCGCGGCACAGCATAAAGTCCCGCACCGACCCAACGACGATCACCAGCGCGGGACATCACGCTCGGTGATCGCCCCGGTCTCCTCATCGAAGTACTGCATCGACGAGGCTGACGAATTCAGAAGCACCCGAAATTTGGCCCCGGGCAGCGCATGCGGATGCCCGGGGTCGACGTAGGCCCGGCGCAGCTGTTTGGTGATCGCGGCCGCGGCCGTTTTCAGCAACTCCACATCGCGCGGCTGGACGGGCTCCGTCGACGGCACGACTACACCCAGTCCAGCCACCACGGCACCGTCTGGACCAAAAATAGGTGCGGCCATGCCGCGCGCCAAGGGGTGGACGAAGCCATCGGCGATCGCCACACCCCGGCGGCGCACGTCCTCCAGCACTCGCTGCAGTTCCGCCAGAGTGCGCGGGGTCAGCTCCGTGTAGCGGTGAATTCCGTCGTCGACGAGCGCCTGCAGGAAGTCCGTTGACTTATTCAAGAGCAGCACATGGCCGATGGCGGAGGCCCCCAGGCTGATTCGCCCGCCGACCACGGTGGCATTCACCACCGCGTCGTGCCGCGAGAGTCGATCCAGATACACCACATCGAACCCGCCCTCGACCCCCAGCTGCGTGTGCTGCCGGACCTGATCCTGGACCAGCCGCATCATCGGTGCCGCAATCTCACGCAACCCGAGGGCGCGCGGCGTTCGCGATGCCAATTCCCACAGGCGCAGACCCAGCTGGTAGGAGCGATCGGGTAGGCGCTCCAGCAGCCCCTCCCCCTCCAGCTCCGCGACCAGCCGGTGCACCGTGGACACCGGAAGCTCCGCCCGTTGGGCGATCTCCGACAGGGAGAGGAAGGCGGTCCCCACCTCGAAGGCGTCCAGAATCCGGAGGTGCCGCCCCAGCGCGGACACCGCCCCTTCACGTCGACGCGGCATACCCCTCCCCTTTCCAGTGACTGGAAATCTCCCATCATTATTGCACGTGATGCATGTCACAGTAAGCGTGCGACACGTACCTCCACTCCCCGATTCAGCAGCAAAGGAGACTCTGATGAACCCGAGCGACTCCCGCCTCGGCGACCGACTCGTCGTCGCCCGGCGCACCCCCGTGTCGTCGAGCGTCGTCGAGCTCACCCTGCAGCGCGACGACGGCGGCCGACTGCCCGATTGGGCGCCCGGCGCCCATATCGACCTGATCCTCCCCAGCGGACGCGTCCGGCAGTACTCGCTGTGCGGCGATCGTTGGCAGCCGCACCTGTACCGCGTTGCCGTCCAGCGTGAGCCTCACAGCACCGGCGGCTCACAGGAGATCCACGATCAGCTACCGGTCGGCACCCGGGTCTCCTTCGGCGGGCCACGCAACAATTTCCGTCTCGCCCCGGCCACGGAGTATCGATTCATCGCCGGCGGCATCGGCATCACTCCCCTGCTGCCGATGATCCAGCAGGCCGACTTACTCGGCATCCCCTGGCGACTGCTCTACCTGGGGCACGAGCTTCAGCGCATGGCGTACCGGCAGCTGGCACAGCAGTATCCGGACCGGGTCACGCTGCACGCCTCCGGCCAGCACGGCCGTGCCTCCGTGCGCGACTGGCTCGGAACCCCGGACACGGACACACTGATCTACGCCTGCGGCCCGGAGCGGCTGCTGGATGCGCTGCCGGCCGAGTGCTCCGTGCTGCCCAGCTCGCGCCTGCGCATCGAGCGCTTCAGCAGTCCACTGGCGGAGGTGCCGATCAGCCGAGAATCCTTCGACATCGTGCTCTCCCGCAGCGGACGCCGCATCGCGGCGACGGGGTCAACCTCGGTCGTCGAGGTGCTCTCCGACGCGGGCATCGACGTCATCACCTCCTGTTCCCGCGGCGTCTGCGGGACGTGTGAGGTGGGCGTCGTCGATGGCCGCGTTGATCATCGGGACGCGATTCTCGACGACGACGAACGCTCCCGCCATGACTGCATGTTCCCCTGCGTCTCCCGCTCCCTGTCCGACCGCCTCGTTCTCGACCTCTGAGAGGATTCCCATGACCTCGATCGCCCCTTCCCGCTGCCCGTTCTCCAGCGCCGCCACTGAAAATCACCCCGCGTCCGACTCCGCGCACGGCACCACCGTCGCTCCCGCGGTTCCGATCCTCGATGAGGACCCCTTCGACGAGTCGAACCTCGCCGATCCGCACCCCATGCACGAACGCCTCCGCGAGGCACCGGGGGAGATCGTGTATCTGCCCCGGTATGACACCTACGCGGTGGCCCGCTATGACGTGGTTCGGGAGACCTTGGAGAGCTGGCAGGACTTCGCCAGCGGGGCCGGTGTCGGGCTGAGCAACTTCAACCGGGAGGAGCCCTGGCGCAAGCCATCGCTGCTGCTGGAGGCCGATCCGCCACGCCATGATGCCCCGCGTGCGGCCCTCGAGAAGATCCTCGGACCCCGGCGCCTGCGCCGCTACGAGCAGGGGTGGATGGAGACCGCCCGCCGACTCGTCGATGCACTGCTCACACCAGATAGACTCCGCAACGGACAGCGGCGCATCGATGCCGTCACCGCGATCTCCGAGGTCTACCCGCTGCAGGTCTTCCCCGACGCCGTCGGCCTGCAGCACGGCGGACTGGAGAACCTGCTGCCCTATGGGAACTTCGCCTTCAACGCCTTCGGTCCCCGTAATCGCCTGGTGACCGACGAGGCCGAGACCATTCAGCCAGTCATGGAGTGGGTCGCGCAGCAGTGCCCGCGAGACGCGCTGTCGGACCAGGGCTTCGGTGCGGACATCTGGGCCGCGGCAGACCATCGCGACATCACCGAGGAACAGGCCCCACTGATCGTCCGCTCACTGCTCACCGCCGGCGTCGACACCACCGTGTACGGCATCTCCGCGGTGCTCTACCACCTCGCCTCGAATCCAGAGCAGTACCAGCGCCTGCGCAGCGACCCCGGCCTCATCCGACGCGTTTTCGAGGAGGCGCTGCGGTTAGAGTCCCCCGTGCAGACCTTCTTCCGGACCACGACCCGTGAGGTGTCCATCGGGGGGACGACGCTTCCGGCCGACCAGAAGGTGCTGATGTTCCTCGGCGCGGCCAACCGCGACCCGCGCCGCTGGGAAAACCCGGACGCCTTCGATCTCGACCGGAACCCCTCCGGACACGTGGCCTTCGGCAGCGGCATCCACCAGTGCGTGGGCCAGCACGTGGCCCGGCTGGAGGCCGCCTGCATTCTCACCGCGCTGATCGAGCGCGTCGAGCACCTCGAATTCGCCGCACCGCCCGAGCGCAAGATCAACAACACCCTGCTCGGCTGGAAGTCCCTGCCGCTGCGGCTGCACACCGCGTGATAACGCCGCTCACGCCCCCATCACCACCGATGTCACCACCAGCACCATCACCATCTGAGGGAGAACACCATGTCCACCACCACGCCATCCCGACGCACCCGCGGACCCGTCGCCGCCGGAGTCCTCTGCGCAGCCCTGGTCCTCGCCGCCTGCGGGTCGACCTCGTCCGCACAGGAGTCACCCGCCTCCGCGGACAGCGGTGACCCCTCCGAGGTGACCATCGGCTACTTCCCCCTGGTGCACACCGCCAGCATCGTGCACGCCGAGGAGGCAGGCTATCTCGCCGACGGCGGCATCGAGGCAGAGCTCACCCAGACCGAGGGTGGTGCCGCCGCGATCCCAGCCCTGATATCCGGCGACGTCGACATTCTCTACAGCAACTACACCTCGGTGCTGCTGGCCGCCGAGCGCGGATTGCCGGTCGTGATGATCTCCGGGAACGACATCGCCGCCGATGACCACGGCATCTTCGTCGCGGAAGATTCCCCGGTGGAGACTCTTGAGGATTTGGAAGGAATGAGCTTCGCCGTCAACAACCTGCAGAACATCGGCACGGTCGCCATCTACGCACAACTGGAGGAGCTCGGGCTCACCCGCGATGCGGTAGATCTGATCGAGATGCCCAACCCGGATATGGCGGCTGCGGCGACCAACGGCAACGTGGATGCGATCTGGCAGGTGGAGCCCTTCCAGACCCTCGCCCATCAGGCCGGACTGAAGCGCATCGGGGACATGTTCTCCGGGCCGGCCCAGGACATGCCGGTGGGCGGCTGGGTCACCACCCGGGAGTTCGCCGAGAACAACCCGGAGGTCATTGCGGCCTTCCAGGAGGCGCTGCGCCAATCCACAGACGACCTAGAGGAGAACCGAGAACGGCACCTGGAACTCGTGCCGGAATACACGCAGATCAGCGCCGAGGTGGCCGAGGAGCTGGCCCTGCCTCACTACGATCCGGAACTGAAGATCGACGCCCTCCAAACCGGAGCGGACCTGATGCTGGAGTACGGAATCATCTCCGAGGAACTCGACGTGGCCAGCCTGACCGTCAATCCCTGAGCAGAAACCGCGTCCCGACGGAAGGGCGTCGGCACTCGGTCGCGAGGCTCGGGCAGAATGAGGGGATGACTTCATTGCGCCTCGCCCTGTTTACCGGAGCCGCCGTCGGGACTGACCCACGCTGGGTCGATGACGTCACCGAGGTGACTCGCACGTTGGCGGAGGCTGGGCACGCGGTGGTCTACGGCGGGGGCCGCTCCGGGCTGATGGGCGTCGTGGCCGATACCGCGCTGGCCGCCGGCGCCGAGGTGTTTGGGGTGATCCCGCAGAATCTGGTGGACGCCGAGCTCGCCCACCCCGGGCTCACCGACCTGACGGTGGTGCCGGACATGGGCGCCCGCAAGGCGCAGATGACGCTGCTCTCCGATGCGATGATCGCCCTGCCCGGCGGGGCGGGCACCCTCGAGGAATTCTTCGACGTGTGGGTGGGGCAGGTGCTCGGCAACCACGCCAAACCGGTGGCCTTGTACTCACCGGCCGGGTTCTGGAATCCGCTGCTGGCCGTGCTGGACGACCTGGTGGAGAAGGGGTTCATGAAGCCGGAGGCCCGGGCTGGGCTGATCGTGGCCAGCACACCGGAGCAGCTGCTGGACGGATTGGCCGGTTGGACCCCGCCGACCCCGCGCTGGGCCGAGCGCACCGCGGCCAGCACAGACCCTGTGACCCACGCGATGCCGTCTTCGACGTCGTCGTAGCGTAGACTGGCCATACCCATTGACGAGGACCTTCCTCCTCGATGCCGGTCAGCACCACTCTTTTACGCACCGAACCGGGTTCGCCCGTGTGATGACGCTGCGATGCTCCGATGTGCCAGGGCCGGGACCTTTCATCCACCCGGACGGATTATTTTTCGTGACTTCTTCTGTACTCTCTGTTGACGCGCCCTCAGGCTTCACCGATCTCGGTGTGCCCGCCGCACTGGCGGCGGCCCTGACTCCGCGCGGCATCACTTCCCCCACCCCGATCCAGCAGGCGACCCTGCCGGACTCGCTCGCCGGGCGCGACGTGCTCGGCCGCGGCCGCACCGGATCGGGCAAGACCTACGCATTCTCGCTGCCGCTGGTGGCCCGCCTGATGGATCCGGGGGCCCGCACTCAGCCGCGCCGCCCGCGCTCCCTGGTGCTGGCTCCCACCCGCGAGCTGGCGCTGCAGATCGCCGAATCGCTGGATCCGCTCGCGGAGACCGCCGGGTTGAGCGTGACCACCATTTTCGGCGGCGTGGGGCAGAACCCTCAGGTCAAGGCGCTGCAGCGCGGCGTCGACGTGATGGTGGCCTGCCCAGGGCGCCTGCTGGACCTGATGGGCCAGGGTCATGTTGATCTTTCCGGCATCGAGGTGCTGGTGATCGACGAGGCCGACCACATGGCCGACATGGGCTTCCTGCCGATGGTGCGCCGCATCCTCAACCAGGTGCCGCGCCCGGCGCAGAAGATGCTGTTCTCGGCCACCCTCGACGCCGGCGTCGGGGTGCTGGTGAACCAGTACCTCAAGGACCCGGTGACCCACGAAGCAGATTCTGCGGTGTCGCCGGTGGCGAAGATGGATCACCACGTGATGGTGGTCAACGGTGACGACCGGCTCACCACGCTGGCGGAGCTGACGGCCACCCCGGGACGGACCATCGTGTTCACCCGCACCAAGCACGGCGCCAAGCGCACCGCCAAGCAGCTGCGCGGCCGGGGCGTGACCGCCCTGGAGCTGCACGGCAACCTCAGCCAGAATGCTCGCACCCGGAACCTAAACGCGTTCCACGACGGTTCGGCCGGCACCCTGGTCGCCACCGACATTGCCGCCCGCGGCATCCACGTCGACGACGTCGCCCTGGTGGTGCACGCCGATCCGCCCGCGGAGCACAAGGCGTACCTGCACCGCTCCGGTCGCACCGCGCGTGCCGGCCAGGCCGGCACCGTGATCACCCTGGCAGGGCACGAGCAGCGCGGCGAGGTCCGCACGCTGATGCGGGCCGCGAAGATCTCCCCGACCATTCACGCCGACGGCGTCACCGGGACCCTGCTCGACGAGCTGGCCCCCGGCCCGCGCGTCTTCCTCTCTCCCGCGGAGCTGGAGGAGCAACTGTCCATTGCGGCTCCGGCCCCGCAGCAGCCGTCCCGCTCGGGTGGATCCGGTGGATCGGGCAACTCGAACGGTTCGCGCAACGGCGGACGCAGTGGGTCGCGCGGCCGTGGTCGCGGTCGCTCCGGTGGCGAGGCCCAGGGCGAGCGTGCCCAGGGCGGTGGCGGAGGTCGCGGTGGACGCGGCCGCACCTCGCGGAATAGCCAGTCCAGTCAGAGCCGCAGCAGTGGCTCCTCCGGTTCCGGCAACACGGCGACGCGCTACAGCACCAGCAGCGGGGGTGCGGCGTCCAGCGCGGCACCGCGCTCGGGCGGCCAGCGCCGTCGCACGAACCGCCGCGCCGACGGCTGAGTGATCAGCCGGCGCTGACCGTCGCCGGTTGCACCTCCGACAGCACGCCCACCACCACGTCCGCCCAGTCCCGGGCGACGTCGGTGGCGAGCTGCCCGCTGGCCGCGTCATGGCGGCCGTAGTCGCCGACCCGTTCTGCCCCGCAGTGGCGCAGCGCCTCATCGAAGATCTCCGAGCCTCGCGAGTAGGTGGCGTGGTAGGAACGATCGCCCAGCCCGAACACGGCATAGCGCAGTCCGGACAGGTCCGGCGACTGCTGAACCAGTGAGGCGTGCAGGGCGCGGGCGGCCGCCGGAAGTTCGCCGTCGCCATAGGTGGAGCACACCACCAGCAGCGGGTGCTCGGCCGGAATCCCGGCGGCGTCGTCGAGCTGTGAGGCATCCAGCAGGGTCACCGCGTGCCGGTCCGCCAGCCCCCGGGCCAGCTCCTCGGCCACCAGCTCGCCATTGCCGGATTCGGTGGCGAACAGCACCGTCAGCGGGGGCAGATTCTCCCGCCCCACGTCATCCCGCGCCGAACCTGCCGCGCCGCCGCCTGCCCCACACTCTCGGGGCAACGAGGTGGCCGAGGCCGCGGTGAGCCGCAGCGCCCGGGCGTCAGTGATCTTCGTGCGCGGACGCGTCCCGGCCCCGAGCCGTTCCTGAGCATCCACCAGCAACCAGCCGTCATAGGTGGTGGCCCGGGCCAGGTGACTGCGCAGCGCCGTGATCCCCGGCCGCACCCGCCCGGCACCGTCATTTTCGAGGTCCGCGGCAATGGTCTCCGCCAGCCCGCGGGCATCCGAGCGCTGTGAGGGAATCGTGCCGGTGGGCCCGCGACGCAGCCAGCCGGCCACATACAGCCCTGGCTCGACGCGTCCCGACGACGACGCCTCCGGACTCACCCGCACTAGCGGCGCGCTCGCGGCGGACGCAGCGTCCGCCTCGAACCCGATCGCGGTGATCACCGCATCGACGGGCACCCGCAACGAGTCCTCCAGACGGGCATGCTCCGCCGTGCTCAGGTGCAGCTGCGCGACCCGCGACTGATCCGGGGTGCCGATCACCGCCTGCGGCGCGGTACCGAACCACCAGATCACCTCCAGGTGCTCCTCCGTTCCGGAGCCCTCGCGGCCGCGCAACTCGGCCACCAGCTCGCAGCGCGGATCCCCGGCAGCCAGCCCGCGGGCGAGCTCCGCCTCGTCCACCCCGCGCACCCGATGCCGCACGCCGGGCAGATCCAGAATCTCGCGCAGCATCACCGGGTCGAACTTCGCGTGCTCCGGCTGCGAGCGCCCCACCACGTGCAGGGTGCGCAGGTTTGCGCGCAGGGCCCGGTGAGCTTCCCCGTGCACATCGGATTCCGCGAGCGCCTCCTCCGGGGAGGCCAGCAGCCGCACCACGTCCATGGCCACATTGCCGTGCCCGATCACCGCGGCGGTCTCGCCCAGCACCGGCCAGGAGCCCTCATTCCAGCGTCCGTGCTCGGTGGGGCAGGAGTTCAGCAGCCGGGTGATCGTGCCCGCACCGTACACCCCGGGCAGACTCGCCCCGGGCACCGGAAGCGCACGGTCGGCGTGCAAGCCGGTGGCCACCACCACGACGTCGTGGGTTTCCCGCAGCTGCTCTAGCGAGAGCTCGGCACCCGACGCCGCGTAGCTCGAGACCTCCGGGGCGCCCACCGCCGGACGACCAAAGATCGACACATCCGTCACTGGCCCGGGCAACACCCGGGTCGAGCCGAGGAACTCGACGCCGTCGCGCTCAAACAGCTGCGCGAACTGGGACACCACGGCCTTGGTGCCCTGGTGGTCCGCGGCCACCCCGGTGCGCACCAGCCCGTACGGCACCGGTGCGGCATCAAGCACGGTGATCCGCGCCTCGGGCAGTCGACGACGCACTGCCTGGGCCGCGTAGCAGCCCGCCGGGCCGGAGCCGACCACCGCCACCGCCGGCCCTGCGTCACCGTTAACACCGACACCGTCAACACCCTCAACGTCGTCGTCCTTCTTCGCCGTGTCAGCCGTGACATCGGCACCCCAGCGCACCGGCATTTCATCCATCCCACGGAACACCCAGCCCCCGGGCACCGGCGGCCGCTCGGGCACCAGTCGCAACTCCGGCAGCTCGGCGAACAGTTTCGGCAGCGCCACCTCGGCCACCTCCGCCCGCGCCACCCAGGCGCCCAAGCACACGTGCACGCCCTTACCGAACGCCAGGTGCGCGCCCTGGCCCGCCCGGCGCACCTCGAACCGCTCCGGGTCCGGCCACTGGGTCTCGTCACGGTTCGCGGAGAGCAGGCAGATCCCCAGTTTCGCCCCGGCCGGCAGCGCCACTCCCTGCAGCACCGTGTCCCGAGTGGTCTGGCGGGAGTACATCCCGATCGGCGCCACCCAGCGGATGGCCTCATCAAACACAGCGTCCCAGTTCCCGCTGCCCTCGCCCTGGGCCGTCGCCAGCCGACGCTGCTCCGGGTCGCGCAGCAGCGCCCAGGCGGCCACTCCGATGGCGTCGCGCGGCTCGTTGAGCCCACCGCCGATGGTCATCTTTAGATTCGCCCGGATCGACTCGATCGGCATCTGGTAGTCCGGCACCGCCAACAGCGCCGAAATCAGCGAGTCGTCCGGGTGGCGGCGGTGCCAGTCGAGCATCTCGTCCAGCGCCGTATCGACCTCATTAAACGACTCCTCCCCGCGCGCCCACACGTCCGGATCATCCGCGTAGTTGCCGGTGGCGTCGATCATCGTCTGGCTCCAGCGTTGCAGATCCGCCTGCGTCACGTTGTGCAGACCGGTGATCGCCCGCAGGTTCTCCGACACATAGGGTGCCGCGAAGTCCCACACCAGGTCAGCTTCCGGACCCTTGGCGCGTAGCTCGTTCAGATACCGCTGCGCGTTGCGGTGGAAGATCGGTGTCCACGCCTTCTTCACCGCCGAGGGGCGCAGCACCGGCTGCCAAGCCCGACGCTCCACTTGGTGATCCGGGTCGTCCTTGCGCAGCATCGAGTGCCCCATCGCCCGGATCATCAGCGAGCCCTGCTCGTCGGCGGAGAAGGTCTGTTGGTCCAGCTCGGTGTCGTGCACCGCAGCATAAGACGTCACCAGGTACCGGCCCACCGCGGGCACCCAGTGCACCCCGCCCTCGGCGCGCAGCCGTTCGAACGTCGGAAACGGGTCGCGATACAGCTCGGGAATGCGCACCCAGTCGGCCACCGGAGCAGCACGCCCCGCAGGGGGAGCCTCGGCAGCGGCGGAATCTCCAGTGAAATCAGCGGTGGCCATCGTTCACTCCTGGGTGGTCACGGTCAGCGGGTCGAATTCCGTCCCCGCCGGATAGGTACCGAGAAACAGGTCCGCGCCCTCCTCGGTGAGGCGCGTGTAGCCGTGGGTTTCATCCACGACGACGACGGCGATCCGAGCACCCGGATCCGCTGTGGGGAACGGGTCATCTACGGTGAGCGCCCCGTCCGTCAGCTGCGGCCGGGCCAGAGTCAGGGCCAGCATCCCGTGGTGCCCGGTGAAGTGCACGGCACCCGCGAATCGTCCCGGGCTCCCGTCCAGGGCGGGGAACAGCACGCGTCCGTCGTCGAGGAGCACCGCCCCGTCGGAGACCTCGGTGCGGCCGTCGCTCAGACGCTGCAGGTACTCGCGGAAGCTCGCATGCACGCCCCACAGCAGCCCAGAACCAGTCGAAGCGGTCGTTCTCGTCATACCACCACTGTGAGTCATGTCTCAACCGGAGTTCAACTGAGCATTACTCCGATTCCAACGCACTATTCTTGCGTTATGGACGACGCCTCACACTCGATCCCCGCGCCCGCCTCACCGCCGGTGACACTGCGTCAGCTCGAACTGTTCTGCGCCGCAGCCCGTTCCGGCTCCTTCACCGCCGCCGCGCAGGACCGCTATGTCACCCCGAATGCGGTGGCCGCCGCCGTCACGGATCTGGAGACCGCACTCAAGGTTCGACTCTGCGTGCGTCGCCGAGCCCGCGGCCTCGAACTCACCGCCGCCGGGGAGGCCCTGCTGGCCCGCGCCCAGCACCTACTCGTCACGGCCGAGGAACTGGTCGTGGACATTGGCGATCTCGACGGCGCCCCACGCGGCCCGGTGCGCCTGGGCTGTTACACCACCCTTGCCGCCACCCTGATCCCGCCCCTGTGGGAACACATCGGAGAGCACCTCCCCGGAGTCCGACTCGAACTCGTCGAAGGCACCGTCGACGAACTGGCCGAGCAGGTCAGCTCCGGCCGGCTCGACATGATGATCTCCTACGAGGTGGGCCTGCCCACCGAGCTCGCCGCCCGCACGCTATTCACCACGGAACCGCAGGTCATCCTGCCTGCCGATCACCGCCTCGCCGTCCGCGGCGCACCCGTACCGCTGGCAGAACTGGCCGCCGAGCCGCTAATCCTGCTCGACCTCCCCCCGGCCGGGGATAACACCCTGGAACTGATGCGGCGCCACGGCCTGCGCCCGCGCATCGGGCACCGCACCACCGGATTCGAGCTCGTGCGTTCCATGGTGGCCCGCGGCTTCGGCTACTCGTTACTCTTCCAGCGCCCGCAGATCGACGTTTCCTACGAAGGGCTACCGCTGGCCTCACTGCCCATCGATCCCCCACTGACGGCGGAGCCGATCGTGCTCGCCCATGATCGCCAGGTACCACTCACCTCGCGTGCAGCGGCCGTGGCGGCAGCGGCCAGCGAACTCTTCGGTGACACCGCGCGCAGATAGTCACAGATTAATAACAGGCTGTACTCAGAATCTGCGCGCATCCGCACCATGCCGCGGCGGTTGAACCTGAAAGTGGCGGAATTAAGCCAGCCCAAGCGACAATTAAGTTGCGTTTTGATAACGACGCTGCCACGGTTGATAACGATCCGATCACGAAGCAGTCGTCAACCGAAAGAAACCTCATGTCTTACCTGACCCGCCGCGCCCGCATCGAAGCCGAGCGCATCGAGGCCACCCAGCAGGCCCGTCAGCTCCGCCACGGCCGCGCCAAGTCGCTGACCTTCGGCCTGGCCGGCGTCGCCGCCGTCGCCAGCGTGTCCGTCGCCGGCATCACCCCCGCCTCGGCCTCCCTGGACGATACCACCGCCCCGGCCACCGAGCAGACCTCGTCCACCACCGCTGAGACCACCACCGAGACCGCCAGCACCGGTGGCAGCTACACGGTGCGCTCCGGCGACACCCTTTCCGCCATCGCCTCCGCCCAGGGCGTTTCCCTCAACGAGTTGATGACGGCGAACGGCCTCGACGCCTCCAGCGTCATCTACCCCGGTGACACCCTGCAGCTCTCCGGCTCCGCCGGCGAAGCAGCAGAATCCGCCGCCACCACCGAGACCGCAGCGTCTACGGAGACGGCAGCAGCCACCGCGACCGCCGAGTCGACCACGCAGACCGCATCCACCGATCCGGCCTCCACCGAGTCCGCATTGATGACCATGCAGACCGCCTCGACCACCAGCTCGGCCAGCGGCTGGCAGGCCACCGCGGCCGCCCAGGCGATCTCCATCGCCAACTCGGGCGCCAGCTACTCCTACGGTGGCAACGGCCCGACCAGCTACGACTGCTCCGGGTTCACCAGCGCCGCCTTCGCCGCGGCCGGCATCGACCTGCCGCGCACCTCCGGCGCCCAGTACTCGGGTGCCAGCCAGCACGTCTCCTTGGACAACCTGCAGGTCGGCGACCTGGTGTTCTGGTCCTCCAACGGCTCCGCCTCCGGCATCTACCACGTCGCCGTGTACGTCGGAGACGGTCAGATCGCCCAGGCCCGCAACCCGCAGGCCGGCATCTCCGTCGACTCGCTGGCCCACTACCAGCAGTACAACCCGCCGATGAGCACCGCCGCCCGCTACTGATTCGTACCGGATCCACCTCGATCCGGCCACGGACCGCAGCTGCAGCTTCCTCGCAGCAGAGCCGCCGCCCCCCGATGTTTGGGGGCGCGGGGGGGGGTGGGTAGACACCAAGAAACCCCCCGCGCCCCAGGGGAGGTGGGTGGGGGGGGTAACCCCCCGGGCGCGGAGG
>JBQDEV010000008.1:85937-188566 GCA_052084925.1 Micrococcaceae bacterium
GTTGCGCCCCGCCGCCCTATACTTATTCGCACCGTAACCACCCCCACCCGCCCCCGGACCGCTGCTCCAGCTCCCCCGCAGCAGAGCCGCCGCCCGCATTTCTTGCGGGCGGCGGCTCTGCTTTCTACTCCTCGATGAACCGCTCGGAGCCGATGGTCAGTTGGTGGCCGATTGAACCCGAAGGTCGCCTTCGTCATCCAACTTCTCTGACCGACCCCGCTTATTTAGCCAGGCCAAGATTGCGACCGCGGCACACACCCCAAGCCCGATGAGACTCATAGAGTACTGGGGCAGGAAGATCATGAACCCGCCCACCATCAGCGGGATCCGCAGCACCCAGCCGAGCTTCACCTCAACCAGGATCAACCAGCCGCTGAAGGCGCACGCCAGAGCGAAGACAGCCACGATGGATGCCGTACCAGCCAGGAACACGTCGATCAGCGGGGCCTGAGCTACCAGTGCCGGGTTCAGCGCGAACCCGAATGGCACGATGTACTTCACCGCGCCCAAGCGCATGGCTTCGAAGCACGTCCCCATCGGCGAGGCCTTCGAGATTCCAGCGGCCGCAAAAGCCGCCAGTCCCACCGGCGGCGTGATGTAGGAAACGGATGCCCAGTAGATCACGAACAGGTGCGCTGCGATCGGGTCAACGCCAAGGGTGATCAACGCCGGCGCCATGACGATCGCCAGGAACACGTAGGCCGCGGAAATGGTTAGCCCCATGCCCATGATGAAGCATGCGATCGCGCCCACGATGAGAATCGGCACCACATTCTCTCCAACCAGGGCAACGATGTCGCGCGAGAGCGACAGCGCCACGCCGGTGGCGGTCAGGCCTCCCAGAATGAGACCCACCCCGGCGATCAGACCAATGATCTGCGCCAGCGTCTTGCCGATGTCCAAGAGCATGTCCGCCCACTGGCGCGCGCCGAATTTCTGCCCCGGCTTGACCAGAGCGATGACCAACAGCACCCCGACGACGTAGAACGGCACCTGCGACTCCGAGCCGAGCACGAACAGCAGCACCACCAGAAGCCCCAAGGTCCCCAGGTATGGCCAGCCCGCGATGAGCGCAGTCGAGATGCGAGGAAGGAGTTCTTTTCGAGTGCCCTTCAGATTCTTCAGCGCCGCAAAACCATCGATCTGCAGGAAGATCCCGAGGAAGTACAGCACTGCCGGGATAATGGCCGCCACGATGATGCTCGTATAGGGCACCCCGACGAACGAGACCATCAAGAAGGCCGCGGTCCCCATAATCGGCGGCGTGATCGATCCACCCGACGACGCCGTCGCTTCCACCGCACCAGCGGTGCGCGGCGTGAAACCTGAACGCACCATCGCCGGGATCGTCATCGGCCCGGTCGTCAGCACATTCGATACGGCAGAGCCCGACATCATGCCCATCGCGGCCGAGCTCGCCACGGAGACTTTTGCCGATCCGCCTCGATACCGGCCGAATAGTGCCATGGATAGATCATGGAAGAACGCGGCACCACCGGTGTGCTGCAACACGACGCCGAAGAGCAAGAATCCAACCAGGATCGAGCCTGCCGTCTGCAGCGGCAGCCCAAGAATGGAATCCGAACCCATGACGTGCACCCGGGCCAGAAGGTCAAGATCGTAGGAAATCCCCTGGAGGAAACCGATCGGAACGGCACCGGCCACCACCGGGTAGAGCGACACCGCCAGGGCGATCACCGCGATGATCCACCCGGCTGCTCGACGCAGCACTTCCACGATCAGCGCCCAGAACACGAAGGACACCCCCGTCGCCAACCCGGGCGCCATAAAGCTCCACCCGTAGACCGTGATGTCAATGCTGTTGACTGCCAGATAAACGCAGCAGCTGATCACCAGTAGCATCAGCACCATGTCGTACCAAGGAATCGTGCGTCCGCTCAAGGCAGCTGCGGCAGCTTGCACCTCCGGTGGTCGTATCCCTTCCGCGCGGGCCGGATCGACCTTTCGAAGTGGCTGAACCATGAGCACAATCGGCAAGAAGCAAGCGCACAACAAGTACAGGAACGCGTTCGTCGGCAAGGACAGCCCCAGCAAGTTCCAGAAGAACACCTGATTCATCGTGAGCAGGATCCCCAGCACGGTCAGCACCATGATCGCGGCCCGCCAGCCGGGGGTGAGCCGGGTGTTCGCCTTGTCCGCTTCCGGGGAGGCGGGGCTCATCGGCAGCGTGTTAGCGGGAGCCAGCTCGCTGCCGTTTCGTTGCTGTTCGTTCTCTGTCGTGGTGATCATGGTGTCCTCCTCAGACAGACGATGACGCGGCCGAGACATCGGAAATGGTGGGCAGCTCAGGAAGGTTCTCCTTCTTCCACTGTTGCCAGACCCCGGAGGGGGCATCGTGCCCCGAATACTCGTCCCAGAAGTCTGGCCAGGCGTCACTGATCTGTCGTTCCCGGGCCAGCAGAGCCTCTTGACGCGCCTGAACGTCCGGGGTCCACCGCCCGTGCTCCTCAAGGAAGCGCACCGCCCCCTCGTGGAAGGGCGTCACCATCGGGTCCAGCAAGATCTGATCGAGATCGAAGTACTTGGTGTTGCCCGTGACATCGCGGTAACTGTCGTAGTGCCGGTGCAGCAGACTCAAGAACTCATAGGCCTCATCGGCGTCCTGATCGGCCACGGTGACGAAGGGAATCGAGTACTGCATGGTGGTGATGTCTTCACCCGGTTCCACACCAGCGCCTTCCGTAAGAGGTGCTGTGGTCACCATGGGCACCAGATCCGCCCAGGTGGAGAAGCGCTGTTCGTCGCTGGAGCTGAAGTCGAGCCACCGCAGCTTGTACTGAGAGGCCAGTTCCTGCACCGACGTTCCGGTCGGGTTCTCATACATCACCTCGATCTGCCCTGACTTCAGCGCGTTGGCCTGTTCCGAATACGCGATGCTGACCACCGTGACGTCGTCGTAGGTGAGCCCGCCGTAATTGATCATCGCCTCGATGTTGCGATTCACGGCGGTGTTGCCGATCGTATGCGGTACTCGCCGACCCTTGAGATCCTCTACCGTCTCGATTCCAGAATCCTGACGGACGAAAATTCCGTAGTTGCCCGGCGGGGTCCACAGGGTGCGAATCGGCTGCGGCCCCCACACTTGGGAGCAGTACTCGTCCTCCCCCTCGAAGGCGTAGTAGTACTCGACAGACACCCGCCCCAACGACGCCGTCCGGGTGATCGTGGGGCCAATCCTTCCGACGCCGGTGTCGGCGGACATCAATCGGATCTGAATACCGGCCTCGTTGGTGAGGGCATTCGCCACGGCGGCGACGTCGTTGTAGGTACCCGTGCCGACGGAGTATGTCGACCACACCATCTGCCGCGGCAAACCGCCCACCCGCTCCGTCACCGCCGGTGCGCAACCGCTGAGCAGTCCTGCGCCGGTCACAGCGCCCAGCCCGGCCAGAAACGATCGTCTGTTCAGCATCACGGTGCCACTCCTCCGGTCACCGCCGGGAATTTCCCGGCGTGGTCGTCTCCAGTCAGGCTATGTGTCACAGATCACATGCGAGAAGGGGAACTGATGCGGCTATCGATACAATCCAGCACGCTTTGCCGAACAGTTCTGTGAAGTATCGATGGCGGTGTCACCCCGCACACCGTCCCGTCGCATGCACTCCACGACGATGCGCCGACGGGATGTCCCGCCGGCGCATCGTTACGGCCGCTATCCGTGGATCAGTTCACGGTCGATCCTCAGCTTCTCCTCGCCACAGTCAGATATTCGGAGAGCACCGCATCAGTGTCACCACCGTAGACCGGCGGCGCCGTTGTCACGGCCGGTCGTCGCCCGCGGAAGTTCACCGGGAACGCTACTTGCTTGAGCTCCCCGATCTCCGGGTGTTCCACCGTTTGCACCATGTTCAACGCGTGCGTCTGCGGATGGTCGTACACCTCGTCGAGGTGACGAATGGGAGAGGCAGGAATGCCATGTTCGGAGAACAGCTGACACCAATGCGCCACCGTGCGTTGGCCCAAGGTGAGGTTGAGCTGCTCGTTCATGTGCTTCCGGTGCGTGACCCGACCATTGTTGCGCGCCAAATTCTGGTCTTCCCCCAAATCTCGGCGGTCCAGGGCCACACACAGTTTCTGCCACAGCGCGTCCGACCCAACCGCAATGACGAAGTAGCCGTCCTGGGCGGAGTATGCCTGGTACGGAGCCAGATTCGGATGTTCGGACCCCATTCGCGTGGGCCGCTCACCGGTGGCGAAATAGTTGCTTGCCCAATTCACATGTAACGCCAGCTGGCATTCGTACAGTGACGTCGTCAGGTACTGCCCCTGACCCGTCCGAGAACGTTCCACCAGAGCTGCCAGCACGCCGATGATGCCGAACAGCGCCGCGCCGAGATCGCCCATGGCATATCCGGCCTTCAGGGGTGGGCCGTCCGGCTCGCCCGTCAGCGACATCAGCCCACCGGCAGCCTGGGCGATCATGTCGTAGCCGGGCTCATCCTTCAGTGGGCCCTCGTCCCCGAAGGCGGAGATATGCAGAACCACCAGATGAGGGAACCGACGCGACAACTCGCGAAAGTCGAAGAGCTTCTGCAACCCGGACCCGGGGCGGAAGTTCTCGACCACGACGTCGACGTCGGCCAAGATCTGATCGATGATCCGTTGTCCCTCTTCGGACTTCAGATCGACGGTCACGGACTTTTTACCGCGGTTGATCGCCAGAAAGTAGGTGGCGTCGGCCCCCATGAAGGGCGGCCCCCATTGACGCGTCGGATCGCCGCCTTCCGGGTGCTCGATCTTGATCACCTCCGCACCCAGATCGGCGAAGGACATCGTTGCATAGGGACCCGCTAGGATCTTCGACAGATCCAGGACTTTCACCCCGGAGAGCGGCCCGCCCACGACCTCACCCTGCCCGAGTCGGGCTCCGTCATGGTCAAGGAACTGGTTGGCGCCTGACATGGGGATCACACTCCTGCCGGCAGTCGTTGGCCCAGTGCGTCCACGGCATCATCGCGGTCGACGGCTGCGCCGTCGAGGATCTCATCGACCCAGCGCAACGCCATCGGAGCGGCGCCATCGTCACCCAGAACCACTCGCTGCACGTAGGTATTCGCCACCATCAGCGTCCGGTGCCGGTCGTGGGTCCGAATTTCGAACTCGGCCTGCTCCTGAAGAAGGGTCGCCATGATGGCTTCGGCCATGGCATCGGTGTACCGACCGATCATCGCTTCGGCGGCATCACGGTCGAGCTCCAACAGCACATCCCCGCGCCGCCGCAGATCCTGCCACACCTCCAACAGGTGTCGGGCGCCCTCCGCTGCATCCGTGCCCTCGAGCGAGGCGAGCTTCTCGGACATCGCGTCCGCAATGATCCGATGCGAGCCGAACTTCCGCAGGCAGCGCAGCACGTCCAAAGCGATGACGTTCGAGGCGCCCTCCCAGATCGAGCCCAAGTGCGCATCGCGAACAAGTCGGGCATTCGGGAAGTCCTCGATGTACCCGTTTCCGCCACGGATCTCCATGGCTTCACCAGTCACCCAGCGAGCCTTCTTGCAAATGTAGTGTTTAGCGATCGGCGTCAGCACGCGAATCAGGTTGGCAGAACGCTCTTCTCCGTGGTCCCCCCGCTGCAGCTGATCTCCTGCGTAGAAGACCATCCCGAGCGAAGCCTCCGCCTGTAGCTGTAGATCCAAGAGATTCATGCGCATCAGCGGCTGATCGGAGAGACGTCGACCGAAGACGACACGGTTTCGGGTGTGATCAACCGATTCCGTGACCGCACGACGCATCAACGCGCTGCCGCGCATGGCGTTGGAGAGCCTAGATGTGTTGATCATCTCCGCCATCTGTCGGAATCCGCGATCGAGTTCACCCACCTGCAAAGCCCACGCCCCGTCGAGGGTGATCTCTCCGGACGGCATCGATCGAGTGCCGAACTTGTCCTTGAGCCGATCGATCGTATAGCTGTTGCGCTCTCCCGAAGGTGTGACGCGTGGCAGCATGAATAGGCCCACACCGCGCGTCGTGTCGTCGCCCCCGGGGTACTTCGCCAGAGTCAGGACCACGTCTGCGGTCGGGTTGGAGGTGAACCACTTTCGCCCGGTCAATCTCCAGACACCATCCTGGTCCGGATCCTGCACGGCGCGCGTCTCAGTCTTAGCGATATCAGTGCCAGCCTGGGTCTCCGTCATGAACATCGCGCCGGTGAACCGCTCTTGGGGATCAGTGGAGATCAGGCGGTCAACGTAGGTCTGGAAGACGTTTGGATCACCAAATTTCCTCAAGGTACGGGCGGCGGCATCGGTCATGTTGACCGGGCACCCCAGCCCGAATTCGGCCTGTATAAACAGGTACGACATGATGTACTTCACCAGATGCGGCGGCGTCTCGCTCCACCCATGGATGGCACGATGCGACAAAGCGGAAAGCCCATACTCTTCGTACGCGATACGGTTCAGATCCGCGTAAGCAGCATGAATCTGCACCTCATCAACCCGATCCCCGGCGCGGTTGTATTGCTGGAGCACCGGCGGATTCTTGTCGGCTGTATCCGCCAGGTCGAAGAGCCGGTCGGGGAGATCCGCACCGAGTTTCTCCAGCAAGGGCTGAAGGATCATCCGATTCTCGGCATCCATGTAGCGCTCGATCAATGGCATCAGCGCGGGGTCGGAAGTCGCGTGGTTCATCTCTCTCACCTGTCTGTCCAAAGCAACAATGCGATACAGATCACTGTGACACGGCTAGACTATTGTGTCTAAGGCGAATATCGGTACAGACTATTCCAACAAATGGAACAATGAGTCGGCCCTGGCCGGGAGACGGGACACACTGTGGACATTCGACAATTCGATGCGTTCCTCACCGTGGCCGAAGAACTGCACTTCGGCCGCGCCGCGGAGCGGCTCCATCTCACTCAACCCGCGCTCAGTCGACTGATCCGGAGTATGGAGAAAGACCTGGGAACCCAGCTCTTCGAGCGCACCACCCGCCGCGTCTCGCTCACCCAATCCGGCTTAGCACTGCTCGAACCAGCCAGGACGATCCAAGAGCAAATGCAAGGCATTCACCGGGTCGCCCGTTCCGCACAGCAAGGCGAAATCGGCACCATCCGCATCGGATTCGCTGGATTCGCCGGTTATTCACTCGCATCACAGCTGGCCCGCCATGTCCACCGCGAACACCCCGGCATCGCCCTGGATCTGCACCCACGAAGCTACACCGGCGAAGCGACACAACTCGTCCAGGATGGCGAGATCGACCTCGCGGTCATCACCCAGCCGGGCCCACCCGGACTCGACACGCTGTCGATGACGAATGAAACGATGATCCTGGCGGTCCCCGACCACGATCGCCTCGCCCGCCACGACGCCGTCTCCGTGGCAGAACTGGCGCACCGACGTTTCGTGTCCTACCCGTCCTTCCATGGATCCCGTGTTCGAGACGCGATGATCTCCTTGTGCACCGCCGCCGGATTCGTGCCCCGTATCGCTCAAGAAGCACCCGACTCCTACAGCCTCCTAACCCTCGTCGGGGCGGGAGTCGGCATTGCCATGGTGGTCAGCTCGGCCACCAACACCCAGATCACCGGCGTGAAGTACGTGAACATCTCGGGCGATAACATCACACTCCCTCTAGCGCTGGCATGGCGTCAGTCGAATCCATCGAGCGCGCTTTCACGAGTCATTGAGGTGGCAAAAAATCACGTAACCACTGTCCCGCAGCCCCTCGACACCGACTTATCGGCCATCGAGGATGACTGACCGCTCCCTCAAACTGACTGCGGCCGACCGTCCCCTCCAGATTCATTCGGAGCATCTTCCTCGAGAAATTTAAGCCCTCCCCCTTCGGTGTGATCACAGGGAACTCGAGATCCTCCCCGCAGCACCAGGCCTCGACGCACTTGACCACGCCCATCGTCATGAATATGATCTGAATCACTCTGATATATCAGTGATGCGGATCACGTCGATCAGATCGACGCGTCCCTTCCCAACGAAAGAAGAGAGCGTTCATGACGCAGAAAACGCCGACTCGGGCACACCTGCAGAGCACGGAGAAGACCTCGATCCTCCGTATCTTCACCTATGCGGGTGCGATCATTGCCTTCCTCATTGGCTCCGGTTTCGCCACCGGCCAGGAGATCATGCAGTACTTCACGTCCTACGGCTACTGGGGTGTTTTCGGCACCGGCCTGCTGGTGCTGCTGCTCATCACCTACGTCAGCGTCGAGTTCCTCGTAGTCGGCCAGGTGAAGAAATTCGACAAGCCCAAGTCGATCTTCCACTACTACTGCGGCAAGTACCTGGGCACCTTCTTCGACTTCTTCTCCATCATCTTCGTCTTCCTCAGCTTCACCGTGATGGTGGCCGGTGCGGGCGCCGTCTTCGAGGAGCACTACGGCCTCTCCAAGTACATCGGGGGCGTCGCCCTGGCTCTCGCGGTGGGCGTGACCGTCTGGTTCGGGCTGAATTCCCTCGTCGATGTCATCGGCAAGATCGGCCCTCTGATCGTCATCGTGGCCATTGCCCTGGGCATCTACGGCGTCATGAGCAACCCCGGCGGCATCGCCGAAGGCAACGCGATCCTGCCTACCCTGGACGTCACCCAGGCCTCCAACAACTGGTTCATGGCCGGGCTGTCCTACGTGGGCTTCTGCATGCTCTGGCTCGCCGCATTCCTGACCGCCCTGGGCAAGACCGCCCACAACCGCAAGGAAGCCGCCGCTGGCGCGGTCTCCGGCGGTGTCGCCTTCTCCGTGGCCTGCATCATCATCGCCCTCGGCCTGCTGGCACACATCACCCGCACCGCTGGCACCGAGATCCCGATGCTGGTGCTGGCCAACGACATCGGCCCCGTCGTCGCCGGTGCGATCTCGGTAATGATCCTGGCCGGGATCTACACCACCGCCATCCCGCTGCTGTGGACCGTCTCCTCGCGCTTCTATGAGGACAAGACCAAGAAGTTCAAGTACCTGACTATCGTCCTCGCCGCCCTCGGCACCCTGATCGGTCTGGTGCTGCCGTTCTCGCAGATGGTCAACATCGTCTACGTGATCAATGGCTACGTCGGCATCATCCTGCTCGTGATGATGCTGATCACCACCGTGCTGCGGCTCACCGGACGCCGAAAGCTCGACGCTTGACCGAGACTGCAACTCAGCTCGTGCGCTGAAGAACAATGATGCACGCACCCTCGCGGTGCGTGCATCACGTCGATAACCGTAGAGAGTGCAGCCACCATCCGAAACCATGAGCAAGCCGCGAAGGGAGTTTTCACGAGCGCACGCCCTCATTAAAGGTTATGGATCTAACCTTTAATAAGGAGTCAACTTACATACCCTTCGGGGCACCGTTCAGGACTCGGAGAGCATGTCCAGCACCAGGGGTTTGACCCGGGTGCCGTAGAGCTCGATGGACTCCATCATGTACTCGTGCGGGAGCCGGCCGTTGCCGTACTTCATTCCGAACCGGGTCGCACCCAGGGCCTGCACGGTGTTCGCGATCTTGCGCGCCACGGTTTCCGGGCCGCCCAGGTGCAGAGCGCCGTGGCGGATCTCCTGGGCAAACTGCTCCGGACTCGGCGCGGGCCAGCCCCGCTCGCGGCCCAGCGTGGCGATCGCGTTGTGCCAGTACGGGTAGTACCGTTCCATGGCTTCCTCATCGGTGTTCGCAACGAAACCGTGGGAGTGCACCGCCACCCGGCGGGGTGCGAATCCGTTGGCTTCGATCTGCTCGCGGTAGAGCTTGGCGAAGGGTGCGAACCGCTGCGGCGCACCACCGATGATCGCCAGTTCCAACCCCATCCCGTACCGGGCGGCACGCATCGCCGATTCGGGCGAACCGCCGACGGCGACCCAGGTGGGCAGGCCGTGCTCATGCGCCGTTGTCGGGAAGATCGACTGGTTCTCGAGCGCACCGCGGGTGGTGCCGGACCAGGTGACCGGCTGCTCTCGGCGCACGTGGTCGAAGAGCTCCAGCTTCTCCTCGAAGAGCACCTCATAGTCGCTCAGGTCGTGGCCGAACAGCGGGAAGGACTCGATGAAGGAGCCCCGACCCAGCGAGACCTCGGCGCGGCCGGAGGTGATCCCGTCCAGGGTGGCGAAGCGCTGGTGCACCCGTACCGGATCGTCAGAAGAGAGCACGGTGACGGCGGAAATCAGTTTGATGCGCTCGGTGCGCGCGCCGATGGCGGTGAGCACGACGTCGGGCGCGGAGACGGCGTAGTCCGGGCGGTGGTGCTCGCCGATGCCGATGACGTCGACGCCGACCTGATCGGCCAGCACGCCCTCGGTCACCAGGTTGCGCAGCACCTCGGGCTGGCTGAGCAGCCGGGTGCCCTCGACGTCCTGGGTGACGTCGCCGAAGGTGTGCAACCCGAACTCCACGACGCCGTCGGGCAGCGAATCGGCCAGCGGCGACGAGGGGTTCGGGGTGGGTGCGGCCAGGGGGTGCGGCGCGGAATTCTCAGTCATGTCTGGATCAACCATCCTCGGGCCGCATTCATTCCTTCAAATCTGAATCTTCGCCGGTGGTGTTCGGCGCCGCCAGCGGGAGGGTGACCGTGAAGACGGTGCTGCCGGGGCGGGTCTCGACGACGACGTCGCCGCCATGCGCCTGAGCCACCGAACGGACGATCGCTAGACCCAGGCCGGTGGAGCCCTCGGCCGAGCTGCGGGCGGCGTCTCCGCGGACGAACCGGTCGAACACGTTCCGGGCGACGTCGTCGGGGATGCCGGGGCCGTTATCGGCGACGCGCAGCACGGCACGGGCAGGATGGTCGGACTGGTCGGACTGGCCGGGGGGACCCTCCGGCTCGACGTGCAGGCTGATCTCCACCGTGGTGCCGGCGGGGGTGTGCCGCCGGGCGTTGGTGAGCAGGTTCGCCACGAGCTGGCGCAGCTGTTCGGCGTCGGCGGAGATCAGCACCGGCTCCTCGGGGATCGCGGTGGTCCAGTCGTGCTCGCGCCCGGCCGCGTGGGCGTCCATGGCGGCGTCGACCACGAGTTCGCCGAGGTCCACCGGCTTCGCGCGCCGCGACCCCGGCGGCGAAGCGGGCTGAACACCGTGGCCGCGTTCTGGACCGTCGTGATCGGCCGCATCGAGGCGGGCCAGCAGCAGCAGGCTCTCCACCAGATCGCTCATCCGCCCGGACTGGCGCATCACCCGGTCGAGATGATCCCGCCCGGCGGGGCTGAGTGGTTCGCTGAGCTGCAGCATCTCCGCATACCCGCGCATCGCTGCCAACGGGGTGCGCAGCTCATGGGAGGCATCGGCCACGAAGGCGCGCAACCGACGTTCGGAGTCGTTGCGGGCGCTCAGGGCGGCGTCCACCGAGTCGATCAGGGTGTTCAGCGCGGAGCCGACGTCGCCGATCTCGTCCCGGCGCTGCTCCAGATCGGCGGGCACCCGGTGTTGGACCAGCTCCACCGCCCCCGCCGACATGGGCGCCTGCGCCACCTGCACCGCGGCGTCGGCCACCCGACCCAGCGGCGTCAGTTCGCGGCGGGTCCACCACCAGCCCAGTCCCCCGACGGCGAGCAGGGCCAGCGCCCCGCCGGCCACCTGCACGCTCAGCAGGGTGGCCACCGTGGTGTCGGCCTCCACGGTGGAGACGCCGACCACCAGGGTCTCGACCTGCTGCGAGCGCTCGACGGCGGCCACCCGCACCAGGTACCGCCCGGTGGAGAGCTCCACCCGCTCCGTGGCGAACTCCGCTGCTGCGGCGGACTCTGACTGTTCGCCCTGGTCACCCTGATCTCCCTGTTCCACGCGTTCCGCCAGGGCGGCGAGCACAGCGGCGTCATCGTCGCTCATCGCACCGGTCTCGCCCTCCACGGTGAGATGACCGGCATCGACCGTTCCGTCGGCATCGATCACCAGGGTCACCGAATCCAGCGGCACCCCGGGGGCACCCAGCGGATCCGGCGCCTCACCCGGGTCCTCTCCCGGGGTCACCTCAGGACGCGCGCCCGGACCCTCCAGATCATCCAGACTCTCCAGATCAGCCGGGGTGTCGGGGTCATCCCGGCCATCCGCGAGGAAGCCGGCGGTGCGCTGCCACACCTCGCCGAGCCGATCCTGCAGCTGCGTCTCGACCACCCGGTTCGCCAGGGTGAGCGTCGTCGCGGTCAGCGCCACCAACACGACGGCGAGCACCACCAGCACCCCGGCCACGGTGCGGCCCGCCACCGAGCGACGCGGCCGCACTCGCGCGCGCTCTGCGGGCCGGGCAGTACGGTCCGCAGGTTCACGCCGGACGGATGACATACCCGGCCCCGCGCAACGTGTGGATCATCGGCTCACGGCCGGCGTCGATCTTCTTGCGCAGATACGAAATGTAGAGCTCCACGATATTGGCCTGCCCGGCGAAGTCGTACTGCCAGACGTGATCGAGGATCTGCGACTTCGACAGCACCGCCTTCGGGTTCTCCATCAGGTACCGCAGCAGCTCGAACTGGGTGGCGGTCAGCTCGATCTCCTCCCCGGCGCGGGCGACCTCGCGGGTGCGCACGTTCATGATCAGGTCCCCCACCACCAGCTCGTCGGCGTCTTGGGCCACCACCCCGGAGCGCTGCACGAGCCGGTGCAGCCGGATGAGCACTTCCTCGAGCGAGAACGGCTTGGTCACATAGTCATCCCCGCCGGCGGCCAGCCCGGTGATCCGATCGGCGACGGCGTCCTTCGCGGTGAGGAACAGGGCGGGCACCTCGGGCAGCGAGGCTCGGATCTTGGCCAGCACCTCGGTGCCGTCGAGTTCGGGCAGCATCCAGTCCAGCACCAGCACATCCGGGTGGAAGGATCGAGCTGTTTCAACAGCGGCCCGGCCGGCGTGGGCGGTCTTCACCGTCCAGCCGCACATACTCAGCCCCATCGACACCAGATCGGCGAGCATCGGCTCATCGTCGACGACGAGAGCGCGCACCGGGGAACCATCGGGATGCTCGAGGACCGGCAGCAGCTTCTTCAGCTCGGCCAGCCCGGTGCCCGATCCGGGTTCCAGGGAGGAGGCGCTCGATTCGCTCATGTGCTCATTATCCATCGTGGTGACGCTCATGACCTCAGTCTCCGCGTCCCGGTTGTGGCGGTATCCGGTGGTAGCTGTGCCGAACCTGTGCGTCGTCGTCAGCCCCGAAGCACTGTCCACAGCACTCGGAGCCGCGGAAGACACCGTGCTCAACGAAGTCGCTTACCTTCCGGAAGGTAAGTAGTTTTTAAGGATGCACACTTTTTCGGACGACGACGGCCCGAACCACTCCACCAGTCGCTCCACCGGCGGTCCCGTCGGCCCACTCACCGGCACCGTCACCGATCGCAAGATCATCGACCGCGCCCTGACGTTGCTTCATGACGGCGAGGTGCTCAGTCTCGACGCCCTCGCCCGATCCACCGGCCTCACCAAACCCGGGGTGCTGCACCATGTCGGATCGAAGCAGAAGCTGATGTTCGCCGTCGTCGACGAGGTGGTGAACCGCTGGGAGGATCAGCTGCGCCGCTACCCCTCCGCCATGGGACCGAACGCGGCGGGCGTGCCCTTCCGCCCCACGGCCGTGACCCGGCTGCGCTCCTACGTGGATTTCGCGTTCACCCACTCCTTCGGTGGCGCCGACCTAGCCCTGTTCGCCGACCCGCGCCTGCAGCAGCGACTACGCGATCAGTGGACCGAGCGGCTTCGGCCGTGGCTGGGCCCGCGCCCGGAACAGCGCACCGCCGCCCACGTCGCCGTGCGGCTGCTGGCCGACGGCATGTGGTTCAACGAGGCCCTGGGCACCGATGCCGTCAGCGATGCGGAGAAGGAGCGGGTGCGCGCCTTGGCACACCGGATGCTCGACGACGCGACGGAACAGGAGGCGCCATGACCATCGGAGCCCTCGACGACGTCGCCGAGATCGAGCCGTCGCGCCCGTTCAACCGGCGCGGCTGGATGTTCCTGGGCGTGGCAATTCTCTGCGAGGTCGCCGGATCGCTGTCCCTACGCGCCGCCCTGGATGCGCCCGGACTCTACCCGGTGGTGGTGCTGGCTTATGTGGCCGCGTTCGCCTGCCTGGCCCAGGTGCTGCGCAGCGGGTTCAGCATCGGCATGGCCTACGGCATCTGGGGCGCCTGTGGGGTGGCCTTAACCGCCCTGGGCTCGGCGGTGCTGTTCCAGGAGGTCATCTCCCCGGTGATGGCCGCGGGTATCGCGCTGGTGATCCTCGGCGTGATCTGCATCGAGGTCGGAGGGAGCTCCGCATGAGCGCGATCGCCCTGGCCTGGGTGTACCTGAGCTGCGCCATCGTGCTGGAGGTCGGCGCCACCCTGTGCCTGCGCATGGCGGTGGCCGGGTCGCGCTGGTGGTACGCGCCCGTCGTCGTCGGTTATGTCCTCGCGTTCAGTCTGCTGAGCCTCACGCTGGCTCAGGGCATGGGGCTCGGCATGGCCTACGGGATCTGGACGGCGGCCGGGGTGGCGCTGACTGCAGTGGCCGGACGGGTGCTGTTCCAGGAGCGGCTGACCTGGGTGATGACGCTCGGTATCGCGCTGATTATCGGGGGCGTGCTGCTCATCGAACTGGGCGCGTCCCACTGAGGCGCCCGGATAGGGCATGCTGGTGCTATGACCTCGCCCCGTGAAGACCCGCTGGCCCTGGAAAATCAGGTGTGCTTCGCCCTGTCCGTGGCGTCGCGCTCGGTGATCGGCGCCTACCGAGAGGTGCTGGAACCGCTGCACCTCACCCACCCGCAGTACCTGGTGATGCTCGCGCTGTGGCAGTCCGGACCCATGGCACTGAAGGACCTGGCCGCCGAACTGCGCCAAGAGCCGGCCACGCTCTCACCGCTGCTGAAGCGGCTCGAGCATCAGGGCTACCTCACCCGCGAGCGCAGCGCGGCCGATGAGCGCACGCTGACGGTGGAACTCACCGAGGCCGGGGAGGCGCTGCGGGAACAGGCGTTGACGGTGCCCGAGGTGATGATGCGGCGGCTGGGCTTGAGCGAGGAACAGTTCCTGGACCTGCACCGCACGCTGACCGAGTTGCTAGCCGGCCTCACTGATGCGCAGCAGCTCCGCTGAGGGCTCGGTGCCCCGCTCGCGGTGCCCGGCCAGGGTGAGCCGGGCCCGCTCCTGACGCAACTGGGCGCGGGGATCGATACCGGTCTGGCGATCCGCCGGACCGAAGATGCTCAGCACCGTGTAGAGCACGGTCCAGCGGAACCGGTACCAGCGGGTGAGCCCGGTGCTGTCTTCACTGAGTGCGACGGGAACGAAGCCCATGGAAACTCCCTGCGATGGCCCCGCTGTGCTCGCGAGGCGAAAATAGTTAGTGCACTAACTATTGTAGCTCATGCGCCGGTCACCGCCCGCAGCGTCGGCGTGGAGGCGTGCACTCCGAGTCGGATGAGCACGATGCCCACGACCAGGCACCCCGCCACCACCGCGGTGGACAGCGGACTGAACACCACGGCCAGGCCCAGCACCGGCAGCGCGGTGACCACGGCGACGATCAGGGTGAAGATCAGCACGATCCACAATGGCCCCACGATGGCACGACGCCGAATACCCTCCAGCTGCTCGGCGCTCATGCCGATGCGACGCAGCCCCTGATAGAGGCTCGCCCGATCCAGCACCTGGGCGGTCTGGGTGATCGCCACCGAGCAGCCCGCCAGCAGGAACGCAATCACCATGGTCAGCAGCACCCCGGTGCGCAGATCCGCGGTCAGATACAGTTCCTCCGGGCGCATCTGGTCCGACGACGCCAGATTGGCCAGCGACATCCCGGCCCCGCCGACCACGCCGATGTAGGTGGTCAGCGCCACCCCGCCGATCTGCGCCCAGGCCTGCTGCGGGGACTCCAGCACGGACCGCGCCGCGACCAGGGCCTCCGCCGTCGTCGCGCGACGCAGTTTCCACCGGGTGACCAACGCGATCAGCCAGGGCCCGATGAAGTGCAGGGCCACCATCGGCACCGCCATCGCGGCCAGCATCATCACGACGGCGATCATCAGGGAGCCCGCCCCCAGGGCGTTGGCCAGCAGCTGGGCGGCGATCAGCAGCACCGCGGCGACGACGATCCGCACCCAGTGCACCCGTGCCGGACGCTGCCGGGTGCGCACCCCCAGTGGGGTGATCTCGATCTGGCGCAGCCCGCCGAGCGAGGCGGCCACCCCGACGCCCACGATCAACACCACCACGGTCAGCAGCAGCGGGACGCCCAGCCACATGCCGGAGACGCCGATGGGTCCGCCGGCGAAGCGCAGCAGCCCGGCCACCGGCATCAGCACCAGGTAGCCCACCGTGCCCAGCAGCGCGCCAACCACGGCCAGGGCGCTGGCCTCGGCGACGGCGAGCAGCCGCAACAGGGCGGAAGAGGCGCCGAGCAGCCGCAGCGAGGACAGCCGCTCGTCGCGCCGTCGAGCCAGCAGTCGGGCCGCAGCCGAGGCCAGCTGCGCCATCGGCACCACCAGCAGCACAGCGGCCAACAGCGCCAGCGACTGGTAGGTCACAGACAGGATCCCGGGGATCGTGAAGAAGAAGCGCACCCCGCCGGCCACGCTGAGCCCCAGGGCGGTGACAATACCGAAGGCCACCACCGGCAGCACCGCGGCGCGGCGATCGGCGAGCAGCCGGCTCAGGAACAGTCTCAACACGGTGGACGCCGTCGACACGCTGGACCCGGTGGACCCGCCGTCACGGCGCGACGCGGAGACGACGTCGACGTCGGGAATCTCGTGCACCGCACTCATCGCGTGGCCTCCGTTCCCTCGATGGTTCCGGAGGCGGTCCCGGCAACGGGGCCACGTCCAGCAGCACCCTGCGAGTCCGAGACGATGCGTCCATCGGCCACGCGGATCAGCCGGGAGCACCGGTCGGCGACCTGCTGATCGTGGGTGACCAACACCAGGGTGTGACCGCGGGAGACGGTGGAGTCCAGCAGCGCGGTCAGCACCGCCTCCGAAGTCATCGAATCCAGCGCCCCGGTCGGCTCGTCGGCGAACACCACGCTCGGATCCGCAATCTGGGCGCGAGCAATGGCGACTCGCTGCGCCTGCCCGCCGGAGAGCTCCCCGAGCCGGCGCTCCTCCATTCCGGCCAGGCCCAGGGCCGCCAGCCAGTGGCGCGCCTGGGTCTGGGCCGCGGCGCGCGGAACCCCGGAGAGCATCAGGGGCAGCGCGGCGTTCTCTTCCGCGGTCAACTCCGGCAGCAGCAACCCCTCCTGGAACACGAATCCCAGGTGCTCCCGGCGCATCCGGGCACGCTGTTCCTCGCTGGCCCCGGTGATCTCGATCGGCTGCGGGGAGGAGGGCAGCTGCAGCCGGACCCGGCCCGCATCGGGGGCGAGAATTCCGGAGAGGCAGTGCATCAGGGTGGTCTTGCCGGACCCCGACGGCCCCATAATGGCCACCGATTCGCCCGGAGAGAGGTGGAGGCTGACGTCGTCGAGCGCCGTCGTCGGCCCGTAGGTCTTGGTGAGGTGATCTGCAATCAGTACTGGTGTAGTCATACCTCCAGCATGCTGCGGCCGACCCCACCGCGTCGTCGCCCTGCAGCGTGATTCTGCACGACGGCGCCTCCTCCTGTCGGTGGACCCGAAGACGCTACTGCGGGGAGCCCGCCGACGGCGCCGGGGCCGGGGCGGTCGGCTTCTGCGCCCAGTGGATCGCCATGGTGCCGAACAGGTGGGTCTCGTGCCCGATGTTCACGAATCCGGCGTCGTCCAATAACCCATGGATCTCGGCCGGAGTCTTGAAGCCCCGCGTGGTGGCGGAGAGGTACTCGTAGGCGTCGGCGTTGCGGGTGATCAGGTTCGCCAGCCGCGGCACCACCCATTTGATGTAGGCGGTCGAGAAGGGGCGGATCACGTTCTTGGGGGCGGGCGAGGTTTCCAGGGCCACCATCCAGCCGCCCGGCTTCAGCACCCGGAACTGCTCCGCCAGAGTGGTGGGAATATCGGTGACATTGCGCAGCAGATACCCGTGGGTGACGGCGTCGAAGACCCCCTCCTCGAAGGGCAGGTCCATGGCGTCGGCCTCCACCCAGCTGATCCGCTCCCCGCCCGGGCGCAGCTTGCCGACCTCCATCATCTCCGGGGCGAAATCTGCGCCGACGATGTGGGCGCCGTAGCGCTGGCGCAGGATCTCCAGGGCGATGTCGCCGGTGCCGGTGGCCAGGTCCAGCACGGTGGGGGCGTCCGGCAGCTGGGCGCGCTCGACGGTGCGACGCACGAACCGCGGTTCCTGGCCCCAGGTCATCACCAGGTTCATCAGGTCGTAGCGCTCGGCGATGCCGTTGAACATGTCGGAGACCTGCTCACCGTGGGGGTCGCGGGCGGAGGAGTTCTGCTCGGGGCGCGGGGATTCACTCACCCCTTCAGGCTACCGCCTCCCTCAGCACCCCCTTGATTCCCTCGTGCGCGCGAGACTTTAGGGTAGGCTAACCTCTGAATACCACACCGTTCCGCGACCCGCCGCGAGATGACGTGGTCACGCCCGTCTGCACGATCGAAAGGCACCACCGTGTCCTCCACCCTCCCGAACACCACGTCCCGTCGGCTGCTGAGCCTCACCGCCGTGCTGGCCGCCTCGGGCATCGCCCTGTCCGCCTGCTCCTCCGACGACGGTTCGACCGACGCCGACGCCGATTCCAGCAACGGCGCCGCCGCCGAGGGCTTCCCGCGCGACGTCGAGCACGCCTTCGGCTCCACCGAGATCCCGGAGCAGCCCGAGCGCGTAGCCACCGTCGGCTGGGCCTCCCACGACATCTCCCTGGCGCTGGGCGTGGCCCCGGTGGGCATCCCCGAGCAGTCCTACGGCGGCAATGAGGGCGGCGCCACCGATTGGTACGACGACGCCGTCGCCGAACTGGGCGCCGAGGCCCCCGCAACCTACGTCGAAGCCGAAGAGCTCCCCTATGAGGCGATCGCTGCCACTGAGCCCGACGTCATCCTCGCCGTGCAGTCCGCCATCACCCAGGAGCAGTTCGACCAGCTCTCCGACATCGCCCCGGTGGTGGCCTACCCCGAAGACTCCCCGAACTACACCACCTCCTGGCAGGACGGCACCACCCTGGTCGGCGAGGCGCTGGGCCGGGAAACCGAAGCTGAAGAGGTCATCTCCTCCACCGAGCAGGCCTTGGACGACTACGCCTCCGAGCACGCCGACGCCCTGGACGGCACCACCTTCATCTACGGCGCCATCGACCCGGCCGGCGCCGACCCGCTGAGCGTCTACACCACCGGCGACGCCCGCGTGCAATTCCTGCAGGGACTCGGCCTGACCCTGGCACCCGCCGCCGAGGAAGCCGCCGAGGGCCAGGAGGGCTTCAGCGTCGTCGTCTCACCCGAGAACGCCTCCAGCCTGGAGTCCGACCTGCTGATCACCTGGACCATGGACGCCTCCACGCGAGACGCCGTCGAGTCCGACGCCCTGCTCTCCTCGATCCCGGCCATCGGCAACGACGCCTGGGTGCTGCAGTCCGACGACCCGCAGATCTACGCCATCTCGACGGCAACCCCGCTGTCGGTGCCGTGGGCGCTGGAGAACACCATGCCGGAGATCCTCGAGGCCGCCGAGGCCGTCCAGAACTGATCCCACCCAACTGGTCCGCTCCACACTGACCGCAGAGCTGATCACCACGCCGGTCACGGCGTTCACGACGGCGGCCCGGGCACGGAATAGGGCCCGGGCCGCCGTCGTTGTGGGTGAATGAGTCCCGATTCCTCTTGGCATCGGGAACCGCAACGGAAAGGAACTCTCATGGCTGACTACGTCATCATCGGTGGACACGGCAAGGTCGCTCTGCGCGCGGCACCCCTGCTCGTGGAGGCCGGACACACCGTGACCTCCGTGATCCGCAATCCGGAGCACACCGAGGAGGTGGAAGCCACCGGGGCGACCGCGCTCGTGCTCGACATCGAGAACGCCTCCGTCAACGATTTCGCCGAGGCGCTGACCGGCAAGGACGCCGTCGTCTGGTCCGCCGGTGCCGGCGGCGGCAACCCCGACCGCACCTACGCCGTCGACCGCGACGCCGCCCGCCGCTCAATCGACGCCGCACAGCAGGCCGGCGTGCAGCGGTACGTGATGGTCTCCTACGCCGGCGCCGGACTGGATCACGGGATCCCCGAGGACAACTCCTTCTACCCCTACGCCCAGTCCAAGGCCGAGGCCGACGCCCACCTGCGGGACTCCGGCCTGGACTACACGATCCTCGGCCCGGGGCTACTCACCCTGGAGGAGCCCACCGGACGCGTGAGCATCGACAACGGCTCCACCGAGCCAGCGCAGGACGCCGACGGCGGACGCGACACTTCCCGCGGCAACGTGGCAGCCAGCATCCTGGCCGCACTCGAAGAGGATGCCACCATCGGCAAGACCATCGACTACTACGACGGCGACACCGAGCTGCGCGAAGCCTTCGCCGCGCTCTGACCCATACCGTGGCCGGACCGTGCTGGTCCGCATACGACTGCGCCGGGTGCGTCCCTGTTTCTCAGAACGGGGGCGCACCCGGCGCTTTCGCGTCTCTGCCCTCGGCGCGGGTCTCCTCCCTGATGTCGCCGCCCACGGGGCGTGTTCGATAGAGTCTCGACGACAGCCCCCTCCAATTCGCCTTCTTGTCCGCGCAGTTGGCCTGTTCCCGAGTCCTGGAATCTCTGGGCGCGCGCCACGTAATTCGACCCAAACCAGCCTCGACTGGCCAGTAATCTACTGCCATCTACTACCACGAGGCTTAAACTTCAACCCCCTCGGCGACATCTGTGGAGAACCGTCGAGCGCCCCGGAAGAATCTGTGGATAAAACGTCTGTACTATTTCTAATGGACTGTGTATCCTAGATTCATCAAACGTTTTCGAAGTGGATGCGAAGAGGCGGTGATTCAGGTTGAGTGCAGCGACGATCGACGGCGTGCACCCCGCGGCCGCCCCTGATTCTGCGGCCGATTCCGCCGCGGAGACCGCCGTTGAATCCTGGTTCGAAGGACTATCCCTGGCGGACGCGTTCCGCAGCCTGGAGCAGGGGCTGCGGGTCGTGTCCCGTCGACTCTCGGCACCGGAAGCACGCGAGGAGTTCACCCCCTTCACATCGTCGACAACGAGCCGGGACACGAACAGCGACGAACCAGACGGCGGAAGCCTGCCGGATCTGCTGCGCTCCGGTGAGACGCTCACCCGCCTGGTCTCCGGGGTGCAGTCGCGCCTGGACGGCTTCACCACGGAGGTCTTCCACCGGCCGCGCGAACGCGCCGCACTGCTGGGCCTGCCCGAGAAGGGCAAGGTCGGTTTCCGCAATCCCGGCGAATTCCTCCAGGACACCACGAACATCTCTCGGTACGCCGCCCAGCAACGCGCGCGTCATGCCGAGCACTTCCAGCCCCACTCACCGGCTCAGAACGGCCACGACGACCAGAAGAACACGGGTCAGGCGGGGCGACTGGCGCGCCTCCTCCCCGGTATAGCCCGGGGTCTGCAGGAGCTCTGGCTGGGCGTGGACCGACTGGCCGTGATCACGCGCGCTATCGACAAGATCCGCACCGCCGCACAGCAGAATCACGTGCCCTCACACGACGTCGACGACTACATCTCCGCCAGCGATGCCTTCCTGGTGGAGGCTGCCCGGAATGCCACCTTCGGCGAATTCAGCGCGGAAGTGTCCCGGTGGCGCAATTCCGTGCTGATGAACCTGAGCCCGCACGACGACCTCACTGACGGCGAGCGCGATGCCTCACTGGATCGGGCGCTCACCTTCGTCCGTCGCGACGGAGACCTCTTCCTCTGGCAGGTCGCCACCACCCAAGATGGCCACGAAATGCTGTCCCTAGTGGAATCCGCCGCGAACAGCCCCCGGGCTCGGTCCGCCAAAAGCTGCGCAGAAACGGCAGACGAGACGGATCAGGACGCTCCCGTCGTCGCGGATGACCGGTCCCGCACCCAGCGCGCCCACGACGGCTTCATGGGCGTGCTGACCTCCGGGCTGCGGGGCGTGGACAACGGACTGCCGGACCAGGGCGGGGCTCGTCCCCAACTCGTCGTCACCACCGGACTGATCCCGATGCTGCGCATGGCACACCACGCCGGGCTACTGCCCGAGACCTTCGACCCCGAGCTTCTCAAGTCAGCTTCCTCGCAGGAGCTGCTCATCTCCGCGGGCTACAGCGGACCCAGCGGCGCTGGAATCCTGCGCCGCATGCTCTGCGACGCCGATATTCTCCCGGTGGTGCTGGGCACCGAGGGGGAAGTCCTGGATGCGGCCAAGCGCCATCGCCTCTTCAGCACCGCACAGCGCAAGGCGCTCGTCGCCCGCGACGGCGGCTGTGCCGTTCCCGGATGCACTTTCCCTTCGGCTTGGTGCGAGTCCCATCACATCACGGCGTGGAAAAACGGCGGGCCGACCACCATCGACAATGGCGTTCTGCTGTGCACTCATCACCATCACGCCGTCCACGAAGGACACTGGCACATCACGATGGACCGCGGCGTGCCCTGGTTCACCCCCACCACGAAACTCCGGCCGTATTTCACCCACGCGGATCGGAAACCAGCACGCAATACGTACTGGCGGGACCACCCGCGCCGGTTCCTGACGGACGAGCAACCCGGACTGAACGCGGGACATCGCTCGGCCCCGGAACTCTCGGCATCACCGATGGCGCCTGGACCCCACACGCCGCACCACCACCCCGTACCCGCTGATCAGCTCGCCCTGCTCTCGGGGGAGGAGTGTGCCCCGCCGTCAGTCGAGCAGTCAGCGGCGAAGCAATCGTCCGATGCAGACATTACCCACCAGACCTGCCAGTTCCGAGAATCGGCGCCGAGCATGGTCCATCGGCTCAAGATTCCGGCCGCGGCGGACTCAGACGACGCCGCAGCTCGCACCGCATAGCTTCACGGATACACTGTCTCGGTGAGTACTGACCGGGCTGACTTCATCGAGCGCTTCGCCGATTACTGGGCGATCGAGGGTGCCTCGCGCATCGAAGGACGCATTGCAGCGTACCTGCTGCTCGATGACTCCGCCGGGGTCAGCGCCGCCGAGATCGCCGACGCGCTGGAGGTCAGCCGGGGCTCGGTCTCGACCATCACCCGACGACTGGAATCACTCGGCTTCATCGCCCGGGTGCGGGCGCCCGGCCAGCGAACGCTGCTTCACCGAATGAACCCCGACGTCTGGGGCGGATTCCTCGCCCGGCACCAGCACTACCTGCGCACCCAGCGCGACCTGGCCGAACAGATGCTGGGCCGGGTCTCCGCGGGCAGCCCTGCCCACACCCGACTGCAGAACATGCGCGACTACATGGGGTGGCTGGTCGACGACGCCCGGCTGCCGGAATCCTGGGAGCGATTCAAAGCCGAACGCGACGGCTGACTTACCGCGCCAGCGGGACCACCATCGGGGTGCCGGACTGCGGATCAGCAGCGATCTGGCAGTCCAGGCCGAACACGGTGCGCACCAGGTCGGTGGTCACCACCTGCTCGGCAGGTCCGGAAGCGAGGATGCGCCCGGCGTCCATCACCACCACCTCGTCGGCATAGCGGGCCGCCTGGTTCAGATCGTGCAGCACCGCCACCACCGTGCGACCGTCGGCCACCATGTCCTGACACAGGTGCAGCACCTCGATCTGGTGGGCCACATCCAGGAACGACGTCGGCTCGTCCAGCAGCACCACCGACGTGTCCTGGGCCAGCACCATCGCGATCCACACCCGCTGACGCTGCCCACCGGACAGCCCCAGCACGGACTCATCTCGCAACGCACCGACCCCCGTGGCCGCCAGTGCGGCCTCCACGGCGTCGTCATCACCCGGAGCCCACTGCCGCAGCGGCGCATGATACGGGTGGCGCCCGCGCGCGACCAGCGAGCGCACGGTGACGCCGTCGGGAGTCACCGGATGCTGGGGCAGCAGGGCCACACGACGGGCGATCTCCTTGGACCGCCACTGGTTCAAGGGCCTCTCCTCCAGCAGCACCCGCCCCGACTCGGGTTTCAGGGTGCGTGCCAGGGTCTTCACCAGCGTGGACTTGCCGCAACCGTTCGGACCAATCACCGCGGTGAATCGACCGGCGGGGACGGTGAAGTCCAGGTCCTGCAGCACGGGCGCGCCCCCGTAGCCGACGGTGACCTTCTCGGCGCGTAGTTCGGTCATGCGCTGGCCTTCTTCCATTCGGTGACGAGCAGGTAGCCCAGATAGAGCCCACCCACCCCGGCGGTGATGATGCCCACGGGCAGCCCGTCGAAGACCTGCTGGGCCAGCAGATCGGCGGCGAGCATGATGACGGCGCCGGTGAGTCCGGCGAGCACCAGGTTCGGGCCCGGCGCCCGGGACATCCGCCGGGCGATGTGCGGGGCCGTCAGTGCGACGAAGGCGATGGGCCCGGAGACGGCGACGGCGGCGGCCGCCAGCACCGTGGACAGCACGATGGCCGCGGTGCGTGTGCCCACCGCAGAGGCGCCCAGCCCTTCGGCAACGTCGTCCCCGAGATCCATCAGTTGCAACCGTGACGAGCAGGCGGCGACGATCGGCAGCAACACCAGCAGTGCCGCCCCGATGAGCGCGGCGTGACCCATCGACCGCGAGTTCAGGCTGCCCGCAATATACGCGGCCAGCTGGGAACCGTGGTCGCGCAGCACCACCGCCACCACGTACTGGGTGACCGCGGTCGCCATCGCCGCCACCCCGATGCCGGTGATGATCACGCGAGCGGGAGATGCGAAGCCCAGACCGGTGGAGAGATACACCACCCCGATGGCGATGGCGGCTCCGATCACGGCCCCCACCGGGGTCGAGACACCGGGAGCCATCAGGGTGACGACGGCGACGCCCGCACCGGCGCCGGCGGCCAGGCCGAGCACATCAGGGGAGCCCAGCGGGTTGCGGGTGACCGTCTGAAACAGTGCGCCCGAGATCCCCAGGGCGATACCCACGCCGACGGCGACCAGCAGCCGGGGTCCGCGCAGTCGCTCGAGCACGAAGCGGGTGGAACTACTCATTTCGCCCTGGAACAGTGCCACGAGTTCGGCCGGGCCGAGTCCGAGATCGCCCAGGGCCAGGGTCAGCGCCCCGAGCACCAGGATCGCGGCGATGAGCGTCACCGCCAGGCGGCGGGAACGACGGCGCACCGGCACCAGCACCGGGCCGAGGCGGAACCAGCTGACACCCGGTGCGTCGGTGGGTGCCTCCGCCGCACTCGGGGCAGCAGCCACAGCAGATCCAGTAGCCACAGCAGGTCCAGGGGAAGAGGGGTCTGGCGAGGTCCGGCGCATCAGGCACCCGCCCGTCCGCGGCGCACGGCCGCTAGCAGGAAAGGCGCCCCAACAAAGGCAGTGATGACCCCGACCATCAGCTCCTGGGGTCGGGCGATCACCCGGGCGACGACGTCGGAGCCCAGCAGCAGCGCGGCCCCGCCGAGCGCGGAGAGCGGGATCTGCCAGCGCACATCGTTGGAGACCGGCAGGGCGCGCATCACGTGCGGCACGGCCAGACCGATGAACGCGATGGGACCCACAGCCGCCGTCGCTCCCGCGGCCAGCAGCGTCGCCGCCACGATCCCCCCGGCGCGCACCCAGGGCACGGGCACCCCGAGCGAGGTGGCCACGTCGTCACCGAGGGCCAGGGAGTTCAGCCCGGAGCTCAGGGCCAGCGCCAACACGAAGCCGAGCACCAGGGCCGGGGCCACCGCCATCACCGTGTCGAAGCGCGCCCCCGCCAGCGAGCCCACCACCCAGTGGCGGTAAGAGTCGAACGCGTCCGGGCGGGTCAGGATCATCGCCTGAATGTAGGCGTAGAGCACCGCCGAGATCACCGCACCGGCCAGTACCAGTGGGATCACGGAATCGGTTTTCGAGGGTCGCCCGAGCAGATACACCGCGATCACCGCGATCACCGCCCCGGGTAGCGCGATCCACACGGCACCCCGCGCGGTCCCCGAGTAGCCGAGGAATGCCACCGCGGTGACCACCGCCGCCGAGGATCCGGCGGTGACGCCCAGCAGTCCGGGCTCCCCCAGCGGATTGCGGGTGATCGACTGGATGATCACTCCGGAGACGGCGAGCGCGGCACCCACCAGCGCCCCCATGACGGTGCGCGGCACCCGGGCCTCCACGACGTCGCGCACATAACTCAGTGCCGGGTCGGGATCACCGCTGACCACAGCCCAGGTGTCGGCCGCACTCAGGGCGCGCGAGCCGAACAGGATCGAGCAGACCACGGCCCCGGCCAGTGCCAGTGCTACCAATAGCACCGACACGGCCGGGTGGGCTCTAGTCGTCGATGTTCTCAATGGCCTCGTCGATCATGGGCTCGTAGCGCTCGATCACCCACGGCACGGTGAGCGGGTTGATAATGGACGACGCCGTCACGAACGCCTGGTCCTCCGCGGCCACCACGGCACCCTGCTCAATGGCGGGAATCGATCCGTAGAGCTCCTGGGATTCGATCTCCTCGCGGTTGGCGGCGTCACTGTAGAACGTGAAGATCAGGTCGGAGTCATTGAGCATATCGGCGTTCTCCAGCCCGATCATGGCGGAGTCGGTGCCGGGCACGTCGTACTCGGCGAGGTCTGAAGAGGACAGGTCGGCGGTCAGACCCAGCCCGGTGAGCATGGCCACGCGCTGCTCGTCGGGGTAGAAGACGCCGAGGGTGCCCGGACCGGAGTTGTAGATGTAGGAGAACGTGTAGTCGGCCCAATCCTCGCGGGCAGCCTCCTCGAATTGGTCCTCGATCCCCTGGATCAGCTCGTCGGCCTGGTCGGTCTCGCCGAGCGCTTCGGCCACCACGTTGATCTGCTCTTCCCAGGTGATCACCCAGGGCTGCTCCTCGTAGGCGACGGTGGGGGCGATGTCGTTGAGCACGTCGAACTGCTCCTGGGTCACTCCCGACCAGGGCGCGAGGATCACGTCGGGCTCCAGGGCGACGATGGCCTCCACGTCGAGCTCGGTGCTGCCGGTGAACTGCTCGGGCAGCTCGTCGCCGGACTCTTCGACCGCCTCGTGGATCCAGGGCAGGTAACCGCTGTCGTCCGCACCCCACGGGTACTCTTCGATGCCCACCGGGGTCACGCCCAGGGCAATCGCGGTCTCGGCGGAGCCCTGACCCAGGGTCACCACACGCTCCGGCTTCTCGGTGATCTCGGCGGTGCCCAGGGCGTGCTCGATGGTGACCGGGGCGAAATCCTCACCGGTTCCGTCGTCGGATCCTGACTCGGAGCCACCGTCGGCGGAGCAGGAGGTCAGCGCGAGGAGCACGGCGAGCGAGCCTGCCGCCGTCGCAGCGCGGCGCGTGCGTGAAGAGATCATGAGGGGAGGCCCTTTCGGTAGAACAGTGCGGATCCGAGTTTAGGTTAGCCTCTCTTCAATTTCAAACGGATTGAAACCAGAATCCGGTCGACCCCGAGCATCACCAGCACGACGACGACGTACACTGCCAGGATCACCCCGACCGTCGGGCCCACCACAGCCCAGCCGCGGCCCGGCACATCCAGGATGTCGTAGGGGTACCAGTCCAGCAGCGGACCGCGCGCCAAAGTGACCGCCAGCCAGGTCAGCGGCAGCAGCGCCGAGAGGAGCAGGCGCCGTCCGGTGATCTCCCCGCGCGGGCCGAACACCAGCCACACCACCGGGGCGAGCACGGGCAACACCACATGCGCGAGGGTGTCATTCCACCATTCGACGCCGACCAGCGGGGAGTCGTCACGCAGTAGCACGTTGAACACCAGCCCCGTGATCGCGATGCAGCCCACCGAGGCCACACGCACGACGGCGAACGCGGTGTCCCGGCGGCGCGCCGAATCCGGGCGCCCGCCGGGTCGCTCACCGGGTCGCAGGGCCGCGGCACTCGATGCCACCAGCACCAGCAGGCAGGAGATCACGGTGAAATACGCGGGCTGATTCAGCACGTGCTCCCAGCCCGCGGTAAAACCACCCGAGTAGCCGACGTTCTCGGGCAGCTGGCTGTGCTTCCAGGTGCCGATGTTGATCGAGGTGGCCACCGCGGCCAGCGCGACCAACGCCACAGCACCGTGGGCGATCCGCTCCATCGTCACCGGGGGACCCGCGGCTACGGCACTCACCGCACCCACCGCGCTGAACTCACTCGGTGATTTCGCCGGTCACCACCAGGGTGGCGCGGCCGATCTCATGGCCGAAGCGGTTGAACCCGAAGAAGGCGTTCGAGGCGTCCTCGGGGATCTCCAGGGTCTCCACATCCAGGGCGTGCACGGTGATGAAGTTGCGGTGCTCCCCGTGTCCGGCCGGCGGGGCGGCGCCGATGAACCCGACTCCGCCGCCGTCGTGCTTCAACTGGAATGCGCCCTCCGGTAGCCCGGAGCCGTCGTCCGCCCCGGCGTTCTCGGCGAGTTCGGTGACCTCGGCCCCAATATTGCCCACCGACCAGTGCCAGAATCCGGAGCCGGTGGGGGCGTCGGGGTCGAACACGGTCACCGCGTAGGAGCGGGTGCCTTCGGGAGCCCCCGACCAGCTCAGCTGCGGGGAGATGTCCTGGCCCCCGGGCACCCCGAACGCACCGGAGTACTGGGCGGCGGGCCAGGCGCCGCCGTCGGACACGGTCGTGGAGGTGACGGTGAACTCGGGCACCGTCTCAAGCCGGGCATAGGGGTCATTGCCGCGCTGACCGGTGATTCCCACGGTCTCGGGCGTTTCGTTCGTACCTGTCATGATGACTCCTCTCGTGAGACTCTCGATGACGTTCAGCCTAGGCGCCGGGAGTCGGACTCGTCACGCCCGCGCCGTCTACCCGGAGCCGACCGCTAGGGTGGAATCGCAGCCCCGCACAGACTCTCCGAAAGGATCCCCGTGAAACTCGGCGTCGTCATCCTCTCCGTCCGCACCCCGCGCAAAGCCGATTCGGTGGCCGCTTGGGTGCATGATCGACTCGCAGAGCGCGAGATTCCCGACGTCGACTGGCGCACCCTGGACCTGGCCGATTACGACCTGCCGCCGCTGCGCCGCTACGGCCAGGCCGCGGAAGACGACGCCCCGGCGGATCTGGTGCGCTGGCGCGACGACGTCGTCGAGTGTGACGGGTTCCTGTTCATCACCCCCGAATACAACCGCGCCATGCCCGGCTACGCGAAGAACGCCTACGACCTGCTCGATACCCCCTGGAAGGACAAGCCGGTTGCGTTCGTCTCCTACGGCGGGGTGGGCGGGGCGCGCGCCGTCGACGCCTGGCGGGTAAGCGTGCAGCCCTACAACCAGCCCAGCGTCGGGCACCAGGTGCTGCTCTACAACCGGTTCGATTTCGAGGGCGACACCCTGGTGCCCACCGAACGCCACGGCCAGACCCTGGACAAGGTGGTGGACGAGCTGGTGCGCCAGACGGGCCAGCGCTCCCGATGAACGGGACGCGTGTGGCCTGCGCAACCCGTTCCCAGTGACGATGGAGCCATTCGACCCCGCTCCGAAGGGAACCCCATGTCCAGCGCGCACCCCACCCACACCGCCAGCCACAGCTCTGAGTCACCCACCGGCTCCGAGATCGAGGTCGACCTGCTGGTGCTGGGCACGGGAGCGGCCGGGCTCTCCGCCGCGCTGACCGGTGCGGCCGAGGGGCTGAACGTGCTGGCCCTGGAGACCACCGACTGGATCGGCGGCACCACCGCCTACTCGGCCGGCACCGCCTGGATCCCGAACAACCCTTACCAGCGCGCCGCGGGCAATCACGACGACGCCGCCCGGGTGCAGCGCTACCTCGACACCCTGGTCGGTGACGCCTCCGGCAAGCCGATGCGCGATGCCTATGTGGAGCAGGGCCCGCGGATGCTGGCCGCCATGGACTCGCTCGGGGTGCGGTTCCTGCACTCCCCGAACGTCGTCGATTATCACTCCGAGCTGCCCGAGACCGGCAAGACCGGGCGCGCCCTGGAGCCCGAACCCTTCGACGGGCGCCAGCTGGGTGCCACCCGCTTCGCCCATGTGCGGCCCCCGGTGCCCGAGTTCGCCCTGATGGGCGGGGAGCTGATGGTGCGCCGCCCCGAGGTCACCACCCTGCTCGGGCTGTTCTCGGGGAAGGCGTCGACGACGGCGAAAGCGGCCACCACCGCCCTGGGACTGGGGGTCCGCTGGGCAGCCGACCGAGTGCGCCAGCACGCCCGCGGCACCCGCCTGGTGATGGGCAACGCCCTGGTGGCCCGGCTGTACCACGAGCTCACCCGGCGCGGTGGTCAGGTGTGGCGCAACGCGCGGACCACGCAGCTGCTGCGCGTCGACGGAGCCGTCACGGGCGCCGTCGTTGAGTATCAAGGCCGCGAGGTCACGCTCCGCGTGCGCCGCGGGGTCGTGCTGGCCGGCGGCGGGTTCGCCCAGTCGCCGCAGCGCCGCGCTGAGGAACTCCCCTCGCCCACCCCACAGTTCTCGCGGGCCGCCGAAGGTGCCACCGGCGCCACGCAGTCCCTGGCCCTGCGCATCGGCGCTACCCTGGGTCCCGACAACGGCGAGAACGCCCTGTGGTTCCCCTCCTCCATCGGCACCCGCCCGGACGGCTCCACCGCGGTGTTCCCGCACATCTGGGACCGTGGCAAGCCCGGGGTGATCGCGGTGAACTCAGCCGGTGAGCGCTTCGTGGACGAGTCGACGTCGTATCACCGGTTCGTGCGCGCGATGTACGCCTCCAGTACCGTGCCGGCCTGGCTGGTGGTGGATTCCCGCACCCTGTCCCGCTACGGGCTGGGCATGATCACCATGCCGCACCTGCCCCGGGTCGCCCTGCGCCGCTACCTCGACTCCGGCTACCTGCACACCGGTCGGACCCTACGCGAGCTGGCGGAGAACATCGGGGTGGACCCGGCCGGACTGGAAGCCACGGTGACCCGTTACAACGGTTTCGCGACCACCGGGGTGGATGAGGACTTCCACAAGGGCGAGCTGCTTTTTGGAAGGGTCGCCGGCGACCCGGAGCATGGGCCGAACCCGAACATCGGCCCGGTCGCGGAAGCCCCGTTCTACGCGATCGCCGTGGTGCCCACTCCGTTGGCGACCTCGCGCGGCATCGCGATCAACCCGAACGCTCAGGCGCTCGACGACGACGGCGCCCCGATTCCCGGCCTCTACGCGGTCGGCAACGACGCGCAGTCGCCCTTCGGCTCCGAGTATCCGGGGGCCGGCGCCCAGGTCGGCGGCGGCATGACCTTCGGCTGGGTGGCCGCCCGACACGCAGCGGGTCGAACAGACTAGCCACCGGCGTCATCGGCGTCTGCCCTGGACAGGCGCCGGTTTCTCCAGATTCGCTCACTCCGGCCATACCGGGCGCGGTCTTTACATGGCACAATGTTCAAGCGATGGCTCTCACATTCGGCCCCGCAGTTCATGACCCTGAGAGGAACAGCACCGTGAGCATCACTCCTGACTTCACCGGCACCTGGGACATCGACCCGGCGCACAGCCGCATCGGGTTCCAGAGCCGTCACGCCATGGTGGCCAAGGTCCGCGGCGCCTTCAACTCGGTGTCTGGGTCGGTCCGCTTCGCGGGCGAGTCCCCGACCGACGCCGCCGTCGAGGTGCGTGTGGACATGGCCAGCGTGGACACCCGCAATGCCGACCGCGACAACCACCTGCGCGGGGGCGACTTCTTCGACGTCGAGACCTTCCCGGAGATGGTGTTCGTCTCCACCGCCATTGACGAGGTGGAGGAGAACAGCTTCATCGTCACCGGTGACCTCACCCTCCGCGATGTGACCCGTCAGATCTCGATCCCCCTGGAGCTGCTGGGCCAGGAGACCGACCCGTTCGGCAATCAGCGCGCCGGGTTCGAGGGCTCCCGCCGCATCGACCGCAAGGAGTTCGGCGTCTCCTGGAACACCCCACTGGATTCCGGCGGCGTGCTGGTCAGCGACAAGGTGACCCTGGAGTTCGAGCTAAGCCTGGTCAAGCGCCGCAGCGACGACGCTTAACGAAAGCACCACTACTGCACCCGGATCTCATGGCGGCGCCCGCTGGCCCGGGTGACATCCACGATGATTCCGGCCGCGGTGAGTGGCACCCCCAGCGCCTGTACCGTCTGCGGGAGCACGTCGTCGTGGATCCGGGCGACGACGGCGGCCACGTCACCGCGCTCCTGCACCGTGACCTTCACCGCCAACTCGGCGTCGCGCCGGGCCCCGCGCAGCACCGCACGGGCGGCGACGACGTCGTCGAGGGTCTCCACCGTGGCGGCCACCGCATCGGTCAGCACCGCGGCATCCATCACCGTGGTGCCGGTGCGGGCGTCGGCGTGGAAACGCAGCGTGGTGGCTCGGCGGCTGCGCGGGATCTGGGCGATCAGCCACGCCACCCCGGCCACCGCGAGCGCCACCCCCAGCGCCAGCACGGCGGCGGGCAACCAGGGCTGATTCAACACCGTCTCCACCCCGGCCAGCGGGCGCTGCTCCGGGCGCAACGCGCCCACGTGCGCGAACACTCCGGCTGCGGCCAGCGCCCCGGTGGTCCCGGCGGCCAGCAGCACCGCGCCGATCACGGCTAGCAGGACCCGATTCAATCGTCCGGCATGGGTCTTCACGAGGCCTCCTTCACCTGGGCGGTCACCCGCACCCGCGGGGCCCGCACCAGTCCGGTGCCAGCGAGGCGGTGCTCCACCTGCTCGCGTACCTCCGCCACGAGCGCCTCCGTATCCCGCAGCGGGGTGGTGACAGTGACGAACACCGAGCGCGGCGCCGCCGAGGTCCGCACTCCGGCCACCCCGTCCACCTGAGCCGCCACCGCCGAGGCCAGCGTGGCCATGCCCTGGGACAGCAGCAGCGCGTCCACGCCGTCCCGGGCAGACTCTCCCGGCTCCGGGGTCCGCAGCGGGGCAGCGTTCCGGGCTCCCGGAATCAGCGCGCACAGCAGCAGCACCAGCCCGAGCACCGCGCAGCCCACAGCCACGGCCCAGCCGGTGGGACTGCTCCACGACGTCGCGCCGAGGCTCTGCAACACGTTCTCCGCCGCAACCGGCCAGGCGCCGGTGAGCAGCACCGTGAGCCCCGACCACAGGGCCAGGGCCGCCAGAACGAGCACCACGACGACGGCGAGCAGGGCGGGCACAGTGCGTGAGGGGCGACGGTGCAGATGCTTCATCTCAGCACCCGCTCTTCCTCGCGGCGCTGGCGCGGGTGCAGGTAGCGCACCCGCACATCCACCTGTCGCACGGCGACGCCCGTCAGCGCGGTCACCCTCTCGGCCAGCCGCTCGCGCAGCTGCTGCGTGGTGTTCTGGATCGGCGCCGGGAACGGCAGTCCGACCTCCACTCTCAGTGCGGCCACGGTCCCGTTCAGCTCCACCTGCACGCGCGGGCGGGCCTGCGGGTCGCCCTGGGCACCCAGGCCGAGGAATCCTCCGGAGCGGCCCCCGACCTCTGCCATCTCCGAAGCGCACTGGGCGGCGATCTTCTGGACCACCTTCTCGGTGAGCACCAGGCCGCCTCGCTGCGCCGGCGCTGCCATCGTCGACTGCGGCACGCCGGTCACCGCCTGTCGGTCGCGCGGCCCACCAAGGAGCCCAGATCGATGCGCCCGTCCAGCACCAGACCGACCACCAGGCCGACCGTGGCGAAGAACGACACCACCAGGAAGGCCACGAACCCGCCAAAGTACGCCACGATCCCCAGGGTGAGCCCGATGAGCAGCCCCAGAGTCGTCCGGCTCAGCGATCCGGTCATCGCAGCACCTTCGCCTCTCCGGTCTCGACGTCGTCTTCCTCGGGCAGACGCACATCGGAGACGTGCACGTTCACCTCGATCACCTCAAGCCCGGTGGCGGACTCGACGCTGTCAATCACGTCGGTGCGGATCTGCTCGGCCACGGTCACCACGGAGGAACCGTATTCAACGATGATGGTGAGGTCGATGGCGGCCTGGACCTCGCCCTTCTCCACCGAGACCCCGCCGGCGACATTCACCTGAGAGCCCGGAATCCGGTTCGACACCGCGTCGAACATCCGGCGGGCGGCGGTGCCCATGGCGTGGACGCCGGGAACGTTGCGTGCCGCGAGCCCGGCCAGCTTGGCCACCACGTTATCGTTGACCGTGGTGCGGCCCAGCGCGGTCTTCAGCGGTGATTCGATCTCGGTGCCGACGGTGGTGACCGACGGTTCGATACTCTGCGCGGTCGTGTCCATGCGCGTATCCTTCTCTCTGACTCGTCCGCCCTTGTGGGGCGAGGGTGGCGTCCTGATCAGCATCATGCCCGGTGGGCCATGACAGCACCAGTTCTGCGGCTCGGAAGATTTTTCCCGCGCCGCTTGTTGATACCCAGGAGTAGCATGCAGAAAGCTGGCATGGTTGAAGGACGCACTACGGTTGTCGACACTGAAACTATCACGCGAACCCTCGAAGGGAGGCCGCATGGGCACCGAGCCGGATCCGCATCTGGTGACCCTGGTGTTGCGCGCCCAGGACGGCGACGTCGCCTCCTTCGAGCAGCTGGTCCTGCGCTTTCAGGACCCGCTCTTCCGCATGGCCTACCGCACCCTCAATTCCCGCGTTGACGCCGAGGACGCCGTGCAGGACACCTTCACTTCCGCCTGGACCAAGTTGGACCAGCTCCGCCAACCCGAGGCGTTCTCGTCCTGGCTGTACCGGCAGTGCGTCAACCGCTGCCGCGATCTGCTGCGCCGTCGCGGGACCCAGTCGACGTCGTTGCTCAGCTCCGATCTGCTCGACGAGACCACCCCGACCAGCGCCGCCGATACCGACCCGGTGCGTCAGGCGGAACAGTCCTCCTCCATGGATGACCTGGGCCGACTACTAGAATCGCTGCCGGAGGAGCAACGCATGGTGTGGGTGTTGCGCGAACTGCAACACTTCTCATATCTGCAGATTGCTGATGCACTAGAGATCACAGAGCCCACGGCGCGCGGGCGCCTGGCCCGGGCACGCAAGGCGCTGGCCGAGGGAATGGAGGGGTGGCGATGAGCACCGATGACATTCTCGAGTGCGGCCGCTCCATCGACGACGTCTGGGAATCCCTGGACCTCCCCCTCTCCGAGCATGAGGAATCCTGCCTCTACTGCCAGGAAGCGCGCGGCCGGTTTCTGCGCCTGCGTGCCCTCACCGATCAGGCCCGCATCGCTGACGAACAGAATGAGATCAGCCCCGATCTGGCCGGACGGGTGATGGATTTCGCCCGGACCCACGTGCGCCGGGGCAAGCAGGTACCGGTCTACCGCACGCAGCACACCGACCTGAGCTTCAGCGAATACGTCTTCCTCTCCACCATCCGACGGGTGGTGGACAGTTATACCGGGGTGCTGGCACGCCGGTCCCGCATCGCTGTGGAGGAGACCCCCGGCGGCGGCCGCACCTCGATGAGCATCCGGGTCAGCCTCGTCATCGACCCCCGCATCTGGAAGAGCACCTACGACGACCAGCTGCGCTCCGCCCTCATCCGCACCTTCGCCGACGAGCTCGGTGTGGAGCTGACGTCCGTTGATCTCGTGCTGGAGGATGTGCACTATGAGGCCTGATCCGACCGCTGGAATCCCCGCTGACTCCACCCCTGCCAACGAGGAGGACCTGCGGGAACTGCTCGCTCGGGCGGTCGACGACGTCGCCGGGGTGCTGCGCCGCGAGCCGACCGTCACCGATGTGCTCTCCACCCTGTCCACCGGGCTGAGCCGCGCGGCCAGCCGGGTCCGACCTCGCCGACGTGCCCCGCTCACCGAGACCGAGGCCAATGGCTGGACCCAGCATGAGGCGGTGCCCGGCAGTACCGACGGGGTCCGCGTGAACATGGTCGACGGGCGGGTCTCCGTGACCGTCGAGGTCTCCGCGCACCAAGACCACCAGACCCTGGCGGTCGCTGCCGACGTTCACGACACGATCGTCACCGAGCTGCAGCAGCACCGGCACGTCGTCGAGAAGGTCACGGTGACGATCGTCGAGGTCCGCGAAGAACTGGCCCGAGTGCAGTCCTAGCGGGACGTCCGCCGATTCACCGCTGTCCGTCCCAGGAACCGTGGAGCCAGGCCGCCTAGAATCCAGTTGAGCGCCATCCACCGAATCGGAGCACCTGTGAGCCTGACCCCCTTCCCGTCACACGACGCCCTCCCGCGGCGCTTGTCGCGATCGGCGACGTCGGACGAGACGTTCACCGTGCAGACGGCGTCGGGGTCGATGACCTTCACCGGGCAGGAGCTGGAAGCACTGCGCCGGTCGCTGCAGGGCATGCTGCTGGAGTACAAATTCGCCACCCGGGAGATCGAGACCAAGCTCGCCGTGCTGCGCGATGAGTTCAAGCAGCTGCACGACTACAACCCGATCGAGCACATCTCCACGCGCGTGAAGACCATCGATTCGCTCATGAACAAGGCCGAGCGCAAGGGCGTCGGACTCGATCTGGCGCGCATCCGTCAGGAAGTCACCGACATCGCCGGAGCCCGGGTGACCTGCAGCTTCGTCACCGACGTCTACCGCACCTTCGACCTGCTGGCCGCCCAGGACGACATCACCCTGCTTGAGGTGAAGGACTACATCGCCCACCCCAAGGCCAACGGGTACAAGTCGCTGCACGCCATCATCACGCTGCCGATCTACCTGTCTTCGGGTCGGCGTGACGTGACCCTGGAGGTTCAGCTGCGCACCATCGCCATGGATTTCTGGGCGTCACTGGAGCACAAGATCCACTACAAGTACGACGGCGCCGTCCCGCCCGGCATGCTCGCGGAGCTGAAAGATGCCGCCGACACCGCCGCCGAACTGGACCAGCGTATGGAGCGCCTGCACCGGGAGCTGCACGGCGGCCCCGGGACCCTGACTGCTTAACCCTCACCGCCTGAGCAACCGCCTGTCGGCTCGTTTGCCGTCGTGTCGAAAAACCCGGCAACCAGGCCTGGAAAACTAACGCCCCAGCCCCTCTGGCCAAAATATCCGCTCGAGGCGGCATCATCGGGATCCGAAACCGTTCGAGAAGATAGGGATGCCGGAAAACAACTTACCTTCCGGAAGGTAAGTAGTTTCAAAGAGCACTGTGTCTCCGGCGGCCTGGATGAGGTCCCATCATGCATCGCACTGAAAGCGCCACCGGGCTTCGGCACCACGCGGCATCGTCAATTACCGATGATGCTGTGAAACACACCGTGCAGAAATCCACCACGATTGACAGTAGACGCGGCCGGGGTCGAGCGACCATGATGGACCACGAGGGGAACGCGCCAGTCAACGATGCGACCGAGCAGGCACTCGGTCCAGGAAGGACGCGGTCCAACCATGCCGGTTTCCCCCGATTCCCCCACAGCACAGTCCACGGATGAGCCCGTGGCCGACGTCGTCGTTCTCGGCGGCGGACCGGCCGGCGAGGTACTCGCCGAACGGGTGGTGCGCGCCGGTCTGAGCGCGGCCATCGTCGAGCACGAGCTGCTGGGCGGGGAGTGCTCCTACTACGCCTGCATCCCGTCGAAGGCGCTGCTACGCCCGCTACAGGTCGCCAGCACCACCGCGCACTTACCGGGGGTCGAACCCACCGTGCCGATCCCCGATGCCCTGCTGCGGCGGCGCAGCGACTGGGTGTCGCACTACGACGACGCCGGACAGGCCCGCTGGGCCGACAAAGCGGGGGTGAGGGTGCTGCGCGGGCACGGGCGGCTGGTCGGCGAGCGCCGGATCGAGATCCACCAGCGCTCCGGGGCGCACCAGAGCGTGACCGCCGGGCGCGCCGTCGTGATCGCCACCGGCTCTACACCCCGGATTCCCGCGGTCTTCGACGGGGTGCCCGTGTGGGATCACCGCGATGCCACGGGCGTGCAGGAGGTGCCGGCCCGGCTGATCATCGTCGGCGGCGGCCCGGTGGCCTGCGAGGCCGCAACCTGGATGACGGCCCTGGGTTCCCAGGTCACCCTGCTGGTGCGCGGCTCCGATGTGCTGGCCGACGCCGAGCCCTTCGTCTCCGACCTGGTGACCGCCGGACTGGAATCAGCTGGGGTCACCGTGCACACGTTCACGGAGGTCACCTCGGTGCGCCGTCCCGGAGGAATCGATCCGGGGCTGGGACGGGTGAAGGGCGGTGCGGTGACGGTGCGCACCTCGGAATCGGAGCTCATCGAGGCCGAGGAGTTGTTGCTCGCCACGGGTCGCCGCCCCGATCTGGACCGACTGAACCTGGACTCGGTGAACGTCGACGCCGCCGCGGTGGCCCGCGGAGACCACGCCGGGCTGCCGGACTGGCTGCACGTGATCGGGGACGCCTCCGGTGGGCCGGCCCTGACCCACATGGGCAAGTACCAGGCCCGGCTGCTCGCGGCACGCCTGACCGACACCGGCACCGATGACTCACCGAGCACGCCACCGGTACCCCAGGTGGTGTTCACCGAACCACAGGTCGGCTCCGTCGGACTCACCGAGGCCCAGGCGCGCGCCGCCGGGCACTCGGTGCGCACCGCGGAAGTGGAGCTCAACGACGTCGCCGGGGCGGCCCTGCTGCGCGATGATCTCACCGGTCGGGCGAAGCTGGTCACCGACGCCGACACCGGGCTAGTGCTGGGTGCCACCTTTGTGGGTCCGGTCGCCGGGGAGCTGCTGCACGCCGCCACCGTGGCGATCGTCGGGCAGGTCCCGGTCAGCACGCTGGAGCACGCCGTCGTCGCCTTCCCCACCGCCTCCGAGGTGTGGCTGCACCTGCTGGAAAAGTTAGAGCGGCAGAAAAGGTGACAGAAGCGTGGTTGCTTAGTAGAACAGGTGGGCCATCACCACGATGATGGGCAGCGTGATCACGGTGCGCAGCAGGAAGATCGCCACCAGGTGGTGGAAGCGCACCGGGATCCGCGAGGCCAGCAGCATCCCGCCCACCTCGGACATGAAGATCAGCTGGGTGATCGACAGGGCACCGATGATGAACCGGGTCATCTCCGCGTCTATCGATGCAGCGAACGCCGCGGGCAGCAGCATGTCCGCGAAACCGATGAGCATGGTGGCTGAGGCCGCCTCGGCCTCGGGCACCTGCATCAGCTCCAGCACCGGAATGAACGGGGCGCCCAGCCAGGTGAACAGCGGTGTGTGCTCGGCGAGCATCACCGACACGGTGCCGATCGCCAGGATGCTCGGCACCACCACGACCCACATCTCCAGCACGTTGGAGAACCCGTGGCGGACCACCGCACCCATGCGCACCTCGGCGCCGCGCTCCAGGCCGTTGCTCCAGGCCCGGCGAAGCATGCCGCGCCGCGGCGGGGCCTCTTCCTCCGGCTTCGGCGTCACGCCCTCCGCGTATTCGTCGGGAATCCGCGACAGCGGCGGGATGCGCACCATCACGAACCCGGCGATCAGCCCGGCCACCACGATGGTGAGGTAGAACGGCAGGAACATGTGCTGCAGCCCCAGGTACCCCAGGATCACCACGGTGAAGGTCACCGAGACGATATTGAAGGTGGTGCCTAGCACCGCGGCCTCGCGCTTGGTGTAGTAGCCCTGCACGTACTGCTGGTTCGCCATCAGCACGCCGATGGAACCGTCGCCGAGCCAGGAGCTCAGCCCCACCACCGAGGAGCGCCCGGGCAGGCGGAACAGCGGGCGCATCAGCCGGGTCATCAGCGCACCGACGAAGTCCAGCAGCCCGAAGCTCAGCAGCAGCGGCAGCAGCAGTCCGGCCAGGAAGAAGACGGAGACCAGCACGGTGGCCAGGTCCAGGATCACCGCACCGGTGTCTTCGCCCCACACCTGCTCGGGGCCGAGCTGCAGGATGATCAGCAGCGCGAACACCAGCCCGACCACGCGCACCGCCAGCCACATCCAGCCGACGTCGAAGAGGGTGCGGCCCAGGTGATTGTCGAGGAATCCGGGGCGCGCCGTCCACCAGAGGAGGGTGCCGACCACCGACACGGCCACGAGGGCGACGATCAGCCAGGGCACGACGACGCCGAGCGCGCTCGTCAGGGTGTCGGAGAGGAAGGCGATCGGGATGGTCACGGAGCCGGTGCCGTCGGGCATCGGGACCATGAAGATCAGCACCCCGAGCAGCGAGGGTAGCAGGAACCACCAGGCGCTGGACGCCCTGGAACGGGTCGGTTGGGTCGCCGTCTCGGGGTAGGCGGTGGACGTCGACGACGTCGAACTCTCGCTCATCGGATGCCATCCTTCGTGTTGCCCGACGGTGTCGAACCGGAGGCCTTCTCAGTCTGATCGAGGCGCACCGGAGCCAGCTCGTCCCACACGTCTCCGGGTCCGGGGTTCTCGGGTGCGCAGGCACCGCCGAGGTGGCGCGCCACGCCCCAGACCGCATTCAGGGCGGTGGTCACCGCGCCCTCGGCCCAGCCGGCGGTGAAGGAGATGTCGTCGCCGGCGAGGAAGATCCCGCGCTGGTGCGTCTCCAGCTCGTCCTGGACGAAGTGGCCGAACAGCCGCTCCTGGTACCGGTAGTGGCCGGGCAGGTTGTTCTTGAACGCACCCATGAAGTTCGGGTCCGCCTCCCAGGACACCGTGATCGGCTCCCCCACGATGTGCGAGCCGATGTCGAGTCCGGGGTAGATCTTGTGCAGCGAGTGCAGCATCAGCCGGGTACGTTCGGAGGCGTCCAGCGCCAGCCACTTCAGCGCGTCGTCGTTCCAGGTGTAGGAGAGCAACATCGCCGCCGGCTGGTCCGGGCCCTCATCCAGCAGATAGGTCGCGCGGGGCAGCCGGTCGGTGAGCGTCATCGACATCACCGGGCGCCCCGTCTCCGGGTCGATATCCCGCCAGAACGGCCGGTCCACCATCACGAAGGTCTTGGAGGAGAGCATATAGTGGCTCTTCTCGATCGCGGTCCACATGCCGGCGGTGAACAGGGACTCATCGGTATCGATCCGGCTGGACAACAACCACGACTGGCAGGTGATCACCGCGGAGGCGTACTCGCGGGTGCGCCCCCATTTTTCGGTGATCCGGATGCCCCCGGAGAGCTCCGGATTCTCGGCCCGGTGAATCCCGGTGACCGCACCCCGCGGGGTGCCGCCGTGCAGGGAGGCCAGGGAGGTGCCGGCCGGCCAGTGCATCATCTGCTCGGGCACGTGCTCCCAGAGTTCCAGGGGCAGTCGCTGCGCCCCGCCCACGATCCCGCGGTGCTGGTCGTCGGCGTCGGTAAACACCACGCGCAGCACCTCCAGAATCGAGTTCGTGAAGTCGGTGTCCCAGCCGCCGGAGCCGAAGCCCACCTGGCCGAAGGTCTCCAGGTGCTCGAAGCTCAGCTCGCTAAACGCAGCCGAGGAGGAGAGGAACCCGTAGAACGATTCGTCGTCGAATTTGCGCACCAGCTCGTTCCAGAGCCGCTTTAGCGTGGCGGTGTCGCGGGCCCGGATGGCGGTCTGCACGGCCTCCAGCTCGGCGTCCTCCACCAGGGCCCGCTTCCACGCCTCGGCGACCTCCCGGTAGAAATCCGGCAGATCCTCCGCCGTCTCGGCGTAGACAGTCTCGTTCTTCAGCTCCACCACCGTCGAGGGGGTGACCTCGGCCAGCGGGTTCGGGAACGCGCGGGTCTCCAGTCCCACCTGGTCCACGTAGTGATAGAACGCCCGGCCCGACGTGGGGAAGCGCATCCCGCCCAGATCGACGACGACGTCGCCGTTGCCGTCGAACGCCTGGGACTTCAGTCGCCCGCCGATGGCGCCAGCCTCGTAGACCACGGGCTTCAGCCCCATCTTCATCAACTCATAAGCGGTGATCACCCCGGCCAGTCCGGCACCGATCACGGCCACCTCGGTGCCGTACGCCGATTCCGGAACGGAGCCCAGCCCGGCAGGGTGGTGCAGGTAGTGGTCGTAGCTAAACGGGAAATCGGGGCCGAGCATCGTCAGCGGCGCGGTTTCAGTCGGCTCGGTTTCAGTCGGCGAGGTCATCGCGGGCCTTTCGGGAGTCGGGGCAACGGAGAACGGTCTGTGTCTCGGTTAGTACGTCGGTGAGTGCGTCAGTCCGGGGACTGATCAGTGTGTCAGCGCAGCGAGGCGCTCATGGCAGAGATCAGCTCGTAGACCAGGTGGCTGGCGGCAATGCCGGTGAGCTGGGCGTGATCATAAGCCGGTGCCACCTCGACGACGTCGGCGCCGACGATGTTGAGGTCCGACAGGGCGCGCACCACCCGCAGCATCTCGCGGCTGGTCATCCCGCCGGCCTCGGGGGTGCCGGTGCCCGGGGCGTGGGCGGGGTCCATGACGTCGATGTCGATGGAGATGTAGACGGGGCGGTCGCCGAGCCGGGCGCGGAGGCGGTCAATCGCGGCGACGATACCGTGCTTCTCGATGTCCACGCTGCCGGTGATCTGGAAGCCGAGGGCTTCGTCGTCGTCGAGGTCCTTCTTGCCGTACAAGGGGCCGCGCGTGCCCAGGTGGGCGCTGGCAGTGAGGTCAATGTACCCCTCCTCCGAGGCGCGGCGGAACGGGGTGCCGTGGGTGACCGGGGCGCCGAAGTAGGTGTCCCAGGTGTCCAGGTGGGCGTCGGCGTGCAGCACCGCCACGGGACCGTGCTTCTCGGCCATCACCTTCAGCAGCGGGTAGGCGATCGTGTGGTCCCCGCCAATGCACACCAGCCGGTCGGCGCGCTCGAGGAGTCCGCGGGCGCCGTCGGCGACCTGGGCCACCGCCTCGTCCAGGTTGAACGGGTTGGCCACGATGTCCCCGGCGTCGGCCACCTGGGCCACGGCGAAGGGGGAGATGTCCTGCGCCGGGTTGTAGGGGCGCAGCAGCCGGGAGGACTCACGCACGTGGTTGGGGCCGAATCGAGCGCCGGGTCGGTAGCTGACGCCGGAGTCGAAGGGCACCCCGGCCACCGCGATGTCGGCGCGGCCCACCTCGTCCAGGGTGGGCAGCAGGGCGAAGGTGGCCGGACCGGCGTAGCGCGGGGTCTGCGATGAGTCGCGGGGGCCGATCGGGGGCTGGGGTGTGGTGGTCATGGGGTCTCCTCACCTGCAGATGTGATCTGTAGCACGGTCGTCTTCCCTCGTAAACTACGCGCAGTTTCCGTCCCCGGCAATGGTGCAAACCGGCGCGTACCCGGGTCTACACCGCGGTAATGAAGCACTTTGCCGACACGATGACGACGAAAGCGCATCGCCTGTCCTACATCACGCAGGATCTGTACTCTCTGGTCCGCGTCTGCGCCGAGTTCGGTGCGATGCGTCCCCGGGCCCTCACCACGGTAGCGGTCTGCGGGCATACTGGGACCATGAAAATCGCCGTGTTCCAGGAAACCGCCGACCCGGGCCGGATCGAGCACAATCTGGGTCTGATCGACGCCGCCGCCGCTGCCGCCGCCGATCACGACGCCGCGCTGCTGCTCACACCGGAACTCTTCGCGGTCGGCTATGCGCCGCAGCGGGTGCGTGCCGAGGTGAGTGACGACGACGTCGCGGCCGCACACCGCGAGCTGGAGGAGATCGCCCGTCGTCACCGGATCGCGCTGGTCTACAGCCTGCCCGGCGAGGGTGACCCCGCCCAGCGCGGCATCACCGCCACCCTGGTGGACGCCACCGGCACGCGCCGCGCCCACTATCAGAAGGTGCACCTGTTCGGCCCGGAGGAGAAGGCCGCGTTCGTCGCCGGGGACGCGCCCCCGCCGGTGGTCGGGTTCGGTGGACTGCAGGTGGGACTGGCGGTCTGCTACGACATCGAGTTCCCGGAGATGGCCCGGGCCGCGGCCACCGCCGGGGCCGAGCTGCTGCTGGTGCCGACCGCCCTGGCCGGGGACGCCCCGGAGATCCCGCAGGTGCTGATCCCGGCCCGCGCGCTGGAAAACCGGATGACGGTGGCGTACGCGAATCATGCCGGCACCGAGGACGGGCTGGAGTTCGACGGGCGTAGCGTGGTGGCCGGTCCCCGAGGGACCCTGGGCCGTCTCGACGGGGAACCCGGGCTGCTCGTCGTCGACGTGCCCGCCCGACCGACCCCGGGACCCGAGGGGCCGTGGTATCTGGAGGATCTGCGCCCCGAGGTGCACCGCCGCTGGCTCACTGATCACCCCGAACACCCATGAGCCACGACCTCGACGAGGCCCTCATCCAGGCCCTGCGCGCCGACGGCCGGGCCACCTACCGCGAACTCGCCACCCGCCTCGAGGCACCGCGCGGGGTGGTCTCCACGCGCGTGCGCGCGTTGATCGACACGCGTCAGATCCGCATCGTCGCCGCCGCCGATCCGGCCTTTCTCGGCGACCGCGCCCTGGCCCATGTCTCCATCACCGGCCACGGGGACCTCACCGCACTGACCGAGGGACTCTGCGCCCGCCCCGAGATCCCGCTGGTCTCGGCGACGTCGGGCCCCGTGGACCTGGTGGCCGAGATCCGCGCCACCGACCAGGCCGCCCTGCGCGAGACGCTGCGCTGGATTCGCGGACTGCCCGGGGCCGACACGGTGCAGGTGAACCTGTACACCGACGTCGTGCGCGGCACCTTCGCCTCGCACTACACCGGTACGGTCACCGTGGACGCCATCGATGCTGCGCTCATCGAGCAGCTGCGCCTCGACGGCCGCACCAGCTACCGTGACCTGGCCGAGCGGGTGCGGCTCTCCCAGACGGCGGTGCGCGCCCGGGTGCACCGGATGCTGGAGGCCCGCATCCTGAAGATCAGCGCGGTGGTGCGCCAGGACGCGGCCTCCGCCCGGGTGAAGGTGGGTGTCGGTCTGAACCTGGGCGGCGACGAGTCCTCCGTGCTCGCGGTGCTGGCCGACAGCCCGGAGGCCGAATTCACGGCACTCACCTTGGGTAGCTACGACCTCATCGCCACGTTCGCCGGGGCCTCCCCGCGCGAGCTGTTCGCCCGACTCGACCGACTCAAAGAACTCGACGCCGTGCACCGACTGACCACCTGGTTCCATCTGCGCACCGTGAAAGAGGACTACGGCCGCTCCGTCTCCGCCCTGCGGACCTAGCGGGTCCGGTAGCGCAGCAGCAGCTCGTCGCCGCAGCGCAGCACCCCAGCCAGTTCCATGGCGGTGGGCACGACGGCGGTGCCGCGGGTGATCCGCCCCGCCAGCCCCGCCTCCACGGTCGGCGCCTGGGTCAGGCACAGCTCGTCCACCGCGCCGGCCTCCAGCAGGGCGGCGAACAGGGTCGGACCGCCCTCGCAGTGCACCCGGTCCAGTCCGCGAGCGCGCAGATCCGCCCGCAGCAGCCCCACGTCCATCCCGGTCTCCCCGACCACCACGACGTCGGCCACCGTTTCCAGCGCGGCCAGCCGATCCGCGTGCAGGGTGCTCTCGCCGATTCCGCCCCCGCGCGTGTACACCAGCGGTCGCACCGGCGCCTCGGTGAAGATCGGCGAGCCCGGGTCCAGGTCCAGCGCCCCGGAGACCAGGGCGAACACCGGTTGGGGCGCCATGCCGTGGGCGGCGCGCCAGGCAGCGGCGTCGTCGTCGAGCGTCATCGCCCCGTAGCCCTCGGTCCGCGCGGTACCGGCCCCGAGCAGCACCACATCGGCCTGACGCCGCAGCAGCTCGAACACCCGCTCATCCCCGGCGGTGCCCAGCGGCCCAGACACCCCGCCGCGAGTCACCGCACCGTCGAGACTCGTCACGAAATTCACCCGCAGCCACGGCCCCGCTGGGAACGCGTAATGCTCCAGCAGCTGCTCATCGTTCAGATCGTCCACCGGATCCGGCCACAGTCGGTCGATCGCCGCGCTCTCACTCATCATGTCTGCCACCTCTCTGCTTCACTCTTCGGCCCGTCGACGTCGTTGACCTAGCGTTCACACATTGTGGGTGGGGTGCGTGTTGTGCTCCAGGCGCACCGGTTCCCGCCAGCCGAGAATCGCCTCGGTCATCCGCGCCGCATCCACCGCCGCCGCCACGTCGTGCATGCGCACGATCCGCGCGCCGGCGAGCACGCACGCCACCATGGCCGCCACCGAGCCGGGCCCGCGCGCATCCTTCTCCCGATCCAGCACCTCACCGATAAAGTCCTTATTCGACACCGCGGCCAGCACCGGGGCACCCAGGGCGGCGATCTCGTCCAGCCGCCGGGTCAGCTGAAGGGAATGCAGGGTGTTCTTGTCCAGATCATGACCCGGATCGACGATGATCCGCTCCGCTGGCACCCCCGCAGCCACGGCGCGCCGCATCCGCTGCGCCAGGAAATCGCGCACCTCGGTGACGACGTCGTCGAACCGGGCGGCCGGTTTCTCCACCCGCGGCGGGCCCACACTGTGGGTGATCACCACGTGCGCCTCCGAGCCGGCCACCACCGCGGCCATGCCCGGGTCACTCAGTCCCGAGGTGTCATTGACGACGGCGGCCCCGGCGGCCACCGCGGCCCGGGCGACCTCGGCGCGATAGGTGTCCACGGAGATGACGACGTCGGATTCCGCTGCCACCGCCTCGATGACGGGCACCACCCGGTCGATCTCCTCGTCAGCGCTCACCGCCGGACCGCGCCCGAACGGTACGCCGCCGATGTCGATCCAGTCCGCCCCCTGTTCCGCCGCCCGCAGTCCGGCCTGCACCGCGCGGTCCAGGGCGAAGGTGGTTCCGGCGTCGAAGAACGAATCGGGGGTGCGGTTGATCACCGCCATCACCGCCACCTGGCGGGAGAAGTCGAATTCGCGGCGTCCGATCCGGCGCACCCGACTCGCACGCTCCGTCGACCCCACCTGCTCTGACTGCTCGGTGTGCTCTGATTTGTTCTGTTGCACTGGCTGCTCAGCCGGCATTCCGCCTCACTCTCACACTCACGCTTGCACTCGCACTCATGCTCGCCGTCACCAGATCTTCGCCCTCCTAGAAAAGTACTTACCAACCGGAAGGTAAGCTCTTTCTTCGACGACACAGTTTTCGTCGCCGCGCCGATCCGCCGTGGCGCCATCCACACTCGCACCGGCCCGGCTTTGCACCGTCACCGGATCAGCTCGGCGAAGCGGTCCAGGTCGATATTGCCGCCAGAGAGGATGACCCCGATCCGCAGCGGACGCTGCACCTCACCCGTTCCAGCTTCGGCCCCTACTCCAGCTTCCGTTCCAGCTTCGGTCAGCCAACTCAGCGCCCCGGCGAGCCCGAGGCACCCGGTCGGTTCCACCACGGTCTTGAGGTAGGTGGCGACGAACCGCATCTGCTCCACCAGCTCCTCATCCTCGGCGGTCAGGATCCCGGCCGCATGAGCCTGCACCACGGGGAACGTCACCGCGCCCACCTGAGCGGTCTGTGCGCCGTCGGCGATGGTCTGCGGCACGTCGATCCGCACCCGCTCACCGCGTTCCAGGGACTGCCGCACGTCGTCGCCGGCTTCGGGCTCCACGCCGTACACCGTGCACGACGGCGCCAGCTCGGCTGCGGCCAGCAGTGATCCCGCCAGCAGTCCGGCCCCGCCGCAGGGCACGAACAGCGTGTCCAGTGCCGTTCCCTGCCCTGCGTCATGCCCGGAGGTCTCTTCCACCTGATGGAACAGTTCCAGGGCGGCGGTGCCCTGCCCGGCGGCGATATGGGGGTGGTCGAAGGGCGGGATGATGTGCCCGCCCCGCTGCGCGGCCAGCTCCTCTGCGATCGCCACGCGGTCCTCGGTGTAGCGGTCATAGGTGACGACGTCGGCTCCGTACCCGCGGGTGGCCGCCAGTTTCGCGGCCGGGGAGTCCACCGGCATCACAATCGTGGCGGTACGGCCCTGCAGCTGCGCGGCCAGCGCCACCGCCTGGGCATGGTTGCCGGAAGAGAAGGCCACCACCGGATCGCCCGCGGGCAGCCGGTGCAGCGCGTTGTAGGCGCCGCGGAATTTGAAGGCGCCCACCCGCTGCAGGTTCTCCGCCTTCAGGTACACCTGCACGTCTCGGCCGGCCGCCGCCGACCAGGCCCGGTCCAGTTGCTGTGAGGTCAGCACCGGGGTGCGGTGCGCCACGCCGTCGAGAATCTGCGCCGCAGAGCGCACGTCGTCGAACGTCGGAACAGTCGGTACGGTCGGCACAGTCGGAACAGTCGGAACAGCAGAGCTCACCGCGGAGGTGTCAGGAAGGGATTCAGGCATGGTTCTCAGCCTAGCCCCGTCGTCCCCGCTCACCGAAGAGCCGGATCACTGCGCGGTGTAGCCCCCGTCGATCGGGATCGACACCCCGGTGAGATACGACGCTTCCGGCGAGGCCAGGTACGCCACCGCAGCCGAGGTGTCGTCCGGGTTCCCGAGTCGGCCCAGCGGGATCTGGGAAACCACGCTCTGCAGGGTGCCCTCGGAGTCCTCCTGGTCGGAGAGCCAGTCCTCGATGAGCGGTGTGGTCGTCATGCCCGGGGCCACCGCGTTGACCCGGATGCCGTGCGGGGCCAGCTCGACGGCGGCGCCGCGGGTATAGGCCAGCAGTGCGCCCTTCGAGGCGGAGTAGGTGGTCAAGGTGGCCACTCCCACCGTGGCCAGGCGGGAGAGCACGTTGATCACCACACCCTCGCCCTGGGCGGTCATCGGGGCGACGGCGGCCGAGGTCATCGCCATTGCGGCCAGGGTGTTGATGGCGAACACCTCGGTGATCTCGTCCACGGGGGTGTCGGCGATCAGGCCCGCGTGCCGGCGCCCGGCGTTGTTGACCAGCACGTCGAGCCGGCCGAAGCGCTCGAGCACTTCGCGCACCACCCGCGCGGGCTCGCCGGGGGCCGTCAGATCGGCGGCGATCGCGACCATATCTCCATCAGTCGAGTCGACGTCGTCCGTACCCACACTCGGTGTCGCGGAACGGCTCGTCACGACCACCCGCAGCCCGTCCTGGACGAGGCGCGCGGCGATGGCCGCCCCGATCCCGGAGGTGCCTCCTGTTACGAGGGCGACGCGTGGTTCTGTCGCGGGGCTCGTTGCCTTCATTCCCTGTCTCCTTTCGGTGCTGTACTGCCGGTGCTGCCCCTCAGAGGCTCGGATCCCGATGCGTCAACTCACCGCCGACCACGGTGGCGTCTACGGTGATGGCGTGAATCTCACTGGTCTCGACGTCGCAGGGGTGCTCGCGCAACACCACCAGGTCGGCGAGCTGGCCGGGGACCAGGCGCCCCTTGTGCGCTTGCTGTCCCGTGACGACGGCGGAACCCGACGTCGCCGCCGCCACGGCCTCGTGCACCGTGATCCGCTGCGCGTGCCCGTAGGGGCGCCCGGTCTCCGTGAGCCGCTCCACGAACGACTGGATCCCGGCCAGAGGGGCGCCGATCGCGACGGGCCGGTCCGAGCTGAAGGCCAGCGGCACCCCGGCGTCAAGCAGGCTGCGCGCCGGTTGCGCCCACTCGGTGCGCGCGGGCCCGACGGCGCTGCGGATGCCCTCGCCGAAGGTGCGGATGAACCCCGGCTGCACCACGCAGGCAACGCGCAAGTCGGCTAGGCGACGGATCTGATCGGGGCGCACCACGATGCCGTGCTCCACCCGGTGCGGAATCGGTGGCGCACCGTGACGCCGCACCGCCTCTTCCAGCAGGTCCAGGGCCAGGTCCAGGGCAGCGTCGCCGACGGCGTGCAGGGCCACCGACCAGCCCGCCGCCGCAGCAGCGAGCACCCGGGTGCGCATCACCTCCGCGTCCTCCTGCAGGTAGCCGTGTTGGCCCGGGCAGCCGTCGTAGGGCTCGCTCACCTGGGCGGTCCGGCCCAGGATCGAGCCGTCGGTGAACACCTTGACCGGTCCCAGCTGTAGCCGATGATCGCCCCAGCCGGTGCGCAGCCCGCCGGTCAGTCCCCGCCGGTCCGGCTCCGAGTCGTGGCCGGGCAGTACTTCCAGCGCGTCGATCACGGGCATCACCTGCATGCGGGTGCGCAGCGTTCCGGCCTCCCGCGCCACCTGGTAGCCGGCCAGCTCGCCCGGGGCGTGGCCGATCCAACCGCCAGCCACCCCGGCATCGGTCACACTGGTCAGGCCCTCGCGCGCGTACTGGGCGGTGGCCAGGTCCAGGGCGCGGGCGATGGTGTCGATCGACGCCGGCAGCAGCAGCTCCTGCACCAGCGCCATGGCCCGCTCCTCGAGCACCCCCGTGGGACGGCCGGAGGCGTCGGTGACGATCCGCCCGCCCTCGATCTCCCGGCCAGGACCGCGCCCAACACTGTCCGCACCGTCGGCAGCATCGGTGACGCCCACCCGTTCCAGGCCCAGGCCGCTGAGCTGGCAGGAGTGCCCGGAGGCGTGCTTGATCCACACCGGACGCCCGCCGCTGGCCCGATCCAGCGCCTCCCGATCCGGCACAGCACCGCCCACGAGCACCGGGTTGAACCCCGCGGCGATCACCCAGTCTCCGGCCGCGGTGATTTCGGCCCGTTCGGCCACCACCTGGTACACGTCGTCCAGGCTGCGCACCCCGCTCAGATCAGCCTCCATCAAGGTCATCCCGAACCAAACGGAGTGAGCGTGCACGTCGTTGAACCCCGGCAGCACGGCCCGGCGCCCGACGTCGATCACCTCGCGCGCACTCAACTGGGCGGCGTCGTCGCCAACCGCCACGATCCGCCCGTTCAGCGCCGCCAGGCACGTCGTGCGGCCCTCGCCCGCCGCACCCGCGTCGATCCGCGCGTTGCGGATGATGAGGTCAACGAGCATCGCTCACCTCGAGAATCGCACTCGCCAGCCGTTCAACCGCCGCACTGGGCACCCCCGCCAGGTTGATCCGCCCCGAGGGCACCCCGTAGACGGCGTGGTCAACCCGCAGCCGTTCCATCTGCTCGGGGGTCAGCGGCAGCCGCAGGAACATGCCCCGCTGATCGGCCAGGGCGGCGAATTCCGACGCATCAGTGGCCGCCGTCAGGCTCGCCACCAGCGAGGCTCGCACCCGAGTGATCCGCTCGCGCATCGAATCCAGCTCCTCGCGCCACTGGTCCCGCAGTCCGTCATCACCCAGGATCTCGGCCACCACCCGTGCCCCGTGCGACGGCGCCTGAGAATACGCAGCCCGGGCGATCACCTCCAGCACCCCGTGCACGTAGGCGCCGCGGTCCGCGTCCGACATGACGGCGACGGCGCAACCGGTGCGTTCGCTGTACAGCCCCCATACCTTCGACGCACTCACCGCGATGAGCCCCTCCGGGACGATCTCCAGCATCCGCCGCATCCCCTCCAGGTCCTCCTCGAGCCCGTCGCCGAGGCCGAAGTAGGCGTGGTCGATGAGCGGGATCACCTCGGCCCGGGTCATCTCGTGGCCGAGGTGCTCCCACACCTCGACTGGCATCGTCAGTCCGGTCGGATTGTGGCAGGAGCCTTGGAGCAGCAGCACATCCCCGGGGGCCGCGCCGCGGACCGCCTCGAGGACGGCGTCCACGTTGAGATAGCCATGATCCTCGATGGCGTACTCCTGGATCCGCAACCCCGCCGCCCGCAACACCGGGGCGTGATTCACGTACGCCGGCACCCCCAGGTGCACGGTTCGGTCGGGCCCGGTGATCGCCAGCAGCTCGGCGAGCAGGCGCAGGGCTCCGGTCCCGCCGACCGCCTGCAGCGAGCGCGCCCGGTGGGTCAGGTCGCCGTCGCCCAGCACCAGGTCCGTGATGCCGGCGTTGAACTCGATGTTCCCGGAGGGGCTCGTGTACTCCTTGGTGGCAGCGATCGAGGCGAGCCGCAGCTCCGCTTCCTGCACCGCGCGCGGCACCGGGCACACCCCGGACTCGTCCCGGTACACCCCGATCACCAGATTCAGTCGGTTCAGTCTCAAATCGGCCGCGCATTCGGCGGTCAGCGCCCACAGGGGGTCGAGCTGGAGGTCGGGTTGGGTGAGGAGCATGTGATCAGCCTCTGCTTTCGCCGGCGCCGTATTCTGCGTGTGCTTCCGGGTCTCTCCGTCGAGCCTTGCGGTCAGCCTAGTCTGCGATGGGCCTCCCCGAAAAGATGCGCCGCGTCATTTTCGCGGCCTGTGACCGCAACCACTTTCCTTAACCGGTTCCAGCTCATAGCCTGGGATCGATGGCACTCGCATCACTGCGTTTCGCAAGGAACGTCGACATCGACGTCGAAGAGAGGTCCAGCAGATGAGCAGCACCGACCTACAGTCCCCGACCACCGCCACCGCGCCCCTCGTGGACGGGCCCGCCCTCTGGCCGGCCCAGGCACATGTCCCCAGCGTCCTGGGACGCCAGCTGGTGATCGAGCGGGGCGAGGGCTCTTATATCGTCACCACCGAGGGCCGCCGCCTCTTCGACGGCACCGCCGGGCTCTGGCACGCCAATGTGGGTCACTCCCACCCGGTGCTGGCCGAGGCCGCCGCCACCCAGATGCGACAGCTGGAGACCTATCACACGTTTGCGCGCTTCTCGAACGACAAGGCCTTGGCCCTGGGTGAGCGCCTGGCCGAGATCTCCCCGATCGAGCGGTCGAAAGTGATCCTGAATTCCGGCGGATCCGACGCCATCGACGTCGCCTGCAAGCTTGCGCGTCGGCACTGGCAGCGCGAGGGCCGGCACAGCAAGAAGATCATCCTGAGCCGGGAGTTCGCCTATCACGGCCTGCACGCCTACGGCACCTCCATCGCCGGGCTGGACTTCAACCGCGAGGGCTACGGCACCGACTCCCTGGTCCCGGAAACGGCCCGCGTTCCCGTCCACGACGCCGCCGCCCTGGAGCGGATCATCACCGAGATCGGCGCCGACAACATTGCAGCCATCGTCACCGAACCGGTCCAGGGCACCGGTGGGGTGAATCCGCCCGTGCCCGGTTATTTCGAGGCCCTGCAGCGCCTCGCCCGTGACCACGATATCCTGCTCATCCTCGACGAGGTGATCACCGGATTCGGTCGCACCGGCACCATGTTCGCCGCCGAGCGCTATCAGTTGCAGCCCGACCTGGTGACCTTCGCCAAGGGCGTCACCTCCGGCTACGCGCCCTTGGGCGGGATCCTCATCAGCCCGCGGCTGTGGGAACCGTTCTATCGCGACTCACCCGACACCCCGATCTTCCGGCACGGCTCCACCTACGCCGGTCACGCCACCGCGGCCGCCGTCGCCCTGGCCCATCTCGACCTGCTGGAGCGTGAGCGGCTGATCCCGCGGGTGAGGGAGTTGGAGTCCGTCCTGAATCGGGAGCTCCGCGCACTGAACGAGCGCCAGTCCGCGGTCGCCGAGGTGCGGTCCGCCGGCCTCATCGGCGGGGTCACCCTGCAGGATCACCTCGCCGCCGAGAAGGTCGCCGACGCCATCATCGATCTGGGCTTTATCTCCCGTCCGCTGCGCGGTAACACCCTGCAGATCAGCCCGCCGTTCATCATCAGCGACGACGAACTCGTCTCGTTCATCGCCGCCATCGAGCAGGCCGTCACCACAGAGGAGAATCGGTAGCGGCCCCCAGCATCAGCCAGGCCCCGCCCGCCAGGCACGCCGCGCTGATCAGCCAGAACACGGACACCCACACGACGGCGGGAATCCGTGTGAGCCCGGCCAGCTGATCGGCGTCGGTCCCACTGCGTGCGCCACTGCGACGGCGAGCGCGCTGCAAGTCCACCACCGCTCGGGGTGCGACCAGCAGCAGCGACCACACCACCAGGTACGCCACCCCGGTGAGCACCCGCGGCTCCGCCGTCCACGAGGCGACCGCCACGAACGCCCCGGTGGCCAGCACCACCCAGAGCCCATACAGGTTGCGAATCATCACCAGCATGGCCGCGCACAGCACCACCAGCAGCCACAGCCAGCCGGCAGCGTAGCCCGCACTCACCAGCCACGCCCCGCCCAGTCCGAGCAGTGCCGGGGCCGGATAGCCCGCGAGCAGAGTCGCCACCATCCCGGGCCCGGTCCGGCGCCCGCGGCTCACGGTCAGCCCGGAGGTGTCGGAATGCAGTCGGATCCCGCTGAGTCGGCGCCCCGCCAGCACAGCCACCACAGCGTGCCCGGCCTCGTGGACCAGCGTGCCCAGATGCCGTACCACCCGGTACCCCAGCGGCGTCCAGGTCACCGCTAGCGCCACCGCGCCCAGCAGTAGCACCCACAGCCAGCTCAGCGCCGGCTGCACACTCGTCGCTCTCTCCCACACCTCGATCAGCACCCCACCAGATATAGCAGGACCACCTGGCCATTCACTGTCATAGTTATACTTCGAAAACTCTCAGTCATACTTCGAAAGTGAGACATTAATAGTGGATCGAACGCGTCGGACTCCAGGCCATTCGAGACTTTAGTCCTCGCGCTAGATCGCTGAAAGAGCAGCTACCGCAGCTCGAATCAGCACTCATACTCATACAATGACGACAAAATCATTGTATGAGTATAAGTTTGATTCATGATCTGGGATGCGCCACGCCTCGTCACCGTTCTGGGAGAATTGCGACGTCATCGCAACGACACGACGCTCATCGAAGTGAAGCGCGCCGGTTACGGCGTACCGCAGGGTCTTCCGACCACCCTGTGCGCGTTCGCAAACATGCCGGAAGGCGGGCATATCATCCTGGGGGTCGATGAGGCAGCCGAATTCGCGATCTCCGGCGTGGCCGACGTCGGAAATATGGAGCAGGCCATTGCCAACCAGGCCCGCACCGCCGTAGAGCCTCCTCCCCAGGTCGATTTCACCGTGATTCCCTACGACGGGCTTCAGGTCCTCATCGCACAAGTCCACCCCTTGCCGATCAGCGAAAAGCCAGCTCGCTACCAGGGACGCGCATACTTGCGCCAAGCCGACGGCGATTACGAGATGGCGCCGAGCGACCTTCAAATGATGGAGATCGCGAAACTGCATCGCATTGATGAGCAGAACTATGACATTGAACCTGTGACAGGGACTTCGCTCGAGGACTTGGACTCCCGTCTGACCGATATGTTCCTCGATCAGGTGAGGAGAACCTCGTCCCGACTACGTGGACTCACCGACCACGAGATTCTCTCCACGATGGGCGTCGTGGCGCAGGATGGAAGACTGACGGTCGCTGGCCTCTACGCAATGGGGCGGTACCCACAAGGACCGAAACCCGCACTGGGGGTCTCCGCTGCTGTTCAACTACCTCGGGACGAGTCCGCCAGCAACACCGCTCGCACACGAAACCTCACCCATTTCGATGGGCCTCTTCCCGATCTGCTCGAAGATGTCATGGCATGGATCCGGCAGAACCTCGGATCTGACCAAGTTTATGATCGATCCGGACATCTGCATGATCGCTTAGAGCTGCCCGTACGCGGCATCCGAGAAGCTGTCGCCAATGCTCTGGTACATCGCGATCTCGGCCCTCATACCCTCGGAATGGGCAAACAGATCGAGATACGGATCGATTCGCGCCGCTTGATGATCATGAACCCCGGGGGGCTCCGCGGACTGACCGTGAGTCGATTAGAAAGCAACGATCTGGCCAAGGCTGCGGTGAATCAGCGGTTGCATGGAATCGCGAAACACCTTCGCACGCCCGATGATGCCCGCATTATCGAGGGAGAAGGTGGAGGAGTTCGCGAGATTCTCCTGTCGGCACGCGAAGCTGGACTTCAAAAGCCCAAGCTCATCGACACTGGAGTCGAATTTCGGGCGATTCTTTGGCGAGGGTCCCCTTTCTCCGCCCAGGAACTCGCGTGGCTGGGAGAGCAGACCTCGCATCGGCTCAGTCACATTCAGCAGACCGTGCTTCTCACTCTTGAAAACGGGGCGTCATGGTCACCAGAACGAGTCAACGCGGAGTTTGCGCCGATCTCTCGAGAGGATGCCACCCAGCAACTGGTCGAGCTTCAGCAGTGGGGGCTGATCGAGATCGATCGAGACCAAGAGAACCAGGTGAGATTGGCAGATTCCACCGCACCAGAATCACCTGTAAAGCAGAGTGCGCCAACGACGAAACCGATCTCGACCCCTCGATCGCCCGATGATCCCTACAGTAAAAATGGCCGCCTTGTCTTGGGCCGCATCAGCAATGGCTCGAATACCGTTTCGTCCATCTCGCAAGAAACCGGATTGACCAAAGCTCAGGTTCGCTATGCCTTGAAGACCCTCGTCTCCGCGGGTGCCATCCAAAGATCTGGCGGACAAGGTCACCAAGATACGACGTACTTTCCGAGCAGTTAAGTAATTCTGGCAAAGCGGTCACAGGACCATGCGTGATTGACGATAGTGTGTGACACACAGTATCGTGTGAGTCATGAGCGAAGAGTTCGATCCCCATCTGCAGGAGTTGCGCCGCGGCACCATCGTGCTGGCCTGCCTGCAACTGCTGCGCGTTCCGGGCTACGGCTACGGTCTGTTGCAGCAGCTCGCCCAGCACGGCTTCACCACCGACGCGAACACGCTCTACCCCCTGCTGCGCCGCCTCGAGAAGCAGGGCCACCTCACCAGCGAGTGGAACACCGAAGAATCCCGACCCCGGAAGTTCTACCGCACCTCCGAACAGGGCGTGCGCCTCGCCGACACCCTGCACCGCGACTGGCTCGCCCTCACCACCTCCCTCACCTCACTCACCCCGCCATCGACTGGAGCATCGTCATGAGTGCCACCCTCACCGACCGCTACATCGCAGCCACCGTCAAATCCCTGCCTGCCTCCGCCCAGGAGGATGTCCGCACCGAGCTGGAAGCCTCTATTCTCGACGACGTCGACGCCCGGATCGAGGCGGGCGAATCCCCAGAGCAAGCAGAACGCTCCGTCCTCACCGAGCTGGGCGACCCCGCCGTGCTGGCAGCAAGCTATTCCAACCGGCCGTTGCATCTCATCGGTCCGCGCTTCTACCTCACCTGGCGCCGCCTACTGAAGCCGCTGCTGATTATCGTCCCGTCCTGCGCCTTCGGCGGTGTCGCCCTGGCTCAGGTGCTCGCCAACGCCTCACCCGGTGAGGTGATTGGCCAGGCCCTCGGCGTGGCCTTGGCCTCGGTGGTGCACGTCAGCTTCTGGGTGACCCTGGTGTTCGTGGTGCTGGAACGCACCGGAGCCGACACGGGCCTCACCTGGGACGTCGACCAGCTGCCCGACTGGCAGGACAACGGCACCGGCCGATCCGACCTGATCGCCTCACTCATCTTCCTCGGCCTGGGGATTGCCGCCGTGCTGTGGGATCAGCTGCGCGGCTTCATCCACGTGGCCGGCGAGCAGGTACCGATCCTCGCACCGCAGCTGTGGCCGTGGTGGATGATCGGGCTACTCGGGCTGCTGGTCTTCGAGGCGGTCTTCGCCGTCGTGCTCTACCGCCGAGGCTGGAGTACGGGACTGGCCGTGGTCAATACCGCCGTGGCGGTGGTGTTCCTCAGCTGGGCGATGACGCTACTGGTGCGCGGAGACCTCTTCAGCGCCGAACTCGCGGAGCTCGCACTGACCAACGGGGTGACCCAAGAAACCCTGCGCACCGTCGCCGTGGTGATCGGGTTCAGCGTCGTCGGGATCGCCGTGTGGGACATCGTCGATGGCTGGCTGAAGACCCGCCGCACCCAGCGCATGGCGTTAGCGGGCTAGAAGCCGCCAGAATCGGTGGCCATATTGGAGAAGCGCGAGTAGTGACCCTGGAAGCCCAGCACGATGGTCTTCGTGGGGCCGTTACGGTGCTTCGCCACGATCAGGTCCGCTTCACCGGCGCGCGGTGACTCCTTGTCGTAGATGTCCTCGCGATGAAGCAGGATGACCATATCGGCGTCCTGCTCGATCGAGCCTGACTCACGCAGATCGGAGACCTGGGGCTTCTTGTCGGTGCGCTGCTCGGAACCACGGTTCAGCTGTGACAGTGCGATCACCGGCACCTCGAGCTCCTTTGCCAGTAGCTTCAGGGCACGCGAGAATTCTGCGACCTCCTGCTGACGGGATTCCACGCGCTTGCCCGAGCTCATCAGCTGCAGGTAGTCGAGTATCACCAGTTTCAGGTCATGCTTCTGCTTGAGTCGACGGCACTTGGCGCGAATCTCCATCATGGACATGTTCGGGGAGTCGTCCACGAAGAACGGCGACTCGTTCAGCCGTCCCACGGTGGCGGCGATCTGAGTCCACTGCTCATTGCGGATCGTGCCCTTGCGCAGATCCTGGAGCGCAATCGTGGCTTCGGCGGAGAGCAGTCGCATAGCAATCTCGTTCTTGCCCATCTCGAGGGAGAAGAAGACGGTGGCCATGTTGTTCTTGATCGCGGCAGCGCGCGCGAAATCCAGCGCCAGCGTGGACTTACCCACGGCCGGACGCGCGGCGATGACGATCATCTGGCCACCGTGTAGGCCCTGAGTCAGTTCGTCGAATTCGTAGAACCCAGTGGGTACTCCGGACATGCCGTCCCCTTGGGAGCCGGCCGCCTCGATCTCGTCCACCGTGTGCTCGAGGATGTCAGCCAGGGCCACATAGTCTTCCGACTGCCGCCCCTCGGCCACCTTGTAGACCTCGGCCTGGGCCTCGTTGACGATCTCCTCGACTTCGCCGTCCTGGACGTAGCCCATCTGGGCGATCTTGGTGCCCGCACCCACCAGTCGGCGCAACACGGCCTTCTCACGCACGATTTCGGCATAGAAGCCTGCATTGGCTGCTGTGGGCACCGACTGCACGAGATCGTGCAGTGTGGCAGCGCCTCCGACGCGTTGCAATTCCTGGCGTCGATTCAGCAGGGCGGTCACGGTGATGGCGTCGGCAGGTTCACCGCGTCCGTAGAGGTCGATGATCGCCTCGTAGACCAGCTCGTGGCCAGGAGAGTAGAAGTCGTGTCCGCGAATGATTTCGACGACGTCGGCGATCGCGTCCTTGGAGAGCATCATTCCGCCCAGCACCGAGCGCTCAGCATCGAGGTCCTGGGGGGGCGTGCGGTCGTCGCGTGAGGCACCGGAGCTCTGGGCGGAATCAAACCGCGTAGACGTCACTGTAGCTTGATTCCCTTCCCCGAAACCCTCGCTCCGGCACCCTCACGCTTGGACCCCAAGAGCTGGTGGATGCACGCCGGAATACTGGAGCCAGCAGGCCGGCCAATATCCACTCACTCAGGGGGAATACCACGTGACACTACTCGGCTTGGAGATATCACTCAACCGCGTGTCGACCCCAGCCTGTGGATAACTTGTGAATTAAGTACCCACATGTGTGAAGTGTTTGGGGATAACTGGTGGAGAACCTGTGTCACTCTGTGCACAACAGTCATCTGACTTGGACTTTTACCTAGCTTGGCGTGTGGACTCAGAAAATTTTTGCCCCAGTTTTTCCGCCTTGCACTAGGGGATTTTGTGTGGCAGTGGGGTTAAAACCAGGGTGAACTCCACAACGTAGTACGTTTATCCACAACCTATCCACACCTGTTAATCCCGGAATGACGCCAATGCTGAACGCAAGGTGTCTGAACTTCGAACACCTGATGGAACACCGGTGCTCAGTTCTGGTTCTGCGTGGAACTTACTTTTGCGTAGGAATGGCCGGTCTGGCACCAAAAATCGCTTGGCCCACACGCACCACATTGGCCCCTTCGGCAATAGCCAATTCGAAGTCACCGGACATCCCCATCGAGAGCTCACCGAGACCGATCAACTCCGGTGTCGTGTCCCTGGCGTCGTCGCGCAACTGACGCAGCAGCCGGAAGCAGGCGCGCACTCGCTCGGTATCCTCCGACTGCAGGGCCAAGGTCATCAATCCGCGCACATGCAACCGGGAGAAGCGCGACAGCTCAGCCAGAAATTCGGGCAGTTGCTTGGGGTCTAGGCCAGACTTCGCTTCCTCGGCCGAGGTGTTCACCTGCACATAGACATCCAGGGTGCGCTCCTCGGCCTCCAGGCGCCGCTCTAAGGCCTCCGCGACCTTGATCCGGTCCAGGGCCTGGAATTCGTGCGCGTAACGCGCCACATCGCGTGCCTTGTTCGTCTGCAGGGGGCCGATGACCGCCCAGTGCAGGTCAAGGTCGGAGAGTTCCTGAGCCTTGCGGGTGACCTCTTGGACCTTATTCTCGCCCAGCTCGGCCATGCCCGCCTCGACGGCGAGGCGAAGCCGCTCGGATTCGACGGTCTTGGAGACGGGCAGCAACCGAATCTCCGAGGCCTCCCGGCCGGCCCGCTGTGCGGCAGCATTAATGCGAGCCCGCACAGCCGCAAGATTCTCCCGGAACTGATCGGCGGATTCAGGATGCGAATGCGGGGCAGGAGCGGGTTGGGCATCTGAAGAGGTCGGCATGGCCATGACCTTAACACACCGGAGAACGAACGAGGGCAGGAAACCCAGTGGGTTTCCTGCCCTCGTTCGGTGCTGGACGCCGCAGCGCCTCAGCGAGGTGGACTAACTTGCGTCAGTTCACTTCTTCTTGATCGCGACGACCTGCAGGCTGATCACGGCCACGACGTCGTCGTGTACGCGCACCTGAGCCTGGTGGTTCCCGGTGGCCTTGATGGGCTTGGGGATGGTCACCTTGCGCTTGTCGATCTGGCCGAGACCGGCGTTCTCGACAGCGGCGGCGATGTCAGCGGGCTTCACGGCGCCGAAGAGGCGGCCGGAGTCACCAGCGGTGACTTCGAGACGCACTGCAGTGGACTGCAGCTTCGCGGCCAGGGCCTGTGCGTCTTCGAGATTCGCGATCGCGCGGGTCTTGCGAGCCTCGCGGATCGCTTCGACCTGCTTCTCGCCACCCTTGGTCCACGCGGTAGCGAAACCGCGGGGCACCAGGTAGTTGCGAGCGTAGCCGTTCTTGACCTCGACGACGTCACCGGCAGAGCCGAGACCGGATACTTCCTGAGTCAGAATGAGCTTAGCCATCTGTATCTATTTCCTTCCTCGACGTCTCGATCAGCCGCGGCCTGCGCCGGAGTAAGGAAGCAGGGCAACCTCACGGGCGTTCTTGATGGCCTGGGCGATCTTGCGCTGTTCCTGCACGGACACGCCAGTGACGCGACGTGCGCGGATCTTGCCGCGGTCGGAAATGAACTTGCGCAGCAGGGCGACATCTTTGTAGTCAATGACCTCGATGTCGGCCGCCTTCAGCGGGTTGGACTTTGGTTTGGGCTTACGAATTTCAGCCTTTGCCATCGTGGTGCTCCTTTGAGTTGGGGAGCCCGCAGATCAGTCTGCGGGATGGGTGGTTAGGGATGTAACTAAGGGGAATGAGCTGTACGGGTTAGAAGGGAGGCTCGTCGTTACGCGGGGTATCCCACGAACCGGCCGAAGGGGCTCCGCCCCACGGGTCGGCCTGGCCACCGCCGGAGTTTCCTCCCTGCTGGTTGCCACCGCCCCAGCCGCCGTTGCCGCCGGACTGGTTTCCGCCGCCCCAGCCGCCGCCGTCGTTGCCGCCGAAGCCACCACCGGCGTTGCCGCCCTGGTTGCCTCCGAAGCCTCCGCCGCCGGAGCGGGGAGTGCGGGTCACCTTGGCGGTGGCGTAGCGCAGGGAAGGCCCGACCTCATCGACGTCGAGCTCCCAGTTCGTGCGCTGTTCGCCGTCACGGGTTTCGAAGCTGCGGGCGCGCAGGCGGCCCTGGACCACCACGCGCATACCCTTGGTCAGCGATTCCGCGACGTTCTCAGCGGCTTCGCGCCAGACGGAGGCACGCACGAAGAGGGTTTCGCCGTCCTTCCATTCATTGGACTGACGGTCGAACGTCCGGGGAGTTGAGGCCACCGTGAAGTTCGCGACGGCCTGGCCCGATGCGGTGAACCGCAATTCGGGATCGGCAGTCAGGTTTCCCACGAGGGTGATCACTGGTTCTCCGGCCATAATGTCCGCTCCTTTGGTGCTTCCGTGTCTCTGGCGTGTATCAGCTCAGTGTCTTGACGCAGTCACGGCGTCGAGTCACTTGGCGGAGATCTTCTGCTCTTCCGGGCGGATGATCTTCGTGCGCAGGATGGTTTCGTTCAGGCCGAGCTGACGATCCAGTTCCTTCGAGGTCTCCGGGGTGGAGGAGAAGTTGACGACCACGTAGATGGCCTCTTCCTTCTTCTGGATCTCGTAGGCCAGGCGACGACGGCCCCAGACATCCACGTTCTCCACGGATCCGCCATCTTTGGTGACGACGTCGAGGTATTTGCGAATGGTTGGCTCAACGGTGCGCTCGTCGACCTCAGGGTCGATCAGCACCATCAGTTCATATGCACGCATGCGAACCCACCTCCTTCGGGCTTTGCGGTCACGGTCTTTCCGTAACAGGAGGTTCTAGTTAGTGCAGTGGTCTGCGCTCATCCGGCATGAACCGGTTTCAGCGCGCAGAAAACCTTGATCATCTTACCCGAGATCGCTTCCGGCAGGAAACCGAGATTCCTGCTGTGGACGGCACGAAATCTCCGCCCACGACGGCGACGGCTCAGGCCCCTGAGTAGAAGGCGGTCGCGATGAGTCCAAGCCGGCGCGGATCCTCCGCCCCGCACATCTCACGGATGGAGTGCATGGAGAGCAGACCGATGCCGATGTCGATGGTGCGAATGCCCAGTCGGGTGGCGGAGATGGGGCCGATGGTGGAACCGCAGGGCACCGTGTTGTTGGAGACGAACTCTTGGAAAGGTACCTCGGCGGCGGCGCACCATCGGCTGAACGCCGACGCTCCGGCGCCGTCGGTGGCGTAGCGCTGGTTGGCGTTGATCTTCAGCAGGACACCGGCGTTGGGTCGCGGATGGTTGTCGGGATCGTGCCGCTCGGGGTAGTTGGGGTGCACCAGGTGCCCGCAGTCGGCGGAGAGCAGCCAGGATTCGCCCAGTACCCGGGACCGGTCCGAGACGGTGGTGATGCCCAGCGCTTCGAGAATGCGTCCGAGGATCTCTTCCAGCAGCGGCCCGCCAGCTCCGGTGCGGCTGGCTGATCCAACCTCTTCGTGATCGAAAGCGGCCAGCATCGGGATGACGGGGGCGTCGTCGTCGAGTTCCGGGAGCTGGGCGTTGAAACCGCTCAGCGACGTGACGCCGGCGTGCACCGAGGCGAGGTTGTCGAGGCGCCCGGCCGCGAAGAATTCGTCGCGGGCCCCAAATCGGGCCGGACGCTGACTGTCGATCGCCACGATGTCAGCGCCGGTGATCTCGTCTGCGGAGAGACCGGCGTGGCGGGCGAGAATGGTCATCACGTCGGCGGCTTCTGCATCCGCCGAGAAGATGGGGTGAAGGTGACGCTGGCGGTCCAGGGTCAGTCCGTTGTTGACCTCACGATCCAGGTGGATGGCGAGCTGCGGAATCCGCGCAATGGGGTCCGTGTGCACGAGGTGGGTTTCGCCGTCGTCGCTGATCAACCGACCGGCGAAACACAGGTCCCGGTCGAGCCACGAGTTCGCCAGGGGGCCGCCATAGACCTCGACACCGGCTTGATTCCATCCCGCCGTGGTGCTCGAGGGGTTGGGCTTGAGCTTGAATGTGGGGGAATCGGTGTGGGCTCCGAGGATGCGGAAGGCCGGCAGTTTCTGTGTTCCGAGCTCACCGCCCGGCAGGGACCAGGCCACGACGGCGCCGTCGCGGACCACGACATAGCCCCCGGCTTCGGAGGGGAAAGGCTCGGATTCGCTGAGTCGGCGATAGCCGCTCGCCTCGAGACGACGGGCCGTCTCTTCTGCGGCGTGATAGCTGGAGGGGCTGGCGGTGATGAAGTCAGCGAGGTCGTCGAGATACGTATCGGTGGAGTGTTCAGTGGGGCTCGTCACGCTCATAGTCCTACCGTAGCCGGTGCGGTCCTCCACACGTAGCCACCAGGCGCGGGTTGTCCACACCTTCTACCGCGCCCCTTTTCCGAGGGAACCGGCGTGCGTAGATTCCTTGTCTATCCCGGATGACTGCTGGTCTCTGGATCGATGATTGGGCAGAATGGAGGCATGTACGTGTCGGTTGAAGTCTTGACGGTGGTGATCTCCGCGGTCGCCTTGATGATTGCGCTCGGCACCTCCGTCGTTGCTGGTTTCGCCTGGCTCATCAAGCGCATGGACCAGAATTTCGAGCAACTCGACGTCAGATTCGACAAGGTGGATCAGCGTATCGAGGGCCTGCACAGTGAGCTCACCGAGGTGAAAATCGCGGTAGCCCGCCTTGAGGGACCGCAGCGGCGGATCGAGATCGCGCGTTAGGCCTGCGCCTCAACCTCAGCAGGGCCCGACCGCACGAGCCAGGGTGCCCGATCCGGAGCGCCGTCATAGGCTCCGCCCTGTGGATCATCCAGTGGCTGTGCGGCCAGATCCTCGGGGTGCCATTCCACATCGTTGAGCGCGGGTGTCCCCACCGGAACGGTGGTGGGGCGTTCGCGTTGAACAGGCAGGCTGCGGCGGACCGGATCATTTTCCGGGCGCAGAATCTGCTGGACAACTCGCACCATGAGGTAGATGGTGGCGGCCACATGCGCCAGCACGGCCATCACGTAGACCGACGAGTCCATCTGGTGCACGTTTTCGTGTCCGGAGACCTGGGAGGACAGATGACCCCACACCGCGAAGAAGTGCAGAACCTCCGCGAGCTGCCAGATCAGGAAGTCCCGCCAATTCGGCAGCGCCAGGGCCACCAGCGGCACCAGCCACAGCACGAACTGCGGTGAGTAGACCTTGTTGCACAGAATGAAGGCGGCGACGATCAGCAACGCCAGCTGCACGAAACGTGGCCGGTGTATGGAAGTCACCCCCAGCACGAAGATTCCGGCACAGCACAGAGCGAACGACACGAACGAGAGCATGCCCAGACTCTGGCCCGTCACCGCCAGGGAGCTCCCGTCGGGCAGCACCTCGTTGAAGACCTGCCAGATGGAAGACCACCCGGGTGGGCGCTCCGACGAGAAGGTGTAGAACAGCGCCCAGGCCTCACGGTTGGCGATCATCAGCGGCAGGTTCACCACGAGCCAGGCCACAACGGCGCCGAGCACGGTCCAGGCCAACGGCGCGAAGCGCAGGCTCCGCACCGCCAGGATCAGCAGTGCGCCCAGCAGCAACATCGGGAAGACTTTCATGGCGGCTCCGAGGCCGAGCATCGCTCCCGCCCAACCGGGTTTGCCCCCGCCGAACAGCCAGATTCCGAGCACCATCAGCGCTACGGCCCACAGGTCCCAGTTGATGCTGCCGGCCAGAATGATCCCCGGAGCCACCGCCACCATGGCCGCATCCCAGTATCGTCGCCCGGCAGAACGGGCCGTGACGATGACGGTCACCACCCACAGTGCGAAGACAAACAGGAAATTCACGTCGAAATAGATCAGCGACTCGGCGGCACCGAACGCGGGCAGTGCTTGAGCGATGAGCGCGGTCACCGAAGCCACGAGGGCGGCGAGCACCGGGTATTCGAAAGTGGAGCCGTCGGCGAAGGGAGCGAAGGCGTTCTCGGCCAGTCCGCGTCCCCCATAAAGTGCTGTCCAGTCCGAGTAGCAGCCAGCGAAGTACACGTCGGGCTGGCCCCAGCCGTTGATGCGGCAGAACGACTTCTGCAGCACCGCGACCACCGCAGCCAGGGTGGTGAGCACGATCAGGACCCGGAAGGGGGTGAAGAACCGTGCTGTGCCGCGCCCGGCCACCGCGTGGTTGCCCACCGGGCCCCCGACCCCGCGGCGGAGCGCGGCGAGGAGGCGATCGTCCTGGGACGGTGCGACCGCGGGAAGGCGCCGGGGAGGTGACTCGGGCATGCCGCCAGTCTAGACACCGGCGGTCGATCTCGTCCTGAAGCGTGTCATCACTCACGCGACGCGCGCTTAACTACACCAGAAGGCGTACAGTAGAAAAGGTTTATTTCCACGTTTCGTCTACGTCAATCAACGGCAGCGTCGCCGTCGCCAAAGGAGTACCGGTGTCGAAGAACCCCATTCGCGTTGCGATCGCAGGCCTGGGCAACTGCGCCACATCCCTGATTCAGGGTGTGGAGTACTACCGCACGACCTCCGGTGATGAGAGCGTGCCCGGCCTGATGCACGTGCAGTTCGGGGACTACCACGTCTCAGATCTCGAGTTCGTGGCTGCGTTCGACGTGGACGCGAAGAAGGTCGGGCTCGACGTTGCCGAGGCCCTGGATGCTTCCGAGAACAACACGATCAAGATCTCCGATGTGCCCGCCACCGGCGTTACCGTGCAGCGCGGTCCGACCCTGGACGGCCTGGGTAAGTACTACCGCGAGACCATCGAGGAGTCCGACGCCGAGCCCGTCGACGTCGCCTCGGTGCTGCGTGAGCGCGAGGTCGACGTGCTGGTCTGCTACCTGCCCGTGGGCTCAGAGCAAGCGGCGAAGTACTACGCGCAGGCCGCCATCGACGCGAAGGTTGCCTTCGTCAACGCCCTGCCCGTGTTCATTGCCGGCACCCCGGAGTGGGCGCAGAAGTTCACCGATGCCGGTGTCCCGATCGTCGGCGACGACATCAAGTCCCAGATCGGTGCCACCATCACGCACCGCACTATGGCCGCGCTGTTCGAATCCCGCGGTGTGACCGTGGACCGCACCTACCAGCTCAACGTGGGCGGCAACATGGACTTCAAGAACATGCTCGAGCGCGAGCGCCTGGAATCCAAGAAGATCTCCAAGACCCAGGCGGTCACCTCGAACGTGCGCGCCGAGCTCGCCGACGATGACGTGCACATCGGCCCCTCCGACTACGTGGCCTGGCTGGACGACCGCAAGTGGGCGTTCGTGCGCCTCGAGGGCCGCAACTTCGGTGACGCGCCCGTCTCCCTGGAATACAAGCTCGAGGTGTGGGACTCCCCGAACTCGGCCGGTGTCATTATCGACGCCGTGCGCGCCGCGAAGATCGCCGCCGACCGCGGCATCGGCGGCCCGATCCTCTCGGCGTCGTCCTACTTCATGAAGTCCCCGCCCGTGCAGCACCACGACCAGGAAGCCCACGAGCTGGTCGAGGCGTTCATCCGCGGCGACATCGAACGCTGACCTCAGACCGGTTCAGTCCCGGCTCACGTCCCTGCCCAACAAATGGTTGACGGGGCCGTGACCGGTGTCGGGTGCCCGTGAGAGCTGCCAGTCCGTGGCGCCGGTGAGCGCCCGGTGCAGGTAGTCGCGACCGGCGCTGACCGCGTCGATCCATTCCGGAACACCCAAGCGCCCGCCCTGATAGCACGCGCGCGCAGCCTCGGCCGCGATCGCCGAAGACAGGGTGCAGCCGGTGCCGTGCGTGTTCCGGGTGCGCACCCGTGGGCTGCTGAAGACCTCCACCCCGCCGCGGTGCACCACCAGATCGGTGACCTCCACTGAACCGTGGCGCGGTGCACCGTCGTCGTCATGCTCAGCACCCGGGTCCAGGTGGCCGCCCTTCATCACCACCACCGGTACGCCGAGCGCGTGCAGGGCACGGCCCTGCTCGGCCAACTGCTCCAGGTCACCAGCAGGTTCGGTGCCCAGCAGTCGGGCCGCCTCCGGCAGGTTCGGGGTGAGAATATCGGCCAGGGGCAGCAGCTCATCACGCAGCGTCAGGGCCGCATCGTCCGACGTCAGCACGTCCCCGGAGGTCGCCACCAGCACCGGGTCCACCACCAGAGTCCCGAGATCCTGCCGCCGTCGGGCAATGAGATCCGCCACCGCGGCGACCACCTCGGCTCCGCCGAGCATGCCGATTTTGGTGGCGTCGATGGCGACATCGTCGAGCACCGAGGTGAGCTGAGCGACGACGTCGTCGGGAGTCACCGGGATGACCCGCTGCACGCCCTGAGTGTTCTGCGCGGTCAGCGCCGTCAGCGCCGAGGCGCCGTACACCCCGAGCGCGGTGAAAGTCTTCAGATCCGCCTGGATGCCGGCACCCCCGGAGGAATCCGAACCGGCGATGGTCAGGGCTGTGGGCGGGCGCATGAGACCTCCTGGAGCAGACGAACCGCAGCGATGCGCGGGCTCGGAGACGACGCGATGGCGGAGACGACGCAGATCCCATCGACTCCGGTGGCCGACACCGAGCGGGCGCGCTGAAGGTCGATGCCGCCGATGGCGACCGCGGGCAGTGCGGGCGCCTCGAGGTGCTGGGCACGGGCCACGTCGCGGACCCGGAGCCGATCTCGCAGGCCCTCGATTCCTAAGGGCTCGGCGGCGTCGGGCTTAGTGGCGGTGGCCCAGACGGGGCCAATGCCGATCACATCCGGGCGGGCATCGCCCTCGGCCCGGGCAGCAGAGTCCACCTCCGCTGCCGTAGAAGTGGACAGCCCAATCAGCACTTCCTCGCCGAGCACGGCGCGGGCTCGGGCGACGGAATCGTCGGACTGGCCCACGTGCAGGTGGCAGCCGGTGACACGGGCGACCTCCAATCGATCGTTGACGAACAACGGGACTTGCCCGAAGCGCGCTACCCCCACGGTCTCCACGATGCGGGACCGGCAGGCTCGCACCAGCTGGATCATCGCCTCGTCGTCGAGGGTTTTGTCGCGAATCTGGATCACCCCGGCGCCTCCGGCCACTGCTGCGGCCGCCACCTCGGGGACCCGATCGATCCCTCCGGAGAGCCCGGTGTCGGTGACGTGGTAAAGGCTCCAGTCGACCTGCGCGGCGCGGGCAGCACGGTGGGCACGCTCGGTGTGGACGACGTGACTCATGAGCGTTCCTCCACGGTGACGAGGCGGGCCACCTGGTCCGGGGTCAGCTCGTCGAGGGCGTCCAGCCAGGCCACGCCGAAGGAGCCGGGTCGGGTGGTCGTGCGTGCCGCCAGGGTGCCGGCGGCCGAGAGTAGGGCGTGGGCGGCGAGCACCGCATCGTGCGGGTCGCCCCCGCCGGGACGGGCGGCACCCAGGGCCGCCGACGTCACCGCGCCCAGCGAGCAGCCGGTGCCGATCACCTTCTGCATCAGCGGGTCTCCGCCGGTCACCAGGCTCACCCGGCCGGGCGAGACGATGGCGTCGGTCGGCCCGGACACCGCCACCACGGCTCCGGTGCGCCGCGCCAGTTCGCGGGCGGAATCCAGCACGGCGTCGACGTCGTCGGTGGAATCAACCCCGCGACCTCCTGACCCCCTACCAGCGAGCGCTGCCACTTCCGAGGCGTTGCCGCGGATCGCACTCGGTCCGGACTCCACCAGCTCGTGCGCCAACCGGGTGCGCACGCTCAAGCCGCCCACCGCCACCGGATCCAGCACCCAGGGGGTACCAGTCTCGGTGGCGGCGCCCACGGCGGCGCGCATCGCCTCGGCCATCGTGTCGGAGAGAGTGCCGATATTCACCAGCACACCGTCGGCCACCCGCGCGAATTCAGCGGCCTCCACGGGGTGATCCACCATCGCCGGGGCCGCGCCCACGGCCAGCAGCGCGTCCGCGGTGATCTGCTGCACCACCGAGTTCGTCAGGCACTGCACCAGCGGCGCCCGCTCACGCAACGTCGTCAGAGTTTCCATCAGTTCATCACCAGCCCGCCGTCGACCATCAGGTTCTGCCCGGTGACCGCCCGCGCCCCCGCGGAGGCGAAGAACAGCACCGCGTCGGCGAATTGGGCGGGGGTGGTGACCTCGCGCAGCGGCGTCGTCGCGGCGATCGCGTCGAACACCTCCTGCGGGGTCGACGACGACGCGTCCGTGGTGCGCAGCAGCCCGCCGGACACCATGTTCACCCGCACTCCGCGGGGGCCAAGCTCGGCGGCGAATGTTCGGGTCAGCGCGAGCAGTCCGGCCTTCGCCGCGGTGTAGTCGTGGTAGGGGACCACCGGGTTCTGCACCAGGTTCGTGCCCACGTTGATCACTCGGGCATCGCCGGCGGCATCGAAATCAGGCAGCGCGGCTTGGATCACGTTCAGCGCCCCCTGCACCGCGCCCTCGTACTGTCGGGTGAAGTCCGCCGCGGTGATCTCCTCGACCGTGGGCCGGGCGTCGCCGTTGAACGAGAAGTCCACCAGGGCATTGTTGACGACGACGTTCACGGGGGCGCCGAACCGCTCGCGAGCCGCTGCGATGAGTTCGGCCACCTGGTCCTTCTCGCGCACATCGGCCCGCACCGCCACCGCGTGGTCGGGGTGGCTGGCCACGATCTCCTCGGCCGCGTCTTGGCTTCTCAGGTACCCGATCACCACCTTCGCTCCGGCGCCCAAGAACGCCTCGGTGAGGTGGCGGCCCAGTCCGCGGGCGCCGCCGGTGACGACAACGATCTTCTCGCGCAGGAACTGGTCGGCGGAGTCGGCAGGTACGGGTGCTGTTACGGGTGTCGGCACAAGCGGCCTTTCTGATGGTGGCCAAGAGAGACCACCGGGGAGCACGGCACCCCGCTGTGGACGTCCCTTCGCCAGTACGAACTGGATCAGGTTCAACGGGTGTTCTCTCAGCCGTCCGCATCCGTCAAGGACCGGCGGCACCCCGCGTCACTTCATCCCACTGTAGGCCACGGCGCCCGGTGCACGGAAGGGCACCACGGGACTCACTGCTGGTCGGCGGCCACCGTCTCTTCCTCCGTTGCCGTATCACTAGCTTCCGGCTCGGTCCGCTCCTGGATCCGGTCCGAGGTGTTCGGGAACAAGAACCGGTAGGTCCATCCGGCCACGGCGGCACCGGCCAGCGGGGCCACGAAGAACACCCACAGCTGCCCCAGGGCCTCACCGCCGGCGAACATGACGACCCCGAAGGAGCGAGCCGGGTTGAGCGAAGCGTTGGAGATCGGAATCGACACCAAGATGAGCATGGTCAGCGCCAGACCGATGGCCAAGGGGGCGAACCCGGCCGGCGCGCGCCGGTCAGTGGCGCCCAGAATGATGAACAGGAAGAGCATTGTGACGACGAACTCGGTGGCTAGCACGGCGGTCAACGAGTACCCGGCGGGCGAGAGCTCCCCGTACCCGTTAACCGCAAACCCGTCGACGGCGAGGGAGAACCCTGGTCGACCGGTCGCGATCAGGTACAACGCGGCGGCGGCCACCACGGAGGCGATCAGCTGGGTGAGCCAGTAGGGCACGGCCAACCGCCCCGGCAGCCGGCCGGCCAGCATCGCGCCCAGGGTGACCGCCGGGTTGAAGTGCCCTCCGGAAAGGTGCCCCACCGCGTAGGCGGACACCAGCACGCACAGACCGAAGGCCAGGGCGACACAGAGAATCCCGATCCCGTAGGCCGCACCCTCGGCGTCCATGAACGAGGCGGTGTAGATGGCGGCCCCACAGCCGCCGAAGACCAGAACAAAAGTACCGAAGAATTCTGCCGCGAGTTTGGCAGAGAGCGACGCATTTTCCATAGCTACTCCATACACAGATGAGGCAAACGAAAGATGCAAGCGTGACGGAGCCATTCTGCTCTCCTGTGACTCGAATGTGAACCGTCAAGCAGAAGATGTCATTATTATGACTTAATCAAAACAACGGCGAGCGCCCGACCCCGACAGCGAGTCAGGAGAGCCCCGTGATCTGCCCGTCGACGACGCTCATGCCGTCGGCGGCGGGGCGGCGCGGCAGCCCAGGCATGGTGAGGATCTGCCCGGTCAGCGCTACCAGGAATCCCGCCCCGGGGCGCCGTCGCAGCTCGCGGATGGCGACGGTGAACCCTTCGGGCGCTCCGAGCCGGGACGGGTCGTCCGAGAACGAGTAGGGGGTCTTCGCCATGCACACCGGCACCCGGTCCTGACCGCGCGCCTCGAGCTCGGCGAGCTGCCGGGCGGCGAGCGCGGAGTACTCAACCCCGGCACCCCCGTAGATCTCGGTGACGATGCGCTCGATCCGCTCCCGGACCCCGGTGTCGGGAGCGAACATGCTGGCGGCCGTGCGGCCCTGCGCCAGTGCGGCCCGCACGTGCCCGGCCAGCTCCTCGGCCCCGGCCCCGCCGCGCGCCCACACCTCGGTGACCGCGCAGGCCACGCCCTGCTCGGCGCACCAGTCGGTCAGCCAGTCCAGTTCGGCGTCGTCGTCCTGGGTGAAGCGGTTGATCGCCACCACCACGGGGGCACCGAAGCGCTGCATGTTCTCCACGTGCCGGCCGAGATTGCCCACCCCGGCCTCCAGCGCGGCCAGGTGCTGCACCAGGCTCGCCCGGCTCGGGTCGTTCAGGGTCGCCAACTCCATGCCGCCGTTGAATTTCAGGGCCCGCACCGTGGCCACCACCACCACGGCGTTCGGCATCGCTGCGGCCGTGGGACCGGTGATCTGCATAAACTTCTCCGCGCCGAGATCTGCGCCGAACCCGGCCTCGGTGACGACGACGTCGGCGAGCCCGCGGGCGGTGTTCAGGGCGATGATGCTGTTCGCTCCGTGCGCGATGTTGGCGAACGGTCCGCCATGCACCAGCGCCGGGGTGGCCTCCAGGGTCTGCACCAGATTGGGCAGCACCGCGTCCTTGAGCACCGCCGCCATCGCCCCCTGGGCGCCCTGCTTTCCAAGGTCGGCCACGGTGCGCTCGTCGCCGTCGTGGGTGTGCCCGATGACGATCCGGCTCAGCCGCGCCGTGAGGTCCTCCAAGTCCGCGGCGAGACAAAAGGCCGCCATCGTCTCGGTGGCCACCGTGATCTCGAACCCGGTCTCGCGCGGCACCCCGGAGGTGCGCCCGCCCAGCCCGCTCACCACCTGGCGCAGCGAGCGGTCGTTGACGTCCAGGGCGCGGCGCAGGGTGATGGTGCGCGGGTCCAGGCCCAGTGCGTTGCCGTGGTGGAGGTGGTTGTCGATGAGCGCGCACAGCAGGTTGTGGGCGGCGGTGATGGCGTGGAAGTCGCCGGTGAAGTGCAGGTTGATCGCGTCCATGGGGGCGACCTGCGCGTGCCCGCCGCCGGTGGCTCCGCCCTTCATGCCGAACACCGGGCCCATCGAGGGCTCCCGCAGGGCGACCATGGCGTGGCTGCCGGTGCGGCGCAGCCCGTCGGCCAGGCCGATGGTCACGGTGGTCTTGCCCTCGCCGGCGGGGGTGGGGCTGATGGCGGTCACCAGCACCACGTCGGCCCGCTCGCGGTTACCGTCAGCGTCGTGAAACTGGCTCAGGCGCGCGACGTCGATCTTGGCGGCGTGCCGGCCGTAGGGAATCAGGGCATCGTGCGGGATTCCGGCCTGCGTGGCGATCTCCGCCATCGGTCGCAGGGTCACGGAGGCCGCCATTTCCGCGTCGCTCATGGCGCCAGTCTAACGGTCGGGCGCCTCGGGTGTGGTGGATCTCACGGGTGCGGTCCCGTGGGTGTCGCCGTCACCGATCGCGTCAGCCTGTTCGTCGTCACTGCCCTCGGCCGCGCGCTGCACCGATCCCAGCGGTCGACGCATTCGCCGCACGGTCAACAGCAGGACCAGGGCCACCAGCACCGCCAGCCCGAACACCACGGTGCCCACCGGCCAGCGCGTATAGGCCCGCGACACCGCCTCGAACCCCACGAAACCGATCGTCGCGTAGATCGTGGCCCATGCCGCCCCGCCCACCACCAGGGCGGGCAGGTAGCGCCACGCCGACATCCGCGTGGCACCGGCGCTGAGATTGGCCAGGGTCTGGAACCCGATCGTCAAAAAGCTCACGGCCACCACCGGGGCACCCCACCGGTTGATGCGCGCCTCCGCGGTGCGATACGACGACGACGCCAGCAGCCGCTCGGCGCGCTCGAACCGAGCGGCGCCGCGGCGCACCAGCCGGCCCACCAGGTAGGTCGCCCCCGCTCGGGCGAAGACAATGCAGAACAGCGCCAGCCAGACCCAGACCAGGGGCATGTTCCAATTCATCGGGTTCACCCCTCCAGACTAGCCGGGGCTAGACCTCCGTGCCGAAATGAGCGGAGCCTGACCTCACCAGCCCGACGGAAGCCCGACGGACCGGTCCAACTCACCGACTCAGCCGCTCCCGCAGTGTGGCCTCCCGGTATTCGCGCCGAAACCGACCCCGACGCTGCAGTTCCGGCACCAGCTGATCCACCACGTCCACCAGCGCCCCGGGCAGGGTGGGCGGCATCAGGTTGAAGCCATCGGCTGCCCCGGAATCCACCCAGTCCAGCATCGCGTCCGCTACCTGCTCCGGGGTGCCGATCAGCGTGGCATGACCCCCGCCGGCGGCCAGCAGCCCCAGTAGCTCGCGCACCGTGGGCCGGGCCGTCTCGATCATCCGCAGCACGGTGGTGTAGCGCCCCACCGGCCCGGTGAATTCCTCCACGGGCGGCAACGGCGGCACCGGCGCATCGAGCTCCCAGCCGGTGGCGTCCTGCCCCACGAAGAACGAGAGCTGCCGCAGCGATTCCTCCACCGGCAGCAGCGCGTCCAGCTCCGCCCGCCGGTGCCGGGCCCCCCGCTCGGTGGAGGCGACCTCAGTGACCAGTCCCGGCATCACGACGACGTCGTCCGCGCGCCGTCCCGCCGCGACCGCCCGCCGTCGCAGGTCCGCGCGGTAACTCCGACCGGCCTCCGCGTCCCAGGCCACCGCGTAGATCCCCTCGGCGAAGCGGGCCGCCAACTCGCGCCCGGGCTCGGAGGCCCCGGCCTGGAACAGCACCGGCCGTCCCTGCGGGGTGCGGGGTACGGTCAGCGGCCCGGCCACCTCGAAGAAGCGCCCGTGGTGGTCCACCGGGTGAATCCGTGCGGCATCCAGGTAGGACCCGCCCCGATCCGCTAGCACGGCGTCGTCGTCCCAGGAGTCCCAGAGTTGCTGCAGCGCCACGATGAACTCCGCGGCGCGCTCGTACCGCTCCGCCCGGTCGGGCAGCCGGTCCATTCCGTGGTTGCGGGCTTCGGCGTCCGTCATCGAAGTCACCACGTTCACGCCCATCCGGCCACTGGAGAGGTGGTCGAGGCTGGCCAGCATCCGGGCCGCGTGGAACGGCGTCCAGAACGTGGACGATACGGTGGCCACCAGCCCGATCCGCTCCGTGGCCCGCGCCACCGCGGCCAGAGTAGTCAGCGGTTCGAGGAAGCGCGCCGGCCCGCCCCCGGTGTTCAGCGCGTGTCCGTCGGCGAAGAAGAACGCGTCGAAACAGCCGCGCTCGGCAGTGCGGGCCAGGCCCTCCCAGTGCCGGATGTCGCCGATCTGCTCCACGGCAGAATCCGGGGCTCGCCAGGCAGCGGCGTGATGGCCGCAGGCGGTCGCAAAAAGGTTCAGATGGATTTCACGCTGAGCGCGCGCACGTGTCATAGGTCGACATTCCCTTCGCCAGAATGACCTGGATCAGGTTCGACGGGTATAGTCTCAGCCGCCCTCTGCGGCACCCCGTGTCACTGTGCCTCTGACCCTACTTCAGATGCGCGCGGACGTCAGCCCCGTTTCCCGGCGTCGTCGTACTGCTGCTGGGCGGCGAACACTAGGGGCAGTTCTGATTCGACGACGGCGATGAGCTGCGCCAGGGGTTCGGCGATCTTCGCGCCCAGGGGGGTGAGCCCGTAGTCGACGTTCGGCGGGATAGTGCTGTGGACGGTGCGGGTGACCATGCCGTCGCGCTCGAGCTGTCCGAGAGTCTGGGAGAGCATCCGCTCGCTGACACCCTCGACCCGGCGCCGGATCTCGCCGAAGCGCAGGGGCTCATTCTGCCGCTTCAGGGCGACGATGATGAGCGAGCCCCAGCGGCCCGTGAGGTGCTGCAGGGCCGTGCGGGAGGTGCAGGCGCTCGAGAAGACATCGGCCTCAAAGGCCTCGCCTGCTTCTGCTGCTGATTCTTCTGCACCGGATGACATACCCTCAATCTACCTCATCGTTAGTACTAACTATTTAGTTGCGCTTACTTTTGGTAAGCGTTAGGCTTTGGGCATCGACCATTGATCTGATTCCGATCGACGACTGAACGACTACCGAAAGAGGACCATTATGCGTATTGCTGCCACCGGAGCCACCGGCCACCTGGGTGCACTCATCATCGACTCGCTGCTGCAGCGCGGCGTGGCCGCCAGCGACCTCGTCGCCGTCGTCCGCAACGAAGCCAAGGCCGCAGACCTGGCCGCCCAGGGCATCCAGCTGGGAGTGGCCTCCTACGAGGACGAGTCCGCACTGGCCTCCGCACTGCAGGGCGTGGAGCGCCTCGTGCTGGTCTCGGGCAGCGAAGTGGGTCAGCGCTTGGCGCAGCACACCAACATCATCAACGCCGCGAAGACCGCTGGCGTGCAGTTCATCGCGTACACCAGCCTGCTGAACCTGGACACCTCGGAGCTGGGCCTGGCGCCTGAGCACGCCGGCACCGAGAAGCTGCTGGCCGAAAGCGGCATCGCCCACGCGTCACTGCGCAATGGCTGGTACTGGGAGAACTACGGTGCGGGCCTGGACTCGGGCAAGGCCGCCGGAAAGTTCTTCGGTGCGGCCGGGGAAGCCCGGGTCTCCGGCGCGGCGCGTCGTGACTACGCCGAGGCCGCCGCCGTTGTCGTCACCGGCGAGAACCACGAGGACAAGGTGTACGAGCTGGCCGGTGCGCCCGCGCTGACCTACCCGGAGATTGCTGCCGCGATCGGCGAGGTGCTGGGCACCGACGTGGTCTACGAGAATCAGACCGTGGCCGAGTACACCACGACCCTCGAGGGCTTCGGCATGCCGGCGGAGATGGCCGGGATGTTCGCGGGGATGGACCCGCTCATCGAACAGGGTGCGCTGTACTCCGAGAGCACGGACCTGCAGGACCTCATCGGTCGGCCGTCGACCTCTGCCGCGGAGGCGCTCAAGGGCTGAAAGGCTGCTGCTGCACTGAGCTGAACTGAGCTGATTCACGCCGGATCGTGGGGATCGGCGGTGCGGTTATCCACAGGAATCCGCGCCGTCGATCCTCTTTGTCGTGGACTCGGACATGCTGAAAAGATGCCTCCGCCACCGTCAAATTCAGTACAGCCACCGAGCGTGCTTCGTTACGCCAAGACGGCCGCACGCCAGCGCGATCAGCGACGCCTCGCCCGTGAAGCTCAGGCTGGACGGATGCTTCGCCTGCATCGTGGAATCTATGTGTCCCCCGAGGACTGGTATCCCGCCCCGCCCTGGGAGAAACACCGTATGGCCGCGGTCTCGTTCGCGTTGAGCCGTCGTACTCCGGTGGTTTTCTGCGGTCACACCGCCCTGGATCTGCTCGGCATCCCCGTCATTCCCGCACCCACCACACTGCTCGCCCGAGCGTCGACTAAAGGAAGTGCCCGGGAAATCGGTGTTCAGCTCCTCCAGCAGCGTGCGCCCCTTGACCCCCTTGTCCTGCCTCCGGTGCACCTACACTCGAATTTTCTCGGACGAGGAAATGGCTTGGTGGGCGCTCAACGCGTTCAGGTGAATCTTGCGGGCCATCGTTACGTCGGCTCTGTACTGGTAGATCCACTGGTTGTTGGTGTCGCAGCTGAAGCATCTCGAGTATCAGCTCCGCTGAGCCGAACATTGCCCATCGTGGACGCCTATATGCGCCAAACCGGGTACAGCCCCGAGACTGCTCCCCGTGTGATCGTTGATCTCCTGGGCGAGCACTCTGCTGCATTTGAGCGTCTGCGACGTGTGTGGCGCCTAGCGGAACCGCTAGCCGAGTCACCGGGTGAATCGCTGAGCAGGGCACTTTTCCTCGAGCTCGGATTTGAGATGCCGCAGTGCCAATGGGAGGTTCTGGACCAGAACGGTTTCCCTGTGGGACGCGTGGATTTCTGGTGGCCGCGGGCGAGAATCGCCGGCGAGTTCGATGGGCGAATCAAATATCAGGAGGCGGATATGCTCCGCGGACGGCAAGCTGCCGAGGTGGTGATGCGGGAGAAGGCCCGAGAAGCGGAGATCCGACTCCACGTAGCGAATCTCGTGCGCTGGACCTGGTCCGACTTGAACGATCCGGCTCGATTCGCACGAATTCTCACTCACCATGGTGTGCCGCGAGTCCGGTGAGCGTCGACTTCCGGGCCTGAAAGTCAGATTCATAACTGAACAGACAAAAACCGCTCATTTTTCGGCACTTTTGTCTGCTCAGTCATGAATCTCAGCTGGGGAGGGTTAAGAACAGGTCAGTCGGAGGGTGAGGACTCTGGCTGCTCTGCCCACCAGCGCAGTATCTCGGCTTTGGCGGTCTCTTCATCGTGCGGGCCGTCATCCAGGCGCCACTCGAGCAGGTGCTTGTAGGCCCGGCCCACTAACGGCCCGGATGAGATCCCGAGCAAGGCCATCACCTGGGTGCCGTCGAGGTCGGGCCGAATCGCGTCCAGCTCCTCGCGCTCCAGCAGCTCCGCAATCCGCTGCTCCAGGTCGTCGTAGGCGTGCGCCAACCGCTCGGCCTTGCGCCGGTTCCGTGTGGTCACGTCGGAGCGCGTCAGCGCGTTCAGCCGCGGCAGCTGGTCCCCGGCGTCGGTCACGTAGCGGCGCACGGCCGAATCCGACCAGCCGGCGTCACCGTAGCCGTAGAACCGCATGTGCAGCTCCACCAGGGTGGCCACGGCCTTGATGGTGTCGTTGTCGAATTTCAGCGCCCGCATGCGCTTGCGCACCAGTTTCGCCCCCACGACGTCGTGATGCCGGAAACTCACCGCACCCGTGCGTTCGAACCGCCGGGTCGCCGGCTTGCCGACGTCGTGCATCAGCGCCGCGAAACGCAACACGAAATCCGGGGCGTCCACGTAGTCAGCCTCGTGATCCATCGCCTGTTCCAGCACCGTCAGCGAGTGGTTGTACACGTCCTTGTGGCGGTGGTGTTCATCGGTCTCCAGTTGCAACGCGGGCACTTCGGGCAGCACCTGATCGGCTAGCCCGGTGCTCACCAGCAGGTCGATCCCCGCCCGTGGTTTCCCCGCCACGATGAGCTTCACGAGCTCTTCGCGCACCCGTTCCGCCGAGATGATCGTGATCCGCTGGGACATCTCCGTCATCGCCGACACCACGGCGTCATCCACTGCGAAGCCGAGCTGCGCGGCGAAACGAGCCGCCCGCATCATCCGCAGCGGGTCGTCGGAGAACGAGTCTTCCGGCGTCCCGGGGGTGCGCAGCACCCCGCCGGCCAGGTCCCGCATCCCCCCGAACGGATCCACCAGCTCCAGATCAGGAAGCCGGAGCGCCATCGCGTTCACGGTGAAATCGCGCCGGAACAGGTCCTCGTTCAGCTCGGTACCGAACGCCACCACGGGTTTGCGCGAATCCGGATCGTACTGCTCCGCACGGTAGGTGGTGACCTCCAGCTGCCAGGGACCCTTCTTGAACCCAATGGTGCCGAACCGGGCGCCGATATCCCACACCGCATCGGCCCAGTCGGCCACCACCTGCTGTGTCTGCTCCGGCAGCGCGTCGGTGGTGAAGTCCAGATCGACCACACCCCGGCCCAGGAACAGGTCGCGCACCGGCCCGCCCACCAGCGAGAGTTCGTGTCCGGCGGCCGCGAACAGCGCGCCGAGTTCGAGGGCGACATCGGGCAGCACGGCGTCGTCGGGAAAGCCGGTCGGCAGGCTCGCCGAGGGGGCGCGTTCGGGCGCGACGGAGTCAGCATGGGGTTCAGTCATGATGTCTTTAAGGGTGCCATACCCGAGGCCCGCGACCGCACGATGAGATGCGTTCTGTCTGTCTCCCGATAGAGTGGAAGGTATGTCCCAGGACCGACACGGCGATCGAGTGACGCCGCTGACCCCGTCAGCGGCGCGGCGCTCTGCGCGTGCTCGGGGTTCCCGGGACTCCGACACCGGCTCCGGTTACCGTGCCCGATTCGCCTCCGCCTCCTCGCGCCGTGTCAGCGCTGTCGACGCGAACGGGGCCCTGGCCCTGCCCACGGTGGAGGAAGTCTCCGCGGGCGGCATGGTGGTCCGCGAGGTCGAGGGCCGGCACCAGGTCGCCATCATCGCCCGCTACAACCGGGGCGGCCGCCTCGAATGGGTGCTGCCCAAGGGTCACCCCGAGGGTCAGGAGGAGCACCACGAAGCTGCTGTGCGCGAGGTGGAGGAGGAAACCGGCATCGCTGGCACCGTGCTCACCACCCTCGGCAGCATCGACTACTGGTTCACCGTGCCCTCGCACCGCGTGCACAAGACCGTGCACCACTACCTGCTGCGCGCCACCGGCGGCGAGCTGACCATCGAGAACGACCCCGACCAGGAAGCGGTCGACGTCGCCTGGGTGGAGCTGGATCGCCTCGCCTCCCGCCTGACGTTCCTCAACGAGCGCCGCATCGTGGAGGCCGCCCGCGAGCTGATGCACGAGTTCTTCGACACCCCGCGCCTCACCGTGCGCCGCAGCTACACCACCCGCCGGATCACCGGGCTCGCCCAGCAGATCCAGCCCGGCGAACGCCCAGTCCCCACCATCCTGCGCACTGTGCGCCGCGTGCCGAAACCCTCCGACCTCTCCGCGGACCGCAGCACCCAGCCGACTCCTACCCCAGCCCCCTCCGCCGGACGCGTCCCCAGCCCGGCCGACCTCGCCCGCCTCACGCAGCGTGGCCAAGCGTCCCGGCCCACCGGGTCCACCGGATCGAGTGGCGCGTCCGATTCCACGCAAAGACCCACGACGACGAACGACGACGGCGCCCGACAAGCCCCCGCCACCGATCCCGCGCCCACGCCACGGCCGAAGCCGGGGCCACCCAAACCTGGACCTCACCTGGGGAGAAACACTCCGTGAGCACCACCCCTCCCACCGGCGACGCCGCCGGCGCAACCCACGGCGCCCGCGACCCGCTCGACACCACCGGCGCCCCCGAGACCGACGCGCCTGAACCGCCCGAACCACCCGAGGACGCCTCCCGCAACCCCCAGGCCGCCGCCCGTGCCTCCGCCATCATGGCCGCGGGCACCCTCATCTCCCGCGTGCTGGGCTTCATCCGCACCTCGCTGCTGGCTGTCGCCATCGGCTCGACCGCGCTGGTCGCCGACGTCTTCGAATCGGCCAACACCATCCCGAACATCATCTACATGCTGCTCGCCGGCGGCGTGTTCAACGTGGTGCTGGTCCCGCAGCTCATCAAGGCCGCGCGCGCCCCGGATCGTGGCTCCGACTACACGTCCCGACTGATCACCCTCGCGATCATCATCATGGCGGCGTTCACCATCGCCATCACCGCGTGCGCCTACCCGATCATGTCCGCGCTCACCCTCAACTGGTCCGAACCCAAACTGGCCCTGGCCACTGCGTTCGCTCTGTGGACCCTGCCCCAAATCTTCTTCTACGGCCTCTACGCGATCATCGGTCAGGTCCTCAACGCCCATGGCCGTTTCGGCGCCTACATGTGGGCCCCGGTCGCCAACAACGCCGTGGCTATCATCGTCATCGGGGTCTACCTGCTGATGTTCGGCCACTACACGGGCATCGACGGCCCCGAACAGCTCGCAGAATGGACGACGACGCACACCCTGGTTCTGGCGGGCGGTCACACCCTGGGCATCGTGGTCCAGGCGCTGGTGCTGTTCTGGCCCCTCAAGCGACTCGGACTCGGGCTGCGGCTGAAGTTCGGCTGGAAGGGCATGGGGCTGCGCACCACCGGCCGGCTCGCCGCCTTCACGCTGGTCACCATGGTGGTGGGGAACTTGGGAAACCTCATCGGCGCCCGCCTCGTCACCGGTGCCACGGAGGCCCGCTCCCTCGTCGGGCAGTCAGCGGAGGCCAGCGCCGCCGTCCCGGGCCTCTACGCCCTCAACGTCACCCAGCTGATCACCGTACTGCCACATTCGGTCTTCGTACTCTCCATCGCCACCGTCCTGTTCAACCAGCTGGCCCGCTCCATGCATGAGAGACGCATCGACGAGGCCCGCGAGACCACCGGCCGCGGGCTGCGGATCTTCGCGGTGCCCATGATGTTCGCCATGGTCGTGATGATCGTGCTCGCCGGGCCACTGGGCCGCATCTTCGCCGGCTCCTCGGAGACCGCCGCCATCTCCGCGGCCGCCATCGGACAGCTGCTGGTCCTGCTCGCCCTGGGGATGCCCTTTCGCTCCGCGCACTTCTATCTGCTGCGCGTCTTCTACGCCGCCGAGAACGCGTTCATCCCCATGATCGTCCAGGTCTCGGCGGCCGTTGTCACCCTCGCGCTGGCCTACGGGATCGCACCCTTCATTCCGAACACGTCCATGGCGTACCTGTTGGCGCTGACCTACACGGTGGTCCACGTGCTGCAGTTCCTGGTCTGCCACCTGCTGGTCCGCCGCACCTACGGCGACTACGGCTCCTCCGACGTGTTCGCCACCTACCTGCGCACCGGCTACGCGGCCGTGCTCTCCGGCCTCGCCGGTGCGGGCGTGCTGTGGCTGCTCGGCGGCTTCTCCACCGGTTTCGCCTGGCAGTCCATCATCACCGCGCTCATCAGCTGTGCGGCCGTCGGCATCGTCATGCTCGGGGTGTACCTGGTCGCCTGCCGCTGGCTGCGCATCCGCGAGGTCGAGCAGTTCCTGGCACCGCTGCTCTCCCGGCTGTCCGGCCGCCGCTCCTGACTCCCAGCTGCAGGACAATCCACAGAACCCTCCACCACGCCCGGTGATTCTTGCTCTGACTCGCAACTTGCCGTCTAGGATAGAACGGACTGTACTCAGGGGCTATGCCACCGCAGGCCCTCATCCGGGAGGATCACCGTGCCACAATCGATGGAAGAAGGAACCGTGCTGGGGGGACGCTACCTCGTCACCTCGCATGTGCTGACCTCGGCCGACCAGGACATCGTGCTTTACGGCCGTGACCAGGTGCTCAACCGAGAGGTCACCATCCTGGTCGCCTCCTCGCAGCACGCCAGCCAGGTCGCCACCTCAGCCCGCCAGCTGGCCACCGGCGAACGTTCCTCCAGCGTCCAGGTCCTCGATCTGGGCCTCTCGGATGACCGCACCTACCTGATCGCCGCCGGCGACACCGACGTCGAGGATCTCCTGGCCCTGGTCACCGCGCACCAGGTCTACGTCGAGCCCTTCGAAACCGACACACTGGGCTCCGAGCTGTTCGGCCAGTCCCGCCAGCACGCCCCGGAAACCTATGAGGACGACGACGAATACTATTCCGAGCTCGACCAGAACCTGGCGGCGGAGCAGTCCCAGCCCCCGCGCAAGTCCAAGTTCCTCAACCGCGTCTCCGACAGCCTGAACTCCCGCCTCGGGTCCTCCGGAGCAGGTGCTGCGGGGGCAGCCGGCGCCGCCGGTGTTGCTGGTACGGCCGCCCAGTCCGGCACAAACAGCAACACCGACGATGCGGACGCATCCGAGTCGAGCACCGAGTCCACCGAGGCCCAGCCCGCGGTCGAGGTCTACGAAGACGATCCCACGGGCCCCCTCGAGCAGACCTCCGAGCCCACCCCCACCGCGCCGAACCGGTCGCTGCAGAACCGCGTCGCCTCCGCTATGGGCTCCGAGTCCGACCACGATCACGACGCCGAATACGACGACCAGTACGAGGACGATGACCGCAACACCGCCGGCTACACCGCCGCCGGACTCGCAGGAAGTCAGCACGACCAGTACGACAACGCGGACTACGACGACGACTACGAGTATGAGTACGACGACGAGGACGAGGAGCGCTCCGGCGCTGGCAAGTGGATCGGCGCCCTGCTACTCGTCGCCGTCCTGGTCGCCGCCGTCGTGGTGGCCTTCAACATGCTCGGTTCCACCGACCCCAGCGAGCCCGGCGACGACGACACTGTCGCCGAGGAGCCCACCGACGACGGCGAGGGGTCCGCAGAGCCCTCGCCGGAAGATGAGGGCAACGGTGATCAGCCCTCGGCCGCCGAACCCGCCATCGCCGGCATCCAGCGCGTCGTCCCCGAGAACCAGGAGCTGAACTCCGAGAACGACGGGGACCTGCCCCTGGCCGTCGACGGCGATCCGGCCACCGCCTGGCATTCGTTGTCCTTCGCCCAGGCACCGATGGGCGGCTTCGCTTCCTCCATGGCCCTCGTCGTGGAGCTCGAGGAGGAGAGCGAGATCTCCGAGATCAACGTGACCCAGAACAACGGCTCCGGCGGTAGCTTCCAGGTCATCGTCTCCGATTCCGCCGACCCGGCCGAGGGCACACAGATCGCCGAGGGCTCGTTCACCGGACCGACCTACTCGGTGCCCGTGCCAGAAACCGAAGGCGCCCCCACCACCGGCCAGTACGTCATCATCAACTTCACCGAGCTGCCGACGCTGTCGAACAACTCGTCGAACCTGCCCTATGGTCTGCGCATCGCCGAGATCGAAGTCGGCTGACCGCCCACCCCACCCGTGAGCCGCGCCGTGCCGTCGTCGGAATAGTCCACGACGGCGCGGCGTTATGGCCCATGAACTCATTCGCAACACCCCTCCACGAGCCCGAAGGAACCCCTGTTGACTGATACCGCCCCCGCGTCCGAGAACGTCCACGACGTCGTCATCATCGGCTCCGGTCCGGCCGGCTACACCGCCGCCATCTACACGGCGCGCGCTTCGCTGAACCCCGTGGTGTTCACCGGGTCGGTGACCGCGGGCGGCGAGCTGATGAACACCACCGACGTCGAGAACTTCCCCGGCTTCCCCGATGGCATCCTCGGCCCTGAGCTGATGGGCCACCTCGAGGCGCAGGCCCGCCGGTTTGGCGCGGACATCCAGTACGAGGACGTCGTCGAGGCCGACCTCCAGGTACAGCCCAAGAAGTTGACCCTCGGCAACGGGGATGTCCATTACGCCCAGTCCGTCATCCTCGCCACTGGCTCCGCCTATCGTGAACTGGGTCTCGACGGCGAGAAGCGCTTCTCCGGGCACGGAGTCAGTTGGTGCGCCACGTGCGACGGCTTCTTCTTCCGTGACCAGAACGTCGCCGTCGTGGGCGGTGGCGACTCCGCCATGGAGGAGGCCCTCTTCCTCACCAAATTCGCCGACAAGGTCACTGTGATCCACCGTCGCGATGAGCTGCGCGCCTCACAAATCATGGCCGATCGCGCCATGCAGCATCCCAAGATCGAGTTCCTCTGGAACACCGGGGTCGAGGACCTTACCGGAGAGGACAAGCTCCAGACGGCTCACCTACGCGATCTGAAGACCGGAGAGGCCTCCACCCTGGACGTCACCGGCCTGTTCGTCGCCATCGGTCAGGACCCGCGCACAGAGCTCGTCAAGGGCCAGGTAGACCTACAGGCCGACGGCACCATCGTCGTCGACGGCCGCACCTCGAAGACGTCACTCCCCGGTGTTTTCGCCGCCGGTGACGTCATCGATGGCACCTACCGCCAGGCCATCACCGCTGCCGGCTCTGGCTGCGTTGCTGCACAGGACGTCGAGCATTACCTCGCGGATCTCCACGACGCCCGCTGAACTTCACCCCTCCACCCCGATACCAAGGAGACACCATGAGCACCATCGACGTCACCGATCAGGACTTCCAGCAGAAGGTCCTCGAGTCCGACAAGCCTGTGCTCGTCGACTTCTGGGCCGAATGGTGCGGTCCCTGCCGCATGCTGACCCCGGTTCTGGAAAAGATGGCTGACCAGTACGCAGACAAGATCACCGTGGCTAAGGTGAATGTCGACGAGAACCCCGGAATCGCCTCCCAGTATGGCATCACCAGCATTCCAGCTGTCTTCGCCTTCAAGGGCGGGGAGAAGGTCGCCACCAGCATCGGCGCCAAGCCGCAGCAGGCCCTCGAAGCCGAGTTCGCTGACCTGCTGCAGTAAACAGCCTACTTCTCATCACCGAGACAAATGCGGGGCCCGATCCTGAGGATCGGGCCCCGCGTTATGTCCCAAGGCCGCAGAAGCGCTTAGCCCTGATCCTCACGCTTGGAAGGCTGGAGGATGTCCATAATGCGGTTCAGATCTTCTACAGAGGCGAAGTCGATGGAAATCTTCCCCTTCTTCGCACCCAGGCTGATCTTGACGGTAGTGTCCAATTCATCAGTCAGTGTCGACGCGAGGTATTCGAAGCGCTCGTTCTGCACCGGCGTTGACCGCGACGCACGACGTCGTACGCCAGTACCATTGACAGTCAGTGCAACCAGCTCTTCGGTCGCGCGTACCGACAAGCCCTCATTCATCACCCGTTGAGCAATTCGCTCCATCGTCGCCTCGTCGTGTAACCCAAGCAATGCTCGCGCATGCCCGGCCGAGAGGACGCCCGAAGCGACGCGGCGCTGTACCAACGGAGGAAGCTTCATGAGTCGTAGGGTATTCGAGATCTGTGGCCGCGATCGACCGATCCGCTCGGAGAGCTCGTCCTGAGTGCAGTTGAAATCACGCAACAGTTGCTCATACGCCGCAGCCTCCTCCAACGGATTCAGCTCACTCCGGTGAATGTTCTCCAGGAGAGCGTCTCGCAGCAGATCCTCGTCTGCAGTGTGGCGAATAATGACCGGTATTTCGGTCAGGCCAGCGGCACGCGACGCGCGCCAACGTCGCTCACCCATGACCAATTCATAGTTCACGCCATTAGTTGGCCTTACAACTATTGGTTGGAGAACGCCGACTTCTCGAATCGACGCAATCAACTCATCCATGTCTTCTTCGTTAAAGACATCCCTCGGCTGTCGAGGGTTCGGGACGATGTCATCGATCGGCAGGGTACGGAGAACCGGTGCGTTATCGGTCGGCACCGACGTCGCCACTTCAGCGGCTTCCCTTCTTGGCGTGGATCGATTCAGGGGATTCGGCATCTCGCGACGAACAGGTCCACGCTCGTGGGCCGGCTTCCTGCGATTCGCGCTGGGTGCTTCCGGGAAGAAGATGTCAACGGGGCGCCTGGTTTCACGTGGAACGTTGCTGTCGTTTGCCTCCGTCGTCTCATCGGCAAGGTATCTGTCCGCAACCGATGTCGGCGAGCTTGCGCCGGCGGCCACGGCGTTCTCGTTCTCAGCGGTTGAGTATTCGTCAGCCTCTGATTGATCTTCAGTCGTCGCTTCTGGCTGCTCTACGGCCGAAGTATCTTGAATAAGCGCGCTGAGTCCTCGACCTAGCCCGCGACGGGCTTTTTTCTGTGACATCATGTACCTCCAATCCGCAATTCTAGTCGTGTTCCACGTGAAACACGACTGGGACATCGGGTCAGTTTCTTGATACCGCCGTCTTCGAACTGTAGTTAGACCATACCTATCACCCGTGCCAGTATCGGCTCAGCCCACCACTCACCAGGAAGTAGTAACGACCCAAAAGAACCATGACATGCTCGCTTTGACCAAGGCCATGTTCCACGTGAAACGTTCGCGCGCACGCAAGGTGTAGGCCCGCGAAAGATCCCAGTACCCCGGTCGACCGAACTACTCGACTGCAGTACCCATTCAGGCAGTAAACTATCGATCGGCACCACACCTGCGAAGCAATCTGCGATCACACCGGAATTAATGCCAAGCGATCAAGTGGTGTGGTTTCACGTGGAACACGAACATCCGTGCCGGTCCCCAATGTCTACCACGACCAGATGTCCCCGGGTTTACCGACACGATGATCAGAAGTCAACCCCGCGATAGACCACTTCGTGCAGCGGATGGAGCCATCCCACCAAGTCAAGCCGCATGGACAATGCGAACTCTCTGTAAGGATCTTGTTTCACGTGGAACTCACACCGGGCACAGTGCCCTGACTTTTGGGACTTACGCTGCCGTCATGCGATCTCGTTCCGGGAACGAATGTCATCCGCGATGTTTCACGTGGAAACCTCGTACCCGATTGGAGTCCACACTGAATGGCTGGCTGCCTATGTCCAACGTACTGACAAAGTAATGCCAAGACGCTGTCGGACATGCGGTGCTATTCAAAGCACAGAGAATGGGGACCAACGGTGTAGTGGACTCTTGGTTTCACGTGGAACATTCGTGGGTATAAGTCTTGGGGTGGCTCTCCACGGAGTATCCCACTTCAGAACGGGGATCGACTTGGTTCGAGTCGGCACTCTCGATCTCAACTCCATGGGCCCGTTGACACAAAAAAGGCATCCACCGAAGTGGATGCCTTTCCATAAAATAGCTACCAGTGGCCATGGAACGAACTGCCTAAACAATTAACCCTAGGGCCAGCGTTTCACGTGGAACAACGAACTACGTAGGAGCCCCACGTTCTGCAATTTCAGCTGCAGCCTCACGATAACTCAAGGCTCCACTGGACTGGGGATCATAGGTAAGTACACTCTGTTGGAAACTAGGCGCCTCAGAGATCCGCACATTGCGGGGAATAACAGCGCCGAGAACCTCCGTGGGGAAGTACTCCCGAACCTCGTCGGCTACCTGAGTAGCTAAGCGTGTACGGCCGTCATACATCGTCAACAAAATCGTCGATACCCGAAGATCGGCGTTGAGGTGCTTTTGAATCATATTGATGTTTTTCACCAGCTGAGAAAGCCCCTCCAGCGCATAATACTCAGTCTGGATCGGAATGAGCACTTCAGTCGCCGCTACGAAAGCATTCACTGTGAGGAGGCCCAGGCTCGGAGGGCAATCGATGAAAATGTAATCGAGCCGCTCCAGCCCCTGCTGCTCACGGTATGTGAAGTACGAGGCTAATGCACGAGACAGGCGCTGCTCACGTGCAACGAGAGAAACAAGTTCAATTTCGGCTCCAGCAAGTTCAATTGTGGCGGGAGCAACTTGGAGACCGTCGATATCGGGACAGTCTTGCACGACATCCTGGATCTCAAGATCATCCAAGAGCACATCATAGATGGAGTTCTCGTCCGAACCGTGAGGGATATTCAACGCGGTCGAGGCATTGCCCTGAGGGTCGATGTCAATGACGAGTACATTCATACCTGCTCGAGCCATGGCTGCCGAAAGGTTGACGGTAGTCGTGGTCTTACCCACGCCACCTTTCTGGTTCGAGATCGTAAAGGTGCGCGTCGAGTCCGGCTTGGGAAGCCGTTTGCCTTTGAGCTTCTGACGACGCAGATTCTCCGCGGCGAGTTCACGAGCCAGGGGAGTCAGCGAGTCCAGACTCGATTCAGAGTCTCGTTGTGTTTCACGTGGAACACTCGCTTTATCGCTCAATTGCGCCTCCTGGTTACTCATACGATCCACCCAGAGTCTAGTCGATCGACGATCAGCCGACTGGGACCCGGATTATAGTTGTAGCTTCGACTAATACGTCATGGCCGGCAAGAACAATCTCCGGATCCTTGCACCGAAACTTCTTGAGAGCCTTTTGCGCCGAGGCGATCTCATCCGGGGCGCTACGTCCCTTGATAGCCAAAAGCTCCCCAGACCCCGAGAGAAGCGGAATCGTGAGCGGCAATAGCGACTTCAGAGCCGATACGGCGCGTGCCGTAACGACATCGACGTCTATGTTGCCGGCGATCTGTTCTGAACGAGCACGAACGACATCAACATTCTCTAGGCCAAGATCCTCAACGACCATATCCAGCCACACAACGCGACGTTCCAAGGGCTCAATGAGGATCAGCTGAGTATCCGGACGCGCGATAGCGAGGGCCAACCCTGGTAGGCCGGCGCCGGAGCCAACATCAGCTACCAAGGCACCTTCAGGGATCAGTTCCTCGATGACTGCACAGTTGAGCACATGGCGGTCCCATAGGCGCGGTACTTCTCGCGGACCCAGCAGGCCCCATTCAATCCCGGTCGTGGACAGATGATGCACATAACGTTCAGCAACCTCGGAGAAGTCGCCGAAGATCGCTTCAACAGCAGACTGCGTCTCGGGGGAGGTTGATGCCAGCAAGACATCAATGGTTTCGTGCTCAGCCTCAGTCATGAATTACTCTCCCGAGGTCACAACAACGTGACGTCGTGACGCCTCGCCCTCGGATTCACTCACCAGGCCCGCGTCTGCGATGACGTCATGAACGATCTTCCGTTCGTAGGCGCTCATCGGCTTCAGATGAACCGAATCTTCGCCGCCGTTCTTTACACGTTCGATTGCTTCCTCAGCAAGAGTCGTGAGTTCCTTGGCGCGTTCATCGCGGTATCCGGCGATGTCTAGGATCAAACGGGAGCGATTACCGGTGGACGACAGTACTGCCAACCGGACAAGTTCCTGAAGAGCTTCAAGGCCTTTGCCCTTATCGCCAATCAGATCCTGGAGACGCTCGTTCTGCTGCTCTGCCAGCACCGACAGGTAAATCCGACCATTACGGATCTCAATATCGATGTCGCCATCGATGTCAGCGATGTCGAGGAGCTCCTCGATGTAATCGGCTGCCAGATCACTCTCTTCATCCACCGAGGTGGAGGTCGTCTCTTCGACGTCCTCAGCGGTCAACGTTTCTTCGCTCATCGTTTTCTCCTGTTCTTGCGGGCAGGCTGCTGACGCTGCCCCTTCGGTTTGGTCTCTTCAACCTTCGCCCGCTCTTCGGCTTCCTTGGCGGCCCTCCCGACGGGAGGTAGGCCTTTGGCCGCGCGACGCTCATTCAGCTCAATCTCGGCCTGCGAGCCTGGCGTGGGGTTACGGCGAATAATGTAGAACTGCTGGCCCACGGCCCAGAAGTTTGTAGCCGTCCAGTAGATCAGCACGCCAATGGGGAAGTTGATCCCACCGATAGCGAAGACCAGCGGCAAAATGTAAAGCATCATCTTCTGCGACTGGGCGAAGGGACCCGTCATGGCTGCCTGAGACATGTTCTTCGACATGAGCATCTTCTGCATGTAGAACATCGAGCCAGTCATCAACAGGATCATCACGACGCTGACGATGAGCACATTTACATTCGTGCCACCGGTGGCGTTGACCGCACCCATGAAGGTCTCGGACATGCCCGCACCAAAAACGGTGGAGGCGGAGAAGGAGTGAACCTGATCAGGACTGAGCGCGCCGATGTTCTCCGTTGAACCGGCCTCGGAACGGGCAACACCGATCAGCACCTGATAGAGAGCAAAGAAGAACGGCATCTGGACCAGCATGGGAAGACAGGCCGAGAACGGACTGGTCCCGTGCTCCTTGAACAGTGCCTGCTGTTCCATGGCCATCGCCTGACGCGATAGCTGGTCCTTCTTACCTTTGTACTTCTCCTGCAGCTTTTTGATCTCAGGCTGCAGCTCCTGCATGGCACGCTGGGCCTTGATCTGCTTCACGAAGACAGGAATCAGCAGCGTGCGGATAAGAATCACGAGCAGGATGATGGACAGCGTCCAGTTCCAACCAGACGATTCCGGCATTCCGATCATCGTCAGCAGGGAGTGGAACATCCCAATAACCCACGAGACCACCCACTTGAAGGGGAATAGAATCAGTTCGAAGAAGCCCATAATCTCCTTTTATCCTCTTCAGTGCTCGTCCGACGGATCTGGCGGTACGACGGGGTGGTTCAATTCAATGATCCTGGGTAGGTGACCGTTCGGCCAAATTCTGCGGCCCGGAGGAACAGGATCGATTCCCCCCGACTGCCAAGGATGGCAACGCCCGAGTCGCCGCGCACCCAGAAAGCTGCCTTTGACTGCTCCATGAACAGTGACTGCCTCTAGAGCGTATGCGGAACAGCTGGGAAAAAACTTGCAGACCGGACCATACAGCGGTGAAATCACCAGCCGATAAGCCTTCAGCAGCGTCCCCACCACGGCCGATGGCAGCGCTCGAAAGAAACCCCACTGACGCGGATTCGGCAAAGTTATGAACAGGGACTCAACCACGACGTCCACCCTTGGACCATGCCGAGGCGAGCCCATCATGGACGTCTGTCTTCAGTTCAGACCAGGATGCAGCCGCGGACGCAGGCAATGCCCGAAGGACAATGAGGCTTCCGGAATTCGCAGAGATCGTGTCCGATCCCTCTCGCAATTCCTCGGCCATAATGGCGCGAAGCCGACGTTTCACCTTGTTTCGCACCACAGCATTGCCAACGGCTTTCGAGACGATAAAACCGACACGATTCGGGGCGCCATCCGCCACATCGACTTCACCAGCGATCGGGGTCGATCTAAATGCGGACACGACAACGTTCCGGCGCCCACTACGGGAGCCGGAACGTAATGTCTGAGAAAAATCCGCCGGGGTGCGTACCCGTTGTCTCTTGGGTAGCACTCAACCACTGATCCGCACGTCTGAGGCGGCCGAAGCCAACCTCAGGCAGACAGCTGGGTGCGGCCCTTGCTGCGGCGCGCGGTCAGCACGGCGCGACCGGCGCGGGTACGCATCCGTGCACGGAAACCATGCTTCTTCGCACGACGGCGGTTATTCGGCTGAAACGTCCGCTTGCTCACTTTGAAACTCCACACGTTGTGTTTGCGCCCGGATCCGTTGAATCGGAAGACCGATGGTCTGGGGAAGAACCGGTGACGCACTGTCAGGACAATCTGCAACGATTTTACGCCCCATTTTCAGGCAGGCGTCACTCTGTCACAGACCAATCAAGTCTAGGAAGAGCGACACGCGTCGTCAAATCCCGGTCACGAGTGGACGATCAGGCTAGGGAGCTTAGCCCGGTGGACGTCTTCTCCACAATTTACACACCCCATGTGTATAAGCATGTGCAAAACATGCTGAAAACCAGTCAAGCGGCTACTGTTAAGGTCTGCGCTGAGTCCCACGATGCTGTACTTCTCATTCGCCGTCATCCACAGGGTTCGAGACGCCACAGACATTGAGGGACCTTCGAAATACTTGCACTCACATCGTCTGAAAGGACATCTCGGCAGATGAGCACCGATGAATCGATCAGCAGCTCCTGGCGTCACGTCGTCCAGACGATGAAGGATTCGCAACAGATCAGCCCACGTCAGAGCGGATTTATTGATCTTGTGCAGCCGCAAGGCCTGATCGGAAATACCTTGCTCCTCGCCGTTCCGAATGAATTCACGCGGCAGGTTCTCGAGAACCAGCTCGACGAAGTACTCGGCCAGGCATTGCAAACGGTCTTCCAACAGGACATTCGATGCGCATTCTCCATCGATTCCTCTCTTCAGCCGGTGGCACCGCCACAGCGCACTAATCCACAGGTTCCACAGGACGAACCAAAACCTGTGGAAAACTCGGAATCCTTCCCCGCTGCCGTTTATTCGCAAGAGGAACGCCGCGCTGATGGACAGCTGAGCTCACAGTCAAATCCGGCCCCGACCCTGGCCAATCCACAGCAAGCAACCGCCATCGCGCATTCAGCAGAGGAGCAATCCAGGCTGAATCCCCGGTACCACTTCGAAACCTTCGTCACCGGGTCGTCGAATCGATTCGCCCACGCCGCAGCGAATGCTGTCGCCGAAGCGCCGGCCAAAGCGTATAACCCGCTCTTCATCTACGGAGAGTCCGGCCTGGGCAAAACCCACCTGCTCCATGCCATCGGCCACTACGCACGTGAGCTTTACCCGGGTTTGCGCGTCCGCTACGTGAATTCGGAAGAGTTCACCAACGACTTCATCAACTCGATTCGCCACGATGAGGGCGCCAGCTTCAAGCAGATCTATCGCAACGTCGACATCTTGCTGATCGATGACATCCAGTTCATGGCGAACAAGGAAGCGACCGTCGAGGAGTTCTTCCACACCTTCAACGCGCTGTACAACAACAACAAGCAGGTCGTCATCACCTCGGATCTTCCCCCGAAGCAGCTCTCGGGCTTCGAGGAGCGGCTGCGTTCACGCTTCGAATGGGGCCTGACCACTGATATCCAGCCGCCAGACCTCGAGACACGTATCGCCATCCTGCGCAAGAAGGCCGAGGCCGAGGGACTCACCGCGCCCCCGGAGGCACTGGAGTACATTGCCTCACGCATCACGACGAACATCCGCGAGCTCGAGGGCGCACTCATCCGCGTCACCGCTTATGCGTCTTTGAATAAGCAGTCCGTCGATATCCCGTTGGCTGAGCACGTGCTGAAAGATCTCATCACAGATGATGATGCTCAAGAGATCACCGCGGCCTCGATTCTGAATGAGACCGCCAAGTACTTCGACTTCACGATCGAGGAACTGACCAGCAAATCCCGCACACGGACACTAGTGACGGCGCGACAGATCGCCATGTACCTGCTGCGCGAACTCACGGAGATGTCTTTGCCCAAGATCGGCAACGAACTCGGGGGTCGTGATCACACCACGGTGATGCACGCGGACCGGAAGATCCGCGACCTGATGGCCGAACGCAGGATGATCTACAACCAGGTCACCGAACTGACGAACCGAATCAAGCAACAGCAACGCACTAACTGAGCGTCGACCGAGCTGAGAATCACCGGAATCACGACTTCACCTCAAGTTAAGCTTGAGACTCGGTCCACAGGCAGCAATCCCAGAATCACAACGATTCTTGTCATTCGATTTCCACACTCTCCACACCTATCCACAGGTTTCCACAGGCCTTGTGGGTCGAATCCTTCAAGTAGAACTCACAGCTGTGGATAACACTGTGGATGGTTAAGTGGACCATGCCGGTCAGGTTCGGGATAACCCCTGGGTTCGTTGTGAATCCAGGGGAATGACAACTATCGGTAATCCCCGTCGTCTGCACAGCCGCCCCGAGAGAAGTCCACGGCTGGCTCCACATGCAGATCGAGTCAAACAGCCGCATGAGGGCGGTTATCCACAGAATCCACAAGAGTTATTAACACTATTGAACCTGTTAAACCTCTTCTGAAGAACAATCTCCCTCCGATCCGAATGACACCCGCTGTTCACCTGAACGCACCTCACACCTCCAATGCGCACCTTCCACACCTCGAGAAACACAAGAACTCTCATTCGCGGTAAGCTGTCCATGGATTTTTGTGCTTCCCACGTGATCTCGTGAAAACGTCGGAAGTCTCGAAGGACTGTGTACCCGTAGCGAGAGGCAGATACACCCGTGAAGTTCACTGTGGAACGCGACATCCTGACGGACGCGGTGTCTTGGGCTGCCCGCTCGCTCTCGCCTCGTCCTCCTGTGCCTGTCCTGTCAGGCCTGCTGATCTCTGCAAAGGATGGGCTCGTTTCCATCGCCAGCTTCGACTACGAGACTTCTGCGCAGCTCGAGGTCGAAGCAGATATCGAGACCGAGGGAACCATTCTCGTCTCGGGACGTCTGCTCAACGACATCGTCAAGTCGCTTCCCGCTGCGCCAGTGACGGTGGAGACCGAAGGTTCCAAGGTCGTTCTGACCTGCCGCAGCTCTCGATTCGCACTGGCCACGATGCCGGTGGACGAATACCCCACCCTTCCGGCGCTACCTGAAGTCTCGGGAACCATCGATGGCGCAGCCTTCGCCCATGCCGTCAGCCAGGTCACGGTAGCAGCATCCAAAGACGACACCCTGCCGATTCTCACCGCCATCAAGGTCGAGATCGAGGGCGACACCATCACCTTCCTTGCCACCGACCGCTACCGGCTGTCGATGAAGGAGATCAACTGGACACCCACGGATCCATCCATCTCCACCTCACTGCTGGTGAAGTCTCGGACCCTCACCGAGGTGGCCCGGTCCTTGGCCGGCGGCGGCGAGCTTCAGCTGCGCCTGACCTCGGACGGCAACGGCCAGGAGCTCATCGGCTTCTCCTCCGGGGGACGACGGACCACCAGCCTGCTCGTTGACGGCGAATACCCGAAGATCCGCGCGCTGTTTCCGGAGTCCAGCCCGATTCACGCCGTCGTCGAAACTTCTCAGCTAGTGGAAGCTGTACGACGCGTGGCCCTGGTGGCGGAGCGCAACACTCCGCTGCGGATGGCCTTCACCGACGGTCAGGTCTCTCTCGATGCCGGGGCCGGCGATGATGCCTCGGCCAACGAATCGATGCCCTGCCAACTCGATGGCGAGGAGATCACCGTCGCGTTCAACCCGGGCTATCTCAGCGAGGGGCTCAACGTCATCAATTCCGCGTACGTGCGGTTCGCCTTCACCTCCGCGCCCAAGCCCGCTCTGCTGACCGGTCAGAGCGAGCAGGACAACGGCGAAGTGGACGATTACCGCTACCTGGTGATGCCGATCAGGATCAACAGCTGAGCCTGTGAGCTCGGCTGTTCGGATCTCGTGCGGATCTCTCACCTCTCACTGACGAATTACCGGTCCTACCCTCAGATCGACCTGGAACTGCAACCAGGCACCAACGTGCTGGTCGGCCGCAACGGCGTCGGCAAGACCAATATTGCCGAGGCCATCGGCTATCTGGCCACGCATCAATCCCACCGGGTGAGCAATGACGGCCCACTCGTGTATTTCGGTGCGGACCAGGCGCGGATTCGGACCCGCATTCATCGTGGAGAGCGCGCTGTCGCCGTCGATTTAGAGATCAACCCGGGCAAGTCCAACCGCGTAGCTATCAACCGGGGTGCGCCGCAACGGGCCCGCGAAGGACTCGGACTGCTGCGCTCGGTGCTGTTCGCCCCGGAAGATTTGCAGCTGATCAATGGCGATCCGGGAGTGCGCCGTCGTTTCCTCGACGATCTCATTGTGCAGATGCGCCCGGCGCTCGGTGGGGCCCGCAGCGAATACGATCGGGTACTACGTCAGCGCAATGCACTGCTGAAATCCGCGCGTACCTCCGGAAAATGGACTCCAGATCACGAGGCGACACTGGTGGTCTGGGATGAGCATCTGGCACTGTCCGGGGCCCGGCTGCTCAATGGCCGATTGCATGTACTGCAGCTGCTCGCCGAACCTTTGGCTCAGGCGTACGCGCATCTTGCGGATGCCAATAAATCCGCAACATATCTCTACGAATCCACGGTTCCCCTTGCGGGTGGACAGCATCAGGAGATCCCGACCGAGGCCGAATTGGTCGAAGCGATGCGCGCGGAGCTGCAGGCGCAACACCGGACGGAACGCGATCGCGGCGTCACCTTGGTGGGGCCGCATCGCGACGACGTCGTGCTCCGGCTCGGTCCTGCACCAGCCAAGGGTTTCGCCTCTCATGGTGAGACCTGGTCACTCGCCCTGGCGCTTCGGTTGGCCAGTTACGACGTGCTGGTCGCAGACGACGCGGATGAGGATGCGCGTCCCTTGCTGATTCTTGACGACGTGTTTGCCGAACTCGATGCCACCCGACGATCCCGTCTGGCTGCCCTGGCCGATCGGGCTGAGCAGGTCCTCGTCACGGCTGCGGTGGCGGAGGACCTTCCGGAGGAGCTGGCAGGACCCCGGCTGGTGGTGCGGATGGACGAGGGTGTGAGCAGCATCGGTGAGACCGTTGGCTGATCCGGAGTCCACGTGGGACCTTCCCGCGGACCAAGCACCCGCGCCGACGGACGTTGACGCCCCCTCGGTGGCCCTCAACCGGGCTCGCCAGGCCGCACAGAGAGCTGGTTTCTCCGCAGCGTCGGCCAGCCGGAGGGTGCGCCGGTTCACCGGCGACGGGCGGGAAGAGAAGCCAGCATCGCGCCGGCGTCGTCGTTCCACCTTGGACACCTCGCAGCAGGGCAAGGACTCTCGGCTCATCGGGGCCGTTTTCGATCGGCTGGTCGCTGACCGCGGCTGGGACGAGCCGGTGGCGGTGGGCTCGGTGCTCTCCCGCTGGCCCGAGCTGGTGGGGCCGGATATTGCGGCGCACGCACAAGTGGAGGAATTCGACCACGCCAAAGTGGTGATCCGCTGTGACTCCACAGCCTGGGCCACGCAGCTGCGGCTGATGGCGCCAACCCTGCTCGGTCAGCTCGAGGAGAAACTAGGGCCCGGGGTGGTCCGCGAGATCGTGGTCAAGGGGCCGGCGGCACCCAGCTGGAAGAAGGGCCCGCGCTCAGTGCGCGGTCGGGGTCCGCGGGACACCTATGGGTGAACGGCTCAGCGGGCCCGTGGCGCTGTGGGGAGCCGACTCCTGCACAGGGACCATCTGAGCGTGTCTCAACCGCTGAAAAAGGCCCTCACGGGCCCAGTACGGCATGTTTATTCGCTGAGCACCCCAGAAATTCGGGCCAAACCGCGGCACATCGCGTAGAATAGACGAGTCCCAGTGCCACGAACGAGGAGTCGTTGAACCGACGTGTCCGAAGAACAGTCTGATCAGGCATCGCAGTCCGTAGAACCCGGAAACCAGGATGCGGTTCCGACCCAGCAGGAATCGGCGCTGAACAGGGTCGAGCATGCCTACGACGCCGGCGACATCACCGTCCTCGAGGGCCTGGAGGCGGTGCGCAAACGGCCCGGCATGTACATCGGCTCGACCTCCGCGCGCGGCTTGCACCACCTGGTGTACGAAGTCGTCGACAACTCTGTGGACGAGGCGCTGGCCGGGTACTGCGACACCATCGACGTGACCATCCAGGCCGATGGCGGCCTGCGGGTCTCCGATAACGGCCGTGGTATCCCGGTGGACATGCACCCCACCGAGGGCAAGCCCACCGTGGAGGTCGTCATGACCATCCTGCACGCCGGCGGCAAGTTCGGTGGTGGCGGCTACGCGGTTTCCGGTGGTCTGCACGGCGTGGGCATCTCCGTGGTGAACGCCCTGTCGTCCCGGGTCAACACCGAGATCCACCGCCAGGGAAGTGTCTGGCGGATGAGCTTCGCCGACGGCGGCGCTCCCCAGGGCGGACTTGTGCAGGGCGAGGACACCGATCGCACCGGCACTACCCAGACCTTCTACCCGGATGCCAGCATCTTCGAGACCGTCGAGTTCGACTTCGAGACGCTGCGCGCCCGCTTCCAGCAGATGGCGTTCCTCAACAAGGGCCTGCGCATCACGCTTACCGATGAGCGCGAACTGGAGACCAACGACGTCGCCTCCGATGAGATCGCCGGAGCGATCAGCGCGGACCAGCCGGACGAGGCCGGCATCATCGACGACGGCGGCGCCGAGGCACCCGCCGAGCGCACTCTGCGTCGGGTCGATTACCTCTACGAGGACGGGCTGCTCGACTACGTCAAGCACCTGAACTCCTCGAAGCGCGCAGAGCTGGTCCACGACGACGTCATCGCCTTCGAATCGGAGGACACCGACCAGAAGATTGCCGTCGAGGCCGCGATGCAGTGGACTACGGCGTATTCGGAGTCGGTGCACACCTACGCCAACACGATCAACACCCATGAGGGCGGCACCCACGAAGAGGGCTTCCGCGCGGCGATGACCTCGCTCATCAACCGCTACGCTCGCAACAAGGAACTGCTGAAGGCCAAGGACGAGAACCTCTCCGGTGAGGACATCCGTGAGGGCTTGACCGCGGTGATCTCTGTGAAGCTCGCGGAGCCGCAGTTCGAGGGCCAGACCAAGACGAAGCTCGGTAACTCCGAAGCACGCGGGTTCGTGCAGAAGGTCGTCACCGAGGAACTCGGCGATTGGCTGGAGCGCAACCCCAACCTGGCCCGCGACATCATCCGCAAGGCACAGCTGGCTTCACAGGCGCGGCTGGCCGCCCGCAAGGCCCGCGACAACGCCCGCCGCAAGTCTCCGCTGGAATCCTTCGGGATGCCGGGCAAGCTCGCGGATTGCTCCTCCAAGGACCCGAACGTGTGCGAGGTCTACATCGTGGAGGGCGACTCCGCGGGTGGTTCCGCCAAGCGCGGGCGCAATCCCGCCACCCAGGCGATCCTGCCCTTGCGTGGCAAGATCCTCAACGTGGAGCGTGCTCGGCTCGACCGCGCTCTCGGCAACGCCGAGGTGCAGTCGATGATCACGGCGTTCGGCACCGGCATCGGTGAAGAGTTCGACATCACCAAGCTGCGGTATCACAAGATCGTGCTGATGGCCGATGCCGACGTCGACGGCCAGCACATCACCACCCTGCTGCTGACCGTACTGTTCCGCTACATGCGCCCGCTCATCGAGCAGGGCTATGTGTTCCTGGCTCAGCCCCCGCTGTACCGGATCAAGTGGTCGAACGCCCCGCACGACTACGTGTTCACCGACGCAGAGCGCGATGCCGCGCTCGAGGCAGGCACCGCGCGCGGCTGGCGCTACCCGAAGGAGAACGGCATTCAGCGCTACAAGGGCCTGGGCGAGATGGACTACAAGGAACTGTGGGACACCACCATGGATCCTGAGCACCGCACCTTGCTGCAGGTCACCATGGATGACGCCGCGGCTGCCGACGAGATCTTCTCCATGCTGATGGGCGAAGACGTCGAATCGCGACGCAACTTCATCCAGCAGAACGCCAAGGACGTGCGCTTCCTCGATATCTGATCGAGCAGCCGAAGCACCACCTCCCCCACGACGAGCATCAAGGACTTTCACGCGTGAGCGACGAGCAGACTCCGGACACCCCCGAGGAACCGACCCAGAACCCCGAGAACCCCACGGACGAGGGCATCAGTGAGATCGTGGTCGGCGACCCGGTCCACAGCGGTGACAAGGTCGAACAGGTCGACCTGAACACCGAGATGAAGCGGTCCTACCTGGACTACGCGATGGCCGTGATCGTCGGCCGTGCCCTGCCCGATGTGCGCGACGGCCTGAAGCCGGTGCACCGTCGTGTGCTCTACGGCATGTTCGACGGCGGCTACCGCCCCGACCGCTCCTTCAACAAGTCGGCCCGCGTGGTCGGTGAGGTGATGGGCAACTACCACCCGCACGGTGACTCCGCTATTTATGATGCCCTCGTGCGCCTGGTGCAGGACTGGGTCATGCGTTATCCGCTGGCGCTAGGTCAGGGCAACTTCGGTTCCCCCGGCAACGACGGCGCGGCCGCCCAGCGTTATACCGAGACCAAGATGGCGCAGCTGGCCATGGAGATGGTCCGTGATATCGACGAGGACACCGTCGACTTCCAGGACAACTACGACGGCAAACAGCAGGAACCCACCGTGCTGCCCGCCCGATTCCCGAACTTGCTGGTCAATGGTTCCTCGGGCATCGCCGTCGGCATGGCCACGAATATTCCTCCGCACAACCTGCGCGAGGTCGCCTCCGGCGTCCAGTGGTATTTGGAGAACCCAGAAGCCAGCCGCGAAGAGCTGCTGGAAGCCCTGTTGCAGCGCGTGAAGGGCCCCGACTTCCCCACAGGCGCACAGATCTTGGGACACCGGGGCATCGAAGAGGCCTACCGCACCGGGCGCGGCTCCATCACGATGCGCGCCGTCGTCAATGTGGAAGAACTGCAGAACCGGACGTGCCTGGTCGTCTCCGAGCTGCCCTACATGGCCAACCCGGACAACCTGGCCAGCCGGATCGCCGAGATGGTGCGCGACGGCAAGATCTCCGGCATTGCCGACCTGCGCGATGAGTCCTCAGGTCGTACCGGTCAGCGCCTGGTGATCGTGCTCAAACGCGACGCCGTGCCGAAGGTGGTGCTGAACAACCTCTACAAGCACACCCAACTGCAGGAGAACTTCTCCGCGAACATGCTGGCCCTGGTCGACGGCGTGCCGCGTACCCTTTCCCTGGACGGTTTCATCCACTACTGGGTGAAGCACCAGATCGAAGTCATCGTCCGTCGAACCGCCTACCGCAAGCGCAAGGCCGAGGCTCGCGCGCACATCCTGCTGGGCCTGCTCAAAGCGCTGGACATGCTTGACGAAGTCATCGCGACCATCCGCCGCTCGGCGTCAGCCGACGTGGCCCGCGAGTCGCTAAAGACGCTGCTCGAGATCGACGACGACCAGGCCAAGGCCATCCTGCTGATGCAGCTGCGTCAGCTGGCCGCCCTGGAACGCCAGTCCATCCAGGACGAGTACGAAGAGCTGCAGGCTCGCATCGCCGAGTACATCGCCATCCTTGAATCCCCCGAGCGTCAGCGCGACGTCATTTCCGACGAGCTGCGTGAGATCGTCGACAAGCACGGCGACGAGCGGCGCACCGAGATCATGTGGGGCTACGACGGCGATATGTCGATCGAGGACCTCATCCCCGAAGAGGACATGGTCGTCAACATCACCCGCGGCGGTTATGTGAAGCGCACCCGCATCGACAACTACCGCGCCCAGAATCGTGGTGGCAAGGGCGTGCGTGGGGCGACGCTGCGCGGCGAGGACGTTGTCGAGCACTTCTTCACCACCTCCACCCACCACTGGATACTGTTCTTTACGAACTTCGGCCGGGTATATCGGATCAAGACCTATGAGCTGCAGGAAGCCGGCCGGGATGCGAAGGGTCAGCACGTAGCCAACGTGATGGCGTTCCAGCCCGACGAGCACATCGCCCAGGTCTTGACGCTGCGCACCTACCAGGATGCGCCGTACCTGGTGCTGGCTACTCGCAATGGACTGGTCAAGAAGTCGCGCCTGGAGGACTACGACACCCCCCGCACCGCCGGAGTCATCGCCATCAACCTGCGCGACGACGACGAAGTGGTCTCCGCTCAGTTGGTCTCCGAAGAGGACGACGTCATCCTCATCTCGCGGAAGGGCCAGTCGTTGCGCTTCACCGCCACCGACGAGGCGCTTCGCCCGATGGGTCGAGCCACCTCGGGCGTGACCGGGATGAAGTTCCGTGACGGGGACGACCTGCTCACCATGGGCGTGATTGAGGATGACTCCTACATCTTCACCGTGACCGACGGCGGCTACGCCAAGCGGACCCAGGCCGATGAGTACCGGGTGCAGAACCGCGGCGGCCTCGGCATCAAGGTCGGCAAGTTCGTGGAGGATCGCGGCGAACTCGCCGGCGGTCTGGTCACCCAGGAGGACCAAGAAGTCCTGGTGGTGATGCAGTCCGGCAATGTGGTGCGCTCGGCCGTCGAGCAGGTCCCGGTGCGCGGTCGTGACACCATGGGCGTCATCTTCGCCAAGCCGGGCAAGAAGGACCGTATCGTCGCTGTCACCCTGAACAACGAGACCGAGCTCGAGCATCCCGAAGAGGAGAACGTCGAGACGGCGGCCACCCAGGAGAATCCCGAGGACGCTCCCGTCACCGAGACGTCCGAATCCGCGGGCCAGCCTGAGGCAGATGTGACAGATGGTTCCGGTGCAGTACCCTTGGAAGCTGACACGGACTCTGACGGAGGACAGCAGTGAGCAATACATCCGGCAATTCCCGCCCGTCGCAAGGACAGGCCCCCAAGCGTCCCAGCGCCGCGCGCCCGGGCACGCAGCAGGGCCAGAAGCGACCGGCGGGCGCCCAGGGGAACCGTCCTCAGGGTGGTCAGAACCGTCCCAACGGGCAGAAGCCGGGCTCCAAGCCAGGTCAGAAGCCTGGTCAGAAGGGACTGGTGCGTCCGGCCCCGAAGGCCAAGGTTCGTAAGGCACGCCTGCTCGTCGCCCGCGTTGACCCGTGGTCGGTTCTGAAGATGTCGTTCCTGCTCTCCGTGGCACTCGGCATCGTCACCGTGGTGGCCGGTGTCGTGTTGTGGATGGTGTTGGATCTCACCGGAATCTTCGATGACGTCAACGCTCTGCTGGGCCAGATCCTGGGCACCGAGGGCGGCGGACAGACCATCCAGGAGCTCGTGACACTGGGTCAGGTGGCCTCGATGTCCACGATCATCGCGGTGATCAACGTGGTGGTGCTGACCCTGCTATCCATGCTGGCGGCGGTGCTGTACAACATCTCCGCCTCGCTCGTGGGCGGCGTCGGCGTCACACTGACAGACGACTGAACCACTCGATTTTGACCAACGGAACTTCTGCGGTAATGTTGGTTCTCGTCTTGAGCTGAGAAGTTCAAGGTGGAGGGCGTATAGCTCAGGCGGTTAGAGCGCATCGCTGATAACGATGAGGTCCCAA
>JBQDEV010000009.1:0-152957 GCA_052084925.1 Micrococcaceae bacterium
CTGGGATGACTGCCTTTGTAATGCTGTGGTTCATGATTCCCTGAGGTGTCGTGAGTGCGTGGTGAGGCGTGGATGAGTCCATCGAAGCCTACTCGCTAACGGTATGCAAGGATTCTTTCCAGAAGGTTAATGACGGTCCGGGCTTGATACCCTCGTAGAGGCAGGCTCGACCAAAACCATTGCGTCGGGGGGAGAAGCACAACGGGGGACACTCGCATGCGGATAACTGTGGTCGGACTGGGATACGTCGGATTGGCGAACGCAGTCTTGTTGGCTCGGAAGCATTCGGTGGTATCGCTTGATATCGATGCGCCGCGCGTCGAGCTCGTCAACAAGCGTGTCTCTCCGCTCGTGGATCAGGAATTGATCCAGCATTTCTCGGACGTAGAGCTGGACCTCTTCGCCACCACCGACCTGGAGGTGGCATTCGAAGAGCCTGAGTTCGTGATCATTGCGACTCCTACCAACTATGATCCGGACACCCAGTACTTCGACACTTCCACGGTGGAGACCGTGCTGGGGCAGATCGCCGAACATGCGCCCCACGCGGTGGCCGTGATTAAGTCCACCATTCCGATCGGTTTCACGGAACGCATGCAGGAGAAGCATCCTGACCTGCAGATCGTGTTCAGCCCGGAGTTCCTCCGGGAGGGCAAAGCGCTCTTCGACAACCTGCATCCCAGCCGCGTGATCGCCTCGGGAGCCGAGGAAGCCGCGACTCGCTTCGCAGAGATGATGGCCGATGCATCCGACGACACCGATATTCCCACCGTGGTGACTGGAACCGCCGAGGCTGAGGCCATCAAGCTGTTCTCCAACACCTACCTAGCTATGCGCGTGGCCTACTTCAACGAGCTCGACACCTTCGCGGTGGAGAAGGGCCTCGATGCTGGCGCCGTGATCCGCGGCGTCTCCCTCGACCCGCGCATCGGCGATCACTACAACAACCCTAGCTTCGGCTATGGCGGGTACTGCTTGCCCAAGGACACCCGCCAGCTGCGTGCCAACTACGAGGGTGTGCCACAGAACCTCATCGACGCCATCGTGGACTCGAACCAGACCCGTATGGATTTCATCATCGATGACGTGTTGCGTCAGAACCCCTCCGTGGTCGGTATCCACCGCCTGGCCATGAAGGCTGGCTCGGACAACTTCCGCAGCTCCTCAATCTCCGTGGTGCTCGAGGGCCTGCGCGACCGCGGCACTGAGGTTGTCATCTATGAGCCGACCGTCGACCAGAGCCCGGTGGAAGGCGTGAAGCTGGAAAACGATCTGGACACGTTCCTGCAGCGTTCCGATCTGATCATCACCAACCGCATCAGCGACGAGCTCGAGAGCGTCCGGGACAAGATCTACTCCCGTGACGTCTACGGCAGGGACTGACCTACAGGCCGCTATCCATGACCGCGACACCCCTGGACGGCACGTCCTCGTTGCCTGAGCCCGTGCCTCAAATCACGACCACTATCAATAAGCCTGCCCGGCGGCGTCCCCGGACTATCGACAGTACCCAACACCGAGTGCGCGAGTACGAGACAGTCGATGAGTTCGTAGGCGTCACCCAAACTCCAGCGGGCATCGTGACCGTTAATCATCAGAACGTGCCGATCGATCTGTTGGTAGCACCCTCGAATAGCGACACAGTCTTAGTGTTCTTCCACGGTGCCATCGAGCGGCACTTCTCCTTGCCCGTACTCTCAGGCATGGGCATCTCCGGAGGAGTGAGTGCGAATCGTGTATTTGTCTCGGACCCGTCGCTGTTCCTCAACGAGAAGCTGCGTTTGGCTTGGTACGCGGGCAACTACGCTCAAGTGGATTTGCAGGATCAGCTGACCCGGATCCTCGAGCACGTTTTCTTCCTGTTGGGCGCCCGGCGGGTGGCGTTCTTTGGTGGTTCTGGAGGCGGCTTTGCCTCGCTGTACTACGCGAGCCGATTCGAGAATTCTTTGGCGCTGCCATTTAACCCGCAGACGAACATTCGCCGCTACATGGACTTCGCAGTCGGTAGTTACATGAACCTAGGCTTCCGAGTGCACGCCCCGCGAAAACGGCGTTTGGCGAACAAGCCGCTCGCGGTGGTGAGTAACTTGTGCACGCACTACCACGAGCCGCAGCCACCTCTGGTGGCATACATGCAGAACCTCAACGACAAGACGCACATCCGCGAGCAGCTTCGACCTTTTCTGCGACAGTCGCATGAAGACAATCGGATGATGTTGTTAGCCGAGCCGTGGAAGGCTGGGCACACACCGCCACCGAAGCCGCTGCTGACCAATGTGCTCGACGTGGCGTCATCTGCAGAATCCTGGGAAGACGGCCTCGGTGAGCTTGGCTTCCAGACTCTGGACTACGAGAGCCGTCAGAAGATGGGGTTCAAGGGGTTAGCTGCAGGTCTGGGTTCTGCTTCGCGTACGTCTCCTTGACCGCAGTCAGGAAGGTATTCGCGTACTCGAGCTCGCCGCGCCCAATGGCGGAGGCGAAGGTCATGTACTGTTCCATCTTCTGCTTGGTGTCTCCGTCAGCGACGATTTGACCGTCCTCGAGCCACAGCACGCGCGTGCACATCTCCTCGATGGAACCGCGGGAGTGGTTGACCAGGAACACCGTGCCCGCCTGCTCAATCATCTTGTCCATGGCGTTCTTGGAACGCGTCTGGAAGGTAGCGTCGCCGGTAGCCAATGCCTCATCGACCATCAGGATCTTCGGCTGTGCGGCCACGGAAATCGCAAACTTGAGACGGGCACCCATGCCGGAGGAATAGGTGTTCATCGGCATGTTGATCGAGGGGCCGATCTGGGCCAGGTCGATTACCGACTCACGGGTGGCTTCGGCCTCCTCGGGGGAGTAGCCCATTGCCAACAGACCCAGAATCACGTTCTCTGATCCGGATAGATTGGGGATCAGCGCCGCTCCTACGCCCAACAGCTGCGGCTTGGCGGAGGTGTACACCCGACCGGAGCTCACCGACTCCAACCCGGAGAGTGCGCGCAGCAACGTGGACTTGCCGGAGCCGTTGCGTCCGATCACACCGATGAACTCGCCCTCACGTGCCGCGAAGGAGATGCCCTTAAGTACGGGTTTGATAATGCGTCGGGTGTTGAAGCGCAGTGGATTCCGCGATTTCTGCACGGTGCGGACCTTGTAGCCAAGGTGGATGTCGTCAGCGAGGACGGTGATGCGGGAATCAGCGCTCATCACGGGCGTAGTCCTCCTCTGCCTGCCAGAAGTAGATGAATCCGAAGCACAGCAGGCCCACAGCCCACGCCGCCAAGCCCAGCCACGTCGAGAGGTCTGGAATGGTGTTCTCCATCAGGATGGTGCGGTACGCATCCAAGATCATCCAGACCGGGTTGGCCTTCACGATCGCCAGGGCCGTGGGATGGTCCAAGAAGCGCTCCACGGGGAAGATCACCCCGGAGGCATACATCATCACTCGAACTACGAAGCTCATTGCCTGAGCCACATCAGGGAACTTGAACCCGAAGCGGGCGAAGAAGAAGGCGATGCCTAGGTTGATCACCGTTTGGAAGGCGAGTACCACAGGCACGAACAGCCATACGGTGCTGATGGTCACGTGCGGGGGAATGGCCAGGATCATCACCATCATCACCACGATGATGAGCACCTGAGCCAACAATTCTCGGATGATGAGCGAGATAGGGATGGTGGCTCGCGGGTACGAGAAGGACTTGATCATCGCCTTCGAGCTGACGATGCAGCGCACGCTTTGCGACAGTGCACCGGAGGTGAACTGGAACATCAAGATGCCAATGATGATGAACGCCACGAAGTTGTCCATGCCACGGCTGACGCCGAGGACTACGCCAAAGATCAGCCAGTAGAACGCCGCCAGCAACACGGGGCTGAGGATGAGCCAGAGCGGTCCGAGCCGGGTGTCATTGGTCTTGCTGAGCACCTTGTTGCGAGACTCGCGCATGATGAAGTGGCGGCGCTGCCACACCTCAGCCAAATACTCGCCCATGGGGGCGCGACCGCCCATCGGCTTGAGGTGACGGGTCTCGCCGTACAGGTCGTCGACGCGGCCTGCCAGGTGAGTGGACTCCATCTCCCTCAGGAAGCGGAGTTCATCCTGGTCGAGCGTGCGCCGAGCGCGGCGCACTGTCGCGCCGTTGCGGCCCTTGTATCGCGTAGTCATCCCCACCAGATTACCGCGAACATGCCGCCAGTCAGGTTTTCGCCAAGAGCACGCCAACACCAGCGCTCGTGGAGGTGTGCTCGGTAGGCTGAACGACATGTCAGATTCACCTGCGACACCCGTGGCCCAGATTGCTTCCATCGTTGATTCGCTGCGCGGCACCGCGCGTTCGCGGATGACACACGGTCGCAAGTACCGGATCGAAGGTTTGAAAGCGCTGCGCCGCATGATCGACGAGCGCAGCCACCGAATCTCCTTGGCGCTACGAGAGGATCTCGGCAAGTCAGAATCTGAGGCTATGGCGACCGAGATCGGAGTGGTGAAGTCGGAAATCGACCACGCACTCTTGCACCTCACGGATTGGATGGAGCCAACCTCTGTGAAGGTCCCGCTGGCTTTCCAGCCGGCCAGTGCGAATGTCGAGCCGCGGCCGCTGGGCACGGTGCTGATCATCGCGCCATGGAACTACCCCTTCCAGCTGGCGATCAATCCCCTCGTCGGTGCTATCGCAGCCGGAAACACGGTGCTGCTCAAGCCCTCGGAGAAGGCCCCCGCCACCTCGCGGGTCATCGCCGAGTTGGCGGAGGAGTATCTCGACTCGCGGACCGTGCGCGTTATCGAGGGCGGTGCTGACGTGGTGACGGAGGCGCTGAAGCAGCGCTTTGACCACATTTTCTACACCGGTGGTGAGCGCGTGGGCCGCATCGTCTACGAGGCGGCAGCGAAGCACCTCACCCCGGTCACGCTCGAGCTGGGCGGGAAATCGCCCTGCGTGGTGTCCGACGGGCGGAACTGGCAGACCATCGCCCGACGCATCGCCTTCGGGAAGTTCACCAACGCCGGTCAGACCTGTGTGGCCCCGGACTATGTACTCGCTATTGGCGCCCGTGCCCAGCGTGAGCTGGAGAAGCGACTCCCGGCGGTGATCGCCGAGTTCTATGGCGCCAACCCTGCCGCGTCCAAGGACTATGGGCGACTGGTTGACACCGCTCAGGCGGAACGCCTGCAGTCACTGCTGAACGATGCGCTGACCGGAGACCGGCCCGCTCGACTGGTGCACGGTGGCACCGTGGATGTGGCGGCTCGGTACATGGAGCCCACGGTGCTCGCCGATGTGGACCCGGACAGTGAGCTGATGCAGGAAGAGATCTTTGGACCCATCCTGCCGATCCTGCGCGTGGATACCTTCGATGAGGCGATCGCCTTCATCACGGAGCGGCCGCACCCGTTGGCCGCGTACCTGTTCACGGACCGGCACCGCTACCACCGGGCCTTCCAAGACCAGGTCACCGCTGGTGGGCTGGGCTTCGATGTGGCGCTGCTCCATGCCGGGCTCCAGACGCTGCCGTTCGGCGGAGTGGGCCCCTCCGGGATGGGGAACTATCACGGTGAGGCCAGCTTCCGGACGTTCTCGCAGATGCGCCCTTCGCTGACGAAGTCGGACCAGGTGGACACGCTGCGGGTGGCGTACCCGCCCTACACCTGGCCCAAACGCCAAGCGATCAAGCGGCTGCTGTAGCAGCTTCCGCTTGATCGCCTGATCGTGAGGGGTGTGACGCGGTTCGGTTAGCGCTGTTCGACGGTCACGTCACCCACATTCGACCGGACGACGATGCTGGTTCCGGTGCGCTGGTCGAGTGCTGAGTCGACAGAGATGTCGCCGACATCGTTGGTGGCGCGGACGTCCCATGCCTCGCAGCAGGGAACGGTCACCGTCACACTGCCGACATCCAGGCGAGCGTTGACTTCACCCTGGTGCTCGTCGGCAAGGCCCAGCCGGATCTGGCCGACATCGGCGTGGGCAACCAAGTCGCCGGTGGTTGCGACGTTGGGCAGGTTGATGTCGCCGATGCGGGTTCGGGTGTGGAGCTGCTCGAAGGACCCGGTTGCCTCGATATTGCCGACGTGCGCCTGAACCGATAGATCGAGGTCTTCACTGAGCTCGGTGGGGATGAACACCAGCAGGTCGAGGGATTCGCGAGTGGCCCAGCCGATATTGCCTTGGAAGCCGGGGCGAGACAGATTCACCGTGGTGGCGTCATCTTGCTCGGAGATTTCCCATTCGCCGAGGACGTTATCCGTTCCCGCGGCGGGCAACGTGGTGGAACCGGGCTCGACGAGACCGAGCTCGACCTGGTCGACCGCGTCGGAGACTTGTACTCGGATGAGCCCGACATCGGTGCTCACCTCGAGCTTTTCTGGAGTTCCGAGGCTCTGATGCAAGGGGATCTCGCCATAGTCAGCACGGTCGAAGGCGGAGGCGACGCTGGCGGCGCCGAGACCGCCGAGGGAGAGCAGCACGCACAGCCCGGCGATGATGCTGACGGTCAGGCGCGTGTTCCGTGCGGAGCTGGTGGACAGGGGCGTTGGACGGGATGGATGCAGAGTTGAGGTAGGCATCAGTGGTTCTCCGATTCAAGGTAGCGCAGCACTGCCATGACCCGACGGTTCTCTCCGTCGATGGGGGACAGGCCAAGTTTGATGAAGAGCGAGGAGATGTGCTTTTCCACGCTTCCGGGCGAGATGAAGAGCGTCTGGGCGATGGAGGCGTTGGAGCGACCTTCGGCCATCAGCTGGAGCGTTTCGCGTTCGCGGGGTGTCAGCTCATTGAGCACGTTGCGCTGTCGGGAACGGACCAGGATCTGCTGGACCACTTCGGGATCCAGCGCCGTGCCGCCGGAGCCGACCGAGTCCACCACGCGGAGGAACTCCTCTACGTCGGCGACGCGATCTTTGAGCACGTAGCCGAGGGAGCCGTTGGATGCGGCGATGAGTTCCGAGGCGTAGCGTTCCTCGACGTACTGGGAGAGGACCAGCAGCGCCACCGAGGGGTTCTGTGCTCGGATGAGTGCAGCGGCGCGAATGCCTTCATCGGTGAAGGTGGGTGGCATCCGCACATCCACGATGGCCAGCTGTGGCTCGTGCCGGGTGACCGCGTCGAGCAGGTCGTTGGCGTTGTCCACGGCGGCGAGGACCTGGTGGCCGCTGTCGGTGAGCAGTCGTTCCAGTCCCGCCCGCAACAACACGGAGTCTTCCGCGATGACGATGTTCAGTGGGGTGTGGGTCATGACTACTCCTGGATGTTCGCGGTCTGGGCGACCGGGCGTGAAACCAGCGGCACGTGGACGGTGATCACCGTGGGACCGCCGACCGGGCTGGCGACCTCAAGGCTGCCTCCGGTGGCGCGGACACGGTCGGTGAGTCCGGCCAGCCCGGTGGAGACCCCGTCTCGGCGCACCATGGCTCCGCCTCGGCCGTTGTCTTCGATGCGCAGGTACAGCTGCTCGCCCTCGATCGTGACCAGCACGGAGGCCTGGGTGGCATTCGAGTGCTTGGTGACGTTGGTGAGCGACTCGGCGACCACGAAGTACGCGACCGCTTCCTGCTCTCGCGGCAACTGCGGGGGCACCGACACATTGAGATCCACCGGGACGGGGGAGCGGGCCGCCAGGGAGGACAGGGCCGCATCTAGGCCGCGATCGGTGAGCACCGCGGGGTGAATGCCGCGGGCCAGCTGACGCAGGTCGGTAATCACGGCTTTCGCCTCCGTGTGGGCTTCGTCCACGAGGTGCTTGGCGCTGTCGAGGTCCTGGTCCATCTTGGTCTTGGCCAGACCCAGGGTCATGGCCAGGGAGACCAGGCGGGGCTGAATGCCATCGTGCAGGTCGCGCTCGATGCGCATCCGCTCCTGCTCCGCGGCGTTGACGGCACCCTGACGGCGCTGGGTGAGCTCCTGGACTTCCTCCCGGAGCACTTCGTCTCCGTTGGGGAGCATGACCCGGGCCAGGCCGCGTTCGGCGAAGATCCCGGCGGTGAGGGCCGCCAAGCCGATGAGGAACCACAGGACACCGACCAGAATCATGAGCGCCGGACCGGGAGTCCAGGCCAAGACCTGCGCGTTCGGCACCACGAGCGAGGTTTCGATGCTGGACCACAGGGCCCAGATGCCCGAGTAGAAGAGCATGCTCGGGAAGAAGGCGACGAACATGTTGAGGTGGTGGTGCAGCACTGAGCGCCAGAACGGCCAGGAGATGACGTCCATGCCGAGAGTGTGCAGCCAGCCGAGGAAGCCACCGCGGTCGGAGACTTTGCGGGCCGGCTCGATGGTGTCGATCCCGTGGACGGCCTGAGCGCGGCGACGCTCGAGTGCGGCCGCCCACCGCATGGCCATGGACCACGGCACCAGTAGCAGGACCCCCGCTAAACCGGCCGGCAGGGAGCCGATCCCGGTGAAGAAGAGGGACACGCTGACGATGAGCCAGGTGATAGAGAGGAATCCCGACAGCAGAACGCTGGCGGCACCCACGATGAAATGGGGCTGGGGTGAGTATGTCGTGTTCATGCTTCCACAGTATTTTCGCCTCGTCTGCCGCGGAACGCGGTTCCCCGCCGTGATGACCGGGGGTTTTCCCCCGATGTCTTCAACTCCACTCTATTCGGCGCGGCGCGGTGGCCTCCGCGACAACGAGACCTGGGATTGCGGGTGTGACTGTGCTTACCCTGCCACACGTCGGGCCGCTTCGGGTCGGACACGAGACAGAGGAGATCGTGGTGAAGAACCTCAAGCGCAAGCTCGCATCAACAGCGGCAGCGGTGGGACTAGCAGCCGGTCTGGGAGCCGTCGCTGCTCCGGCGGCTCATGCCGGACCTCCAACGATGACCGATTGGCAGTACTCCACGCAGGCCAAATGCAAGCAGGTCGAGTACGCCAAACTCAATGAGGCCTTTCGCAGTGGCTGGCTCATCAAAGACTTCACGCCCTGCCACAAGCGCAACGGAAACTACTGGGGCGGAACGATCTACTACCAGTAGTCCGTTCCCCTAGTTGTCGAACCTGGTGCCTTGAACGCCGAGGTTCCAGCCCTGGCGACTATCTAGGCTCATCGGTGTATCGGTATATCTCAAGACTGGAGCCCTTCTTTGACTTGTTGCCAATCCTTCGTGGTCAGAAGACCTTGTTGACGAGCCTCCTTGGCTGCATCCAGGAGGCGGCCATTCTCAATGCGACCACGACATTCGAGAAGGGCATCTGCTACTGGCTGCGAGACTAGTCCCTCGTAAATTGTCGTTGGTCCGCCTTCTCGCGTATGGGCCAGATCGATATGGGTTGGAAGCGTCGGCCGCGCGCGGCGCGGAATGGCAACTTTGATCTGGCGGGGGTTGACATCCGCAAGCGAGAAGAGGGCCAGCACTGATTCCCCGTACAAATACGCGCCTTCCCCGACACGCAGGAGAGCCTCTGCCAGCTGATCATGTGGCGTCGGCGGAACGTCCGGCACGCGGTAAAGCCCGTAAGCAATGTGCTTCAGGCCGCCTCGTGCGGCGAGTTTAGGCAGTTCAACGGACGGCACTCCTGCATCGGCTGCGTCTTTGGTGGTGACATACCCGTATTGATTGAGTGCGATCTCGCGCACGATGTCCCGATATTTCTGACCTTTAGGCATGTCACAACTATACTGAAAGCGGTAGTGTTGTGACGATGTTTCGGATTCTCTGTTTGGGGAATCGCGGTACTTCTGTTGGGCAGATCGCGGTGGGCGCCCTGACCCAGAATGGGACAGGCCCGGCACCTCGGAAACCGAGGTGCCGGGTCTGTGGCGTCGTTAGCGATCAGTTGCGATGCGTGCCAGTGAAGTGTCGTCCCGCCGGACCGCGCTGGCCGCGGATCCAGGCGGCGGTACCCAGGCCGACAAGCAGCAGCCCTCCGAGGGCCCAGGGGAGGAACTGGTCGGCACCGGTGCGAGCGAGCAGACCCTGCTTCTCACCGGTCCCGGCCCCGGATGCCTCTGCCGCGCCGCCGTCCATCACGGGTTGAGCGGCGCTGCCCGTGCCAGTCCCCGCGTCACCGGCGCCGCCGGCCTCGGAGTCAGCATCGTCCGAGGTTTCGCCCGCGCCGCCGTTGCCTGAGGTTTCCTCCTCTGAGTTCTCCTCAGCGCCGCCGCCGCCGCCCTCGCCGGAATCGCCGTCAGAACCGCCGTCGGAACCGCCGTTGTCTCCGTCCCCGGAGCCGTTCGAGGATTCCTCGGTCACCGTTACCACGGTGGAGGCGATGGCCTGGTTCCCGTTGGTGTCCTGCACCGTGTAGGTCAGCGCGTAGCTGCCTGGCTCGGAGGTATCGACGGCACCGATCACTTCGACCTCGGCGGTGAGGTCACCGTCGGTGTCATCGGTGGCGGAGACTCCCGCCAGCGGGTCGAAGCTCTCGCCGACGCTGACCTCGGTGCGCTCGGGCACGGTGAGTTCAGGCGCGGTGACATCGGTTCCCGCTGCGGTGGCCGTGAACACCGACATCTGGGTGATCGAGCCCGGGGTGAGGTTCTCCCCGGTCTCGGCGTCGCGGCTTTCTGCGTACCAGGCGTAGGTCTCACCCTCGGTGAGTCCGGACCACTCTACGGAGGCCGGCCAGCCCGACTCGGCTGTATCCTCGCCGATCACCTCGTCGGTAGGGGTGGTGACCATGACCTCCTCGGTGGTGAAGCTGGTCTTGCGGGTCTCCAGCTGGACCGGCAGGCGGGTGTCGTCTTCGGTGCCGTTGTAGCGCTCGCGGTCGTCATACTCAGTAGCACCGAAGTTCTCCAGCAGTGGCGAGTAGGTGTCCACCGCCATCTCGCCGCGATCCACGTCGAACTGCAGCAGGCGGAAGAAGCTGGAGCCGAACTGCAGCATCTCCTCCTCGGAGCGGCCGTCGACGCCGGTGAGGCCGAGCTCCTCGGCGCTGACCGTGTAGAACTGGTAGTCGGCCAGCAGCTCGACGATGTTGTTGTTCTCGGTGCCCACATCCTTGCGCACCTCGATGTCCACACCGTGCTCGTGCCCGGAGAGCACCAGGAAGACGTTGGGGTTCTTCTTCAGCACACCCTCGTCGATGTTGATGCCGTCGTGGGAGAAGGTGGCGCCGCGGCCGTCCGGGTTCTCGCTGGGCTTGCGGTGGGCGTGGGTGAGCAGGATGGCGTTGCGATCGGAGTACTGCTTCAGCACCTCGTCGGCCCAGTCAATCTCCTCGTCGGTGACGTCATAGCCCAAGTGCAGGGCGATGAAGTCCATGCCGCTCTCGGTGAACAGGTCGTAGTGGTTCTGGTTGTCGCCCTCGGCGTAGGGAGTGTAGGAGGCCTGAGCGTCCTGCCAGCCCTGAGTCTGCTCCAGGGCCTCGTAGCGCTCGGGGCCGAAATAGTCGTTGTACAGGCTGTCGGCGCCGATGTCGGCACCGGAGCGGTTGTCATGGTTGCCGGGCAGCACCCCGTTGACGATCTCGGCGTCGTCGAGGATCTTCTGCGCCTCGGAGACGAACTCGAACTCCTCGATGGCGATCTCGCGGTAGGCGTCCTCGTCGTCGCGGGGCGTGCCGGTGTGCCAGTTCTCGATGATGTCGCCGGTGTGACCGACGTAGGCGATCTTGCGCTCCTCGGCGTTATCGACGATCCAGTCCATCACGTCGGTGTAGCTCTGCGCCCACACCGACTTCTGCTCCTCGGAGTAGGCATCCTCGGCCGCACCCTCGGCGAGGTACTGGGAGTCGGTGAAGTGCGCCAGGGAGAAGTCGTAGTCGTTCGGGTTCTCGAAGCCGTCGCGGACCTCGTTGTCCAGGTCATCGGCGAAGGGATCCTCTCCGGTGACCAGCACCCGGACGGTGTTGTTGTCTTCGCCGCCGCGGTGGTCGTCGGTGATCTCGGCCGTCAGGGTGAGCTCATCGCCGTCGATGCCGCGACCGCCGGTGAGCTTCTCCCAGGATTCGGTGGCGGTGTTCCACACCAGCAGGTTGACCTGGCGGGACGGGTCCACGGTGCCGGACCAGCGCACGGCCTGGCCTGCTGCATCGTCGTCGGACTCGACCTGCACCTCCACGTCGAAGCGCTGGAAGGCGATGCTGCCGGGGGCGGCGGAGAGGCTCTGGCCGGCGCCGTCGAGCTCTTCGGCCTCGGTGTAGTCGAACTCCAGGGTCTCCGGGGTGGAGCCGAGGAGGCCTTGGAAACCGGTCTCGGCGAGATCGGCCTGGCCCTCGTAGAAGGTGGAGGTCACCGGGCCGCCGTCGGGATTGTCGGCCCGGGCGGAGAGGGTAACGGAGCCGGACTCCTGGCCGGTGTCGGTGCCGCCGGCCACCGGGATGGAGGAAGAGGTGAACGGGATCTCCTGGCGCACGGGGGTGCCGAAGACGGTGGCGCCCTCGACCAGGATGGTGTGCTCGCCCTCGGTGAGCCCGGGGCCGATGGTGTCGCCGGGCTCGATCTCCTCGCCGTCGAGCGTGTAGGTGAGGTCGCGGCCGAGCAGGGCGGCGTTGTCCCACTCGATCTCGAAGGTGGTCTCCTCGCTCAGGTGCGACTCCGCGGCGGGAGTGCTGGAGGCCAGGCTGTAGCTCTGGTCCCGGTCCTCGCCGAGGGCCTCGGCGCTGCGGGCCGCGATCTGTGCCGGGGTGAGGGGCTGGGAATACAGGGCGGAGTGGGCGATGGTGGAGGTCGAGTGGAACTGGGAGGACCCGTTGGAGGCGTCGGCGCCGAGCACCATGTTGTGGGCGGCGGGGTTGGGCGGCCAGGTGATGGTGGAGTCGCCCGTGGGGGTCTCGGCGACCAACTGGCCGTCCAGGTAGAGCTTCACCGTCTGGGAGGGGCCGTCGTAGACGCCCACCGCGTGATACCAACGGTTGGGGTCGATCTCGACACCGGCGTTGTGATAGCTGCCGGTGTTCACCGCGAAGGTGAGCTGGTTGCCGTACATGGTCATGGAGAACCCGCCGGCCTCCTTGTTGGCGCACATGTTGGTCTCGCCGGACTCCGGCAGCGGCCCGTCGTAGCGGAAGGTGCACTCCAGGGTCATGGAGTCGCCGAGCGCTTCGTAAGAGTCGCCGAGGGGGTAGAGCAGGGCGTCGTCGCCGTCGAAGGTCATGGCCGGGCGCAGCAGGCCGGCGTTCTCGTTGCCGGTGGGCTCGCCGTGCACGGTGACCTCGCGGTTCGCGGCGCGGTCGGTGAACTCGCCAGCGGAGAAGTCGACATCGAACACATCGGGTTCGGGAACCTCGGGTGTGGCCGTGAAGTCCTGGTGCAAGCTGCCGATGTTCTCGGCGGAGAGGGGCTCGCTAAACAGGCGGGCGCTACCCAAGGTGGCGTGGGCGTGCTGGCCGGGAGCGCCCTTGCCGCTGTCGGCGCCGAGGACGAAATGATGAGCGGTGGAATCGGCCGGGACGGTCATCGGGCCGCCGGCGGTGTTTTCGCTGACGAGCTCACCATCGAGGTAGAGCCGAATGTTCTCGCCGTCGTAGACGCCCACCGCGTGGTACCAGCGGTCCGGATCGATATCGGCCCAGGCGAAGGTGTAGCCGCCCTCAGCGTGGATCATGAAGGCGGCGCGGGAGTCCTGAACCACCATGGCGAAGCCGCCGGCCTCCTTGTTGCCACAGAGGGTGTCTTCTCCGGTGGTGCCCTCGGCGCTGAGTTTGAAGTTGCACTCCACGGCGAAGCCATCGGTGAGCTGGTCGTAGTCCTCGGAGGTGAGGGGGTAGGAGTAGGCGTCGGTGGAGCCGTCGAAGCTGGCGACGGTGCGGCCCAACTGCGGGTCCACAGCGAGCGAGGGCTCACCGGAGGCGGAGAGGTCCTTGCCCTGGGCGGTGTCCTCGGCGGAGCCCTGATTGAAGTCCACCTCGACGAGATCGGCGATCGGAGTGGTGGGCGCGGTGGGTGCCGCGGTGGCGGGCAGAGTGGTGCTCAAGGTGGCCACACCGACGGATAAGGCCAGGACGGCCTGGGGCAAACGGTTGCGAGACAAGATTCTCTCCTCCTGGAGCGACTGAGTTCACTGGAGTGTCGAAGGTGCGCGAGCGCGCAACGACCAGGAAACAGTCGACCAGACCTGAGCGAAAACTGAATCAACGCAGGTCAAAGCCTGGTTGTCCGTGAAGTGGAGAGAACGTTAAGTGCTCCTCAACGCCGGGCTAAGCCGGATTTTGCAGTGGGGCTAGGCCGGATCTTGCAGGACCTCTTTGCAGCGTACGGCGGTGTCGCCTCGTGACCAGAAGGTCGCCCTGCCTGTTCGCGGTGGAACTCTCGAAACTGTGACACCGCGAAGCCGATCCTGTCGTGACTTGGGCTCTGTGCAGTCCGCCGTGGTCAGCTGATCACGCGGTTGACGATCTGCTGGGCTTCGTCTTGAACCAGGGTGAGGTGCTCGGTGCCGTGGAACGATTCCGCGTAGATTTTGTACACGTCTTCGGTGCCGGAGGGGCGGGCGGCGAACCAGGCGTGCTCGGTGACGACCTTTAGCCCGCCGATGGCCGCCCCGTTGCCGGGAGCCTCGGTGAGTTTGGCGAGAATCGGTTCCCCGGCCAGGATGTCCGCGGTGACGTCGTCGGGAGACAGGTTTTTCAGCTTTGCCTTCTGCTCCGGGGTGGCCACGGCGTCGAGCCGGGCGTAGACCGGGCTGCCGTAGCGCTGGGTGAGTTCGCCGTAGTACTGGGAAGGGGAGCGGTTCGTGACCGCTTGAATCTCCGCGGCCAGCAGGCAGAGTAGCAGCCCGTCCTTGTCGGTGGACCAGGGGGAGCCGTCGAAGCAGACGAAGGAAGCACCCGCCGATTCCTCACCCCCGAACACTCCGGTGCCGAAAAGTAGCCCGGGCACGAACCACTTGAATCCGACGGGGACCTCGGTGAGCTCTCGGCCCAGGCCCTCGGCGACGCGGTCGATCATCGAGGAGGAGACCAGAGTCTTGCCGACGGAGGCCTCGGCGGGCCACTGGTCACGGTGACGGTAGAGGTAGTCGATGGCCACGGCGAGGAAGTGATTCGGGTTCATCAACCCGCCGTCGGGGGTGACGATGCCGTGCCGGTCGGCGTCGGCGTCGTTACCGGTGGCGAGGTGGAACTCGGTGTCGCCGCGCAGGCGCTCGATGAGGGAGGCCATCGCGAAGGGGGAGGAACAGTCCATGCGGATCTTGCCGTCCCAGTCCAGGGTCATGAACGACCAGCGCGGGTCGACCTCGGGGTTCACCACGGTGAGGTCGAGGCCGTGGACGCGGGCGATCTCGCCCCAGTAGTCCACGGACGCCCCACCCATGGGATCGGCGGCGATGCGGACCCCGGCCTCGCGGATCGCGGCCAGATCAATGACGGCGGGCAGGTCCTCCACGTAGCGAGCGCGAAAATCGTAGCGACCCAGCTGCGGGTGGTCGGTGACGTCGTCGGGAGCCAGGCGCTGCACGCCGTCGAGCCCGGTGGCGAGCAGCTCGTTGGCTCGAGCGGCGATCCAGCCGGTGGCATCGGAATCGGCGGGCCCGCCGTGGGGAGGGTTGTACTTGAAGCCGCCGTCAGCGGGTGGATTATGGGAGGGGGTGATGACCAGCCCGTCAGCCTGCGGGCCCTCGGGTTGTGCTGCGTTGTGGTGCAAGATGGCGTGCGAGACGGCGGGGGTGGGGGTGAAGCCGTCGCGGGAGTCGATCAGCACCTCGACCTGGTTCGCGAGCAGCACCTGAACGGCGGTGTCTTGGGCGGGACCGGAGAGCAGGTGGGTGTCCTTGCCGATGAGGATCGGCCCGGTGATGCCCTGGCCGTGGCGGTACTCGACGATCGCCTGGGAGATGGCAGCGATGTGGTCGTCGTTGAACGAGGTCTTCAGGGAGGAGCCGCGGTGACCGGAGGTGCCGAAAACGACCTGTTGGGTGGGGTCGGATGGATCCGGATGGTTCTCGAAGTACGCCGCGTGCAGGGCGTCGGTGTCGATGAGGTCTTCGGGCAGGGCGCGTGTTCCGGCGCGGTCAGCAGCAGTGTTTCCCATGCGGATATTATCGGCTCCGGCGTAGGGTGAAAGCTATGGATCGGGAACGCCCAGGGTGGTATCAGAGCTCCGAGGAGCCGGACAGCGATGCGCGCGCCGGACAGACGCCGGAGGCGCACGGGGAGCGCGACAAGGGTGAGGACTCGCAGCGGCGGGAGCCGAGCTGGCGGCGGCGAGACAAGTACGACCCGTTCGAGCGGCTGCGTCGTCGTCGTGCCCAGGCCGAAGCCGAACGCGCGGAGCGGGCAGAGCAAGCTGAACGAGCAGAACGAGTAGAACGAGCCGAGCGAGCAGAAGCGCAGCGGCGCTCGCCGTCCGGGTCGGCGCCGGCGGGGAACCCGTTCGCGGATCAGCCGCTGGCCGGGCCCTGGGGTGATGGATCCGCGCAGGAGACCATCGCCGGGGATTACCCAGTGATCGCCAATGACCCGGACAAGAACGACGAGGCCGGCGAGAAGTAGCGCAAGTCCATGGCGGGCTGAGATGAGCACATGCTCAGCAACATGACCACCCGACCGATGGGTGCCGGTTGGCGTATCGAGCTGCTGTGGATATCTCTGCCGGACGCTCAGGAAGTTGTGCCAGAATGAAGACTCACAGCTCGACGTGCTTCTGATGAAAGGTGGCATCGGATGACGAACCTCTTGCCCCTCCCGGACAGGCTCCAGCGTGGCCGCCGAGTGAGAGAGGAAGCGAGGCAGCGGCGAATTCGCGCGGCTCGTTCTGTGTTGCGCGTCGTTCCTACGGAGGAAGAGCTCCGTATCGACAGGGCACCGGGAAGCGCGTCGGGTGGAGCCCCCGAACCGCAGCCCCGTCAAAGCTCTCGAGAGCACTGATCGCCAACTCCAACTGACAGTCGAATGACGAGAGATCCCTTTCTTCGCTCAGAACGGACGCTCAGGGCACTGACTCAACTTGCCGAGCGCGACACGCTCGTCGTTTACTGTGGCGCAGGCGTAACTCGGGACCGAACCGGTCTGGGGTGGAACGAACTTGTATCTGAGGTATTTCGAGGAGTGCGCGCGGAACAAGGCGATCGACACGTTGCCAACGAAAAAGCGATTGAAATCGCGCTTGCACTTCCCCACTACGAGCCGGTGCATAAGGCTTCGGTCGTGGCACAAGCAGGGCTCTCTGAAGTCGACTCGGAGAGCACCTTACTGGCCCCGTTTCTCAGTCGCGCTCTCTACCGCAAGCACGGATGGAGCCAGGGGCGGCTTCTGCGAAATATTGCCGAACTCGCTACATTTACGGCGGGCTTCGGTCAGGATGTTTCACTGATCACGACGAACTACGACGACTACATTGATCGCGAACTCATTGCCTTCATTAATGAGTATTATCAGGACCCTAACGACACGATCCCAGGGGTCACCCTTGACGTGCTCGGAGAATCACCACCCCGGCGAGTGATTCGTGCGGCTTCGGAAGGAGCCGGGACGATCGTCGTGCATCACATTCATGGGCGTGTGGACAGCGACACTAGTCAGCCAAGTGGTGAGATTGTTTTCTCGGAGAGCTCGTACTCCTCAGCACGTGAGCGCACCGTTGACTTCCTCGCTCGGCAATTCAGCGCCACTTCTGCTTTCCTTTCTGTTGGTGCGAGTCTGAACGACGCGCCGCTCATTGAAGCTCTTTTCCAATCGGAACGACGACGAGGGCGTGACGGTGAATCGTCCGTAAAGGTCGCAGTCTTGACTCCTGGCCCCGGCGGGAGGGAAGAGCAAGAGGCGCATTTGACCTTCTCAGCGCTGAGAGGTGAACACCTCGGTATGGAGATACTTACGGCAGAGAGTTACTCGCAGATTGCGCAGTTCGTAGAAGAACTCCGAGTGTGTAAAGTCCTGCAGGAGCGGCAGCTGCTCAATCGATTCGTATCCACAGCCAGCTACCCTTTCGCCCTTCAGTCTTGGTGGGAGAAATGGAGTGCGTCTTCGTGGAGCACGGATCATGACGAGCATCATCGCGAAGTTCGTAACTATCTCGACTATTTGTCGAGCGAACTGGCTGCTCAAGGAACTAATGCATCCAAAGATGAAGTGCTGCGCCTGGAAGTGTGGATTCGGCGCGACCCTTCCGTTGCACGGGACAGCCGCCATCTCACGCAATATGCCAATTCCACGGGACCCTTGTATGAGATCCCGGCCCTCAGACGGGAGCGAATTGAATCCCCGTCGAACGTCGCGTCCGTTCGTGCTTTCACCTCAGGTAAGCCGCTATTGCAAGGGCTTAGTGAGCTTGATTATCCAGACCAGGCAAGCCGATGGAAGTCCTTTCTGTCGGTCCCGATCTCGTGGGATATGGACCTCGAATACGAGGACTTTCGGGTCCTGCGAACGGTCCCGGTTGGAGTTGTGACATTGGCATCCACACTTCCCCTTACGTCCGACGAGAACCAGGAAATCGCGTGCTTCGCCCAGCCGGCACTATCAGTCCAGGATTATCAGCGATATCTCACTGAGATGGAGGATTTGGGCACGTTGATCGTCGATACACGAACCCCGTGACCAACGAGAAGAGCGGGAACAAACTGGCGGTTCTCCCTGATTTTTCTTGACACCGCGGAAATCCGCGGCTTATGGTCCATGGCATGTTCTGGCTCACAGCACCGGCGTCGCAACGGTCGCAGTGCTGTGCGTCTCGGGAGCCCGATGCGGTGTTCCTGGTGCGGAATCTGAGCAGAACCTTCCCGGTGCGTCCCACCGCGGGCTACGAGAACGATTCCTGGTCGGGTGAGGCCATCGGCTGGTGGGGCGGCGAGCCCTAAACGGCGCCCGGAGTAGTGACTTCTGTCCGCTCCGCTACGATCCGATGGCACCGGATCGTTTTCCTCCTCGACGCCCGACCGAACCGGGCGTCGAGTCACCCACTCGCAACCACCTCGCACCCGATCGTGAACCGTGCTGCCGTGACGCGCTGAGTCCGTCGCCGGTCCCCGGTCAGAAGGGGAGACGACCGTCATGTCCGAGAAACCGACCGAGCGCCCGCGCGCCAAGAAACCGCCCCTGGGCACCTCACTGGGTAGCCTGCACCGCGACGCCCCCGAATACCCGCACGACACCCACCCGATTCTGGTGCCCGGCATCGCCATCGACGACCAGCGCCGGCGCTACACGATCGACAAGCTGGTCTTCGCCGTCGCCGGCACCCTCACCGTGGCCTTCGTGATCTGGGGGATCGCTTCGCCCGAGGGAGTGGCAGAGGTCGCCCAGACTGCTTTTAGCTGGGCCACTACCCGGCTGGGCTTTATGTTTAACATCGTCGCCATCGTGGTGCTGATCGCACTGGTGGGGATGGCGCTGTCCCCGTACGGACGGATCACCCTGGGCAAGGATGGGGAGAAGCCCGAGTTCAGCACGTTCTCCTGGACCGCGATGCTCTTCGCCGCTGGGCTAGGGGTGGCCGTGCTGTTCTGGGGACCCTCCGAGCCGCTGGGCTACTTCATCACCCCACCCCCGATGACCTCCGAACCGGAGACGGTGCAGGCGCTGCACACCGCGATGGCCCAGATGTACTACCACTGGGGTCTGCACGCCTGGGCCATCTATGCCCTGGTGGGCGGGGCGGTGGCCTATTCGGCGTACCGGCGCGGGCGCTCGCTGCTGATGTCCTCGATCTTCCGCACCTTGTTCGGCAAGCGCCAGACCGAGGGGTTCGCGGGCAAGTTGGTGGACATCTTCGCCATCATCGCCACCCTGTTCGGTACGGCTGCTGCCCTGGGTATTGCGGCGATGCAGATCGGCACCGGGGTCTCGATCGTGGCCGGGGTGGGCGAGCTGACGAACGGCTTGCTCGTCGTCATCATCGCCATTCTGACCTGCGGGTTTGTGCTCTCGGCGGTGTCCGGGGTGGCCCGGGGCATCCGGTACCTGTCGAACATCAACATCGTGCTCACCATTGGGATGATCATGCTGGTGCTGTTCCTGGGCCCGACGCTGTACCTGTTGAACCTGCTGCCCTCGGCGGTGATGGAGTACTTCGGGAGCCTGTTCCAGATGATGGGCCGATCACTGTCCTGGGGTGCGGAGACCCAGGAGTTCCAGTCGGTGTGGACCGTGTACTACTGGGCGTGGTGGATCTCGTGGTCGCCGTTCGTGGGCATCTTCATCGCCCGCATCTCGCGCGGGCGCAGCATCCGGCAGTTCATCTTCGGAACGATCCTGGTGCCCTCGTCGCTGCTGTTCATCGCCTACGGGATTATGGGCGGCACCTCGATCTGGATGTACCGCGAAGGGCTGCCCGGGTTCACCGATGATATGCCCGCGCCGCAGGTGCTGTTCACGATGATCGACAACCTGCCGTTCGTGGACTGGCTGCCCTATGTGGTGCTGGCGATCCTGGCGATCTTCTTCATCACCGCGGCCGACTCGGCGTCGATTGTGATGGGCATGCTCTCCACCCAGGGGGACCAGTACCCGAAGAAATGGGTGGTGGTGTTCTGGGGGCTGGTGATGTCCGGGATCGCCGTGGTGATGCTGCTGCTCGGGGACGCGACCGCCCTGGAAGGGCTGCAGCAGCTGGTGATCGTGACGGCGGTGCCGTTCGCGCTGGTGCTGATCCTGGCTATTGTTGCCTGGTTCCGGGAGCTGCGTACCGACCCGGCCGCGCTGCGGATGCACTACGCGGGTGCTGCGCTGAACAACGCGGTGACGGAGGGGGTGGACCGGTTCGGCGATGACTTCGCGCTCGAGGTGGTGCCCGCCCAGGACGGCCACGGGGCCGGAGCTGATATTGATTCGACGGATGACAGCTACACCGAGTGGTATCAGCGCACCAACGAAGAAGGCGAACCGGTGGGCTTCGACTTCGAGACCGGGGAATGGGCTGACGGTTATGACCCGGAGACCGGGGAGATCTCCACCGTGACGGTGGTCGACGCCGATGGTGAGGCCGATCGTGAGCCGAAGACGCAGGAGGGGGAATAGAAATGACACCGCAGACGGAGAACCGACCGACCCGACCGAACATTGTGGTGATCCAGGCGGACCAGATGGCGCCCCAGGCGCTCGGAGCCTACGGCGATGCCGCCGCGCTCACCCCGCACATGGATGAGATCGCCGCCGAGGGCGCGGTGTTTGATCGCGCCTACTGCAACACCCCACTCTGTGCGCCGTCGCGCGCCTCGATGATGACGGGGCGGCTGCCCTCGGCGATCGGCTGCTTCGACAACGGGGACGACTTCGCGGCCTCTGAGCCGACGTTCGCGCACCGGCTGCGCGCCGTCGGCTATCACACCGCACTGATCGGGCGGATGCACTTCATCGGGCCCGACCAGGAGCACGGGTTCGAGCAGCGGCTCACCACCGACGTGTACCCGGCGGACCTGGACATGGTGCCCGACTGGAACCGGCGGCTGGATGACCGGCTGCAGTGGTACCACGATGCGGATTCCGTGTTCACCGCCGGGGTGTCGAAGGCGACCGTGCAGCAGGACTTCGACGACGAGGTGGGGTTCCGGGCGCTGCGCCACCTCAACGACCGGGTGCGGGCCAACCAGGCCGCGGGGGAAGACCAGCCGTTTCTGATGGTGACCTCGTTCATCCACCCGCATGATCCCTACGAGCCACCGCGGGAGCACTGGGACCGGTTCGACGGGGTGGAGATCCCGGCGCCGGCGCACCCGGAGGTGCCCGATGTGGCGCAGGATCCGCATTCGCACCGGCTGCGGCAGATGAGCGGGTTCGATCAGCGCGAGCCCAGCGCGGACGACGTGCAACGGGCGCGGCGCGCTTACTATGCGGCGGTCAGCTACATCGACGACCATGTGGGGCGGATTCGGGCGCGGTTGGCGGAGCTGGGCCTGGCCGAGAACACGGTGGTGATTGTGACCAGCGACCACGGGGACATGCTCGGCGAGAAGGGCCTCTGGTACAAGATGTCGCCCTATGAGCAGTCCGCGCGGGTGCCGCTGATGATCACCGGGCCGCAGGGACTGATTCCGCGGGGCCGGTATGCGAACCCGGTGTCGCTGATCGACCTGATGCCGACCCTGGTGGAGCTGGCCGGGGCGGGCGACGCGCCGAAGTCGACGGGGCTCTCGCTGCTAGAGAGCGCGCGGCGGGAGACCTCGGGGGAGGCCGCGCCGCAGGACCGCGACGTGGTGATCGAGTACCTGGCCGAGGGCACGCTGCGTCCGCAGTTGACCCTGGTGCGCGGGGAGCTGAAGTACGTGGTGTGCCCCGGGGATCCGGAGCAGCTGTTTGATCTGAGCGTGGACCCGGACGAGCTGGTCAACCGTGCGGCGGACGCGGAGTATGCCGAGTCCGTGGCGGAGCTGCGGGGAGCGCTGGACGAGCGCTACGACCTGGAGGCGCTAGAGGCACGGGTTCTTGCCAGCCAATCGAGCCGACGGCTGGTGCAGACCGCGCTGGCTCAGGGGCAGGTGCGGCACTGGGACTTCATCCCCGACCCCGAGCAGCGCTATGTGCGCGGGGACTTCTGGAACGCGCTGGGGTACGGCAAGATCGCGGACTCCTCGCGATGAGCGCCTGCTGTGGGCCGGACCGGGGCGCGCGTGAGGCTCCCGGGCCGGGCGGGGATACTGACGTCGACGTCGACGTCGACGTCGAGGTTGAGGCGGCGGCTGCGGCCGATCCGGTGGTGGCGGCGCTGGCCGAACAGGCGCCGGACCAGCTGCGGGTGCTCGGGCTGTCCGGCGGGACGTACCGGAGGGGCAGCGAAGACCCGGAGGCATACCGGCAGGATCACGAGGGGCCGGTGCGGGACTGCACGGTGGCGCCGTTTGCGTTGGGGGAGGCGACGGTGATCAACGCGGAGTTTGCGGTGTTTGTCGCCGCCACCGGGCACCGAACCGACGCCGAACGGCACGGTGACTCACTCGTGTTCGCCGGGCTGCTGCCGGAGTCGCTGCGCGGGCGTAGCCCCGCCGTCGTCGAGACCCCCTGGTGGCGCCGGGTGACCGGGGCGAGCTGGCTGCATCCTGAGGGGCCGGGATCCTCGGTGGTGGAGCGGGGCGAGCATCCGGTGGTGCATGTGTCCCGGAAGGACGCCGAGACCTATGCGCGCTGGGTCGGCGGCCGGCTGCCCAGTGAGGCCGAGTGGGAGTTCGCCGCCCGCGGCGGGCTGGATCAGCAGCCTTACCCGTGGGGCGCGGTATTCGAGCCGGAGGGGGTGCCGCGGATGAACACGTTTCAAGGAGCGTTCCCCGACGCCCCGACCGCGCTGGTGGGGACGGCGCCGTCGCGGTGGTTCGCACCGAACGGGTACGGGCTGCACCAGATGACGGGCAACGTATGGGAGTGGACCTCCGGGGTGTTCAGCGACGCCGACCCCCGGCCCGTGCTGCGCGGGGGCTCCTACCTCTGCCACGACTCCTACTGCCGCCGGTATCGGACCTCGGCCCGCACCGCGACCACCGCCGACACCTCGCTGGGACACACCGGGTTCCGGATCGCCGTCGACACTGACTAGTTGCGGGTTAGCCCGCCAGCAGCGTCTCTAGCCGGGCGGCCAGGGCCAGCAGTTGTGCCTCGGTGCCCGGCCGGCCGATGGCCTGCACTGACCAGTTCATCCCGTCCTCGTCGGTGAGTACCGGCACGGAGATGGCGGGCAGGCCCATCACGTTCACCATGGAGGTGTAGGGGGTGAACTGGCACTGGTAGACGTAGTCGTCGTCGGGCTCGCGCGCGGTGAAGGCGCCGATCGCCGGGGGCGCGAAGGCCAGCACCGGGGTGAGCACGATGGAAGCGGCCGCCAGCTGACGGCGGGTATCCGCAGCCCAATCGGTGAGTCGCTGCTCGGCCTCGGCCAGAAACTGAGGGGTGTAGCCGCGGGCCAGGTTCAGGAAGTGGGCGGCCAGTGGCTCCATCTTCTCCTCGGCGCCCTCAGGTAGCGGGGCCTGGGCGAGCCCGGAGGTCCACACGGTGCGGAAGTCCTCGTGATAGCCGGGCCGATAGTCCAGCTCGAGCTCGGACACCCGGTGCCCATCGCCGGAGAGGAGCGTGACCGCCCGGGTGAGCGCCTCGACCGCCCCGCGGGACAGGGTGATCTCCAGATCGGGGTGGAAGGGCGACGCCGTCGTCCAGCCGATGCTAGTGGGAGCGATTCCCTGACGGGCCGCGCGGCGGGCGGTGTCCAGGTAGTAGCCGGTGGTGGCGGTGGGGTCGGACATCGCGTCGAAGAGCAGCGCGGTGTCGGCCGTGGTGCGCCCGAGCGGGCCGTTGACGCCGAGGTTGCGCACCGTGTCGCGCTGGTCATCCGTGGGTAGAGTGCCGCGGCCGGGCTTCAGCCCGACAATGCCACAGGCAGCCGCCGGGATGCGGATTGAGCCGCCGCCGTCGGAACCGGGGGCCACCGGGAGCATGCCGGAGGCGACAGCAGCCGCCGCACCACCCGAGGAGCCGCCGGCGGTGCGGGTGGGGTCCAGCGGGTTGCGAGCCGGCGGGGAGAGGCGGTTCTCCGAGTGCGGGGGCAGCCCAAATTCCGGGGTGGTCGTGGTGCCCATGAACACCGCGCCGGCCAGACGCAGCGCGGCCGGCAGCGGGTCGTCCTGGGTGGCCGGGGGCGCATCCTGGAACACCCGGGAGGCGAAGGTGGTGGGCACCCCCTGCACCGCGGTGAGGTCCTTGAACCCCACCGGCAGCCCATGCATCGGGCCGGAACGGCGCGGATCGGCGGCGTGCTCGGCGTCGAGCTGACGGGCCCGCTCCAGGGCCAGGTGCTGGGTGACGGTCATGAACGCGCCCAGGTGCGGGTTCTTCTCATCGACCACCGTCAGAAAATGCTCGGTGACCTCGACGGCGGTGCGTCGTCCAGCGGCGAGATCATCGCGCAACTCGACGGCGGAGGGGTAGGTCGCTGCTCTCGGGGCGTCGCTCATGCCCCCACTGTATCGGCCACGCTTCGCGGTGCCTGTGGATATGTCAGGGCAGCCCACCGCAGGCGCAGGTATGGTGATAGTGAGTGATTTTGCGGGGCCGATCGGAAGGACCGTGGGGCATGAGCAAGAACAAGGATGAACTGGCCATCGACGCCGCGCTGGGCGCCTGGGCGGACCGAGGATTCGACGGTGAAGAATACGTCGAAGGCCTCCGCTCCGACGAACGACTTCGCTGAACGCGCCGTTGCGGCGGATGTGGGGCGGCCTGGCTCGCAGCACAGGTAGCCCCACACCCGTCGACTACTGGCCAGCGCCGACTACTGCAGCGCGCTTGGTCGATGACCGGAACGCGAGCAGCGCCAGCACGACCCCGATCAGCGAGGTGACGGCGACCAGTGCCGCCGCACCGTGGAATCCGGTGAGTAGCGCCTCCTCCGAGCTGGCACCCGTGGCCAGGCCGGCGTTGGCCAGCATGCTGTACACGCCGGCACCCAGGGAAGTACCCACACATCCGGCGATCTGGAAGCTGGTGGCCACCACGGTCACGCCGTGTGAGCTGACCTCGCGGTCCAGGCTCCCCAGGGCGAAGGTCTGCGCCGGGCCGATCGCGAAGGCCGTAGCCAACACCGCCGGCACGTAGAGCACACCGAACAGCCAGATCGGTGCGGATCCCGCGGCCACCCCCACCAGGGTGACGAACACCGCCATCGTGAGGAAGCCTAGGGGCAGCGACCAACGACCGCCGAACCGGTCAAACATGCGCCCGGCCACCGGGCCCAGCGCCACGGTGAGCAGGATGCCCGGCGCCAAGGTCAGCGACGCGCCCAGTGGGGACATCTCGCGGGCCGACTGCAGGTACAACGGGATGACGACGTTCATCGCGAACACAAAGACCAGGCCCAGCACCGTCATGACCACACCCAGCACGAAGGGGCGGCTGGCGAAGGGACGCAGATCCAGCAGCGGGTTCTCGATGCGACGCTGCCGCAGGATGAAGACCCACAGCGCAATGATGCCGACGATGCCGGAACCGGCGGCGGTTAGCGGGGCGCCGTCGAAAGCTGAGGTCACCCCGTTGAGGATGCCCACCAGGGCGATGGTCACCAGCAGTAGCGAAACGACGTCGAGCACCGGGCGGTGCAGCTCGGCCACGGTGCGCAGCACCAGTCCACCGCTGATCATCACGAGGAGGGTGAGTCCGCCGAACACCCACATCAGGGTGGTCCACGGGGCGACGGTCAGCAGCACGCCCGAGAGCACGATCGCCAGCGAGGGGCCCAGGGTGGTCATCGCCGCCATGATGCCCATGTTCATGCCCAGCTGGTGCCGCTCGGACACCGCCAGGGTGATGTTCATGCCGATCGGGGTAATCAGACCGGTGCCGATGGCCTGCAGCAGCCGGCCGAGCAGCAGGATCTCAAAGCTGGGAGCCAGCGCGCCCACCACGGAGCCGACCACCATGATGGCGAGGATGCTGACGAACAGCCCGCGCGTGGGGAACCGGTGGTAGAGCACATTGGACACGGGAACAAACACCGCTGCGACCAGCAAGTAGCCGGTGGTCAGCCACTGCACGGTGGAGACGGTGACGCCGAAGTCCGCCATGATCGGAGTGAACGCGACGTTGAGGAAGGTCTCGTTGAAGGTGGCGAGAAAAGCAGCGGCAGCGGCGACGGCGATCATGCCGCCGCGGCGCGGGGTGCTCTTCGATTCGGGCTGCGACGCCGGTGCCGGCTGGTCGACGGTGGTGACCGGTGCGGTCGGCGCTGAAGGCGCAGTAGGGGAGGATAAGGGCACAGATGACTCCTGATATGCGGCGGGTTGAGGTGTAGCTGCTCGACCGTGCCGTGTCAGAAAGTGCGGGAATGCACCCTCGCGTGTCGTGTCATCGATGCGCCATGCGGGCTCGAAAGCCAGCAGTTACCGTAGCACGTTGACCCCACCTCGCATAAGCTGGCGCCCATTTCTCCTCGTGACCACAATGAGCCTCAGGTGCCTGTGGACAACACACGATGCCACAGCGCAGAAGACGCCATACTGGTAGCGACCCGATCGGACGGATACGATGGAGTCCAGAGAAAAGGAGCCGCAATGACCGCACGTCACGCTGTCGAGAAGCGCGTCTACGAGCTGGTAACCACCTTGAGTCTCGAAGGCGTGGACCTACACGAGCGAAATCACATTATCGCGGCCCTCAATCAGGCGGTTTTTGACGCTACTGGTCACTATCCCACCGTGACGGCATACTTCGTGAAGCCTCATCCCGAAGGCAAAAACGTGTCTGTCGGTCTGCGTATCGAGAAGCCTCGAGAATCCGGAGTCGAGAACATTGCGCAACGCGTGATTGACGATGCGCTGGCAGCGCTCTCCGAGGCAGAACGAAGTTCCTGGACGCCCGAATTCGAGGGGTCGACTCTGGTCATCGCCTGATGTCGGCGCACGAGAGTGCCGCCGATGGTGGCGCGCCTGCGTGGTGGATTAATTTTGTAGGTCCCCATGAGCTTTTGGGAGGCGTCAGCATCATTTTCCGCTCCGACGACGAGACACAGCGGGCGTTTGATGAACTCAACACCGATGGCGCTCCGATTCCGACGCGATTCAAGATGCTCTGATTGAAGCAGCGGTTCGTCGGAGGAAAGACAGGCTCCGTGCCGAAACAGAGTATCTAGCAGTGGAGTCTGATGATCGGGCTGGTGCCGAACAGGTTCTGCGGGACATGGCAACACTGTGCGAGCCTGGATCTCGCCCGGTGAACAGGCGAGAAAGACCTCGCGAACGAATCGAACCTCTGAAAGTGGCATGCGTCGAAAAGGAGCCAGAACCTTGCACAAGAACCTCCGATTCGCCTTCACTCTCGGAGTGCGTCGCGACAGGAAAATCGAGACATGCCGTTTGAGCCGAGCATCCCGGAGTCGTGCCAGATCAGCAGGTCTGCAGACCTTCCCACGATATTGACTCTGCCATTACGTCGCTACGCAAAAGGTATATAGCGGCGTGATCGGTTTCCGGCTGGGCCTCGAGGGTCGATAATGATCACTTGTAGCTTGACGAGCTCCGCGATGAGGTTGCTAATCGACGCTACCTTTGACTTAGGCAGGCCGAAGCGCTCACGCAGCGAGGAGTTTGTCATATGCGAACCATTGGCCCATTTCAAACAGCAGTGCATGTAGGTGGCCCACTGCCGTTCGTTGGGTCCCATTTGTTCCCAACTCAGTGATCCTCGGAGAATCACGCGCGTGCTTACGGTTTCCGATATGAATTCGGGTGCTGCTCCATGAATTTCCTCAAAGGCTGCGAGAGTCCTATCAACGCCGCTTCCTCTATTTTCGGCTAGACCCAGCCGTCGCATCATGTCTGCAAGATCTCGATTGCGTTGAGCGTTCTCGGTAACAAACTTGCGAACATCGATCAGCGGTTCTCCGCCATTCGAAATCTCGATACGGTCAGCGAAAACTTCCACGGTCGGATAGTTGCTCCCAACGAGTGCATGAAAATCCTGGTGAACCAGTGCGTTGGCCAGCAATTCCCGAAGTGCCACCTGGGGGTATGGGTGCACATCCTTACGGTGTGCTTCGGAGAATTCCTCGCGCCGTGGCATCATCGCACTGAGAAATTCAAGAGCCTCACCCATGGCAAGCCCATATCCGGAATCGAAAAGCTTGTCAGTGACGGCGTGAAGGCGACCTGACCCTTCGTATCGTAGGACGCGTAGCTTGTGTGTTTGCAATTGGAACGTCTCGAGGTCTCGGGCGGCGACCAGGGCTCCAAGCTTTAATATGATCCACTCGTCTTCAATTTGAGAGCGCTTAATCAAACCAATACGCTCTAGGATTTTGAGCTGTTGGACCGACGATGCAGGTCTCGGCTCTTGAAGCAAGTCAAATATGCCGTCACAGTGAAGGCGCTCGAAAACGCCTGAGGAGGGTAGCGATTCGGAAGCTTCTTCTTGCTCGTAAGGAAGTGCAGTCTCAGAGAAAATGCTCCGAAGCTCATCCTCTGTCATTCCAGTCAGACTCTCTCCGGTTCGGGTCAAATATGCTCCCTCCAACTGACGGGGAGTTCCGCGAGGACGTGGTGGAATGATGAACCGAAGGACTCGTTTGCCTTCGTATTCGATCTCTTCGATCTCAACTTTGAATCCCAGACGATCTCTGAGAGTCATTTCAGTGTCGTTCGTATCGTTAAACGCTTCAGTCCCAACGACTGAACGTGGAAGGCGATCGGAAACACCGAGGAAAAGGTCGCCGCCGCCGATATTCGATATCGCCACGCAGTACTGAGCGAGCTTCTTCATGTCGAATTGAAGCCGAGCCTCTTTGAACTCGAGTCGAGGGTCTTCGGTACGCACGAGCTTCTGAGCGAGGTAATTCTTGGCAAGGAGTGGATCGGTATAGCGTCGATGCATAGATTAATATTACGGCTCGACGTTAAATTTTGAGGGCGCATAGGCAAGGCGTGGATGGCCAAAATGGAATGACGCTGACCCTGTGGAAAACATCGATTCGACAAGTGTGCTGAATAGATGTGAATCAGCAGAGTAATGGCTGTAGAGGAACAGGGCCACATTGGTGAGAAGGACCGTGATTTCAGGTCTTTCCATCCAGGTACGGAGCGGGAATGAGGAATATGTAGCCCCACGTGTAATGAGGACGATGGCGCTGCGCCAACGAAGCGACGGCTCAACGAGGCGGGTGCGGGCGGCCTGAATGTAATGGACGGTTTCGCTGTGGATATCGTCGAGCTCGGCGGATTCCACGACGCTGAACGATGACTTGGTGAGGCGGGGCCGTCAGGTCGCTAGGCTAGGGGGATGAGCATGTACGAGACCGTCACCGTGAACGACGTCCCCGAGGGCGCCACCATCCTCGATGTCCGCGACGACTACGAGTTCGTGGCCGGCCGGGCTGCCGGTGCGCAGCACCTGCCACTGGATCAGCTGCCCGAGCGCTTCGACGCCGAGCTGGACCCGGACACCGACTACTACGTGATCTGCCGGACCGGCGGACGCTCCGCCCGCGCCGCCGAATTCCTCCAGGCGCGCGGATTCTCCGCGTTCAACATTGCCGGTGGCTCCGGCGCCTGGCTCGAAGCTGGCAAGCCGATGGAGGCCGACGGCGGCGCCGAGCCGATCGTGAAATGAGCCGACCGGTCTACGCCTTCCTCGGCCCGGAAGGCACCTTCACCGAGGCCGCGCTGCGCCAGGTGGTCTCCTCCGACGACGGCGAATACCGTCCCGTCGGCTCCGTGATCACCGCCTTGGCACAGGTGCGCGCCGGGGACGCCCAGTTCGCCGTCGTGCCCATCGAGAACTCGGTGGAGGGCGGGGTCACCGCCACCCTCGACGACATTGCCGCCGATGACGGGCTGCAGATCGTGCGCGAGGTGTTGGTCCCCATCAGCTTCGTGCTTGTGGGGCGCACCGAGTTGCCACTGGCGGAGATCACCAGCGTGGCCACCCACTCCCACGGCTGGGCGCAGGTGCGCAACTGGGCCGCCGAGCACCTGCCCAACGCCGAGTTCATTCCCGCCTCCTCCACGGCAGCCGGTGCGCGCGGGTTGCTCGACCCTGAGACCGGCTACCAGGCCGCCGTGTGCTCGCCGCTGGTGGCCGAACAGGTGGGCTTGCCCGTGCTCGCCCAGGCGATCGAAGACACCGCCGGTGCGGTCACCCGCTTCGTCGTCGTCTCGCGACCGGGGCCGCTGGGGGAGCCGACCGGCTCCGACAAGACCACCGTGGTGGTGCCGCTACCGGAAGATCACCCGGGCGCACTGATGGAGATTCTCGACCAGTTCTCCACGCGCGGGATCAACCTTTCCCGCATCGAATCACGCCCGACCGGCGCCGGATTGGGGAGCTACTTCTTCTCCATCGACCTCGAGGGCCACCTCGCAGAGGAGCGGGTGTCGGCCGCCCTGGCCGCGCTGTACCGGATGATTCCTGGCGTGCGGTTCCTGGGGTCCTACCCGCGGGCCGATCAGCGCCGGTACCAGGTGCCCGAGCACACCACCGACGCAGCCTACCACTCCGGTCAGGCCTGGGTTACCGAACTGTTGGGCCGCTCCGGGACCTGAACCCGTAGCGACTCCGGTTGCACTCGCGCGGAGATCTCGCGGACCTGATCCGAGGCATCCCCGTCGAGTTGGGACGTCATCGGTTCGTGCAGCACAATCTTGCACTGGGTGGCCTGGTGCGATTCGAGTGCCGGCAGCTTGCGGCGCGATTTCAACAGCGTCTTGCCGGCAATGCGCAGCCAGTCCACCACGTGGCGCGGGGACAGCAACACCACATCGAGCAAACCGTCGTCGATCACGGCGTGCGGAATGAAGTTGATGCCTCCGGTGAGTAGCCCGCAGTTCGCCACCATCACGGAGCGCACCTGGTAGCGCTGCAGGGGTCCGCCATCGAGTGACACGGAGATCTCCTTGCGCTTGCCCGCGAGCTGTCGCATGCCGGCCTCGCCGTAAGCCAGCCACCCGGCGTGCTGCTTGAGAGTGTCATTGGTGGTGTCCATGATGTCGGCGTCATAACCGACCCCGGCGATCACCGTGAACGCGGTGCGCTGCACGGAACCGTCCTGGTTCGTGAGGCGGATCGTGACCGTATCGATGGCGCGGTGATGACCCTGCAGGGCGATGGTGATGCACTGCTCCATATCGGTGATGGGCAGGTGCAGGTTGCGGGCCAGCAGGTTCCCGGTGCCCAGCGGCAGGATGCCGAGTGAGGCCTCCGTGCCAGCCAGCACCTCGGCCACCCGACGCACGGTGCCGTCGCCGCCGGCGGCCAGTACCACGGTGGCGCCGTCGGCCAGTGCCTGCTCGGCCATCGCCCGACCGGGATCGGCCTCGGTGGTCTCGTAGACCATCACCGCTGGCATTCCTGCCACCCGCGCGGTGACCTCCACCTGGCGACGCGTGTCGGCGGCATGGGGCTTAACGGGGTTCAGGATCAGCGCGACCTTCTGCGTCGGGTCGAGCGAGCGCGCCACTGAGGGCACGGAGGAAATGGTCTGCACCTGCAGGCTCACCGAGTCGAGCCCCTCCACCAGCCGGTGGACGAGATGGGCCTGTCGCCGGAGCTGGACGCTGAGCACGATGACCGTGACGAGCAACAGCAGGATCAGGGAGAGGGCCACCACGGCCAGGATCATCTCAGCGCTCATGACCCCAGTGTAGATCTGTTCAGTGATGGGACATGGCTCGCGATCCCTCCGCCCACCGGCCATGAGCCATCACTGAAGCATTTTCTGCCAGCATCTCTGCCTCGCGACAGCATCGAACAGCATCTTTGAGATGCTATTTAGGTAGGCTGGTGCTGTGATTGACGTCAAGCACCTCACCGAGAACCCTGATCAGTACCGAGCCTCGCAGCGCGCCCGCGGGGCGGATGAGTCGCTGGTGCAGCGCATCATCGATGCCGACGCCGAGCGTCGCTCCGCGCTGTCTCGGTTCGAATCTCTGCGTGCCGAGCAGAAGTCCTTCGGCAAGAAGGTCGCGCAGGCCCAGGGTGAGGAGAAGCAGCAGCTGCTCGCCGAGGTGAAGGAGCTGGCCGCTCAAGTCAAGGCCGCCGACGCCGAGTCCAATGAAAAGGAAGCCGAGCTCGACGCCCTGCAGCGGGTCTTCCCGAACCTCATCATCGACGGCATCCCGGCCGGTGGCGAGGACGACTTCAGCGTGCTCAAGGAGATCGGCACCCCGCGCGATTTCTCGGCGGACGGCTTCGAGCCCAAGGACCACCTCGAGCTGGGCGAGCTGCTCGGCGCGATCGACATGGAGCGCGGGGCGAAGGTCTCCGGCTCGCGGTTCTACTTCCTTCGCGGTGTAGGTGCGCGCCTGGAGATGGCCCTGATCCAGATGGGTATGGACCTGGCACTGAAGAACGGCTTCACCCCGATGATCACGCCTACCCTGGTGCGTCCTGAGACCATGCAGGGCACCGGGTTCGACGTCGAGCACGACGACGAGATCTACCGCCTCGAGCGCGACGACCTGTACCTGGTAGGTACCTCTGAGGTAGCGCTGGCCGGGCTGCACTCTGATGAGATCCTGGACCTGTCCGCCGGGCCGACCCGCTACGCCGGCTACTCAAGCTGTTACCGCCGCGAGGCCGGTGCCGCCGGTAAGGACACCCGCGGCATCATCCGCGTGCACCAGTTCAACAAGCTGGAGATGTTCGTCTACACCACGGTGGAGGAATCCGAGGCCGAGCACGCCCGCCTGCTCGCCTGGGAAGAGGAGATGCTGGCCAAGATCGAGGTGCCCTACCGGGTGATCGACACGGCGGCTGGCGATCTCGGCATGTCCGCGGCCCGCAAATTCGACTGCGAGGCTTGGGTGCCCACGCAGGGTGCATACCGTGAGCTGACCTCGACGTCGAACTGCACCACCTTCCAGGCGCGGCGCCTGCAGATCCGCGAACGTGTGACCAACGACGACGGCTCTAAGGGTGGCACCCGCGCGGTGGCCACCCTCAACGGCACGCTGGCCACCACCCGCTGGATCGTGGCGATTCTGGAGAACCACCAGAACGCCGACGGTACCGTCACCGTTCCGGAAGCACTGCGCCCCTACCTGGGCGGGCTCGAGGTGCTCCCGCTGGTGTGAGCACCTAGCCTTGTGGCGCCGGCAGACGCTTCAATGTCTCTGCAATCACAAGGTCGGTGAAATCGTGGGTGCTCAGGGGTCCTCCCAGCTCAGCGGTGCGCTGGGTTGGCTCCGCAAGACAACCGGTCAGTGAATCCAGAATCGCGGTGGCGGCGCCCATCAGCGACTCCATGCGGTGCCGATGCCCGAGAGTGGACAGCATGTGTGCGCAGGAAAACAGCACCGCGCTGGGGTTGGCCTGGCCTTGTCCAGCTATAGTCGGAGCGGAGCCGTGGTGAGTTTGGACCATGATCCGAGAAGACCCTTGTAGCAATTTGCCGATGACACCAGAAGTACCAGACAGACCCGTGGCCAGATCGGTCAAGATACGACCGATCGAATTGCTGGTGACGACGACATCGAGTTCGTGCGGAGAATTGATCAAGACACCGATGGCGTCCTCTACCCGCAGTTCATTGACCCGCACGGTCGGATAATCGGGTGCTAAATCCTGGACACTTTCCATGAAAATCCCCTCCGTCAGGGGAAGGAGATCAGTCTGGTGCACCACGGTGAGGGATTGTCGCCGTCGTTCTGCCACCTCAAAAGCAGTTTGGGCTACGTGGGATGATCCCTCGCGAGTGATCTTTCGGACGGCCAACGCCATATCAGAGGTAGGCATCATTTCATTGACGGTGCCTTGGCTCTCATTCATCACGTATCCGGGCTCGTTCAGGTGGACGAGTGCCAAATCGAAGGGCGAGATCTGAGGCGGAGTGATACCGCTCAACGTGCGGACGGGGCACACGGTGGCGTAGAGATCCAAGTTGCGTTGGAGCACGGCACTCGGAGTCAACACTCCTAATTCGCTGGGCGGATAGTTGCCGAAGTTCACTGGACCGAGGATGAGTCCGTCACAGGACTGAGCTAGAGCGATCATGTCGGGGTCCGGTGAGCGATCACCGAAGGAGATTGAGCTGAACCCCAGGGGCATCGATTCGATGTGGTGGTCGACGTCTATATGGGTGAGGACAGATGTGAGCAACTGATGCGAAGAAAAGGTCACCTCCGGGCCAATGCCGTCGCCTTCGAAGACACCGAATTTCATGTCAGGCACTGGAACTCCTTGAACCGTTCAGGTTTCTGGTTGACATTGTGGGGACAGAACCCCGGTGCGACACCCATGGCGACGAGCTTCGCTCAGTGCTCCGAATCGTGCGTCGATGCGTGCCGAGAGCCCTCATGATCACGGCCTCGGAGGCTAATTCTTCGCCGGACTTCCGTCATCCTATGATGCATGGTGAGTGCAAGAGCGATGATGTGGTGACATGTCGACGCGGGGACGATGAGCCGAGGGCTGCTTGGTGTCGTTGCTCTTCTACACTACCGGCGTCGCACCGAGCCGAGCCAGGGCGAGCTCAATCACCAGGTCGGTGTATTCGTGCGTGCTCAGCGGGCCGTGCAGGTCGGCTGTGCGCCACTCCGGGTGGGCCAGCACCTCGGCCAGCGTCTGCTGCACCGTGTTGGCCACTCTGATGAGCCGATCGCACTTCGCCTGATGGCCGAGGAAGGCCATCAGCATGCCGGTGGAGGCCAGCATCGACGTCGGGTTCGCCACGTTCTGACCCGAGAGATGTGTGGCCGGGCCATGCTGGGCCTGGGCGAGCACATGCGAGGAGCCCGCGCTCAGGGACGCGGAGATCCGGTGTGAGTCGGTCACTTGGGCGGCCTGCTCCGAGAGGATCCGGCCGAACAGATTCGTGGTCACGATGACGTCGAACCGGGAGGGATCCCGCTCCAGCCAGGCGGCCATCCGGTCCACGCGCTCCTCGTGGTACTCCACATCCGGGTAATCGGTGGCCACATCGCGCACCGCCTCGAGGAACAGCCCCTCGGTGACCGGCAGCGCGTCTGACTGATGTGCGGCCGTGACATGACGACGCCGCAACCGCGCCGTCTCGAAGGCGCTGCGGGCCAGCCGCTCGATGCCCTCGCGGGTCACCTTCCGCACCGAGAGCGCCAGATCCGGGGTCGGCATCATCTCGGAAGGTCCCTCGGCCGCGCTGCGATCGGCGAACAGCCCATCGGTGTTGTCACGCACCACCATCAGGTCAACATGGGGGCGCAACGGCGAGGCCACCCCGCCGTAGGTGCGGGCTGGACGGAACCGGGAATACAGTCGCAACTCCCGGATCAGCTCACGCTCCGGGTCGAGCCCGCCCAGGCTCGGCTGCGGGTAGCGCTCGCGATCCAGGGGGCCGAGGATGACGCCGTCGGCATTGCGGGCAGCGGCCAGCGCCTCGGCGGGAAAAGTACTTCCGGTCTCGCGCAGAGCAGACAAGCCCACCGGCACCGTGACGATCTCATGGTCGATGCCCATGAACCCGAACATCTCTTCAGACAGGCGCCGGGCAGCCTGAGCTACGTCGTACCCGATGCCGTCGCCTTCGAAGAGGGCGAGTCTCATGTGTGCCACTGCTGGTTCACTCCTATTCTGCGAGATGCCGTTGTGACGCTGAGCGCACCGCACTCCACAGCGAAGGCGTAGCGAACAGCGTATAAGTGATAGACGAAATGCGCTCCTGTTCCTCATGTCGATCGAGGGTTAAGGCGAGGGTGAACTTCTAGGTGGGAGCGGTGTTCATCCGGACGTCACGCCGGGTTTGTCGAACGTGGTTGACTGGAACCATGCTGAACGATCCGCAGAACTCGCAGCCCGTTCCCGACGAGGCGACGGCGTCGTCCGCCTCGACCGTACTGCCCTCGGGTGAACGGAGGAAGATGGTGTGCCTCGATGTTGACGGCACCCTGGTGGATCACGACGGACGGATGTCGGAGACGGTGCGCGCCGCGGCCCGCGACGTCGTGGACGCCGGGCACCACGTGATGATCGCCACCGGCCGCTCCCTGCAGGCCACGCTGCCCATTATCGAGACCATCCGGATGCGCAACGGCTACTCGGTGTGCTGCAACGGCGGGGTCACCCTGCGCCTCACCGACCAGGTGGAGGAGGGGTACGAGGTGATCGACCGGCGCACCTTCGACCCTGCTCCGGTGCTCGAGCAGCTGCGCCACCGGATCCCCAGCGCGAAGTACGCCATCGAGGACGACGCCGGGAACTTCCTCTCCACGGAGCGGTTCCAGGACATGAGTTTCGGGGTGAAGGCGCGCGGCGTGTCCTTCGAGCAGCTGCTGGAGACCACCGCGGTGCGCCTGGTGGTGTTCTCCACGGACTCCTCCACGGAGTCGTTCGCCGAAGCGGTCGAGGCGATCGGGCTGCAGGGGGTGACCTACTCGGTGGGCTGGAGCGCCTGGCTGGACGTGGCCGCCGCCGGGGTGACCAAAGCCTCCGGGCTGGAGGCGCTGCGCGCCAGACTCGGGGTGAACCTGGAGGACACGGTGGCCATCGGCGATGGCTACAACGACGTCGAGATGCTGGCCTGGGCCGGCCGCGGGGTGGCCATGGGGCAGGCCCCCGACGACGTCAAGCGCATCGCCGACGAGGTGACCGACGACGTCTACGGTGACGGTGCGGCCCTGGTGCTGCGTTCGCTGCTGCGGTAGCTTGTAGAGCGGAATCGGCCGCCGCGAGCCGGCCGTCGACGGCGAAACGCGGAAACACAGAAGCACGGAAGCACAGGAGCACAGCGTGGGCGGATTCAACGTCGACCCGGAAGAGATGGGGCGACTGCGGACGGCGCTGCAGGGTTCGTCGTCGTCGTTCTTGGAGCGCAGCCTCCCCGAGAATCCGGGGGTGGACGTGCTGGGCGACCCCGGCGTGGACGCGGCGATGACCGCCTTCGCCGGTGACGCCCGGACCCACCACAACCGCTTCGGCAACCGGTTCTCTTACCTGGCCACCGAAGTCGGCGACTTCAGCGACTACACGGTGACCACCGACGAGGAGTGGAGCACCACCCTCGGGCGGAGCTATCAGGCCGTGGATGTCATCGCCCCGCTGCGCCGCATCTTCGGAACCGACTGATCTGCCATGGGACTCTTCGCGAACCTCATCGGCGATGTGCCCGGCCAGGCCACCGGCATCTTCTCCAGCGCCACCGACCTCGCCCACCTCGCCGACGCGCTGCAGGACGACTACGACACCGCACTGACCACCAAGAACGCCCCCGAGGAATGGGAGGGCGAGGCCGCCGAGACCTTCGGCGACGTCATGTACGACCAGACCCTGCAGATCGCCGACCTTCAGGAAGGCACCCGCCGCTCCGCCGGCGCGCTGGAGGATTACGGCTGGGTGGTGCAGGCCGAACAGGGTCGCTGCGAGGGGATCCGGGCGACCATGCTCCACCTCGATGCCGAGGTTGACGCCGCCACCGGGCTCGTCGAGAAGGCGCAGGCCTACCTCCGGGTGCTGCCCGAGGTCACGCGGAACCAGCAGGATTACGTGGACGCGGTGGCCGCCGTGCGCGCGGCGGCCGGGATCTGCGCGGCGCTGCTGGCCGAGGGTGCTCACGCCGAGCCCTACAACTACACCGACGACGGTCGGGACCGCGGCACGCGCCGGGACCTGCGGGCCGACGAGCTGGAGGGGATCGCCGAGTCGCTGGAGAACGGGCGGCTCTACCCCGATGACATCAACCAGCGCAGCATCGGCGACTGCTACCTGCTGGCCGCACTGTCCAGCATGGCGCGCACCACCGAGGGGCGCGAGCACCTGAAGGAGATGGTGCAGCCGCACTATGTGGACGGCGAGCTGGTCGGGTTCATGGTGACCCTCTACGAGGACCCGCTGAACCCCGACTCCGGGGGCGGGCGCACCGTGTTCGTGGATGACATTTACCAGTACGGCGCCGCCGGCAGTTCGGGCGGGCCGAACGCGTTCTCGGTGATCGAGGCCGCCTACGGGCAGGTGTATCCGGCCGGGACCCTGCCGGATAATAGCGAGGGCAACGGACTGACCGGCGGGCGACCCGATGCTTCGCTGGAGGAACTGACCGGCACCGACTCGGAGGTGGTTCGACGTCGTCGAGGGTTCCTCGGTCTCGGGGACGGGTACTCCGGGGCGCAGCGAGACGAGATCATCGCGGCCGGAGAAGAAGGGCGTCCCGCGGTGGCGGCCACGGCGGGGATGTCCGAGGAGGATGTCAAGGAGGCGGTCAACGTGACCACCGTGACCATCGACGGCGAGCAGGAGCAGATCGAGATCGTAGGCTCGCACGCCTATGAGGTGGTGTCCTCCGACGAGAACGGCGTGACCCTGCGCAACCCCTGGGGGTACAACAACCCCGGCGGCACGGGTGACGACGCGACCACCCCGCTGGACGCCACCTTCACGATGTCCTGGGAGGACTTCGAGACCTACTGCAGCGACGTCTCCATTTCGGGAGGGTACTCGTCATGACCGATCCGGCACACGATGCAGCAACGGGGCACGGGGGCGGGGCGCTGCGCTTCGCCCTGACCGGGACCGAGGTGTTCCGGCCGGGGACCGGGCCGTTCCCCGCCTACACGATGGCCGCGGCCGGGATCGAGGACGGCGTGATGGTCGCCTTCCTGCAGGGGGTGGATCCGGCGCCCGACGGCGGGATCCCCCGGACCCGGCTCACCGCGGGACAGTCCGTGACCGATGCACGCGCAGGGACGTTCACCCTGCTGCACGTGACCCCGCAGGTGGGCGGGCTCGCTCCGGGCACGCGGCCGGCGGGTGCGGTGTTCGAGTTCCGTCCCGCGCCCGGGTTCGCGCTGGATCCGGGGCTGGGCGATGCGTGAGGTACTGGTGCGTGACGTCCGGGTCGAGCGGCGGGCTGGCGGGGTGGCGCGGAAGCTCGGCGTCGTCGTGATCGCGGGGCTGGCGCTGAGTGCGCTCGCGGGCTGCGGTGGTTCCGGGGCTGAGAAAGGGTCAGAGAACGGGGCTGAGAACGGGGCTGAGAACGGAACGTCGGCGGAGTCGACCCCGATCGAGTGCACCGGGGTGCGGCTGAGCATCGAGGGCAGCGCCGTGCTGCGCCCCGGCGTCGAGCCCTTCCCGGCGTACACGGTGTCCGCGGTGGGGGAGGACGACGACGGCGTGTACGCGGACCTGCGGGGTGTCGACGACGGCGACGGCGGATTTGGGGCGGTGGTGCTGCATCGCGGCGAGGCCGTGGAGGATCCGGCGGCGGGCGTGTTCACCCTGCTCGACGCCGAGCCGAGCGGCGAGGACGCGACCGAGCACTCCGTGTCGCTCTGCCTCGACCCGCACCCAGATTTCGAGCTCGCCGAGGGGTTGTAGCCGTCCGCCGTCAAGCCCCGTTCTGTCAACCTGTGGACGGCCGCGCGCTCGCGAAGGGTCCTACACAGCAAATCTGTGGATAAAACACCTGTACTAGCGCGCCCGAAAAGGGTATGCTAGATTCATCAAACGATGGATCGAGCAAGGTCGGGAGGTGAGCGGCGGTGACCACCCTGCTGAAGCCTGCCGAGAGTGCTGTGCAGACCGCCGCTGCGCCGGTCGATGCCGCCGATCTGTTCGCCGACATCAGCCTGGATGCCGCCCTGCACATCGTGCAGGAGGGGCTGCAGACGGTGAGTCGCCGGCTCTCGGATCCGGACATGCGCTCAGAATTCGCGCGGTTCTCTGTCGACGACGCCGTCGATGCGGGCAACACCGTGCCCGGTCTGCTGCGTGCCACCCAGTCGGTGCTGCAGTTGGCCTCCGGCGTGCAGGCGCGGCTCGATGGCATTACCGCGGAGTCGTTCGCCCAGCCCGCGGAGCGCGCCGCCCTGCTCGGGCTCCCGGCGCAGGGCAAGATCGGCTTCCGCAACCCCGGTGAATTCCTGCAGGACACCACCAGCGTCTCGCGCCATGCCGCCGCGCAGCGGGTGCGCGACGCCGAGAACTTCCAACCCCACCGTTTAGGAGCCCCCGGCAGCACGGATGAGATGGGCGACGACGCCACGGGGCGGTTGGGCAGCCTGCTCCCCGAGGTGGCAGCCGGATTCGCGGACTGCTCTATCGGTGCCGACCGGTTGCGGGTGATCACCGGCGCCGTCGCCAAGATCCGGGCCGAGGCCGAGCTGGGCGACATTGATCTCAGAGTCGTGGACGGACTGATCCGCGGCGGGGACGCCGAGCTGGCGGAGTCAGCCCGAGTTGATTCTTACGCGGAGTTCCGCGCCACGGTGGCGCGCTGGCGCCAGGCCGTGCTGATGCTGCTGAACCCCGAGGATCCGGTGGCCCCCGGAGAGCGGGAGGCCTACCGGCGGCGCGGGCTGCGCTTCATCCGACAGGATGGCGAGGTGTTCCTCTGGGAGGCGAGTCTCACCCAGGAAGGCCACGAGCTGTTGCGCACCGTGGAAGCGGCCGCGAACAATCCGCGACGCCGCGGCGAGGAGCCCTGCGATGCGCAGCAGGAGCCGGTGGTTACCGACGAGCGCAGCCGCACTCAGCGCGCGCACGACGGTCTGCTCGGGGTGCTCGGCGCGGGGCTGCGGGACCTGGGTAACGGCCTGCCCAGCCAGGGCGGGGCGCGGCCGCAGCTGCACGTGACCGCCGGGCTCGGGGCCCTGATGCGGATGGCTCATCGCTCCGGGCTGCTGCCTGCCGATTTTGACCCCGCGCTGCTCGAGGGTGCCAGCTCGCAAGAGCTACTGGTGGCCGCCGGTTACTCCGGTCCCGCCGGGGCATCGATGCTGCGCCGGATGCTCTGCAACGCCGAGATCATTCCCGTGGTGCTGGGCACCGACTCCGAGGTGCTAGACGTGGCGGTGGGGAACCGGCTGTTCTCCGCGGCCCAGCGGCGGGCGCTGGTGGCGCGCGACGGCGGCTGCGCGATTCCGGGGTGCACCTTCCCGGCCGCCTGGTGCGAGTCCCACCACATCGTTCCCTGGGCGCAGGGCGGGCCCACCAGCATCGACAACGGGGTGTTGCTGTGCACGCATCACCACCATTCCGTGCACGAAGATCACTGGATCATCCGGATGCACGACGGCGTTCCCTGGTTCACCCCGACTGCGAGTCTGGCGCCTCTGCTGGACGACGCCGAACGACAACCCCGGCGTAACCGGGTGTGGCGGGACCACCCGCGCCGACGTCCCCGATCCATCAGCGCTCCGGCCGCAGGGCTGTCACTGAACGGACCGCCGGAAGGAGTGCCAGAAGGGCCGCCGGAGAACGGACCCGCAGAAAACGGACCACCAGGAACCGCGCCACCAGGAATCGCGACGGGCTACTCGGCCCTGCGGCACACGCAGCTCACCGTGCGCTGCTCGGTGTCCTCGGTGCTGGGCGCCGGAAGAGCACGCCGAAAAACACCACGCAGAACCACAGCGCCCGCCGCATCAGCAGAACCTGGCTGATCCGACGGGCGGGTGCGGAAAGACTGCAGAATCAGACGTCGCGGCCCTGGGGCTCGTCGTCGTCGGTCTCCTCACCATGCGCGTCGAAGCGCTCGATGGACGCCTTCAGCTCTGCCTCGGCAGCGGCGCGGTCGGCCCAGCCCTCGGCCTTGACCCACTTGCCGGGCTCCAGGTCCTTGTAGCGGGTGAAGAAGTGCTCGATCTCCTTCAGCAGCCACTCCTCGATATCGGAGAGCTCCTGGATATGATCGAAACGCTTGTCGTCCGGGACGCACAGCAACTTCGCGTCGCCGCCGCCGTCGTCGGTCATGTTGAACACGCCGATCGGGCGCGCCTCCACGATCACACCGGGGACGAGATCGAAACCGGGCAGGTACACCATGGCGTCCAGCGGGTCGCCGTCCTCGCCCAGGGTGTCCTCGAAGAACCCGTAGTGGGTGGGGTACTGCATGGGGGTGAACAGCACACGGTCCAGGCGCAGTCGACCAGTCTCGTGGTCGAACTCGTACTTGACGCGGGAACCGGCGGGGATCTCGATGGTGACGTCGTGGCTCATGAGGCTCCTTTCAGGGGATGGTCAGCACCAGAGTATCGCGCTGGTACGCTCACAGGTGTGAAGGTGAAGGGTCTGGCGCTCGCCGTGAGTGCGCTGTTGCTCACCGGCTGCACCGTGCTGGAGGCCCCGCCGGAGAAGCAGGCGGAGCGGGCCGCGCTGACCGCCACCTCCGTGCCCGCCACCAGCCTCGCCGGGGCCCGGCAGTGGATCCTCGCTGCGGAAGAAAAACTCGCCCCGGTGCTCGCCGCGGCCACGCAACCGCCGTCGCAGGTACTCGCCCTCGACCCGGAGGCCCCGCTGCCCACCGAGGTGTTGTCCCGCCGGCTCAACACCGTGCTCGGCTCGGAGCTGTCCACCGCGGCACTGGTCACCGACGTGATGACCGGGGAGGTGCTCTACGACCGGGACGCCACCACCGCCCGCACCCCGGCGTCGTCGCTGAAGATCCTCACCGCGGCCGCCGCCTTGTATGAACTGGGACCCCAACACCGCTACACCACCCGCGCCGTGCTCGTGAGCGAGGAGCCACTCACCGTCGCCCTGGTGGCCGGCGGGGATGCGCTGCTGGGCGAGGGTGCGAACGACGACGATGTCGACGGCCGGGCCGGGCTCGGCAGCCTCGCCGCGCAGACGATCGACGCACTGGATGGACGCACCGGAGACTTGCGGATCGTGCTCGACGACGGCGGATACTCCGGGCCGCAGCTGACCTGGAACGACACCCTCGTGGAGTCCGGAAACATTAGCCCCGTGCAGCCGCTGGCCCTCCATGGCGCGCGTGACAACGGCGAGCGAGTGGCCGATCCGGGCGCGCACGCGGTGAGCGTGTTCCGCGATCAGGTGGCGCAGCTGGCCGCCGACACCGGACTCGACGTCGAACAGGACACCGAGCGCGATGCCACCGCCGGGCTCGGTGAGCGCGACGGCGAGGAACTGGGTGCGGTGGACTCCGCCACCGTGGCCGAACAGGTGGAGTACCTGTTAGTGCATTCCGACAATCAGGTCGCCGAGGTCACCGCCCGCAACGCCGCGCTCGCCTCGGGCCGGGCCGGCAGCTTCGAGGGGGTGGCCGGACTGCTCACCGCCGTCGTCGACACCTTGGGGGTGGACGCCCGCGGGATCACCATCGCCGACGGTTCCGGGCTCTCCGCCGCCAACCGGATCAGTGCCGCACAGCTGGTCGGGGTGATGAACGCGGTACAGCACCGCCCATGGCTGGCCGAAGCGGTCCTGGGGCTGCCCACCGCCGGGCTGGAGGGCACCCTGGCCGAGAGGATGACCGGCACCAGCGCGGCCGGGACGGTGCGCGCTAAGACCGGCACCCTCTCCCGCCACTCCTCACTCACCGGTACCGTCGTCACCGCCGAGGGTCGGCAGCTCTGGTTCAGCGTGCTCAACACCGGACCCGAGGGCGAAACCGTCGCCGAGGCGCGCGAGCTGCAGGACCGCGTCGCCGTCACGTTGGCCGACTGCGGATGTTGACGGGTGCGTGAGCGACTGGTGGGATGGACGCATGTCTGAACCCATTGATTGGGGCCTCGCTGCCTCCACCGCCCGCTGGGTCAGTGCGGCCGGACCGCGCTCCAATCTGCGTCAGGCGCGCGAGGAGACCCGGGCGCTACGCGAGGCGGCACTGGTGTCCGTGGAGCACGTGCGCCGGATCAGCGGGCTCGACGTCGCCCCCGACTCCCCGGTGCTGGTGGTGGACCGCCCGACCTGGGCGCGGGCCAACGCGGACTCGCTGCGGGTGTTGCTCACCCCGGGACTACCGCAGGCCTCCGCGCTTGGCGCCAGCCTCTCCGGGGTGCAGGCCGGGGGACTGCTGAGCCTGCTGAGCACCCGGGTACTGGGTCAGTACGATCCGTTTTTGGACCGGCTGCTGCTGGTCGCCCCCAACGTGATGCAGGTGCGCCAGCAGCTGAACGTGCGCCCGCAGGATTTCCGCCTCTGGGTGTGCCTGCACGAGCAGACCCACCGGGTGCAGTTCGCCGCCGCGCCCTGGCTGCGCGACTGGCTGCACGCCCAGATCACCGCGCTGCTGGGCTCGCTCGCTGAGGGCACATTGGTCGAGCGGGTCACCGAGATGCTGAATCGCCGGGACGCGCCGGACGACCGCCAGTCCGGTTCACTGCTCGATGTGGTGGCCGACGACGAGCAGCTCTCCCGGATCACCGCCGTGATGTCGCTGTTGGAGGGCCACGCCAACGTGGTGATGGACGGCGTGGACCGCTCCGTGGTGCCCACGGTGAAGACCATCCGACGCCGCTTCACCGAGCGCGGCCAGAACGCCTCCGTCATCACCCAGTTGCTGCGTCGGCTCACCGGGATGGAAGCCAAGGTGCGCCAGTACCGCGACGGGCAGCGCTTCGTGAACCGCGCCATCGAGCTCATCGGGACGGAGGGGTTTAACCAGGTGTGGACGTCGCCGGACCTACTGCCCACTGAGGCGGAGATTCACGACGCCGACGCCTGGGTCGCCCGCCTGTGAAGCCCACCCTCACCTCGGTGCGCGCGAGCCGATGGCCGGTGCCCCTGCACACCGCGGTCCGCGCCCTGCGCGAGCTGAGGCGGAATCAGCCAGAACTGTTGCTCGGGGTCTCCGGTGGGGCGGACTCGCTGGCCCTAGCCGTGGCCGCCGCGCAACTCCGACCAGATGGACCAGCACAGGGACGTACCGGCGCCGTCGTCGTCGACCATCAGCTTCAGGCCGGATCGGGCGACGTCGCGCAGCGGGCGGCACTCGTCCTGCGCGCACTGGGGCTGGACCCGGTGCTGGTGCTGCCGGTAGAGGTGCAGGAAACGGGACAGGGACTCGAAGCAGCCGCCCGCACCGCCCGCTACGCGGCCTTCCGTGAGGCGGCGACGCGCACCGGCATGCACACCGTGGCCACCGCCCACACCGCCGACGACCAGGCGGAACAGGTGCTGCTCGGGCTGGCCCGCGGCTCCGGGCTGCGCTCCCTGGCCGGGATCCGGGAGGCACACGACGTCGGACCGTTGCGCCTGGTGCGCCCGCTGCTGGAGTTGACGCGCGCCGACACCGAGGCGATCTGCCGCTGGGCGGGGGTGGACTGGTGGGAGGACCCGATGAACGACGACGGCCACCGCGCCCGGGTCCGTCACCGGCTGCTGCCCGCCCTGGAGGACCCCGACACTGGACTGGGCCCCGGGGTGCGCGCCGGACTCATCCGCACCGCCGCGCTCGCCGCCGACGACGCCGCCGCCCTGGAAGACTGGGCGGACCGGGTCTACGTCGCTGCCACTACCAGCCCCGCCAGTCCAGCCGACACAGCCACCAGGACAGACTCCACAGTGCTCCATCTGGACGCCCTGACCGCCGAGCCACCCGCCATCCGCCGCCGCGTGATCGCCCGCGCCGTCGTCGATCTCACCGGCGCCCAGCCCACCGCCGAACGCCTGCGCGCCGTCGATGCCCTGATCACCGCCCGCTCCGGCTCCTCCGCCGGCCCCATCGAGCTGCCCGGGGTGCACGTCTGGCGCGAACGCGGCACCGAATATGCGACACTGTTGATGTTCCGACGCCTCAGGAGAGCCCCACGATGATCGAAGAAGACGTTGCCGACGACCTGCTGCACGTGCTCATGTCGAAGCAGGAGATCCAGGCCACCGTCGCCGAGTTGGCCGCCCAGATCGACCGCGACTACGCGGACAAGGACGTGCTGTTAGTCGGTGTGCTGAAGGGTGCGGTCATGGTGATGGCCGACCTCTCCCGCGCCATCCGCTCGCACGTGACCATGGACTTCATGGCGGTGTCCTCCTACGGCTCCGGCACCAAGTCCTCCGGCGTGGTGCGGATCCTGAAGGACCTGGAGACCGACCTGATGGGCCGCCACGTGCTCATCGTGGAGGACATTATCGACTCCGGCCTCACCCTGTCCTGGTTGAAGACCAACCTGGAATCCCGCGGTCCGGCCTCGGTGGAGATCTGCGCGCTGCTGCGCAAGCCGGAGGCCATGAAGACCGAGATCGACGTGAAGTACGTGGGCCGCGACATCCCGAACGAGTTCGTGGTGGGCTACGGCTTGGACTTCGCCGAGCAGTACCGCAACCTGGAGTTCGTGGGCACGCTGGCCCCGCACGTCTATTCCTGACTGTCCTCTGTCTGCGAACGGCGCCCCCGTGTGACGCCGCGAAGTTGACCGACCCGGTACGGTATGAGGGGTGCGCGCGCGTGAACAGGAGACTGAGTGAACATCAAGAAGATCTTCAAGGGGCCGATCATCTGGATCGTGCTCGCGGTACTGATGCTGCTGCTCGTCGTGCCGGTGCTCACCCAGAGCTCCAGCTCCCGCGTCGACACCTCGGTGGGCATGCAGCTGCTGGCCGAGGATCAGGCGGCCCAGGCCCTCGTTGACGACGGCGAAAACCGGGTCGATCTCACCCTGCACGAGGAGCTCACCCTCGATGACCGCGAGCTCGGGGAACAGGTCCACTTCTTCTTCTCCGAGGCCCGCGCCGAGAACGTGATCACCGCGGTCGAGGGCTCCGACCTGGACGACTACACCGACGAGCCGGTCCAGTCGAACTGGTTGCTGAGCATGCTCGGCTTCCTCATCCCGTTCCTCATCATCGCCCTGCTGTTCTGGTTCCTGCTCTCCCGCATGCAAGGTGGGGGCGGCAAGGTGATGCAGTTTGGTAAGTCGAAAGCGAAGCTGATCACCAAGGACATGCCGCAGGTGACCTTCGTCGACGTGGCCGGGGCGGATGAAGCCGTCGAGGAGCTCCACGAGATCAAGGAGTTCCTCTCCGAACCCGCGAAGTTCCAGGCCGTGGGCGCGAAGATCCCCAAGGGCGTGCTGCTCTACGGTCCCCCCGGCACCGGCAAGACTCTGCTGGCCAAGGCCGTGGCCGGCGAGGCGGGTGTGCCCTTCTACTCGATCTCCGGCTCCGACTTCGTCGAGATGTTCGTGGGCGTGGGCGCCTCCCGGGTTCGTGATTTGTTCGAGCAGGCCAAGACCAACTCGCCCGCCATCATCTTTGTGGATGAGATCGACGCCGTCGGCCGCCACCGCGGCGCCGGCGTGGGCGGCGGCAACGACGAGCGCGAGCAGACCCTGAACCAGCTGCTCGTCGAGATGGACGGCTTCGACGCCACCACCAACGTCATCCTGATCGCCGCCACCAACCGCCCCGACGTGCTGGACCCCGCGCTGCTGCGCCCGGGCCGCTTCGACCGCCAGATCCCGGTGGAGGCACCGGATTTGGAAGGGCGGCATAAGATCCTGCAGGTCCACGCCCAAGGCAAGCCCCTGGTGGACGGTGTCGACCTGCGCGCCCTGGCGAAGAACACCCCCGGATACACCGGCGCCGACCTGGCGAACGTGCTCAACGAAGCGGCACTGCTCACGGCCCGCTCGAACGCGCAGCTCATCGACGACCGCGCCCTCGACGAGGCGGTGGACCGGGTGATGGCTGGCCCGCAGAAGCGCACCCGGCTGATGAAGGAACACGAGCGCAAAGTCACCGCCTACCACGAGGGCGGCCACGCGCTGGTGGCGGCCGGACTACGGAACTCGGCGCCGGTCACCAAGATCACCATCCTGCCGCGCGGCCGCGCCCTGGGCTACACCATGGTGGTGCCCGAGGACGACAAATATTCCGTCACCCGCAACGAACTGCTGGACCAGCTGGCCTACGCGATGGGCGGCCGGGTGGCGGAGGAGCTGGTGTTCCACGACCCCTCCACCGGCGCCTCCAACGACATCCAGAAGGCCACCGACACGGCGCGGAAGATGGTGACCGACTACGGCATGTCGGCCCGGATCGGCACCGTGAAGCTGGGCTCGGGCAACTCGGAACCGTTCCTGGGCAAGGAGATGGGCTCCGGGCGCGAGTACTCCGAATCGGTGGCGGGCATCGTCGACGCCGAGGTGCGCGAACTGCTCGACGCCGCCCACTCCGAGGCGTACGAGATCCTCAAGCAGAACCGGGAGATCCTCGACCGGCTGGCCTATGAGTTGCTGGAGCGGGAGACCCTGAACCAGAAGGAGATCGCCGAGATCTTCGCCGACATCGTGAAGCGCGAACCCCGCGAGGTGTGGCTCTACAACGAGTCCCGCCCGGTCTCCGACACCCCGCCGGTGCTCTCGCCCGCCGAGAAGCGCGCCCAGCAGGAGCAGACGAGCCAGGTCAGCCAGACCAGCCAGGAGACTCCGGAGGACACCTCCGATTCGCTGGGGCCGCTGGTGGATCCCAGCCCCGGCACGGAACTGCCCGGTGAATCTGCTGGCGAGTCCGGCCTGAACGAGGAGAACCGCTGATGGTTGATCAGCCGCGCATCGAAGCCGCCGTCAAGGAGATCCTGGCCGCCATCGGGGAGGACCCGCAGCGCGACGGCCTGCAGGAGACCCCGGCCCGGGTGGCGCGCGCCTACGCGGAAATGTTCTCCGGCCTGACCCAGGATCCGCAGGAGGTGCTGGGCACGACCTTCGACATCTCCCACGACGAGCTGGTGCTGGTCAAGGAGATCCCGTTCTACTCCACCTGCGAGCACCACCTGGTCCCGTTCCACGGCCATGCGCACATTGGCTATATCCCGTCGCCCGACGGCGGGATCACCGGGCTGAGCAAGCTGGCCCGGCTCGTGGAGGTCTTCGCGCGACGGCCCCAGGTGCAGGAGCGGCTCACCACCCAGATCGTCGAGGCCCTCATGGAGCACCTGCACCCGCGCGGCGCGATCGTCGTCGTGCAGGCCGAGCACCTGTGCATGTCGATGCGCGGGGTGCGCAAGCCCGGGGCGAAGACCGTGACCTCCGCGGTGCGCGGACAGCTGCGCGACGCCACCACCCGGGCCGAAGCCATGAGCCTCATCCTGGAACGCCCCTAGGACACCGAGCAAAGGACCACTATGTCATCGATGGCCGCCATCCCCGGAACGGGGCCCTCCACCGGACCCGTCGGCGTCGTGCGCAAGGTCGCCCGGCGCAGTCTCGCCGACCTGCCCACCGACCGCACCCTGGTGATGGGTGTCGTTAATGTGACCGACAATTCGTTCTCCGACGGCGGGGAGCACTTCGACGCCGAAGCCGCCATCCAGCACGGGCTGAAGCTGCACTACGCCGGCGCCGACCTCATCGACGTGGGCGGGGAATCCACCGCCCCGGGCCGTGAGGAGGTCGCACCCGAGGAGGAGCAGCGCCGGGTGCTGCCCGTGATCGAGGCGCTGGTGCGCGCTGGCGCCGTCGTCTCCGTGGACACCCGTCACGCCAGCACCGCCCGTGCGGCGCTGAAATACGGAGACGTGATCATCAACGACGTTTCCGGGCTCACCCACGAGGCCGAGATGGCGGAGCTCGTCGCCGAGACCGGGGCGCACTACATCATCACCCACAACCGTGGGGATGCACAGTCGATGGACTCCCTCGCCGACTACGACGACGTGGTGACCGAGGTGCTCCGGGAACTCTCCGAGGTGAAGGACCGGTTCATCGCGGCCGGGGCGGATCCGGCGCGGCTGATTCTCGATCCGGGGCTCGGCTTCGCTAAGACCGGCGAGCACAACTGGGAGCTGCTGCGCGGACTGGATCGCCTCGCCGCGCTGGGCTTCCCGGTGCTGCTGGGGGCCTCGCGCAAGCGGTTCTTGGGCACCTTGCTCGCCAACTCCCGCGGCACCGCGCCCGGGCCGACCGAACGCGACCACGCCACCGCCGCGGTGACCGCCCTGGCGGCAGCCCACGGGGCCTGGGCGGTGCGCGTGCACGACGTCGCCCCCTCCGTGGACGCGGTGCGGGTAGCCGCCGCCTGGGGCGGAGCGAATTGATTCGGCTGACCGGGTTGCGCGCCCGCGGCTACCACGGGGTGCTGGAACGGGAACGGGCCGAAGGGCAAACGTTCCTGGTCGACGTCGAGCTGGAGCTGGTGGACGGACAGCTGGACACCGCAGCGCGCACCGACGACGTGGCCGACACCGTGAACTACGCCGAGGTCGCCGAGACTGCGCTGGGCATCCTCACCGGGGAGCCCGCCCGGCTCATCGAGACGGTGGCCGCCCGCATCGCCGACGCCGTGCTGGAGACTCAGCCGCTGGTGCACCGTGTACTGGTCACCGTGCACAAGCCCGAGGCGCCGATCCCCGCGGACTTCGCCGACGTTGCCGTTGTCGTGGCCCGGGAGCGGTGAGCCGTGAATACCGCCGTGCTATCCCTGGGCTCGAACCTCGGGGATTCTGCCGCCTTGCTGGATCAGGCGGTGACCGGCCTGGCTGGACGGGGCACACAGACGCGAGTCACCGGGATCTCCCCACGGGCGCGCACGGCTCCGGTGGTGGGGGAGACCGGCCCGGCTGATCAGCCGGACTTCCTGAACCAGATCGTCACCGTGGACACCGGGCTCACCCCGCTGGAACTGCTCGACCTCGCCCAGCAGCTCGAACAGCTGGCAGCGCGCACCCGCGAGGTGCGGTGGGGCCCGCGCACCCTCGACATCGACCTGATCGCCTACCGGGTGGCCGACGGTGACCACTGGACCGAGCTGACGCTGAACTCCGAGCGGCTCACCCTCCCGCACCCGCGCGCCCACGAGCGCGCTTTCGTCTTGGCGCCCTGGGCGTGGCTGGACCCGGAGGCCACCCTCAACGGAGCACCGGTAGCCGCGCTGGCCGAGCGCGCCGCCGACCGCCACGGTGTGCACCGGTTGGACGGGACAGACTCATGAGCCGCCCCGCCCTGCCCACCTTGCGTCCGGGTCTGATCGTGCTGATCCTGGTGCTCACCGCCGCCCTGGGCTGGGTGGCCTCCTATGTCACCGCCGAGCGCGGGTGGGTCACCCCGGTGCTCGGGCTGACCTCAGTGATCACCATCGCCGCCGTCGTCGTCGTGCTCCTTGGGCTGGGGCTGCGCGTGCGCCGGGACCGATCCCGCCCCGTGGCCGCCCGGATGAACCCCGTGGCCGCTGCACAGACGGTGGTGCTCGCCCAGGCCGGTGCCTATGCGTCCGCGGTGATCATGGGCTGGCACGTGGGCGTGGTGGTGCACCGGGTGCCGCTGACCGGCTGGGGGTCCGTGGGTGAGGCTGTGACCATGATCGCCACCGGTCTGGCCTTGCTGGTGGTCGGGTGCGTTGTGGAACAATGGTGCCGGATTACTGGCGACAACGGAAATAACGGCAACAACGGCGGTGACGGTACAGGCCCCGTCACCGGCCCCGATGGCATCCCGCAAGCCGGGCGCAATCGGGCCTGACAAGGAGAACAATGCAGGAATCTGAGGGCGCGGTACCGACACCCCAGGCGGTTGAGCCGCGGGACTGGGCCGATCCCGATGCCGGAGCCGCCCGCACCCTGGACGAAGCCGGGGTGCCATGGCGCCCGGTGTCCCCGAAACTGGTGCCGCTGCGCCTGATCTCCGAGTCCATCTCCACCGTGGTGTGGACCGGGATCCTTGCGGTTCCGCTGATCCTGAAGCTCAGCGGGGTCTGGGAGGGGCTGTGGGGCTGGCTGGCCTGGGGACTGCCCGCCATCACCCTGCTGATCAGCCTCATCGAACTGTGCATTATTCCGCGACAGGTGCGCGCCATGGGCTACGCCGAGCGCGACGACGACTTCCTCATCAAGCGCGGCATCCTGTTCCGCGAGGTGGTGGCCATCCCGTACGGGCGCCTGCAGTACCTCGACGTCTCCGACGGCCCGTTGCAGCGCGGGTTCGGGGTGCGCACCCTGAAGATCAGCACCGCCGCCTCCGAGACCTCCGGCACCCTCACCGGCGTCCCGGTGGCCGAAGCAGAGCGCCTGCGCGAGCAGCTCACGGCTCGCGGACAGGCCCGATTGGCGGGGCTGTGATGAATCACGCCGACGGTGCCTGGCACCGGGTGCACCCCATCTCGCCGGTGGTGCGCTCCTGGCTGACCCTCGTGGCGATCCTCGCCGTCCTCGGCACCCAGTTCTCCGACGAGTTCTACTCCGTGGTGGTGGAAGACGGGCTCGACCTGCAGTCCGCCGCCCTGCTCATCACCGGCGGCGCGGTGCTGGCGCTGCTGCTGCTCATTGTGGGCGGGTTTTACCTGTCCTGGCGGTTCTACCAGTACCGGATCACCGAGGAGATGGTGCAGGTCCACTCGGGCTGGATCTTTCGCCAGCAGCGCCACGTGCGCCTGGACCGGGTGCAGGCGATCGACATCAAGCGCCCGCTGTTGGCGCGGATCTTCGGGCTCGCCGAGTTGAGTTTCGAGGCGGCCGACGGCGGCGGGTCCGCGGCGATGACGCTGGCGTTCATCCGCAGCGGTGAGGCGGAGCAGCTGCGCGGGGAGATTCTGCGGCGCGCCGCCGGGGCGCAGGGTTCCACGGAGTTTAGTGGAGCGAAACAGCCCGTGAGCGAAGATCCCACGCGTCATATCGCTCCACTGAGCGAGGAACCCGGTGCCGAATCGGGCGGGGAGACCGGTCCAGTGCGACTCGGTCCGGAACTGCCTGGCACCGACCAGCCCGGCACCGAGCAGCCACTGACCCAGGACGCCCCCGAGCAGACCATGCTCACCGTGCCCACCGGACGTCTGGTCTGGTCGATCCTGCTCACCGCGCTCCTCACGATCGTGGTGCTAGTGGCGATCCTGGTCGCCGGCGTGATCACAGTCCGCGCCCTGGGCGAGGAGGTCTCCACGGGGCTGCCCTCGATCGCCGCGGCCATCCCGATCGTGATCGCCGCCGTGGCCGGCGTCTGGTCCCCGTTCTCGCGGAACTACAACTTCACGGTCTCCACCTCCAGCAACGGGCTGCGGCTGCGCTCCGGTCTGCTCGAGACCCGGCAGCAGACGGTGCCTCCGGGACGCGTGCAGGCCATCTTGGTCAGCCAGTCGCTGCTGTGGCGCCCGTTCGGCTGGTACAAGGTGCGCGTCACCGTGGCCGGCTACGGCGAGACCACCGAGGGCAAGGACGTGGTGCTACCGGTCGGAACCTTCGACGACGTGCTGCGCGTGCTCACCGTGATCGCCCCCGACCCCGGCACGGAGAACGCCCGTGACCTCATCCACGCCGGAGTTACCGGCACCGGCTCCGCCCACGGCTACGTCACCACCCCGCGGCGGATGTGGGTGCTGGACCCGCTGACCTGGCGCCGTCAGGGATTCGCCGTCACCCCCACCCTCGTGCTGTTCCGCACCGGCCGGTTCACCCGCTACCTGTGCCTGATGTCGCACGAGCGCATTCAGTCCGCGGAGGTCACACAGGGCCCGATCGAGCGCCGGCTCGGGGTGCTCAACCTGCACCTGCACACCCCCAGCGGCCCGGCCGCCATGCGCCTGAACCACGTCGACGCCGCGGTGGCCAGCCAGCTGTTCTTCCACGAGGCCGACATCGCGGCGGTCTCGCGGCGCATCGCCGACCGCAACCAGTGGATGATGCCCGAAGAGCTCCAGCAGTTCGACCGGCGCACCGCCGAGGCCCGCCGCACCCTGGAGCCCGCCGGCACAGCACCCTCTTCAGACACAGCACCGCCCACTGACACTGAACAGCCAGCCGAACAGACAGCTGAACAGCCGACCGGAACGGAGCGCGGATGAGCGTCGACGAACCGGCCACCGGCGACGCCGGACTGCCGCGGCTCACCACCGATACGGCCGACACCGCCGACTCCCGCCCGGGCCGCCTGGGCATCGGTGTGATCGGGGCCGGCCGGGTGGGTGCGGTGCTCGGGGCCGCCCTGCGCAACGCCGGCCACGCCCTCACCGGGGTGCACGCCGTCTCCGAGGCCTCACGCACGCGCGCGGAGGCGCTGCTGCCCGAGGTGCCGGTGCTGGAGATCCCCGAGATCCTGCGCCGTTCCGAGATGGTGCTCTTCGCGGTGCCCGACGACGTGCTGCCCGAGCTGATCACCGGGCTTGCCGAGGCTGGCCACATCGTCACCGGCCACCTGCTCGTGCACACCTCCGGGCGCTTCGGAACGTCCGTCATGGACCCGGTCCGCGCCCACGGTGCCATCCCGCTGGCCCTGCACCCGGCCATGACCTTCACCGGGCTCAGCCTCGACCTCGCCCGCCTGCAGGACTGCGCCTTCGGGGTCACCGCCGATCCGGTGGTACTGCCCATCGCCCAGGCGCTCGTCGTCGAGATGGGCGGGGAGCCGGTGCCGATCGCCGAGGCCGACCGCCCCGTCTACCACGCCGCACTGGCGCACGCCTCGAACCACCTGGTCACCCTCACCGCCCAGTCGCGCCAGCTGCTGACCGGCATCGGGGTGGCCGCCCCCGACCGGATGCTGTCGAACCTGATGCACGCCGCCCTGGAGAACTCGCTCATCGACGGCGACGCCGCGCTCACCGGCCCGGTGGCCCGCGGCGATGTCGGCACCGTCATCCGCCACCTCGAGGCACTCCGGACGGTCGTCGAGATGGACCCGTCCCTGGCCGATCTGCTACCCGCCTATCAGGCGCTGGCGCGCGCCACGGTGGATCGGGCCGAGCGCCGGGAGGCCCTGCCGCCGGCCGTGGTCGAGGAGCTGCGCCAGCGCCTCCGCTGACCGCCCGTCCCCCGGGGAACATCCCGCGTCACCAGCCCCTTCGCTGGAGGGGTTTCGTCGTCGGGTGACAACTGTACCAACCAGACGGTATAGTGATCCGGGCGGGTCTCTCGACCGCATTACTCGTCCTTCAGGGGGGTAGCAATCACCAGTCACACGGAGATATCAACGCGTGAACGCATTCTGGAGGCGGCGACGCGACTCTTCTGCGATAGCGGATCCAGGGCAACCCTCGACGACGTCGCCCGCCGCGCCCAGGTCAGCAAAGGGGGCCTGCTCTACCACTTTCCGTCCAAGAAGAGGCTCGCTGTCGCGGTGGCCGAGCGCAACGTGCAGCAACTGCGCGAGGACGTGCGCGGCAACGTCGACGAGTCGGACCAGGACCCGGGGCGATTGCTGCGCGCCTACGTACGCACGCATCTGTCGCCGAACCTCCCGGCTTCGGTGCCCTTCGATCGCTACCTTCTGGAAGTGCACCTGCGAGGCATCGAGCGCGTCCAGGAGGTGTGGAACGAGGATTCGCACTGGTGGAACCGCCACTTCGACGACGACCGATCCGACCCGCTGGTCCGAGACATCGTGACCGCAGCCGCCGATGGGATCGCCATCGCCCGCACCCGAGACGGGGAGCTGTCCGAGGAACGGGCCCGCCAGCTACAAAACAGACTGATTGCCCTCACCCTGCCCGATTCCGCGGAAGGGGTGGGCGCAGCGGAACAGCGCTGACAGCGCGAGAGCAGGAAGAAGGAGTACCACAATGAGTGCTTCGATTGCAGTTTTCGGTCCCCAGGTGGGGTGGGGTAATTCCCTGCAACGCTATTTGAGCGACGACGGGCACCGCGTCTGGCGCCAACGGGTCGCCGGGCCGACCGGACCCTGCGATTCGGTGATCGTGTTGGCGACGTTTCTCTGGTCGGACTCCTCACGCGTGCGCCGTGCGTGGATCGCGCGGCTGCTGTCGGACGTCGATAAACTCGACGGCGCTCTCTCCCCGGAAGTCGACGTGCTCCTGATCGTCCATGCTCCCGACACCCCCGAGCGTCATCGTGATGCGCTCCTGGGCATCCTGACAGAGGTGGCGCGCGATATCGAGATGTCGGTGGTCACTCTGGACGCAGCCGATGCCTCCGTTAACGCGCTGGTGTTCTCCGATCTCTCACTGATTCGGCCGCTGGCCTACGAAGCGGGTGCCCTGTTGGACGAGGGCGTGAGCGGGGTATCAGGGGTGTCGCTGTGGGTCGACTCTCCGGAGGAGTCGTTGCGCGACCGGCTGATCGCCGCCTACCTCTGACCTGCCAGTGCGCCTCATCCGATCCGGGCGCGGCTCCGAACCCTGGGTATGGGACAGAGACCGGCACAGACACAGGCACAGACGCAGGGACAAACACAGCAACACAGGCAAAAACACCGACTCGGTCCGCGCACGCGCGGCGCCCTGATCGGTGTGGTGGCGGTACTGCTGCTGCTCGGCTCCGCGGACGCCGTGGCGCGGCTGCTGGGCGCCTCCACCTCGCCGCTGACCGCGGTGGGCCTGCTCGTCATCCACGTGCTGCCCTCGGACCTGGTGAAACTCGCGATCGACCTCTTCGGCGAGGCGGACAAGATCGTCCTCGTCCTGAGCGTGGGCGCGGGCGGGCTAGTGCTGGGCGGGCTAATTGGTGGGTTACTCTGCCGCCGGCCGCGGGCTGCGGTACTCGTCTTCGCCCTCGTCGGGGCCGGACTCGTGGTGCTGGTCGGGCTCCGGCCGGAATCCGGGGCGCGTGATCTGTCCGCCGCGGTGACCGGCGGCGTGCTCGGCATCACCGTCATGTACCTCGGGTTGTCCCGGAGGTCTCGGGGTCGGGATGTCCACGACGGCGTCAACGACGAGGGGAACGATGGCGCCAGCGAGAACAGCCCCGCCCCCGGTCGCCGCGCGTTCCTGATGCTCGTCGGCGCCTCAGCGACCCTGGGTGCGGCCGGTATCGCGCTCGGCCAGACGGTGGCCACGGTGGGCCGGGGCGCGGTGGACGCGGCGCGCCGGTTCGTGCTCCCGCCCGCGGCGCTCCGGGCGGCGGCGATTCCCGCCACGGCGGAGGTCGGCGTCACCGGCGTCGCCCCCTTCACCACGCCCCAAGCCGAGCTGTACCGCATCGACACCGCACTCGTCCCGCCCGCCGTCGACCCCGACACCTGGGAGCTGCGCGTGGACGGTCTGGTGGAGGAGCCGTTCACCCTGAGTTTCGACGAGCTGCTGGCCCTGCCGCTCGAGGAGCACCACATCACCCTGACCTGCGTGTCCAATCCGGTCGGCGGGGACTTGCTGGGCTCCGGCACCTGGACGGGGGTGCCGCTACGCAGTCTGCTCGCCCGCGCGCGCCCGCACGCAGAGGCCGACATGGTGCTCTCGCACTCCGTCGACGGCTTCACCGCCTCCACCCCGCTGGAGGCCATGACCGATGAGCGGGCCGCGCTGGTCGCCGTCGGCTACAACGGCGAACCGCTCACCGCGGAGCACGGCTACCCGGTGCGCCTCATCGTCCCGGGGCTCTACGGCTTCGTCTCCGCCACCAAATGGGTGACCCGCGTCGAAGTCACCCGCTTCGATCGGGCGGAGGCGTACTGGACGCGCCGCGGCTGGGACGCCCGGGCCCCGATCCTGGTGTCGTCGCGGATCGATGTGCCGCGGGGACTCGACGTCGTCGACGCCGGCGCGGTGGTGGTGGCCGGCTCCGCCTGGTCCCAGGGTGTGGGGATCGAGGCGGTGCAGGTGCGACTCGACGACGGCGAGTGGGTCGAGGCTGATCTGGGGGCACAGGTCACCGTCGACACCTGGCGGCAATGGCGGCTCACCCTGGACGACGTCGCACCGGGACGGCACGCGGTCACCGTACGCGCCATCGACCGCGATGGAACCGTGCAGACCGCCGACCGTCGCGACCCGATTCCCAATGCGGCCACCGGGCATCATCGCGTCGAATTCCGGGCCGAGTAAAAACCGGAGAAAAAAGTGTCATCCGTCTCACCATCGGCTCCGAACTACCAGTACATAGCGGGATATCGCAGAACGCGAGACGGCCTCCCAGCCCAACACGGCAGGGAACCGGCAACCCGTTGAACGAGGAGGAAGACCATGAAAGCACGTTTCGGAATGAAAACATCCGCCGCACTCGGCATCGCGGCGATCGGTCTGCTGGGCTTGAGCGCCTGCAGCGACTCCCCGGAGGAGACAGAACAGTCAGCGCCGACCATGGAAGAGACGATGGACGGTACCGAAGCCACCGAGGAGATGACCGACGAGGCGACGGATGAGATGACCGATGAGGCCGCCGACGACATGGACGAGAACGGCGACGCCGCCATGAACCTCGTGGGTGCCGGCTGTTCGGCTTACGCGGAGCAGGTGCCCGATGGCGACGGCTCCGTGGAGGGCATGGCCCAGGATCCGGTGGCCGTAGCCGCCTCGAACAACCCGATGCTGACCACGTTGACCGCCGCCGTCTCCGGTGAGCTCAACCCCGACGTTGACCTCGTCGACACGCTCAATGGGGACGAGTTCACGGTGATCGCCCCGGTCGATGAGGCGTTTGAGGCCGTGCCGGAAGCTGACCTTACGGCCCTGGCCGAGGATGCCGACATGCTCACCGAGGTGCTGACCTACCACGTGATCCCCGGTCAGCTGAGCCCGGATGAGATCGTCGGCGAACACGAGACGGTGCAGGGTGAGACCGTCACCATCACCGGCGAAGGTGAGGAGATGATGTTCGACGACGCCGGCCTGGTGTGCGGCGGCGTGACCACCGCCAACGCCACCGTCTACATGGTCGACGGCGTGCTGATGCCGGGAATGTGATCGCCCTCAGCACCCGAAACGGCCCGACCGCTCACCGGTCGGGCCGTTTCCGTGCACCAGGACTACACTGGTGCCCCATGAACCTGACGCGCACTGTGGCCGAAGCTCGCGCCGCCCTCGCCGCCGCCACCACCGGTCAACGGGTCGGGCTGGTGCCCACCATGGGCGCGCTGCACGCCGGCCACGGCGCCCTGCTCGCTCAGGCCCGGGCCGAGAACGACATCGTCGTCGTCTCCGTGTTCGTCAACCCGCTGCAGTTCGAGGATCGCGGCGACTATGAGAACTACCCGCGCACCCTGGACGAGGACGTGGCGCTGATCGCCGAGCACGTGCCGGACCGTCCCGTCATTGTGTTCGCGCCCGAAACCACCGAGATGTACCCGGGGTTCCGGGAATTCGGCGACGCCCCGCAGATCACCGTCTCCTCCGGGACCATGGGCACCGTGTTCGAGGGGGCCTCGCGTCCCGGCCACTTCGACGGCGTGTGCACCGTGGTGGCGAAGCTGTGGAACGTGCTGATGCCGCCCGGCGGAACCCTGCGCAGCTATTTCGGCCGCAAAGATGCCCAGCAGCTGGCCATTCTCACCCGCACCGCCGCCGATCTGAACATTCCGGTCGAGATCTGCCCGGTCGACCTGGTGCGCGCCCCCTCTGGGCTCGCCCTGTCTTCCCGCAACCGTCGGCTCGACGACCACGGCATGGACTCCGCGCTCATCCTCTCCGCCGCGCTGTCGACCCTGCGCGAGCAGGCGCTGGCCGGGGAGCCCATCGACGTGCACTCGGCGCGGAAGATGATCGACGACGACGCCACCGTGGTACTGGACTATCTGGAGGTCGTGGACCCGGCGACCCTGGTGCCGCTGTCGGCCGCCGAGCTGCGCGCACCCCTGCGCCGTGACGCACTCGCCCTGGTCGCCGCAGTCGTGCCGCCGGTCCGCCTCATCGACAACATGGTGCTCCCGGCCCGCTGACCGTGCCCACCCCGGGGTCACCCTCCGGGCCGGTGAAGGGCATGCGCTGAGCCGAGAAGGCGATGGATGTAGAGGGCCTTCGACGAAAATTCCTCGACAACCATGGCGCGACCAGCGCCGGAAATGCACTCCTGTTGTGAACTACTTACCTTTCGGAAGGTCAGTAGTTTCGTGGAGAGGACAGTTTTCCGCGCCCCACCCCTTGCGCCGACCCCCGGGGTCGCCCCTAGCGTGTGAATCATGACGACTAATCAAACTGCACACGGCGACACCAAGATCACCGTCACCCGCACCATCGACGCTCCGGCGAAGGACGTCTTCGAAGTCCTGACCCTGCCGGACAACCACGCGAAGATCGACGGCTCGGGCACCGTCGTCTCCGAGGACCACACCGACCGCATCCAGCAGGTTGGGGACGTGTTCCGGATGAACATGAACGGCGACCACATGGGCGGCGACTACCAGACCGACAACCACGTGGTGGCCTACGACGAGAACAAGCTGGTGGGGTGGAAGACCGCTCCGGCCGGCACGCAGCCTCCCGGCTGGCAGTGGGTCTACACCCTCGAGCCGGTCGAACAGGACTCCACCCGGGTCAGCCTGACCTACGATTGGAGCGACGTCACCGATCCGGACCTGCTCGCCAAGAACCTGTTCCCGCTCTTCGATGAGGAGCAGCTGGAGGGCTCGCTGGCCCGCCTCGCCGCGCTGCTGCACTGACGCGAGGCCGACCCGCGCTGATCAGCAATGGCTGCAGGCGCGGGACTGCGGGCGCCGCGCCCACCTCGACGTGCGGATTCATGACTCAGCAGACAAGATCGAGCGATCAGAGCCGGTTTTTGTCTGTCGAGTCATGAATTTCGCGGTTAAGGCCATTTTTGACCCCGGTTGATCCGAGGCGCGCCACCTACTCGTGCGCAGACGGGCCCGTGGGCACCTGCCCGCGCGCGTGATCTTCGGGTAGGTTGGAAACACACCTGCCCGGGGCGCCTAGGAGTTCGTGTACAGTCCGCGCGCCCGCGCCCAACCGACGCTCCAGGAGTCCGTGTGCCTTCACCTCAGCCCTCGCCCCGCGAAGACCTCTACCGTCACATCAACGGCGAATGGCTCGATACGAACGAGATCCCGGCCGATCAGGGCGCCTACGGTGCGTTCATGGAGCTGCGCGATGCCGCCGAGGAGGCCGTGCACTCCCTGGCCACCGATGCCGCCGCCGCGCTCAGTGACGGCACCGTCGAAGGCCAGCCCGCCGAGGACGCCGGCGAAGCCGCGTTCACCGCGAATAACGACGACGACGGCGCCACCGCACGCATCGGGGCGCTGTATACGGCGTTCATGGACACCGAGCGCATTGAGCGCCGCGGCCTGGAGCCCATCATCGCTGAGCTCTCCCAGATTGAGGGGGTGTCCAGCGTGGAGGAGCTGCTCGAGCTCTCCGCCGTCCTGCAGCGTTCCGGCGTCTCCGGGCTCATCGCCACCGGCGCCCTCAACGATGCTGGCAACCCCGAGCGCATGCTGCTGCACCTGCTCCAGGACGGCCTCGGCCTGCCGGACGAGTCCTACTACCGGGACGAGTCCTTCGCCCAGATCCTCGCGGACTACCGCCAGCACGTGGCCAACCTGTTCGGACTCGCCGGCATCGGCGGCGACCCCCAGCAGACCCAGCGCGACGCGGACGACGTCGTCGATCTCGAGACCCGCATCGCTGCGGTTCATTGGGACGTGGTGACCTGCCGCGACGCCGTCAAGCGCTACAACCTGCTCGGCCGGGACGAGCTGGTGGAGCTGTTCCCGCTGGTGACCTCGTGGCTGGCGGGCATCGTCGGCGAGGCCGAGAACCGCTCCGCCGAGGTGGTCGTCTGGCAGCCCGATTTCCTCTCCGGAATCCAGCGCCTGCTCACCGAGGCCCCGCTGGCCACCTGGAAGCGGTGGCTGCAGCTGCAGCTGCTCCGCTCCGCCGCCCCCTACCTCACCGAGGCGTTCGTCAACGAGAACTTCGAGTTCTACGGCCGCAAGATCGCCGGTACCGAGGAAGTGCGCCCGCGCTGGAAGCGCGCGGTCAGCTTCATCAACGGCGCGGTGGGCGAGGACGTCGGCCGGCTCTACGTGGCACGGCACTTCCCGGAGGAACACAAGTCCGCCATGGATGAGCTGGTCTCCACCCTGCTGGAGGCTTACCGTCGGTCCATCTCCTCCCTGGAGTGGATGAGCGAGGACACCCGGCAGCGCGCCCTGGAGAAGCTCTCCCTGTTCAACCCGATGGTCGGCTACCCGGTGAAATGGATCGACTACTCGAGCCTCGTCGTGGATCCGCGGGACCTGATGGCCTCGGTGTTCGCCGCCTCAGAATTCGCGTTCGAGCGCGACCTCGCCAAGATCGAGACCGGGCCGGACCCGGAGGAATGGCACATGTCGCCGCAGACGGTGAACGCCTACTATTCGCCGCTGGAGAACGCCATCGTGTTCCCGGCCGCCATCCTCCAGCCCCCGTTCTTCGACCCGGAGGCCTCCGCCGCCCAGAACTTCGGCGGCATCGGTGCGGTTATCGGCCATGAGATCGGTCACGGATTCGACGACCAGGGCTCCCAGTACGCCGGCGACGGCACGCTGCGCGACTGGTGGACGGCGGACGACCGCGAGGCCTTCTCCGCCCGCACCGCGCAGCTGGTGGAGCAGTACGCCGCCCTGACCCCCGACGTCGCCCCGGAACACCCGGTCAACGGCGAGCTCACCCTGGGCGAGAACATCGGCGACCTCGGCGGGCTCGGCATCGCCCACCAGGCGCTGGCCATCCACCAGGAAGAGCACCAGCAGTCCGACGCCGACGCGGACCGCGAGTTCTTCACCTCCTGGGCCACCGTGTGGCGCCAGCTGACCCGGCGCGAGACGATGATCACCCGCATCGCCTCCGACCCGCACTCGCCCAACGAGTTCCGCTGCAACCAGGTGGTCAAGAACCTCGACGCCTTCCACGCCGCCTTCGGCACCGAGCCCGGTGACCCCATGTGGCTGGAGCCCGAGCAGCGCGTCACCATCTGGTAGCCGCTCCGGCGGGGAGTCACGGCGTCGCGAACTCCTCCCGCATCCGGGTCAGGGTGCGTCGGATGTTGCCGCGCTGGAACTCGGACATCAGCCGCCCGCCCGTCACCCGGCGGTCGAAGATTCGGGCCAGCGCGTCCGGCCAGGACGTGCGGTCGTCCCGCCAGGTCTCGGTGACCTCCGTGCTGCCATCGGGCTGGGGGCTGAGCTCGTAGGTCCAGGTCGCGATGCCGCCGCGCAGTCGCGGGGTGCGCACCCCGATCCGCTGCACCCGGAAGGCGAAGCGCCGCCCCGGCTCCGACTCCGTCACCACGCAACGGGTGATCCACCGCGCTCGGCCCCGCCGGTTCGTCACATCGAAGGACTCCCCGACCTCCAGGGGTCGCCCGGGACTGGAAGCCCCCGTATTCTCCGGGCTCCAGCGCGGCATTTGCGTCGGATCCGCCAGCTGGGCCCACAGCGTGTCGGCCTCGGCATCGACGATCACCGAATCGCTGACCTGCATGAGCCGGCGGGGAGAGGTGCGGGGCATAGGAGCGCCTTTCGTTGGGGTACCGTCCCATCGTGGCGCACGCGACTTGACGGCACCAGGGTCCGCGCCCGACGCGCTGGGATCCCGGGGTCCGGGAATCGGTAGACTGGTGCGCTGTGAGCACCCAGACTTCTGAACCGAACACCCGCGACCAGCGCCTCGTCCGCCAGACCAAGCGCGCCGAACTGCTCGAGGCCGGTGAGGCCTACCCCGCGCAGGTGGCTCGCACCCACTCCCTGCAGCAGGTCCGCGACGCCCACCCGGAGCTCGAACCAGGCACGGAGACCGGCGAGATCGTCTCCGTGACCGGACGCATCGTCTTCCAGCGAAACACCGGCAAGCTCTGCTTCGCCACCCTGCAGGAGGGCGGTCACGATGGCGAGGGGGTGCGTTTGCAGGTCATGCTCTCCCTGGCGAACGTGGGGGAGGAGTCCCTGGCCGAGTTCAAGCACCTGGTCGACCTGGGCGATCACCTGGCGGTCACCGGTGAAGTGATCACGTCCCGCCGCGGTGAGCTCTCCATCATGGCCCACTCCTGGCAGATGGCCTCCAAGGCGTTGCGCCCGCTGCCCGTGCTGCACGCCGATCTCAACGAGGAGACCCGGGTCCGGCAGCGCTACGCCGATCTGATCGTGCGGCCCGAGGCCCGCCAGATGGTGCACACCCGGGCGAAAATTATCCGCTCCATCCGGAACACCCTGGAGTCCCGCGACTACGTCGAGGTCGAGACGCCGATGCTGCAGCTCATCCACGGCGGCGCCCAGGCCCGGCCCTTCGCCACTCACCTGAACGCTTTCGACCAGCCCATGACGCTGCGCATCGCCACCGAGCTGTACCTGAAGCGTTGCGTGGTCGGCGGCATTGACCGGGTCTTCGAGATCGGCCGCGTCTTCCGCAACGAGGGCGTGGATTCCACCCACTCCCCGGAATTCACCACGCTGGAGTCCTACGAGGCCTGGGCCGATATGTACGTGATGGCCGAGCGGATGCAGGAGATGATACTCAACGCCGCCGACGCCATCGGTGCCCCGCACCAGATCGAGACCGAGGCCGGTACCATCGACCTCGACGGCGACTGGGCGTGGGTGGAGGTCTACCCCGGGCTCTCCGAGGCGGTCGGCCGGGAGATCACCCCGGACACCGACGCCGAGACCCTGCGTGCGGTGGCCGCCGAGCACGAGGTCTCTGTCGATGCGAACTGGGGGGCGGAGAAGCTGGTCATCGAGCTGTTCGGCGAGATCGTCGAGCCCACGCTGCTCAACCCGACCTTCGTGTACAACTACCCGCCCGCGGCCCAGCCCCTGGCCCGCCCGCACCGCGACCGTCCCGGCGTCATCGAGGCGTGGGACCTGATTATCGGGGGCATGGAGCGCGGCACCGCCTTCACCGAGCTCATCGACCCGGTGATCCAGCGCGAGCGGCTTACCGAGCAGTCGCGGCACGCCGCGGCCGGCGACGACGAGGCCATGCAGTTGGATGAGGACTTCCTGCGGGCTCTGGAATACGGTGCCCCGCCGATGGGCGGCATCGGGCTGGGCATCGACCGGCTGGTGATGCTGTTCACCGGAGCCGGAATCCGTGAAACCATTCTCTTCCCGCTGCTCAAGCCGGAAGCCTGAGAGGAGTCCGACGTGGACGCATTCTGGGAGTATTTCGCCGTGCTGGCCCCCTCCATCGGGGTGGGGCTGATCTTCTGGTTCGCCATGCGTTCCCTGTTCCGCGGCGACGCCGGAGAACGCTCCGCCCGCGCCCGCGCCGAAGAGGAAGAGGCGCAGCTCTGGGCCGCATCACGCGGCCGTGGCGAGACTGACGACCACTGACCGGGGCCGGCGGGCCACACCGACAGAATAGTCTTTGACTACCGCGGTGGTTGTGCGATTAGAATAGGTTTAATTCCGGTCAAGTCTGAGAACAATCTGTGGATGATCGACCGGAGCTTCTGACTTCTATTCCCTGGAGGGAAAATCGTGGCTCGCAGAACCGAGATTATTCTGGTTGATGATCTGGATGGATCGACCGCCGACGAGACCATTGCCTTCTCGTTTGACGGACGGCATTACCAGATCGATTTGTCGGCCGACAATGCCCGCGAATTGCGCGCCCTGTTGAAGCCGTACATCAAGAAGGCCGAGTCGGTCCCAGCCCCGGCACCCACCAACGAGGCCGCCAAGATCCGCGACTGGGCCGTGAAGAACGGGTACAACGTCTCCCGCCGTGGCCGCCTGCACCGCGACATCGAAGAGGCTTACCGCAACGCCCACAAGAAGTAGGCGTTCTCCCGCTGGCGAACAGTCCTCGATAGCGCTCGATTTCTCGTTACGATCGAAGTCGACGTTCATCAAGGAGTGTGCCCATGTTTGAGAGATTTACCGACCGCGCCCGGCGGGTGGTCGTGCTCGCCCAGGAAGAGGCGCGCATGCTCAATCACAGCTACATCGGGACCGAGCACATCCTGCTCGGCCTGATCCACGAAGGCGACGGGGTCGCCGCCAAGGCACTGGAGTCCCTGGGAATCTCCCTGGGGACCGTGCGCGAGCAGGTCCAGGAGATCATCGGCCAGGGCCAGCAGACGCCCTCCGGGCATATCCCCTTCACCCCGCGCGCCAAGAAGGTGCTGGAGCTCTCCCTGCGCGAGGCCCTGCAGCTCGGCCACAACTACATTGGCACCGAGCACATCCTGCTCGGCCTCATCCGTGAAGGTGAGGGCGTGGCGGCACAGGTGCTGGTCAAGCTCGACGCCGACCTGAACCGCGTGCGCCAGACCGTGATCCAGCTGCTCTCGGGCTACCAGGGCGGCTCGGGCTCCGGCAAGGAGACCGCCGGTGCCGGCGTGGCCTCCGGCGGGCAAACCGAGGGCGCGCCCTCGGGCTCCGTGGTGCTGGACCAGTTCGGCCGCAACCTCACCGCCGCCGCTCGCGAATCCAAGCTTGACCCGGTGATCGGGCGCGAGCACGAGATGGAGCGCGTGATGCAGGTGCTCTCGCGGCGCACCAAGAACAACCCGGTGCTCATCGGCGAGCCCGGCGTCGGCAAGACCGCCGTCGTCGAGGGTCTGGCCCAGTCGATCGTGCGCGGTGACGTGCCCGAGACGCTGAAGGACAAGCAGCTCTACACCCTGGACCTCGGGTCCCTGGTGGCCGGATCCCGCTACCGCGGTGACTTCGAGGAGCGGCTGAAGAAGGTGCTCAAGGAGATCCGCACCCGCGGTGACATCATCCTGTTCATCGACGAGATCCACACGCTGGTGGGTGCCGGTGCCGCCGAGGGCGCCATCGACGCTGCGTCGATCCTGAAGCCGATGCTGGCCCGTGGCGAGCTGCAGACCATCGGTGCCACCACCCTGGACGAGTACCGCAAGCACATCGAGAAGGACGCCGCGCTGGAGCGCCGCTTCCAGCCGATCCAGGTGGACGAGCCCTCCGTGGAGGACACCACCGAGATCCTGCGCGGACTGCGCGACCGCTACGAAGCGCACCACCGGGTGTCCATTACCGATGAGGCGCTCAAGGCAGCCGCGACGCTGGCGGACCGCTACGTCTCGGACCGGTTCCTGCCGGACAAGGCGGTCGACCTCATTGACGAGGCCGGTGCCCGGCTGCGCATCCAGCGGATGTCCACGCCGCCGGAGATCAAGGAATACGAGTCCAAGATCGCCGAGGTGCGCTCCCAGAAGGAGTCCGCCATCGATAATCAGGACTTCGAAGGTGCGGCCACGCTGCGCGACCAGGAGCAGAAGCTCACCGAGGAGCGCAACGAGCGGGAAGCATCCTGGCGTAAAGAAGCGACCGAGGGCATTGCCGAGGTGACCGAGGACCTGATCGCCGAGGTGCTCTCGAAGTCGACCGGCATCCCGGTGTTCAAGCTCACCGAGGAAGAGACCGACCGGCTGCGCAACATGGAGTCCGAGCTGCACCGCCGCGTGATCGGCCAGGACGAGGCCATCAAGTCGCTGTCGCGCGCCATCCGCCGCACCCGCGCCGGACTGAAGGACCCGAACCGCCCGTCCGGCTCGTTCATCTTCGCCGGACCCACCGGTGTGGGCAAGACCGAGCTGGCCAAGGCGCTGGCCGAGTTCCTGTTCGGGGATGAGGATTCGCTAATCACCCTCGACATGTCCGAATTCCAGGAGAAGCACACCGTCTCCCGGCTCTTCGGTGCCCCTCCCGGCTACGTGGGCTACGAGGAGGGCGGCCAGCTGACCGAAAAGGTCCGCCGCAAGCCGTTCTCCGTCGTGCTCTTCGACGAGGTCGAGAAGGCGCACGCCGACCTGTTCAACTCGCTGCTGCAGATCCTGGAAGACGGTCGCCTGACCGACTCGCAGGGCCGCGTGGTGGACTTCAAGAACACCGTGATCATCATGACGACGAACCTCGGCACCTCCGAGATCTCGAAGTCCGTGATGACCGGCTTCCAGTCCGCTGCTGACACGGAGACCGGCTACGACCGGATGAAGGGCAAGGTCCAGCAGGAACTGCGTCAGCACTTCCGGCCCGAGTTCCTCAACCGTGTGGACGACGTCATCGTCTTCCCGCAGCTGTCCAAGGACGAGATCGTCTCGATCGTCGACCTGTTCATCGCCCGCCTGCAGACCCGACTCACCGAGCAGGATCTGCGCATCGAACTGGACGCGGCCGCCAAGCACCTGCTGGCCGACCGCGGCTACGATCCGGCGATGGGTGCCCGCCCGCTACGCCGGACGGTGCAGCAGCTGGTGGAGGATCAGCTCTCGGAAAAGATCCTGTTCGGCGAGATCCCGGCCGGATCCCACATCGCCGTCTCCGTCGAGGGCGAGGACCAGGACGCGAAGCTGACCTTCACGGTCACCGACGCTCCCGACCTGCTCGAGCCGGCGCCAGTGCGCGAGGCCCTGGAATCCGGAAGTGACGCCGCGACCGCCAGCTGACCATCGGCTGAACGTTCGGCAACAAGCCTCTGAAACGGGGCGCCAGATGTGGACAACCCACCCCGGGCCGCTCTTACGATGACGGAGGAAGCTGTAACCGACGGAAGGAGGCCACTATGGGTCTCGGAGATAAGCTGAATGATCTGAAGAACGAGCACGGCGACAAGGCCAACGACGAGATCGACAACGCTCAGAAGCAGCACTCGGATAAGCTGGGCGACAACGCCGACAAGGTCAACAACGCCGTGGACGGCGCTCAGGAGAAGTTCCTGGGCGGCGACAATAACGACAAGAAGTGATCATCCTCCGAGCTGCTCGGAGATGACACTGGAAGCCCGCCGGGGAAACCCCGGCGGGCTTCTCCGTCAGAAAGAAGCACACCGTGTCCCTCACGCTCCGCCCCGCACGCACCCAGGACGTCGCCGTCATCCGCGACGTCGTCGCCCCGCTGGCCCAGGAGCGGGTGCTGTTGCAGAAGGAAGCGGTGGCCTACTACGAGTCGATCCAGGAATTCCTGATCGCCGAGGACGAGAACCAGCACGTGGCAGGATTCGGCGCGTTGCACGTGATGTGGGAAGACATCGCCGAGGTGCGCACCCTGGCCACCGCCGACCCGTACCGCGGCCGTGGCGTGGGTTCGCTGCTGCTGGAGGAACTGCTGGACCGGGCCGAGCGCCTGGGCGTGACCCGGGTGTTCTGTCTGACCTTCGAAACCGAGTTCTTCACCCGGCACGGGTTCACGGTGATGGCCAACCAGGACGCCGTCGACCCCGAGGTGTACTCCGAACTATTGCGCTCGGCCGATGAGGGCGTGGCCGAATTCCTCGACCTCGCACGGGTGAAACCGAACACGCTGGGTAACACCCGGATGATCATCGACCTGAACCGCCGCCGTGCGGGGAAAACCCAGTAGGCTGTGACGAAAACGGGCGCACCTCAACCCTAGGGCGCGCTCGACGGCGGCTTCTAGCATGGAGACACACGACTACTAGGAGGACTGCTGATGAGCACTGGAGACCGTTTCTCGAACTCTGCCGAGGAAGCCAAGGGCAAGGCCAAGCAGGCCTTCGGCGAGGCGACCGACAACGAGAGCCTGAAGAACGAAGGCAAGGCCGACGAGGCCAAGGGCGGACTGAAGAACAAGTTCGAGGACCTCAAGGACAACGTTCAGGACAAGGCGAACGAGACCCTCGGTAAGGTCTCTGACGCGTTCAAGAAGGACTGAACGCAGACCTGACGCAGCACCGCCGCTGCACAGCACCAGCCGCCGCACCACCGGGTGCGGCGGCTGGTCGCTTTTAACCCAGCACTAGCTGGGTAGCCGCAGCTGTCCCTGCTCGAGTTCCGCCAGGCCGTCGCGCACCAGCCCCGCCTGGCAGCGGTCCCACTGCTCACCGTCGGGGGCGTGGGACAAGCGCCCGGTCTCGGCCACGCGCTGCTGCAGCTCGGCGACAGGGACTCCGGCGTCGTGCTCGCGCAGCACCGCCATGATGGCCCCGCGCAGCTGCCGATCCGTGCCCACCCAGGCCTGGCCCTTCGGCTGATAGTGCGCCTCGGGAGAGCCCGCGGCCAGCCAGGCACAAGAGTCGGCAAGCGGACACACCTGGCACTGCGGGGATCGTGCCGTGCACACCAGGGCACCCAGTTCCATGGTGGCCGCATTCCAGCGGCACCCCCGCTGCGGCTCAGCGGGCATCAGCTCGGCGGCCAGGGTCATCTCGGCACGGGTGAGCGATTTCTCGGGCAGGGCGCGCCCGGAGAACGCGCGGGCGTGCACCCGCCGGATATTGGTATCGACAACGACCTCGGGTACCCCGAAAGCGAAACAGGCGATGGCCGCGGAGGTGTACTCGCCCACCCCGGGCAGGCTGAGGAGTTCGGCGGCGGTGGCCGGCACCTCGCCGTCGTGGTCGGCCACGATTCTCTGGGCGGCGGCGTGCAGGCGCAGGGCACGCCGCGGATAACCCAGCCGTCCCCAGGCGCGCAGCACCTCGGAGGCGGGCACCGCGGCCAGGTCGGCCGGGGTGGGCCAGCACTGCATCCACTCGGTCCACACGGGCAGCACCCGCACCACCGGGGTCTGCTGCAGCATGAACTCGGAAACCATCACGGCCCAGGGGCTGGCCTCGGGATGACGCCACGGCAGATCGCGGGCGTGCTCATCGAACCAGTCGATCACGCGCGCGTGCGCGTGATCCAGGACGGAGGGGGTGGGGGTCTGCGGCATGGACTCCACTGTAGTTAAGCTAGAGGTATGAGCACACACAGACCGCTTTCGCCCGAGGTGTACCGCCGTCGTCGTCTGGTGGTGGGCGTGGCCGCCCTAGTGTTGCTCGCCCTCATCGTGGCCCTGGTGTTCTGGGTGGTGTCGCTGGTGCGCGGCCTGAGCGCCGACGAGCCCGGGGCCGGCCCCGAGACCGGCGCTCCCAGTGCGGAAGCGAGCCCCAGCGCCGATGAGTCCGAAGCGTCCGGAGAGCCGACGGCATCCGGCGATCCTGGAGAATCTGACGCATCGGGGGAGGCCAGCGCGGAGGATCTCGAGGGCACCTGCACCGAGGAGCAGCTCACGGTGGCGGCCTCCAGCGATGCTACCGAGTATGGTCCGGACGAGAACCCGATCTTCGAGCTCAGCATCACCAACGACGGCGACGAGCCCTGCGACACCAACGTCGGCACCAACCAGCAGGTGTTCACCGTGACCTCCGGATCGGACCGGATCTTCGCCACCACCGACTGTCAGGTCGATGGCACCGACCAGATGATGACCCTGGAACCGGGCCAGACCGAGACCTCCCGCTTCGAATGGGACAAGGTGCGCACTCAGCCCGGCTGCGATCGTTCGGAGAACCCGCTGGGTGCGGGCACCTACCGGATCACGGTGGCGATGGGCGCGATCAGCTCTGAACCTCAGTCCTTCTCGCTGACGGACTGATATATCCGAGCCGCCGCGCCCATCAGTTGACTAGTTTTCGAAGGACCTCACGCACGTGAGCGTGGCATCCTCGTAGTCGGCGTCCTGGTACTCATCCAGACCTGCGTCGTACTGCTCGAGAAGTGCCGCAGGATCGTCCAGTCCGTGCTCGTCTGCGGTCTCAATCCATGCCTCGCGCCCCGATTCCTCCACCTCGGCGGCCCACGCATCTCGGTCAGCTTCGTCCCATTCGGTGAGTGATTCGACGCTGGATTCACCTGCGAGTTCCTCGCACTGGGCGGTGGCGGCGTCGTTGAAAGCATCGACGGCGGCACCCTCGTTCAGTTCACGCGTCACCTCATCGACGATCGCCTGGAGCGATTCGTCGAGAGAGTCATAGGCGTCTTTCGACAGCCACATCCCGAAGGTCGAGTACTGCCCCACACCCGGGTCAGTCCAGTAGGGGAGCAGCTCCATCAGCCGATAGTTGACGGCGAAGTCGATCGCACCGCCGATCGAGTCGACAATGCCGCGCTCGACGGCCTCATACGTCTCACTCGCCGACAGGGCGGTGATATTGGCACCCGAATCCTGCAGAATGCGTTGGATGGTCGGCCCTGAAGCCCGGATACGCAATCCATCGAGATCCTCGGCGTTCTCGATGGGTTCCTGGGCACCGAAGAGTAGTCGGCCCACTGGCCAGGCGGAAACGTAGTGCAGCCCCTGGTCCTCCATGCGGGTGACAGCGGGTTCGAAGTCCCGGTGGATGTCATACAGGGTCTGGGTGATGGCCTGTGAGTTCTGTCCGCGGAACGGAATTCCGGACACGCTGAGTGTGGGGAAATACTGCGGTGTGTAGTCAGGCACGGTCACCCCGATATCGGCGCGGCCGTCTCGCAGGCATTCCACGATTTCCGTTGCGTTGCACAGTGATTCTGGTGCGGTCCGATCGATCTCGATCTGCCCGTCGCTGGCCTCTTCAAGCCGATCCAAGAAAAGGTCTTGGACCGCCGCATTCGGTGTTCCCGCCGTGGCAGCCGTAGCCAAGGTCAGGGTGATGGTCTCGCCGTCGCCGGCTTGATCCACGACGCCGTCACAGGCGGTGAGTACCAGCGCACCGGCGGCCAGAATGCTGACGAGGCGTGCGGTACGCCGCGTAGGGGAAGGGGATGTGATGGTGGGTGTCATCTGGTGCCTCCAAAGGCAATCAAGGGGTGGTGACGGTTCATGGTGTTAGCTCTGAACCAGGGAAGGGAGAAAGAGGACGATGGCGGGCACGGAGAACAGCAGTGCCGTGATCGCAACGTCGATGAGAAAGAAGGGGAGAATGCCTTTGAAAACGGTCTCGGACCGAACCTTCGAGATGCCTGCGACCACGAAACAGTTGATGCCCACCGGTGGGGTGACCATGCCGATCTCGATCAGCTTCACTATGACGATGCCCAGCCAGATCGGGTCGAAACCGAACTCCAAGGCAATGGGCAACAGGATGGGGACACTGATCACCAGGATGGACAGTGACTCCAGCACCATGCCCAAGGGGATCAGGCAGAGCAGCAGCAGTGCCATCGTGACCGTGGGCGGTAGCCCGATTCCGGACACGCTGTTGGTGATCGAGTCCGGCACCTTCGCGGCGATGAAGAAAGCCGAGAGCAGTGCCGAGCCAACGATGATCATGAACACCATCGCTGTCGTCGTGCTGGTGTCGTAGAGGGCTTGGCGAAAATTCGTGGCCAGGGTCCGCAGGCCCTCGCGACGGTTCTCCGCAACGAGCATGAGCAGGGCCGCCAGCGCTCCGATGGCTGCTGATTCGGTGGAGGTAAACAGCCCTGAGTACATTCCACCCAGCACGATCAGAAACAGAATGGCGATGCGGAGCAGTCCTCGCCAGGGGAGTGGGGAATCTCCAGTTGCGGCCGGTGTGGTTGGTACGGTCACCTCGGCCGAGCTGACATTACGGGTGGCCGCCACGGTCCGCGCGTCACCGCCTCCGACGGAGGCGCGCGTGACCGCGGTGCGCAGATCATCCTTGTCGGTTGAATGGCCGATCTTTCGGTGCCCCCAGATCATGATGTACGCAATGTAGGCCGCTGCCGAGATGATCCCGGGAATGATGCCGGCGGCGAGCATACGGGCGATCGACACGTTGGCGAGAACCGCGTAGAGAATCAAGAAGGTGCTGGGCGGGATCATCGCTCCCAGAGTGCCGGCGACGGCCACCAGAGCGGTCGCGAGGGACGCTGGGTAGCCATGTTTGCGCATCTCCGCGACTGAGAGCTTGGACATGGTGGCGGCAGTGCCGATGGATGAACCAGAGACGGCGGAGAAGCCGGCGCAGGCCATGACGGTGGCCACACCGAGGCCGCCGGGCAAATGGGCGACGAAACGGTTAGCAATGGCGAAGACGTGCTCGGCCATGCGTGCACGTACCGCGAACATTCCCATCAGGATGAACATGGGAATGATCGTCAGAGAGTAACTAGAGACCTGGCTGAACGGCACAGCTCCCAGAACATTGGTTGCGTGACCGGATCCATGGAGCAGCGTCAGGCCGACGGCACCGCTGATTCCCAGGGCGAGTGCGACGGGGACCTTCGAGACCAGGAGGACGGTCAGCAGGAGAAGAACAAGAATAATGAGGGCGGTGATGGTCATGATGTCATCCCGTCAGGGTGAAGTTCGGGGTTCTCGGCATCGCTCTCTACGTCCGGTTCGCGGTTGTCGAGCGACTGATTGCGCAATGCCTTCCAGATGTTGAGCAGAGCAACGAGGAGGAAAGCCGCCACTCCGGCGGCTACCACCCAGCGGAAGGGATACATCGGCCAACGCACCAATCCAAATCGTTCCTCGAGACTCGCCGTGGAGTTCATCGCCCGGAGCGTGGTTGCATACGTCATCCAGCCCAAGAACAGAGCCGAGAGCGACCAGACCGCGACGGAAATCCATCGATTCGCCCGTGGGCCAAGATGATCGGTCACCAGCGTGACGGCCACATGATCGTTGTGCAGACCGGCCCACGCGATACCGAAGAACACCGCGACGACGAGGCTCGACTCAGCGACCTCCACCATGCCCGGGAGGCTGGCGCCCGTCGTGAAGCGAATGGTGACGTCAAGGGTCACCGCGATCATGAGGACCACGAGGCTGAGCGCTGACAGGATCGCCATGACACTGGCGAGGGACGTGATAATGCGTTGCACCGTTGCCGCCTTTCCGTGCGATCTTTATTCGCTGTCCCAGAAGGTGTAGGCCAGCGTATGGTCGACATTGCCCAAGGAATCCAACGCGCGTCCAAGTGAGGTGGACACTGCCTCGCACACTGGTGCGTGGTGATCGACCGCGGACTGAAGAGATGCGGCGATGCGGACGTCTTTCGTCATCAGACCCAGCGCGAATCCGGTGGCGAATCGCTCTTGCACGATGTGCGGTTCCAACACGTGCTCGGTGACGAAACTATGACCGGTGGAGGCGTTGAAGATCTGCACCATCGTGCTTGCGTCGAGTCCGAACCGTTGCCCGGCGATGAGGGCTTCCGACGCCGCTGTGTAGGCGGCTGCGGCAACGAAATTGTTCAGTGCCTTCATGGCGTGCCCGGTGCCCAAACCGCCGGTTCGATAGACCTCTCGACTCATCGGAGCGACGATCGCCTCTGCCCGGCCTGCGGATTCTTCGTCCGGGGCGCCGAGCATGATGGAGAGGGTGCCGTTCTCGGCGCGCTCGCGGGCGCCGGATACTGGAGCGTCGACGAGTGTTAGTCCGAATTCACTCAGCATGTGTCCTGTTTCCAGGGTCTCTGTGGGATCTGATGAACTCATGTCGATGAGGAGGGTCTCCTCGGCTAGAGGGACGCGCAGTTGACCGTCATCGGTGAACAGGGCGGAGCGGACGATAGCTGAGGTGGGGAGCATAAAGACAATGGCCTCGCACCCGACCAGACCCTCGAGGTCAGTCACGGCAGTGCCGCCGACCTCTTCAGACAGTGCACGTGCCGCGTCGGGATTCACATCGAGGAGGCGCACGTCGAACCCGGCACGAATGATGTTGCTAGCCATGGGAGCACCCATGGTGCCCAGTCCGATGAATCCAACGGTGTGCGTCATGAGCGTGCCCCACCGTTCTGCTGCTCGGTTGGTACCGGAACGTGAGCGCTGAGCTCGCCGTTCTCGAATTCGGCCAGGACTTCTTCCAGTGCTCGAATGCCTTCCACCCCGGCGGGGATACCGCAATAGAGAATGGAATGCAGCGCGATCTCGCGAAGCTCGAGGGCCGTGAGGCCGTTGTTGATCCCCCCGCGGAGATGGATGCGCAATTCGTGAGCCTTGCCGGTCGCGATCATCATCGCGATCGTGATTTTGCTGCGGTCCTTGATCGAAAGTCCCTCGCGCTGCCAGATATCTCCGAAACACGTACGCGTGACGAATTCCTGCATCCGGTCGTCGAGTTCGGTGGTGTGGTTCACCTGGTCCTGGGCGCCGGCTCGCCCAAACATGGCCTCCCGCTGTTGTAGGCCTCGGTCGAACAGATCATCTCGGATCACAATGGTTCTCTTTTCGGTCAGGTGCGTTCTTGGTCTCCCCAGTCTTGAGGATCGAAGGGCTCGGATTCTTGTATGCAGGCGAACGGACCTCGTCTACAGGCGCAAGCGAGGTGGTGCGTTACTATGAAATAGCTCACAGTGAAGGGAGGCTGTTGCGATGACCCGCCGCACTGATACTGCGGTCATGGAAGTGAAGACAGCCGATTCGTTCTGTGCCTGGCAAGAATTGTTGGGCAACAGATTCGGCAGAATCGCGATATCCACCACGGTTCCACACTTTTCCGGCCGCATCCGCAGTACCTCGATCGACGGTGCCAACCTCACGGAGATCAGAGCCGAAGCGCACCAGGTCAGCCGGACAGAGAACCTCATCGTGACCACCGATAAGCATCATCTGAAGCTTTCGCTGCTGCTGTCGGGTTCTGGAGTGGTGGCGCAGGACGGGCGCAGCGCGACGTTGCACACCGGAGATGCCGCGATCTACGACACCAGTCGGCCTTACACTTTCAATTTCAGTGAGCCGGTGCGTGCGCTGATCATGGTGTTCCCCTATGAGTTCATCGATGTGCCCCAGCGGATTCTGAAGAAAGTGACGGCGGTTCGGCTCGATGGAACCACGGGGATCGGTCGACTCGTCGTTCCGTTCATGGAGCACATCGCTGCGGAACTTGACCAACTCGAAGGTGCCAGCGGTCGCAGAATTCTGCGTAGCGCTATCAACCTGCTCGGCGTCCTGATCACTACCGGCATCGAAGAGAGCGCAACGGAGCAGGCCGGTATGCACTACGCCCGCCTCGAGGAGTACAAGCTCTATATCGAGCGCCATCTCGATGATCCGGATCTCAGTTCTGAGAGCATCGCAAGCGCCCACTACGTGTCCACCCGAAGTGTGCAATACGCGTTCCAGGAATTCGGGGAAACCGTGTCGGCCTACATTCGGGCTCGGCGCTTAGAGCGGTGTCGACTCGACTTGGCGGATTCCGGTCTGCAGGATCTGTCGATTCAACAGATCGCCTCCCGGTGGGGTGTTCAGGACTCGGCCCACTTCAGCCGCATTTTCAAATCCGCGTTCGGGGTGAGCCCCAGTGTGTATCGACATGACATGCGCGAAGAGGCACTACGATCCGAGCGTGCCCCGTTGGAGCATTAACGCCCCCGTCGATCGGGCTCTGTATAATCCCAGGAGATCTGATCGAGGGGAGCGCCGATGGCTGGCAGACCCGGCGGTGCCCGGTTCCGTGCTGTCGCGCGCTCCATCGGCCGAACAGCGAAGACCCTGAGCGCCCAGGCCGGGCGACTGCTCCGCCGCCGCGTCGGCATCGCCGTCACCCTGGTGGTCGCCCTCATCGTGGGCACCCTGGCCGTGTTGCATCCCGGTGTTCCCGAAACCCGCATGGACCTCAACGAGGGCGGGGTCTGGGTGACCAACACCGAGCAGGGGCTGGTGGGGCACCTGAATTATCCCTCGCAGATGCTGGACTCGGCGCTGAGCGTTTCGTCGTCGAATTTCGACATCCAGCAGCACGAGCGCGACATCCTCTACACCGATGACTCCTCTGGGGCGATGGCCACGGTGGACGTCGCCATGGCCGCCCTGACCTCGGCCACCACAGCGGATACCGACCTGCAGATCGTGCAGGGCGGCGACCAGGCGCTGATGGTCGACGCAGAGACCGGCCGGGTGTGGGCCTCCGACGTCGCCACCGCCACCCGCACCTCCCTGACAGAGGACACCGCGCTGGAACCGGTGCTCCCGGACGCCCAGGCCGTGGTGAGCACCGACGGGGTGGGCTACGCCGTCTCCCCGCGTACGGGTGAGATCGCTGCGATCCAGCGTGAGGGTGCTGGTTACGCCGTGGACGTCAACGACGCCGGCGAGCTCTCCTCGAGCATCAGCTTGACCACGGTGGGGGATCAACTGGTGATCGCCGACCACGGCACCGGAATGCTTCGACTACCCGACGGCACCGAGGTGCTGCTGCCCGCCGAGGACGCGGTGCTGCAGCAGCCCGGACCGGAGTCGGAGACGGTGGTGCTCGCCGACGCCTGGCGGATGTACCGGGTGGATCTGCGCACAGGCGACGTCGAGGAGCTCGGTGTCGAGGGCCAATCCTCCGGGACCCCGGCTCAGCCCGCGGTGCTGGGCGGCTGTGCCTACGGCGCCTGGTCCGGCTCCGGGGCGTTCCAGCGGTGGTGCGGGGACGAAGACCGCACCGTGCAGTCCACGGTGGATACCCTGGCCGCCGCCGAGACCCCGGTGTTCCGGGTCAACCGCGACGTCATCGTGCTCAACGACACCGGCGACGGCTCCGTGTGGTTGCCCGACGAGGACATGGTGTTGGTGGCGGAATGGGATGAGATCGACTCCGAGCTCGACGTCGAGACCGAGGAGGAGGACTCACCGCAGCTCTCGCAGGAGGTGGCCGAGCCCGATCGCGAGGGCGACAACCAGCCGCCGGTCGCCGAGCCCGACGAGTTCGGTGTGCGCCCCGGCCAGTCCACGCAGCTGCCGGTGCTGATGAACGACTCCGACCCCGATGGGGACCTGCTCACCGCCTCCGTGATTGACGGTCCTGAGGCGATCAGCCCGGTGCGCGGCGGAGCGGCCCTGCAGTACGACGCCCCCGAGGACGCCTCCGGATCCTCCAGCTTCACCTATCAGGCCGCCGATGGCCGCGGCGGCACCGATACCGCCGAGGTGCAGATCAATGTGCACGGCTGGGACGTCAACGAGGCCCCCGAGCAGCGCCGCGTGCCCACCGTGGTGGTGGAGACCGGGGCGAGCACCGAATACAACGTGTTCCCCGACTGGGTGGACCCCGACGGTGATTTGTTCTACCTGGAGGACGTGCAGGCGCCCGAGGGGGTGCAGGTGCAGTTCCGGCAGGAGGGCACCCTGCGGATCAACGACCTGGGCTCGGACCCCGGGGTGAAGCGGATCACCGTGGTGCTCTCCGACGGTGAGAAGTCGGCCGAAGGGGTGGTCAATCTCGATGTGCGCCCGGTCGGCAACATCGCCCCGGTGGCCAACGGCGATCACGTGGTGGCCCGGCAGGGCGAGTCGGTGAGCATCGCCCCGCTGGATAACGACACCGACGCCAACGGCGACCAGCTGCGCCTGGCCGCCGTGGAGCCGGCCCCGCCGGGCACCGATGTCACCGCCAACTTGGACACCGGCACCGTCGACTTTGTGGCCTCCTCCACCGGTCCGTATTACCTGGGGTACACGGTGTCCGACGGCCCCGACACCGCCACCGGGGTGATCCGCGTGGACGTGATCGGCCGCGATGAGGACTCCGAGCCGGTGGCCCAGGACGACCTGGCGCTGCTGCCCGAGGGCGGGCAGACCCTGGCTGCGGTGCTGAACAACGACTCCGATCCCGGCGGCGGGGTGCTGGTGGTGCAGAGCATCCGGGTACCCGAGGGGTCCCCACTGCAGGTCACCCTGGAGGACCACCACCTGCTGCGCATCCGGGCGCCCCAGGGGCTGGAGGAGCCCACCCGGCTCAGCTACACGGTGTCGAACGGGACCAACGAAGCCACGGCGGATGTTCTCGTGGTGCCGGTACCGCAGGAGGACGCCTCCGCGCCGCCGCAACCCGAAGAGGACCGGCTGCGGGTCCGGGCCGGCGACGTCGGGGCGGTGCCGGTGCTCGCCAACGACCGCTCCGTGAACGGGCTGCCACTACAGCTTGACGAGCACCTCGAGCACGACATCCCGGAGACGGCCGGGTTCGCGTTCGTCTCGGGGGAGACCGTGCGCTTCCGGGCAGGTCATGAGCCCGGACTGTACCGGCTGACCTACACGGTGCGCGATGAGGCCGGAAACTTTGCATCCTCCACGGTGACCATTGAGGTAACGGAGCCCGACGACGGCACCAACAGTGCGCCCCGCCCGCAGGACGTGGTGGCCTGGTCGGTGGCCGGGCAGCAGGCCCGCATCCCGGTGGCCCTGGACGGCTCCGACCCCGACGGCGACTCGGTGAGCCTGGTCGGCATTCAGGAACCGCCGTCGATGGGACTGGTGGAGATCGGCAACCAGTCGCTGAACTACACCCCCGCCTCGGGGGCTTCTGGTACCGATACCTTCACCTTCATCGTGGAGGACCGGCTCGGCAAACAGTCCCTGGGCCGCGCCCGGGTGGGGGTCGCCCAACCCTCGGAGTCCAACCAGCCGCCGAACGCCGTCAACGACACGGTGATGATCCGCCCCGGCCGCACCGTCTCCGTGGACGTGCTCGCCAACGACTCCGACCCCGACGGCGACGCCCTGGCCCTGGTGGAGGACGGACTGACCGTGTCCGAGCGGCACGCCGAGGCAGTGAGCGTGCGCAACGACCTCGTCGTCGTCTCCGCCCCCGAGACCAACGATTCGATCACCGTGGGCTACCGGGTGACCGATAACCGCGGAGGCACATCGCAGGGCACTCTCACCGTGAACGTGGACGAGGACGCCCCGCTGCGGGCCCCGCGTGCCCAGGACGACATGGTCACCCAGGAGGACATCGCCGAGGTGGACCGGGTGTCGGTGCCCGTGGTGGAGAACGACGTCGACCCCGATGGGGACCGTGACGACCTCGAGGTGTTCGTCGTCGACACCGCAGACACTGCGGGCTCCGGTGACGATGCAGGCACCTCCGACGTGGTGGTGGACGGCCAGCAGCTGATCATCCCCGTCACCGAGCAGCGGCGCCTGGTGGTGTACGGGGTGCGCGATCAGGACGGGCTGGAGGGCTACGCGGTGGTCACCGTGCCCGGGTCCGATGTGGAGCGGCCCCAGCTGGTACCCGGCGCTGTGCAGCTGCGGGCCGGCGAGCAGCGCACCGTGGAACTGGACGATCACGTGAGCGTACGCGACGGCCGGTCCCCGCGGTTGGTCGACGCCCACAATGTGCGCACGACCCCGGGATTGAGTGCGGCCGAAGCCGACGACGGCGGCACCGAGCTCCTCATCACCGCCGACGAGGACTTCCAGGGATCCACCGGGATCACCTTCGACGTGATCGACGGCGAGGTCGGGGCCGAGGAGGGCTCCGCCGACCGCGGCAGCCTGCGCTCCCGGCTCACCCTGCCGGTGGAGGTGCTGGCCGAGCAGAACTCACCGCCGGAATTCCGGGCCTCCCCGGTCACGGTGGCCGCAGCCGAGGACCCGGTGCAGGTCAACGTGTGCCAGATGGTCACCGACCCCGACGGCACCGACCCGGAGACCTTCGACTACCGGCTCGGGGCCGTGCCCGAGAACATCACCGCCTCGCTGTCCGGCTGCGCGATGTCGGTGGGGCTGGACTCCCCGCAGGCCAACGGCCCGGCCGGGTCGATTGAGATCAGCGTCGACGACGGCCACGGTGCGGTGGACGGGGCCATCCCGGTGCACGTGGCCTCCTCGAACCGTCCGCTCATTCAGGTCTCCGATGCGCTGATCCCGCGCGGGATGCCCGGGCAGACGGAGACCGTGCAGATCGAGGACTACACCATCAACCCGTTCCCCGGTGAGGCCCTGCGCGTGGTCGGCTCCCCGCAGGTCACCGCCGGCTCTGGCACGGTGGACGTGCAGGGCGGGGCGATCGCGGTGACGCCGTCGCCGTCGTTCTTGGGCACCATGACCGTCAGCTACGTGCTCGAGGACGCCACCGCCGACCCGGACCGTCAGGTGATCGGCACCATCCGGCTCACCGTGCGCGACAAGCCGGATCCGCCCACCTCGGTGTCCGCCGAAGCCATCGGCCCGGGCACTGCGCTGGTGCGCTTCGAGGCCGGGGCGAACAACGGCGCCCCGATCACCGGCTTCCAGGTGCGCACCCGCGACGGGGCGGTCACCGAATGCGCCCAGACCGAGTGCACCGTGGACGGGCTGACCAACGGGGAGCGGCACAGCTTCCAGGTCACCGCGGAGAACGAGATGGGCGCCTCCGAGCCCTCCGGGTGGTCCTCGGAGATCCTCGTCGACGTCCAACCCGAGCAGCCCCCGGCCCCGCGCCTGGAGCCCGCCGACCGTGCCGTGGAGGTGACCCTGAGCCCGGGTGTCTCCCAGGGCTCGCCCATCACCCACTACGAGGTCACCCTGCAGCCCGGCGGCCTCACCCAAACCGTGCAGGCCGGGGAGCAGATGACCACCCGGTTCACCGGGCTCACTAACGGCCAGAGCTACCAGGCCACCGTGCAGGCGTTCAACAGCGCGGAACGGCCCTCCGTGTCCTCCGAGTCCAGTGCGGAGGCGATCCCGTTTGGCCGCCCCGCCCCGGTGTCCAACGTGTCGCTGGCGCAGGGCAGCGCGGCGCGGGACTCGGCGACGGTCCAGGTCGGCTGGGACTACGCCGACGGCAACGGCCGCCCGGTGCAGGGTGCGCAGATCCGCCTCTCGGACGGGCAGAGCCGCACCGTCGAGCACCCTCAGGACTCCGTGGAGTTCACGGTGGCGCTCGGCACCGCGGTGACCGCTGAGGTGGTGCAGACCACCGAGCACGGCCCCTCCGAGACCCGCACCTCGGGCTCGGTGCGCCCGCTGGGGTCCCCGGCCGCGCCGTCGTCGCCCACCGTGGAGACCACCGACGTTGACGAGGTCACCGTCACCGGCGTCGAGGCCCGGGGCGGGGGCGGATTCCGCTCCTCTGAGATCCGCCTGCAGGTGCGCAACGCCTCCGGCGACTGGGTGAAGTACTCCCCGGGAATGACCCTGAAGGGCTTCGCCGTGGGCGAGCGGGCCACCGTGCGGGCACGCGCCGTCGGTGCGGCCGAGGGCACCGAAGCGATCTCCGAGACCTCCGAAGCCACCTCCGCCGAGCGCGTGTACTCCACCCCGGGCACCCTGGCCGTGAACTCCTCGGAGCGCAGCGACAACCAGATCGTGCTGCGCGCCGACCGGGCTGGCTCCGAGCGTGGCCGCTCCATCGCCCGCATCGAATCCGACGTGCGCCACGGTGAGGTCGAGCAGGATGGCGGGGCCGACAGCTCCAAATTCATCGCCCGGGCCCGCCCCGGTGAGCGGATCGAGGTGCGGCTGCGCGCCTGCGACGTCGACGACAACTGTTCCTCGTGGACCACCTACGAGGAGCGGGTGCCCCCGGAACTGCTGTTGGGCCTGGCCGACTGCCGGCGCGGCGACGACGGTTACGACGACGAGAACTGCCGCCGGATCACCATCAGTTACCAGAACGTCGAGCGTGCCGGGGACCGGATGACCTGCACCTACCGGCCCGACTGGATGCCGTGGGAGCTGCCCGACGACTCCGATGAGGACGGCTCAGGCGGCTCGGACGATGCGGATGACGCCGAGCCCGACGACGGCCCCACCGGCGACCCGGATCCGCAGTCCACCCGGCTCCGCATGGATGGCGACGGCGTCGCCGAGGAGACCCCGGGCTGGCTCACCGACGAAACCGACCGCGACCGGTTCCGCAACTGGGCCCTGAACGGATCGTCCCCGAGGATCTACTGTGATTAACGACCAGCAACAGAACGGAACGTACAGATGGCATTGAGCGAAGCAGAAGCACGGGAGTTCGCCGCACTCTACGCGGGGCTGGTGGACAATGTCTCCACAGCGCTGCTGGGGAAGACCTCGGTGATCCGGCTCTCGCTGACCTGCCTGTTCGCCGGCGGCCACCTGCTGCTCGAGGATGCCCCGGGCACCGGCAAGACCGCGCTGGCCCGCGCGCTGGCCGCCACCGTCGCCGCACCGGGCTCGCGCATCCAGTTCACCCCGGACATGCTGCCCTCCGACATTACCGGCGTCACCATCTTCGACCAGGCCACCCGCACCTGGGACTTCCACCACGGCCCCATCTTCGCCTCCATCGTGCTGGCCGATGAGATCAACCGTGCCTCACCGAAAACCCAGTCCGCACTGCTGGAGGTGATGGAGGAGTCCCAGGTCACCGTGGACGGGCGCACCTACGCCACCCCGCAGCCCTTCATGGTGGTGGCCACCCAGAACCCGGTGGAGCAGGCCGGCACCTACCGGCTGCCCGAGGCCCAGCTGGACCGCTTCCTGATGAAGACCTCGGTGGGCTTCCCCGATCGGGAGCACGTGGTGGAGGCGCTACAGGGAGCGGCCTCCCCCGACCGCTCCAAGAACCTGGCTCCGGTGACCGACGGCCCCACGGTGCTGGAATGGTCACAGCGAGTGGCGGACACCTACGCCGACCGCGCCGTCGTCGACTATGTGGCCGGACTCGCCGAAGCCACCCGTGCCTCGAAGCACACTCAGCTCGGGGTGTCCATGCGCGGGGCGATCGGGATGATGCGCTGCGCCCGGGTGTGGGCTGCGGCCCAGGGACGCGCCTATGTGCTGCCTGACGACGTCAAGGCACTGGCCAAGCCGGTGTGGGGGCACCGCATCATGCTCGAGCCCGACGCGGCGTTTGGTGGGGTGAGTACCGGCCAGGTGATCAGCGAGGCACTGGACGCGGTGGTGCCGCCGAGCCGGGGCGAGGAATGACCGCTCGTGCGGCCCGCTTCGTTCCCACCGCCGCCGGTGTCCTCAGCCTGATCGGGCTGGTAGCCGGAGCCCTGCTGGCCGCGATCTGGCACTGGGAGGGCGCGGCGGTCATTGCCGTGCTGCTCGCCGGCTGCTGGCTGTGCGGGATCGCGGTGGTGTTCCGGCGCGTTTCCTACCGGGTAGAGATCGCCCCCGACGCCGCTCGCGTGGTGGTGGGCCGCGAGTGCGATGCGGTGGTGACCGTGCACGCCGGACGGCAGGCCAACCCGCCCACCGTGCTGCGGATCCCGGTGGGGGAAGCCACCGCCTCCGTGCCCGTGCCCCGGCTGCGCCCCGGGCAGATCTGGCGGCACTCCCTGGCACTGCCCACCCACCGGCGGCAGGTGCTCACCTTGGGCCCGGCCACCGCTGTGCGCGCCGACCCGCTGCAGCTGATGAGCCGCACCACCGTGGTGTCCGAAGCCGTGGAGATCTACGTGCACCCTGCCACCGTGCTGCCCGGTTACGATGCCACCGGGCTGCTGCGCGACATCGAGGGGGTGCAGGCGCCGCGGCTGTCACCGGCGGATGTGGCATTCCACGCGCTGCGCGACTACGTTCCCGGCGATGACCGCCGCTACATCCACTGGCCCACCACCGCCCGCACCGGGAAGATGATGGTGCGTCAATTCGAGGAGACCCGCCGGTTCCAGCACGTGGTGGTGCTCGACACCCGCTGGGAGTCGTATCGCACCGGGGCCTCCTCTCGGCGCGGTGCGCGGGAGGCCGCCGAGCTGGCGGTGTCCATGGCGATCTCCGTGGGGCTCGACGCCGTGCATCAGGACCGGGACATCGGGATGTGGCTGACCCGGGGTGAGCCGTTGCCGGTGGTCAGTGCTCGGACCCTGCTCGACGCCGCCGCCGAGGTGGAGTTCGTGACCGACGGAGACGACGACGGGGCGCGGCCGCGATCCTCCCGGTCCGCACGCGCTGACCGCTCCGACGCACCCAGCCTGGCCGAGAGCGTGCACCAGATCCTGCGGGGGCAACCCCAGGTCTCCGCCGTCACCGTATTCACCGGCTCCGGCGCCGAGACCTCTGAGCTGCGTCGCGCCGTCCAGCGCATCCCCGTCACCGCCACCGCACTGGTGGTGCAGACCCAGGCCCCGGCCCCGGACGATCAGGACCAGCTGAGCCGGTTCCAGCTCGAGCACGCCCACGGCTTCCGCGCCGCCCGGCTCAGGGACCTGCTGCGCATCGCGGAGGTGGTGCGATGACACCGCGGTTCGGGTTGCGCGAAACGGTCGGAGCCCTGGTCCTGCTGGTGCTGATGGTGCCCGGCATCGTCGCCCATGAGCCCGTGTTCGGCGACGGCGCCGGGCTACGCGCGGCCGGTTGGGGCGTGGGTCTCGGCGTGGCGGTCGCGGTGGCCGCTCGCACCTTCGCCTGGCGCTGGTGGACCACCCTGGCCGTGACCGTGCTCGTCTACCTAGGCTTCGGCGCCGTCGCCGCCCTGCCCGACACCGCCGTCGGCTCGGTGCTGCCCACCGTGGAGACCGTACAGCTGCTGGTGTTGCAGGTGGTGCACTCCTGGAAGGACCTGCTCACCCTGGTGCCGCCGGCCAGCGCGTTCGTGGGCCCGGCCGTGCTGCCCTACCTGACCGGCCTGGTCACCGCAGTGCTGGGTGGTCTCGCCGCGGTGTCCGGGCGCTGGCTGCTGGCCAGCCTGGCGCCGGTGGTGCTCTATTTGGTGGGGGCGGCCTGGTCGGTGCCGCTCACCGGAGCCGAGCCGTGGTGGGCGGTGGCGGGCACCGTCGCCATGCTGGCCTGGTGGGCGGTCAGTGCGGCCTGGGACCGCGCCGCAGCCGACCCCGAACGCCCGCACCGGGTGCGCGGTCACGCTGAGCAGCGCATCCGCCGTCGCGCCCGGACCCGCACGCTCGTCTCCGCCGCCGTCGTGCTCAGCCTCAGCGCGGCGATCGCGGTGCCCCTGGCCGCGGTACTGGTGGACTCGGGGCAGCGCACGGTGCTGCGTAGCTACCTGGCCCCGCCGCTGAACGTGCAGGAACGCGCCACCCCCCTGCAGCTCTACCGCCACCTCAACGCCCAGCTCGCCGACGAGCCGCTGCTACGTGTCACCGGCTTGCCCGAGGGGGCACGCCTGCGCATCGCCACCATGGACCACTACGACGGCGTGCAGTGGGGCATCGCGGAGCCGAACGAGGGCGAGGGCTTCTTCCAGGTCGGGGAGACCCTGCCCGAGGCGGTGTCCGAGGTGCCCTCCGGGGCGCGCCGCGACGTGAACGTGGAGCTGGAGCAGCTGCGCCCGATCGACGGGTGGGTGCCCAGCGTGGGCCACCCCGAGCAGCTGAGCATCGATGACGAGGCTACCGCCGCCGCCCTGTTTTATGACCCCAGCCTGCAGTCCCTGCTCACCACCGCAACCCCGGCTTCCCCGCTGCAGTACCGTCTGCAGGGCTGGACGGAGCCGGTGTGGAGCGAGGGGCAGCTCTCCGGACGCTCCCTGGGCTCGGCTCAGCAGCCCGAGCCGGAGCAGATCCCCTCCTCGCTGCCATCGCTGGCCGCCGAGATCACCGCCGCCGTGTCCAGCCCCCTGGAGCAGGCGCGCGCCCTGGAACAGTACTTCCACTCCACCGGCTACTACGCCAACTCCACCGAGAACCCTTCCCGCCCGGGGCACACCGCCGAGCGCATCGCCCGTCTCATCGACGCCGAGCAGATGATCGGCGACGACGAGCAGTACGCCACCGCGATGGCCCTGGCCGCCCGCTCCCTGGGGTTGCCGGCCCGCGTGGTGATGGGGGCCTACCCCGACAACCCCGACAACACAGCCGACACAGCAGAGACCACCGAGACCGCCAGCGCAGAAAACACAGCCAGCACGCGCGTCCTGCACGGGCGTGACCTGTCGGTATGGGTGGAGATCCCGTTCGCCGGGGCCGGCTGGGTGCCCTTCGATCCCACCCCGCCCCGCGACCAGACCCCGCAGACTGAGATCCCGGAGCCCCGGCAGGTGCCCCGACCCCAGGTGTTGCAGCCGCCCGAGCCGCCGCAGGAACCCCCGGAACTGCCCGCCGAGCTGCGCGATGAGGAGAACCCGGACCCGCTGCCGCCGGAGTCACCCGTGCCCTGGGGGCTGATCGCCGGGATCTCCGGACTGGTGCTGCTGCTGTTGCTGCCCCTGCTGGGGGTGCCCCTGTACAAGCTGTGGCGGCGGCGCCGTCGGCGTCAGGCCACCGGCCGACTCGGAGTGCGTCACGCATGGACCGAGGTCACCGATTATGCTGTCGATGTTGGCATCACGGTGCCGCGGACGGCCACAGTGCTCGAATCCGCCGGCGTCATCGAGGACTTCTCGACCGCTACGCAGGACACTCGGGGTGCCGTCACCGCACTGGCCCGGTCCGTGGATCGTGCCGAATTCTCGGGTGCCGAGGGGCCGGCCGGTGTCGACGACGAGGATCCTAGCCGGGAAGCGTGGGAGCTGGCCGAGCGCAGCCATCGGGGACTGCAACCGGCAGGCATGCTGGCCCGACACCGCACCCGCATGTCTTGGCGCTCGCTGATCCGCCGCCGGAAGGAGAGACGATGAGCCGCAGCACCCCGAATCCGGGGTCCGCACCCGGTCCGCAGATCCCGGGCTACACCTGGACCGCGCCGCTGGGGCGCGGCGGCAGCGCCGAGGTGCACCGCTACCGTCAGCACCAGCCGGAGCGCGACGTCGCCGTGAAGACCCTGCGCGCCGATGCCGGCGGCGGGGCCGAAGCCACGCTGCGCCGCGAAGCCAACGTGCTGGCCCAGGTGTCCAGCCACCCGGGCGTCGTGTCGCTGTTCGCCTCCGGGGAAACCCGGGAAGGCCTGCCCTGGCTGGCCCTGGAATACTGTGCCGGGCCGCTGTGGCACCGCAAACAGCAACCGTTGGCCGTCTCGGAGGCGCTGCGCACCGGGGTGATCCTGGCCGGGGCGCTGGCCACCGTGCACGCGGTGGGCATCGTGCACCGCGATGTGAAACCTGCCAATGTGCTGCGCACCGCCTTCGGCCAGCCGGTGCTCTCCGATTTCGGCATTTCCGGGATGACCGGGATGCCGGTGCGTTACGGCGACGGCGGGTTCTCCGTGCCCTGGGCCGCACCCGAGGTGCACCGGGCAGCTCAGGATCCGCGCGCCGAGCAACGCCTCTCCGCAGCCCAGGACGTGTACTCCTTGGGCGCCACCCTGTGGACCTGGCTGGTGGGGCGCTCCCCGTTCGAACGGCCGGGTACGGAAAACACCAGCGCGGAGCTCGCCGAGCGCATCTTGGGCGACCCGGTTCCTTCCACCGGCCGCCGCGAGGTCCCGCGCAGCCTCGAATCACTGCTCGCCGCCTCCATGTCGCCAACACCCGGAGACCGGCCCAGCGCCGCTGACCTCGGGCGCCGGCTGCAGCAGATTCAGCGCGAACTCGATCTGCCGGTCACCACCCTGGACCTCCACGCCGAGCCTCTGGCCGGACCAGCGCCGTCCGAACCCGACGACGACCGCACCCTCACCCCGGCCGATCTCGCCGCCGGGTCGCTGCGCGATCTCGACGATGACCGCACCGTGGTGCCGAGCGCCCCGTCCGCAGTTGACGACTCCTTCGGGTTCTCTCAGCATGACTCACTGCAGCAGTCCGCGCTGCCGAAGGTCCCCGAGTCCTCGGCACCGCAATCCACCACCGGTGCGCCGCGACGCTCGAGCGCGGGCTGGTGGGGCATCGCCATCGTGATCATCGCCGCCCTGGTGGTGGGCGGGGCGCTGGTGACCACCATGCTGCGCGGCGGCGGGTGGACGCAGGCACCCGAGCAAGAGGCCTCAGAAACCGAAGTGCAGGGACCGGTGGTGGATTCGGTTCCCGGCGTCAGCCAACTGGTGCTGGAGGTGGCGGACGGATCGGTGGTGGCCTCCTGGACGGCCCCCGAGGAACTCCCCGCCATCACCGGTGCCGCCTACGGGTATCAGGTGCAGCGCAGCGGGCTGGAGACCATCGACCAGACAACGTCGCAGACCACGGTCCGGTTCCCTGCCGCCGAAGGTTCCAACTGCATCGAGGTGTGGGTGCGCGGCGACAATGGGCGCACCTCGGCGGCGGTATCGGAGTGCATCACACCGTAGCCGGTGCCCGTCGGCGGACCGGTTTAATGCGAGTTAGGCGCGCGCCGAGGAGCGCCTGGTGAGCACCAGCCCGGCGCCGAGTGCGACGCCGAGGGTCACCATGATGCCGGTCTGACGGTCCTGCAAGACTCCGGCGCATCCCTCGCGGAGGGCGGCGCGTGTGTTCTGCTCGATGAGTACGGCTTCCTCGCTGCCCGGTGTCGATCCGATGGTGGCGACATAGTGGTCGACGGCGTCATCGAGCTCGGCGCTGCCGATCCGGTAGTTGTCCACGGAGCCGCCCGTGCCCAGGGGCGCACCCAGAGCCGGGCAGGTGATCTCGTGATCGTCTGCCTGATTCATTGAGGTGAGTGTCGGAGCCGACCACCACAGATATCCGATGAGAATCACGCAGGCGGCAACGACCGCGGTCATGGCCCACTGCAGTATCGACGTCCGGCGGAGGAAGGCAGTCGGCACGGCACTACTCCCTGGCTGCTCGACTGAGGAAGCGGTCTCGTGATGTGGCATGGGTTGGTTCTCTCCGTTGAGGATCAGGGAAATAAGTTGACGATGCGGTGCGGACTATTCCACGGCGAACGGATGAGGACGAACACCGGGACCGTAGCCAGCCTCTTCGGCTTCCTTGTAGTTGTAGGAGCTTCCATCCTCAATCCGACTGGCGGCTGTTTCAAGATCGGCTCGGCTGTCGTCATCTGACTCGATGAGCCACCGGATGGCCTGTTCCAACTGGATCGCGCCGTTGTCCACGTCCCAGGAGGCATCCTTGAGCAGCAGGTTCAGCGTTGTGGAGATGACGTAGTAGCGCTCGGCCGCTCCAGAGGGGCCATTGCCGATCGTGGCGGGGCGGGTCACGTACGCGTAAATGTTGATACCGAGTGCAGCGCTCGCCAGGTGGTCGAGATTCTCACACAGGGTGGTGAGGTGCCCACCCCAGATGGTTCTCATGTTGTCTGTGTCGATGTCGAGATCTTGATACCCCGTGATGTCGACGGAGTCGACATCGATGGTTTCCACGCTAGGGTCGATACTTTCCTCGCCGGTCATGTTGCCGCCCGAAGTATTGGGTGCAACAGGATTGTTGACGACATCGAGGAGCGCATCGATCTGCTCGATCGCTGATTCCTCCTCCGACGCGATGCTACGAGAGAGACTGGTGAGCGCGGAACTGAACGAGGCCAGCACGCTGTCGTAGTCGGCGCCGCTGATCGTCTTCTCCTCCTCTGGCGGAGGGGTGGCGATGGTGCCGAGCGCACCCGCGGCGGTCGACACAGTGGCCAAGACGATGGCCGTCGTGCCACCCGTGAAGGGAGCCGCCGCTGCGGCGGCCCACCCGAGGATTTGCAGCGCCAGCGAAAAATCACCACCAGACGAGGTGGCCACAGCACGGAAGGACTGACTTGCGGCTTCAATAGTACGGATCAGCCCGCGTCGTGAATGTTTCCAGAGTTCCTGCTGAGCGACCGTGAGATTGACTTGAGCCATGGCGAGAACCGCATAGCGTCCAAGCGCGGCCTTCTGGAAGTTCATGAAGCTCTGGAAGCCGTCGACGGTCTCGCCTTTCATCTCGGCGAGCAACTCATTGACTTCGGTGAAGCAATCCGGCAGCTCTCCGACCGAGAGTCCAGACGAGCCACCATCGAAATCGAAGGAAGGCAACATACCGGAAGCATTGGCGATGCCCTGTTCGACCATCTCATCTAGATCTGCGGGATTGGGCAACTCTTTCCAACTGGTGAGGGCGCTATCGATGCTCTGTCGCACCTGGTCGAAGTATCCGGCGAAGTTGGTTTCCAGCGCGGTTTCCGCGCTGTCTGGGGTGCGGCCGACGGTGACCCCGAGAGAGGTCTGGCCACCATAGTCGCCCGTCGGACCTGGACGAGATACGTGAACGTTCGCCACATTCTCGCCACCATCTGAGAACGTCCGAAGGTAGTAGTCGTCGTTGATGACCCACAGGCCCGGCTGCGAGCGCATGTACGCGTCGATTGCTGCTTGCTTGAGGTTGCCGACGGACTCCCCATAGTTGAAAAAGAAGGTCGGATCATCCATGCATTTCTCCGCTCGAGCGTCTCGATGTAGGTGACTGCTGTCACCCTAGCAGGACAGGTCAGGACTCCTCGAGGTCGACCAGTGTCCGCGATTCGGCTAGCTGGATCATCTGATGGCCGAGCTCGCGGGTGATGAACTGGGCGCGTCCGGCGGGTCCGCGCTGGGGGCGGATCTTGCCCACCAGGTGGCCTTCTTCCGGGTCGCCGGGCAGCAGCAGCGCGGGGGCGCCGATGTCGATCATCCCACGCAGCAGCGGATCATACTGGGCTCGGGAAGCGCCGCCGGTGCGGCGGGTGACGATGACGTGCATGCCGATGTCGCGAGCCTGGGCCAGCAAAGGCACCAGCGGTTCGATGGGGTTACCTCGTGAGGTCGCGACCAGATCGTAGTCGTCGATGATGATGTACAGGTCCGGCCCTTCCCACCAAGAGCGATCGCGTAGCTGTTGCGGGGTGACATCGGGGCCGGGCAGACGGCCGGCGAGGATCCCGTGGATCTCCTTCATCGCGCCCGTGACGACGTCGTGCGTGGTGTAGTAACCGGCCTGGTAGCGCGGCGGAATCTCCTGGAGCAGCGAGCGACGATAGTCGACCACGAGGAACTGCGCGTTCTTGGCGTCGTGGGTGCGGGCGACCTCCTGGATCACCGTGCGCAGCAGGGTCGACTTGCCGGTGCCCGAGTCGCCGAAAGCGTAGAGATGACTGATCTTGTTAAAGTTCAGCGCCACAGGTGAGAGTCGGGCCTCGTTGATTCCCAGCAACGCATTCGGCGCCTCAGGGGCCAGCTCCCGCACCTCGTCCAGGGTGATCCGGTGTGGCAGCAGCCGCAGTTTCGGTCCCGCCGGGCCCGACCATGCTTGCTCGATGGCGGTGAATGCGTGCTTGATCCCATCGGGCAGCGACGTCGCGTCGGACGCGCCATCCACGCGGGGCAGGGCGACGAGAGACTGGTGCTTGGAGGCCGCGAGGCCGTGCCCGGGGCGGCCTTCCGGCACGCTGGCCGCTTTTTTGCGGTCGATCTCGGACTCACGAGGCTCGCCCAGGCGCAGCTCGAACATGGTGCCGAACGTGGACTGCATGGCGATGCGGAACTCGCCCAGGCGTGCGGAGGCGGCCAATAGGTGCACCCCGAGAGCCAGGCCGCGGCTCATCATGTCCTGGATGGTCCGGTCCAGATCGGGCACGTCGGATTTCATCGTGCCCCAACCGTCGACCACCAGGTAGACATCGCCGTAGCCGTCGTCGTAGCGACCTTCGGCCCGGCCGCGGCGGTAGCTGGCGATGGAGTCGATGTCATGCTCACGGAAGTAGGTCTCGCGGTCCTCCATGATCCCGGCGATCTCTTGGATCATCCGGGTGATGATGTCGAGGCGGTCGCGGGCGCCTACCCCGGCCACATGCGGGGCGTGGCGGAAGGGGGCAAACGTGCCGCCGCCGAAGTCGAGGATGTAGAACTGTGCCTCCGCGGGGGTGTTCACCAGCGACAGCGACATCACCAGGGTGCGCAGCGCGGTGGACTTGCCCGACTGAGCGCTGCCAATGATGGCGGCGTTGCCGGCGCCGCCGGTGAGATCCATGCTGAGCACTTCGCGGCGCTGCTCGCGCGGGATGTCCTTCATGCCGATCGGCACGGTCAGCCCGCCCTTGGCCTTCCAGGAGGGCGAGTGCAGTCCGTCGGCCTCGGAGACGGTCAGATCCCCGAACAGCTCGTCTAGGGTGGCGGGCACCTCCAACGGGTCCAGCCATACCTGGTGGGCGCGGGGCCGCAGCGACTCCAGCTTGCGCACTGCGATGTCGAGGGTGGACAGCTCTGCCCACTGGGCGTCGCCGTCTTTCACCACGGGCTCGTGCGTTGCGGCGTCGTCGGACTCGGTCTCCTCGCTGTCGCGTCGGTCCTCCAGGGACAGCACGGGGGAGGCGGTGAAGGGCAGCAGGCGGGACGCCGACCTCACGACCCCGCCGGAGGGGGACACCAATTCGGCGCGGCGGGCCGGCGGTGGGGCGGCCACATAGGAAGCACGGAACTGGGTCATTTCGTCGCCGGAGGTCTTCAGGAAGCCCACTCCGGGAACGGCCGGCAGCGAATAGGCGTCCGTCTTGCCGAGCACGGCGCGGGAGTCTTGCTGGGAGAAGGTGCGCAGACCGATGCGGTAGGACAGGTGTGATTCCAGGCCACGGAGCCGAGACTCTTCGAGCTTCTGGGTAGCCAACAGCAGGTGGATCTCCAGCGAGCGACCCAGGCGGCCGATGGCGACGAACGTGTCGATGAACTCGGGCTTGGCGGTGAGCAGTTCTGAGAACTCATCCAGGATGATGAACAATGCCGGCAGCGGAGGATGCTGATGCTGTCCGGCGAGCCGGGCCTTCTCGTAGTCGCCCACATTGGCGTAGTTGCCAGCGGCGCGCAGTAATTCCTGACGTCGTACCATCTCGCCATGGAGGGCTTCCTCCATGCGGTCGACCAGATAGAGCTCGGACTCGAGGTTGGTGATGGTCGCGGAGACGTGAGGCAGTTCGGACATGCCTGCGAAGGTGGCGCCGCCCTTGAAGTCCACCAGGACCATGTTCAGTTGTTCGGGGGAGTGCGTGAGCACCATGCCCAGCACCATGGTGCGCAGCACTTCGGATTTGCCGGAGCCGGTGGCGCCGATCAGCAGACCGTGCGGGCCCATGCCCTGCTGCGCGTTCTCCTTGATGTCCAGATGCACCGGGACCCCCTCGGGGGTGACGGCGAAGGGAATGTTCAGTCGGGCACGTCCCTGGCGGCGCACAATCTGCATCTCGGGGTCGTAGTCGCGGATGTCGCCCAGGCCCAGCAGCTCCATCAAATCTTCCTGACGAGTCGGATCCGAGCTGGCCCCGGAAGCGCTGGACGTGGCCGTCGAGCTGCGGGTGCCCTGCTCGTAGGGAGTGAGTCGGCGGGCGGTGGCCAGCGCCAGCTCGGCGGACATCGCATCGGCGACGATCCCGGTGTTCTCCCCGACCAGGGTCACCAGCGTGGTGTTCATTCGCCCGTCGGAGCGGGGCTGCAGTGCGATCCGCAATGACTCGTAGTCCTCCAGGCGGCTCCATTCCTCCACGACGGAGAGCACGCAGACGCCCTCCTTGGCCAGGCGCTCGCGGTCGGAGGTGCGCAGCTCCACGCCGTCGAGAATCAGCAGCAGCTGAGGCATCGCGGTCTCGGAGGTGCGCTGCCGGAAGCGGGCGCGCGAGGAAACCTCGAAGGGGAGCAGGTCCAGCACCTCGGCAATGGATCCTCCCATCAAGCGCATGGTGCCCACGGCATCCGTCTCCGCTGAGCGGGCGTGCGGCAGCCATTTCACCCAGTCCCAGTCGGCCAATCCCTCGGTATCGGCGACCACGGCCACGCGCAGCAGCTTCGGGGAGATGAACGTGGCTAGCGACAGGGCCATGGAGCGGGCCAGGGCACGGGTGTGCTCGGGGGCGCCGGCGACCTCGATGCGGGCGTAGTCGGCGATGCTGATCCCGGCCGGCAGGTCGTGGACCGTGTCGAAGGTCGAGACAAACCGGCTCACCGCCGATAGGCACACCGGGTCCGCATTCGACAGCGGCGCCAGCTCCGGTTCCCGCAGCTCCAAACAGAGGGGCTCATCTGCAGTGCCCACCCGGGTCATGTAGGTCAGCGCGGAAGGCTCTGTGCGCTCCCAGAGGCGCTCGTTCTGCTGAATGATCGCGCACAAGCTCGGAGGGTCGGGCATATTCCAGGTGGTGAACCGCCGCTGGTCGCGGGCCGCATGGCGAACGTCGTCACGCAGCTCATCCAGATAGACCAGGTACTCGCGTCGCTGGCTGGTGACCTTCTGCCGGTGCTGGGAGATCTGTCGATAGGAGGTGAATCCGACCATGGCCACCATGGCGATGATCATGGCACCGGCCATCAGCATCATGCGAGGGTTGGCGTTGTTGGAGAACGCCATGAACACCAGCACGCCCATCGAGCCGATCATCGGCACGGCCATGGCAATGGTCCCGCCCAGTCCTTCCGATTCGACGACGTCCGGCGGGGACTGGATGTCCAGGGTGCCCTGGGGTAGGCGCGGCGCCTCGACGTGGCCAGATCGGGGTGTGGGCACAATGACTCCGGAATCGACGGGAACGCTCATCTCTATTGCGTCCCAGAGCACCGGCAGCGGCGTCTCCGGGAGCGCCTGCCCTACACTATATCGAGGGCGCGACCTCGGCTCGAGTGCCGAGGATCCACAGCAGCGCAGAGCTGTCGCAAAGATAAGCAGGGGAGCCGGTGAGCACAGAGCAGACGACCGCCACCATCGTGGATGGAACTCAGCGACTTGATGTCTCCGTGCCCGTGGGCACCACCGTCTCCGGTGTGCTCGCCCAACTGGAGCGCCCCCTGTGGAACATTGAGCTGGTGGATGAGCTGGGACGGACTGTTCCCGCCACCGAGAGCTTCGGCACGCAGATTCCGCCCGGCACCGTGCTGCACCTACGTGATGCGGCGGCCTCGCCGGAACACCGCAGCGACGGCGGCGGAGTCGACCGTTCGGGGCCGTTCGCGATGTCGGGCTGGGCCGCTGCCGTGGCCGTGGCAGTGCTCGCCGGGCTGACCACTGTGCTTTCGACCGTGCTGAGCGACCACCGCAGCACCCCAGCAATGCTGGCACTGTTTCTGGTGCAGGCGCTGGTGTCGGTCCAGCTGGTGCGACGCGATCGAGTGACCGAGTCGATCTGGTCGTCCATGGTGGCACCTCTGCCCGTGGCGATCGGGGTGACGGGGCTCATCGGTCTTCCGCAACTGGCGACCGGGTGGGCGTTTGCGCTCGCGGTCTGCTGGTCGGCGGCTGTGGCGGCGTTCGGCGTGCGCGCCTGGAAGCGCCACGAGTACACCGATGCCGCCACCAGGGTGTGGTTACTTCCAGCCGTGGGGCTTTCGGCGATCGCCTTGGCCCGGATGCCCGACGGGGTGGCTGGGCCGGTGCTGATCGCCGTTGGCGTGATGGGCCTGGCCTTCGCCCCGATGCTCTCGCTGAAGGTTCCCGAGAACCAGCTGCTGCACTTGAATACGGTGATGCTGACGACGGATTCGGTGCACACCCCCGACGCTCCGGAACCCTCCCGGGTCACCATGCCGCGTGCCCGTCGTACTGTCCGGCTCGGCAACGGTCTCCGGATCACCGCCGTGCTGCTCGCTTGTGCCGCGATGGTGGCTGGCAGTGCACTGACCGCCGGTCGGATTCGCCTGGACTCGGTGGAAGGATGGGCCAGCTTGGTGGCATTCGTCCTCGGTCTGGTGGTGTTCGTACTGAATCCGCGCACCGCCCGAGACCAATTCACTCGCTGGGCACCCCGTCTGACGGCGACGACAGTGCTGCTGGCAGGGGCGCTCCTCAGCTCGGAGTCTGCCGCAGCATGGTGGTGGCTCGCGGTGGTGGGCATCGGCGTGGCAGCAATCGGCACCGGGGTGGCGCTGGCCCGCAATGTCTATGCCCCGGCGATGACCCGGCTGGGAGATATCATCGGTCAGATCAGCCTGGCACTGGCCGTGCCCGCTGCGGCGGTGGCGGCCGGCGCCTTCACCCTGACCCGGACCATGGGATAGAGCAGAGGATTGTCATTGATGAGCTCTCAGACGGCGACCCGGGCTGACCTTCACCCCGTACCCCGGACCGGTTCCGCCCGCGGCCGGGTGGTCGGGCTGGCGGTCGACGCCGTGCTGGTGGTACTGGTCGTTACCGCGGCTTGGCTACTCTACCCCTCGGTTCCGCTGGCCGTACTGCTGGCTGCACAGTACGCAGTGCTTGCATGGATGTGCTGGCGCATCGGGGAGCGTACCCCTGGGATGTACGTGATCGCCCAGCTGCTCTGGCGTCGCCCTAGTGCGCCTGCCGGTGACGCGACGATGGAGGCGCCTGCTGCCTCGCAGTCGAGTAATACGGAGCGCGTGGCCGAGGCAGGGTTTGCCTCTGCGGCGCCATCGCGGTTCCGTCAGGACACCACGGAGGCGCCCACCCCGCGCCCTGCTCCCGCCGCCCCCGCTCCAGCGCCGGAGGTGCTGCCGTCGCCGGTCACCTTGGATGAGCAGGGGCCCAGGCAGCCCATTCCCTTCACCGTGGAAGAGCCACAGGAGCAGACGATCGTTCCGGCACAAGTAGCCCCAGTGGAGGAAACGTTGATTCCCGACCCACCGCGTGCCCAGTGGGTGCTGCAGATGACGGACGGTGAGCGCATCGATCTTGACGACCGCCCGGTCGTGCTGGGGAGGAAGCCGTTCCAGCCAGAGGGCATCTCTGCGGCCCGACTGATCACGGTTCCCGACGACACTCGGATGGTCTCTCGCGCGCATTGCGTAATCGAGGCGTCGTCTGAGCCCACCGCCGGTCCGAGCATCACCGATCTGGGGTCGGCCAACGGAACCACGGTGGAGCGAGCGGGTGAGCGGTTCGTCCTGGGTGCGGGTGAGCCCCTGGAGCTCCAGGCAGACGACGCGCTCCTGCTAGGCCAGCATCGTCTGGTCGTGCGCTGACTGAACGTCAGCGGCGCCGCTGGCGCAGCAACACGACGGTCACGATGGCAATCAGCAGCACGATGATGGCGCCGCCGCCGATCAGTGCGGCCAAGACTCCACCGGGGAGTCCACCGCGGTCCTGCTCCGCGTCGTCGGATCCGTTCACGTCAGAGGTGCCTCCGGTGCCAAGCAGGTCTTCGACGGACGTACCTACGACGGCCTCGAGTTCCTCGGGAACCCATGCGATCGCGTCGGGGTCCATCCCGATGTCCATGGTGTAATCCTTGGCGTTCATCATCTGTTGGTCGGTGGGCACCCCCATCAGGACGTCCTCCATGGCGAGCCACGGATCCTCGTCCTCCATATAGGTCGTCTTGCCTTCGACGAACGGGTTGTCCAAGGGATAGTCACTGGGGTCCGTCGCGACGACGGACCGTGGGTCGATCAGCCCGAAGCCGAGTTCGGGGCCTTTGAAGTCCAGCTCGCCGTTGCCGTCGCGCACATTGCGTGCCATGGACTGCAGGAGTTGCTCGGTGGTGGCCTCGGGCCAAGCTTGGCGAGCCAGGGCGTAAGCACCGGCTGCGATGGGGCCAGCGTAACTGGTGCCTGCGCTGGTCCGTAATTCTCCGGTGTGCACATCGCGCGTAGGAATGTCTTCGCCGGGAGCCATCAGCGACAGTCCGTCGCCAGGATTGGAGAAATCTGATGCGTCGCCCGCGGAGTTGGTCGCCCCGATCGCGGCCGAACCGGCGTATGAGGCCGATTCTGAAACTTGATCCGCGCCGCCTCGAGCCGCGTTTCCCGTTCCCTGGAAGTAAGGCACGCCCTTGAGCTGCATGTACGCCAGGTGTGTGTTGTTGGGGCTGACGGTTCCACCCACCACGCTCATCGATACGACGTCGACGTCTCCAGCATCGGTCGCCTGGATTGCGCGAGCCTGCCCTGAGTATTGCTCTTGCGGGCACTCTTCACTCCAGCCGTTGATCGGCACTGAGGTGTCGACCTCTCCTGCTGGGAGCTCATAGGCAATGACGCGAGCGTCTGGCACGACGCCTTGAACGATCCCGTCGGTCCCGTCTCCTTGGCCCACGAGAGAGGCAAGCACCGCGGTGCCGTGCTGCGGGTCAACTGTCTCAGGGTCGGCGCCTTCGGTACAGGCTTCGGGGACCGGGACGAACTCGATGTCGGCGCCCTGGAATTCCGGAGCGTTCTGATCGAACGCGACCTCTGCGATGGCAATGGTCACGCCCTCGCCGGTGAAACCCTGATCGTGCAGTTCGGAGAAGCCGTAGTCGTCCATGTACCAGCCGACCCCTGAGGTGTCAGCCGATGCAGGAACGGTGTTTCCGAAGAGCAACAGGGCAGAAGCAGTCGCCGCCGCGGCGGCGCGCCAACCACTGCGAGATCTAGCACGGGTGGTGCGCCGCGTCACCAGCGGTCGCCCTCATCCTGAACCGGAATCACCGAGGCTTCAGGCCGACCGGCCTTGAGTACCTCCTGGTCAACGCCCGATTCGTCGTGGTCGAAGAAGACGATTCCTGACTTACCGTATTCGGCACGCTCACGAGCGGACTTCTTCTTCTCAGCGCGGGTGGCGTTGGACAGGGGCGCCCCCATCATCGCGCCACCGCGCCCAGCGCCAGCGGTTCCGCGGCCGCCGGCACTTCCTGCGGTCGAAGTTCTTCCGGGACTCTTAGCACCGGCTTGGGTGCTGCTCTTGCTCTGGGATCCCTGGCCTGGAGCCGCCGAAGCGGGCACGCCCGCCATGCCGGGACGAGCATTGAGGCCGGTGGCCGCTGGCGTGCGTCCTGCTGCGGGGCGTCCGGTGCTGGTACCGCTTTTCGTGCCGTTCTTGGACTGCGAAGAACTCGCGGGCGCTGCTGTAGCTCCGGGCATGCCGGCCATCCCGGGACGCCCAACCATGCCACCAGCCCCAGGACGTGCACCGGTGGCTCCGCCACCACGTGTCGCGCCGCCGGTAGCGGAGCGCCCGTTCGCGGGTGCCGCGGCCCCGGGCATGCCAGCCATGCCAGGGCGTCCGCCGATACCGCCGGCACCGAGTGCGCCCAGCTGGGCCAGACCTGGCCTTGCGGCCAGTGCCCCACCGATGCCGCCCGCGAGTCCAGCTCCTGAGAGCAGGCCAAGGCCGCCCATGCCAGCCCTCTGCTGTTCCTGCAACCAGGAATGTACAGCTGGATCACGCGGCGGGACCGCGTCGTTCGGGTTCACGGGAAGCTCGTAGCCGCCACGGGTGATCCCATCTTGGGAGACCCCGGGACGGTCTACGGTCAACGGCCAGTCCTTCGTGGGAGGCAGGTCGGTGTTATCCGGGGGGACCTCGTAGTCCGGGTCGTCGAGTTCGGGGAAGTCGGGTTCAACCGGCGGCTCGAAGGTCGGCGGGTCCGGGGTGACCGGTGGCTCGAACGTCGGCGGCTCTGGTGGCTCGAACGTCGGCGGATCTGGGGAGACCGGCGGTTCGAAGGTCGGCGGGTCCGGGGTGACCGGGGGATCGACAACCGGCGGATCGTAGGTCGGCGGCGTCGGGTCATTCACCCCCGGAGGTGGAGGATTGACACCCGGAGGAGTGCCGGTCCCCGGAGGCGTATTGGTGCCAGGTGTAGTGGGGTTCGGGGCGAACTCGTGGTGGTAATCCGGCAGGTCTTCAAGTTCTTGGATGTCGAAGCTGGCACCGCGCTCCGCGGAGGAGTCTACCGAGTCTCGAAGTGCACGCAGTGCTTCGAATGCTTGCTGCTCGCGTTCCTGTTCGCGGCGTGCCAGCAGGGCTTCGCCAAATTTCGGGCCGGGCATCAGTACACCACCGACCGCGACCTCGGCCGCACTGGTGTAGAAACGTTCCCAGGGGGTGAGCTCCGCGGCAGGAAGACCAGCATGGGCCTGCTGTGCGGTGACCACGGCGCCGCGAGCGTCATCATTGGCGCCGCTCGATTGCTCAACAGCGGTGGACAGGCTGTCGATGTAGCGCGTGTACTCGCCGACCTTGGCTTTGATCGCTGGGTCCAGTTGGCCGCCGAAGAGTTCCATCCCGCGGATCTCTTCGAGCTGCTGGCGCGCCTGCTCCAGCTCTGAGGTCACAGTGCGTGACAGTGTGCTGTCCGTATCGAACAGGTTCACCTGCGACTGTGCGATCATCGCCAGTCGGTCAGCGAATCGACCCATCGGGAGTGCCTTCCTGGTGTGTAGTGAACGTGTGTGGCCCTGCCATTTTCGAGGGCTTCGGAGCGACCGGTCAGCCGCCGTCCGTAGAGCTGGCACTTCCACTGCCGGTCACCCCGGCGAAGGGGGAGACCGGTCCGGGGATCCCGGGGATCCCCGGGAAGATCGGTGAGCTGAACAACTCTCCCAGGATTCTGCTGATTTCCTTCGTTTGCCAGCCCTCGTGCTGGAACAGCTGTTGCAGGCTGGCTTGACCGTCTTCATCGGCCATCTGGAAGTCCCGATGAGCCGCCGTGAGACGCTCTCGGAAGTCGGCGATGTGCGAGGTCAATGACGCCGTCCGGTCAATCAGGGTGTCGTAGGTTCGGGTGTAGGCAGTCATTCCACTACTGGTTTCGGGCATCGACGTCCACTTCGAGACGTTTTGGTTTCCGCGCACGTCCGTCAGTCGAGTGGAGCATCGGCTAAAGGTTTCGCCGCACTCATCGACAGAAGTTTCAGTTTGCGCGATCAGTTCCGGATCGACTTCGGTGGGGTTCGGCACAGCAGCGCGTACTTTCTGCTCTGGAGCCGACGTGCTCGTCGGCGGAGGTGGTGAGGTCTGACGAGCGTCGAGTGGGTGGCTGCTCGTGAACCTGCCACCCACTCGAGCTGATGATTCGCTAGGGAATCAACGTTGGCGTGGGTCAGCCACCCATGCGCTTCCTGCCGCGGGTGTCCGAGGCGCCGAGATCGGTGACGGACTCGGCCAGGGTCTCGCGAAGGCGGTGCAGAATGCCGTTCATGTTGCCCATGCCCTGTGTCCACTCGGCTTTGGACTGCTGGTACATGCCCGAGGCTTCACCGGTCCACTGATCCACGAGGGGAAGCAGATCCTGGTCCATGTTCTCCAGGGTGGTGTTGATGTCGCGGTAGCCGTTGGACAGATTCGTCAGAGCGGTTTGAATGACCGCGTAGTCGACGCGAATGGTGTTCACTGGGATCTCCTCTGTGCTGGGTTCTCGACGGGTTGAGACCGTCGATCAGGCGCCGTAGCTGACGTAGCTGGTCGTGGTCTCGACACCGCCGACGCGAGCCGAGCCGCTGTCGTCGGTGTCGTCGTAGTCGGACACCGTGGACCGCAGATCGGTGCTGAACTGATTCAGGACGCTGACGACCCGGCTGGACTCGGTCTTCCACTCCTGCATCAGGGTCCGGAACTTCAGTGCGGTCCGACCTTCGAACTGTGCCGTGGAGATCGCTTCGACGTCGCCTTGGATGCGACGCAGGATGGTTTCGAGGGTTTCCTCATTGTCGTCGACGATGGTTGCGCCGTTGAGGATTGCACCTTCTTCTGACGTTAAAGCCATGGTCACCTTCTCTGGTTGGGGACCCTATTCGGGCAGGGTCGCTTGTGGAGACGAGTGAAAGGATACGCGGGACGATTCCACGTTTCCAGGGGCGAAAAGCGCACGAGCCGCTCAGCTACTGTCTGGTAATGGCCGATGAAGCGCACGGTGGTGGGGAAGAAGCGGGGTCGCGATGGGTGAAAAAAGATGGAAAGATCGGCGAATAATTTCACCCGATATTCACCCCGGTTAGACCTCCAGGAGTCTTTTCGTTGTTATTTGAGATTTGAATAAGATTCGATATCGTTCGTCGTTCCGGGGCATGCCCAGCATCTGCGCGGATCGTCGCTTAGAATCAGGGTGCCACGTCAGCAGACGATATCCAGCAGAGCGAAGGTGGAAAATCCATGCCCTCAGCACCGTCGAGTTCGACCCGGGCAACCCTGCCGGTCACGTTCCGCTATGACTCGGTGACCTATGACGTGGCCCTTCCGCAGAGCACCAGCTTGGCCGAGGCGCTGCCGATGATCGCCGACGAGATGGGCATCCTCACCCCGCAGCGGGCATCGAGCGGATTCCGCGTGCGCAATGAACTTGGCGAGGAGCTACAACTGGAAGTTCGCATCGGCGAGGTCGGAATCAGGGCCGGTGAGATTCTGACGGTTCAGACCCACGGCGACAGCACTCAGGAGCAGATCTACGACGATCTCGTCGAGGCGCTCGGCGACGCCGTCGATGCCCAGGAAGACGCCTGGACGCCGCGGGACTCTATGCGCCTGTGCGTGATCGTCTCGTCTTCAATGCTGATGGTCGTGGCGATCATCCTGTGGTTCTCCCCGGGCCTGATGTCGATGCTGGTGGGGCTGGGCACGGCGATCGCCGGGATCTTGGCGACCGCCGTCATCGTGCGCCATCAGGACTCCTTCGGCGCGGTGCTGGTGCATTGGGCCTCGACAGCGCTGGCCGCCGCGGGCGCTTCGGCGCTGTTCGACTCGCTGGGCCTGAAGCTGCTGGTGACCGGGGCGGCGCTCGTCGTTGTCGGCGGTCTGGGTGCGGTCACTCTGCGCGATACGCAGGGGAGCCATCAACTGGGGCCGGTTTCCGGGCTGATCTTCGCCGGCATCATGACAGCCTGGATCGGGACCTCCATGGAGTTCCTGCTGCAGCCACTCGAGTTCACCGTGGGCACCACCGCGACTATCACCGGTCTGGTGCTGCTCATGACCCCGTGGCTAGCCTTGGCCTTCACCCCGATCCGCAGCTACATTCCGCGCACGGAGGCAGAACGCCAACGGGATCGTCAGGTCTACGAGCACTCCATTGTTGCTCGCTATGAGCGCTTCGGTCGCAGCTTTGCGATCAGCGTGAAGATCGGCGGCACCGTGGTGCTGGGGCTGACCGTCCCCTTCATTTTCCAGGGCGGGATCGCCGAGATCGTGCTGTTGGCCGCATTGGGGTCGTCGCTGCTGTTGAACACGCGCCGTGTCTACGCCCGCTACGAGGTGATGATCGGGGTGGTCGCAGGAGCGCTGGTGCTCTTTGAGGCTGCGGTCAGTGTGGCGTTGCGCCAGCCCGAACTGCTCGACGCCGTGCTCTGGCTGCTGATCGGGGTGGCCGCCGTGGTGCTGGTACTGGGAACGCTGAACCGCAGCTACTCGGCCTCGGCGTCCCGGATCGGGGACACCATCTCGGTGATCGCGCTGCTGGTGATCGTCCCTGCCGCCGCTCTGACCACCGGGCTGGTGTGATCGCCGATGGCCAGCAACAAGGATATTCTCGATGCCCAGCGCTTCAATAAGCGGCGGCTGATCTCTGCGTTCACCTCCGGGATTCCCTCGGGGCGCGAGGTGGAGCTGAAATCGCCCTGGGGTCCGCTGATTCTCGGCCTGGTGCTCACCGGGCTGATCATGCTGGGTGGCTGGCTGTTCGGTCGTTTCGCTCCCAGCCTCCCGCAGAACTGGGAGTCCGGCACCTACGTGGTGGACAGCGACTCCGGCGCCCGGTACTACAGCGTCGACGGGGTGCTGCATCCGATGCTCAACACCGCCAGCGCGCGCCTGCTGCAGGGCTCGGCCGTTTCCTCGACGGTGGTCGGCTCGTCTGCGCTGGACGGGATCGAACGCGGTGCGTCCATCGGCATTCCCGGGGCTCCGGACTCGATGCCGGGCGAAGACCAGCTCTCCACCGCCGGATGGATGAGCTGCCCCGTGGGCGAGGAAGTGTATTTGAGTACCGCGGCCACCAGTCCGCCGTCCTCAGCGGGGGATGACGGTGCCCTGGTGAGCCACCAAAGTCAGCTATATCTGATCGCCGAGGGAAGCCGATATGCGATTCCCTCCGACCAGGAGAGCACCGTGCGAATCGCCTTCAATTGGGAAGCTGCGGAGGCCTCGGAGGTGAGTGCCGCGTGGCTGGACCTATTTGAGCAGGGCAGTGAACTGGCCCCGCTGACTGTCGACAGCGTTGGGGAGACACTGGAGGGACTGCCCGAGACCATGGCTGGGGCGACCGTGGGCACGGTGCTCGAGGTTCCCGATGCCGACGGTTCCCGGCACTATGTGCTCACCGGTGAGGATACCGTGCAGCCGTTGAACCCCGTGCAGCTGCAGATGTACCTGACCGGCGGCGCCGTCGAGGCTTCGGCCACCGTGCGCGTCTCCGTGGCGGACATCGCGCGGTTCGATGTCGGTGAGACCGGCCCGGGACCCCAGGACTGGCCCACGGCTGTGCCGACACTGCCCGACGCGTCCGAGACGGCGTGCGCTGTGTTGGCTACCTCTGATGACGGCGCGTCCGGGGAGTCCGTGCCCCGCACGGAGGTGGTGGCCGCTTCGGAGCCGAGCGAGGCCGGCATCGAGGTGCCTGGCGGAACCGGCGCCATGGTCCGTGCCACTTCCGGGGGCGAGGTGGGTAGCCTGCACCTGATCACGGATACCGGCCAAGTTTTCGGTATCGAGGGCGATCCGTCCGAGACGATCACCGCGCTGGGCTATTCAGAAGAAGACCTGGACACCGTGCCGGCGGCGTGGGTGCGGCTCTTCGACGCCGGTCCGTCGCTGTCGCTCGAGGCGGCCTGGGCAACCGTGCCCGAGGCGGAGGCCGTTGAGTGAGGCTGCGTGCAGTTTGTGGCACCGGCCTGCTGACGGGCGCCCTCCTCTGGGGGCTTCCGGTAGCGGACGCTCCGACGGCCCGCGCTGACACCGCCGGCACCGCCTCCGGAGACGAGTGCATGGTTGGCGCCGAACGCTGGGTGGCTGACCGCCCCCTGGCCTACGCCCAGCTTGGGATAGACCGGGCCCATCAGATCAGCACCGGTGAGGGGGTGCTCGTCGCCATCGTTGATTCAGGCGTCGATTCCAGCAACGCTCACCTCAGCGATGCCACTCGCTCCGGGGAGAACATCGCCGGGTCGGGTGCGGCCACCGAAGATGAGGATGGTCACGGCACGGCGCTCGCCGGTCAGATCGCCGCCCGCGCGGTGGACGGCTCGGGGGTGCTGGGCATCGCCCCTGATGCCGAGATTCTGCCGGTGAAGGTCTACAACACCACGGAGGCCAGTCGCAATGACGACGCCGTCGAACCGAATCTGCCGATGATCTCCGAGGGCATCGACTGGGCAGCCGATCAGGGTGCGCAAGTGATCGTGGTGGCGCTGTCGAGTGCAGAGAACAATTCGGCGGTGGCCACAGCTGTGCAGCGCGCCACCCAGCAGGGATCGCTTGTGGTGGCCAGCTCCGGTAACCGTGCCACCGCCGCGGAGAACGAACAGGGCGATGGGGTGCGCTATCCTGCCGGCTACCAGCAGGTGTTGGGGGTGGCAGCCGCCACCGACGACGGGGCGATGTCTGAGGCGGCGTTCCATGGGACGCAGGTGGATCTTGCCGCTCCAGCGCAGAACGTCGCCACCACCTACTTCGGCGACGGTGACTGCGTGATCTCTCAAGATGCACCGTCGACCTCTTTTGCCACAGGGTATGTGGCCGGAATCGCCGCTCTGGTGGCCGCTGCGCACCCTGATGAGGACCCCTTGATGTGGAAATGGCGTCTGGAAGCGACAGGTTTGCGTGCCAACCCGTCCCAGCGTTCCGACGAACTGGGCTGGGGCGTGGTGTCGGCCTACGACGCACTCACCGTGACTCCCTCGGCGCAGCTGTTGGGACCTGCATTACCCGGACAGGCGCCAGCCGAAGCTGGTGCGCAGGTGGGCCGTGTGCCCCCGAGCCCGGACGAGGACCCGCTGGCCGTCCGAGCGCAGTTCGGTCTCTGGGCAACCGGGTTGGGTGTTTTCGGGGTCGCGGTGCTCTGGCTCGTGCGACGCCGTATCGACGCAGCTCGGTCCTGACGAAGGCTACGACTCGTCGACGCTGTCGCGGCGTCGGCTCAGAAGGATCAGCGCGGCGAGGAACAACCCTGTGACCATGATGATTTGGGTTTGACGGTTCTGTCGATCCGCGGTGCACAGGTCTCGAAGCTGTTGTTCTGTCGCAGTCCAGGAGGCTTGTTCTGCCTTTCCCTCGTGGTCGAAGGAATCGTTGGATGCGGTGCTGAGGGGCGCGCACTCGACCGTGGATTCACCCTCAGAACCGGCCCAGGCGGAATGCTCACCGGGCGAGGTGAAGTAGAGCCCGCCGAGAGCGATGAGTGTCACCAGAATGACACCGAGGGCTCCCATGAGATTACAGGGCGGTTGGTCGACGAGGATGTGGTGGTGGACACGAGGATGATCCCGTTCTGTTGGCCCGTCAGGTGGACCGCTGCGGGCGAATGGTGGATCGGTGTCGTGGTTTCGCCTACTTGATCTTCCGCACCAGAGATCGAGCCAATGAAGGCGTTCGTGGCCTCATGCAGGTCACTGTTCGAAACGGAGAGACTGTCGAACGTTGACCTCGGATGCGCAGACTCGTGAAAAGTTACCGGCTCATTCGATGATCGACAAGGGCGGGTAACCACGCGGGTCGCGTTGCTGGGGCGGTCCGGAGATCTCATCGACCACCCTGGCTTCGCGGCGCTGGGCGCGGCGCGGATCTCGCATCATGGCGCGGACTGCCTCCTTCACGCTGGTCAGCTGCAGCACGGTGAATCCCTCCGGAGCGGTGATCCCCTCGGTGGTGGCGGGGACGACGGCGCGGTCGAACCCAAGACGAGCAGCTTCGGTGATGCGGCGCTGAATCCCGGGTACCGGGCGCAGCTCCCCGGCGAGACCGACTTCGCCGAAACCGATCACCCCGGGCGGGATCGGCGTCTCGGTTTTCGACGACGCGATGGCCGCGGCGACGGAGAGGTCGGCGGCGGGCTCCGTCATTTTGATCCCGCCCACCGTGGAGACGTAGACGTCGTCGCGGGAGAGATCGAGACCCATGCGGCGGGTGATCACGGCGATGAGCATGTTGACCCGCGGGGTCTCCAGCCCGGAAACGGTGCGCCGCGGGGACCCGCCGTCGCCCAGGGACACCAGGGACTGCACCTCGGCCAGCAGCGGGCGCTTGCCCTCCAGGGTGACGGTGATGGCGGTGCCCTCCACCGGGTCGGCTCCGGAGGTGAGGAACAGCCCGGAGGGATCTTCCACGGAATGGATGCCGGAGTCGGAGAGGTCGAAGCAGCCGACCTCGTCGGTGGAGCCGTAGCGGTTCTTCACTGCGCGCACCATGCGCAGCCGGGAGTGCCGGTCGCCATCGAACTGGCACACCACGTCGACCAGGTGCTCGAGCAGTCGTGGACCGGCGATGGAGCCGTCTTTGGTGACGTGGCCGATCAGCAGGGTGGTGATACCACGAGTCTTGGCGGCTTTGATGAGCGACGCGGAGACTTCGCGGATCTGGTTCACCCCGCCGGCGGTGCCTTCGACGTCGGTGGACTGCAGGGTCTGCACGGAGTCCACGACAACGACGTCAGGATCAATAGCGTCGATCTGACCGAGCGCGCGGCCCAGATCGGTCTCCGCGGTGAGGAACAGGGTGTCGGCCACCGCGCCGATGCGGTCGGCGCGCAGCCGGACCTGTGCCGCGGACTCCTCACCGGTGATGTACAGGACCCGCCGTGCAGAACCGTCGGCATCAGTCTGGGCGGCGACCTGGCCGGCGACGTCGAGCACCAGAGTGGACTTGCCGATCCCCGGCTCCCCGGCCATCAGGATCACCGCGCCGGGGATGAGCCCGCCGCCGAGCACGCGGTCCAGCTCCGAAACGCCGGTGGGGTGGAAACGGGCGGTGGAGGCGTCGACATCGGAGATCGGCACGGCGCGCTGGGCCTCGGTGACGGCGGTGACGGTGGTGCGCCCGGCGGTCGGATCAGTGCCCACCTCGGTGACGGTGCCCCACTCGCCGCACTCTCCGCAGCGGCCCACCCATTTGATGGTGGTCCAGCCGCATTCGGTGCAGCGGTAGTTGGCGGTGGTGCGTCGCGAGGAGCTCGAAGAAGCCATGGTTCTCAGCGTAGTCGCCCGCGCGGACACGTTAGCCCCGGCATCCACATGGGGTGGCGCGCCGGGGTCAGGACAGGTGCGGGAGGTAACTCACGGCCTCGTCGTGGGTGGTGCCGGTGGCCTCGAGGAAGTCCACCATCATCGGGCGCAGCAGCATCACCAGGGCCTCAGAGTGCAGGGTGGTCGCCCCTAGGTGAGCGGGATCGAGCTGCGCGGTGGCGGAGCCGAGAGCGTCGCGGGCCACCGAGAGCGAGCGGTGTCGGCCGGGGATTCCGGGTTCGGAGAGGGATCGGCCCAGGATCCCGACGGCGTCGGCGGCCTCGTCGAACCAGTCGGCCAGGCGGGTCATTCCGTCGTCGTCGAGCATGGCCTGGTCCACCACCGTGACCACGCGGCGGGCCACGATGCGCAGCGACCGGACCGCGAGGTCGGTCATCTCCACGGTGTCTTGGGTTTCGTCAAGAATCTGCCGCGAGGAGCGTTTGGTGGGGGAGTAGGTGGCGAGCTCGACGGCGGCGAGCAGGTCCTTGCGTAGATCATCCAGGATGCCCTGGGTGCCCCTGCAGGACACCAGCCCCATCCAGGCGTGCCGGGATTCGTGGGTGCGCAGCGCCAGGGAGCAATCGCGAAGCACTTGGGTGACGGTGGAGTACAGCTTGCGCATGCCCTCGGCCGGCTCACGCTGCAGATTCTTCGGGAACAGCAGGGTGATGACCAGCGCGATGACCCCGCCCACCACCGCGTCGATACTGCGGTCGAAGGGCCCGTTGGCCGGCATGGGCAGCAGCACCACCAGCACGGATTGCAGGGACATTTGGGTGGTGAAGATGACCCCGGAATCCAGGAACCGGGCCACGATGATGGAGACAAAGACGACGAGTAGCGCGGTGAACGGATTCGCGCCGAGCCAGGTGAGCATCAGGTCGCCGATGAGGATGCCTAGGGTGCAGCCGACGGCAATCTCCAGCACTTTGCGCACCCGCGGATCGCGCCCGAAGCCCAGGGCGATCAGCGCCGCGGTGGAGGCGAACAGGGGCTGATGGTGCCCCAGCACCCGTTCCGCGAAAAGGTAGGCGCCCACCGCGGCCACGGCAGACGTGGCCGCCGGCACCAGTGCAGAACGCGCCCGGGAGGCACCGGAGCGCAGTCGGCGTCGGGTGAACCGGGTTAGCCGGGCCCGGCGGGAGTCGTCGCGATCCTCGCGCGAGGACGAGTCGCCGGAGGCGCCGAAAGAGCCGGAGGTGGTCATGGTTCTAGCCTAAGCCGAAACCCGTAGCGGGTCCGCAGTGATGCAGATAACAAGCCAAACGCGGCATGATGGAAAGTGTTCACCTTCTGTTTACCTCGAACAGCCCATCAGGTTACGTGGGCTCCTTACTGTGAATCCTGGTTCGCGCGACAGGACGTGTCCGGAACCGACTGAAACCGGATCTGCATCCGTCATCTCGTCACCTATCTCGAAAGAGGCACTCAAGTGAAGCTTCGTCGCTTTGGCCGCTCCGCAGCGGTCCTGTCCATCGCAGCCCTCGCCCTGACCGCCTGCGGCGGCAACGGCGACGAGGAGAACACCGGTAACGCCGACAACGGCGCAGCCGAGGAGAACGGCGGCGGCGCAGCCTCCGGCAACCTCATCGGCGGCGGCGCTTCCTCGCAGGAAGCCGCCATGACCGCCTGGACCCAGGGGGCCAACGAGGTCAACCCTGAGCTGACCGTCTCCTACGACCCGGTGGGCTCCGGCTCCGGTCGCGAGGGCTTCCTCAACGGCGCTTACTCCTTCGCCGGCTCCGACGCCGCAATGGACACCGAGGAGCAGTCCCAGGCCGAGGCCATCTGCGGCCCCGACGGCGTGTTCCACGTGCCCTCCTACATCTCCCCGGTCGCCGTGGCCTACAACCTGCCCGACTTCGAGGGCGAGAACGTGAACATGGACGCCGACACCATTGCGGCCGTCTTCGCCGGTGAGATTACCTCCTGGAACGACCCGCAGATCCAGGATCAGAACGACGAGGAGCTGCCGGACACCACCATCACCGTGGTGCACCGCTCCGATGACTCGGGCACCACCGAGAACTTCACCGCCTACCTGGACGAGGCTGCCACCGAGGGCTGGACCTACGGTGAGGTCGAGGCATGGCCGTCCGAGATCACCGCCGAGTCCGCACAGCAGACCTCCGGTGTCGTGGGCCTGGCCTCCTCCACCGAGGGTGCGATCACCTACGCCGACGCCTCGCAGATCGGTGACCTGGGTACCGTTGCTGTCGGTGTGGGCGAGGACTACGTTCCTTACTCCGCTGACGCCGCCGCCGAGGCCGTGGCCTCCGCCGAGGAAGACTCCGAGGCCGAGGGCGCTGTGGTCCTGGACCGCGCCACCGAAGCCGAGGGTGTTTACCCGATCGTGCTGGTCTCGTACCACATCTTCTGCCACTCCTACCAGGACCAGGCCACCGCTGATCAGGTCCGCGAGTTCGGCAACTACATCGTCTCCGCAGAGGGCCAGGACGCCGCCGCCGATTCGGCCGGCAACGCTCCGATCTCCGACGGTATCCGCGACGCTGCCATCGAGCGCCTGGACGGCATCTCGGTCCAGGGCTGATCCGATACGACGCCAGACACGCAGGGCAGGCAGTCGTCGATCGAGGGGCGACTCTCGGTCGGCGACTGCCGCCTGCTGTCTGGCTGTATCGTGGTCCCAGAACCCCACTCCTGACCATGTCTGAGCTCCGAGGGGAGTCACTGTGAGTTCCACCGCCACCGACGCGGCGCCGACCACCGGCTTGAAGGCCGGGCGCTCGGCCGCAGCCGGAGATAAGGTCTTCTCCGGCCTGGCCCTGTCCGCAGGCGCCGTCATCTTGCTGGTGCTGGCTTTCGTTGCCATCTTCCTGGTGGTCGAGTCGCTGCCAGCGCTGGCACCGACCGTCTTCTCCAACCAGGATTCGATCAACTCCGCCGACAGCATCTGGCAGTACGTGTTGCCGCTGATGGGCGGCACCATCATCGCCGCCATCATCGCGTTGCTGCTCGCCACCCCCGTTGCGGTGGGTATCGCGCTGTACATCTCCCACTACGCTCCGCGGAAGATCGCCACCCCGGTGGGCTACGTGATCGACCTGCTCGCCGCCATCCCCTCCGTCGTCTACGGCGCCTGGGGCATGACCGTGCTGGCCTCGCTGCTGGTGCCGATCTACGGCTGGCTGGACACCTACCTGGGATTCATCCCCTTCTTCTCCGGTGACCCCAACGTCACCACCACCGGACGCACCATCATGACCTCGGGCGTGGTGCTGGCGGTGATGATTCTGCCGATCATCACCTCGCTGTGCCGCGAGATCTTCATCCAGACCCCGAAGCTGCACGAAGAGGCCGCCCTGGCGCTGGGTGCAACCCGCTGGGAGATGGTCAAGATGACCGTCTTCCCCTTCGCCCGCGCCGGCATCGTCTCCTCGGTCATGTTGGCCCTGGGCCGTGCCCTCGGCGAGACCATGGCCGTGACCATGGTGCTCTCCCCGGGCATTTTCACCTGGTCGCTCGTCACCTCCGGGCGCCATGCCACCATCCCGTCCGAGATCGCGCTGAACTTCCCTGAGGCCTTCGGGATGCGCCAGTCGGAGCTGATCGCCGCCGGTCTGATGCTGTTCATCATCACCCTGGCAGTGAACATGACCGCACGCTGGATCGTCAGCCGCCATAAAGAATTCTCAGGAGCGAACTGATGAGCGCTATCGCAGAGACCCCGCAGCGGAAGAAGACGAAGAACTCGCTCAAAGCCGGAATGATGCCGAGCTGGGTGTGGATGGCCGTGGCCGCCGCCGCCCTCGTGCTGGGCGCCGGACTCACCGCCATGCTGGGCGGTGCCGAGGACTTCAATGTGGCCGGATGGCTGGTGCTCTCAGCACTGATCTTCCTGGCCGGCATGTACGTGACCACCCGCATCCTGGAAACGAAGCGCCGGGCGACCGACCAGCTGTGGCGGAACCTGGTGTGGACTGCGTTCATTATCGCGCTGATCCCGCTGATCTCGGTGCTCTGGACGGTGCTGGCTAACGGTCTGCCGACCCTGATCAACACCCCGGGCATCTTCACCACCGACATGTCGGGGGTGACCGGCGCCAACGACATCGCCACCCAGAACGAGGGCGCCCCGCTGGCCGGCGGCATCCTGCACGGGCTGGTCGGAACCCTGATGATCACCCTGATGGCGACCATCATCTCGGTGCCGATCGGTCTGATGGCCTCGATCTACCTGGTCGAGTACGGCAATGACAACCTGTTCTCCCGCGCCATCCGGTTCTTCGTTGACGTGATGACCGGCATCCCTTCGATCGTGGCCGGCCTGTTCGCCTTCGCCGGGATGACCCTGTTCATGACGACGTTCATCGGCTCCGCGCCGGCACAGCTCCAAGCAGTGAAGACCGGCTTCACCGCCGCGGTCGCACTGTCCGTGCTGATGATCCCCGTCGTCGTGCGCTCCACCGAGGAGATGCTGCGCGTGGTGCCCAACGAGCTGCGTGAGGCCTCCTACGCGCTGGGTGTGCGCAAGTGGCGGACCATCATGAAGGTGGTCATCCCCACTGCGATCTCCGGCATCGCCTCCGGTGTCACCCTGGCCATCGCCCGCGTGACCGGTGAGACCGCACCGATCCTGGTGACGGCCGGCTTCGCCGTCTCCGTGAACTGGAACGTGTTCAGCGGCTGGATGACGGCCCTTCCCGTGTACATCTACCGCCAGCTCATCAACCCGACCGCCCCGGCGGCCGGTGTACCCTCGGCACAGCGCGCCTGGGCTGCGGCACTGGTGCTCATCGCGATCGTGATGGTGCTCAACCTGATCGCCCGCGTGGTCGCCCAAGCATTCGCCCCCAAGAAGACCGGCCGCTGAGCCACCGTCAAGATAAGGACTCACCATGTCGAAGCGCATTGACGCCATTGACCTCAACGTCTACTACGGCAGCTTCCTGGCCGTGGAGGGCGTGAACATCAACATCGAGCCCCGCTCCGTGACTGCGTTCATCGGTCCCTCGGGCTGTGGCAAGACCACCTTCCTGCGCACCATCAACCGCATGCACGAGGTGCTGCCCGGCGCCCGCGCCGAGGGGCAGCTGCTACTCGACGGCGAAGACATCTACGAATCGGGGGTGGACCCGGTCACCGTGCGCACCATGATCGGCATGGTGTTCCAGCGCCCGAACCCGTTCCCCACCATGTCCATCCGCGACAACATCCTGGCCGGCTACAAGCTCAACGGCGCCCGGATGTCGAAGTCGAAAGCCGACGACATTGTGGAGCGCTCCCTGAAGGGCGCCAACCTCTGGAAAGAGGTCAAGGACCGTCTCGACAAGCCCGGTTCCGGCCTCTCCGGCGGTCAGCAGCAGCGCCTGTGCATCGCCCGCACCATCGCCGTGGAGCCCGACGTGATCCTCATGGACGAGCCCTGTTCGGCCCTGGATCCGATCTCCACCCTGGCGATCGAGGATCTGATCAACGAGCTGAAGGACGAGTACACCGTCGTCATCGTTACCCACAACATGCAGCAGGCGGCGCGTGTGGCTGACAAGACGGCGTTCTTCAACATCGCCGGCACCGGCAAGCCCGGCAAGCTCATCGAATACGACGAGACCAACGTCATCTTCAACAACCCGGCCAACAAGCAGACCGAGGATTACGTCTCCGGCCGCTTCGGCTAAACCGCGTTTCTTCTCTCACCACGACGGCGCCCCGACCTTTTACAGGTCGGGGCGCCGTCGGCTGTGGGTTCTGCGTTATTGAAGCTGGCCCCGGGAGTGGTCGGTTTTGTATGGTGCGGGGCAGACGACTGCCCGAATCGTTTTCTGCCGGTGTCCCGGTGCACCCCAGATGATCTCGACCTCAGTACCGATCTCCGCATCAGCAACATCGAGCGTCGACAGCGACAGCATCTTGCGGAAGTAGTAACTGTATCCGCGTGAGGTGGCCGTTCCGATGTCGCGGCCGTCCCGAACAACCCGATCCGCCCACATAAACCCGCGTTGGTCGCGTGGCATTTCCATGTAGTCGTAGTGCTCTCCTTCCTCGAAGAGGGAGTTCAGTACCTCGGTCACATCCTCGCGGTTCCATTCCAGGGTGCGGAGCACCCGACGAGGGTTCTCCTTCTCCTCGGCGAGCGCGGCGGCCCCCAGATAGTCGTCGCGCTGGGTGGTGACGACTTTGCCCCACCCGAGTTCCACGGGGCTGCGGTAATACTCCTGGATGCTCTCGCCGTCGTAGCTGCCGCTGATATAGGCCGGCTTCGCGTAGGGAGGCATCGAGCTCATGAAATAGTCCAGATACCCTGCGGTGTCCTCGTCGAAAATGGCCGGGATATAGTCCGTGGCGATCGTCGGAAAGGATGCCTCGAGGTGATTGATCATCGCGATGCGTCCCCCCATCCTGCGGATCCCGAATTCCTGTCCAGCGTCGAGGATCGCCGAGTAAACCCTCTCGGCGGAGTCCTTGGGGCCTTGGAGTTCGAAGCCGACTTCGCCGGCCATTCCCTGACGGAGCGCGCAGATCTCGGTGTCAGCGATGGAGATGCTCAGCGCATGCATGTACTTCGTCTCGGTCAGGTCTTTCGAGCCGCTCAGCTTCTGAAGCAGCGGCAGGGCGTGGGGGCCGGAGACCTGGTAGATGAACCAGTCTTCGCGGGTGATCGAGACGTCGTAATCGCCCTGTTTGGCGTTGTAGGCCAGCCAGAATCCGCCGCGTCCGTGGACGACGAATTCGTTCTCGCCGAAGCGTGTCAGGACGCCTTCGTGTATGACTTTGCCGTCTTGGTTGGTGTGAATGGCGTGCTTGGACTGATACAGGTTGAAAGTCTTGTAGCTGTTGACGGTGAAGTCGGAGATGAGCTTTAACGCATCTGGGCCGGTGAGCCGGTGCTGCCAGAGGAACGACCAGTCTCCGATGTAGCAGGTCTGCTTCCACGACATGCTCTCGTCGAGCCAGTTGGTGTATTCGGGCTGGCCGAATCTGCTCCACGCGTACCCCTCTGGTCCTTCGCGCATCTCAGCAATCGAATGTTTCATGGTGTGCGTTCCTTTCTCACGTGAATACAGAATTGTGGTGCGAACAGTTCGTCACTGCTGCAGGATGAGATCGTCGAGGGCCACCGGATCCGCGAGGAGACCGTCCTCGTCCGAGATCTCAATGAGGCGCTCGAGGGAGTCTTCATTGACTGACTCGACCCAGCGCGGTAACCGAATGGTTTGCGCGAGGTCTTCGGAAATCTGCGTGTAGCTGGTCAGGATCTCGCGTGTTTCATCGGGATGCTCTTCCGCGTAGGTCGCTGACTCCGCGATGGCCGCCTGAAACTGTTCGACCAGTTCGGGCTGCTGCTCCGCCAGGTCTCCGGACGTGAAGTACGCGGAAGCGGTTAGATCCGGAGAGACCTCAATCCAATTCCAGGCGATGGGTTCGAGCCCTTCCTCGAGTCCCATGGTCAGGAAGGGCTCCACGAGGAAGGCTGCGTCCACGTTGCCTTGTTCGATGGCCGGGATCATGTCGGGAAACGGGAGCTCGATGAGATCGAGCGCTGCGGGGTCGCCGCCATCGTTGCGTACTGCTTCTTTGACGGTGGAGTCCGAAATGTTGTTCAACGTATTCACGGCCACACTCCGGCCCTCCAGATCGGAGGCGGAACTGATGCCGCTGTCTGCGGGCACCACCGTGGCTCCATAATCCGTCTCTTCGTCGCCGGAACTCGTTCCGCCGGGAGCGATGATCTTGACGTCCACGCCGCGAGAATTTGCGACGATGAGACTGGTGGGGTTGCTGAAGCCGAACTCGTATTGCCCGCTCGTGACTGCAGGAATAATAGCTGCGCCTCCCTGGGCGGCGACGAGCTCGACGTCCAGCCCGTGGGACTCGAAAATTCCGGTCTCCACACCCAGGTGAAGAGGTGCGAGATCAACGAGGGGCATGACACCGACGGTGATGCTCTGCAGTTCTTCTGCGTGCGTCGGGTCAGTGGATTCTTCGGCGGAGGTGTCCTGTTCGCCAGAGCAGGCCGAGAGTGCCAGGGCGAGCGTGAAGACGAAGGCGGCGCCGATGCGCCGGGTGTTACTTCCGTTGGTAGTAGACATGGTTGCCTCAGTTCGATGTGACGCGTATGGCAACCCCTGGACGGGGCCAACAAGGTGACCTTGTTGATGTAATCTGCGTCACTTTCGAGGCTAGAGTCGGGCATACTATTTATCCAATAGAACCTAGCTATGTAGAAATCAGTCAACTCTATAAAGGGTGCTTTCGGAGGGCGAGTGAAGGATCATGAGCGACGTCTGGGCGAGATACGACATCAACCTTCTGCGCACCTTCGTGACGGTGTACGAGACACGAAGCGTGACGGAAGCAGCGCGGCGCCTCTATGTGAGTCAGCCATCGGTGAGCTACAACCTGGGCAAGCTGCGGCGCCTCTTCTCTGATCCGCTGTTCTTGAGGGAGGGGGGCTCGTTCACCCCGACGGCGCGTGCAGAGGATCTCTACCCCGGGATCCTTCAAGGCATTCAGATGTTGGACGCCGCCGTTCAAGATGCCACAGAGTTCAAAGCGGCAGAAACCACGCGAACCTTCCGACTGCTAATGACAGACCTTGGCCTGATGGCGTTGTTCTCCTATATCGGCAAGGCGATTCAACAGCTGGCGCCCCATGCACGGATCGAGGTCTCGCTCATTGATGTTGACGAGGCTGAGAATCAGCTCCGTCGAAATGAGGCTGATGCCGCTATTGCCATCCCAGAATTCTCGCCGCAAGTCGTCGTCCGGGATCACCTGATGGACATGCCCTATGTCGGAGTGTGTGCGAAGGACCATCCTCGGATTTCGGATCGTCCTACCGTGGAAGAGCTGGTGTCAGAGCATCGCATCCACGTGTCCAACACGTTGGGGCATCAAAAGGTAGAGGACATGCTTCTGCAACACGGTGCCGAGCAGACGCCAGCAATCGCCTTACCGACCTACTCGGTGTTGGATGAGGCACTCATGGCCACTGAGTGTTTCTCCATCGTCCCCCAGTTCTTGGGCGATATGTTCGTCCGTCGCAGCGAGATCAAGCAGTTCGCGCCGCCTTTCCCCCTTGAACCCGGTCACGTGGGACTTCATACACTGAGGCGCGTGGTTCCCTCCCCTGCAACGGAGTGGCTTCGCCACGTCATCAGTGAAGCGCTGGAGGCGTACCCCTACCCGAAATACGTCAGCGAAGGAGGCGGTTCGTCTCCGCGCGTTGGCCAGGACTAACCGAGAACCCGGCGCGCGGCGGCGTTGGTGAACACCCGGTGCGGATCGAGTTGATCCCGCACCGCGCGGAAATCCTCGTACCGGGGGAGCGCACGCTGGGCCTGTTCGGGGGTCAGCGTGTTCATCTTCCCCCAGTGCGGCCGCCCGCCCAGGCCACAGAACAGTTCCTCCAGGGGTTCGAAGAGCGGGCGGGCGTCCTGGCGGTGGTACTGGTGCACCGCCAGGTAGAGGGTGCGGCGCCCGTAAGCCGGGGACATCCAGGAGTCCTCGGCGGCGCCCACACGGACCTCCAGCGGGAAGCTGGCGTGGTATCCGCGTCGGGCCAGGTGTGTGAAGATTTCGCGCACGCCGTCGAAGGTCTCCGGGGCCCGAGACAGATCCAGGGCATACTCCATCTCGCGGAAGCGCACGGTGCGAGGGCTCACGAAGACCCGGTGCGAGTCTTCCACCTCGTCACGGGTGGACATGGCGGCGGCTGCGAACCGGTTCAGGGTCGGAGTGGTGCTCGGAGCCAGGGTGGCGAGCCGGGAGATCGCCTCCAGGCCGAGGTTGTCGGCGAGGTGCTCTCCGGCCCAGCGCGCCCACGGGTGACGACGCCGCTCGGGGGTGTCCTGGAGGTGGCGCGTGGAGGACTTCACGGTGATCGCCGGGGCGGCCGGAAACCAGAAGAACTCGGGGTGGTCGAGGTGCTCCGCGCGCTCGGCGAAACTCTCCAGCACCTGCTCCGCGGGTTCCTGCTGCTGCACGCAGTGGAGCCGGAACGCCGGAACGCACTGCAGCTGCACCTGGGTGATCAGACCGAGGGTGCCCAGGCAGACGCGAGCGGCTTGGAACTCCGGGTGCTCGGCGGTGAGCCAGCGGACGGTGCCGTCGGCGGTGATCAGCTGCAGACCGGTGACGGCGCCGGCGTATCCGGTGTGGTTCAGTCCGGTGCCGTGGGTGCCGGTGGCGATCGCCCCGGCCAGGGTCTGCCCGTCGATGTCGCCCATGCTGTCCAGCGCGAGTCCGAGCGCGGCCAGGGCGCGCACGGCGTCAGCGACGATCGTTCCGGCCCAGAACGTGACCCGGCCGGTGTCCGGATCGGCGTCGACCACTCCGCGCAGCCCGGTCAGCTCGATCTGCACGTCATCGGTGACGGCGACCTCGGAGAACGAATGGCGGGATCCGGCCGGGGTGAGGGTGTGCCCAGCCTCGGCGTGAGCCGCCACCTGGTCGGCGGCTTCGGCCACACTGTTCGGGCGCAGGATGCGGGTGGGCCGCCAATGGCGGGTTCCAGCCCAGTTGCGCACGCGCGGTCGTGCGGGCAGGTCGTATGCGCTCATGCAGAGAATGCCTTTCCTTCGCCACGGTAGGTGGGCCAGAGATCGACGATGTCCTGGGCGGCCTCCGAATAGACCGCCACGAGGTTGGTGTGCTCCGCGAGCTCACCGGATTTGGCGTGGCGGAAGAACACCGGGTCGCCCATCTGCAGCAGTGAGGTGGCCTTGCCGTGCAGTGGGGTCTGCACCTCGCCGGGTCCCTCTAACCGAGCGTAGCGCAGCCCCAGGGGCCAGGCGATCGTGGGACGCCGTGAACGGCTGGGCGGTCCCGAAGCAATCAATCCGCCCCCGCTGACGGTGACGGTGTGCGGGGTGGGTCGTCGCACGACGGGGCGGACGAAGTACAACGATGGCCGCGGATGGAACTCCGCGTAGTTGTCGAACAGTGCCGGACCGATCAGGCCGGAGCCCACCGATGCCTCGGTGACCGATCGATCCTGCACCGTGGAGTCGAGGGATCCGGTGCCGCCGCCATTGACGAATTCCAGAGCCTGCCCGGCCTGGCGGCAGACGCCCCTGATGGCGGCGACCATGCGGGCCCGACGGCGGGCCACGTCGCGAATCACGAGCTGCTTGGCCGCGCGCACCATCGGGGAGAGCAGGCTGCCCGCATCGGGTGTGGCCGCCACCTGGCCCTCATAGCCCAGCACCCCCACGAGGCGGAGCTCGGGGTGCGCCACCACGGCGCGGGCCAGGGCGGCTGCTTCGCTCTCGGTGCGCACCGGTGACCGGTACGGACCCAGATGCAGCCCCGGCGTGGGCATCCAGGCCAGGTCGAGATCGATGCAGATCCGCAACGGCTCTTGGCGCACGCCCTGCGTAGCGGACCGGGCGGCGTCGAGGACGAGCCGCACATTCTCCAGGGAGTCCACCGTCACCGTGATGTTGCGGCGGGCCTGAGGGTCCTGGGCCCACTGCGTCAGCGCGGCCGCATTGGATTCGGGGTAGCCCACCAGCAGATCATCGATGCCGTGCTCATGCAGCCACAGCGCCTCGGCGAGAGTGTAGGCCAGGGCGCCGGAGAATCCGGGGCGCTCCAGGGCGGTGGTCAGCGCTCCGCGGATACGCAGCGATTTGGTGGCCACCCGCAGCGGCACGCCTTGGGCGCGCAGCCGGAGCTGGTCGGCGTTGAAGAGAAAGCGATCCAGATCGAGCACGCACGACACGTGGCGTCGGGTATCGGCATCGAGGCGCTTCAGGGCCCGAGCGTAGTGATGGAACGGGACGTCGTCCTCCAGGCCTGCGGCGTTCATTCCACGATGGTGACACGGAATATCCCGTTTGCAAACTCGTGAGTAACTACCGGTGGTGAACGTGCAACGCCCCCGCGATCTTCTCGCGAGGGCGTGTCGAATGAAGCTGAGGGTGCCGGGTCGGGACGCCTCTCGGCGCGTGGCCGCTCAAGGCGGCAAATTGTTTGGAGCCCGGGGGTACCGCGACCCGACACCTGCTTCTAGTGTGACGGTTCCCGGGGAGGTTTGTCCAGCACGATCGCCGCACCCTGACTCGAAATATCAGCCGACCCGCAGCCCAGGAACCAAGGGAGTCAGCGCTGCAGTGAGCACGAGGCTGACGGCGGCGCAAACCACGAGGGTGAGCACGAAGTACACGCCCAGCCGGACCACCTGCGGCCAGTTCACCGAGTGGTGGGACTGGTTCTGCCCGGCGCCGACGATGGCGGCCGCGGCGGCGTGCGACGACGACACCGGCAGGTGCAGCACCAGCGAGCCGAGGAACATGAGCAGCGCGGAGGAGAAGGAGGCGATCGAGGAACGCAGCGGATCCAGCAGCACCAGCCGATCGGTGAGGGTATGGGCGATCCGCCAGCCGCCCAGCAGGGTGCCACCGCCGAGCATAACGGCGGTAAGCACGGTGATCCACCATTCCGAGCCCAGCTCCAGCCCCGCGGCCGAGACGGCGATGGCCAGCACCAGATACATGCGCTGCCCGAACTGCAAGCCATGGCCGAAGGCGTTGCCGGCCGCGGTGACCGCCAGGGCCATCCGGGCCGGGGTCTTGACCACGCCGGGGGAGGCGTCACGGGTGAACCACAGCGCCGGGAACACCAGCAGCCAGGCCAGGGTGAGCGCGATCAGCGGCGAGAGCACCAGGGCCACCAGCAGGAACAAGGTGGCGGTGGTGATCTCCCCGGCGGACACGACGACGACGTCGGTGGCCAGCAGCGCAAGTCCACCGCCGATGACTCCGGCGGCCAGGGCGTGCGAGGAGGAAGTCGGTACCCCGCGCCACCAGGTCAGGGCATCCCAGGCGAAGGCGGTGAGCAGTGCCGAGAGCAACACCACGAGGCCGGCCGGTCCGTGGGGGACGATAGCCAGGAACTCGCGCCCGACGTGCGCCATCATCAGCGAGCCCACCACCACGCCGAAGGCATTGAGCAGTCCGGCCATCAGCAGGGCGGTGCGCGGGCTGAGGGCTCGGGCGCGCACCGGCAGTGCGATGGCGTTGGGCGCGTCGTGACCGCCGGCGATCACCGTGAACGCGCTGGAGGCCAGCAGTACCGCGATGAACAGGACCAGGATTCCCGGCTCCACCGCCTACGACTCCCGCACGAGCACCGCGCCCAGGTGCACAATCATCTGGCGCCAGGCGTTCAGCGTCTTCTCGAGGCTGTGGGCGATCTCGCGGCGCCCGTGGAAAGTGCGCGGCATGGACTCTTCGACGTCGTGCATCACCCAGGCGGCCACCAGGCGTTCGCAGCGCCGGGAGAGCCGGGTCATCTCTAGCCAGGTCTCCTCCAGGTCGTTGAACTCCTGAAGCTGGGAGACCGCGCGCTGGGTGAGGCGGGCCTGTTGTCCGAGCACCTCGAGTAAGTCCATCGCGTCACCGGTGAGTTTGACCTGTTGGGTGGAGCGGATCACGAAACCTGTGGTGGCCACGTGCCCGACCACCAGCGACATCCAGGTGGACATCGTGTACAGGTCCTCACGTGGCAAGGGGGTGATGAACGCCGAGCGCAGGGAGGTCATCAGCGCCATGTGCGTGGTGGTGGCGTTGGTCTCCAAGGCGCCGAGCCGGCTGTCGATGTGCTCGGCGGCGTCTCGGTCGGCTCCCATGAGCTGACCGAGCAGGTCGACGGACTCGCCGAGCAGGTCGGCAAGCGTCCCGAGATGGTCCAGACCCGTGGTCTCGGGGGTCAGCAGGCGCGAAAAGGAGAAGTTCATCGAGAGCAGGATACCGCCGGAAGGTGAACTTCCCGGACCGCGACGGATTCTTGCGCCCGCGGCAGGTGGCGGCGCAGCGAAACGACGTCGTCAGTCGAGGCTGCCGTCGCGCCAGGCCAGAGAGTCGGCCACATGTCCCTCTTGAGGGACATCTGCGAGAATGGGGATCAAGATACGGAGGCATAATCATGGTGTTCCAAGGAGAAATATTGTCGGTGGGGGCATTATTGGATGCCGCCCGTGCGGCGTCTGCCGAGACACCAAGCCCGGAGGCTGGAATTCGTCATACGGCGGCGCAGAATGCAGCTGCTTGCCGCACACTCGTGGCCGAAGGTGAGGGCCTTGATGCGTGCTGGCGATTCGGGATCCTTCAGACGATGGACGACTACACTTCGGTGCTTCGTCGCGGTGGCCCAGACCTCGCGTCCCAGGTTTTCAAAGAGTCGCCACCACGGACCGGAGCTGAGCAACTAGATGCCGCGTTTGCGGCTCTGGCCGAGTATCTAGCAGTGCAAGACGGATGGCAGGTGCCTGAATGGGCGAGTGATCCGGATCGCTCCACGTCCAACTGGTACCCAGCGGTGCCCGTCCTTTACCTCGCTGATGCTGAACGAGAGAGCCCTGACGCTTTTCGACGTCGAGGCATTTTGATTACTTCGCGTTCTCTGGCCAGGGCATGACACTGCGGGGGGCCGTTCGACGCGACGACGGTGCATGCACTCTTCCAAGAGCTCTCGGACCGGCTCACGACGGCAGGGCTGCAGGCGCAACTGTTCGTCGTCGGAGGGGCAGCGATGGCATTGGCCTATGACGATCGGCGGCTCACTCGTGACGTCGACGCTCTCTTCGTGCCCGCCCGGAGGTTCGTCAAATCGTCGCGGAGATGAGCGGTCCGTATGGTTTGGAGCCAGACTGGCTCAATGATGCAGTCAAAGGGTTCCTCCCTGGAACCGACGAGAATCCCAGAACCGTTTTCGAATCGGAATCCTTGTTCGTCCAGGTGCCATCGCCCAGGTATCTCCTGGCAATGAAGTTGTATGCATCTCGCGATGATCGTGATCTTGAGATGCCGCAATCCTGTTCAATGAACTGAGATACACGACATCGGAAGAATGCCTCGGCGTTCTGGAATCCGCATACCCTCTGGGGCAGCTCATTCCTCGCCACCGATATCTTGCGGAAGAGATTGCGACCCGCGCCGAATTGCGCCGTAGCCGATAAACGGGCCGCAAGGTCACCAGTTGCCCATATTCGACGACGGCTTGTCGTGGGACTCCCGCGCTCAGTCGAGGCTGCCGTCGCGCCAGGCGCGGGCGGCGGCTTCCAGTTCTTCGGCCGTGCCGAGGAGTCGGCGTGACCGATGCAGCAGGTCCCGAGATTGCTCGGGGCGGGCGTGCTCCAGCGACTCGGCATGATGGGCTTGGCCCAGTGAGGTCACGCGGCAGTACGCCCCGGCACGGTCGAGTGCGGTGGCGAAGTCGCCGTCGTAGACGCCGGTGAGGATCTGCTCGGTGAGCTGTTCGAGTTCGACGGCCCCCGGTGGCTCGACGACCCCCGCGATGGCGCGGGCCACCTGCGCGTCATAACCGGCTCGGTACCACCGCGCCCAGAGTTCCCCATTGCGCTGGGTGGCGGTGCGCAGGGCGTAGAGCCGCCACAGGGCGCCGCCCAGGGAAAGGGCAGGGGCATCCGCCCAGAGTCCGGCGATGGTGTCGAGTCCGATTTCCTCCACCAGATCCACCAGGGTGCCCACATGGTCGGCCGGTGGCACGGGCTGCTCAGCACCGGCGGTGCGTTGGTCGCGCTCCTCGTGAGCCGTGGTCACCAGGGCATGGGCCAGGCGCGCGGCAGCGGCCGAGACCATCTCGGGATCGGGTCCTGAGGGGATGGGCTCGAAGCTCTGCGGCGGGTAGAGCCGGGGGCGGTGGAAGCGGGTGTGACTCAAGCACGGTCCTTTCGGTGGGCATCACAGACCCTACCTGCAACACCTGGACGGCGCATTTCGTTCCCGAAGGTCTCCTGAGTGCGCTACCATGGATTTCGGTCGTTTTCGGCCACCGGGCCTTTAGCTCAGTTGGTAGAGCATCGGACTTTTAATCCGCTGGTCGCGGGTTCGAGTCCCGCAGGGCCCACCCAAAGCGTACGGGAACACGTGACATCAGCAGATGTGGTGTGTTCCCGTTTTGCTTCCTTGTCCAGGTCGCAGCCTGTGTGTGCGTCGCGAGCCGCTGGTCGCCGTCGCCTGAGCACGCGGAGCCGCGGTTGCTTTTAATGAAGCGTCTGCGCGAGTCCGATCAAGATATTCTCCGGGCCAAGTAGGTAGCCCAGAGCGTTGACGGGCGCATCCCGGTGATCTTCGACGATGGCAGGCTCAAGAAATCGGGAGAGCTCTACGCGACCGTATTGTCCATCCGGATGGCCATGTGTTCAGCCCAAGGTCTCACCGGTGAGATGCCGACTGAAGTTCGTGAGTGCCTCGTCCCAGCCGTCGTAGACGAACCCGTCTCCAGGTTTACCGTCATATCCCCGCAGATGAAACACCAGCTCAGTGCGTTCGCTGTGCGGGATCAGTGTGAGGGTGATGACCGGGGTGTCTGCGACGGGCGCGTCAGGGTTGCCCCAGGTGAAGACGAGTCGATCGATCGGGTCGACTTCGAGGAACTCGCCCCCGGTGGGGAACTGTTCTCCGGTCTCGTCGTTGGTCATCGTGTATCGGTATCGGCCGCCGACGTGAACGTCGAAGGCAACGCTGTCGGTCGTTACTCCGAACGGGTGTAACCACGCCGCCAGCTCGGTTTCATCGGTCCAGGCGCGCCACACGAGTTCGCGAGGCGCGTCGACGATACGAGTCATCGAAAACTGCGGTTCATTCGGCGTTGATGGTTCTGTCGTTGTCGTCATGACTCTGTTTCCTTCGGTGTCGTGGTCGTTGCTCGGCCTTTCATGGTCTCTAAATGTGCCTCGAGCGCGTCGAGGCGCAGGTTCCATTCGCGGCGTTGCTGCTCGACCCATTTCGCTGCGTGGTCGAGTGGTTCGGTCTGCATCGAGAGGGTTCGCCATTGAGCGTGCGTAGTGCGTGTGACAAGCCCAGCTCGTTCCAGCACTTTCAAATGCTGGGAGATCGCTGAGGCGCTCACCTGGAACGGTGCGGCCACCTCACCGACTGTCGCGGGACCCTGAGCAAGCTTGGAGAGAATCCCGCGACGCGTCGGGTCAGCAAGCGCGGCGAAGACCATACTCAACGAATCCGTCGCGGCCATTTTGGCATCTCCTTAATTAAGGGGTATCTATATTAGATACGCACATCGGTAGCGTAGTCAACGGTCTGTGCTTCAGCACGTTCGCATTCCGGCACAGCAGGATTGGAGGATCGACGTCCCAGCCGAGAGTCCAGTCCACGCGAACAGAGTCGTACCCTTGTGGAGCGGGTCTCTTCTTTCGCCCGACAGGATGGTGTCCATGGAACATGTTTATGTCGTCACTCATCCCGAGGCGTCCCACCACGTCGACCATCTCGTGGGTGGATGGTATGAATCCGCCTTGACTCCGCGGGGCCTCACCGAAGCACGGCAGATTGCTTGTCATCTTCGTCATGTCATTCCGCACGGGATCGTGCCGCAGATCGTGTCTTCGGATCTGCTCCGAACCCGTCAGACGGCGGACGCGATCGCCGAGATTTTCGAGACCGGTGCAGTTTTTGAGGCGGGACTGCGCGAGAAGTCATACGGCCAGGCGGAGGGCCGGCCACAGCGTTGGCTGGACGAACGGTTCATCTTGCCTCCCGCAATCGGTGAGCGCATGGATCACGATGAGGGAATTATCGGGGCCGAGACGAAGCGGGAGTGGGTGGAGCGCGTCTACCGAACCATGGAGCGTGTGCAACGTGACCCGGCGCCCTTCCGTATTCTGGTCACACACGGAGGTTCAGCGAGTCTGGTCATCGCCTCCTGGATGCGAATTCCCACGGAGGCCTGCGCTGACGCCACCTTCCGCGTCCCTTCAGGAAGCATCAGCGTGCTCGAACTCGACGATCGTTTTCACAACCGTTCTCTCGTCACTCTGGGGGAGCGGTCGTTCATCACGGGATCGAAATAAGGCGTGGCACCCCCACTGGAATTGCCACCGGACTCGTCCCCGCTCTGAACGTGGTCTAGCGACCCATGCTCCAGGCTTCCCAGAGTCGGGCGTAGATCCCGCCGGCGGTGATGAGTTCGGGGTGGGTGCCCTCCTCGACGATACGCCCGCGCTCCATCACGATTACCCGATCGCAGACGGCGGCCTGGGTGAGCCGGTGCGCGATGACGATCCCCGTGCGACCCAGTAGGGCCCGATGCGCCGTCTCGTCCAGTTGCTCGGCGTGCGACGACCCGGCCTCCGCGGTGGCCTCGTCCAGGATGGCCAGCTCGGGGTCGGCAAGTACCAGCCGGACCAAGGCCAGTTGTTGGGCCTGGGCGGCGGTGAGTTCGTGACCGCCGGTGCCCACCACGGTGTCCAGCCCCTCGGGCAGTCGATCCACCAGGGTGGTGCTGCCGGTGGCCTCCAGCGCGGCGCGCAGTTCGTCGTCGGTGGTGTCCGGGTGGGGCGCGGAGAGGGTGAGGTTTTCGCGCAGGGTGCCGGAGAAGACGTGCACCTCCTGGCTCACGACGGCGGTGCGCTGCGGGACCGCCACGGTGCCGGAATCAGGTGGGTGGATGCCGGCGATGATCGCGGCGAGCGTGGTCTTCCCGGCGCCGGAGGCTCCCACGATGGCGACGCGCTCACCGGCGTGCACGGTGAGATCGATGTCGGTGAGCACCGGCTGGTCGTCGTAGCCGAACCGGACGCCGGTCAGATGAACAGTCGCAGATGCGGCGGCGGATGCAGTGGCGGACACGGAATCGGCAGTGTCGGCAGTGTCGTGGTGGGGCGGCGCGGTGATGCGGGGTGCGGTGATGACTCCGACGATGCGGTTCAGCGACGCCAGCACGGATTGCAGCACATCGACAACGAACAGCAGCTGGTTGATGGGCCCGAACAGGCGCAGGAACAGCAGCATCGCGGTGGTGGCCGCACCCACGGAAGACTGCCCGGCGCCGACCAGCCAGAACCCGGTGAGCAGGATGGCGGCCATGCCCAAGAACTCGGCGAAGTTGAGCCGGCCGAAGAACATGTTCTGCACGGTGCGCGCTCGCAGGGAGTGGCCTGCAACCTGCCAGGAGGTGCTGAGCACACGCTGGTGGCGGTGCTCGCCAAGGCCGAAGCCGAGCACGGTGGCGTAGCCGCGCTGGGATTCCATCAGCTGCTGGGCGCGCCCGCTCATCGCGGTGCGCTCGGCCCGGTAAATGCGCGGACCGGTGCGCAGGTACCAGCGCAGGGTGACCACGTAAACGGGCAGCACAACGACGAGCGCCACCCCGTACCACCAGTCCAGGGCGGACATGCCCACCAGGGTCGCTGCGATGGAGAACCCGGTCATGGTGAACGCGGGGATGATCTGGGGTGCGGCGTCGGCCACCTGGGCCACGTCGTCGCTGGATCGGGATACCAGGTCTCCGGTGCCAGCCCGTTCGACGGTGCCCTGGGGTAGTTGCAGGGCGCGTTCCATCAGGTGCTCGCGCAGCTCGGCGAGCAGGGAATGATAGGTGCGTCCGGCGAGCATAATCGTCGTCGCGCTGCCCGCGGCGCCGAGCAGGGCGGCGGCGCACATCACGGCGAGCATGATCAGCACGGTGGTGCCGTCCGCGGTGCCGGCTTGCACGGCGTCGACGAGGTAGCCGATGGCCGCCGGGGTGATGAGTCCGATGCCGGCGCTGGCGAGCCCGAGGACGACGACGGCGAGCAGCCGGGCGCGGTGGCCGCGGCTGATGCGCCAGATCTCCCGCCAGGTGACGCGGGAGGAAGCGACGGGCAGGGCGCTCATGAGGCACTCACCTCGGATTCGAGGGTGACCACGCGGTCGCAGGCGGCGAGCAGCGCGGGGGAGGAGGTCAGCACCAGGGTGGATCGGCCCTGGCGCAGGGCGGCGAGCCGGGTGGCGATGCTGGCCTCGGTGACCGAGTCGACGGCGGTGGTGGGGTCGTGCAGCACCAGCACGGCAGCATCGGCGGCCAGGGCACGGGCGAGGGCGAGCCGCTGGCGCTGACCGCCGGAGAGACGGGAGCCCATCTCGCCGATCTGCCCGTGGATCCCGCCCACGGAATCGAGGAAGTCGTCGCAGCCGGCGGCCGAGAGGGCGGAGCGTCGCAGGTCGGGCTGGTCGGTGTCGGCGGCCGGGGAGATCTCGGCGACGGCGAGGTTCTCGGCGATGCTGCCGCTGAACAGGGTGCCTTGGTGCGGGGCCACCAGCACGCGTTCGCGGAACACCCCATGCTCCAGCTGAGCGGCCGGCAGACCCTCGAGGCTGACCCGCACGGTGGCATCGTGGCGGGGGTGCAGCAGCGCTTCGGCCAGTCGCGCGGCGGTGCGGTCATCGGCGTGCACCCCGAGCAGCTCGCCGGGGGCCAACACGATTTCGGTGCTCTCGGAGCGCTCGGATCCGGGCAGCCCCAGCGTCAGGGTCGGCTGCTCGGGCAGTTCAGTGTTCGGCGCCTTCATCGAGTCCATCGCCGCATCCGTCGTCGAGCCTGTGGTGGAGGTCGTTGTCGTCGCGGCGTCGGCGGTGTCGGCGTCGCGGGCGGTGAGCAGATCGAGCAGTCGCCCGCTGGAGGCCACACCCGCGGCCCAAACGGGTACCGCGTTGCCGGTGAGCATCTGCATGGGCGGCAGCAGCGCCATGGCGAGCCCGACCGAGGCGATCAGCCCGCCCACGCTCATCTGGCCCTGCACGGCGAACCAGCCGGCCAGGGCGGCCACCCCGGCGATGAACACCCCGCTCATCATGCCGCTGCCGATCATGAAGCGTCCCAGGGCGGTCATCGAGTGCAGGGCGCTGGTCAGGGTGCCCTGGCTGGCGGTGCGGTAGCGACGAGTGGCCTCGGACTCGGCGCGCACACCCTTGATCACCCGGTACCCGGTCACCAGGTCGGTGGCCCGCGACACCGTGGCGGCCAGCTCGTTCTGGTACACCCGGCTGGCGCGCGCGAACCGCCGGGAGAGCAGCCCCATCAGCCACACGGTCACCGGCGCCCCGAGGAGCACGGCGAGGCCTAACGGCCAGTGGATGAGCAGCAGCGAGACCGCAATGAAGACGACCCCGGCGAATTCGCCCACTGGAAACACAGCCAACGCCATCGAGGCGGTGCGGGCGACGTCGTTGGTCATGGAAGACACCACCGCGCCGTCGGGCTGCCGTCCCCCGGAACCGGAGGGGTGCAGCACCGTGCGGGACAGGGTCGCGCGCAGCCGGTGCTGCACGACCTCGGTGGCCAGGGCCATCAGCTGGGCGGCGAAGCGGAACGAGAAGGAGAGCAGCAGGAAGTTCACCCCGAGCACCACCAGCCAGAACAACAGTCGGGTTCCGTCCCCGGTGCTGAGCGCCTGGTCAATGGCGGCGCCGGCCACCACGGGGACCAGCGCTTCGCCGACCTGGTGCAGGATGGACAGCAGCGCCGCCGGGATCGTCAGCTTCTTCGCGGAGAACAACACCCGCAGCAGGAACCGCTCCGGTTTCATCCCGGCCGTCACGGGCAGGGGTACTGCTCGCGGCGGTGTGGGAGCCGCCTGGCCCACCACCGGCATCCACCGGGTGAGCCGCCCACGGCCCAACTGGGCGGGGTCACCGCTGGGGTCAGGCTGAATATCGACGTCGTGTCGCACCGTGTGAATTGTGGTCCTCCAGGTCAAACGGACCGAAGTGGTCCGGGCGCATGAGCTGGATCGTCATCGCCCCACCCGAAATTTGATCACGTGCCCTCGGCGATGTCTAGAGCATTCACGACGGCGACGACGCGCTCGCGCTGGGAGTCAGAGAGTCCCTGGAGCGGCAACGGCAGACACCGCGGCGGCACCAGCCCCAGGTGCTCGGCGATCGCGGCGGTCACCCGCAGACTCCCGCCCAGCTCCGCGAACAGCTGCCACAGCGGGGCCAGCCGCTGCGACACCACCTCCGCCGCAGCGTGGTCTTCTCGCTGGGCCGCCCGAGTCAGCTCAAGTGCCACCGCGGGCAGGGTCCCGCCGATCACCGAGTACCAGGTCTCACATCCCGCAGCCAGCCCGGCGGACGCGAAGGCATCCCCGGAGACTCCAAGGCTCAGCCGCTCTGGCAGCACCGCCCGGATCCCGGTCACGTGCTCCCGCGCCTGTTCCGGGTCGATCGGTACCCCGGGAATCTTGATCGAGGCGATGCCGGGCAGCTCGGCCAGCCGCGCATACAGTTCCCGGGTGAAGGTGAAGTGCGTGGTCACGGGATTGTCGTAAACCACCACCGGCAGTGCGGTGCGCTCGGTCACGGCACGGTAGAGCCCGACAACGTCGTCCTCGGTGAGCGGCTGGTAGCTCATCGGCGCCAGCAGCACCCCGGCCGCACCGGCTTCCTCAGCCCGATGCACATGCTCCAACACCCGCGAGGTGCGCAGGTCGCTCACCCCCACCAGCACCGGAATCGCCTCGGCCCGCTCGACGGCGATCCGGGCCACCCGTCCCCGCTCCTGGGTACTGAGATACGCCCCGGATCCGGTGGAACCCAAGGCGGTGATCGAATCGACGCCGGCCGCGACCAGCCGGTCGATCAGCCCGGCGAAACAGTCCTCATCCACCCGATCGTCGCGCAGCGGGGTCAACGGAAAAGCCGAGAGACCGCTCAGCATGCTCGTCGTGGTGTCAGCACCCGAGAATATCGTCATCTCCCCAGTCTTCCAGGTTTCCCCGTCCGAGCAGGTGGAATCTCTCGCACAGATTCTCTGTGGATACTCACGTTTCACCCGTCTGCGTCGTCTACCGTGTGATGAGGATGAAAGAGCCGTTTGAAACAGCCGTCGAGCAGCACGGGGCCACCGTGCTGCGGGTCTGCCGCGCGACCCTGGGTCGCAATACCGACGCCGACGATGCCTGGCAAGAGACCTTCCTCGCCGCGCTGAAGGCCTGGCCGCAACTGGATGAGGCGGCCAACGTGGAGGCGTGGCTGGTGCGGATCGCCCAGCGCAAATGCATCGATGCGCACCGGGCCCGGCAGCGTCGGCCGATCCCCACGGACGACGTCCCGCCACCGCGTCACCCGCAGCACACAAAAACCTCCGACCACGATGACGAGATGTGGGGCGCCGTCGCCGCGCTGCCGGAGCGACAGCGCCAGGCCCTGGCCTATCACTACCTCGCTGGCTTCAAACACACGGAAACCGCAGAAATCCTCGGTATCTCACCGGAGGCGGTGCGCCGCGCGGCCGCCGACGGCCTCAAGAAACTGCGCGCCCACTTTGCCTACCGGATGGACAAGACAGAAAGAGGCCCATCATGACCGACGACACCGCCACCCTCTTCCCGGTCAGCGACGACGACCTCACCCGGCTGCAGCATCGCCTGGCGACGACGGCGGCGGACGCGGGCGACCTCGACCTCAGCTACGACCTCACCGCCACCCCGATCGGCACCCTGCTGATCGCCGCAACGGACCAGGGCATCGTGCGCGTGGCTTTTGAATCCGAGGATTTCGACACCGTGCTGGATTCCCTGGCCCAGAAAATCGGTCCCCGCATCCTGCGCGCCCCCGATCAACTCGTGGCCGCGGTCGAGGAGATCCGCCAGTATTTCGCGGGCGAACGCCACCGCTTCGACTTGGTCCTGGACCACACCCTGGCCACCGGGTTCCGGCAGTCGGTGCAGCAGTCCCTCACCGAGATCGCCTACGGCCACACGGCCACCTACAAGACCGTGGCCGAACGCATCGGCAAACCCCAAGCGGTGCGCGCGGTCGGCACGGCGTGCGCCACCAACCCGCTGCCGATCCTGCTGCCCTGCCACCGAGTGCTGCGCAGCGACGGCGGACTCGGCGGCTACCTCGGTGGGATCGACGCGAAAAAGACTCTCCTCGACCTGGAGCAGGCCGCATGAATTCCCTCTTCGACGACGCCGAAATCCCGCAGCCAGTCCCGGAGCTGCCCGAGGGCGCACACTATCTGCCGGGTTGGCTGAACCCGGAACAGCAGCGCTGGCTGGTGCGCCGGTTCTTCGAGTGGACGCAGGGCCCGGTCCCGCCGCGGGGTGCAAAAATCCGCGGCCACGAGATGAGCGTGAAAACCGTCTGCCTCGGCTGGCATTGGCGGCCCTACCAGTACACCCGCGACGCGGTCGACGTGAATGGCAACCGCGTCCTGGACTTCCCCGACTGGCTGGTCCGACTCGGCCAGAAAGCGCTCGCCGATGCCACCGGCGATCCCGAATCTGCCGCGACGTACCGGCCCGACACCGCCCTGGTGAACTACTACGACGAGCACGCCCACATGGGGATGCACCAGGACCGCGACGAAAAATCGCGGGCACCCGTGGTCTCCCTCTCCCTCGGCGACACCTGCCGCTTCCGCTTCGGCAACACCGAAAACCGCAACAAGCCCTACCAGGACCTCGAACTGCGTTCGGGGGATCTCTTCATCTTCGGCGGCCTCTCCCGGCTGGCCTATCACGGCGTCACCCAGGTCTACCCGGGCACGACCCCCGAGCACTGCGGGCTGGACACCGGCCGCATCAACATCACCCTGCGTGAAACCGGGCTGATCTCAGAAGGAGCGTGAACCCCATGACCGACACCGGCATCATCCGCGGCGACGACGGATTGGCCCGCCCTGCCTGGGCCGCATCGTCCGAGCTGATGCAGCACTACTACGACACCGAATGGGGCATGCCCGTCCGCGACGAGCAGGGCGTCTTCGAGCGCATTAGCCTCGAGGCTTTTCAATCCGGGCTGTCCTGGGCCACCATTCTGCGCAAACGCGAGAATTTCCGGAACGCCTTCGCCGGGTTCGCTCCCGACACGGTCGCGGTCTTCGGTGACGACGACGTCAACCGGCTCCTGGGCGACGCCGGGATCGTGCGCAACCGGGCGAAAATTCTCGCCACCATCAATAACGCCCAGGCCACCCTGGCCCTACGCGAGGAGGGCGGACTGGCCGAACTCGTCTGGTCCTTCCAACCGGAGACCACCCCGCAACCGCGCACCATGGACGAGGTCCCCACCCAGTCGTCGGAATCGGTGGCCCTGTCCAAGGCACTGCGGAAGAAGGGGTTCAAATTCGTCGGCCCCACCACGATGTTCGCGCTGATGGAGGCCATCGGCGTCGTCGACACCCACCTGATGGATTCCCACCGCCGCGCTACCTCCGGGGTGTGGCCGGCATGAGTGAGCACGAGCTAGCTTCTCAACTGATCAGCGTGACGCTTGAAGATGGTCCGCTAGATGAGTGCATGACACAGCGGTTCCCGTGGATGCTCGCCCTCTCGTCGGAGAGCCGAATTGAGTGCTCTCGGGCACTCGTTGACGCAGCTCGAGCGTCATTCTCCACCGGACAACCACATCTGGCTATTGCTGAACTGACCTCGTGGCGAGAAACTGCGACAGCCCTTGCCGCTGGGCTGGGAACCGAATCTCTCGAGTGGTACGACGAACCTCGCGCGGTCGAGCGGCCTTAGTCGCATGGTGAAGAGATAGTGCGTGCCGCCTCCTGAGAGGAAAGCTGAGTACGATTTCAATATGGACGCGTCATTCTGGCTAAACCTCGCCATGGCCGTAATTGCAGTAATCGCTTGTATCTTCGCCGGACTTTCAGCGAAGAGAGCGAAAGAGGCGAATGCTCTAGCTGCGGAAGCGAATACTCTAGCGGTTGCAGCGAACGCGACTGCCAAGGATTCGCGCGATATTTCGGACGAAGCCAACCGAATTGCTGAGAGTGCCAACCAGATTTCAGAAGGTGCGCAGAAAAGAGCCGATGAAGTGAGGTCGGGCGCAATCTGGGACAGCGTCGAAATGAATCTGCACTGGTTGCTCTCTTTCGACCACGTTCGAGCGAAGAAACCGATCGACGAAGTCTTGGTGCCTACGCGTTTCAGCTTGATCAAACTCGCAGAACATATCGGCCGTTCCGAAGTGTCCGATTGGCTCCAGTCCGATTGGAAGGCAACTGCAAACAACATCGCAGCAGTTATGGAGACGCCTGTTGAGCTGGACTCAAGAGACGTTGCCGGGTCAGTTCTGAGAGCAAACGAATCTGCGCACGTTTGGGTGGCGAAGTTGCTGAATAACATCAGAAGGATGCGTGCTGACGGCATCACTCCAGAGGAAGCCAAACAGTTGCGGGCCCGCGCCGAAGAAAAGAGCGAAGAGCTACGACAACGGTTTGGATGGGAATCTGGTCCTTCCCTTGGGGATTTCGAAGAGCCCTTAGAGGGCAAATAACTCGTTTCCGGGGCGTCGATATACGATCGACGCAGGCAGGCGTTCGCCCAGTGAACACCTGCATTGCTCAAGTCCGGCAAAGACGACGAGACTTGTATCCGGACCGAACGTTCTGCCGGTCAGAGCGTCACTTGTTTATGCGATGCTTTCAACATGGTGTTTTCTGACTTCATCACGATCATCATCTCTGCCCTTTCCGTCATAATTGCTGGGCTCGCGACCTGGCAGGCGCGGACCGCGGCACTAGCAGCAAGGCAGCAAGTTGAGCAGCAACGCTTAGATTATGAATCTGCTCAGCAGCCATATGTATGGGCTGATATTCGGCCAAGCTCGGTAGACGGTCAGTTGCTTCAGTTAGTCGTTGGAAATAGCGGACGCACTGTAGCTTCGAATGTGGTCGTTCGAATCGACCCGTGGCCGGATCACGCAGAGAGGCATCAACAGCTGCTCAGCGAAGCACTTGGGCGATTCAATAATGGTCACGCCTCGATAGCTCCGGGACGTGAGTTGCGCTGGAACTTGGGTATCGGGCACGAACTCTTGGCCGATACATCTAGGGACAGGCTTTGCCACGTAGTCATTAATGCATTGGGCCCGTTCGGTCCGGTGGAGGAACTGTCCTATGCTCTGGACATGAATGACTGGAGAGGATCTTCTGGCGGAGCCCTCGGCTCCCTGTGGAGGGTTGAGAAAGCACTAGATCGTCTGACGCAGGCGACAGTAAGTCCGCGCTAGAGGGTTCTGCTCGCAAACGGATTCTCGTTGATAGCCAGACTGTTTATCTGGAACAAGTGCATACCAGCCATCCGAAGCAGACTTGGTGAACGCGATTGTGTCCTCGACTGTTCCGGTGAATGGTCGAGCGGCCTTAGCCTGAAGACAGAACAGCGACGCCCGACCACGAAGGTCGAGCGCCGCTGCTGTGTAGCGGTGGAGGGGGTAGCCGCTACTTCTTCTGGCGTCGCGCGGCCAGCGCCGCCAGCAGGCGTTCCTCGGTGTCCGGTCCGGCCTTGATACCGGCGGGCAGCTTCAGCACGAACAGCGCGCCGAGAATCCACCAGCCAGCCAGAATCATCCAGGATTCCGGGGCCATGAACGCCGGTAGGCCCGGCAAGTACAGCACCAGCATGCCCGCCGTCGATGCCACAGCCAGCACGCCCACGACGCGGCCGGTGAGCTCGTTGCCGGGGCGGCCGACGCGCATCGGGCGGGCCAGGTCCGGCTCGCGACGACGCAGCACCAGGAAAGCGATGGCCACCATCATGTAGGTCAGCACGATACTCGGACCGCCGGCCTCCACGGCCCAGTCCAGCATGGCCAGGCCGAAGAACGGCGCGATGGTGGTGAGCGCGCCGACGAACAGCAGGGCATTCACCGGGGTGGCGTTCTTCGAGTGCATCACACCGAACCAGGCGGGAATCATGCCGGATTTCGCCATGGCCCAGAGCAGGCGCGAGGCGCCGATCATGAATGCGTTCCAGGTGGTCACCACGCCGGCGAGACCGCCCGCGATGACGAGCTTGCCCCAGAAGGCGTGGCCGAGCATGTAGGCCAGGGCGTCGCCGGTGGCCAGATCGAAGTTCACGATCTCGCTGGTCGGGGCGGCCAGGGAGGTGGTGGTGACGATCAGGATGTAGAAGACGGTCGCCATCACCACGGAGATCACGATGAGCCGCCCCAGCGACCGCGGGGAGACGTTGGCCTCCTCGGCGGACTGGGGGATCACATCGAAGCCGATGAACAGGAACGGCACCACGACCAGCACTGCGACCACACCCACGGAGCCGCCGGTGAAGAACGGCTCCACGTTCTCGACCTCGCCGCCGAACACGGTGGCCACGGCCATCACCAGGGCGACGATGACCAGGAACATCATCACGGAGTTCTGGAACAGCGAGGAGTTCTTCATGCCGCGGACGTTCAGCCAGGTCAGGAAGATCGAGGTCACGGCCCCGATGAGTGCCCAGGTGAGGAACACCGGCTCCCCGGCCACCTCGTACATGGGCACCTGCTGCAGCTGCGGGAACAGGTAGGTGGCTGCGCGCGGCACCGCCACCGACTGGAACATCGAGACGGTGATGTAGCCGCCGACGATGCCCCAGGAGCCGATCAGCGCCAGCCGGGGACCCATACCGCGCATCAGGTAGTTGTGCTCGCCGCCGGCGAAGGGCAGAGCCGAGGCCAGTTCGCCGTAGACCAGGCCCACCAGGGCCATGATCGCGCCGCCGATGAGGAACGCCAGGATGGCGCCGCCGGCGCCGGCGTCTTCGATCCAGCCGCCGGTCAGGACGATCCAGCCGAAGCCGATCATCGAACCGAAGCCGAGGAAGAAGATCCCGGCTTTGCCGACGCTGCGTTTGAAGTGGACGTCGCGTTCGGGTTCGTGCGTCGCAGTGGTGGTCATGTGCAGGTCCTCTCGGGACCGGCCGGGAGGGACCCGGCCGACGATGAAGTGATCAGACGGCGGCCGCGGCGAGGGCGTCGGTGATGACGGTGAGCCCTTCGCGCAGCAGGTCGTCTGAGATGGTCAGAGGCGGCAGCAAGCGGATCACGTTGCCGTCGGTACCGCAGGTCAGGGTGATGACGCCTTGGTCTCGGGCCGCCTGAGCCACCGCGCCGGTCAGCGCAGCGTCCGGAGCCCCGGTGGAAGGATCGATGAGTTCAAAAGCGACCATCGCACCGCGACCGCGGACCTCGGCGATCCGTGCGTCACCATTCTGCACGGTGCGCAGGTGATCGACAATCACGGCCTCGATCTCGCGGGCGCGCTCAAGGAGCCCGTCCTCGACGATGGTCTCGATGGCGCCCAGCGCGGCCGCGCAGGCCACCGGGTTGCCGCCGTAGGTGCCGCCCAGGCCGCCGGGCAGGGCCGCATCCATGATCTCGGCGCGACCGGTGACGGCCGAGAGCGGCATGCCGCCGGCGATGCCCTTGGCGGTGGTGATCAGGTCCGGCTGGATCTCCTCGAACTCGGAGGCGAACCACTGGCCGGTGCGGGCGAAACCGGTCTGGATCTCGTCGGCGATGAACAGCACGTCGTTCTCGCGGCACCAGCGGGTGATCTCCGCTAGGAATCCGGGGGCGGGCACGATGAATCCGCCCTCACCCTGAATCGGCTCCATGATCACGGCGGCCAGGTTGTTGGCGCCGATCTGGCGGTCCAACTGGTGGATCGCGCGGGCTGCTGCCTCGGCGCCGCTGAGGCCGTCGCGCAGCGGGTAGGATCCGGCTACTCGGTAGATCTCGGGGGAGAAGGGGCCGAAGCCGTTCTTGTAGGGCTTGTTCTTCGCGGTCAGCGCCATGGTGAGGCTGGTCCGGCCGTGGTAAGCGTGATCGAAGGCAGCAATAGCCTGCTTGCCGGTGTAGGCGCGGGCCACTTTGACGGCGTTCTCCACGGCCTCGGCGCCGGAGTTGAACAGGGCGGTGCGCTGGGGTCCGGGCACCGGGGTCAGCTCGGCCAGCTTCTCGGCCACCGCCACGTAGCCCTCATAGGGGGTCACCATGAAGCAGGTGTGGGTGAACTGCTCGACCTGCTGCTGCACCCCTGCCACCACACGCGGTGCGGAGGCGCCCACGGAGGTGACGGCGATGCCGGAGCCCAGGTCGATGAGTCGATTTCCATCGACATCCTCAACGATTCCGCCCTCGGCGCGCACCGCGAAGGTCGGCATGGTGGAGGCCACCCCGGCCGGGACGACCTGGCGCTGGCGCTCCAGCAGCTCCTGGGCGCGCGGGCCGGGAAGCGGAGTCTGCAGGGAACGGCTCTGGGGCAGGGCGGGCGCGGGTGCGGACACGATGAGTCTCCTGGGATCGATGCGGATGCGGTGCGAAGAGGCCGTGACGTGACGTCTCTTACTCTTTCTCACCCCTGATCCTGACGAATGCCCTGGGGTACTGTCCAATGCCGATCCGTGCGGTCACGTATGCTCTACGGTTATGGATTCCCGATTGCTCCGCTCCTTCGCCGCCGTGGTCGACGAGGGGACCGTCTCGGCGGCGGCCACCGAGCTGGGCATCACGCAGCCGGCCCTGTCGCGACAGATCAAACAGCTGGAGCGCTCCACCGGCTTGGAACTGTTCCGGCGCTCCGGGGTGCGTCTGATGCTGACCTCCGAGGGCACCGAATTCCTCAAGGTCGCCCGCGAGGTGCTGCAGAAGCTCGAACATGCCCGTCGAGTAGCCCAGCAACTGGTGGACGGCCGGCTGGCCACCGTCTCCATCGCCGCCCCGGAGACCACCCTGATCGATGTGGTGGCACCCTTCGTCGCAACCTTTGACGACGACGACCCGGTGCCCTCCATCAGCGAGGTGGTCAGCGTGCCCGATCTGGCGCGGCTGCTGCCCACCGTGGACATGATCGTCAGCGCCCGCCGCCCGCAGGCCGGGGTGCGCTCGGTGCCGATCGCCTCCCTGCCGGTGTGGGCGTATGTGCCGCCCGGGCACCGTTGGTCGCAGCGCAGCACCGTGGAGCTGGAAGATCTGGTCTCCGAACAGTTACTCGTGCCCTCCACCTCGTTCCGGGCGCGGAACCTGCTCGACAGCGCCCTCGAAGTGGCCGGACTGGTGCCGCGTCGGGTGGTGGAGACCCAGCACGGCCGCGTCGCCCAGGCGCTGGCCGCTGCCGGACGAGGGGTGGCGGTGCTCTCCGACGACCCGTGGTTCGACCTAGTGCCGCTACAGGTGCGCGCCGAGGGCAAGGACCTGCGGGTGGAACTCTTCGCGACCTGGCGTCACGACCATCACGCCGACGCCACACTGCGGGTGCTCGCGGCCCGGCTCAAGGAATTCTGCCGCACCCACTTCGGCGAGACGCTGAACCCCCTGAACCGGCCTCGCGGCTGACGGCTCAGCCCAGGCGCCGGGCGGCCTCGTCCTCGCGGCGGATGTGGCTGCGGGCGTGTTCTGCGGCCGGCCCCAGCTCAGTGAACAGGTGGTTCTGATGCCGCAGTGCGGACACCACCCCCACCCGGGTGAACAGTTGGCGGTCCTGGTCGCGCAGCCCCTTGACCAGCACGGTGATCCCGCGGGCCTCCAGCTGCTGCACGATTTCGGTGAGCCCGTGCGCGCCGGTGGCGTCCACCGCGGTGAGCTGCGAGAGCCGCAGGATCACCACCGAGACGTCGCGGGTACCCAGCACTTGCTCCAGGATTCGATCGGCGCTGGCGAAGAACAGGGGGCCGTCCAGCATCATCAGTGCGATGCGCTCGTCCCCGGGCTCCGGATCTCCGGGCAGCGGTTCGCGGTGCGCCCCGCCAGAGGTCGCGAAGCTGCGCAGGGCGAACACCCCGGCCAGCACCACCCCGATGATGACGGCGACGATGAGGTCCACGGAGATGGTGATCACCGCCGTCACCGCGAAGCCGAGCGCATCGGCGCGGGTGGAGCGCAGAATAGAGGCCGCGATGGACAGGTTCACCATGCGCGCCGCTGTCACCATCAGTACCCCGGCGAGTCCGGCGAGCGGAATGAAGCCCACCGGATCCGCGAATGCCATGATGATGACCAGCAGCACCAGGGCGTGGAACACCGCGGCCAGTCGGGTGCGCCCGCCGCTGCGCACGTTCACCGCGGTCCGGGCGATGGCCCCGGTGGCGGGCATGCCGCCGAACAGTCCGGCCCCCAGTGAGGCCAGCCCCTGCCCGACCAGCTCGCGGTCGGGGTCGTAGGGCCCGGTGTTCGCCATCGAGGCGGCCACCCGTGCCGAGAGCAGCGACTCAATAGCGGCCAGCGCGGCCACGGCCACCGCGGGCATCATCAGCGCGGAGACCAGCTCCCAGTCCATCCCTGGCACACTCGGCGCGGGCAGGCTGTGCGGCAGGGCGCCGATGGTCACCAGCGGGTTTGGGATCAGCACGGCCGCCACGGAGACGACCGCCACCCCCACCAGGGAGCCGGGGATCGCCGGGTGTAGCTTCGGCAGTCCGATCATGCAGACCGCAACCACCGCCACCGCGCCCAGCGCCCACACCAGGTAGCTCGGATCGGCGCCACCCAGCGCGCTCACCGCCGCCATGACGACGTTGGTGTGCCCGCCGGACGTGCCCGAAGGCCCGGTCAGGGCGGGAATCTGCTGCAGGAAGATGATCACGCCGATGCCCAGGGTGAACCCCTCGATCACCGGCCAGGGAATGAAGGAGACGGCCCGGCCCAGCCGCAGTGCTCCGGCGGCGAGCACGATCACTCCCGCCATCAGGGTCACGACGACGACGGCCTCCGGTCCGTGGCTGGCCACGATCGGTGCCAGCACCACCACCATCGCCCCGGTGGGCCCGGAAACCTGCACGTTCGAGCCGCCGAACACCGCCGCAATGAACCCGGCGATCACCGCGGTGATCAGCCCGGCCTCGGCGCCGGCGCCGGAGGAGATTCCGAAGCCCAGGGCCAGCGGTAGTGCCACGATGCCCACGGTGATCCCGGCCAGCAGGTCACCGCGCCAGGTCTCTCGGGCTAGGGCGTAGTCCGCGCGACCGGGCAGCAGCGAGGGGGCGTGGCTCATGCCTTTGCCTCTTGCGTGGGGTACGACGGCAGCTGGTCGATCTGCCCGCGCCGATCGGAGGTGTCCCGCAGGATCTCCTCCAGCAGTTCGCGCGCCAGCTGCAGGAAGGTGGCCACCTGCGGGTAGGCGATGCGGTAGTAGACATGGTTGGCCCGCCGCTCGGAGAGCACCAGCTGGTAGCGGCGGATCACCGCCAGGTGCTGGGACAGATGCGAGGCTTCTAACCCGGTCTCGGCTTGGAGCTCTGCCACGGTGTGCTCCTCGCCGTCGACTAATAGCTCCAGCAGACGAATTCGGATCGGGTGCGACAGCCCCTTGAACAGCCCGGCCTTCACCTCGTACAGCGGTCGCGAGAGATCGTTGAATGACATGATGAAATCATCATATCGCTGGGTGCCGATTCAGTCACCCGTGCAGCGGCACGCGCTCGATCAGCTCCGCGAAGCTCATGGCGCGCAGTCCGGTGCCGGTAACAGACCCCGATCCCGGCTCCGCTCCGGCCAGGTGCGCCTCCGCCAGTTCATCGGCCAGCAGTGCCTCGGCCACGCTCTCCACCGTGATCCCGGTGGCGGCGTCTTCCGCCGCTCCGGCGGTGCTCGGATCCAGCTCCAGTCCCAGGGCGTCGTAGACGTCGGTGAGCACCGCGCGCACGGGGGTGGAGTTTTCCAACACCATCGACGACGAGAACAGCCAGGCGCCCTTGGTCACCCGCTGGGCGGTGCCGACGATCTTGATCCGCCCCGGCTCGGGAGCCTGCCCGGGCAGCACCGCGTGCACCGAGAACTCCCCGGGGCAGTATTCGCCCGGGATCTCGCCGACGGCGGCCTCGGCACCCAGCCCGCGCAGCAGCGCGGCGTAGCGCTCCCCGTAGTGCTCAAAGCGGGCGCGGAAGCCGGAGAAGGCGTCGTCGTTGGGGTTCACGGGAAAACAATGATCGACGACGAGGCTGCCCCGGTGATATGCCGCCGCCCGGCCCCCGGCCCGGCGCACCGCGGGGGTGAACCCGTGGGCGCGTGCCCGGCGCTGAGCCTCGTCGAAGCCCGGCATCCGGGTGTCCTGCTGTCCGAAGGAGACGGTGGGCAGCGGGCGGTACACCCGCACCAGCGGGGACTCCAGTACCCCGGACTGCACCGCGCGCAGCAGCCGGTAGGAGTAGTCCAGGTCGGCCTCCGCGCCCAGGGACTCACCCTGGTTCACCCATATCCGCATAGGTGCATCGTAGTGGCTGTGCAGCCCCGCGACAGACCCTCGACACCGCGCGCACCCGGCTGAGACACTGAAGCCATGGCACAGCACGAGCTCACGGGGTGGCGCGTCGTCCGCAGCCGCCTGGAAACCGCCGTCAAAGCACCCGGCTTCACCGAAGCGGTGGCCTTCATCAACAAGGTCGCCGAGATCGCCGAGGAGCAGAACCACCACCCCGACATCGACCTGCGCTACCACCGGGTCCGGATCCGGGTGTTCAGTCACGACGTCGGGGCACTCACCGCGCGAGACGCCCGCTTCGCCGCCGCCGTCGACGAGGTCATCGAGGAGGCCGGACTGGTGCGGGAACTGGATCGCATCGGCGCCACCATCATCACCATCGACGCCGTCGACGTCAGCGCGGTGAAGCCGTTCTGGCTCGCCGTCACCGGCTACACCGAAGGCGAGGACGACCTGCTCGAGGACCCCTCCGCCATCGAGCCCGCCCTCTGGTTTCAGCCCGCCGACGAGCTGCGCGAACAGCGCTCCACCACCCACGTGGACGTGCACGTGGCGGCGGACCAGGCCGAAGAGCGCGTCCGAGCGGCCGTGGCGGCGGGCGGTCGGCTGCTCACCGAGGAGCACGCGCCGAGCTTCTGGGTGCTGGCCGACACCGAGGGCAACGAAGTCTGCGTCTGTACTACAGCTGCGCCCCCGGGATCGGTGGGGCCATATCTGCTGCGATGAACGTCAGCGCCCGGCGGAAGGCCCGCACCGCGGGAAGCGCTGAGCGCCCGGCTCGCACCGCGGTGTAGAGCCGACGCTGCGGACGCCCGGGCAGCGCGATTGCCCGGGTGCGCTCGAGATAGTCGGCAGCGATGAGCGCGGAGACGATGCACACCGCGTGCCCCGAGGTGGTCAGGTGCGCCTGCAGGAACGGGTCGGTGGTCTCATACTGCATGTGCGGCTCGAAGCCGGCGTCCCGGCACAGCCGCCGTGCCCACGCCCCGGTCACCATGTGTTCGGGGTCCAGCGCCCAGGGAGCCTCCGCGAGATCCGCGAGGTGCGCGGGGTTGCTCCACGGCCCGCGCGGCGGGACCAGCAGCACTAGGTCGTCGAAGTAGAGATCGGCCTGATCGACCTGGGGATACACGGGCTCCGGGATGCCTGGATACTCCTCGCCCAGGATCAGGTCGAACTCACCGTTGCGCAGCCCCTCATAGGCGGTCGAAACCTCCCGCTGGATGAGCTGGATGCGCAGCTGCGGGAACTGGTGGGCCAGCATGGTCAGCGCCGGCGGGGCCAGTACCGCCATCGCCGTCTGGAATGACGCCACCGTCAGGGTGCCGGCAACGCGATCGTGGGAGGCCTCGAGCTCGGTCTCCGCCGTCTCCAGGGTGGTCAGCACCGTGTCGGTGTGCGCGACCAGCTTCAGCGCGCGATCCGTGAGCCGCACCCGGCGCCCCACCCGCTCTAACAGCTCCGCCCCGGTCTCCCGTTCCAGCAGGGACAGCTGCTGCGAGACGGCGGAGGGGGTGTAGTTCAGGGCCTCGGCGACGGCGGCCAGGGTGCCGCGCTGGTGCAATTCGTAGAGAATGCGCAGTCGGTGCACGTTCAGCATGATCGCCCCCAGGTCCCTCGTCGTCGATTCATGAGTTCAGCTTAAGCACATCGGTCAAAACATGTCACTGGACTAACCTAATTTGGGTGGGGACGATGGAAGCATGACATCGCATCGCATCGGTACCGGCGTGACCCTCGTGCTGGGGTCCTGCATCTCTCTGCAGGCGGGCGCGGCCGCTGCCGTGCAGCTCTTTCCCGCCCTGGGGCCCTGGGGTGTGACCACCGTCCGCCTCGGCGTCGCCGGGGCGCTGGTCCTCGTCCTTTCCCTGATCGCCCGATGCATCAGTCGCTCCCGCTCCGGATCACGCTCGCCGGCCTGGACGGGGCGCACCTGGCTCGCCGTGCTCGTACTTGGCGCCTCGCTGGCGGGGATGAACGGGTTCTTCTTCGCCGCCATCGACCGGATTCCGCTCTCGGTGGCGGTGGCCGTGGAGTTCACCGGGCCCCTGGTGCTGGCCGCGGTGCTCTCGCGTCGGGCGCGCGATCTGGTGTGGGTGGGCTGCGCCGGGGTCGGGATGGTGCTGCTCGGGGTTGAATCCTGGCTGTCGGCGGAGTCCCTGGACCTCACCGGGGTGATCTTCGCCGCGGTGGCCGGGGTGTTCTGGGCGCTCTACATTCTGGCCAACGCCAAGGTCGGCGCCACTGTGCCCGGCGTAGGCGGACTCGGCATGGCGATGCTGATCGGCGGCATTCTCCTGGCGCCCGTGGGCGTTCCCGGGGCGCTCCAGCTGGGGGAGCACTCGGAGCTGCTGTGGCTGGTGCTCGCCGTCGTGTTCTTCTCTTCGGTGGTGCCCTACACGCTGGAGCTCTCGGCCCTGCGCCGGCTGCCGGCCCCGGTGTTTTCCGTGCTGCTCTCACTGGAGCCCGCGGTGGCGGCGGTGGCCGGCTGGCTGCTGCTCGACCAGACCTTCGGGTGGCTGCGCGTGGCGGTGCTGCTACTGGTGGTCGCCGCCAGTGTGGGCACCACGCGCACGGCGGCCACCACGAAGGACGAGATCCTCACCGCGCCGGTGCCGGTGCAGCCGTCCGCACCGGTGTCAGACTCCGCGTCAGCACCGCGGCGCGAGGTCAGCCCAGCCACGCGGTAATCGCCCGGGCGACCTCGGCCGGGTGAGTCAGGTGCGCCCAGTGCCCCGCGGGATCGGTTGACTCTGGGGTGACGACGGTGTTCACGACGGCCTTCGGGTGCAGTCGGGCCACCTCGGCGGCCGAGACTGCACGGGTGGCCTGCAGGTAGAGCACCGGGATGCCGGCAGAGCCAAGTTGGCGCCACAGGGCCACCGTGTCCTGAGCGAGCACATCGGGCCAGAAATCCGTGCGCACACTCGTGTCGGCCGCGGCCCGCATCCGCGCCATGATCTGCTCGCGCACCGACTCCGGCGCCGGCCCGATCGAGGCGGCCATCGACTCCAGGAATTCCGCCCGACGCGGGGTGCGTGCACCGGTCTCATCGCGGAACCGGCGCTGCTTGGCGCGCACTGCCTCCGGATCCGCCGGCATATTCGAGTCCAGCAGCACCAGCCCTGCCACGGTGTGGGGTGCTGTGCGGGCGCGGGTCAGTGCGGCCTGCGCTGCCACGATGCCCCCGGCGCTGTGTCCGATCAGCAGCACCGGTTCGTCCGGTGGCAGGGCGGCACCCAACAGCCGCGCCGCTTCGGCCACGCTGGGCACCGCGGGCAGTTCCCAGCGCTGCGCGGGGCCCGTCGCGGGTGTCGGTAGGGCGGCGCTGAGGGGGTCGAGCTCGGCGGCGATTCCGGCGGTGCCCGAGACCATCCAGACGCGCGCACCTGCGCAGATGTCGCCCGGTCTGCTCAGATTCACCATTTCGCCTCCGTCCGCACTCGCCGCCTAGGTCACGATTGCATCACGTTTCGGTTTCATTTTGAAGGATCCGGAGGGGTCGACTCCGGCGTGTCCGGCATGGCCATGCGGTTACTGCACGGTTACCTGAACATGCAAGCGATTTCACAGCGCTTTTCAAGATTCGGGGAACCTCCTACTCTGGAATCCATGACCCGGGATGGAGTGCGCGTTTCTCGCGCCGTGAGCATTGGTGTGGCCGGCGCTGCCAGCGTCGGCCTGCTCTGTGCACTCCCGGCTCAGGCACTCGCCTCCTCCTCACCCGTGCACGTCGTCGACACTGATGGCAGCAGCTCCGTCGTCAACGAGGTCTGCGCCCCCGAAGCCAGTACTGGATCGGGCACCGTCACCGCCTCGGCCCCGGGATCCCTGCGAGTGGCCACCTTCGACTCCGAGCTCAGCCGCAATGCCGCCGGCGACCTCATCCGCGACCTCTCCGCCCCCGGCGACTCTCAGGGCTCGGCCATCGCCGAGACCGTGCAGCGTGCCGCCCCCGAGGTGCTCGTGCTCTCCGGCTTCGACGTCGATGATCAGGACGAAGCCGCCTCGCTGTTCGCCACCAACTACCTGGCCGTGGGTCAGCAGGGCCAGCAGGGCATCGACTACCCCTACATCTATTCCGGCCCCGTGAACGCTGGCATCGAGTCCGGTGCGGACCTCGACGACGACGGCGTCATCGGCGGCCCCGGCGATGCCCTGGGCTACGGCGACTTCCCGGGGCAGGGCGGCATGGTGGTGTTCTCCACCGAGCCGATCGACACCGAGAACATCCGCACCTTCGGCGAACTGCGCTGGTCCCAGGTGGCGAACTCGCACCTGCCCGCCGAGAAGTTCACCAGCCTGGAGGAATCCATCCTGCCGCTGTCCTCGGTCGGGCACTGGGACGTGCCGATCACCGTGGGCAACCGCACCGTGCACGTGCTGGCCTCCGCCCCGGCCGATCCCTCGCGTAGCGCCGTCGACCGGGCCCGTAACGCTGACGAGATCGGCTTCTGGGCCGACTATGTGACCGAGGGCGACGACGACTACATCACCGACGACGAGGGTTCCTCCGGCGGGCTGTCCTCCGATCATCACTTCGTGGTGGCCGGCACCCTGGGCGCCGACCCCGACGGCTGCACCGACGCCGACCCAGCTGGGATCGCCGCGTTGCTCGACGCCGAGCGCGTCACCGACCTGGCCCCCGAGATCGAACCCGGCACCGGCTCCACCCGCACCACCGAATCCGAGGATCGCGCCGCGCGCGCCGACTACGTACTGCCGTCGGCGGCCCTGGACGTGCGCGGATCCGGAGTATTCTGGCCCGGCGCTGGCGAAGACGGCTCCCACCTCACCGGCTCTCCCCAGGTCTCCGACGGGCTGATCGCCAGCATGACGAAGCGCTCGGCCCCCACGGACCACCGCCTGGTGTGGGCCGACGTCGTCCCTGCCCCGTGACACAGCTGCTCTTCTCCGCTCCGCCCGAGGAGCGCGACGACACCCACCTGGTGATCGTGCTACACGGCTACGGCTCCAACGAGCAGCGCATCGCCGAGCACTGCTTCCCGATGCTCCCCGAAGGTGTCACCGGCCTCGCCGTGCGCGGGGGCTTCCCCCTCCACGACGACGAGTGGGGCTGGTTCCTGCTCGACTACTTCCTCACCAACGACTTCGCCGAGGTGATCGCCGCCGCCCACCGCGTCTTCGACGTACTGGACTCCGAAGAGGTCACCGCGCACCGGTACCGCAGCGTTTCCCTGCTCGGCTACTCCCAGGGCATGGCCATGGCCTCCACCCTGGCCAGGCTGCGCCCCGAAGCGTTTCGCTGTGTGGTGGGACTCTCCGGATTCGTGCTGTCGAACCCGCTACTGGCCAGCCTCGACGGCACCGAGGACATCCGCCACCCCTACTTCTGGGGTCGCGACGTCGAAGACTTGGTGATCAACCCCGACGCCATCACCTTCACCACCGGGTGGCTGGACCAATGGAGTCAGCTCACCGCGCGCACCTACCCCGGAATGGGTCACGCTCTTGGCGAAGAGATGGCGCGCGACGTGAATATTTTCCTGCGCCACCATCTGCTTACACTGGAGTCATGAAGTCACTCGACCCTCGACGTCTTGCCGGATCAACCGCCATGCAGGCTGGCCTGAACCAGGCGGTCAAGCGTGCGGTGGACAACGACGGCAACCCCACCCCGGCCTTCCAACGAGCGGTGCTCTCCGCACTGTCGGTGCAGCGCGGCACCGTGCTGGCCAACCTGCAGCGGATGCGGCGTCGTCACCCCGACGAGAACCCGGCGCAGATCGCCGACCGGCTGACCAAGCAGTACTTGAACCTCGTTTCCGGAGTGGGCGCGGCTGCTGGTGGCAGCGCCGTCGTGCCCGGGGTCGGCACCGTCGCCGCGGTGGGCGTTTCCCTGGGTGGGGTGGTCGCGTTCCTCGAAGTGACCGCCCTCTACGCCCAGTCGATCGCCGAACTGCACGGGATCCCCACCCGCAACGATGAACGCGGCCAAGCACTGGTGATGATGGTGATGCTCGGCAAGGACGGGCGCAAGCTCCTCAAGGACGCCACCTCCGGGGCCGGGCCCCTGAGCGGCTCCGCATGGCTGGTCAACGGCATGTCGGGGATGTCCGAGCGGCTGTTCAACCGGATCTCCCAGATGTTCATGAAGCGGCTCGTCATCAAACAGGGCGCGCACTTCGTGGGTCGGCTGGTGCCCTTCGGCATCGGCGCGGCGATCGGCGGCTTCGGCAACCGGGCGCTGGGCCGCTCCGTGGTCACCTCCGCGCAGAACATCTTCGGATCGCTGCCCACCGACTTCCCGGACTGGCCTGAGGCGCAGAAGCGGCTCACCCGCTCCGAACGGCGTGCCCTGGATCAGGCGGCCGGGGAAGAACCCGCTACGCAGGAGTAGGTCAACTGCCGTTCATGTGGGCGTCGTTGTCCGGCCACCCCGGCTGACTAGGGTGAAGGCTCGTGAGAGTCTTCGCCCACCGTGGGGCCAGCGCCGCCTACGCCGAGCACACCCGTGCAGCGTTCTCCCATGCACTGTCCGTGGGGGTCGACGGCGTGGAGACCGACGTGCACCTCTCCGCCGACGGGCACCTGGTGTGCTGGCACGACGCCACCCTGGACCGCACCTCCTCCGGGCGGGGACCGGTGCGCTCCCATCGACTCTCCGAGCTGCGCGGACTCGATGTGCACAGCTGGAAGAACCCGAAGCTGCCCGCCGACTACGGCTCCGCCGCGGAACAGCTCGTCACTCTGGACGAGCTCACCGCCATGATGGTCGACGCCGGACGGTCGGTGGAGCTGGCCGTGGAGATGAAGCACGCCACCTCCCTGAGCGGGGCGCTGGAGGAGGCGGTGCTGGAATGGCTGCGCCGCTGGGGCTGGGACGCCTCCACCTGCCTACTGACCCCGAACGGGACGCGGTCGAAGGTGAGTGTGTCCGTGATGAGCTTCTCCCGGGACGCGTTGCGCCGGGTGTCGGCCCTGGTGCCGGCCGCCATGCTCTGCCCGCTCTTCGAGGCGGACGACCGCGACGCCGTGCAGATCGGCACCTCTACCCGGGGTGGGGCCGCCGGGCTGCTGGGCCCCTCGGTGCAGTGGCTGTTCCATCACGGCTCCGTGCTGCGCTCCTGGACGCAAGCGGGCCGGATCGTGCGCATGTGGACGGTGCAGACCGATGACGAGCTGAATTCGGCCCGCTCCCTGGGCGTGCAGCAGGTCACCGTCAACGATCCGGAATGGGCGCTGCAGCGGCTGAGCTGATCAGCTCCCGTGTCGCCGCGATACAGCGAGCCAGGTGGGCGTCCAGCCCGTCGGCCTCAACAGCGCGCGCATCAGGGACTTCCACGCTGACCGGGGCCTCAGGGAACAACCTCAGGACCTCGACCAAGGGGAATTCTCCTTCTCCGGGGAGCAGGCGATGTACCCGAGCCTCGTACTGTCGCGGAGAACCGCCCACCGATTGCCCTAAGGGTAGAACCACGGAGTCGTCCACTACGCTCGGTTCTTTCCACGCCCCATCACAGAGCTGTACGACAGCGATGTGCTCCGCGGGGATCTCGGCCAGCTGCGCCACCGTCGTGCCCGACCGGAAGACGTGCAGAGTGTCGAGCATGAGCCCTGCGCCTGTTTCCTCCGCGAATCGACGCGCCGTGTTGAAGGACGACAAAGGTTGGTAGGAAATTGGCTCCATGCAGGGTCGGATCCCATAGTCGCGCGCCGTAGCCACCAACTCACCCAGCTTGTCGCGGAAACGATTCAGGTCAGGGTCCACCCCGACCACATTGAGAACACTTGCACCCAGCTGAGCTCCGGTCTCCAGCACAGGCGTCCAATGATCGGGACCGATGTGCTCTGCAAGGCCGAATACTTCTAGGTCGAGCACCTGGACGCCGGTCTGTTCGATCGCGTCCCGCGTCTCTCTGACCATGGGCGAGCCGGGTTGCATCGGATAACGGGTCTCGGTTGCGGTGGCCGGATGAACACGGACCCCCACGGCCTCGAAGCCATGGTGTGCTGCCCGTTGCACCAGTTCTGGTGGACTCAGCTGTAGGGCGGTGAGATGTGCGGTGGAAAGTAGGCGGGTCATTGGGCCTCGATTTCTGTTAGGCGCTGCAAGCATGCTGAATATCCGCGCCATCCCAAACCGCAGACGTAGATGTCGGCCTTTTCGCGGAAGAGGTCCACGGCGTCCATACCGTAGTGCTTGAAATGCTGGGTGATGTGCACGATGGCAAAAGGGACTCCGAGATCGTCCACGGCGTCGAGTAATGACCGTCCGTAGGGGGTCAGTCCCGCGGGGTTGAGGATGAGCGCGTCCAACTCACCCGCATGGTCATGCAACCAGTCCACGAGAAAGCCCTCGTGGTTCGACTGGAAGTGGTCGATCTGAACCGCGAGTCGGGAGGCAGTCGTCTCCACATCATCGATGATGTCGGCCAAGGTGCGTGTACCGTACTGCGCTTTGCGTTGTCCCAGTCGATTAATGTTGGGGCCGTTGAGGATTCCAACACGCATAGTGTTCTCCTGTTCCTATTTTTTCTTTCGCGATGCCGTCGGTCGTGGTGAAGCCGGGCCCGCAATTCCGCTAGCTGTGCAGGACAGTGGCACAGCCAGACCGGAATCCGGATCGTAGCGACGGGCATGCCTGGAGTCTTGGGCATTGGCAATCCCAATGAGTTCGTCCTCGTAGACGACGCTCATCCGGGCCAACTCGCCGGAACGGTCGGCGAAACGGGTGGCAAGGGCTGTGCCAAATCCAACATGGGGATCCGGGAAAGGTGCCGCCGTACGATGGAGGTGAGTTTCATAGACAATCGGTAGCGCTCGGTTACACGGTCCTGGTACACATACCCCAGGACCACAAGGCCGGAGAGACTCGACGGGGCAGCGGAATTCCGTGGCTGCAGATCGGTGGCCAATGCCATCAGGGCAGCCCCTCGGCTTCGCTGGCGCGTTGCTCAATCACGGCCATGCATCGAGTGAGCGTGAAATTCACGGCAGACTCCTGTCTTCGGCTGTAGACACCGGGTTCCACAATCCAGTGGAACGCAGTTCCAATGGATTACCAACAGGATACCGGAGATCTACAGATGGGGACATCGGGCAGATAGTTGCACGTGCGGACATGAATATAGAGCCAGTTTCATAAGAAGAACGCGGACTCTCATGCTGAGCTAAAGGCAAATTTCATCAATCGCCTGGAGCCAGAATCATGGGCGCTGGGATAGCCCGTTCCTATTGGAGCTGAACTACGTTTGCTCTGGTCACGTCGAAGCGCTTGAGTCATGTCTCGAGCTGCCGCCATGACAGCAGGAACTTGGACACTGAGGCTGACTCGATCGAGATCCTCAGAAACACAAAATGCAGCCAGTACCTCGCCACTTGTCGAAAAGATTGGAGCCGCCGTGGTCGAGGTGCGCTTATGGTGGTTTCCGCGTAAATGTGCATATCCTTCGATCCGAACCTGAGCAAAGGTGCGACGTAGAGCGTCTGCAGCGCAAATTTGATTGTCAGATAGCTGGTTGCGTAGACCCTTCTGAATAAATCGTTCTTGGACATGTCTCGGACCGAAAGCAACCATGGCTAGCCCTGCTGCGGTCGACAACGCAGGCTGTCGACCGGCCACCTTTATCGGATCTGCTGAGTGGGCCGCTAAGGTGAGGTGCTCTAAACAGACTATCGAACCCTTAGAACTATCAAGAATGGAAAGTGACGCGTTCTGCCTGAGTGATCGATGAAGACCTGCAAGGAACGGCCGAGCCTTCTGAGAGAATCGCTGCATCGATGACGAGCGATGACTGATCTCCCAGAGATTCAGGCCGATTTCGTACCCACCATCAGCTGACCTTGTTAGCAATCCTTCTACCGTCAAATCTTGTATAAGGCGGTGCGCGGTAGAAACGGAAAGTCCCGCTCGACTCGCAATGTCTGAAGCTGAAAGTTGCGCGTGTTCCCCTTCGAAAGCATTGAGCACGCGAGCGATCCTTTGGACCACTGATTCGCCGGATCGTGAATTTGCCACTTTAAAGCACCTCCTAGGTCAACCAGCGTTCGAACATCTTCGATTGACTATGCGCTGTGCTCGCCTCTGTCTCACTCCCGAACATGACCAGGACCTTCCCGGAAGATTCTCCTCCGTGCGCTAACCGGTGGAACTCCTCCGGAGCCTGCTCTGGAGAAATTTGACGAGCGATCATGAGCGAAACATAGTCAGGGGCTGTCCCCATCCAGGCTGCGGCGTCGCGAAAATCCTGAGCGGTATAGGTGAATGTCCCCGTGATGGTCCGTTCGGACACGCTGATGCGGGAGGCATCAAAAGACAGTGAAAGTGCCCCCATCCCGGCTAGCCCTATGACGGCCCCAACTTTGGTTGAAGCAAGTGCTAGTGACAACGTCGCGTCGATTCCAACGGTATCGATCGCGGCATCGGCCGGTCCCTCAAAAGCGGAATGAACACGTTTCGACAAATCTGTGTCTCTGGCGTCGAATGGCAGAGCGCCGAGCTGAGAAATGACATCGCGGCGTTGCTTGACCACCTCTGTGACAACGATCTTTCTAACGCCCAGCATCTTGAGTGCCAGAACGACCGATTGTCCGATGGGGCCACCGCCGAGGACTAGGACTGAATCGGAAGGCTTCACCTGCGTACGGCGAACAGCATGGACCGCGACAGCCAGGGGCTCGATAAGTGCTCCATACTGAATCGGCATTGACTCAGGAAGCGTCGTGACATTTCGTGAGGGTACTGAAATCTGTTGGGCAAATGCCCCGCTTACTTCAGGGGTAACACCCAGAATCACGGCTCTTCTCGAACGAGGGTGTAGTCCGTTGAGCGCGTCGCTGTCCGTGTAGGA